>JAWKHV010000051.1:0-21598 GCA_041394645.1 Ilumatobacteraceae bacterium | reverse complement strand
ACGAAGACATCGGGCTGCTCGACCCACCACGCCGCACCGAGTCCGGCTACCGCGACTACGACTCCGATGTCCTCGAACGGCTCATCTTCATCACGTCGTCGAGCGCGTTGGGGCTCACCCTCGGGGAGATCCGCAGCATCATCGCCCTACGAGACGACGGACAAGTCCCCTGCGGCCACGTCCTGGCCCTGCTCGAACAACACTCGCGTGACATCGACCGCAGGATCTGCGAACTCCGCTCGCTGAAAGTCGAGCTCGCCGCGATCGTCGAACGCGGAACACGCCTCGACCCAGCCGACTGTGACCCCGACCGCATCTGCCATCTCATCGGGCCCAGCTAATTCGACACCGTCGAGGTCTTGATCAAGTCGTCAATGACAGCACCCCCCGCCGGCCCAGTCGTTCCGATCGCAGCATGGAGCGGAGCGATGCGGCTTGGAGTTCGTCGGGCCCGCGATGGGCCCGCTCCTTGTTCAGTGTTCGCTCGGGCTCGAACGGTCGAAGGTGGCGGCACACTCCCGTGAGCAAAACAGGTGCTCGATACCGGCGGCGGTGCGGGTAGCCGCAGCGTGGGAGCGGGTGACCGCCATCTGGCAGATGGGGTCGACGGCACGGTCCGGTAGCGCAGGGCACGAGGTGATGGCGTAGAGATCGATCGGTTCGGGGAAGCTGCGAAGCGATGTTGGTCCGAGCGCAGCGACGGCCATGCCGGCGTGCTCTGCGGCGTCGGCGACCACAGCGGTGGCGACCACTTGGTCGGGTTGCGCGAGGGCGGCGATCCGGGCAGCGACGTTGACGGTGGCACCGAACCAGTCTCCGCCGCGTTCCACGACGGGTCCGTGGTGGAGTCCGATGCGCAGGAGTGGGAAGGCGGCTTCGTGATCGGCGAGGTGGCAGATCCGCCCGGCGAGAGCGAGCGCGTCGTGCGAGCTGGTCGAGACCAGCATGACGGCGTCGCCGAGGCCCTTGACCAGCTGGTCACCGTCTCCGAGAGAGATGGTGGTGAGATCGCAGAGCCGTTCAGCGAGGTCGGCGGCAGTCTCGTCGCCGTGGGTGGCGGTGGCAACGGTGAAGCCGGCGAGGTCGATGAACACCACGGTCCGTTCGACGGGGGTCGGGCCGGAGTCGGTCATGGTTCGGCCGTTGGTTCGTGTGGTGCGGCGCGCCAGCTGGTGGCGGCGAGGGCGATGGCTCCGCAAACGATGGCGACATCGGCGAGGTTGAAGGTCGGCCACCATCCTGTGTAGAGCATGTCCACGACGGTGCCGGCTTGTGACCGGTCGGCGACGTTCGCCAGTGCGCCGCCGACGACGACGCCCGCTGCGATGTAGCTGGCGAACAGGCCGCGCCACGCTGCCACGGCGATTCCGACGGCGACGGCGCCGGTGAGGGTGAGGACCAGCCACGTTGGGGTGCTGGTGCCCATGCCGAACGCAACACCGGGGTTGTAGGAAAGGCGGAGATCGAGCGGGCCCGGAAGGTCGATGTCTCGGTCGGCGAGCGCTGCGCTCGCCGCGATCTTGGTGGCGAGGTCGATGGCGATCACGGCAGCCGCAGTGGCCATGAGGATGGTGTGCTTGCGTCGAGACGGGCCGGAGAGGTCGGTGGTCATTTGCGGGCGAGCCGGAGCCCGTTGGCGATCACGGCCAGCTCGGACAGCTCGTGTGCGAGCACTGCGACCGGGAGGGCGAACACACCGAAGAGAGCGCCCGGGACCAGGACTGCGAGGATGACGAGGCTGAGCGCTATGTTCTGTGCGACGACGCGATGGGTTCGGCGACCGATGCGCAGCGCTTCGGTGAGCTTGGACAGGTCGTCGGCCATGAGTGCGACGTCGGCGGTTTCGAGGGCGACGTCGCTGCCGGCGGTCCCCATCGCGATCCCGACCGAGGCTGCGGCGAGGGCGGGCGCGTCGTTGACGCCGTCGCCAACCATGCCGACGTGCCCGCTGCGGGCGAGTTCGGTGATGAGCCGGGACTTGTCGTCGGGTTTGAGGTGGGCGTGGACCTCGTCGATGCCGACCTGGTTTGCGACTGCGGCGCCGGTGCGGGCGTTGTCGCCGGTGAGCATGACGATCCGTTCGACCCCCTCACGGCGGAGTTCGGCGATGGCGTCGGCTGCTTGTGGACGGAGGACATCGGCGATGCCGATCACGCCGACGATCCGGTCATCCACTGCGGCGGCGATGGCGGTTTGGCCGGAGGTCTCGAGTTGCTCGATGCGGTCGCGAAGTGCGGTGAGGGCGAGCCCCCGGTCCTCCATGAGGGCGGGCGACCCGACAAGGTACTGATGACCGTCCGCGGCGGCTTGGGCGCCGGCGCCGATGAGGGCCTCGAAGGTGTCACCGGCCGATGGGGTGGCGATGTCGAGCTCGCGAGCCCGGATCATCACGGCTTTGGCGAGGGGATGCTCGGAACGCTGCTCGACCACCGCCGCAGCCGACAGCACTGTCTGTTCGGTCTCACCGGTGGCGGGGAGGGTCTCGACGACTCGAGGCTGACCCTGGGTAAGGGTGCCGGTCTTGTCGAGCGCCAACACGGTGAGCCGGGCGAGCTCTTCGAGGTAGATGCCGCCCTTGATCAGGATCCCCTTGCGGCTGGCGTTGCCGATGGCGGCCACGTAGCTCACCGGGATCGAGATCACCAGCGCGCACGGTGCCGCAGCGACGATCACCGTCGCTGCTCGGGCCACCCATTCGGAGAAGTCACCAGTGAGCAACCCGCCGCCCAGTCCGACAGCGAACCCGACGGCGAGCACGGTCGGTGAGTACCGGCGGGCAAAGCGGTCCATGAACTTCTCGCCTCGACCCTTCTGCTCCTGGGCTTCGCTGACGAGGTGCACGATCTTGGCCAGCGTGTTGTCCGCCGAGGTCGCCGTTGCCTCCACCACGAGCGCTCCGGTGGTGTTGAGTGTCCCGGCGAAAACCTTGTCGCCGGCCTGCTTGTCGACCGGCGCCGATTCGCCGGTGATCGCAGCCTCGTTGAGCGCGGAGCGGCCCTCGACGATGGCGCCGTCGGTGCCGACTCCTTCGCCGGGTCGGACGACGAACCGGTCGCCCACCGCAAGCGCATCCAGGGCGACCTCTTCTTCGACACCTTCACGGACCCGCATCACTCGTTTCGGGGCGAGGTCCATCAGCGCCCGGATGGCGTTGCGGGTGCGGTCCTCGGTGAACTCTTCGAGCGCTTCGGAGATCGAGTACAAGAACGCCAGCGTGGCCGCCTCGCCCCACTCGCCCAGCCCAGCTGCAGCGAGGGTGCCCACCGTCATCAACAGTTCGATGCCGATCACCCGTTCGCGTACCAGCTCGTTGACCGCTTCGAGAGCGAAGAACCGCAGCCCTGCCAGCGTCGCGACCACATACAGCCCGGTGACCGCGACGTCGGGGGCGTCGAAGCGGCCGGCAACGAACCCGACGACCAGCAGCAGCCCGGCGAGCGCCGACCAGCGCACTTCTCGGCTCTGCCACACGTGCGCTACGCCGTCACCATCGTCGTCTGCGTCGTCGCGATCACCGACGACGGACCGAACGGGAGGTGTGGCGCTCATCGTGTCGCTCGGTAGTTCGGGCACAGCGAGATCTCCACGCCCTCAGACGCCAACAGTTCGGCGCCGGAACGCAACACCGCGACGACCTCAGGCCGGGCGATCCGGTAGAAGACCTGACGGCCCTCAGGCCGGTCAGCCACCAACCCGCACGCCTTCAAGCACTGCAGGTGTCCCGAGATGTTGCTCTGCGAACCCCCCAAGCGTTCCACCAGGTCCGTGACCCGCATCTCGCCTTCGCTCAGCTCGTCGAGAATCGCCAGCCGCACGGGATCGGCGAACCCCCGGAACAGCTGCGCAGCGAGCTGGACATCGGACGACATCAGCTCGCCCGACGCACCCCGGACCGCCGTGGCCGTCGCTCGACCGCCTTTCGCAGCTTGCACACTCTCGGACGAACGAAGCAATGGCATACAGCGATGATAACGGCGAATACCGTAGAGTCAATGATTCCAGCCTCTACCGGTTCTGACCGGTGCGACGGCCATCGTCTTCTGCTAAGAGCGCTGCACCGGCTGGGGTGGCCGCATCGCAGTCGGGCCGCAGTGTTCGGTCGTTCAGCCGAGACCGGTCGACACGAGCGCGAAGAGGGCGAAACCGCCGAGCAGCGCCACGCTGGAGGCTCGTGTGTCCTCGCTCGCTTCGTGGGCTTCGGCGATCATGTCCTCGAACACCGCAACGGTGAACAAGCCCGCGGCGGCCACCAGCGCCGCACGTTGCGCCGATTCACTCGCTTCGCGCAGCAT
Source organism: Ilumatobacteraceae bacterium (assembly GCA_041394645.1). Classification (GTDB taxonomy): domain Bacteria; phylum Actinomycetota; class Acidimicrobiia; order Acidimicrobiales; family Ilumatobacteraceae; genus JAWKHV01. Next base: position 17,306 of record JAWKHV010000051.1, on the reverse strand, counting down.
CAGGTAGGACAGCACCGATCCTGCGACGACAGGGAGCACCAGGGTCGCTGCCAGCAGGAGCCTTCTGCGTCGGGGGACGCCGTTGGCTTCGAAGGTGCTCGTCGTCGCCAAGCCCTCAGGAACATCGGCGAGGACCTGTCCAACCGCCAACGCCAGACCCAGACTGGCCGTGACGGCCGAACCTGAGCCGATCAGGAGGCCGTCCGCGAAGAGGTCGGTGGCGACCGCGAGGTAGATCATCCACATCTGTGTCCCGCCACCGACTCGACGCTCGATCGTTGCTTGCGCGAGGAGGTACACGATTCCGCCAGCGAGGAACGACGCTGCGATCTGCACACCCGACAGCACCTGGAGCGCTTCGGGCATGATCTCGATCGCCACGACCGCGACCACGATGCCGGCGGCCGCATGCAACGCTCGGTTCCGCCACCTGTCCGACGGCGAGAACAGCTCGGCGGTGAGCGAGCCGGCGAAGTTCCCGACGAACGGAAGGAGCGACAGCAGGACGACGTTCAGAAACACAGCAAGCCTGTCTGTCGTCTCCCCGGTAAGACCGCCCGTCCGATTCCGAGAGGTTTGCGGCCATCAGGTGTGAAGGCAGGCACAGCCACTGCCGAGTCAGCCGGGGCGGTCGCGCATGCTGTGGCTCCACCACATCGCAAGGCCGGCCTTGCCGAGACCCACCGCGCGCGTTGCTGCCGCATGGTCCACGAGGGGCCGCATCGCCCGCTGGTACCACTCAGGCCCGGCATACCAGCGCAGCATGTGGCGACGAGGCACCATCGCGGCCACGACACCGTCGCCGATGAGGACGAGCGCAACGACCCAGAGAACACGACGCATCGCAGGTGTCATACCCCGAGTGGATCCGTCCTATGCCAGCGTCCCCAGAGGGTCATCGGCAGGATTCGGCTCGTGGTCGCGGCGCGTTGGTGCCACGACTGGGCTGAGGTCGACGCAGCCGCCTCGAGGGTTCCGTCCGTCGTGTGAGCCGCGAGTCAGAGCGCGCCGGCGAGCCGGACGAGCGACCGCTTGCCGACGGGTACAGGCTGCCCGCCGCTGCTCAAGGACTACTCCGTGGGGTCGTTGCGGCGGCGTTCACCGATCGCGGCTGGTGCCACCAGTCGTGGGCCCTCTCGGTTGCTCGGGCGCGAGGTACGAGACACCGGACGACACAGGATCCACAGGAGCACGACGCTGAACAGCTCAGGAATGTGAACTGCTTCACCAACGAGTGGGGCGCGTCCCTGGAGCACGTCGACGAGACCGGTGATCACCAACGCACCGACGAGCACCACGGCGACATGGAGCATCGTGCGAGCACGAGCGGGGCGTGCGACGACGACCAGCAGACCGACCGCATAGGCGAGCGTAAACGCGCCGAGGTGCCGCGCAGCATGCGCCACGTCGCGGTGCACGTCGGTCGCGAAAAGGTCAGGCGTGGACAGCAGAACGATCTGAGCCGCGACGAGTGCGAGCAGCCACCGGGCGATGAACGGGCTGGTGCGGCGATCCTCCGCAGCGGCCGCGTCCGAAATGGATCGGCCGAGACCAGGGATCGTCGGTGCAGCGCCGATGCGGGCGCGACGTCGGAGATCGTCGACCTCTGATCCGAAACCGGTGCAGTCAGCGCAGTGAGCCACGTGGGCGTCGACGAGCGACGGTTCGATCTCCTCGCGCTCGCCGTCAGCTCGTGCGGACAGCGCTGCTTGAACTGCGTCACATGTCGAGCTCACTGGTTGCTCCGCGTGGTGCTTTGTCACCCGAGGGGATCGTCTGGGACCATTCATTGGTGCCGTCCGACAAGGTTCTCCGAGAGGTGGTGTCGCGGGCGGTCGAGGGTGATGATACGGCGATGGCGGAGTTCGTCGCCCTCACCGAGCCTGAGGTCTGGAAGCTGTGCCACGCGTTGGGCTCTGACGGTGAGGTCGAGGATCTGGTGCAGGAGACCTATCTGCGAGCGATCCGATCGATCGGCTCGTTCCGAGGCGATTCCCGTGTGATGGCATGGCTGTTGCGCATCGGCCGCAACGTGTGCGCCGACCACGTCCGGCTTCGACAGCGAGACCGTGGCCTCGTGGAACGGGTCGGCCTCCGACTCCGCGCCCCGGAGTGGGTCGAGCCGAGCCTTGCGTCGATGCTCCTCGCAGGACTGCCCCGCCCCCAGCTCGAGGCCTTCGTGCTGACCCAACTGTTCGACATGACCTACGAGGCGGCAGCGGAGGTGCTCGACTGCCCCGTCGGCACCGTTCGGTCGCGGCTGTTCCGCGCCCGACAGGAGCTGGCACGCCGGCATCACCTGAGCTCCGACACCGGTTGAGCAGGGCTGTCCGCTGTTGGGCCCTCGGCCGCAAGCAGCATCGCGGTGTGGATCATTCGTGCTCCTCGAGTGTGGTGGCGTCATCCGCTCAACAGCCCGACGGCCTAGGAATCGACCATGGCCCACCACGCCGACGGGCGGCCGTCAGTCCACGGTCGGCGCAGCCACTCGAAGGGTTCCGAATTGCTCGCAGTTCGCGAGTGACACGGTCTCGGAACTTTGTGGTGGTCTGCGGCGACTGTGAGAAGTGCGTTCTTTCACTCACCCGTCGCCCGTGGTGCCGACGATTTCGACGTCGACCGGCCGGTGGCGCTCGTGAGGCGCACGAACCAGCGAGGTCAGGTTCGACGCGCCCCTCTCATCGCAGCGGTGGTCGGCCTCGCGGCACTCGGCCTGGTAGCAGTCTTCGCCACCGGTCCTATCGGCGGTCGGGTGCCGGACTCGAGCCCGCTCGTCGGGCAGATCGCTCCCACGCTCGCAGGGCGCACGCTCGCCGGTGATCGTTTCGACATCGACCAGGAACGCGGTCGTTGGGTCGTCGTGAACTTCTTCGCTACGTGGTGTCCGCCATGTGTTCAGGAACACCCCGAGCTCGTCGAGTTCTCCCAACGAGTTGGCGACTCCGCGACGGTCGTCAGCGTCGCCTATGACCAGAACGAGCTGGACGACGTCGAACGGTTCTTCGCCGAACGCGGCGGCGACTGGCCAGTGATCATCGATGGCGGCGACGGCGCAGCGCTGGACTACGGCGTCAAGAAGCTGCCGGAGTCCTTCGTCGTCGCACCGAACGGCACCGTCGTCGCCAAGATCAACGGCGGCGTGACCGCCGACGAGCTCGAGCAGATCATCACCCGGTCTTGACGAACGGTGATCCGGGCCGGGACCGTCACTCGTTGCCGCAGCGCTGCTGTATCGCCGCGATGTTGGATGGCACCGAGATGTCGGTTTCCTGCTCCGCTGCGGCCTGGGCTTCGTCGAACGCCTTTGCCTCGGCGAACGGCACCGTCTCCTTCATTCCGTCGTACACGCAGCGACAGAACGGCTGGGACTCCAGTGTGGTGTCTCGGTACTCACCGTCGACGGGCGTGACGCCGGTGCAGCCGAACATGAAGTTGCCGTAGAAGCCGTCGCCGTCGGGATTCGCAGAGCCGTAGTTGTCCGGCTGGCTGGCTTGGCCGCCACAGCTGGCAAGGCCGAGTACGCCGATGACGAGCGCGACGAAGACGGGTGCCGTGGAGGAGTTGATGGTCATGGGCTTGGCGGCCTTTCCGGGCTGGGGGGTTCAGATCGGGTCACGGGGCGACGACGGGGTCGCATGCTCCCGGGCGGTTGTCGAGCGAGTCCAGCTGAGCTGCGTCGACACGACGGGCCGTTCGGGGTTTGAAACGGTCGTGGTCGGCGCCGTCTCGGTAGCGGGCCACGTACCCCACCTGGGCGGCGTCCGGTCTTCCTTCGTATCGCGGAGCCTCTCCTGAGACGACGAGATGCTCGAGGTGGTCATGCGCATCGAGCGTCACGTCGAGCACCGTGGGTTCGGCGTTGCGGTCGATGATGCGGAACCGGTCGTCGCCGAGCCGTTCAACGCTGTCCGCAGTGACGAGGAGCTGCGCGAGCTGCCGGTTCGGCCGCTCCACATCGTCGCCCAACGCCAGTTCCGCCACGATCGGGCCGACCAAGCGGCCCACCGATTCGAGTGACGCCGGGCCCTCGATGGCCCACCAAACGTCGGGGCCACGGGCGAACGCGGCCGGGCGCAGCGCGAGCTCGTCGCGCTGCACGACCAGCACCGGGTCGGACGTCGGATCGTCGAACACCGCTATCGAATCGTCGTCGATGACGCTGATGGCGAGCGTCCCGCCATCGGGGAAGCACCCGAAGATGCTCGACGGATCCGACACCGTGACGCTCACCTGGTAGCCATCCGGTCGAGATGCGCCCTGGACGCGGCGGGTGAGCTCTGCTGCTGGCGAGGTGCTGCAGGCGACGAGGGCGCTCAGGGACAGCAAAGCGATCGCTGGGCCGAGAATCCGGGTCACGTGTGGTGCTCTGGCGTGTCACAGCCGTGGCACTCGGGTTCGAGGGTGGAGTGGTTGATGTCGAATCGCTCGACGAGCATGGCCTTGGCGTTCGAGGTCACGGTCTGGGCGTCGTGCAGGTCCACGCCATCGATCAGGTCCAGGTGGGCGGTGAGGGCGACGGTCTGGGAGTCGACCGACCAGACGTGCACGTGGTGCGTCGAGCGAACGCCGTCGATGTCGGCAAGTGCCGCTGTGACCTCGTCGACGTCGAGGCCGGCGGGGGTGGACTCGAGCAGGACTCCGACCGTGTCACGCAGCAGCCTCCACACGCCGATCAGCACCAGCAGGGAGATGAGGATCGAGACCGCCGGGTCGACCCAGCCGGCGTCGAAGAAGTAGACGCCCGCTGCGGCGACGACGACACCGAAGGACCCCAACGCGTCGGCGATCAGGTGCCAGAACGCAGCGCGGATGTTCAGGTTGGCGCCGCCGGCCCGACTGAGCATCCACGCGCTGCCGCCGTTCACCGCCAGGCCGATCACACCGATGACCGCGAGCGGACCGGCGTCCAGTGCCACCGGTTCGGAGAAGCGGCGGATCGCTTCGACCACGACCCATCCGGTCAACGCGACCAGAACCGTGCCGTTGACCAGGGCAGCGAGGATCTCCGCGCGCGCGAGACCGTAAGTGCGACGCGCAGTCGCTGGACGGGCCGCCAGCGCCTGGCCGACCAGTGCGATGACGAGAGCAACGACGTCGCTCGCGTTGTGCAGCGAATCCGCCAGCAGCGCCAACGAACCGATGACCAGGCCGACCACGACCTGCACGGCCAACAGCACCGAGTTCGCGCCGACCGAGAACCACAGCGCGAACCGCTGACCCGACAGTGCTGGGCCGTGCGCATGGCCGTGCCCTGCGCCGTGGGCGTGGGCGCTGTGGGCGTTGCCGGTCATGTCGCCGCCCCCGCTCTGTGGCGTCGAACCGGTGACATCTGGGTGATGCGGACGGGTTGGGCGGGGAACCGGCCGGCGCGCACACCGTTCGCGATGACGACGACCTCGGCGATCTCGTGCACGGCGATCACGAGGGTCAACCCGACGGCTCCGAGCACCGCGAGCGGTGCGAGCACTGCGATGATCACCATCGACAGCGCGAGGTTGACCGCCATGATCCTGCGGGCACGGCGCGCGTGGTCGATGACCGCCACGAGCCCATGGAGGTCGTCGCCCATGAGCGCGACGTCCGCAGTCTCGATCGCAACGTCGGAGCCCTTGGCACCCATCGCGATCCCGACCGTCGCGGTGGCGAGCGCCGGGGCGTCGTTGACGCCGTCGCCAACCATCGCCACGGGGCCGGGCAACGCTGCGACGATGTCGGCCTTGCCGGTCGGTGACAGCTCGGAGCGCACGTCTGCGATTCCGGCTGCTGCGCCGATCGCGGTTGCGGTCCGCTCGTGGTCCCCGGTGAGCATGACGACATGCCGGCCGCGTTCGAGCAGCTGCTCGACCACCGACGGTGCCTCGACGCGCAGCTCGTCGCGCACTGCGAGCACCCCGAGCGGCGTGCCGTCGGACTCGACCACGACCACGGTCGCACCGTCGGCCTGCAGCGCCGCAACCGGCCCAGCGAGCGCCCCGGGGTCGACGTAGCCGGGTCGACCGACCCGGATGCGTTGCCCCTGCACCAGCCCTTCGACACCCGAGCCCGCCGTGTCCACCACGTCGGTGGCATCGGGCAGCGGGGCGGCTGCAGCGTCGACGATCGCGGCTGCCAAGGGATGGGTGCTGCGGACTTCGAGCGCGGCGGCGACCCGGACCACGTCCGCGGCATCGATGCCGTCGGCGGCGACGACATCGCTCAGCACGGCGGCGTTGCGAGTCAGCGTGCCGGTCTTGTCCAGCGCAACCGTGCGGATGGTGCCGAGGCTCTCGAGCGCAGCGCCGCCCTTGATGAGCACACCGTGTCGCGTCGCGGCGCCCACTGCTGCGATGGCGGTGACGGGAACTGCGATCGCCAGCGCGCACGGTGACGCCGCGACGAGCAGCACCAACGCCCGTTCGATCCACACCGACGGACTCCCCATCACGCTGCCGACGACGGCCACCGCGACCGCCGCCAGCAGCACCGTCGGCACCAGCGGCGCCGCGACCCGATCCGCCAGGCGCTGCGCTGCGCCCTTCCGGTCCTGGGCATCGGCGACGAGACGCACCACGTCCGCGAGCGAGCTGTCCTCGACCCTGCGGGTGGCAGTGACCTCGAGCACGCCGTCGACGTTGAGCGCCCCCGCAGGCACAAGGTCCGACGGGCCGACCTCGACGGGAAGCGACTCGCCGGTGACGACCGACAGGTCGAGGCTCGAGCGGCCGGTGCGGATCTGTCCGTCGGTGGCGACACGCTCCCCCGCGCGTACGACCAGCACGTCACCAACGGCCACCTGGTCGCTGGCAACGTGTCGTGTCGTGCCGTCGTCCCCGACGATCACCACCTCGTCCGGCACCATCCTCAACAAGGCGCTCAGCCCGGCGCGGGCACGAGCCATCGCATAGGACTCCAACGCCTCACTGATCGAGAACAAGAACGCGAGCGCAGCCGCGTCGCGGACCTCGCCGAGCGCGACCGCACCGATCACGGCGATCGTCATCAGGGTGCCGACGCCGAGCCGTCGACCACGCTGGAAGATCCGGCGCACCGCATCGGGCACGAACGTCGTGGCGCCGGTGACCGCCGCGGCCAACGCAGCGAGATCGGCCCACCCCTCGAATCCCATGCGGCCGACGAGGAACGACGCGCCCAACAGGAGTCCCGCGCCCAGCGAGGCGCGCACCCCCTCGACCGTCCAGAACGACGGCGGGGACGTCACCGGCTCCGCCGGCGAACCGCAGCACGCGTCGCTCATCGTGAATCGCCCAGGATCCGCTCGAGGTCCGACGGGATCGGCATCGGGGCGAACATGGACACGCGAGCGCGTCCGCTGTTGCCCTCGGGGAACCGCCCGGTGAAAGACCCGGGTCCGGCCACCGCGAGACGCAGCAGCTGCCCGACCACCTCGCGAGGGTCTCGGCCGTCGATCGCCGTGACCAGCATTGCGGCGTGCACCCGCACGTGCGGGAGCGCCCACGGCTGGCTCAGGATGTGCGCCCGCTCCAGATGGCGCCACGCCGAGTCGCAGTCGCCGTCGTGTCGCGCAGCAGTGGCAGCGTCGAGGGCGTGACGCAGCTCAGTTCGGGCCGGTTCCGCCATGGTCATCGTCCGGCCTCGTGTTCGCATCCGGCCGCCGGTGCAAGCGCGAGTCCGCACAGGTCCGACAGGGCGTGCGCGAGTTTCGGATCGCTCAGGCGATACCTCTGGCGGCGCCCTTCGGCCTCCGCGACGACGAGCCCACAGCCACGCAGACAGGCCAGATGGTTCGACACGTTCGGTCGTGTCAGACCCAGGTCGTTCGCGAGGTCCGACGGATACGCCGGCCCGTCGAGCAACGCGACGAGCATCCGGCGCCGGGTGTCATCCGCCAGCGCTGTTCCCACCCGCGCCAACGCAGACAGGTCGACCGACGCAGGTCGCGATGGAACCAAATGGGCTGTGTCTCCGACTGAGGAGCGATCGGGCGCGATTTGCGACGGCATGGAAGTATCATTCATCCTGTGCTGAATTCAGTCAAGGATGAATCGGAACTGACCGGCGCACTGGGCGCTGTCGAGATCGACCGGCGAGTGGAGAAGATGACGTGACCGATGACGGATTGCCCCCCGACGTCGCAGGCTCGACGACCCCGGACAAGCAGCGCATCCCTGCCCGGGAACCGGCGTCGTCCACGCCGTGGATCATCGGCGGGCTGATCGCGGTGCTGATCGTCGCCGGCCTGGTCGCGCTCGTCAGCGGCTCCGACGAGCCGGCGATCGACGAGGCGACACCCGGGGAGTTGACGCCGCTCGATCCCGAGGATGCGGTGCAGCCGCCCGACGGCGTCGAAGCTGTCGAGGTCTCCACACGGAGCCACGTCGAGGGCGACGTCGAGTACGAGACGGTGCCCGGCGTCGGCGGTGACCACGCTGACGTGTGGATCAACTGTGGCTTCTACCCCGATGCGCAGTCCGAGGAGGAGGCGGTGCACAGCTTGGAACACGGCGCCGTATGGATCGCCTACCGACCGGACCTCCCCGAGGACCAAGTTGCAGAGCTGCAAGCTCTGGCCGCCCAGCCGTACACGCTGGTCACCCCCGTCGAAGGGATATCCGACGTCGTCGCGAGCGCATGGGGTGCGCGCCTCGAACTCGACGGTGTGGACGACCCCCGGCTCGCCGAGTTCCTCGAGTTCTTCCGACAGGGGCCGCAGACACCTGAGCCCGGTGCGCCCTGCACCAGCGGAGTGGGCACACCTTCGTGAGCAGCAGAGTCCTGCGACTGGCAGCCGTGGCGGCGACGCTCTTGGCGGTGTCCGCCGCGATGGGATGCTCCTCGCCCGACGACGAACCCACCGGCGCGGCCTCCAGCACGCCGAGCGACGCAGACGTCGGGTTCTCGCGCGACATGGCGGCCCACCACGCACAGGCGGTCGACATGGCCGAGCGGATACGTGCCCGGACCGCCGATCCTCGGCTGCGCAGCCTCGCTACCGACATCGTGTTGACCCAACAGGCACAGATCGGACGGATGCAGGGTTGGCTCGAGCTGTGGGGTGAACCGTTCACGTCGACCGATCCGCCGATGGGCTGGACCGACAGCGCCACGGGGATGGACCACGGCGCCGACTCGGGCGCTATGACAGCCATGCCGGGCCTGGCGGGTCCCGCCGACCTGGCGGCGCTCGACTCGCTCGATTTGCCCGACGCGGAACGGCGGTTCCTGGAGCTGATGATCGAACACCACCGCGGCGGCGTGGAGATGGCCGAGATGGCGATCGCGACCGAGCCGACCGACGTGGTCGCGAACTTGGCCGAGTCGATCGTCGTCGGCCAGAGCGCCGAGATCGATTTGCTGGAGTCCTTGCTCGCAGAGCGAACCGTGCCGGAGGGAGACTCGTGAGCGGCACCGATTCCCGAGGTCGCTGGTCGCGGCGCCGGATCGCAGCTGCGGTTGTGGCCGGTGTCGGCGCGACCCTCGGGCTGGGCGCGTGCAGCGATGACCCGGCGGCCGAGCTGAGCGGACCCGCTGCCGTGGGCGCGGAGCTTGCGGTGTCGTACAACTGCACGTCGTGTCACAGCGTCGACGGGTCCAGCGGCACCGGACCTACCTGGAAGGGCATCTGGGGTGAACAGGTCGAGCTCGCCGACGGCGAGACCGTCGACGTCGATGACGCCTACGTCCGGCGGTCGATCACCGACCCGTCCGCGCAGGTGGTTGAGGGGTTCAGTCCGATCATGCCCGCCTTCGACCTGCCTGACGACGAGCTCGACGCATTGAGCGCGTACCTCCGATCGCTCGGGGAGGACCGATGAACGCTCGACGACTCGCTGTACGGGCTGCGGTCGCGTTCGCGGTCGGTGTCGCCACGCTGCTGGGCGTCGCGTCACCCGCAAGCGCGCACGCCTCGTTGGTGTCGACCGATCCGAGCGCCGACCAGGTCGTCGACGCCGTCCCCGACCAGGTCACGATGACGTTCACAGAAGCGGTCACCGCGCTGCCCGGTTCGGTCGAGGTGTACGGACCCGACGGTGAACGCGTCGACAGCGGCACACCGAGCACCTCGGCGGACTCCACCACGGTCGGCGTGGCGCTCGATCCGGGCGGAGAAGGGACCTACACGGTGTCGTGGCGGGTCACCTCCGACGACGGTCACACGATCTCGGGATCATGGGTGTTCCACGTCGGTGAGCGGACCGGCGCAGTCGCGCTCGACGACGACTCCGGGGACCGCGCCACCGAGGTGGTCGCATGGCTCGCTCGGGTCCTGTTCAGCGCTGGGGTCATCGGCGTCATCGGCGTCGGGGTCGTCGCCGGGACCGGCCTCGCCGGTCCACGCTCGTTCGCCACACCGACCGCCAGCGCCCGTCGCCTGTGGATCGCCGCCGGTGCAGCAGCGGTCCTCGGCGCTGCCCTCGGTCTGCTCGCAGAGGTCGCCGACGCGACCGGCGCCAACCTCGTCGACGCGCTCGGTGACACCGTCGACGTCGTGACGGGATCCCGGTCCGGAACCCTCGACGCGCTCAGGCTGGTCGCCGCCGCCGTGACGTTCATGCTGGTCCTCGCCTGGCGCCATCGACTGGTCGTCCCGGTCGCACTGTCGTGGGCAGCCGTAACTGTGACGGTCTCCGCTCTCTCCGGTCACGCAGCGGTCACCGCTGCACCGCTCGTCTCGGTGTCCCTCGATGTTGCCCACTTCACCGCGGCAGGCGTCTGGTTGGGCGGTCTCGCAGTGCTGGTGAGCGCAGCGGGACGGTCGGTGCCAGTGCAGCGGTGGTCCGCCGTTGCGGCGGTCGCGATCGGGGTCATCGCCGTGTCCGGGATCGGCGCGTCGTTGTTCCAGCTCGGCGCACCCCGCGGCCTGTGGGAGACCGACTACGGCCGCCTGCTGCTCGCGAAGGTCGCCGTCGCAGCAGTCATGGGCGGCCTCGGCTGGCTCAACCGCCGCCACCTCGCCGAGCTGACCGCACGGGCCGGCGTCGCATTGCGCCGGGTGCGCGGCGAGACCGTCGCCGGTGTCGCCGTCCTCGCAATCACCGGCGTCCTGGTGTCCACCGTCCCTGCCACCGACTCGCTCGCTCGACCATTCACAGGATCGACGACCGTCGGCACCGTCGACGCGACGTTCACCGTGGACCCCGCCAGGGTCGGCGCCAACCAGATCCACATCATCTTCACCGGCGCGAACGGCGGGCCCGCCGAGGTCGACGCAGCCGAGCTCACCGTGACAGGCCCCGGGATCGAGCCCGCCCGAGTGCGGCTCACACCGATCACGTCGAGCCACTTCACCACTGCGGAGGCATCCTTCGGACGCCCCGGCAACTGGACGCTGAGCCTCGTCGCCGTCGTCGACGGCGAACCCGCCGACGGCAGCGTCAGTGTGCCGATCCGATGAACCCCTCCGCCCCGAGCCAACCCGCCACCTCCATCGACCGAAGCAGGAACCGACCCATGCACCCCTCCACCCGCACAACTGCGATCACCCAACTCGCCGCAGCTGCCGTCGTGAGCTCGTTCATCGCCTTCGTGATCGCAGCGTCACCCGCTGCGGCGCACGAGGGGACCGCCGTCATCACCGTCGAGTCCCAGACGGTCGGGCAGATGTCGGTCAGCTACGTCATGCGCGCCGTGTGGGACAACGACGGTCACGCCGCAGCAGACGCCACCGCCACGGTCGTCGCCGAGACCCCCGCCGGAGAGCGAGTCGGCCCGGTGACGATGGAACCGACCGATGACGACGGCCGCTATGCAGCCACCCTCGACTTCCCGCCGCGGGCGACTGGAACGTCCGGTTCACCGTCGTCACCCCACCCGGCACCCTCGAGATCACCCAGAGCATCCCAGCAACCGACGACGTCGCAGCCCCCACCACCGCCACGACGACCTCGCAGGACACCCCGACCACGAATGACACCACTGCCTCGGCGGTCGCCGCCGAGCCCGAGACCGCAGCAGCGCCCCAGAACGACGCTGAGCAGCGACCGACGTCGAATACCAGCGCAGCGCTGTTCTTCTTCATCGTCGCGGCGATCATCTTCGGCGCCTGCCTGCTCGCCTACCGCTCCCGCGGCGAGCGCTCAGCGCGTCAGCCCCCCAGCGGGCCCCGGCCCCGGGACCGTGCAGCCACCGCCGCCACGGGCGACTCTGCCGGCCACGCGCACGATGCATCTGACACCGCCGAGGCGACCAGCACCGATGCAGCCAACGAGGGAGACCCCGCCGCTGACGCTGCAGCCGGTGTCGACACGAAAGACACCCCCGCTGAGTAGGTCACGCTCGCTCGTTCTACGGGCCGGCGTTCTGACGGCGGTCGTCGCTGCGGTCTTCGCCATCGGCGCGGCCCCGGCGTCCGCGCACGGCGCCGGGAGCGACGACGCTCCGGCGTCCAACTACCGCTCCGTCGTCACCGACGAACCCGAGATCACCGGGGTCACCGTCCGCACCGTCGAAGCAGGCTCGCAACTCGAAGTGATCAACACCAGCGACGACGAGGTCGTCGTGTACGACTACGACGGTCGGCCCTATCTGCGCATCGGACCCGACGGCGTGTTCGAGAACCAGAACTCGCCGGCGGTATACCTCAACCAGTCCAGTGACGCGTCGGTCCTGGTGCCCGACGGCGTCGGCGACGGGCCGCCGGACTGGACACGTGTCTCCGGCGAGCCGTCCTACCGCTGGCACGACCACCGCGCCCACTGGATGGGCGGCGACCCGCCGCTCGTCACCGCCCAACCCGATGTGCGCCAGACCGTCGCCGAGTGGACCGTCCCACTCGGCACCGGCGAGCGCCGCGTCGACGTTCAGGGCATCACCGAATGGGTGCCTGCGCCTTCGCCGCTGCTGTGGATCGCCCTCGCCGGGCTCCTGGCCGCCGTCGTCGTCGCGTTGGCAGTGACCCAACATGTGAGCGCTGCCATCGCGGTGGCGACGATCGGTATCGCGACGTCGTCGGTCGCGGTCGCCGTCGGATCATGGCACGCAACCGCGGAGGCAACGATCGGCAAACTGCCGATGCTCGCCCTACCGTTCCTCATCCTCACACTGCTCGCCGGCGCGCTGTCCATCGCTCGCCCACGCACGAACGACGCGTTGATACTCGCCGCAGGAGCGGGAGCCACCGCAGCGATCACCACGATGTTCACCAGCGGCGACTGGCTCACCCGCTCACAACTCCCCACCCAGCTCACACCCACAGTCGCCCGTGCTGCGGTGGCCGTCACGCTCGGAACCGGAACCGGACTCGCAGTCGCTGCGACCTGGTTGATCGCGCGGCCGCTCCTCCTGCGAAGAACCACCGACCCCGAACCGGCCGACCTGGTTGCAGGTGCTGGCAATCCTGCGTCCGCTTCCGACCCCGACCCCGGAGCCGTCGATCCGGGCGTTGCGCCAGACGACCATAGGCCCGGGGTCCGGGGAGCGTCGCGTATGCGGCGCAACCTGTTCCTCGGCTTCATCGCCACCATGATCGGTGTCGGCATCACCGCACAGCTCGCCACCGGCGGAGCCGACCGCGACGACCGGTCCGGCATCGCAGCGATCTGTCGCGCCATCGCATCAGCACCCGACGACGACGGCGAAGCGTTGCGAGACGCGTTCGCCGGTCCTGCCCACGACGCGCTCCACGACCTCGCAGCACGCACCGAGGCGACCGACCGCAGCGTGGCAGGGGAGCTGTTGCGCGCCAAGCAACAGATCGAAGCCTCCCTGACCGACCCCGACGCCGAACTCGACCCCGGACCCGCGCTACCTGCTGCGATCCGACGCGCGAGTGCCACGGTGGACATCGCAGCCCCCGAGGACTGCACACTGGAGCCATCATGAACACCACCCCCACCGCCCGAGTGGCCGCAACCCTCATCGCAGCGGCCGTCCTGCTGTCCGGCTGCGGCAGCGACGAACCGAGTGACGGGGCGACGCCCACCGCCGCTGCCGACATCGCAGCCGAGACCGCAAGCTTCGATCTGGCCGCCGGCGTCGACCAGCGCTACCTCCTCGGTCTGTTCGCGACCGAAGGCGGGTCGATCATCGACGGAACCATCACGCTCGACTTCGAGACCCTCGACGACGGCGAACCGGAGACGATCGACGACGTCGAGGCCACCTACGTGCCCGTCGCCGGGTTCGACGAACGGGTCGCCAGCGACACCCCTCACGTTGCAGAACCTGGTGAGGGCACCGGCGCCTACCAGGCCGACTCCGTCACCTTCGCCCGCCCCGGCAACTGGCAGGTCACCGCAACCGTCGAGCTCGACGGTGAGACGATCCGAGCGACGGACGCATTCGAGGTGCTGGCCGAACGGATCGTCCCCGGACCCGGTGACCCCGCCCCCCGATCCACCAACCGTCTCCCCGGCGAAGCCGGCGTCGAACCCACCGCGATCGACAGTCGCGCCGCCGACGGCGAGGTCCCCGACCCGGAGTTGCACGCCACGACCGTTGCTGATGCGATCGACAGCGGTCGACCGACGATGGTCGTCGTGTCGACCCCGACGTACTGCGTCAGCAGGTTCTGCGGACCGATCACCGACACCATCGACGAGCTCCGTGAGAGCTACTCGCAGTGGGTCAACTTCGTGCACCTGGAGGTCTGGGACGACTACGAAGAGTCCGTCGTCACCAAATCCGCAGCCGAATGGATCTTCCCCGACGGACCCGAGGGCGGCGGCGGCAACGAACCCTGGGTGTTCCTCATCGACAGCAACGGCGTGATCACCCAGCGCTGGGACAACGTCACCAACGAAGCACAGCTCCGAGCGGCACTCGACACGCTCGACACGCCGTCCTGAGGCCGGTCAGGCGAAGTACAACACCGCCACGGTCGACAGGTTGAACGCCATGTGGCTCACCACCGCCGGCCCCAGCCTCCCCGACCGCTGCGCCAACACCGCCCAGACCAGCCCGGCGACGAACAACCCGATGAGCTGCACCACCTGGAAGTGCGTCGCAGCGAACAGCGCGCTGCTGGCCACCACACCGACCGTCGGACCCCACCTCGAACCGAGTGCCTCGCGCAGCAGACCTCTGAAGAACAGCTCCTCGGCGAACGGCGCACCGACCCCCACAACCAGCGCGAACAGCAGCCAGCCCGCCGGACCCCCGGCACGATCAGCGAGCTCCGCCGCCGGGCCGTCCACGTCCAGCGGTCCCGTGACGAGCTGGATGACCCAGTACAACGCCGGCAGCACCACCAGCTGCAGCCCGACCCCGGTCACCACACCCAGCGGAACGTCCCACCAACGGACCTCCAAGGCGAAGTCCGACCGAACATCACCCGTTCCCTGGACACGGCTCGCCCACCACGGCGCACCCACGAACCCCACCCACAACCCGATCGATCCGAACAACACCGCAGCGATACCGGCATCACCGAACGCGCCGACCCACAACCCGACCGCGACCGCTGCTGACACGTTCGCGACGACATAGCCACCGAGCACCCACCACGGCGACCAACGAGTCAGAACAACCGGCCAGGACGTCAACGACCAGCACGAGCAGCGAGATGGCGGCGGACCGCCCGACCGAGCCCGACGACCATCGGCACGACGATCAACACCAGCAGCCCAGCACCAACGACGTCGGCGAAATGCACCTCCGAAGTCTGGCCCTGACCCGGCAGTGGGGCGAATCGATCAGAACAGTCGATGGTTTTCCTGCGGTCATCGACCCCGAAGGCCGAGCTGCTGACGCACCTGCAGGTGGTTGGAGTCCGGAAGGTTCGACGGCGAGGACGCTGTCGGACCTCAGACGCTCACGAAGGGCGCCGTCGCGCCGTCGTTGATCGAGAGCACCTCCAGCGGCTGCCCGTCTGGCTCGCCCATGCCCGGAGAGTTCAACGGCATGCCAGGAACCGAGATGCCGTCGATGTCGGGACCTTCGTCCAACAGCTTCTCGATGGCCTCCACCGGCACGTGCCCTTCGACCACGTAGTCGCCGATCACCGTCGTGTGGCAACTCTCCGCGTCGTCGGGGATGCCGTGAACGGACTTCACCGAATCCATCTCCTCGGTCATCTCGGACGTCACCCCGAAACCGTGGCGGCGTAGGTAGTCCTCGTAGCTCTTGCAACAGCCACAGGTCGCTGACCGGAACACAACCGCGGTGACGGCGTTCTCCGGTAGAGCTTCGATCGTGGACGATGTCGTCGACTCAGATCCACCACATCCCGCAAGAGCGACGACGACCACAGCGAGCAGAGCTGCCGATCGACGTCGTGCGGTAGCGAGCTTCATTCGATTGCCTTCCTGCAGTTGCGGCGCAGATGTCCTAACGGGTCTGGCGCACCGCGGCTCAGCTCTGACGCTACTGCGAGCGGCGCCGCCCTCCTTGGCGGGCGGTCCGCCTTCCTGGCATCACCAACGCAGCCTCGGGCAGCCTCCCGTGACAGCGTTCGGGTCGCCGAGGCACAACGACCGGCGGGACGATTCGTGTTCCAAGCGCGAACGGATCGTCGACGTCGCCGGGAGAGACGACTGTCGGGCCCGACGTCGAGGCGATCGCCCGATGGCCGACTGACCGGGTCCGGAGGCGATCCGCCGATAGCTTCAGCTCATGAACAGGTATCTGCTCCCGCTCAGCCTCACGTTCGTCGTGTTCGTAGCCGCCTGCACCGGGAATCAGACAGACGACGCAACTGCGACCACCACCGCAAGTTCTTCCGCTCGCCTCGTCGGAGTCGACGAGTTCGCAGAGCGTGTCCCAGAGCCCGATGTCGTCACGGTCAACGTACACGTGCCCGATGAAGGTCAGCTGCCCGGCACCGATCTGGCGATCCCATTCGACGAGATCAGCGACTCCAACGCGCTCCCACCCGATCTGGACACACCGCTCGCCATCTACTGCAAGTCGGGCAACATGTCCGTCGACGCCGTCGACGACCTGGTTGCTCTCGGCTACACGGACGTCATCGAGCTCGACGGCGGGTTCGATGCATGGGTCGAAACCGGGCGCCGACTGGACAGCTGACGTCAACAGGCTTCAGGGCTGACCGCAGACCCGATCGATGGCATTCACGAGGCTCGAACCGCTCTCGTCCAAACGCTCACAGTCCGACACTGGGCGGGTCAAGGCGGGCGCGGTGTTGGATACCGTCCAGGCGCCGGGTCATCCGCTCCAACGCGGCCGGATCCGCAGCCGAGGGAGTAGCGGTCGAGCGTGACGGTTGCACTGACGACGCTGATCGTGGGTCCGGAGGGCCATCTGCCGTAGGGACTGGCGGGGTGACCGGGGTGTCGTGATCGGTCGGTGGCGGCTCGGTGCTGGCGGCGAACTGCTCGTCGATCTCCTGTTGGCGTCGTCGCAGTCCGGCCAGTTCGTCGCTGCGATCCCACGACGCTCCGACGCGGCCT
>JAWKHV010000050.1:0-1572 GCA_041394645.1 Ilumatobacteraceae bacterium | reverse complement strand
CGTGCAGCGTCCACGCCTCGTTCCTCTCGTCCGGTCGGGGCGGCGAGCCGATCCGGTACGAGGTCGAGCGAACCCGAGACGGGGCCAGCTTCGGCACTCGCCGAGTGGTGGTTCGCCAAGACCACGGTGTCGTCCTGGTGGCGACGATCGACTACCACGACGACGAAGACGGCGAGGAGTATTCCCGGCCCAGTCCGGTCGGACTGGTTCCCGATCCGGAACAGTGCCCGACGGGTCGCTACGTCTCGCCGTGGTTCCGCTGCCTCGACGTTCCGCCCGAAGCGAGCCGATCGCTCGGCAGCCACACCCGCTGCTCCTGGTTCGAGCCGCGGCAGCCCGCCGACGGACCGATGCCGTTCCATCTCGCGGCGATCGCCTACGTGAGCGACCACGGTCCGACTCGCGCCGCCCGTGAGCCGCACACCGGCCTTCACACCGATGGGGCCCGGATGTCGGTCTCGCTGGACCACAGCGTGTGGCTTCATCGCCCGGCTCGGATCGACCAGTGGCTCCTGCTCGAACTGGCGCCCGTGGCCACCGGCCATGCCCGCGGGTTGGCGATGGGCCACCTGTGGACCCGCTCCGGCGAACTCGTGGCGACGATCGCCCAGGAGGTCCTGCTGCGAACCCTCTGACGGAGCTGGGGGGGTGCGGCTCGGTACCGAGCCGCCGAAGGAGCAGGTGCCAAGCTCCCCGAATGGAGCTGTTCGACTACGCCCGCCAGGTCATCGACGCCCGCCGTGCCGATGGGCCCGTCAATCGGATCACGAACGAGCTGACCGAGGTCGCCGAGGATCTCGCGGTGGTGGAGTCGTTCTCCCACGTGTGGATCGTGCGGACCGAGGAGGGGCTCGTCCTGTTCGACACCTCGGGCGAACGCACCGCAGGGCGGGTCGTCGAGGCGTTGCGCTCGTGGAGCAGCGAGCCGGTGCACACCCTCGTCTACACCCACGGTCACATCGATCACGTCGGCGGTGCAGGTGCCTTCCTCGCCGACGCCGAACGGCGTGGCCATCCGCGTCCGCAGGTGATCGGCCACCGAAACGTGCGGCCCCGCTTCGCCCGCTACCGCGCGACCAACGGCTACAACCTGGCCATCAACCGTCGTCAGTTCGCACCCGGCCGGCGGATCGAGGGATTCGGTCTCGGCCAGGACGCCCAGTTCCTGCCCTCGGACACCCCCGACCCGGACCGCGAGATCGAGGACACCGATGTCCTCGAGGTCGGCGGTCAGCGGTTCGTGCTGCGCCACGATCGGGGTGAGACCGACGACCACCTGTGGACCGAGTGGGAGGGGCGCAACGTCTTGTTCGTCGGTGACTTCCTCGTGTGGAACTTCCCCAACTGCGGCAATCCGCAGAAGGTCCTCAGGTATCCGGCGGAGTGGGCCGCGGCGTTGCGGTCGATGCTCGCCCGCTCACCCGAGCTCGTCGCGCCCGCCCACGGACTCCCGGTCCCCGGGCTCGATCGCGCCGGGGTCGTGCTCGACTCGACCGCAGGCGCACTCGAAGGCCTCGTCGCCGCGGTGATCGAGCGGCTCAACGCGGATGCCACGTTGGACGAGGTCCTCCA
>JAWKHV010000049.1:0-1706 GCA_041394645.1 Ilumatobacteraceae bacterium | reverse complement strand
TCGGCGGTTCGGACAAGGCTGCTCGGGAGCGGGTGTTGACCGCGTCCACGTTGGCGGCCCTTCCTGCGGTGGCGGCGGCGTTCGCCGACGGGTCGATCGGGTCGGATCACGTTCGAGCCTTCGCTCGTACCTTCGCCAATCGGAGAGTGCGGGAGGCGTTGGTGGTCTCGGCCGAGCTGCTGTTGGAGGACGCCGTCGAGTGTCCGTTCCCTGCCTTCGAGGCTCGGCTGCATGCCTGGGAGTCGAAGGCGGACGCCGACGGTGCGTTTCGCGAGGCGGGAGACATCCATGCGTCTCGCTCGGCCCGGGTGCGACAGGTCGGCCGGGAGGCAGTGGTGGAGGCGAACGGGTCGGCGTTGGATGGAGAGCTGATCTCCCAGATCCTCGACGCGTTCAAGCAGATCGAGTTCGACATCGACGTTCGAGCGGCCGGTCCTGGCGGCGTGCTGGCGCGCAGCGACGCCCAGCGTGGATACGACGCCTTTCTGGCCATCTTTCGGGCCGCGGTCGGTGAGGGACCGAACTGTTCGGTGCCGGTGAACGTCAACGTGGTGATCGACCAGCGCACCTACGAGGACGCTGCCCGCCGAGCAGCCGGAGCTCCCCTGCAGCCGAGGGATCCGGCGTCGTATCGGGAGTACCGATGTGAGACCTTGGACGGCACTCCCCTGTCCCCGGACGAGGTGTTCGCCGCGTCGGTGGTCGGGACGGTCCGCCGAGTCGTGATGGACGCGGCCTCGGTGGTGATCGATCTCGGCCGCAAGCGCCGGTTCACCGGTGCGGCGCGAGCGGCGCTGCTGCTGCAGAACCAGACCTGCGTGTTCGCCGGATGCACCACCAAGTCGATGTACGGACAGGGTGACCACACGATGGAACACTCCAAGGGCGGAGCGACCAACCCGGCGAACGGGGACATCCTCTGCCCGCACCACAACCGCTTCAAGAACCGAGGGTTCCGGGTGGCGCGAGGACCCGACGGTCACTGGCACACCTACCGCCCCGACGGCACCGAGATCGGTCGACCACCCGACTGATCCGTCGAGTCGCTGCGACCTGATTGACTCTGCCGATGGACGATTGGCAGACGGCCGCGGTTTCGGTCGGTCTCGCCGCGCTCGCCTTCTGGTTCGGACGTATCAACGCCAATCGACAGAGCGCGGTGCAGCGCGACGAGGAGCTCCGGCGGGCGAGGCTGGACAGCTACTCCGCCCTGTGTGGAGCGATCGTCGAGTATCGCCGGGCGCAGCTGCATCGGTGGTTCGTCGGACGCGACATCGGGACCGCCGATGAGGTCGAACGACAGCGGCCGGAAGTCGCCAACGAAGTGCGACGGACCCGAGCGACCGCCTGGAGTGAGTTCTACCGAGTCGTGATGATCTGCGATGACGACGAGCTCGAGCGCAAGGCTCGAATCGCGATGACCCTCACCAAGCAGATGAAGCACGCGAGGGACCCGGAGCAGCTCGACGAGCTCAGCGATCGGGTCCACGAGTCCGTCGACGAACTAGCCCGCCACGCGGGGTTCACGGTCCGGGCAAGTCGCCAGCGCCCGGCGGTCCCTCCGCCGGACTGGAGCGTCTCAGGCTCGGTGAGGCATCGAGTCCCGTGGGCAGGACGCCCTCGAGATCGCTCGGTGTGATCGGTCGGCGTGAGGCGTCTACGCAGCCTGGTCGCTCGGCCGGCGAGCGCTCGAGCGGTACACGACC
>JAWKHV010000048.1:0-1796 GCA_041394645.1 Ilumatobacteraceae bacterium | reverse complement strand
GCACCATCGGCTGATCGAACGTGATCGCCACGTACGGGGCGAGGGGAACCGTGCCGTCGGGTTGGACCCGGACCACGTGCAGCGGGCCGGTGGCGACATCGGGAGCTTCGCCGGCATCGCCATCGGGCGGAAAGGCCTCCTGCACCGTCTCGCCCGCGCGTGGCGGGGTGAGCGATTGGGCCGGCCACGAGAACGATTCGGTGGCCGAAGTTCCACCCAGCCACTCGGGCAGGCGGGCGACGAGGGCCTCGAGCGCGCTCTGGTCGAGTGGCGTGCCGTCGAGCACCGTCGTCGGATCGGCTGGGGCTGCGGCGGCGGAGCCTTCGCTCAATCGGAAGCCGAGCTTGGTGCCGGTCGCGTCGCCGGCCGTGTCGGTGGTGTCGTCCACGATCGGATTGGTCCTTCCCTCGGTCGTCGCCGGACCACTCGTGTCGTCGTCCGAACCGCCGTTGCTGCACGCCCCGATCACGAGCGCGGTGACGACCGCGAGTCCTGCCCGTCGACGGTTGGTTCGCCTCGCGTTCATGGCTCGTCCTCCCTCTGCCATGTCGGTACGACGTTCCGACCCGCGCTCCAGGTTCCCATCAATTCGACATACGCCGTTGACAGACGTGTCTCGACGTCGCGCCCTCGATGCGACCCCGACACAGAAGGGTTCGGCGAACGCCACGCCCGTTGACGAAGATGCCGTCGGGCCGGCGAGGCGAACGCGTCGCGGCCGAGGGAGGATCCGCCATGGGGACCCGACGAGTGGTGACCGGACATGCGGCCGACGGGAGCTCGGTGATCGCGAGCGACGAGGTCGTCGAACCGACCAAGCTGTCGCTGTTGCCCGGATGGGAATTCGTGCGCTTGTGGGGCGCTGATGCGCCGCCGCGATTCCCCGACGATGGGTCGATGCCGCCCCACGATCAGTACTTCCCGCCCGTGGGCGGGTTCCGGTTCGGGCTGTTCACGATCCCGCCGGACAGCGTGGCCGATCTGGGCGACGTCGACTTCGAGTCCGGCTTCGCCGAGATGGAAGCGGCGCTGCCGGGGATGGCGGCACACATGGAGCCCGACAGCCCCGGCATGCACACCACGGCGACGGTGGACTACGAGTTCGTGGTGTCCGGTTCGGTGGTGCTCGAACTGGACGACGGCGTCGAAGTCACGCTGCGCCCGGGTGACACCGTGATCCAGAACGGCACCCGCCACGCCTGGCGCAACCCTGGTTCCGAACCCTGCACGGTGGTGGTGGTGCTCGTCGGTGCACCCAACTCGAGCGAACGGGTGCCCAAGGCCGAGTGACCTGGCGCCTCGGTTGACTTCGGTCGACGAGGCGGCTGCGTCGGCCGCGCTGGCGACGGCCAGGCGTCGGAGCCGACGAGGTGCTGCAGCAACGTCCCGCTCCTCCCAGGGTCGCCGCCCGGGAAGGCGGGGGTGGCCGATCCTCCAACGAACGTGTGGCGCGTCGCACCCAAGCGTTCATTGTCACCCTGCCTGTGACGCCGGACACTGGGCACATCGTCAGCCAAGCGGGGCTGCCGGCCCGAGGGGGACATCATGGGGACAGCACGACGTGCCGCGTTCGCAGCGGGAACACTATTGCTCGCAGCCTGCGGCAGCGACTCGACCAACGCGACGGACAGTTCGGCCGCCACGCCGACCACCGCGGCGACAACCAGCACTGCGGCGGCCGGCGAGGAGCCGACGACCGCCGCCGATGCGAGCGATGACGTGGGCGCAGCAGGCGGGTCGGGCACCGGAGGCACGACCCTGTGGTTCTCGCTCGACGAGTTGAAGGCCGGCACGGA
>JAWKHV010000047.1:0-1867 GCA_041394645.1 Ilumatobacteraceae bacterium | reverse complement strand
GCCAGAGGACGCCGAGTTCGTGCTCGGGGAACAGCGACTCCGCTGCTTCTCCCGCGAATCCACCGAGTTGGGGGTCCCGATCGCACACGGCATCCACGCACCGCTCGATCAACTCCTGATCGCCCATCGGCACCAGGTTCGCGCACCGAGGTCGGGCAGACTTCGTCCATGGCCGAATCCCTGCACCCGGGTGATCTGGACTCCCCACCCGGGACCGAGTACCGCCCGAGCGACGCCCTCGTGGTCGTCGACGTCCAGCACGACTTCGCCGATCCGGCGGGCTCGCTCTACGTCGCCGGCGGCGAGACGATCGTGGCGGCGATCGCCGCGGAGATGACGGCGATCCGGGTCGCGGGCGGCACACTCGTGGTCACCCAGGACTGGCATCCCCCGGTGACACCGCACTTCGCCACCGACGGCGGCACCTGGCCGGTGCACTGCGTGCGGGACACGTGGGGGGCCGAGCTGCACCGGGACCTGCCGAGCGACGCCGACCTCGTCGTGCGCAAGGGCACCACCGGTGCCGACGGGTACTCGGCGTTCTCCGTCGCCGACCCGGTGAGCGGAGTCGTCGCACCGACCGGGCTGGCCGGGTACCTGCGCGAGCGGGGGGTGACGAGAGTGATCGTGTGCGGCCTGGCGTCGGACGTGTGCGTTGCGGCGAGCGCCAAGGACGCCTTCGCCGCCGGGTTCGCGACCGTGGTCCGATGGGACCTGAGCCGACCCGTGTTCCCCGACACCGCCGCCGAGGTCCGCCGAGACCTCGAGGCCCTCGGCGTCGAGGTCCTCGCAGGGCGGGCGTCGTGAGCGGCGTCGGCGAGGGTCGATCCGCTCGGCCGGTCCGAGGCCCGCTGTTCACCGACCTCTACCAACTGGTGATGGCCCAGCTCTACCACCGGCGTGGGATCGCGGAGCGAGCGGCACAGTTCGACTACTCGTTCCGCTCGAACCCCGACTATGGCACCCACCAGGCCGGGTTCTCGGTCATGGTCGGCCACGGCCCGTTGCTCGCATGGATGCAGGCGACGCGCTTCGACGACGCCACGCTCGAGGACCTCGCCGGGCTCCACGATCCGACCGGCCGTCCCCGATTCGACCAGGACTTCCTGGACTGGCTCGCCGGGGTGGATCTGGCCGGGTCGCTGCGCCTCACCGGACTCGCCGAGGGTCGGGTCGGCCACCCCAACGTTCCCCTGATCACCGTGGAAGGGCCGCTGGCCGCGGCGCAGTTGCTCGAGACGCCGTTGCTGAACATCTGCAACTATCCGTCGCTCATCGCCACCAAGGCGGCCCGGGTCGTGCGGGTCGCCCAGGGTTCGGCGGTGCTGGAGTTCGGGATGCGACGCGGGCCGGGCACCGGGGTCACCGAAGCGATCCGCGGGGCCCTCGTCGCCGGCTGCACGTCGACCTCGGACGTCGAGGCCGCGCTGGGGCTCGGGGTCGATCCCGCGGGGACCCACGCCCACTCGATGGTGCAGGCGTTCATGGCCTTGGGCGGCGGCGAGCTCGAGGCGTTCCGAGCCTTCGCCGAGCTCTACCCCGACGCCTGCCTGTTGCTGATCGACACGATCGACACCCTGCGGTCCGGCCTCCCGAACGCCATCACCGTGTTCCGAGAGCTCCGGGAGCAGGGACACGAAGGGCGGGGAATCCGTCTCGACTCGGGCGACCTCGCGTATCTCGCCGTGCGCTGCGCCGTAGCCCTCGACGAGGCGGGGTTCCCGGAGGTGTCGATCGTGCTCTCGGGCGATCTCGACGAGCTCACGATCTGGCAGATCCTCACCCAGATCGGCGAGGAGGCGCCTCGGTTCGGTGTCGATCCGGAACGGATCCGCCGCCGGCTCGTGTACGGCGTCGGCACCCGGCT
>JAWKHV010000046.1:0-3168 GCA_041394645.1 Ilumatobacteraceae bacterium | reverse complement strand
CTGTCGCTCGGGGTGATCGAGGCCATGGCGGTCGACGGCGTGGAGGTCTCGGCCTTTCCCGCGGCCGGGTGCGGCGTGGGCGGCGCCACTCCGGTGAAGTATCTCAACCTCCCGGCCGGGGTGAGCGAGGCCTGCGCGACGTGGGTCGCCGAGCTCCCGGCGGTCCTCGCCAACTTCGACCCCGAGGTCGTGCTCGTCACCGGCGGGTTGGCCGACCTCTCCGAGCGCCAGCTCCCCGACGGGACCTGGGCCCACATCGGTGAACCCGCCTTCGACGAATGGCTGCTCGAGCAGATGGACGCCATGGCGACCCTGGTGACGGGGAGCGGGGCCCGGTTGGCCTGGGCCACGCATCCGCACGTCGCCGTGGAGCCGAACCCGCTGTTCACCGGCCAGCCACCGTTCGCCGAGAACGATCCTGGACGGGCCGACCGCTACAACGAACTCATCGAACAGACCGCGGCCTCGCGAGACGACATCCACGTCGTCCACTTCGCCGAGTTCCTCCAGGCCCGGCCGGGGGGTGAGTTCGCCGACGGACTGCGCACCGATGGAATCCACCTCGACACCCGCCTGTTCCCCGATGTCGTGGCGTTCCTCGTCGGCGAGCTCGAGGCCGCGGCAGGCCACTGAGTCGGACGATTCGTCGATCCGACAGACTTTGGGGATTCGTACAAACACCCTGCGCGAGCGTCCTTGAACTTTGGCCGGCTCGGCCGATCCATGACGTGTCCGGCGTCCGCAGCCCGGACGTGGTTCCCCAGGGAGGCGAGGCGTACACCATGGTCAATGACGTCGACGAAGTCGTCACCGAGTTCCTCGTCGAGAGCTACGAGAACCTGGATCGCCTCGACCAGGATCTGGTCAAGCTCGAAGACGACCCCAAACAGCACGGCACGCTCGCCAGCGTGTTCCGCACGATCCACACGATCAAGGGCACGTGCGGCTTTCTCGGCTACACGAAGCTGGAGAAGGTCGCTCACGTCGGTGAGAACCTGCTGAGCCGGTTGCGCGACGGAACGCTCGATCTGGACGAGCCCAAGATGAGCGCGCTGTTGACCATGGTGGACGCAGTCCGAGATGCTCGGGGCCATCGAGTCGACCGGCGCCGACGGCGATGACGAGTACCCGGCGCTCATCGAGCTGCTGACCTCGCTCCAGAACGCCGACGCCCCGGCACCTCGGACACCTCCGACCGGACCGGCGCCCGAGGCCGATCAGGCACCTCAGGTCGCGACGGACCCGGCCGAGGACGGACCGACCGGGTCCGCCGAGGCGACGCCCGAGACTGCGTCGGCACCGTCGAACGAGGTCGCCGAGACCGACGACTCGGCCGACGACGACGTCGACGACCCGGACCTCGACGCCCGGCCCCTCGGCACGCTGATGGTCGAGAATGGTCTGGCCACCGCCGAGCAGGTCGGCATCGCATTGGCCGAGCAGGCGCTCGGTGACCATCGCAAGCTGGGCGAGATCCTCGTCGAGCACGGATCGGTCAGCCCGGACAAGGTCGACGAGGTCGTCAAGCGCCAGAGCGGCGAGCACCGAACCAGCCTCGCCGAGCACGATCCGAGTCGACGTCGACGTCCTCGATCGGCTGATGAACCTCGTCGGCGAACTCGTGCTTGCTCGCAACAACATCCTGCAGCACCAGGGCAACGCCGAGCCGGCGCTGCTCGCAGCGTCCCAGCGTCTCGACCACGTGACGGGCGAGCTCCAGGAAAGCGTGATGAAGACCCGCATGCAGCCGATCGGCTCGGTGTGGTCCAAGTTCCCCCGCGTCGTTCGCGACCTCGCCACGTCGTGCCACAAGCAGGTCCGGATGGAGACCGAGGGCGAGGAGACCGAACTCGACAAGACGATCATCGAGGCGATCAAGGATCCGTTGACCCACGTCGTGCGCAACGCGGTCGATCATGGCATCGAGTTGCCCGACGTCCGGATCGCCGCCGGCAAGCCCGCCGAGGGAACCCTCAAGATGCGGGCCCACCACGAGGGCGGCCAGGTCATCGTCGAGATCATCGACGACGGCGCCGGGATCAACGTCGAGCGAGTCAAGGCCAAGGCGGTCGAACGAGGGCTGATCACGACCGGCCAAGCCGACGCCATGAGCGATCGCGAGGCCTGGCACCTGATCTTCCTCCCGGGCTTCTCCACGGCCGCTCAGGTCACCAACGTCTCCGGCCGGGGCGTCGGCATGGACGTCGTGAAGACCAACGTCTAAAAGATCGGCGGTACGGTCGAGGTGGTCAGCGAACTCGGACAGGGCACCACCCTGCGGGTCCGCATCCCGCTCACCCTCGCCATCGTCCCGGCGCTCCTGGTCAACTGCGGCGGCGACCGCTACGCCATCCCACAGCGGGAAGTACTCGAGCTGGTCCGCGTGGACGGCGAGAAGGCCCGCACGGCGGTCGAGTTGCTCCACGACGCACCGGTCTACCGGTTGCGGGGCAATCTCCTGCCGCTCGTCAACCTCCGCGAGGTCATGGCGCTCCCCGGCAGGGACGAGAACGATGCGTTGACGATCGCAGTGCTGTCGGCGGACGGCCAGCAGTTCGGGCTCGTGGTCGATGGGGTCGTTGCCACCGAGGAGATCGTGGTCAAGCCGCTCGGCCGAATGCTCCGCTCGGTGCCGATCTTCTCCGGCGCCACCATCATGGGCGACGGGCGGGTTGCGCTCATCCTCGACGTGGCGGGAATCGCCCGGGTCTCGTCGTCGGTGTCGTCGGCTCGGACCGAGAGCGACGGCGGCGGCGCCCGTGAGCGGTCCGCCGACATCGTCGACCGGGTGCCGCTGCTGATCGTCGCCACCGGCGAGGACACTCGAGTGGCCATCCCGCTCGCGGACGTCGCCCGCCTGGAGGAGATCCCGGTCGACACGATCGAGCAGACCCGGGGGCGAGAGGTCGTCCAGTACCGGGGCGAGATCATGCCGCTGGTCCGGGTGTCCGAACTCGTCGGAACCTACGGCGACTCGCCCGTCGGCGAGCACGTCACGGCCGTGGTACACGCCTACAAGGGACGCCAGGTCGGCATCGTCGTCGACCGCATCGTCGACATCGTCGACACCGAGCTCCCGCAACATCGCGATTCGGTCACCACGACGCTCGTCGTCGCCGACCGTGTCACCGAACTCCTCGACGTCACCCAGGCCATGGCCGGAGTCGT
>JAWKHV010000045.1:0-5059 GCA_041394645.1 Ilumatobacteraceae bacterium | reverse complement strand
CCGGGCGCTGCGTGACGGTGTCGTGGCGATTCCGTCGCGGACCGAGCGCCGCGTCGCCGATCTCGCCGGATCGCTCGATGTCCTCGGCATCGCACTCGGGACGGACATCGGGTCCGAGTCCGATCCGACGGATGCCGCCCTCGACGCGTGGCGCGAACGGGCCGGCGGGCTGCTGCGGCGGGTCGCCGAACAGGGGCCGACGGTGCCGATGGCGGTGATCTACCGCGCCCGCCTGCAGGACGACGACGATCGCCGCCACGTCATCGAGGTGTTCGGCGACGCGGTGGCGTCGGCTCGCGCCGACGGCGTGCCCATCGAGCGGGTGTTCTGGGAACCCGGTCTCGACGGGGTCGCCGACGCAACGGGTCCGATCGATCGGGATCGCGCCCCCAAGCCGTCGGCGGCCGCCTGGCCGGTCTGACCCGGCGGCGTCAGGCGCGGCCGCGGTAGGTGGCCCGGGTGCCCGAAGCGTCCTTGTTCAGGCGCTTCGAGAGATGCAGGCCCTCGAGCAGGAACTCGATCGCCGCGGCTTCCATCGCCGCGGAGGCCTCCGGCCCGGCCAGGGCGGCCACGGCGTTGCGGAGTCCCGGCACGTCCTGGAGGATCTGGGCTTCGTCGGCCGAGGTGAGGTCCTCACCGGTGTGGACCACCCGCCCGTCCTCGAACGCGGCGACCGCGTCTCGCACCAGTTCGGGACTGACCCGAGCCTTGAACACGATGAGCACCGCCTGGCGGAGCAGGTTCTCGATGATGGCGCCTTCGCGTCCTTCCTCGAGCGACTCGATCTCGATCTTGCCGCTGGTGGAAGCGGCCAGCGCGTCGAGGTCGCAGATGCGCGGCACGACGTCGCGCTCCCCCGCCCGCAAGGCGCGGCGCAGGGCATTGGCCGAGAGCACCTCGAAGTTGGCGACCGAGAGCCGGACCGAGACCCCGGACCGCTGGTTCACGTGGCTGCTCGATCGTGCGACGTGGGAGAACTGAGCGACGATCTCCTCCATGAACGCGGGCATCGTCACGGTGATGTCGCCGACGCTCGCCGGACGCGCCTCTTGACGCATGATCTCGATCTCGGTCTCGGTCTCGAGCGGATAGTGGGTCCGGATCTGGGACCCGAAACGGTCCTTCAGCGGTGTGATGATCCGCCCGCGGTTCGTGTAGTCCTCCGGGTTGGCCGAGGCCACGAGCACCACGTCGATCGGCAGCGAGATCTTGTAGCCACGGACCTGGATGTCGCGCTCTTCGAGGATGTTGAGCAGCCCGACCTGGATCCGCTCGGACAGGTCCGGGAGTTCGTTGATGGCGAAGATGCCGCGGTTGGTGCGCGGCACCAGCCCGTAGTGCAAGGTCAGCTCGTCGGACAGGTATCGCCCCTCGGCCACCTTGATCGGGTCGACCTCGCCGATCAGGTCGGCGATCGAGGTGTCCGGGGTGGCCAGCTTCTCGCCGAAACGGGTCGAGCGATGGACCCAGTCGATCTTGGTGTCGTCGCCGTGCTCGGCGACGAGGTCCTTGGCGTACTTGGACACCGGGGCGTACGGATCGTCGTTGATCTCCGACCCGGCGATGATCGGCATCCACTCGTCGAGCAGTCCCGTGAGCGAGCGGATCATCCGGGTCTTGGCCTGGCCCCGCTCGCCCAGGAAGATCACGTCGTGCCCGGCGAGCACGGCGTTCTCGAGCTGGGGCATCACGGTGTGCTCGTAACCGAGCACTCCCTCGAACAGGGGCTCGCCGGCGGCGATCTTCGCCACGGCGTTGCGGCGGATCTCGTCGCTGATGGGAACCGACGTCCAACCCGATGCCTTGAGGGCGCCGAGCGTGGACGGGAGTGTCTCCGGGTGTGCCATGACGGCGACCCTACAACCGAAGTTCCGGCACCGACCGGGCGGAGCAAGCACCCGGGCTGCGGCTCGGTATCGTGCGGGCGTGGCCCTCGATCTGTCCGGCGACTGGCGTGCCGCCCTCGCCGATGACGAACTCCGGCGCTCCGCCGTGGGCCTGGACGCCGACGACTCCGGTTGGGAGCCGATCACCGTCCCCGGGCACTGGCGCGACGTGCCCGCGTTCGCCGACTCCGACGGCCCGTTGCTGTATCGGCGCCGGTTCGAACTCGACGAGCCCGAGCCGGGCGAACGTCGTTGGGTGATCCTCGACGGCCTGTTCTACCAAGGCGACGTCTGGCTGGACGGGGCGTATCTGGGCGACCCCGAGGGCTACTTCTTCCCGCACGCGTTCGACATCACCGAGTTGTCCCGCCTCGGTCGCGAACACGTGCTGTCGGTCGAGGTGACGTGTAGCCCGCAGAGCAACCGGATGGCCAAGCGCAACATCACCGGCGTGTTCCAGCACTGGGACTGCATCGATCCGTCGTGGAATCCCGGGGGCCTGTGGCGTGACGTCAAGGTGGTGTCGACCGGAGCGGTCCGGATCGAGGCGATGCGGGTGCTGGCCCGCGACGTCAGCGAGGAACGGGCGAACGTCATCCTTCGAGTGCGTCTCGACAGCGACGCGGCGCGTTCGGTCACCCTGACCACCTTGGTCGACGGCGAACGCGTCGCCCGTCAACAGCAATCGCTCGCCAAGGGCTCCAACGACGTCGAATGGAACGTCGACGTCGTCGATCCCCGCCTGTGGTGGCCGTGGGCGCTCGGGCCGCAGAACCTCACCGACATCACCGTCACCGTCGACGTCGACGGGGACGAGAGCGACCGCAACACCGCGACCACGGGGCTCCGCCAGGTGGCGCTCGACCACTGGACCTTCGCGGTCAACGGCGAGCGGATGTTCCTGAAGGGCGCCAACCTCGGGCCGACCTCGCTCGCGGTTGGGTCGCTCGACGCCTCGGCCATCGAACGGGACGTCGAGTTGGCCAAGGACGCCGGTCTCGATCTGATCCGCCTCCACGGCCACATCACCCGTCCCGAGTTCTACGAGGCGGCGGACCGCCTCGGCATGCTGATCTGGCAGGACTTCCCCCTCCAGTGGGGCTACGCGCGAACGGTCCGCAAACAAGCGGTCCACCAGGTGGGCCGAGCGGTCGACGTGCTCGGTCATCATCCGTCGATCGCCATCTGGTGCGGCCACAACGAGCCGTTCACCATCGACACGACCGGCGGAGATCTCGGCGAGCGGCGCGAACTCGCGCTGCGCTATGCGGCCCAACAACAGCTCCCCACCTGGAACCGCTCCATCCTCGACCGGTGGGTGAAGCGAGCCTTCGAGAAGGCCGACGAGACCCGGCCGGTGGTCGGCGCCTCGGGGCTCCTCCCCCACTTCCCCCGCCTCGACGGGACCGACTCCCACCTCTACTTCGGCTGGTACCGCGGCCAGGAGCGGGACCTCCCCAAGTTCGCGGCCCGCGTTCCCCGGATGGTGCGTTTCGTGAGCGAGTTCGGGGCCCAAGCCGTCCCCGCCCAGGCCGAGTTCCTGGAGCCCGAACGGTGGCCCGATCTCGACTGGGAACGGCTCGGCCGGGAGCACGGGCTCCAGAAGGACATCTTCGATCACTACGTCCCGCCCGGCGAGTTCGAGACGTTCGAGGACTGGGCCGAGGCGACCCAGCGGTACCAGGCCGAGCTGTTGAAGCACCACATCGAGACCTTGCGGCGGCTCAAGTATCGCCCGACCGGCGGGTTCGCGATGTTCTCCTTCGCCGACTCGCAGCCCGGCGTCTCGTGGTCGGTCCTCGACCACGAGCGTCGCCCGAAGCTCGGCCATCAGGCGTTGCAGGACGCCTGCCGGCCGGTGATCGTCGTGGCCGAGCGACTCCCCGAATCGCTCACCGTCGGCGAGACCGCGGCCCTCGACCTGCACGTGATCAGCGATCTGCGATCCGAGCTGGAGCACGCCGAGGTGACCGCCCAGCTGACGTGGAACGGCGGCGAGCACCGCTGGCGATTCGGGGGCCCGATCCCCGCCGACTCGTGCGTGCGCGTCGGCGTCGTGCGGTTCATGATCGACGCGCCCGGCGAGGTGTGCCTCGACCTCTCCCTACACGCCGGCGACCTCGCCGCCTCGAACCGCTACCGCGGTCGCGCCGTCGGTCCCGTCCGCTGAAGGCGAGGCGTCCCACGCCTAGGCCGTCCGGCGGTTCGGCCGACCGGGGAACTGCACCACGTTCGGCGCTCCCGGCGCTCCCGGCGCTCCCGGCGCTCCCGCCCCAGCGTCGGCACCGGACGCTTCGGGAGCGGCATCCCGTCGATTCTGGCGGGAGGGTCGGGGCCGACGCACCGGTCGGGCATCGTCGGACTCCAGCCAGGCGTCGAGGGCGATCCGCGACATCGGCCGG
Organism: Ilumatobacteraceae bacterium; assembly: GCA_041394645.1. Taxonomy (GTDB): domain Bacteria; phylum Actinomycetota; class Acidimicrobiia; order Acidimicrobiales; family Ilumatobacteraceae; genus JAWKHV01. Next base: position 771 of record JAWKHV010000045.1, on the reverse strand, counting down.
GCGATGCCGTAGCCCTGGGCGAAGTCGCAGCCCAGCTCGCGCAGCCGTCGAGCGACGTCATCGTCCTCCACCCCCTCGGCGACGACCTCCAGCCCGAGGTGGTGCCCGAGATCGGTCGTGGCCCGCACGATGACTTCCGCCGACTGGTCGTGGAGCAGATCGGCGACGAACGAGCGATCGATCTTCACCTCGCTGACCGGCATTCGCCGCAGGTAGGTCAACGACGAGTAGCCGGTCCCGAAGTCGTCGACGGCGAGCGTGCATCCGAGCTCGCACAAGCGTTCCATCGAGGCGAGAGAGCGATCCAGGTCGGAGACGAAGGAGGTCTCGGTGATCTCGAACGAGAGCAGGTGGGCCGGTACGGCGTAGCGCGTGAGCAGCTGGCCGACGTGATCGGCGAGCGACCCGTCGAGGAGGTCCAGCGCCGAGAGGTTGACGGCGATCGGGAGCAGGTACCCCTGCAGGTACCAATGCTCGGCGGTCGCCGCTGCAGTCCGCAGCACGAAACGGGTCAGGTCGCTGATGAGACCGGTGCGTTCGGCGAGCGGGACGAACTGGTCGGGCGGCACGAATCCGCGTTCGGGATGGTTCCACCGCACGAGCGCTTCGACCCCGACCAGCTGGCCGTCGGCGAGCGCCACCTTGGGTTGGTAGTACAGCTCCAGGGCGTCCTCGTCGAGCGCCCGGCGGAGATCGGCGACGAGGGCGATGCGGTCGTGACTGTTGCGCTCGAACTCCGGGCGGTACTCCATCCACGCCGAGCCGCTCCGC
>JAWKHV010000044.1:0-6516 GCA_041394645.1 Ilumatobacteraceae bacterium | reverse complement strand
GCGACCTCGGACAGTTCGCCGAGCACGTTGGTGCAGCGCGGGCAGGTCTCGAGGTGTGCGGTGACGGCGCGGCGGGCGACCGGGGGAAGGCTGCCGTTGACGTAGTCGCCGAGTTGCGCGCGGGTTTGCGCGCACTCGGGTTCCGGCGGCACGTGGGTGATGTGGGCTTGGATCCACGCCACGCGGAGCGCTTTGCGTGCACGGTACGCCATGGCAGAGATCGAGTTCGCCGAGGTGCCCATCAGTTTGGCGATCTCACGCGGACGGAGCTGTTCGACCTCGGTGTACCAGACCAACGCTTGCCAGTTCTCCGGCAGGGCCTTGTACGCGTCGAGTGCGAGTCGCGCGTCGAGGTCACGCGCGATTGCGTCGTCGTTGGTCGACTCGTCGACGACGGCGTCCATGTTCTCGTCGGGGTCGACCGGTGCTTGCCGCATGAGCTTGGTGGCCTGGTTGCGGATCACCGTGTAGAGGTAGGGGCGGAATGCGTCGGTGGGCCCGCTCCCGGCCTTCAGGGTCTTGAGGATCTCGGCGAACGCCTCCGAAACCATGTCGGCCGGGTCTGCCAGACGTGCGTAGCTCCGCGCGGCGGTGTGTGCTGCCGGGGAGTGGCGTCGCCACAGCACCGCGTATGCGTCGCGGGATCCGTCGCGGACGGCGGCGATGAGCTCGGCGTCCGAGCTTCGGTCGCCGACGAGGCGCGCGCTGTGGGGTGTCGCCTCGGTCACAAGGCACGCTCGCGACGGGCGGGGGGAGTGGGCACGGGTCTCAGTTCCTGGATCGGTCGGCGGTCACATTACGGGTGGGGACCGGGAGTTCGCTGGGGGCAACCCACAAGGGGTCAACGAGGAAGAGTCGTGCACGGACGTTTTATGACGCAGCGGTCTGCAACCTGTGTGGCGGCGTCACGAATGGCTCCGATCAGCCTCCACTCCAGTGCACGCCCCGGGAACGGGGCGACCCAGTGTGCGCGCCGACCCGCACCTGGTCGGATCTCGAACTCGAAAGACGGAGAACGCGGAGGGGGTAGGGATGCGCGGAAGCGAACCCGAGCACGTGGTGAGGGCCGTCATCGGCGCCGACGGGTCGGGGACAGCCCACTCTGGCGCGGCGGTGGCACGCATTCCGGCGGCGCCGCTCGAGCAGACCCTGGAGAAGGTTGTGCAGCTAGCGACGGCCCTCGCGAACCGACATGGCGAGGCGGTGGTGCTGGAGGTGGAGGACCCCGAGGGTGCTTTCACCGCGACCGTCGAAGGAAGCGGTGCCGTGACGATCCGCCGGCACGACTCCCGCGGCACCGCCCGCCACGTCGCATCTCCACTCGTCGACGCCCGCCCTGCAGGGGACCGCCTCGCCGCTGCCGCGGAACCCTCGGACGATCCCGCCGATTGCGAGCTCGATCAGATGCTGCCGATGGCGGACCGGTACGTGGCGGTGCTGCGGTTCTCCTCCGGACTGGTCACCCACCTCACCGACCGTGCGTGGTTGGTGCGGGCATCGTCGACGGCGGCGGGCCAGCCGCCGTGGTCGACAACGCGCACCGAACCGCATCCCGCGGCCGGCGACGAGGTGCACGGAACGCCCCACCTCGACGGCCCCGAACTGCGCCTCACCGTCTCGGAAGACCGTTACCCAATTCCGGTCCGTCGGCAGCGTCGAACTCTCGTCGCCCACCCAGGTGAGACGGTCGTCCTGGTCGACGACGATGCGCTCCTGCTCGGCGGCGACAATGCGATGACCGTCGCCGTCCACGACACCCGCACAGAGTCGGAGAGCGACGACGCAACCGAGGAGCAACCCGAGGGTCCGGCGCCCGCGATCCGCGGCCTGTGGGGTCGCATGATCGGACGCATTCGCGCGAACCACGACGACGGCACGCCAGCACCCCCGGAACCGCCCATCACTGTTGCCCCGGCCGTATCGCCCGACGGCCGCGTTGACACGGCGACGCGGGGCGCATGACCGGCGACGAAAGGTACCACGCCACCGTGCGGGGGAAACTTCATCGGGGGCACCGCGTCATGGAATGCGCCGCGGATGCTCTCCTACGTATGCCAGGGTCCGTGGGGGCCTGACGGGTCGATCGACACCATTTCGGGTTGGTGCGATGACCCAACGGCAGACGGTAGCGACTACGGGTTTGTTGTCTATTGTCGGCCGTGGTGGCGTCGGACCGGTTCCGGCCGACGCCACCCCCATCTCCCCGCCGACAGCCGGTCACGATCCCGGACTGAACGACTCTCACTTGCCGTGAGGTATCGCACTTTCAAGGTTCCGGCTCCGCTGACGCCGCGCCAGCTGGTCACGATCGCCCTGTACGCCAACGGCGTGTCACTGCCTCAGATCGGTGAGATCCTCGGCAGCCGCCCGAGCACGGTGAAGGGCAACGTTCGCCTCGCCCGCCGTCGGATGGGGGCCTCGGCAGGCGTACCGCGGGTGCTCCTCGCGGAAGCGGTTGAAGCGCACGTCACCGCACACCCGACCGTCCCGTCCTCGCAACAGCCGTAGCGGGAGCGGCGCCCGAGGCCCGAGTCGCGAACGATCAACGCTCGTCAAAGCGGAGCCGCGCTCAGTCGACGTTGGGTCATCCGAGTCGACGTTGGGTCATCCGACGTTGTTGGCTCTCGCGTAGAAGATTGCCGCGACCAGCAGGTCGGAGTTGTCGTCAAGCGACTGCGTAGATCCGGGAATCTGAACCCACTCACGCATCGGGGCGCGGCCTGGTGGCTGAAACCTGGTCACCCGCCCGGTGTCGACGCTCAGCCGCGCGATTTCCTCCGGAACACGCAGTGCAATGCTCGACCCGTACACGCAGGCAGCCATCTTCTGCCCCACGAATACGGCGGGACTGCCGAACATGACGCCCCGACGTACGGCGCGGTCCACCGCCTCCGCTCTCATTTCGAGTTGCTCGAACAGAGCTTGGTCGTGGGTTGTGGTCTGATCGGTCACGCCGTGGTCCCTCCGTTGCGGGTCCGGCGAGAAGGCACTCCCGCCATGTGCGCCGAGCCCTGCTGCTGACGAATGTGGCGGTGACGCATGGGGGCTAGTTTCCCGGACCCGCCGGCGCGCCACTGGTGCCCGGAGTGGTGGTCGTGTCGACCGCCACCGTGAGCGCCACCCGATACCCGGCCGCGACGTCGCCGGTGACGGTGGCGAGCTGAAGTTCTCCGCCGTCGTCGCCGAACACGTTGTCGCTATCGAGCGTGATCTGGGCCAGGTTCCCGGCCGATCCGCTGTATTCGGACGTGGTGTACACGTCGTCGCACATCGCCGCAGGCAAGGCGACTTGAGAGGTGGCGAATCGCGGCCGTCGAGTCGGTGATCGATGCGACATCCGGGTACACCTCGAAATGGATGTGCGGCCACCGTCCCGAGTAGCAACCCGGCACGATCGAATCGAACGACACCGTCCCGTCCGAGCCGGCCACCTGGACACCGCGCAGGTAGGTTTCGCCTTCAATCCCGGTGGAGTACATCGAGTAGCCGCCCTGGGCATCGCAGTGCCACACATACACGGCGACACCCTCGAAGGGAACGTCCCCCTGGGCCATATCGAGCAGCGTGAGCGTCAACACCATCGGCACACCCACCGCCGCGGTGCCACCGTCGAGGCTGCCGGTGATGTCCCGTCGAACAACGCCTGCCTGCTCGAGCACGTCCGGGCCGTTGGACCCGTCGCCCGGGTACGGGCCCGCCGTCTCCTCGGGGATTTCCCCGGAAGTACTTCCCGTCGCGGAGCTGCTCGGCGTGCTGGTGGGTGTGGCGACCGTGGTGGTGGGCGCGCACGCGGCGAGAGCCGCAGACAGGCCTCCCAACCCCACCAGTGTGAGCGCACCGCGCCGGCTCACCAGCGTCTCCAGATCGAACCGCGCCCCCTGGTCGACCACCGGCTCGTCGGGGCGCGGCAAGGGGACTGCTGAAGGTTGAGGGGACTCCTGATCTGTGGTGACGAGGGTTGCCGCTGGAAGGATGTTCACTGTGCCAAGGCCCTATCCGAAGGAGTTCCGGGACGATGTCGTCGCGATCGCGCGGCGTCGTGAGGTGTCGTTCGCGCAGGTCGCGAAGGATTTCGGGATCTCCGAGACGTGTGTCCAGAACTGGGTTCGCAAGGCCGAGATCGATGACGGTGTCAAGCCGGGGACGACGACGGCCGAGCATGCCGAGAACCGTGAGTTGAAGAAGCGGGTTCGGCTGCTCGAGCAGGAGAACGAGGTGCTGCGTCGCGCGGCTGCGTATCTGTCGCAGGGTGCGATCCCAAAATGATGTACCCGCTCGTCCGCGAGCTGGCCGCGGCCGGCGCCCCTGTCAGGGTGCCGGTCGCGGTGACGTGTCGGGTGCTGGGGTTCCGCAAGCAGCCCTACTACCGGTGGTTGGCTGATCCGGTCTCGGATCGGGACTGGGACGAAGCGCACCTGATCGACGCCGCTCGGGATGCTCATGTCCAGGATCCGACGTTCGGTTATCGGCTGATCGCGGACGAGCTCGCCGACCTCGGGTTCGCCGCCTCGGAGCGACGCGTGTGGCGACTGTGCTCGGACAACGGAATTGTCTCGACGATCGGCCGCCGTCGGCGAGGCAAGGGCACCCGGCCGGGCCCGCCGGTGCATGACGACCGGGTGCAGCGGGACTTCACCGCGGCTGCCCCGAATCGGCTCTGGCTGACCGACATCACCGAACACTGGACCGGCGAGGGCAAGCTCTACTGCTGCGCGGTGAAGGACGTGTTCTCCAACCGGATCGTGGGCTATTCCATCGCCGAGCGGATGACGGCGGACCTCGCCGTCGCGGCGTTGCGGATGGCGATCCAACGCCGCCGACCCGTCGGGACGACGGTCCACTCGGACAGGGGCAGTCAGTTTCGAAGTCGACGCTTCGTGCTCGAACTGCACCGCCACGGGCTCATCGGATCGATGGGTCGTGTGGGCGCCGCCGGCGACAACGCGGCCATGGAATCGTTCTTCGCCCTGCTGCAGAAGAACGTCCTGAACTCCCGCACATGGTCGACCCGCACCGAGCTGCGACTCGCGATCGTCACCTGGATCGAAGCCGTCTACCACCGCCGACGCCGACAACGATCACTCGGCCGATTGACCCCCATCGAATTCGAGACCATCATGACCACACGAGCCGCATCCGCGGCCTAACCGGAAGAGTCACCAAGACCTTCAGCAGTCCCAAGCGCCTCCCCTCGTAGGTCGGTCCGGTGCTGGAATCCACAGGAATAGGGTGGTCGAGCAACGCAGCCTCCACAGGGTCGGGTCGATACGGTCAGCGGCTCATCGGTGAGCGGGGCCGGTGCCCGGGATCAGTCGAAACACCGGCCCCTGGACGGGTTCGAAGGAAACGCACTGTTCCCCCGTCCTTCTGCCAGTGCGGCCCGGGAGCGTGGAACGTCCGGACCGCACCGGGAGCGGGGCCTCGCTGGGATGAGACCCCATCACCGATGGAGAGTCGACCGCCGCCAGATCATGACTCGGCCGCGTCGACTGTTCACGCGTGCGGCATCCGGCCCGGCGACAGTCGTGGTCGCCGGGCCAGAGCTGGTCAGGTCAGGTCAGGCGCCTACCTGTTCAACAAGGTCGGCGCCTGAGAACGACGCCACCTGACCGGAGCGTCGTGTTCCGGGCGAGCCCGGCCTTTCCGAATCCGTCCGCGAATCGCCAACAGGAACAGCTCCGGTCGCCGGAAGGGGCCCGCTGGCCTCGGGAAGGCTCGACGCATCCGAAGATTCCTCTCGGGTCTTGCGTCATGTTCCGCTCCACCTTCACTCACATTGAGTACCCGCTGCCCTACAGCCTGAAGTCGGCCGCTTGCGGCGATTGCCGACACCCGGCTCGTGCAAAGACCCGAATGGACAATGACATGGTTCCTGCGCTCGTCCGCTCTGCCTTCCGCCCACACGACCGGCACGTCGGGGAGGTGGTAGCCAGCGGCGCGATCGACCCGACCTCCGGAGCAGCGACCCGACGGGCCGGCTCTGCGCGGGCGCGGAAGCCGAGACGTAGGGTGCTTGCCGTAGTGCTGGTGCCCGCCTTCTCGGTGGCAGGAGTCGTCGCCGGCGCAACACCTGCGTTCGCCGATGCGGATCCCGACTTCAGGGACTTCTGGAACGACGCCACGTCGGACTACCAGACCCACACGATCGACGGCATCGACTGGACGTTCGACTACGACGAGGGCTCGATGTGGGATGGCATCCCCGACGTCTACAGCTACGAAGGGGACCCCGCGTGGGAGAACCAGCACTGCAACGCCGACTACCACGGCGCCCTGAGATGGACCAACGACACGGATCTCCAACGAACTCCCACCAACACCGGCACCGATCCGACCACTCCGGGCAATGACCCGGAGGATTGGCTCGAGCCGTTCGTGCTCACGCCCGACCAGCCGATCATCGTCGATGAGTTCACCGTCGGCTCGATCCAGACTCTCAGCCCCGATCTGGATTCGGCGCGCGTCGAGCGGTTGTGGATTCGCGCCTACGACACCTCCGACAACCTCGTCGCTCCG
>JAWKHV010000043.1:0-7415 GCA_041394645.1 Ilumatobacteraceae bacterium | reverse complement strand
TCGACGAGGTGGTCCGCCGTCAGGCGACGTCCCAGATCCTCCTCGTCGGAATCGACGGCATCGACGGGGCCGGCAAGTCGACGTTCGCCGACGAACTCGCGTTGCGGCTTGCGGACCGCGAGGTCCACACCGTTCGCGCCTCGATCGACTCCTTCCACCGGCCGCGGGCCGAGCGATGGGCTCGCGGCCGGCATTCGCCGGCGGGCTTCTACCTCGATTCCCACGACCTCGAGGCGATGCGATCGAAACTCCTCGAGCCGTTCCGCGCAGGTGAGGGCCGGGAGTATCGGACGGGCTGGTTCGACGTCGACGGCGACCGACCCGCTCCGACCGGATCGATCGTCGGGCGCACGGCCCAGGTGTTGGTCGTCGACGGCATCTTCATCCAACGCCCCGAGCTGTGGGAGTACTGGGACGTCGTGGTGTACCTCGACGGCCGCCACCGCGTCGAGCAGGGGCGCCTGGCCCGCCTGCTCGCCGAGCGCCCGGACGATCCCGACGGCGCCACGGAGTTCACGTGGGCGGCGGCACGAGCGATCCACCGTTCGAGCAGCGCCATGGACTGGTACGACGCTCTTGCGGACCCCGAGTCGAACGCCACGTTCGTGATCGACAACAACGACCTCGCCGCGCCGACGATCAGGTCGACACCGGCCGGGCGAGTCGGACCGGAGCCGGGCTAGGTCAGTCGGGCACGAACCCCGCCAGGCAGTCGTCGATGTGGAGCCGGCTGCCGTCCCACAGCCCTCCGATCCGGTCGGGGTCCTCCACGGCCTCGAGCTCGACCCGGCATCGTTGCGGGTCCAGCTCCCGATCCACCGGAGTTCCGTCCGGCCACGCAACGGTCAGCCGACGATCCGGATGCAGCGTCACCACCAATCCCCACAGGTGGATCATCCGGTGATGGAACCGGCACAACCGGGCCAGGTTCCACAGCCGAGTGGGGCCGCCTCGTCGCCGCTCCACCACGTGATGAGCGTCGAAGTCACCGGCGTGGTGGCAACCCGGGAACTGGCACGTGCGGTGCCGGATCCCCAGCAGCCGTCGCTGCGCCTTGGAGGGAGCGGGATCACGGCGCGACACGCGTGGACCGTCGGGCGAATGCTCCACCGTGGTCACCGGATGATCGCAACTGAACATCTCTGCCAGGCCAGGGTGCAGGGCCGTGCCCGATTCCGAGTGCGCACCGTTGCCGTCCACGTGAACCAGCACCTCCCCCGCCGGCGTCCTCCCGCCCGTGAGCAACCCGACGACCGCATCGGCCCGTGACTGTGTCCGCGGCCGACCCTTGTCCGGCGAGATCGCCGCCTCCACCACCGCTTTGACCTCGACCGCCTCGTCGGCCGGCAACGTCAGCGTCAGCGTGACCGACCCGTCCGCGTTCGTCGTCCAACCCGCCCCTCGGATGGCGTTCTGGTCGCACACCTCCTGACGGCTCACCCGGCGCTTCGCCCACACCAACCGATCCAGCTGCGCCGCCGTGCCGTTCTCGGCCAGATCCGCCCACTGTTCGTCGGACGCCGGTGTCGCCACGCGGGTGACGGCCCGGACCTTCGAGTACGAGATCCGCCCCGCCGCGAACCGCCGCGAGATCTCCGGCAGCGACTCGAGCGCGTACCCGACCCGCAGGCGCTCCCCGCCGGCCGACAACGACAACCCACACTTCATCGACAACCACTGCATCACCGACCGGCACATCCACGACCCCCACAGTTGGCGGCGGTCGAACTCCACCAACAGCCGTAGCGACCGATACAACGCCCGGGACTCCAAGGAGGCGAACCCCACGAGTTCCGCCTCGATCCGGTCTGCCGACCATCCGGAAACGTCGAACGCGGTGTCGTCGTCGTTGGGCGTCGATCCGATCACCTTCGCATTCGGCCGGTCCTCGATCATCGTGCTCACGGGCTACTCCTCCGCTCGTCGATCCCCAGGACCACGATGCAACACGGGTGTCGCAGAGTTCCCGCGATGCAGACGGAGCCCACCAACGGGCCGCCCTCCGCGGAGGGAACGGGAGCATGGGAGCCGAGCAGAACCCATCCGCTGGCCGCCACGGACGCGGCACGTTCTGCGGGCAGAGTGCGTCTCGATGGAGCGCTCCCGAACGGGACGACTCGACACACGGAAGGTCCGGGGTTGCTGCGGCGCCGTACCGAGCGCTTGCGAGCTGATGCGACACCCTGGAGACGCAACGACGGAAAGCGGCGCTGGGGGAAACCGCATGTGCTGTGAGAATGCTGCACATGGGCTTCTCCGATCGAGGGATCGAACCGCATGCGGGATTCTCGGGCGACGGCTTCATCGTTCGGCCGCTGGTGCCGGCCGACGTCGTGCTCGATCATGAGGCCGTGATGGCGAGCCGCGAGTTCCTGTACCACTGGGAACAGGACCCGCCGTACCCGCCGGTCGACTTCTCGATCGACGACAACCTCGTCGATCTGCAAAAGATGGACGAGGCTCACCGCAACGGATCGCGGTACACCTACACCGTCATGAACGCCGACGAGTCCGAGGCGCTCGGCTGCATCTACCTGCTCCCGAACGATGACCGCATGTACCAGAGCGCGGAGGTGACGTCACATGACGGCACCGACCTCTCGCTCATCGACGCGACCGTGTCGTTCTGGGTGCGGCCCTCGACGTGGCAGCTCGGGTTCGAACGCAGGCTGCTCGAGGAGGTGCTCGACTGGCTTCGAGATGACTGGGCGCTCAACCGGCCCGTGATCATCACCAACGAGCACCTCCGTCACCAGATCGAGACCATCGAATCGCTCGGCCTCATTCGACGCTTCGACTACGACCGTGACAAGGACATGTACACCTCACACGCCTACGCCTGACGGCCCAGGGCAGCAGCCGAACCACGCGCATTCCCGAGCACCTGAACGCAGGCTGACGTGCCGATATCGAACGGGCGAGATGGGAGAACTGGAGTGCAACTCCGAGACACGTCGCTACGCCTCGATCACACCCTCCGCTCGTTGAAGGCGGCGTGTGATGATCGCGGCGACTGCCTTGGGGTCTCGAGTGGCGTCCACCACGTGCCGGGCTTCGACCGGAGCTTGCGCGAACTCGCGGTGCATCTTCGCGACGACGTCTGGGGAGGCACCGGGTTCACGTTGACCAAAGCGTGAAACGCACGTCTCGAGCGGCGCCTTCAGCACAAAATAGTGAAGGGTCAAACCGTTGGTGCCGTCTCGGATGGTGGGGAGGAACCACGGGCCGAGGATGTCAGCGACGGGTGAAAACTGACCCCCTATCGACGGCCGAAATCTGACCCCTCTGTTGTCGGGTCCACCACTTGTTGTGCTGGATCGCGTTCCCTGGCGCTGTGAGCGTCGGGGGGTCAGGGGAATGATCGACGTGGAGGATTGGGCGGAGATCCGCCGGCTCCATCGAGCTGAAGGTATGAGTATCAAAGCGATCGCCCGTCGCACGGGCCTCGCCAGGAACACGGTGCGCGACGCGTTGCGTTCCGACGCGCCGCCGGCGTATCAGCGGCCCTCGCCCGGGTCGGCGGTGGATGCGTTCGAGCCGCAGATCCGGGCGTTGTTGGCCGAGTTCCCGGAGATGCCGGCGACGGTGATCGCGGAACGGATCGGCTGGGCTCGTGGGATCACGATCCTGAAGGACCGGGTCCGGGAGCTGCGTCCGTTGTTCCGGCCGCCGGACCCAGCCCAGCGCACCTTCTACACGGCGGGGGCGATCGGCCAGTTCGATCTGTGGCAACCCGACGCCCTGATCCCGCTCGGCCACGACCAGGCCGACAAGCTCTGGGTTGTCACCGGCGTCGCCGCGTTCTCCCGGTTCCTCGGCGCGCACATGGTCCCCACCCGCGCCGCCCATGACGTGCTCGCCGGGAAACTGAACGTGTTGCGCCAGTTCGGGGCGGTCCCTCGCATGTTGGTGTGGGATCAGGAGGGCTGCATCGGGCAATGGCGCGCCGGTCAGCAACGCCTCACCGACGAGTTCCAAGCGTTCCGAGGGGTGCTCGGGGCGGCGGTGAAGTTGTGTCCTCCGGCCGACCCGGAGTCCAAGGGTCTGGTTGAAAGGGCGAACGGCTATCTGGAGACCAGCTTCCTGCCCGGCCGCCGCTTCGAGGACATCGACGACTTCAACCGGCAGCTGCATGGCTGGTTGCGGGTGCGGGCGAACCAGCGAATCCATGCCACCACCCGTCAACGCCCGGGCGATCTGATCTTCGAAGACCGCGGCGCCATGCTGCCATTTCCGCCGGTGCTGCCGGATCCGTCGCAGCGGTTCAGTCTTCGCCTCCCTCGGGATCACTACGTGCGCGTCGACACCTGCGACTACTCGGTCAACCCGCGCTTCGTCGGACGGCGCGTGAACGTGCAGATCACGTTGAACGAGGTGATCGTCACCGCGGAGGGCACCGAGATCGCCCGTCATCGCCGCTGCCTCGCGAAGCATCAGACATTGCTGGCGGTCGAACACGCCCGGATCCTGCGCACCATGCGCGACGAATCCGCCGCCGTTCCGATCGACGAGCTCGAGGTCGAACAACGAGACCTGTCGGTCTACGACCGGATCAGTGAGGTCGCGTGATGGCCACCACCAACACCACGTCTCGTCCGGCCGCTGATCTCGCCTACCTGTGTCGAGCGTTGAAAGCCCCATCCCTGGCCCGCGCGGTCGAACGGCTGGCGGAGCGGGCCCGCACCGAAAGCTGGACGCATGAGGAATTCCTCGCCGCCTGTCTCGAGCGTGAGGTCGCCGCCCGCCAAGCCAACGGCGGTGAGCTCCGCGTCCGCGCCGCGAGGTTCCCGGCCCGCAAGACCATCGAGGAGTTCGACTTCGATCACCAACGCTCGCTCAAGCGCGACGTGATCTCGCATCTGGCCACGCTCGATTTCATCGCGGCGCGGGACAACGTCGTGTTCCTCGGCCCGCCCGGCACCGGCAAAACCCACCTGGCCATCGGGATCTCGATCAGGGCCTGCCAAGCCGGCCACCGAGTCGCCTACGCCACCGCCGCCGAATGGGTGGACCGCCTCGCCGTCGCCCACCAGACCGGACAGCTCCACCAAGAACTCACGAGGCTCGGCCGGTTCCCGCTCCTCGTCATCGACGAAGTCGGCTACATCCCCTTCGAAGGCGACGCCGCCAACCTGTTCTTCCAACTCGTCTCATCGCGCTACGAGCGGGCGTCGATGATCGTGACCTCCAACAAACCCTTCGGTCGCTGGGGCGAGGTGTTCGGCGACCCCGTCGTCGCCGCCGCCATGATCGACCGGCTCGTTCACCACGCCGAGATCATCAACCTCAAAGGCGACAGCTACCGACTCAAAGACCGAGACCTCGGGAGGGTGCCCACCGAACCCACCGACTGACCCGACACCCACGAGCAAGGGAGGGTCAGTTTTCGACCGACGCCACAGGGTCAGATTTCGACCGACGTTGACACGATCGTGGTGGTGGCGGGGACGTCTGGGCAGCCGTCGAAGGATCAGGCGGTGGTGTCGTTGTTGGAGGGGTTTGGTTACGCGGTGTCGGTGGTGGATGACGATGCGTTGTCGTTGGTGGATTGGTCGGGGGTGGACGCGGCGGTGGTGATGTCGTCGGTCAATCCGACGGTGGCGGGTCGGGCGTTGCGGATGGTGCCGGTGCCGTTGGTGGTCGGTGAGGCGTATGCGTTCGATGAGTTGGGGTTGGTGGTTGCTGGTGGTCGGAGTGCTGAGGTTGCTGGGAATCAGGTCCAGGTGGTCGATTCGGGGCATCCGATTGCTGCTGGTCTGGCGGGAACGGTGGTGGTGCAGTCGGTGTCCGGGCTGGGGTACGCGGTGCCGGTGCCGGAGGCGCAGGTGGTCGCCAAGCTTCCGGGTGTGGGCGATCGTGCTGCGGTGTTCGCGCTCGAGACGGGTGCTGCGCTGAGTGGCGGTGGGGTGGCCCCGGCTCGCAGGGTCGGGTGGTTCCTCACCTGGAACGGCACCGACACGCTCACCGACCAAGGCGCCTCGTTCCTCACCGCCTTGAACCACCCTGGGTCTGGTGGAGACTCGGTTTATTGGTTTCCAACCCCGGCGGGGGTGGTCTGTTGGGCAGCGTAGAACGCTTGCTCGAACTCTGCTGGCGGGATGTCACCGCAGTAGCTGTGGAGGCGGTGCTCGTTGAACCAGTGCACCCATGTCAGTGTGGCCAGCTCGAGTTCCCCGACATCGCTCCACGGTCTCGGGGCGTCGGGTCCGTAGACGCACTCGGTCTTGTAGAGCCCGTTCGTCGTCTCGGCCAAGGCGTTGTCGAAGCTGTCCGCGACCGTTCCGATGCTGGGCCGGGCTCCGATCTCGTCGAGGCGTTCGGTGAACCGCACGGAGGTGAACTGACTGCCCGCATCGGCGTGTGCCACCAATCCGACCAGACGCCGGTTGCCGCGTGAGCGTCGGGCCATCTCGAGCGCGTCGAGGACCATGTCGGTGCGCATGTGCGCGGCGACTCGCCAGCCGATGATCCGTCGCGAGAACGCGTCGACGATGAAACACACATAGGCCATCCCCGTGCGAGTCGGGACGTACGTGAGATCCGTTACCCACAAGGCGTCGGGGCGCTCGGCGGAGAAGTTCCGTTTCACCAGATCCGGTGCCCGCAACGCATCGGGATCGGCAACGGTGGTGAACACCTTGCGCCGCCGGCGGCTGACGCCTTCGATCCCCATCGAGCGCATCAACCTGGCGACCTGATCCCGGCCGATGTCGTGCCCGGCACGCTGGGCGGCCTTCCACAGCTTGTGGGCCCCGTAGACCTTGCGGTTCGCGACCCACAACACCATCAGGACCTGCATCATCAACGCGTCCCTCACCGCGCGGGCCGACAACGCTCGGGTCTTGGCCGAGTAGTACGTGCTCGGAGCGATCTGCAACACCCGACAGATCGGCTCGACCCCGAGCTCGTCACGATTGGCGTCGATGAACTCGACAATCACTTCGACGGGCGGTCGAGCTCCGCGGCGAAAAAAGCCGAGGCCCGCCGCAAGATCTCGTTCGCTCGTTTCAGCTCCCGGTTCTCCTGCTCCAACTGCTTGATCCGCTCGGCGTCCAGCGTGGTCGTGCCCGGCTTCACCCCAGCGTCGATCTCAGCCTGACGCACCCAACCACGCAGCGACTCGGTCCCGATCCCGAGCTGATCCGCGACCCGCTTGATCGTGCCGTGATCACTCCCGAGCTCCCGGCGGAGCTGACGCACCGCACGCACCGCCCGCTCCTTCTCGGCCTCCGAATACCGACGCGTGGTCGGCTTCCCAGGCGACTGTTCCTGTCCCATGGCTCAATCCTCGTTTCCAAGGTCAAGAGCCTCCAACCAACCCAGGGTGGTTCAAGCCGACGATTCGAACGGGAGAGCCAGGCGTCAGGTCAGCTCTTCACGGAGAACTGCAACACGGACTTGGCCGCCGGGGAGGT
>JAWKHV010000042.1:0-9084 GCA_041394645.1 Ilumatobacteraceae bacterium | reverse complement strand
CTCGCTGCTGCTGGCCTCACGGAACGTTCCGATCTCCAGGAGTGGGTCCTGCGGCACCCAGAGATCCTGGGCGACGGCGTACGTATCGTCACATTCGAGTTCGATCGGTGGAGGACCGCCTCGGGCGCGCCCGAACGCGATCGCCTCGACGTGCTCGGTCTCGACCGTGATGGCACCCTCGTCGTTGGCGAGCTGAAGCGCGACGCTGCACCCGACACCGTGGAGATGCAGGCCATCAAGTACGCCGCGATGACGAGTCGTTTCACCGTCGAGTCACTCGCGACAGCCCACGCCCGCTTCCTCTCCCGAGACGGCGACGCCGTTTCGGCGGCTGAAGCGCTCGAGCTCCTGAACGTCCACACGTCCTTCGGAATCGATCCGGTCGCCCTCCGACGTCCTCGGATCGTCCTCGTCGCCGGATCGTTCCCGTCGATCGTCACTGCCACCGCTGTTTGGTTGACCGAGATGGGGGTGAGCTTCACCCTTGTCAAGGTCCAGGCGTATCGCACGGGAGGGCCTGGCACACACCTGCTCGTGACGGTGTCCCAGCTCTATCCGGTGCGAGAGGCGGAGAGCTTCATGGTCGGGCCTCGACCCGCATCAGCGGACGCTCAGGACGCGGCCAAAGAGGAACTGCCGGTCATCGAATGGACGGCCGACGACTATTGCCGTTTGGACATGCTGCCGCCGCGCCCAACCGTCCGGGCCATTCTCGACCTTTGCTCGAACGCCCCGGGAGTTCCGGTTCCATTGCGAACCGTGGAGGCAGTTGGCGAGCGAACGACGTTCGAGGCTCGCGGAGAGCTTGCCGGATTGACCATGTTGGTGAAGAGCCGCTTCCGTCGGAGGAACTGGCCGTTCACGATGGAATGGGCTGCGGGTGGCGACAAGCAGGCCTATTACACGATGACCGCCGACCAGGCCGCGCTGTGGATCGCCGCAACCACTCGGGCCGCCGACTCTTCGGAAATCGCCGCGCTGCCCAGCGACGCGCCAGACGGGCAACCCCAATGATCGGCGGCGCGCTGCGGATTGGGTCCCCGCACCCAGCAGTTCGACCGGCGCAACGCCTCGACCGCCTGCCGGGATCGACTCAGCTGAGTTGCTGGAGCTGATCCGCGATCGATGCTTCGGCCCTGGATCGGTCGAGCCCGAGGGCGGGGAGCGGCCCATCCGCCTCGTCACCGAGGAGCGCGAGGAGCAGGTGCTCGGTCCCGATGTAGTTGTGCCCGAGCCGCAGCGCCTCGCGAGCGGTGAGCTCGAGCACCTTCTTCGCAGCGTCGCTGTAGGGCACGAGCCCGTCTCGCGGCGCCCCGGGCGCCGGCAACGCTGCCGCCATCGCGGCCCGGACCTCGTCCGCCGAGGCCTGCTCGGCGATCGCCTTGGCGGCGATGGCATCAGGCTCGGTCAGCAGCCCGAGGACGAGGTGTTCGGGCTGGACGTGGTCGTGGCCGGCCGCATGTGCCGCCTGGTGTGCGGCCATGATCACGTTCTTGGCCCGCGTCGTGAAACGACCAAAATCCGCGGCGGACGGATCGCTGACTTCGCCCGGATCCTTGGGCAGGAACCGCTTGCGCGCCGCCTGCTTGGTGACTCCCATCGCCTTGCCGATGTCGGTCCACGACGCTCCTGACCGGCGGGCCTGATCGACGAAATGCCCGATGAGGTGATCGGCGAGGTCGCCGAGGTGATCGGCGGCGACCATCGCGCTGGTCAGTTGCTCGAGTTCGTCATCATGGATCTTGCGGATGGCGTCGATGAGGTCGTCGAGGCGAACCGACGAGGGGAGCCAGGACTGGGTCACGTGACAACCCCAGGTTGTCGCATGACCGGACGACAACCCGAGGTTGTCGCTTCGGCTCCCGGACAGGTCCCAGGTCCGACGGGCGGTGATCACGGGGTCGTGACGACCTCGTTCTCGAGGGGCTCGCCGTCCAGGTAATGGCGGAGGTTGCGCAGAATGAGCTCCTCGAGCCGCTCGGCATAGCGGTCGAGGGACGCCGAGGCGTGGGGCGACAAGTAGAGGTTCGGCGCGCTCCACAGCGGATCCCCGGGCGGTAGGGGCTCGGTGCGGGTGACATCCAGGATCGCAGCCCGCAGATGCCCCGAGTTCAGCAGTCGATCAGGTCCCCCTCCACCACTTGGGTTCCCCGGCCGACGTTGCAGAAGATCGATCCTTCGGGCATCGCCTGCGAACACGGAGGCGTCGAACAGGTCGATGGTGGCTTCGGTGGTCGGCAGGCACGCAGTCACGGCATCGTCTCCCAGCCATGGACGCCAGATCGCCGGCCGGGGTAGAGCTCGTCGGCATCGGGATCGACGTCTCCGGGCCAGGCGGTCGCCCGCATCCGCGAGCACCCTGATGTCGAAGCGAAGACGGCGGGCGACCTCACGCCCGATGGCACCGAGACCGACGACTCCGACCGTCTTTCCGCGATCTCCGTGCCGTGGTGTGCGATCCAGTCGTGCTGCTGCTGTCGCTCGTCGAGCGTTCGAAGCCGTTCCACACCTGCAACAGTCGAGCGAGCGAACTCCGAGATGCTCGGCGCGCCGAGGGCCGCGGGCATTCGTGAGGCGGATCGAGGCGCTCGCCAGCTACATCGAGGTCGTACTTGTCGACTCCCGCGGTGACGCTCTGGATCCAGCGCAGGTTGGGAGCGAGAAGCGCCAGGCCTCGCGTCGGGCAGATCCCACACGATGGCGGCATCGGCGCCCCTGTTTCGGCGCGCCGCGTCGCTGATCTCCAGGCCCGAGGTGCCCGACGGCAGCCGGCCTCCGTTGGCGCCACGGGCGGGTGCGGAGGTTCTGCGATTCGACATACGGGGCGCTGACGATGGTGATGTCCGATCGGATCTGGCCGACCGCCGCCCGGAAGGGCGCGCTGACGGAGTACTCAGCCGACCAGAACCACGAACGGTGGATCGTCCGGCATTGGGACTCGACGACTGGCTCATCTCTCGACCTCGTCCGCATCGTCCGGAGCGGAGCCTCCGACCACCACGAGAGTTTGGTTCGCCGCGCCCGGTGCCGACATCGGAGCGCCGCATCGGCAACGCCCATGCCGCGCTACAATGGCCCGGTGACGCCCGAGATCGATCCCCGAACGGGCGGGGACGTCAGGCAGCCCAGTCGCCGAGGCCGTTCGTGCCGGTCACGCTGCTGCTGCCGACCCTCGCGGCGACGCTCGGGATCGACGGCGGGGCGATCTTCCAGATCCTCGCCATCGAAAACCTCGGCCTCAGCCGTCAGCGGTCGGCATCGCCTTCGGGCTCGGCGTGGCGTAACCGCTCCAGATCACGCCGCACGTATCTCGGTCGGCGGGCCCGCTCGAACGTCCAGCTGTTCCTGTCCTCGCTGCGGCGCAGGCGTTTGCTCGCCGCCCTCGTCGGATTCGGGGCGACCGACGGCATCGCGGCCACGGCACTCGTGATCACCGTCCTCGCCGAGATCTCGCTCTCGGTCCTCTTCGCGACGGCATGGCAACCGCTGCTGTCCCACCGGGTCGACTCCGCGGTCGCCAGCGGCTCGGGTCGACGTGGTCGGCGGTCGCTCGTGCCGCCCTCGCCACTTTGCCGTCCTGCTGTTCGCCAGCACCTCGACACCCTGGCGCAGCCTGATCCTCGTTGTGGTCGGTGGGGTCGCTGCTCGCCGCGGCGGGCCTCTCCAGCGTCGAATCACCAGCGCCGGTCGACCTGCCGCCACCACCGACCAACGGGCCGCTCGACAACTCACCCGATCCACCGCATCGTGTTGCTCGTGTTCGCGGCCGTGAACGTCGGCGCGAGCGCCGCTCTGGCGCTCGTCTACCTCGACCGCGATGCTCTGGCCGACCGTCAACCTCAGGGCGATCGCCGCCGTCACGCAGACCATCGCCTCGATGGCCGCGTTGCTGGGTTGGCGCCCCACGGACGGCGGCGTCATCCACCGTGCCCTCGCCGCCGGCGGGGGTGATCCTCGTTGCGACCGCGGGCCTCCTGATCATCGAGGCGCCCGTCGATCGTACGGCGGAGCGAATCGCCGTCATGCGCGATCACCGCCCTGCTCGCGGCGAGCACCACCGTCGTCCGCCTCGCAATGCTGGAATCGGCCCATCAGGTCATCCGTGCATCAATCCGTGCGGGCCTTCACCATGCTCGACGTCGTCGCCTCCACCTCGCTCCAGTTCGGGCTGCTGGTGAGCGGGTTCCTCATCACGGCCAGCGGCCCACCGGAACCGACGGCGCTGCGCCAGGCACGGCCATGATCGACGTGTACCGCATCTTCCTACTCGTCTGCGCCGCACTCGCTCCCGACCATCGTCTGGTTCAGGAGCAACACGGCGAACCATCCCAGCGACGCGCCATCAGGTTGAGTTCGCCCACGCCGTGGGGATTCGACGGTGTCGCCGCCGACTCGCACCGTCGCCAGGGGAGCGCCGACGCCACAGGAGCACCATACGGGGCTCGTACACCGGCTCTCCGTCAGCTGCAGGCGGGGGAATCGACGCAGCAACAACCGGGGAGGCGCGATCTGACCCTCCGAGCCGAGCCAGCGCCGAACCGAGGCAGAAGTGCGCTCCACCGCCGAACGACACGTGTTCGTTGGCGCCGGCGCGATCGACGACGAATCGATCCGCATCGTCTCCCCACTTGCGGGATCACGGTTGGCAACCGCCGAGGCCAGGACCACCACGCTTTGCCCGCGAGGGTCGGAACTCCGGCGACCTCGAGGTCCTCGAAGGAAATGCGACGGGTCATCTGGACCGGGCTGTTGAAACGCAGGACCTCCTCCACCACGTTGGCGTCCGGGCTTGGATCGGTGCGCAGCCGATCGAGCTGATCGGGTCGACGCAGGAATCCCGACCCCGTTGCCGATCAGGTTCGTCGTGGTCTCGTGGCCGGCGATGTACAACAACAGCGTGTTGACGAGGACCTCGTCGAGTCAGCCAGTCGCCGTCGTCCTCGACCTCGATCAGCGCCGACAGGATCCATCATCGGGCCGCCGCCGCGGCCTCGTACCTCCGCCCGATGTATGTATCCATCTCGCGACGGGCGGTCACCGACGGCTCGGTCGTCGAGCGAGCAGAGCGGGTCGAGTCTTGGTCAGCGTGTGTGACCAGTCCAGGCGCGCCGACCTGATCCCGGTCGGCATGCCAGCTCAATTCGGATGATCTGCACCGGCAACATGAAGCGCGTAGTCGGCGATCAGGTCACCGCCTTACGTCCGCTGCCAGCTGGTCGAGCAACCGGTCGGCGACCGCCACCGGTCCGCTCCCGCCTGGCGCGATCCGCTTCGGCGTGAACGGCTGCTGCGTAGCCGCCTGACCCGAAATGGTCGGCGCCATCGGTGCGCAGGATCGATTCCGGCCCACCGCTCGCCGCCGCCAGCATCGCCCGTTCCGCGTCGATCGTCGGTGTCGACAACGCATGGGCGAGGTCGACACCGAGGCCGTCTCGCCAACGTTCACGTGCTCGTGGTGAATCAGGTACCCGCCAGTCATCTCGACGAAGTGCACTGGCTCCTGCTCGCGGAGTCGACCCAGCTGCTCGTGCGGGTCGTCGAAGTACCCCGGCGCGAACGGATTGAACGACACCCGCTCCGGCGCGTCGACCACCGGAGCATCGGCAGCGGCGGGAGCGACCGCCGCTGAGGCCGAAGGGGCCGCCGAGGAGGCAACGGGCGCTGCCCGTTCGCTGAGATCGCGGAAGCGCCGCGCGAGCCGCCGGATCATCGCCAGCGCGAGCGCCGGCGATGCCTCGAGCCGGGCGAGGAGCTCGTCGACGCAACCGACCGCCAGCGTCATCGTCGTCGTGGCCGTGACCGTGGCTGTGCGAGGCCGGCCGTCGAGCATCGAGATCTCGCCGATCGTCTCGTCGGGTCCGATGGTGGCCAGATAGCGGCCATCGCGCGTGACATCGGCGTACCCGTCGATCACGTACCACCATCCGTCGGAGGCCTCGCCTTCGACACAGACCGTCTCGTGCTCGCGAACCGTGATCCGCAGTGCATCCGAGTCGAGCAACTCTGCGAGCACATCGGGGGATGGCATCTCTCGTTCGACAACGTTCATCGGTTCCTCCTCGTCCGTGCCGGCTCGACCGTGCCGACCGTCCGATCGTCCAGCTCCGGAGCGACCCGCGTCTGTGATGTGGATCACTGACAGGGGATCGGCTCGGGCAGACGCTGATGCGGAGCATGGAACAATGTCCGTCCGGGGGGCGCGAGATGGAGTGCGGCACCTGCAGCCACGACAACGAAGCGAACGCCAGGTTCTGCGGGGAGTGCGGCGCTCCGATCCGGGCGCGATGCGGCGCCTGCGACGCAGAACAGCCCGCTGGCGCCAAGTTCTGCAACCAGTGCGGGTCGCAGATGTCGATCATCGATGGCGCCCATTCGGCGAGTGCCGCCACTCCGGCCCCTCCACCGGCGGTCCGGAAACAGGTCACCGCGTTGTTCGCCGATCTCGTCGGCTCGACGTCGTTCGGCGAGCGGGTCGATCCGGAGGCCGCTCGGGCTGCGCTCGCCCCCTATTTCGAGATCCTCCAATCTGCGATCGACGACCACGCGGGCACCGTCGCCAAGTTCACCGGCGACGGCGTCCTGGCCGTCTTCGGCATCCCCGAGATCGCCGAGGATGACGCGTTGCGCGCCGTCACTGCGGGGCTCGAGCTCCAACGCCGGTTCCATGCCTTCGCCGGATCCGTCCGGGAACGTCACGGCATCGAGCTCGGTCTGCGGGTCGGGATCAACACCGGCGAGCTCGTGGTCGGCGAGCACGACGCCGATCTGGTGGGCGACGTCCTGAACACGGCGGCGCGGCTCGAGGCCGCGTGCGAGCCGGGGCGGGTGATGGTCGGCGAGGACACCTGGCGCCTGACCCGCGCCGCCGTCGCCTACGAAGTGCTCGGCGAGGTCCGGGTCAAGGGCAAGACCGACCCCATCGCCACGTTCCAGGTCGTCGACGAAGGACGTGGGTCCGGCGACGACGCCACTCCGTTCGTCGGCCGCCGGGACGAGCTCGCGGTCCTTCGAGACGCCTTCACCGAAGCAGAGGCGTCGTCGTCCGCACGCCTGGTCACCGTGATCGGCGCGCCTGGGTCGGCAAGACCCGCTCTGGCCGCCGAGTTCGCAGCGAGCTGGCGGCCACGTCCTTCGACCTGAGATTCGAGCGACGGGGATCCACCACCTTCGGTCCGATCGTCCAACTCCTCCGCGAGTACACCCAGACGGATCGGTGCAGGACATCGAGCAATTTCGTCAGCGGCCATCCCGAAGCGCCCCGGGCCTCGCCACCGTCCTTGCGTCGCTCCTCGGACACGGCGCAACACGAACCACCGAGGAGTCGTTCTGGGCGATCCGCCGCCTGCCCGAGCACCTCGCAACCAGCAACCCGGTCGTCGTGGTCGTCGACGACATCCAATGGGGCGGCACCGTTGTTCTGGGGACCTCCTCGAACACCTCGTCGAATGGACCGAGGCCGCCTGCTCATCGTGGCCCTCGCGACCGGAACTTTCGCGACCTTCGACTGATCTCGCGCAGCCGGGCGCCGTCGCAGCCGCGCCGCCTCATGGGCTCAGCCCTGGACACGACACTCGAAAGCTCGCCGCCCGCCTGTGATACCGATGAGCTGCCACCAGAACCACCGACCGCATCCCCGAGTCGACCGAGGGCAACCCCCGTTCGTGCGGGAATTGGTGCAGATGTCCTCGTCGACGACGGCGTGCTCGAGGCGCGCACGAGCGGCTGCTGGCACCTCACGATCGATGCCGATGTGCCATCGAGGTTCCGCCGACGGTCCTGTCCCTGTTGGCCAGCCGTGCCGAGCGGCTCCCCGAGGACGAGCGACGAGTGGTCGAGCTGGCGTCGGTGATCGGCACGGAGTTCGACCGTCGGCTGTCGCCGCGCTTCGCCGGACCGGACGGGGAACCCGTTTGGGAAGCACCATCGACTGGCTCCGCCGAAAGGATCTCATCGAGCCGTCCGGCACGTGGGCCGGCGATCACCCGGTCTACCGCTTCCACCACGTCCTCGTCCGCGACGCGGCTTATCGGCGCCTCCTGAAGAGCCACCGAGCAGACCTCCACCAGCAGGTGGGCGAGTTCCTCGAGCAACTCCACGACTCCGGCGAGGGAGGCGGCCACGACGCGAACGTCACCGTGGCGTACCACTACGAACAGGTCCACCGGTATCGGAGCGATCTCGGGACGGTCGACGAGCCGACCCGACGACTCGCCGAGGCTGCCTCCCGGCGCCTGCACGCTGCAGCTGCGCAGGCCCTGGAACGTGACGACCCCACGGCAGCCGGGGGCTTCGCCGAGCGTGCGCTCGCGCTGAGCTCCGACGTCGAGCAACGAGGCGAGCTCCTGCTCCTCGGATGCGAGGCCCTCCTGTCATCGGGCAACGTCGCTCGGGGCGCCGCGCTCGTCGATGCGCTGGGCGAGCACGAGCCTCGTGACGACCGCTTCGATGCGTGGGCCGACTGCTTCCGTGCCCAGCTCCGGTCGCTCACCGACGCCGAACGGCTCGGGGAAGCCGAGCAGCTCGCCGACGACGCCGCCGGACGACTCGACGCGCTCGCCGATCTCTCGGGCGTGGCAAAGGCGCGTCTCGTGCGAGCAGCATGCCTCGCTCGTCTGGGCCGGGTCGGCGAGTGCGAGGACGAACTGGACCGCGCCCTCGGCGCGGCGCGGACCGCTGGGGACCGGAGGCGCACGGTCGCGGTGCTGGGAGCGGCACCGCTCGCCGCCCTGTGGGGACCTTCGCCGGTGGCACGCGCCGGTGGTCGGTGCCTCGACGTGCTCCGGCTCCTCAGGATCACGAGCGCGTCCCCTGCGGTGGAGGCGACCTCGGTCCGATGCCAGGCCATGCTGGAAGCACTGCGCGGCCGACTCGATTCGGCTCGCGCCAAGCTCGAGCAGTCGCGGGCGACGGCGCGTGAGATCGGCCTCCGGCAGGGATTGTTCGAGACCGAGCTCTTCGCCGGATTGGTCGAGTTGCTCGCAGGGGATCCCGTCGCCGCCGAGCCCCACCTCCGAGCCGCCCGGGACGGCCTCGGACGCCTGGGCATCGGCGCCGACGCCGGTCAGGCCGCCGCCCTGCTCGGGC
>JAWKHV010000041.1:0-12313 GCA_041394645.1 Ilumatobacteraceae bacterium | reverse complement strand
GAGCACGGCGCGCACCTCGTCGCTCAGGACGATCGATTTCGCGGTGCGCGGGTAGACGCCGCCACCGTGCGACATCAGCGACGAGTCGTAGTCGGCCCAGCTCGAGCGAGGGAGATCGAACAACCGGCGCCGTTCGAGGAACGCTTGCTCGGGATCAGGATCCGGGTCGAGGAAGACGTGGCGGTGATCGAAGGCGGCCACCAGGCGGAGGTGGGGCGACAGCAACATGCCGTTGCCGAACACGTCACCGCTCATGTCGCCGATCCCGACCGTCGTGAGCGGACCCCGGTCGGCGTCGAGCCCGAGGGCGCGAGCGTGGCGGCGCACGCTCTCCCACGCGCCGCGAGCCGTGATACCCATCGCCTTGTGGTCGTAGCCCTCGCTGCCGCCCGACGCGAACGCATCGCCGAGCCAGAATCCGTACTGCTCGGCGACGGCGTTGGCCGTGTCGGAGAACGTCGCGGTGCCCTTGTCGGCGGCGACGACGAGATACGGGTCGTCGCCGTCGTGGACGACGAGGCCCTCCGGTCGCACGACGTCGGGACCGACGATGTCGTCGGTCAGCTCCAACAGCCCGGCGACGAAACTCCGGTAGCACTCGACGACCTCCGCCCGCCGCGCCTCGGCTTCGTTCGGGGGACGGCGCACCACGAAGCCGCCCTTGGCGCCGACCGGCACGATGACGGCGTTCTTCACCGTCTGGGCCTTCATCAGACCGAGGACCTCGGTCCGGAAGTCCTCCAGGCGGTCGCTCCAACGGAGCCCGCCGCGAGCGATGCGGCCCCCGCGCAGATGGACGCCCTCGACGCTGGGTGACGAGACGAAGATCTCGTGCGCCGGCCGCGGCACGGGAAGCTCCGGAACGGCGGCGGGATCGAACTTGAAGGCGAGGACGGGTCGGATACCGGCGGTCTGCCACTGCCGATGGGCGTTGCTGCGCACCGTGGCCCGGATGAGTCCCCACAGCGCTCGACCGATCCGGTCCTCGTCGAGGCTCGGAACGGCGTCCAGCGCCTCGCCGAGCCGCTCGTCGAGTTCGGCCTCGGCCGCGTCACGATCCACGACGTCGGGAGCGAACCGGGCATCGAAGCGGGCGATGAGCAAGCGGGCGATGTCCGGCCAGTTGGCGAGCATCCGCTCCATCGCCGGTTGGCTGGCGGCGAACCCGAGCTGTCTCAGATAGCGGGCGTAGGCGCGGAGCACGGCGATCTGGGCACCGGTGAGCCCGGCCAGCAGGACGAGTTGGTTGAACCGGTCGTCTTCGAGTTCGCCGGCGACGAGACCCGAGAAGCTGCGTTGGAACTCCGCGCTCGTCGCGGCGTCGATCGGGTGATTGCTCGGGAGCTTCAGGCCGATCTCGCTGACCCACACCGCTTCGCCATCGGCGGCGACGAACTCGTACGGTCGTTGATCCACGACCTCGACCCCGAGATGTTCGAGCAGGGGCAGCACCGCCGAGAGCGTGGCGGGCGAACCGTGGCGGTAGAGCGTGAAACGTACGGCGCGGTCGTCGGACTGGGACTGGAGCGCGGTCCTCAGCGTCGGCGAGGGCGATGCGGCGCACGACGCCACCAGCAGCAGATCCTGCACGGCCTCGGCCGGGTCGTGAGTGGCCCGGTACTCGGCCGGGATCCCGGCCACGAATCGGGTGGCGGTCGCCAGCGCCTCGTGGCGATCGGTCGCCCCGGGGAGGAGGGCGGCGAGCCGTTCGGCCCAGGAGGTCGTCAGTTCGTCGAGGTCTCGCTCGAGCGCGCCGAGGTCGGGACTCGCATCCGAGTCAGGACGGCGCCGAACCAGGACGTCGAGCCGGGCCAGTGCCGAGTCGCTCACGGACCGATCGACGTCGACGTGATCCCCGTCGAAGGCGTCCCGAACCGCAGCAGCGACGTCGGCGGCGACTCGCTCGGTGAATCGGGAGCGCGGGAAGAACACCAGCACCATCACGTAGCGGTTGCCCGGCTCCTCGATGGGGAAGACGCGGACCACTTGCCGTTCCTCCAGCTGCGCAATCCCCGTCGCCAGGTCGTACAACTCGTCGGATTCGATCTCGAACAGCTCGTCGCGAGGGAGGGATTCGAGGACCCACCTCAACGCTCGCCCGGCATGTGAGTCGGCCGGGTATCCCGCGGTGCGCAGCACCTCGTCCGCCTTCTCTCGCAGCAGTGGCGTCTCGGTCGCGCTCTCCCGGTAGGCGGTCGAGGAGAACAACCCGACGATGCGATCGACGGCGGTGACGCGCCCCTCGTCGTCCATGGTCCGCACCGCGATGCAGGTCATCCGTTCGGGACGGTGGACGCGCGAGACCGCATCGGTCCGACAGACCACGAGCCGTCCCTCCCTCGGCAGCATCGGCGGATCCGGCTCGTGGTCCGCCCGCAGCAGGCCGAGACCCGACGAGGCGTCATAGGTCATGCCGTCGCCGGTCACCTGGTATCGCGCCGCCCCGAGGAACACGAAGCGTCCACGGGTCAGCCATCCGAGGAACTCGGCGCCGCCGCGGTGGGCGTCGGGACCGCCCGCTCGGAGTCGCTCGGCGAGCTGACGAGCGCGTCCGCGCATCGCGTCCCGGTCCGAGGTGACGATCACCACGTCGGCGACGACGCTCTGCAGTTCCTCGACGAGTTCGTGGCGGAGGGAATCGGCACATTCCTCGAACTCGACGAGCGTCCACGCCTCGACGACTCCATCGTGGCCGCCGACGTCGACGACCCGCCCCGAAGCGTCGCGGCGGATCTCGAGCATCGGATGAACGGTCAGATGGATGCCGAGGCCGCAGCGGGTCAGGGCGGCTCGCAACGAATCGACGAGGAACGGGACGTCGTCCAACACTGCGAGCAGCGCCAGGCGCCCCGGGGACGAATCCACGATGCGGAGCGACACCGCAGCCGGATCATCGACGCCGATCTCCCAGTGCGTCGCGATCAACGCGCCGAGCAACGACGGCGGACGCTGCGTGAGCGCGGCGGGCTCCACCCCGGCAAGGTAACGACGGACGAAGGCCTCGATCAGGTGCTCGTCCTCATCGGGCAAGCGTTCGATCGTCTCGCGAACAATGGCATCCACGGCTGCCCCCGCAGCCGCCCTGCCGTTCCCCGGCCTGGCATCCATCTGCTGTCACCCCTTGGTCCCGGAGCATCGTCGATCCGGGTTCGGTGTCGTCCCGACGACCCTAGCGGCCGGCCATCTCCGCGGGACCGCACCCATCGCACGACGACGTCGTGGACACGTGCCCCACGGCCGGGCCTAGCCTGTCGGAGTGATCTCCGACGACGTTCCGAGCAACCAGCCGACCGGCGACGTTCCACCCCCGAGCCGCCCCGTCATCCACGTCGATCACGAACACCGTTCGGTGTCGGGCGGTCTTGCTCGCGCCTCGGTGTTCGGCGTCAGCGACGGACTCGTCTCCAACATCTCGCTCGTCATCGGATTCGCCGGCAGCGGCGTCGGGCCGAGCGTCGTCCGTCTCGCCGGGCTCGCCGGGCTCGTCGGCGGGGCGTTCAGCATGGCTGCGGGCGAGTACGTCTCGGTCGCCGCCCAGAACGAGCTGATCGAGCGCGAGCTGGAGGTCGAGCGACGCGAGATCCGCCACAACAGCGCCAGTGAACTCGCCGAACTCGCGGCGATCTACGAAGCCAAAGGGGTCGATCCCCGGCTGGCGCAAGAGGTCGCCGAGGACATCATGAAGCGGCCAGAGGAAGCGCTGCTCGTCCATGCTCGAGAAGAGCTCGGTGTGGACCCGGACGACCTGGCGTCGCCGTTGATGACCGCCGTCTTCTCGTTCCTCGCCTTCGCGGCCGGGGCGATCCTGCCGGTGATCCCGTGGTTCTTCGCCCAGGGCATGAGCGCCGCGGTCGCGTCGGTCGTGCTCGGGGTCATCGCTGCCGCGCTCGTCGGATCGTTCATCGGGCGGCTGGCCGAGCGCCACGTGGCCAAGGCTGCGGCCCGCCAGGTGCTGTTCTTGGCCATGGCCTGCTCGGCGACGTACCTGGTCGGTTCGCTCCTCGGCGTCTCGGTCTCCTGAATCGCAACGGCCCGGACCCTTCGAAGGGTCCGGGCCGTCTCACGAGCTGGGTTTCCGGTCAGCGCCGGAACGTGCCAAGCCGAATCAGGCGGCGGCGCGAGCTGCGTCGAGCCAGGTGTTGACCGTGTCCTGGTTGTCGGCGATCCAGGTGGCGGCGAGCTCCTCGGCGTCGACGCCGTTGCCCATGTCGACGTTCATCAGCGACACCTCGAGCACACCGAGCTGGAACTGCTCGAGCAGGGCCTTGGCGGCCGGGTTCGAGTCGAGGAAGTCCTTGTTCCCCGACACCTGGACGTCAGCGGCCACCCAGCCGAGCTGGCACTGGCCATCGACCGAACCGGGGCACTGATCCGGCCCGATCCCCGCCACGCCCGGACGCTGGTCGAACTTCTCGCCGCCGTCCACACCGGACGGGTTGGAGTCGTCGACGACGTCCTCGACGGTCAGCCAATAGACGTTGTCGCCCGGACGGAGCTGGGTGATGTACGAGCTCGGCGTCCACGTGTAGGCGACCATCGGCTCACCGGCATCGGCCTTCGTGACGGCCTCGGCGAACATGGCGTCGTAGCCCGCGATGACCTGGCCGATGTTCTCCCAGCCGGAGAAGGCGATCTGGGCGGTGATGATGTCGTCGCAGGTGTAGCTCTCCTGGCAACCGTAGATGTCGGCCTTGCCGTTGCCCGGCTCGGGGTCGGAGGCGTCGTAGGCCGCGATCGCATCGGGATTGTTGTTCAGGTCGTCGAGCGACTTGATCCCGAACTCGTCCGCGAAGTCCTTCGAGATCAGGTAGCCCTGCAGACCGCCGGCCATCATCATCTCGCCGACCGTCTCGATGTGGTCGCCCACGGTCGTGCCGTCGGGGAGGTCGTTCTCGAGCCAGCTGTTGTGAGCCGGGAACCAGCTGTTCACCCAGAAATCGGCGTCGCCCTGGGCCATCGCGGTGAACGCGTTGGAGGGGCCGAGTTCGATCTCCTTCGGGTCGGTGACCTCGTAGCCGAGCTCCTGGAGGAGCGCTCGGGCGATGTAGGCGTTGGGGTCTTCGGTCGTCCAGTCGGCCTTGGCCATGTGGACGGTCACGCCCTCACCGGGCATGGCCATGTCCGAACCCTCGGCCATCTCGTCACCGGTGTCGGTGGAGGCAGCGGCCGTGGTTTCGGTGGATGCGGCCGCCGTCGTCTCGGTCGACTCGGCGGTCGTGGTGTCGGCTGCTCCGCTGTCGCCGTCGCTGCCGCAGGAGGCACCGAGGAGACCGAGCGTCGCCAATGACGCGGCAAGAACACGTCGTCTGATCATGTGAGTTTCTCCTTGTTGTTCACGCTGCGAGACACGCTCACGGCGATTCGTCGACCTGCGTCGCCGGGAGATCCGGCCACGCTCACCACCGCGTCAGGCAGCGGCGAGGTCGAGTTCTCGGTAGACGTGCGAGCGCTCGAAGCCGGCCGCCACTCCGCGGCCCGCGACGAAACAGGTGATGCCGGCGATGCCCGCGAACAGCACACCCACGCCGCTCGTCACGTTGGCATCGGAGGATCGGGCCAGCGACCCGACCCATCCGGTGGCGAGCAGCACGACACCAAAGCCGAAACCCATGGCCGAGACCGCGCCCAGCCATCGCCGTCGGTCGTCGAGACCGGCGGCACCCGCAGCGACTGCCGTACCGGCAGCGCCCAACACGATGAAGGCCAAGGTCCACAGACCGAGGCCGGCGCCCGACGACGTCTTGCCGTCGAGCACGATGGAATCATTCGCCGCGGCGCTGGCCCGCAGCGTCGCGATCTGAGTACTGGCGACCGCCCCTTCGATCTCGCCGGCCTTGGCCTGGCGGACGATCTCGTCCATCTGCGCTTGGAGCTCGGGCGAGATCACGGCGTCACTGCGCTCGTCCAGCGTCCACGACGAGAACAGGGCGACCACGGCGAACACCAGCGCGAAGAGGCCGAGGATCACGGGGGTCTTGGTGACCCGGGGCTTGAGGGGACGACGAGGGGCGTACGGCGCGGCGACGACCCAGGCGATGGACCCGATCGTCGCGATCGCCGCGCCGAGGACGGCGAGATACGCACCGATGCCCCGGCTGTAGTCGACCACGAACGTCGAGGGACGGGTCACGAAGTAGGACAGCGACGCCACGAGCATGGCGAGGGATCCGAATGCCGCACCATCCGGGGCGAGCCACCGACCGGCGGTCCGGGGGCGAGTGAGCACCACCACCGAGCAGGCCGAGACGAACAACGCCATGGCGAGGACCACGATCCCGAACCACGAGCCGCCGCTCGCCGAGAGCCCGGAGAACGATTGTCCGGCGAGATCCTGGTCTGCTCGGCGCACGTACCCGGTCAGCAGACCGGCGTTCTTGCCCCACGGGAGCAGGGTGGCGACGCCAGCGATGATCGCTCCGGCGACCATCACTCCCATCGAGGTTCGCTCCCGGCTCGCGACCACGGCGATGACGCCCTCGGTGTCGCTCGGGTCGGCGGCCTCGGCCGGCTCGGGGGCGCTGGCCTCGACGCTCGCGGTGGGGTCGAATCCGGGCTGTCCGAGCAACAGCTCGGGCTGGCTCCGAGCCCGCCACGCCTGGACGATTCGAGACAGCAGTCCGCCACCGCCGGCGCCCTGCGGCTGGGCGATGCGATCGAGCATGACGGCGAGGATGAAGAACGCCAGACCGCTCGATGCGGCCAGCGCCACGTCCTGCTGGCCGAGCGCACGGAACAACAGCTGGCCCAGCCCTCCGGCACCGAGGATCGCGGCCACACCCAACATCGAGAACGCCAGCAACAACGTCTGGTTGATCCCGGTCATGATCGCGGGTCGGGCCAGGGGAGCTGAACGTCGGCGAGGACGCGGAGCTCTGGCGCGCCGTAGGCACGCGCCGCCTCGACCACGTCGTCTGGGACCTGGCGGATCCCGAGATTCGTCAAGCGGATCAGGGGTGGGAGCGCAAAGACCATGGTGGCCATGGTCGCCGAGACCCGGCCGACCCCCCAGAAGTACACGAAGGGCAACAGATACACGAAGGAGTGGATGACCTGCATGGCGTCGAGGGTCGGGCGCATCACGCTCCACACCGAATCGAACCGGCCCGCGAGGATCCCGATCGGGATCCCGATGATGACGCATACCGAGACCGCGACGATGATGAACCCGATCGTCTTGACGGTCTGGCTCCAATAGTCGTTGCCGAGGAGCCCACACACGATCAGCCCGGCAGCCGATCCCACGGCGACGGTGAGGTTCCGCACGAGCCAGGCGACGGCGAAGATCATCGCCACGACGATGAGCCAGGGAAGCCGGAGCAGGAAATCGTCGACGATGGTTCGCAGCAGGGTCTCGAACGGCCACTTGATCCCGTCGAGCAACCAGCCGAGATTGACGGTGATCCAGTCGACGGCCTGTTCGGTCCAGGTCCCGAACGGAATCGTGAACTCGTCGAGCACCTCGTTGTCGCCGACTCCTCGGAGGAGGCCGGCGGCGAGGGCCGCGACGATCACAGATAGACCTCGCGTTCGAATCCGTCGATCAAGGTTTCCACGCGGCCGAGTTCCTCCATGATGTGTCTGGGGTCGAGGTTTCCGACGAGCACGTCGGCGTCGTCGACGACGGCGATCGGGATCCCACGGCCGGCGGCCGCGTAGACCTCGTTCAGCGTCTGGTTCGGGCTGCACCGTTCGAAGTCCGTTCGAAGGGCGACGTCGAGCTGATCCGATCCGTTCGCGGCGGCCTCGATGCCGTCGCCAGCGGTCAGCACCGACATCGGCCGACCCGCCTCGTCCAGCACGAACGCTCCCGAGCGATCGCCCAGTTGAAGCATCGCTCGCGACCGCGCGGTTCCGCGCTCGATCGGTCGCGGTTCGACCATGATCTCGTGCACCTGGATGACCCGGCCCTGGTCGACGTCCTGGACGAACTCGGCCACGTACCCGGTGGCGGGCTCGGTGAGGATCTGCTCCGGCGTCCCGATCTGGACGACGGCCCCGTCCTTCATGATGCAGACCTGGTCACCGATGCGGAGCGCTTCGTTCAGATCGTGGGTGATGAACAGGATCGTCTTGTGCAGTTCGGCCTGGATCGCCAGCATCTCGTCCTGCATCTGACGACGGATGAGCGGATCGAGCGCGCTGAACGCCTCGTCCATCAGCAAGATGTCGGGGTCGCTCGCGAGGGCACGAGCGAGACCGACGCGCTGTTGCATGCCGCCCGACAACTCGGCCGGCATCGACGACGCATACGGACGGAGTCCGACCAGATCGAGCGCCTGGAGCGCAGCGCGGGCGCGGTCGTGGCGGCCGACGCCTTGGACCTTCAGACCGTACGCGACGTTGTCGATCACCGAATGGTGGGGAAAGAGGGCGAAGTGCTGGAAGACCATGCCCATCTTGGTCCGGCGGAACTCCTGCAGGGCGCGGCCCGACATCGCTTGCACGTCCTGACCATCGACGAGTACCTCGCCAGCGGTCACCGTGTGCAGCTTGTTCACCGTGCGCAACGCGGTGGACTTGCCCGATCCGGACAGACCCATCACCACGAAGATCTGACCCTCGTTCACCCGGAACGACACGTCGGTGAGACCCACGACGTGATTGGTCCGAGCTTGGACGTCGGTCTTCGAAACCCCTGCTCGTGCTAGCTCCAGCGCCCGGCCGCGTGGCTGGTCACCGAAGATTTTGTAGACCCCTTCGAGTCTGATCTTCTCCGCCACATCGCTCACCTCGAATCAGCTGCTCGCTGGTGTGGCCCGCAAGAAGCTACCAGGCGAAAACCCGGATGCCATGATCTGCTTGGAGTTCGTGCCATAGGTGCATCTGCAACTACATGAACGAGGGAGGTCTGGTCCCTCGTGAACGTCCGGGATTGCCGACGATCCGTAGTGTTCGGGGATGGCTCTTCGCCGTCGACCCTGGCTCATCGCGATCCTCTCGATCCTGGCCGTCGTGGCGCGTCGACGCCGGCGGCCGCCATGGAGCCGCCGGCGTCCGACTGCCTCGTCCAACTCCGCGACGTCACGCTCCGTGGGTCCGTGCTGCGTGGTGGCGCTCGGTGAGCGGCTGGAGTTGACCCGCACACGACGGCCACCGAGGTGATCGTGGTCAGGTGCAGAACGAGCCGTACCTCGGCTCGACGAAGCCGGTGTCTGGCGCAACCTGAACTCACCGGCCACCTATCTCAACGAGGATCGATGCGCGCAGGTCACGTTGCCGGACCGAGCGAGCGCCTCGGCGACGCCCCGGACTGGGAGCTGATCGACACCGGCGACACCGTCAGTTGGCACGATCACCGATCGCACTGGATGTCGCCCAAGCCCCCTCCGATCGTCCAGGGGGACCCAGGCACCGAGCGGGTCGTGCTCGAAGACGATCTGTCGTTCATCGAGGACGGCGAACCGGCCACCGCCCATGTCGTCGTCACCTGGCAACCGCCACCGAGCCAGCTGTGGCTGCTCGGGGTCTCGGCCGCCAATCTGGTGGCGTTGGCGTTGGTGACGCTGCGA
The DNA here is from genome assembly GCA_041394645.1 of Ilumatobacteraceae bacterium. Classification (GTDB taxonomy): domain Bacteria; phylum Actinomycetota; class Acidimicrobiia; order Acidimicrobiales; family Ilumatobacteraceae; genus JAWKHV01. The sequence goes on along the minus strand of JAWKHV010000041.1, from coordinate 2,804 downwards.
CGCCGATCGGCCGGATTCGTCGCGGCCATCGCCGGAGTCGGTGCCTTCGTCGGACGACCGGCGCCGTTCTCGTGTACGATCGCCACGGTGCTGGCCGCCGCGCTCGGGATCGCCGCGCTCGCGCTCCACCTCGCTCGACGCGAGCGATCGGCGATTCCGTTGGGTACGGCAGCCGGGACCGTCGCCCTCCTCGTCGCCGTGGTCCGGTTCGACACGTTGTCCAGAGCGCTCGTGCCCGGATCGATCCCGGCAACGGTGCAACGGCTGCTGATCCTGTCGACGATGGCTGCGGGCGCGGGCGCATTGTTCGCCGGACTCCTCGCCGTCGCTTCGCCCCGCCGGTCCCCACCGGATGCGACCCGGTACGCTCCGACGCCGTCATGATGAGCGGCGGCAACGGACGTTCCCCCCGATCTCGTCGCGTTCGACCGGCGTGGCTGCTGGTGCTCCTGGCCTGCGGGCTCGCGATGTTGGCCGTGCTCACCGGGCCCGCCGAGTCGGCGTGGGCACAACCCGAACTGGTCGATGCCTCCCCGAGTTCGGGCTCGATCCTCGACGCGGCTCCGGAGACGCTGGAGTTGCGCTTCGACGAGGCCGTGGAGCTCCCGCTCGGTGAGGTGGCGCTGCTCGACGGATTCGGCGATGCCGTCTCGACCCCGGCGGCCCACCGTTCGCACGACGACGACCGCCTCGTGGAGCTGCAACTCCCGCCGCTCGCGCCCGGCTCCTACGTGGTCGCCTACCGGGTGACCGGGCTCGACGGCTCGGTGTCGACCGGCGTCGTCAGCTTCCAGGTCGGTCCGTCCTCGACGCTGCTCGCCACGACGCTCGACGGCGCGAGTGCCGGACCGCCGCCCGACACGTCGGCGAGGTGGGCGGTGGTCGTGTTCCGGGCGATCTCCTGGATCGCCACCGTGCTCCTGTTGGGCGGTCTGCTCGCGATCGCCCGCGGTGGGCACACCCCGGATGGGCTTCGCCGGTGGCTCCGGATCGCAGGACCGGTCGCCGTGGCGACCGGACTCCTCGTCATCCCGCTCCATGCCGGGTACGTGACCGGTGAGGGGCTGGGGGCGCTCGTCGACCCCGGAGCCTGGTCGGCGTCGTGGTCGACCCATCTCGGCACCTGGTGGGCGATCCGTTCACTGCTGCTGGCCGCGCTCGCGGTCATCGCCCTCCGACCACCGGCCAGCCCGTCGACCGCACGGCTCCTGGCGGGAGTCGGGATCGTGTCGACGGCGCTCGCCTCCGCCGTGGCCGGGCATGCCGCCGTCGCCCGTTGGCCCGAGGTCTCCGTCGCCGTCGCCGTGGCGCACTCCGTGTCGTTGATCGTGCTGTGCGGCGTGCTGCTGTCGCGCGAGCAACCGACGGTCGGTTCGACGCCAGCGTGGACGGCGCCGCCCGCCTGGCTCGTCGTGAGCGGTGTCGCATCGGGCGCGCTGACGGTGAGCGGCCCGGCCGCGCTGCTCGATTCGCCCTACGGCCGGACGTTGTTGGTGAAGGCGGGACTGGTCGGGGTGCTCGGCTTCGTCGCAGTCGGCGCCAGCCGGCGGGACGCGGCTCGGTCGGTGTCGAGAGCGCTGGGCGTGACACTCGTCGTGGTGGTTGCAGTGGTCGGCGTCTCGGCGCTGCTCGCGCTCACCGATCCCCAGCGCACCGATCCACCCGAACCGTTCAGTACCACGTTGATCGCCGACGGATATCTCGCCTCGCTCGCGATCGATCCGGGCCAGGTGGGTCCGAACCAATTCCACCTGTACTTCAGCGCGCCGGGCGGCGGCCTGCAGAAGCCGACGACGGTCGACGTGACCATGGAGCAGCCCGACCTCGGGCTGGCCCCGCTGGACCTGCCCGTCGCCGCCGTGGGCGCCAACCACTTCCAGACGCTCTCCACCCAGATCCCGGCCGGTGGCACCTGGGTGATCACGGTCGTCGCGACCTACGACGACGGCGGCGTCCACACCTTCCGGAGCGACGTTCCCATCGCCGGATGAGGGGGCGGGCGGAGCGGCGTCAGCGGGGAAAGCGGGACGGAGCGAACGCGGCGGGGTCGACGCCGCTGCGGGTCAGCACCTCGGGGATCGCCTGGCCGGTCACCAGTGCAGCGAGGAGCTGAGCCGCCGCAGGCGCGGTCTGGATGCCGTAGCCACCCTGCCCCGCCAGCCACCAGAACCCTGCGAGTTCGGGGTCGGCTCCGATCACCGGGACCCGGTCCGGGGCGAAGGTCCGCAGCCCGGCCCATGCCGAGGAGACCGAACGCAGGCCGAGGGTCGTCGATTCGTTGACCCGCTCGATGCCGAGCGCCACGTCGAGCTCCTCCGGCCGGGCGTCGCACGGCTCGCTCGGTGTCTCGTCGGCCGGCGAGACGAGCACGTTGGGACCTTCCGGCTTCCAGTAGTACCCGTGGTCCGCGTCGCTCACCAGCGGCCCGTGCGGGTCGGTCTCGACCTTGGTCGGACACACCGCCAGCGTGCGCCGGAGCGGGGTCAGGCCGAGCGGTCGAGCGCCCGCCACCTCGGCGACGTCGTCCGCCCACGCTCCGGCAGCGTCGACGACGTGGGCGGCCTCGACGGTCGTCCCGTCCGCCGACCGCACCTCGAATGTCGCCGAATGCCGGGCGATCGAGACGACCGGCCACGATGCCGAGACGACCAGCCCCGCAGCGCGGGCGGTCCGCAGGTATCCCTGGTGCAGTCCGAGGACGTCGATCCCGGCCGCGTCGCGTTCGATCGCCACCTCGACCGCGGCCTCGGGACGCAGCGCGGGACACATCTCGAGTGCCTCGGCGGGGGTCTACACTGTTAAAA
>JAWKHV010000040.1:0-12569 GCA_041394645.1 Ilumatobacteraceae bacterium | reverse complement strand
GTGTGCGGCGGCGACGTCGTCCAACGCGACGACGACACCCCCGAGGCCGTCAACCAACGCCTCGACCTGTACGAGTCCCAGACCAAGCCGCTCAAGGACTTCTACGGCGAGATGGGGATCCTCGCCGTCGTGAACGGAGTCGGCCGTCCCGACGACGTGCTTCGGCGCCTGGTCGAGGAGATCGACCACCGGCGTCGGCGCTCGTTCTGACGCCATGCGCCGGGTTCCGGCGCGTGAGCGTGAGGAGCTCGCCGCGATGCGGCGCGCCGGCCGGGTCGTGGCCGAGATGCACGAATCGATCCGGGCCGAACTCCGCCCGGGCATCACGACCGGCCGGCTCGACGAGATCGCCCGCGACGTCCTGGCTCGGCGGGGAGCGACGTCGAACTTCTTGGGGTACCACGGCTACCCCGCGGTGATCTGCGCCTCGGTGAACGACCAGGTCGTGCACGGGATCCCGGGGAACCGCTTCCTCGAGGACGGTGACGTGATCTCGATCGACTGCGGAGCGATCGTCGACGGATGGCACGGCGATGCCGCGTTCACCGCCGGCGTCGGCACGATCTCGGCCGAGGCCGAACGGCTGATCGAACTCACCGAGCAGGCGCTCGATGCGGCGATCCGGGCCATGGTGGCCGGGAACCGGGTCGGCGACGTGAGCGCCGCGGTCGAGCAGGTGGGGGACCGGCACGGACTCGGCATCGTCGACGGGTTCGGTGGGCACGGCATCGGTCGGGCCATGCACGAAGACCCCGACGTCCCCAACTACGGGCGGCCCGGACGGGGTCCGAAGCTGGACATCGGCAGCGTCTTGGCGATCGAGCCGATGTTCGTGCTCGGCGATCCCGACGTGGTGGTACTGGAGGACGGCTGGACGGTGGTCACCCGATCCGGCGCCATCGCCGCTCACGCCGAACACACGGTCGCCGTGACGGCCGACGGGCCCGAGATCCTCACCCGGGCTTGAGCCGTCCTGCCTGGTCCGTCGAATGCCGGTGCAGCCGAGGCGTAGCGTGAGCCCATGAGCGAACTGACCGGCGAGACCACCGAGCTGCTCCAGGCGATGATCCGCAACGCCTGCGTCAACGACGGCACCGAGCACTCCGGGCACGAGACCCGCAACGCAGAGCTGCTGCGAGACTTCCTCGGCGGCAGCGGATTCGACCAGCAGTCCTTCGAGCTGATCGACGATCGGGCCTCGATCGTGGCCCGGATCGAGGGCAGCGATCCCGAGGCGCCCAGCCTGTGCCTGATGGGTCACACCGACGTGGTGCCCGTGAGCGAGTCCGGGTGGAGCCGCGATCCCTTCGGTGGGGAGCTGGTCGACGGCGAGGTGTGGGGACGAGGCGCGATCGACATGCTCAACCTCACGTCCTCGATGGCGGTGGCATTCCGGCATCTGGCCCGCACCGGCTTTCGGCCCAAGGGAACCCTCATCTACTTCGGCGTGGCCGACGAGGAGGCCGGCGGGCGCTACGGCGCCGAGTGGATGCTCGAGCACCATTGGGACGCCGTCGGCGCCGACTACGTGTTGACCGAGTCGGGCGGCTGGTCCTCGCTCGGAGCCGACGGGGTGCGCCGGGTCGTGGTGAACGTGGCCGAGAAGGGGCTCGCCTGGCGCAAGCTCGTCGTGCACGGCACGCCGGGCCACGGGTCGCGGCCGTACGGGGCGGACAACGCCCTGCTGAAGGCGGCCGAGATCGTGCGCCGGATCGGCGAGTACTCGGCGGCACCGAAGCTGGGCGACATCTGGCGGGCCCAGGTCGCGGACATGGATCTGACCACCGAGCAACGCTCGGCCCTGCTCGATCCGACCCGGATCATGGACGGGATCGCGACCCTGCCGCCCCAACTCGCCAAGCGGTGCCACGCCGAGACCCACACCACCTTCTCCCCGAACGTGATCCACGGTGGCCAGAAGACCAACACCATCCCGGATCGCATCGAACTCGAGGTCGACATCCGCACCGTTCCCGGCACGACGGCGGCCGACGTGGACGCCTACCTCCACGAGGCGCTCGGCGAGCTGGCTCATCACGTCGAGATCAGCCCGATCTTCCAGGGGACGGCCACGGAATCGGGCCGGGACAACCCGTTGTGGGACGCCCTCGCGGCGCGCACCCAGGTCGCCTATCCGGGCGCGGAGCTGGTCCCGGGCATGATCGTCGGGGGCACCGACGGCCGCTTCTATCGCGAGCGTGGCTCGGTGGCCTATGGGGCCGGATTGTTCTCGCCGTCGATCACGATGGAGTCCTTCGGCGACCGATTCCACGGCAACGACGAGCGGATCGACGTCGACTCGCTGGGCCTGGCCACGGACTTCTGGATTGGCATCGCCCGTCACCTGTTGGGCTGAACCCGGCCTGAGCTGGGACGACGCGCCCAGGGGGTCGGCCAGGCCCGACCTCCACCACCAGGGCCCGTCTCGGTGCTACGTTGCGCGTCGCGTCGGCTCGGATTCCGGTCGGCGAGACTTGGCGTCTCGTCGGCCCGGCGATAGCATTGCTCCTCGGCCCTGCTGGCGGTCTGCTCATTTGGCGTGTTCTCGACACTCCAGGCCGAGCGCTCGCAGGGCGGCCACCCAGCCAGAACGCCGAGAAGGAGCGAACCCTGCCGAAGCCGAAGGAAGACGCCATCGTGCTCGAAGGCACGATCCTCGAGTCCCTCCCCAACGCGATGTTCCGCGTGGCTCGAGAACGGCCAAAGTGTTGGCGCACATTTCCGGCAAGATGCGGATGCACTACATCCGAATCCCGTGCCCGGCGACAGGCGTTCAGGTTGAGCTCACCCCCTACGACCTCACTCGTGGTCGTATCACCTACCGCTACAAGTGAGCCCCTGATGAAGGTCCGCCCCATGTCAAGAAGATCTGTGAGAAGTGCAAGGTGATCCGTCGTCACGGTCGTGTGATGGTCATCTAGAGAAACCCCCGCCACAAGCAGCGTCAGGGCTGAGCGGGTCGGGAACGAAGGAAGCATTTGATGGCACGTATTTCCGGCGTCGACATCCCCTGCGAAGCGGTTGGAGATCTCGCTCACCTACATCTTCGGGATCGGCAAGCCGACCGCCCAGAAGATCTGCGCAGACCTGGGGCTCGACACGAACACTCGTGTGCGTGACCTCACCGAGGAAGAGATCAACCAGATCCGTGGCTGGGTCGATCAGAACCTGACCGTCGAGGGCGATCTGCGTCGCGATGTCCAGCAGGACATCAAGCGCAAGATCGAGATCGGCTGTCTCCAGGGCGTTCGCCACCGCAAGGGCCTGCCGGTCCGCGGTCAGCGCACCCACACCAATGCCCGCACCCGCAAGGGCCCGCGTCGTACCGTCGCCAACAAGAAGAAGGCCGTGAGGAAGTAATGGCCAAGCCGAAGCCGGGGGGCCGTCGTCCCCGCAAGCGCGAGCGCAAGAACGTCACGTTCGGCGTCGTTCACATCAAGTCCTCGTTCAACAACACGATCGTGTCGGTCACCGACGCCGAGGGGAACGTCATCTCCTGGGCCTCGGCCGGCAACGTCGGGTTCAAGGGCTCCCGCAAGTCGACTCCGTTCGCGGCGCAGATGGCGGCCGAAAAGGCGTGTCGGGCGGCGATGGAGCACGGTCTGCGCCGGGTCGAAGTGCAGGTGAAGGGTCCGGGCTCCGGCCGCGAGACCGCCATCCGCTCGATCCAGAACACCGGCATCGAGGTCTCCTCGATCAAGGACGTCACCCCTGTTCCGCACAACGGCTGCCGCCCGCCCAAGCGGCGCCGGGTCTGAGGAGGCTCGCACCATGGCTCGATACACCGGTCCCAAGGTCAAAATCTCCCGACGGCTGAGCACCAACATCTTCGAGAACGAAAAGGGTCGCAAGGCGCTCGAGCGCCGCCCCTTCCCGCCCGGCGTCCACGGTCGGACCCGGCGCCGGAACAACGGCTCGGAATACCTCGCCCAGCTGCAGGAGAAGCAGAAGGCGAAGTACATCTACGGCGTCCTCGAACGACAGTTCAAGAACACCTACAACGAGGCCGTCCGCCTGGCCGGGCCCACGGGTGAGAACCTGCTGCGCCTGCTCGAGCAGCGTCTCGACAACGTCGTGTACCGCGCCGGTTGGGCCTCGACCCGGCCCCAGGCTCGCCAGTTCGTGAGCCACGGCATGGTCCAGATCAACGGCAAGCGGGTCAACATCCCGAGCTACCGCGTCCGCAAGGGCGAGGTCATCTCCCTGGCGCCCAAGGCCGCCAAGATGATCGTGATCCAGCACAACCTCGATACCGGCGGCCGTTCGCTCGTCGGTTGGCTCGAGGCCGGTGACGGCGGCAAGCAGGTCACCGTGCGCGATCTGCCCCAGCGCGATCACATCGACGTGCCGGTGCGTGAGTCGCTCATCGTCGAGCTCTACTCCAAGTAATCGAAGCCAGGGAAGGAAACGAGGGACAGCACATGCTCGTCATCCAGCGGCCCACCGTGGAGGCACTCGGCGAGGAAGAAGGCGACCGTCAGCGGTTCGCCATCGGCCCGCTCGAGCCGGGCTTCGGCCACACGATCGGCAACTCGCTGCGTCGGACGCTGTTGTCGTCGATCCCGGGAGCGGCGATCACGTCGGTCCGGTTCGACGACGCGCTCCACGAGTTCGACACCATCGCCGGTGTCACCGAGGACGTCACCGACATCATCTTGAACATCAAGGACGTCGTGCTGACCTCGACTTCCGACGAGGTCGTCGTGCTCCGGCTCGACGCCCGGGGCCCGCTGCAGCTCACCGCGGGCGACATCAAGTGCCCGTCCGAGGTCGAGATCCTGAACAAGGACCTCCACATCGCCACGCTCAACGCCAAGGGCCGCCTCGCGGTGGACCTCACCGTCGAGCGGGGTCGGGGCTACCTCTCCAGCGATCGCGACATCCAGAACCGCACCATCGGCGTCGTGCCGATCGATGCGATCTTCTCGCCCATCCGTCGCGTGAACTTCGAGGTCGAGCCGACCCGTGTCGAGCAGTCGACCAACTTCGACCGGCTCATCGTCGACATCCAGACCGACGGCTCCATCACGCCTCGCGAGGCGCTGGCGTCGGCGGGCGACGCTTCGGTCGCTCGTCGACCTCGTCGCCGGGTTGTCCGAGGCCCCAGGGCCTGGAGCTCGGCGAAGTGGCCGGCTCGAACGCCGGGTCGCCGGATCTCGATCTGCCGATCGAGGACCTCGACCTGTCCGAGCACCGCCCGCGTAACTGCTTGAAGCGGGCCCAGATCAACTCCGTTGGCGAACTCCTGACCAAGACCGGGGACGACCTCCTCAACATCACCAACTTCGGTCAGAAGTCGCTCGACGAGGTCAAGCGAAGCTCGACGAAGCGCGGCCTGACGCGCGGCTGAGAAGAGAACGAACATGCCTGCAACCCGCGCCGGGCTCGCGCCTTTGGCGGCGACGCCCACCACCAGCGCCTGATGATGGCCAACGATGACGGCGTCGCTCATCGCTGGCCGAGGCCATCGTGACCACCGAGGCCAAGGCCAAGACTTGCGTCCCATCGCCGAGAAGCTGATCACCAAGGCCAAGAAGGCCCAGGAAGTGACGGCTCGCGTCTTACAAGATCCGCCAGATCCAGGGCTACCCATGGGCGACAAGGAGATGACGTACAAGCTCGTCAACGACGTCGCTCCTCAATTGCCAGAGCGGCATCGGCCTACCTGCGCATCTGCAAGCTCGGCCCCGCCGTGCCGACAGCACGCCGATGGCGCGCATCGAACTGGTCTGAGGACCCGCTGATCCGAGAAGCCCCGGTCGCCCGGGGCTTCTTCGCGTCAGGCTGCGAGCCGGATACCGTGCCGGCCATGGGAACTGCTCGCCTGGTCGTGGCGTACGACGGCTCGGAGTTCCACGGTTTCGCCAACCCAACGACGGGGTCGCCACGGTCCTGGGGTCCTGACCGAGGCGATCGAGCAGGTGACCCGAGTGGCGGTGGAGCCGACCGGCGCGGGGCGGACCGACACCGGAGTCCACGGCTGGGGTCAGGTCGTGAGCCTCGAGCTTCCCGACGACGTGGATCTCGGCAATCTGCAAGCATCAGCTCAACCGGATGCTGGCGCCGACCATCACCCAGTGCTTGAAGCATCGTGGAGCCCGGCCCGGCCAACGCCCGCTTCGACGCCGGCTGGCGTCACTACCGGTATCACCTGTGGGAGGGCGAGGCCGCCAGCCCTCTGGCCCGCACCACCTGGCCCGTGGGCCGAGTCCTCGATGTGGCGGCGATGGAGCTGGCCTCGTACCCGTTGATCGGCGAGCACGACTTCGCGTCGTTCTGCCGCCGACCCAAGGTGGCCGAGGACGAAGCGCCACCCTCGTTGGTGCGCCGGGTCCTGCTGACCCAGTTCTCCGGCCCGACCCGGAGCAGCCCGAACTGCTCCGCTTCGAGATCCACGCCACGGCGTTCTGCCACCAGATGGTCCGCTCGATCGTCGGAACCCTGGTCGATGTCAGGCTCCACAAGCGCTCGCCGGGCGACATGATGGCGACGTTGCGGGCCGGAATCAGGCCGCCGCAGGCCGTCGCCCGCCGCACGGGCTGGTGTTGTGGGAGGTCCACTACCCGGAAAGCCGAGAATGCTTGACATCCGCCGGTCGAGCTGTTTGCCGTTTGCCGTCGCGGCCCCGTATCCTTGCACGGTTCCCCGGAGCAGCCCCCCTGCCGGTGGCGCCCCGACCAAGGGAAGCTGAGATGCCCACGTACTCCCCGAAAGCCAGTGAAATCGATCGCGCCTGGCACGTCGTCGATGCCGACGGCATGGTGCTCGAGACGTGTCTGCACCGAGGTCGCTCGGGTGCTGCGCGGCAACAAGCCGGTCTTCGCCCCCCACATGGACATGGGCGATCACGTCATCATCGTGAACGCCGACAAGGTGGTCCTGACCTCGGGCAAGGCCGATTCCCGCATGGTGCACCGCTACTCGGGCTATCCCGGCGGCCTCAAGTCCGAGACCTACGGCAACCTGCTCGGGCGCAAGCCGGCCGAGGCGATCCGCCTCTCGGTGAAGGGCATGCTGCCCAAGGGCCCGCTCGGCCGTCAGCAGATCAAGAAGCTCAAGGTCTACGCCGGCCCGGATCATCCGCACGGCGCCCAGAACCCCACTCCGCTCGTCGTCGCCGGCGCCAAGGCTCGCTGAGGGACAGGGAAGGAAACATCGTGTCCAAGCCGCTCACCCAGACCACCGGTCGTCGTAAAGAGGCCGTCGCTCGCGTCCGCCTGCGCCCCGGCACCGGATCGATCACGATCAACGGCCGCACCTTCGAGAACTACTTCCCGACGGCGACGTCGCGCATGGTGGTCTCCGAGCCGCTGCGCCTGACCTCGACCGAGGAGTCCTACGACATCGACGCCACGATCGACGGTGGCGGCGTGACCGGTCAGGCCGGCGCCCTGCGCATGGCGATCGCTCGTTCGCTCATCGAGATCGACGAGGAGATGCGCCCGGCGCTGAAGAAGGCCGGTCTGCTGACCCGTGACTCGCGAGCCAAGGAATCCAAGAAGTACGGCCTCAAGAAGGCCCGTAAGGCGCCGCAGTACACCAAGCGCTGATCTCAGCGTCAACGGCGAGGACAGAGCTGTGCGATTCGGCACCGACGGCGTACGCGGCGTCGCCAACTCCCAGCTCACCCCCGCCTACACCCTCGCTCTCGGTCGGGCCGCAGCACGTGTGCTGCGGCCCGAGCGCGTCCTGATCGGTCGCGACACCCGCCGTTCCGGACCGCTGCTCGAGGCGGCCTTGGCCGCGGGACTCGCCGCCGAAGGGGTCGACGTCGAACTCCTCGGTGTGCTCCCCACTCCTGCGGTGGCCCACGCCGCCGCAGTCGAGCAGGTGGCGGCTGCGGTGATCACCGCCTCGCACAACGCCTTCGCCGACAACGGCATCAAGCTGTTCTCGACCGGTGGCCGCAAGCTGGCCGACGACGTCGAGGCCCGGATCGAGGAGGAGCTCGCCACCCTCGTCGATCCCGCCGTGTCCGGCGCCGAGGTCGGCTGGATCGAACCTCGCCCCAACGCCGGGCACCGCTACGTCGAGTACCTGACGTCGTTGTTCACCGAGAACTGCTCGGCGAATCTGTCGCTCGTCCTCGACTGCGCCAACGGAGCGATGTCCGAGGTCGCCCCGCTGCCGTGCGTCGCCCGGCGGACATCCCGCCGTGTTGCACGCTGCGCCGATGGCGTGAACATCAACGCCGATCGTAGTGCCACCTCCCCGAAGAGCCCCGCTCGGCAGTCGTCGCTCATGGCGCCGCGATGGGGTTGGCTCGACGGCGACGGCGACCGGTTGATCGCGGTCGACCACACCGGCCGGGTCGTCGACGGCGACCAGATCATCGCCCTGCTCGCTCGCGATCTTCGCGAGCAGGCACGGCCCACGACACCGTGGTCGTCACGGTGATGAGCAACCTCGGGTTCCATCGGGCGATGAAGTCGTCGGGGATCGAGGTCGTGACCACCGCGGTCGGGGACCGGTACGTGCTCGAAGCGTTGAACGACGGCGGGCTCAGCCTCGGCGGCGAGCAGAGCGGGCTGGTCCATCGTGCCGGAGTACGCCACGACCGGCGACGGGCTGCTGGCCGGCCTACTGTTGGTCGACCTGGTGCGCCGCAGCGGCAAGAGCCTGCCGACCTGGCCCGTGAGGTGATGACGACCTACCCGCAGGTGCGCTCACGAACGTGAAGGTCGCTGCAGGTCACCCGACGTCGCGACCTGATCGCCGCTGACATCGCCGCGGCCGAGGCATTGCTCGGGGACGAGGGCCGGGTGCTCGTCTGCCCGAGCGGTCGGGAGCCGCTCGTGCGGGTGATGGTCGAAGCGCTCGACCCCGAGCTCGCCCAGCTGCGCCGCCGATCTGGCCCAGCCCACGCCTGCGTCTGAGACCTGCCCGACCCGATCGGACCGTTCCCGACGGGCGACGAAGCGTTGACCCGGCCACGAGTAGCCTCGATTCCATGTGTGGGATCATCGCCCTGGTCAGCCGTCCTGCGTCTCGTCGCTCGACCAGCGAGGAGCTCCTGGCCGGTCTCGACGACGTCGTCACCCAGGCCCGCCAGGACATCGGCGCCGGCGTTAGCGTGTCGCGGCGGTCGATTCCGGCCTCAAGGGGCTGCCTGGTGGCGTTGGTCGGCAAACCCGAACTCGTCGCCGGGATCACCGCCCGATTCCGACCAAGCCCGATGCCATCGCTGCGGACGAGGAACGCCGCATCGAAGCGCCTCGAAGGGGCGGCCTCCGACGAGCCCGAGGCGGCCAACGCCTCGCTGATCGCCCTCCGTGACGCGCATCTGGGCGGTGCGCAAGGACCGCCTCCGCACCGCTCGGTGAGGTCGCCGCCCTCAGCGGCGGGCGAAACTGGTGCGTCCACCTCGGCGCCTTATCTCGTCGTCAGCAGGCGTTGTCGGCGATCGATCGCCTCAGGTCCGGCGGCCGGGACTCGGCCGGGATCCATCTCTTCGTGTGGGGTCACGACCCGACCGACGACCTCGCGGTCGCCTCGTTGACATCGCCGAGCGATCGACCGACCCCTTGTTCTGCTCCGGATTCGCCTTCGGTGATTGCTTGAGCTTCGTACAAGGCGGCGGCCGAGATCGGCGAGCTCGGTGACAACACCAAGGCCTTGCGCGTGGTCGAGAACGACGTCCTGCCCGGCTGGCGTTGCGGGCCCCGGCGCTCAGGTCGCCTTGCCTGGCACACCCGCTGGGCCAGCGTCGGGATCATCTCCGAGCCCAACGCCCATCTGCTCAACAGCGAGGAGCTCGACGGCGGCTCGGTCGGGCCTACGCGCTCGTCGGGCGCTCAACGGGGACGTGGACAACCACGCCGATCTGAAGGCCGAGTTCCAGCTCGGTATCCCGACGCTCATCACCACCGACGCCAAGGTGATCCCGGACCCTCGTCTCCTGTTACACCGCGGCCTCCGGCGATCTGGCCGAGGGCTTCCGGCGCACGGTCTCGGAGGTTCGAAGGATCGGTCGCCATCGGTGCCGCCTCGGCGTCCGAGCCTACCGGCTTCGCCGGCGCTGCGGTCAGCAGGCGCTGTACGTCGGCCTGGGTGACGACTGCTTCATCGTGGCGAGCGAACCGTACGGCGTGGTCGAGGAGACCGCGCGCAGATCCGGATGGTGGGCGCGAGCTTCCGGCCGTCCCCGAACCCGGGCCAGCCGCCAGATTCTTCGCCTCGACGCCAGCCACGCCGGCGAGTCGGGTGCCGCCTCGCCCATGACGGGGCACTGGAGCTTCCGTGTCGACATCGATGCCGTCACGGCCGAGGTGACGACTCGCGAGCCATCGACCGTGGCGACGCTCCGCACTTCTTGCTCAAGGAGATCGGCGAGGCGCCGGAGAGCTTCCGCAAGACCCTTCAAGATCATCGAACAGACGGGGCTGCGGAAGGTCTTTCTCGGCGGCACCTACCCCGGCGATCCTGAGCGCCTCACCTCCGGCACCCTTCGTCGCATCCTCGTGATCGGCCAGGGCACCGCGGCGGTCGCCGGTCAGGCCGGGTGGCGCCGTGCTCGACGAACTCGCCGCCGGTAGCCTGACATCGATCCGATCACCGCTACCGAACTGTCGCGTAGCTTCGGTGCCAGCCGACATGAGCGACACGCTCATCATCGCGGTGAGCCAGAGCGGGACCACGACGGATACCAACCGCACCGTCGACTTCGCCCGTTCGCGAGGCGCTTCGTCACCGGGATCGTCAACCGGCGGGGAGCTGACCTGACCGACAAGGCCGACGGTGTGCTCTACACCTCCGACGGTCGGGTGACGTCGAGATGTCGGTACACGACCGCGCGTTCTACGCTCAGGTCGCGCAGGCGCCCTGCTGGCGTGTGGATCACCGAGGCGGCTGATCGGGCGATCGCCGTCGCCACGAACTGTCGTCGGCCGCCGCGCGAGCTTCCCGACGCCATGCGCGCAGGTGATCGCCCGGCGGGCCACGATCGCCGAGGCCGCCCACTCCGTTCGCGCTGCACAAGCGGTACTGGGCCGTGGTCGGCAACGGTCCGAACAAGGTGGCCGCCGAGGAGGTGCGGATCAAGCTGTCCAGGAGCTCTGCTACAAGTCGATCGCTTGTGACGTCACCGAGGACAAGAAGCCGACGACTTGTCGTCCGAGCCGCTGATCCTTGGTTCGCGCGGCCGGGCCGTCGGTGGCACGGCCGACGACGTGGCCGCGAAGTCGCCACCACAAGGCCCACAAGGCCACGCCGATCGTGGTGGCCAGCGACGGCGAGGAGCGGTTCTCCCCTGCGGCGGCGTTGATCATGCGCCGGCGGTGGACCCGGCACTGGGGTTCGTGCTGTCGTCGATGGTCGGGCATCTGTTCGGCTACGAGGCGGTGCCATGATCGACGCCTCTGCCTGTCCGCTGCGCTCGGCTCGGGAGCAGATCGAGCACGCCGCCGCCGCTCACGGTTCGCCGTCGATGGAGCTCGTCAAGCAGATCCGTGCGGCGTTGAGCCGTACAGCCGGCAGTTCTTCGACACGTTGCGCACCGGTGCCTACGACGGCCATCTCGAGGCGTCGACCGCGGTCCGGCTCGTGAACCTGTTGCGCGACCTCGGCGCCGAGACGCCGTTGGAGACCTATCAGTACGACACCGGCAAGATCGGGACGCCCGAATCGCTGATCGACGATCTCACCAGCGCGCTGACCCGGGCGATCGAGGAACTGACCCGGCCGATCGACGCCATCAAGCATCAGGCCAAGACGGTGACGGTCGGGATCTCCCGCAGCGACGAAGGGGTCATGGACCGGGCCTTGGTGCGGGCCGTGCTCGACGCGGGCGCCAGCCGCGATCGTCTCTCCTATCGCACGCTCAAGATCCTCGCCGATCTCGATCCGGCCGTGGCGAACGTGAGCGGTTTCACCCGCTATCGGATCAGCGGTGACCCCTCGACCAACGAGGCGACGATCGAGATCGTGGACCGGGGCGGGCTCGGACGCGAAGTGGCGTCGCGGGTGGAGCGCAACAACCGCCTGATCGGCACCAAGCGTCGGGTGGCGAGCGAGCGAGACCTCCTCGTGGCCCGGGGCCGCAGCGACGGGCGGACCGTGATCCTCGTCCCCGAGGTCAAAGGGGGGCGAGCCACCGGCCTGACGCTGGTGCACGTCCGCTTCCACGAGTTCCTCCCCGCCGAGGTGCTGCGTGGCGTGCTCCAGGGCTACGACCGGCGTTACGACCGGCTCGTCGACTGGGTCTCGGAGACCGAGGGCTCCTTCCAGGACGCACCGCTCGCCGAGGTGCCCGTCGTCGACGCCCTCATCACGCCGATCTCGGAGATCGCCGACCGCTGGCGGTCCTGAGGAACGGGTCCGGGGTCGAGCCCGACGCGATCATCCACCGCCGACCAGCCCGGGCCGGCCGCGCCATTTCGGTTGTCAATGAGCTCACTCGGGGGAAGTCGCTCGGGGTGGGTTTCGAGTCGTCGGGGACCGCCGCACGTGGTCAGGTCCCCGGTGGATCCGGTGGGTGGAAGGGCTGTTGCGCCCACACGGTCCCGTCGGGCAACAGCACGGTGATCGTGCGTTGCGAGTCGAGTTGGAGCGTCCACCCCTTGCGGTGGATG
>JAWKHV010000039.1:0-14212 GCA_041394645.1 Ilumatobacteraceae bacterium | reverse complement strand
TGCGGGGCTGGTTGACGTCGGGGACGCCGTCCATGTCGTTGGGGACCCGGATACCGTGCCAGTGGATCGTGGTGGCGGCGTCGAGATCGTTGCGCACAGTGACCCGCACCGTGTCGCCGAGCGTGGCGCGCAGCGCAGGTCCCGGGACCGTGCCGTTGTAGGCCCACACCTTTGTCTCGACGCCATCGACCAAGTCGAGAGTTGTCTCGGCTGCGGTCAGTTGGACGTCGATCACGTCGCCACCGGCGGCGGGCTCGGCCGGGTAGGCGCCGTCGAACTCGGCTTCGAGGTCACGGCGCAACGCGTCGGATGGGTCCGGCCACAACGCCACCGCAGCAACCGCTGCCGCGACCACCACCATTGCGGCCGCGCCGGCAAGCGCGATGCGACGATGACCGAGTTCGGCGAAACGCAGCCGGATCATTGTTCGAAGCCGAGGCGTTGCTGTTCGGACCGAATGAACGCGATCACTGCTTCGACCTCCTCGGCGGACAGGCCCTCGACCGCAGGCATGTCGCCGAAGGGCCAATGATGCTGCGGGGCGCCGTTGGCGATCGCGGAACGGAACGAGTCATCGGAGTGGTGGTTGGGTTCGTACACGATCGACAGGTGCGAAGGCCCTTTGTCGGTGCCGCGCAGGTCGGCGCCGTGACACGAGGCGCAGCCCTGCTGGTAGACCTCGGCGCCGAGGGTGAGGACCGGATCGTCACTCGACGCTGCTGCTGTTGGTTCACCGTCCGAACCGCAGGCTGCGGCGCCAAACGTCAGCGCAGACACGAGGATTCCGGTGGACAAGAAGGTGCGGGGGTTCATGAGGCGGCTCCCATCAATAGGGCGGTGGCGGCAACGACGGCGGCCAGAGCAACTGCTTCGAACGTGACGACAGTTCGGAATCGGGCGGCCAGTGTCGGATCGTCGGGCGCGGCACTCAGCTGCGGGATGAGCACCCGATGGTTGTAGGCACCACCGGCGGCGGCGAGCACGACCAGGACCGTCTTGACCAGAAGGGTGCGGCCCCACTGGGTCGACCACAGTCCCGATGGCGAGTCGAGGACGATGACGGTGAGGGCCAGTCCAGCGACGGCGACCGCGACGAGTGCGATCGTGGCCACGACGGAGAAGCGCAGAGCGAGCTGCAGCGCCTGTAGACGCCGGCCATGTCGGTGGCGACGCCACAACACGACAGCGAGCATGACCACGCCGCCGACCCAGACGGCTCCGGCGACGACATGGACGACGTCCACGAGGCCGGTCCAGAACCGGTGCCCCTTGACCACGGTGTGCCCGTCGAAGAGGTGGGCGGCCACGACCGCAATCGCCCCAACGATGGCGACCGTGGAGGTGCCGGGTTGCCAGACGTGATCGCCTGCAACGTGGCGAGGTCCCTCGGCTCGCGGGCCGGCCGGCGGGACACCGTGCCCGGGTGACGGCGATCCGTGGACTCGCCGAGCGCCGACCCCGACCAGGTCCCGCACCGCCGGGCGCTCTGAGGCCGATACGGGGGCGAGATCGAACCGGGGACCGACGGCCATGGCCAACCCACCGGTCAGCCGCAGACCGACGGCGACACCGAACACCGACCCCGAAACGTTACCGATCGCCGTCGGTGACCGCAGCGCCGCCCAGTCACCGCCGGCTTCGACGGCGATCTGGGCCGCCAGTTCGGCGACGACGCCGATCAGGATCAGGAGACCGGCCCGGCGGACCCAGAACAGCACGTGGCGGATATCGCGTCGTTCGCCGTGCAGGACCAGAGCGGCGAACACCAGGGCCCCGACGCCGAGCAAAGTCCCGGCCAAGGTCATCGCGCGAGCCGCAGCGCCCACGCGAGCCGGCGTCGATGACGGCTCGCCGGCGTCGAGGAACGCATCGAGATCGGTGGCGGCGGTCGAGTCCCGGGCCAGCGGCTCCACTACCTCTGCCCCGGCCTCGGACCCGGCCACGTTCTGGGCAGCGATGGCGTCCTCGACCGGCTCATCGGCGGCTTCCGCGACGCTGGGGGGTGCGGGGACGCTGGTGGTGGGCTCCGGGGAGGGAACCGTGACGGTGAAGCTGAAGCTGCCGTCGATCGGGTGGGCGTCGGGGGCCTTCACCATCCAGCGGACACCGACCTGGCCACCGTCGAGTGGCGGGTCGAAGCGGAGCACCCACGTCGAGCCGTCGGCCGTGGAGGCGTCGCTGGGCGTGCGAAGCGCTCCGGAGCCGTCCAGGATCTCGAAGCCGGTCCCGGTTGGTTCAGCCGGCCCAGTGAAGACCAGGGTGATCGCCTCGGGTGGCCCGTCGATGGTGGACCCGTCGGCAGGGTCGGAGGAATCGAACCCGGTGTGCGCCGCGGCCGGTGACACCGCCAGAAGGGTGATGGCCACGAGGGCGACAACAGCCGTGGCGATGAGTTGGCGGATGAGTCTCACGATGACCTCGTCGAGGGCGTTGGCGCGATCGGTGTCGGTTCGGAGGCTGTCCGCCTCGGACCCTGGGCGGGTCGCCGAGTAGTGTACGACACGTTGTCGTAGTTACGGTGTCGGTCGACACTGAAACCATCGGTCACGACCCACGGCGGCCACATCGTCTCTTCCGACGACGAGGGTGCCTCGTCGACCGACGCCTACGAAGCACCGCAACCATCTTGATCTCAATTTCTCCTACACGGTGTCGTTTGTCAGGTCCGACGGCTGGGTACTCCCCAAACGACAGCGCCCTGCAGGAGGAGACCCGTGACCGACATCGGCCCCACCGAATCCATCGCCCACGAGCCCAACGCCGACAGCAACACCCCGGGCAAGCCGGCACACGACTACGAGGACGGGGGTGGCGGTGGGGTGCAGATGAGCTACGGCCGATTCGCTGCCATGATCGCCACACCGACGGTGGTGATGTTCGGCCTCATGTACCTGAACACCTACGCCTGGGACCACGTGCGGTGGAGCGAGACCCGCGCCTACATGGCGATCCTCATGGGCGCCACCATGGCGGTGATCATGCTCGGATTCATGCTGTCCATGTACAAGAACATGCGGCTCAACATCGCCATTGGGATCGGAGCCGTCGTGCTGTTCGCCGGCTCCCTTTGGCTGATCCGAAGCCAGACCACCGTGCAGGACACCTCATGGATGCGGGCCATGATCCCCCATCACTCCATCGCGATCATGACCAGCGAACGTGCAGAACTCAGCGACGTTCGGGCTTGTGAACTCGCCGTCGGAATCATCGAGGCCCAGCGCCGGGAGATCGACGAGATGGACTGGCTGATCGCCGACATCGACGCCAACGGCCCGGCCGAGACCGCCGACGAGGCCGCTGCCCGTCCGGTCCCCGATTTCGAGGGCACCTCGATTCGGAGCTGCGACACCGGCAACTGACCCCCGCCACCCAAGCCCTTGACCTTCCAGCCGGATGGAAGGTGTAGACCGGAACATGCACCACTCGAACCACGCAATTGGGGGATCCATGTCGACCACCAACCACCACCCACCCGACACCGGACGATCACGCTCGGATGACGACAGTCAGGAGCGCGACGGCCACGGTGACCTCGCTGGTCACTCGGCGCCCGACAGCCATCAGGGCCACGGGCAGCACGGTGGCCACGGAGCACACGGTGGCCACGGCGGGCATGACAAGCACGCCGGACACGATCCGGAGATGTTCCGTCGGTTGTTCTGGTGGAACCTGCTGCTCGCTGTTCCGGTGCTCGTGTTCTCACCGCAGATCCAGGAATGGTTCGGCTACTCGATCGACGGCGCCTGGGCCGCCTGGATCGCACCGGTGCTCGGCACCGTCATCTATGCGTGGGGCGGTCAGCCATTCCTGAAGGGTGGCGTCACCGAGATCCGCAACCGTCAGCCGGGGATGATGCTGTTGATCGCGCTCGCGATCACCGTCGCGTATGTTTCGTCGCTCGCATCCTCGCTCGGCTGGGGTGAACTGGACTTCTGGTGGGAACTCGCCGCCCTGATCACGGTGATGCTCCTCGGCCACTGGCAGGAGATGAAAGCGATCGGCCAGGCCCAGGGCGCGCTTGCCGCGCTGGCGGAGCTGTTGCCCGACACCGCCGAACGGGTCGACGGCGACACCACCGAAGAAGTCCCGATCGCCTCGCTCGACGTCGACGATGTCGTGCTGGTGCGGCCCGGGGGGCGAGTCCCGGCCGACGGCATCATCGCCGAAGGGAAGGCGTCGTTCGACGAATCCATGATCACCGGCGAGTCGCGCCCCGTGCGGCGCAGCGAGGGCGAACGAGTCGTGGCCGGGACGGTGTCGACCGATTCCTCGGTCCGGGTCCGCATCGACGCCGTCGGTGACGATACCGCGCTGGCCGGGATCCAGCGCATGGTCTCCGATGCCCAGTCCTCCAACTCGAGGGCGCAGGCTCTCGCCGACCGGGCCGCCGCAGCACTCTTCTATCTCGCTGCGGGATCGGCGATCGTCACGATGGCGGTGTGGCTTGCGCTCGGTGATGGTGCCCAGGGTGTGATCCGCACTGTCACCGTACTGGTCATCGCCTGCCCCCACGCCCTTGGCTTGGCGATCCCGTTGGTGATCTCGATCTCGACGGCCACATCAGCGAAGGCCGGGATCTTGGTCAAGAACCGGCTCGCGCTCGAGCGGATGCGCACCATCGACGCTGTCTTGTTCGACAAGACCGGCACTCTGACCAAGGGCAACCACGCGGTGGTCGATCACGTCGCCATCGACGGATGGGACGCGGACGAGGTCCTCGGCCTCGCTGCTGCGGCCGAGGCCGACAGCGAGCACCCGATCGCTCGTGCGATCGTCGCTGCCGCCAAGAACAACGGGGCTGTTCCTGACGCCGATGACTTCGAGGCGCTCACCGGCCGGGGGGTGCGAGCAACCGTCGGCGGCCGCACCGTGAAGGTCGGCGGACCGTCGCTCCTCGAGGAACTCGACCTCTCCGAACCCGATGAGCTGGCTGAAACCGTTGCCGGTTGGCGGGATCGGGGCGGATCGGTGCTGTGGATCGTCGTAGACGACCAGATCGCTGGGACCGTCACGTTGGCCGATGAGATCCGGCCTGAGTCCCGTGCCGCCGTCGATGCCCTCCACGAGCGGGGCGTCAAGGTGGTGATGATCACTGGTGACGCCCGCCAGGTCGCCGACGGGGTCGCTGCCGAACTCGGGATCGACGAGGTCTTTGCCGACGTTCTCCCCAAGGACAAAGACGCCAAGGTCGCCGAACTTCAGTCCCGTGGCTTGAAGGTCGCGATGGTCGGTGACGGCGTCAACGACGCGCCCGCGCTGGCCCGGGCCGATGTCGGTATTGCGATTGGCGCCGGGACCGACGTCGCCATCGAATCCGCCGGTGTCGTCCTCGCCTCCAGCGATCCTCGCAGTGTGATCGGTGTCATCGACTTGTCGCGAGCCACGTACGCGAAGATGATTCAGAACCTGGTGTGGGCGACCGCCTACAACCTCATCGCCATCCCTGTCGCTGCCGGGGTGTTCGCCTTCGCCGGGCTCACCCTGCCCCCGGCCGCCGCCGCCGTTGCCATGAGCTTCTCGACGATCATCGTGGCCGCCAACGCCCAACTCCTTCGGCGACTCGACCTCCGGCCGGAGCCGCTGTCGGGTGCCGGTGACTGAGTTCACACCGATCTGGGATCGTCCTGCACGGACTTCTACGACACAGCGTCGTACATTTCGCGGATCCGCAACCGTGCGGGTCGCTCCCGGAGGCAAATCGATGATCAGAACGTTCGCAGTGATGGTGGCGCTCGGCGCCGGATCGCTCACCTTGGCGGCATGTGGTGGCAGCGACGCCGCCACGCCTGCGGCCGATACGTCCGCCAGTGCGCGGTTGAGTTCAACGACGCGGATGTCACCTTCGCCCAAGGCATGATCCCCCACCACAGCCAGGCCATCGACATGGCCGCCCTCGCCGCCGACCGGACCGACAACCCGGCCATCCTCGACCTCGCAACCAGGATCCAGGGCGCTCAGGACCCCGAGATCGAGATGATGCAGGGCTGGCTCCAGACCTGGGGCCACGACGAGATGGCGACCGACATGGAGGGCATGGACCACGACATGTCCGGGATGATGACCGACGACGACATGACGGCACTCGAAGCCGCCAGCGGCCCGAGTTCGATCGAATGTTCGCCGAGATGATGATCGAACACCACCAAGGCGCCATCGACATGGCCCAGACCGTCATCGACGACGGCGCCGACCCCGACGTCCGCACCTCGCCGAGGCGATCATCGACGCCCAGAGCGCCGAGATCACCGAGATGCAGAACCTCGATCTCGGATGACCTGGGACCGGCGCCGGTTCCTGACGACCGGCGGTGCCGTCGTCGCCGGCGTCTGGCTGGCCGGATGCACCAGCGGAAGCTCGAGCCCCTCCACCGCCGCCCCGGCGCCGTCCGGTCGGTTGATGTCGCCGACCAACCCGGCGATCGTCGCCCGAGAGGCGGAACGCCGCAGCGCCGGCGCGGGGGCGACTGCCATCGACCTCACCGCCAGACCGATGACCGTGGATCTCGGCGGGATCATGGTCGACACCACCGGCTACGGCGACAGCGTGCCCGGGCCGGTGGTCCGGGTCCGTGCCGGTGACGAATTGACGGTCCGGTTCCGCAACCAGCTCACCGACCCGACCGTCATCCACTGGCACGGCCTCGCCATCCGCAACGACATGGACGGCGTCCCGCACCTCACCCAGGACCCGATCCCCGGCGACGGCGAGTTCACCTACCGCTTTGTCGTCCCGGACCCGGGCACCTACTGGTTCCACCCGCACATGGGCCTCGACCTCGACCGCGGCATGTACGCACCGATCATCGTCGACGACCCCGACGAGCCCGGCGACTACGACAACGAGGAGATCCTGATCCTCGACGATTGGATCGACGGAATCGACGGCGCCTCGCCCGACACCGTGCTCGCCGACCTCGAAGCCGCCGGAGGCATGGTTCACGGCGGCATGGGCGAGATGATGGGCGGCAACGACGACAACGGCGGCGGGATGATGGGGATGAACGCCTTCGGCGACGTCGACTATCCGTTCCACCTGATCAACGGCCGTGCTCCGTCCGATCCAGTCACCGTCGGAGCCCGCTCGGGCGGGCGGATCCGGCTGCGGATCATCAACGCCGGCTCCGACACGATCTACCGGTTCGCCATCAGCGGCCACACCCTGACCGTCACCCACCTCGACGGGTTCCCCATCACCCCGATCGAGGTCGACACCGTGCTGTTGGCGATGGGTGAACGCGTCGACGCCATCGTCACCGTCGCCGACGGTGTTGCACCGATCGTGGCGTCAGCCGAAGGCAAGACCGGTGCCGGACTGGCCTGGCTGCGCTCGACCGGTTCGACCGCGGGCGCGCCCGAGCCGGTGTCGTCACTCGCCGAACACTCTGGTCGGATGCTCGACGTCACGGCCGCCGTTGCTGCGGAGTCGGTCGCCTATCCGATCGGCGACCCGGACCGGCAGGTCGACGTCGCGCTCGGTCAGGACATGGGCGCCTACCGGTGGACCATCAACGGCGCCACCTTCGGTAACCGCGAACCGCTCACCATCGACGCAGGCGAACGGGTCCGGCTCGTGTTCTCGAACCAGACGATGATGGCCCACCCCATGCACCTCCACGGTCACACCTTCGCCCTCGCCACCCCCGGTGCCGCCCGCAAGGACACACTCCTCGTGCCCGTCATGGGCCGGGCCGCGGTCGATGTGATCGCCGACAACCCCGGGCAGTGGATGCTGCACTGCCACAACACCTACCACCTCGAAGCAGGTATGGCGACCACGCTCGCCTACCTCGCATGACCGAAGACCCTGGACCCATCGACCAAGTCATACGACACTGTGTCGTAGACAACGAGTCCGAGCGGACGAACCGAGTGGAGGTGCCGGAATGATGTGGTGGCACGGAGACTGGAACGGATGGGCATGGCTGGTCATGTCGGCCTCGATGCTGGTGTTCTGGGAGTGGTGATCTGGTGTGGTCACCGTCGCCCGATCGGCGAACCAACCGGCACACCCCGGCCCCGACACCACCCCTCCCCGGGATCCCGAACAGATCCTGCGGGAACGCTTCGCCCAAGGCGAGATCGACGAGACCGAGTACGAGCACCGCCGGCAGGTGCTGCGCCGATGACCAGTACCCTCGAACCCGATGCGACACGACCCAGCCAGGCGATGATGGGCAAGCGGACACGACGCCGCGGTGACGGCGAACTCGAAGCCGACGTGCTCGCCATCCTGTGGGCCGCTGACACCGCGCTCACGCCGGCCGAGGTCGCCGCCGCGCTCGCAACCGATCTCGCCTACACCACCGTGATGACCGTCCTCACCCGCCTCTGGAAGAAGGACCTCGCCGAACGCATCTCCCAGGGACGCGGCTACGCATACCGGGCCGCGGTCACCGAAACCGAGTTGGCCACCCAACGCCTCAACGACACCCTCGCCGGCGTCACCGACCGGCCATCGCTGCTCGCCGGGTTCGTCGACTCACTCTCGGCCGACGACCAGCAACAGCTGCGAACCATCCTTGGTGAGCTCGACCAGCCATGACCGGCCTGCTGCTCCCGCTCACGTTGGCCTTCGCCGCAGCCGCGGCTGTGCCGACGCTGTGCCGCCGCCTGCGGCCCGCACTCGCGGCTCGGCTCCTGGCGCTCACCATCGGAGCGCTGCTCGTCGCCACCTGGGCCACCGCGGTGGCGGTCAGCCTCGCCTACGTCGCCCACCAGCCACTGCTCGGCGACTCCCTGCAGTGGTGCCACGACGCCCTCGGCGTCCACCACTCCCCACCCACGCTCGTCGGCCTCGCCTCCCTCGCCGCCACCGCACTGTTGAGCCACCGGATGATCACGGTCGCCCGGATGTGGCGACGTGACGCCGGCACCGACGGCGATCACATCCACGTGGTCGACTCCGACCGTCCGCTCGCCTATGCCCAACCCGGGCAGCGAGGCGGGATCGTCATCACCACCGCCATGTTCGACGTGCTCTCCCCCGCCGAGCGTCGCGCCGTCCTCGCTCACGAGCGAGCCCACCTGCGCCACCGTCACGACCGCTACCTCGCCCTCGCCGCCACCATCGACACCCCTCCAACACGGCCCCTCACGCGATACCTTCGCGCTGCGCTCGAGCGCTGGGCCGACGAAGACGCCGCCACCTCCACCGGCGACCGGACCACCGTCGCCACCGCCATCGCCCGCGCCGCGCTCGCCGCTACCCCCGAACCCGCACACACGCTCGCTGCCACCGGCGGCGACGTCCCCGGCCGGGTCAGCGCACTCCTCCACCCACCGGCCGTCGCAACCAGATACGACATCGCCGCCGCCGCGGTAGCAACCGTCATCGTCGCAGTGACGGCGACCCAGCTCCACCACCTCATCGCAGTCATCGACACGCTCTGCCACCAATGAGCGCCGGACAGCCATGAGGATCGGGGAACTCGCCGACACCGTCGGGGTCAACACCAAGACCGTCCGCTACTACGAGTCGATCGGCCTCATGCCCGAACCCGACCGCACGCGCTCGGGCTATCGCGACTACGGACCCGACGCCCTCGAACGCCTGCAGTTCATCCGCGACGCCCAAGCCAGCGGACTCACCCTCGCAGAGGTCCAATCCATCCTCGAACTCAAAGATGCCGGACGAGGCACCTGCGAACACACCCGCAATCTCCTCGCCCGACACCTCGACGACATCGACGAACAGATCGCCCGACTCCAACAATCGCGAGCCCGGCTCCTCGACCTCCAAAGCATCGCCGACTCGCTCGACCCGACCGACTGCACCGACCCGCACCGTTGCCAAGTCATCGACGCGCATCAAGCCCGTTGACCACGTCCTGAGGCGTGCTCGGGCCAAGAGGGGAGCCGCCCACCCAGCCGCTCAACACGCCAACTCGAAGGCCTGGGGCCCGGGTTCCGCTCGAGTTGCAGCGGACGAGACCTTCGATGACTCATGCCGCCGGATGCCAATGTCCGTCGAACATCACCGGCACCCGCCACCGTGCGTCGGCCTCGATCCCCCCATCGAGCCGAACCCACCAACACCGTCACCCGACCTGTCTCCGCAGGCGGCGCCGTTCCCTCACGCGAACTCCCCTCTTCTACCGATTCTTCTACCGGGTGGCCCGATGGTCGGGTCGACCCGGAAGGAGCAAGACCATGAAGGGCTACGTCGCGAAGAAGGGCAACCAGTTCTACGCCGTCATCTACGAAGGACTCGACCCCGTCACCGGGAAGGAGAAACGGACCTGGCACCCCGCCGGACCCAAC
Organism: Ilumatobacteraceae bacterium; assembly: GCA_041394645.1. Lineage (GTDB taxonomy): Bacteria > Actinomycetota > Acidimicrobiia > Acidimicrobiales > Ilumatobacteraceae > JAWKHV01. The sequence goes on along the minus strand of JAWKHV010000039.1, from coordinate 3,953 downwards.
CGTGCCGCCGCCGGACAGCTCGCACAGCGGCTGGCCGCCGAGGCTGAGGGCGCCAACGACTCGACCCGGTCCTTGACGTTCGGGGCCTACCTGACCGAACAGTGGCTGCCCGGCAAGGCCAACACGCTCGCCGAGTCCACCTGGCACAGCTACCGGCGCAAGATCGAACGCCACATTCTGCCCAGCATTGGCCGGATCCCGATCCGCCGGTTGAAGGTCGCTGATCTCGAACGGCTCTACGACTCCAAACTCCGACCCACCGAGCCGGGCGCAAGGCCTCTGGCGCCGAAGACGGTGCTCGAGATCCACCTCATCATCCGAGGCGCGCTCGCCGCAGCGGTGAAGCGAGGGATGCTGACCCGCAACGTCGCACTCGTCGCCCACGCACCCCGGTTGCGGTCGATCCCGAAACACGAAGCCCAAGCCTGGACCGCCGACCAGGTCGCCGTGTTCCTACGGGCCGCGGTCGGGCACCGGCTGTTCCCGGCGTTCTGGCTGGCAGCGAACACCGGGATGCGTCGCAGCGAACTCCTCGGGCTGAAGTGGGGCGACATCGACCTCGACAAGGCCACGGTGTCGATCAACCGGGGCCTCGTCGCGATCGGCTACGAACTCACCGAATCACGCGGCAAGACCGCCAACAGCCGCCGCTCGATCGACCTCGACCCCACCACCGTCGACATCCTCGCCGCCTGGAAGACCTGGAGCGCTATCGAACAGCGCATCGCCAGGACCGACAGCGAGCACGTGTTCACCACGCCCGATGGCGGGCCGGTGCATCCACACTCGATCTCCCAAGCCTTCGAGCGAGTCGCCCGCAACGCCGGCCTCCCGGTGATCCGGTTCCACGACCTCCGCCACACCCACGCCACCCTCCTCATCAAGGAAGGCGTGCCGGTGAAGGTCGTGTCCGAACGCCTCGGCCACGCCACCACCGCGTTCACGATCGAGACCTACCAACACGTCCTGCCCGGCATGCAGGCCGACGCCGCCCACCTGTTCGCCGCGCTCGTCGACCCTTCTACCGGCGAGGGCCGGTGGAAGACCCGGAAGAAGTCGGCCTGAACACGGTAGAAGCCCGAGTCAACGACGAAGGCCCAGGTCGCTGACCTGGGCCTTCACACGTTCGTTGGTGGCGGGGGCAGGATTTGAACCTGCGACCTTCGGGTTATGAGGACGAGTTAGTTTCCGGCCTTGGCCGTCCGACCAGCGGATTCCCGCATTATCGCAGCTCAGAGCCGGTTTGTCGATGGGTCGGCGGTCCCCGCTGTTCCCCGCTCAACCCTGCTGTTTACGGTTGTGCTGTTACCTGTGTGTTACCTCGATCGCTCTGCCCGACACCGATCGACGTCGGCTCCAGCCATCACGCTGAGTGAAAGTCAGCGTCTCGTTGGCCCGGCCAACTCGAGCCTCCGCCGGAGCCCAGGGGGATCGCAGATCCACGAGATGGCGGTCACCGCATCTGCATCACGACGGCCACGTAGGGGCGACGATCCCCGACCTCGACACCCTGCCCGACATCTCCGCGTTCGACAAGCCGAAGTCTGCGCCGAAGACGATAGCCCGCCAGCCCGGTCAAAGGCTGCACCGGCAGGCCGGCGCATTGCTCGGGGCCGTCGGGAGCGAAGGTTGCGAGGACGAGGCGCTCTCCGGTGGCGATGGCTCGCTTCGCCGGAGTCGACGAACATGACGCTGATCGTCGGGGTCGACGAGGAAGTGGAAGACTTGTCGTGCCATGAAAGGACCAGGTCGAGGTCGGTTCCCAGTCGGTGATGTCGGCCCGGATCCAGGCGACGTTGTCGGCGGCTTGCCGAGCCGGGCCTGGATCGTTCGAGCGCGGCGCTGGACAGGTCGAGAACCGTCGTTTTGATAGCTGGATGCGACGAGTTCGTCGACCATGGTTGTCGCCGCCGCCGATGTCGATGACGGGATCGGTCGGCGTCGAGAAGCGCAGCACGAGATCGAGGGTCGACGGTGAGTGGCTGGTACCAGCCGAGTCTCGGTTGGTCGGGTCTGTAGATGGTGTCCCAGTGCTCCTGTGGAGGCCATCATCAGTCGCCCTGCCTACCCCGACCGCAACGGGAAGGCCTGCATCGCGCCACTGCGGGAAGCCGCCCTCGAGACGGCGCGCCGGGCGCCCTATCGCGGTGAGGCGGCGGACGGCTTCGTCGGCGTACACGCAGAACGGGCCACGGCAGTACGCCACGACCTCGAGGTCGTCGGGAAGTTCGGCGAGTTGCCGGTCGAGGTCGTCGACCGGGATGCAGCGGGCGCCGGCGATGTGCCCGGCCGCATACTCGGGGTGGGGTCGGACATCGATGACGACGACGTCGTCGTTATCGATGCGCCGGGCGAGTTCGGCTCGTCCGATCGGCTCGAACCCCGACCGATCACCGAGATAATCAGCGGCGAGCGTGTCGAGCTCGTCATGATGCGCGATCGCAACGTCCCGCAGCGCAGCCCACAGCGCACCGACCCGTGGGGAGGCCAGCCGGTAATGAATCCGGTTGCCGTCCCGGCGGGTGCGGACGAGGCCTGCGGCGGCGAGGGCGCGAAGGTGGAACGACGTGTTGGCGACGCTCTGGTCGATCTCTGCGGCGAGTTCCTCGACGTGGCGTTCGCCTTGTTCGAGCACGTCGATCAGCTCGAGGCGGCGCCCCGTCGACAGCGCCTTGGCCACCTGGGCGAACCCGTCGAAGAGTGCCGCCTTCGCCTCGTGATCTCCAACGTCCATCTCGATCTCCCGCCTCAGGTGTTCAAGTGTCTACTTGACTATGCTACCGAGCGCATCAGCACTCTTCAAGCAATCACTTGAGGAAACCACGTGTGGTCGGTTGGGAGCAGAAAAGTCGAGCGGCGTACCCGTCGTGCCGAGGCATGCCGCGATCAGCGGAGCGCTCCGTCGGCGAGGGCGGCGTCGGCTCAGGTCAGCGGGCGGCTGCGACCTGCATTACGGTCATCATTCCGGCTTCGCTGTGTTCCTGGATGTGGCAGTGGAGCACCCATTCGCCGACGTCGAGGGGGACGAGGCCGATCTCGACCTCGTCGAGCATCTCCAGCAGAACGGTGTCGCGGAAGTAGGGCTCGCCGACGGGTTCGCCGTTGCGGGTCAGCACCTTGAAGAACTGGCCGTGCAGGTGGATGGGGTGCATGGGGTGGGTTTGGTTGACGAGGCGGATCTTGGTGAACTCACCGGCGGTGAGCTCAAGGGGCTCGTGGTCTGGGTAGGCGGCTCCGTTGATGGTCCAGATCCACTCGTCGCCGTCGATGTGGGTTTCGAAGAGGAGCTCGTGGTCGACCGGCGCATCGAGCGCCGATTCCCAGTCGGGGACAGCCGGGTTGCTGGCCGGTTCGAATGGCGGAGCGTCGGTCGTGCCGCCGGTTGTGTCGTCGACGACGATCGTGGCGAGCGGCTGGGGGCTGCCGGTGAAGGTGTCGACGACCGGGTAGGTGCCGGGCTCGGTCGGTGTGGTGAGGTCGACGTCGATCCGGTTGCCCGGCGCCAGTGTGAGCGTTGCCAGGTCGGGATGGTCGCCGACGGTGAGGCCGTCGACGGCGACCACCGTGACGTCGAGGGCGCCGAAGTCCGGGACATAGACTCGACCGTTGGAGGCGTTCACGAGCCGGAGCCGGATCCGCTCTCCCCGCACGACGCTCAACTCGGTGGCGGTGCTGGCGTTGACGGTGATCAGGTTGCCCCAGCGGCCGTTGTGGGTGCGATCGGCGGAGGTGTTGAACGCCGGATCGATCTGGCCGGTATCGTCGAGGAGCTGTCGTCGACGATCCAGACCTCGTCGACGTCATAGTCGGTGCCGTCTGTGGCTGGCCGCCGATGACGATGCTGCCGTAGAGGCCGCGCTCGAGTTGTTGGCTGCCGTCGGTGTGGGAGTGATACCAGTACGTGCCGGCGTCGGGCGGCGCGAACTCGTAGACGAAACTGTAGCCGGGTTCGA
>JAWKHV010000038.1:0-16238 GCA_041394645.1 Ilumatobacteraceae bacterium | reverse complement strand
GTCGCCGGTGTGGAACCACGCTGGACCTTCGGGGTCGTCCGACGCGGGGTGGATGGCGTCGGCGGTCGCGTCGGGCTGTTCCCAGTACCCCTGCATGATGTGGTTGCCCCGGGCGATGACTTCGCCGTTGTCGTTGACGCGCACCTCGATCCCGACGGCGGGGGCACCGGCGCGACCGAGCTTCTTGGCCCGTTCGGTCGGGGACAGGTCGTCGAGCTCTGCTCGCTTGCGATTCATCGTGAGCAGCGGAGCGGTCTCGGTGAGGCCGTAGATCTGGATGAACTCCCATCCGAGCTCGAGCTCGGTCCGCTCGATCGTCTTGGTCGGCGGCGGAGCCCCGGCGACGACCATGCGAACCTGATCGCGCCCCGGGATCGGCCCGTCCCACGTGACGGCGGCGTCGAGCACCATGTTCAGCACCGCCGGCGCCCCGGCGAGCAAGGTCACGCCCTGCTCGGCGATCCTCCGCAGGATCTCGGCACCGTCGACCTTGCGAAGGATGACGTGCCGGGCGCCCATGCCGGTGGCGGCGTAGACGAGGCCCCAGCCGTTGCAGTGGAACTGGGGCAACGTGTGGAGATACACGTCCCGGTCGCTGATGCCGAGGTGCCAGCCGAAGGTGACGCCGTTGGTCCACAGGTTCCGGTGCGTCATCTGCACGCCCTTGGGTCGAGCCGTGGTCCCGCTGGTGTAGTTGATCGTCGCCGTCGCGTCCTCGTCCGGGGTCCACAGACGCGGTGTGGCGTCGAAGTCGTACAACACCGCATCCGACTCCGCGCCGATCACGAACTTGTGCTCGCATTCGACCTCGGCCAGGGCGTCGGCGAGTTCGGGGTCGACGAGCAGGACCCGGGCCCCGGAGTGGGCGATGATGTACTTGATCTCCTCGGCGACGAGCCGGAAGTTGATCGGCACGAGGATCCGGCCCGAACCCGAGACCCCGAAGAACGCCGTCAGCAAGCGGGCGGCGTTCTGGCTCACGATCGCCACTCGATCGCCGACGGCGATGCCGAGGCGGTCCAATGCCGCCGCTTGGGCGCGGGCCCGGCGAGCGACCTCGGCGTAGGTGACGGAACCCCAGGATTCGGCGGGCTGTGTGGGCTCGTCGACGATGGCGATCCGGTCCGGATAGACCTCCTCGGCGCGGCGGAGGAAGTCGTTGACGGTGAGCGCGACCTTCATGGGTCGGGACACTACGACGGACGTCACACCGAGGGCCATGTCCGAATGTCCCGACGTGGTCCGATGCCGGGCCGGAGCCTGGGCCGAAGGGTAGGGTGGACACAGATGACGCCGCGACCCGCGGCGTGACGCGGTGAGCGGGACGCTCGCCGTCCCCCACCCCGAAGAAGCTCATGCCCACATCGTCGAGCTCATCTCGAGCCACCAACGCGCGCCGTCGCGCCGCGTCCTCCACTCCCGACAATCCGGCGCCGGCCAAGAAGGCCGCGCCCGCGAAGAAGGCCGCGCCGGCGAAGAAGGCCGCTCCGGCGAAGAAGGCCGCCGGCGAAGAAGGCCGCGCCCGCGAAGAAGGCGGCTCCGAAGAAGGAAGGCCGCTCCGGCGAAGAAGGCCGCTCCGGCGAAGAGGCCGCTCCGGCGAAGAAGGCGGCCCCGCGAAGAAGGCGGCCCCGCGAAGAAGGCGGCCCCCGCGAAGAAGGCGGCCCCGGCGAAGAAGGCGGCCCCGGCGAAGAAGGCGGCCCCGGCGAAGAAGGCGGCCCCCGCGAAGAAGGCGGCCCCCGCGAAGAAGGCTGCGCCGCCCGAGCAGCAGGTCGTTCCCGCGACGCCGACCGTCGCCGAGGCGCCGGCCGGGCTCACCGGATTCGCCGCACTCGGCGTCCCCGCCGACATCGACGCCGGTCTGTTCGCGGGTGGATTCTTGACCCCGTTCGCCATCCAGACCGAAGCGATCCCCGTCGCCATGACCGGTGCCGACGTCTGCGGTCGAGCTCGTACCGGGTCCGGCAAGACCCTGGCCTTCGGCGTGCCGTTGCTCTCGCGCATCCGCCCCGGCGCCCCGCCCCGGCGCCCGCGTGCTCTGGTCCTCGTGCCGACGCGTGAGCTCGCGATCCAGGTCGCCGAAGTCCTCGAGCCGGTCGGCCGGGCGAGCGGTCGCAGCATCCTCGCCACCTACGGCGGCTCGTCGAGGGCCGGACAGATCAAGGAGCTCGAACGTGGTGTCGACGTCATCGTCGCCACGCCACTCCGTCTGATCGACCTGTTGAAGGCCAAGGAACTCGAACTGTCGGCGATCGAGGTCGTCGTGCTCGACGAGGCCGACCGGATGGCCGACGACGGGTTCACGCCGCAGGTCGAATGGATCCTGCGCCACGTCACCGGCGCGCATCAGACGATGCTGTTCTCCGCCACGCTCGACGGGCAGGTCGGGCACCTCGTCCGCCGCTACATGACCGACCCCCAGACCGTCGCCATCGATTCGGCGACCGAGACCGTCGGCACCATGCATCACGTGTTCCTGGCGGTACACCACATGGACAAAGACCGCGTGATCGCCACGATCGCCGACAGTGTCGGCCGGGTGGTCGTGTTCTGCGACACGAAGCGAACCTGCGACCGAGTGGAGAAGAACCTCCGTCAGCTCGGAGCGAAGGCCTCGGCGATCCACGGCGATCTTCCGCAGCCCGCACGGGAGAAGGCGTTGAAGCGATTCTCCGATGGCGAGCTCGCGATCCTCGTCGCCACCGACGTGGCCGCTCGGGGGATCGACGTCGACGGGATCGGCGCCGTCGTGCACTACGTGCCGGCCTCGGACACCAAGGCGTATCTGCACCGGTCGGGGCGTACAGCACGCGCCGGGAACGACGGCTTCGCCGTGACCCTGGCGGAGTACAACCAGCACCTTGCGTGCCGGATCATCCAGCGCCAACTCCGGATGCCGATCACCGAGCCGATCGAGGTGTTCTCGAACGATCCCCGCTTGGCCGACCTGCACCAGTTGGCGATCAAGACCGTCGAGACCTGACGGATCGGTCATGGCGACCCGGCTGCTCATCGACACCGACGGTGGCATCGACGACGCCGTGGCGCTCTGGTGGGCGCTGACGGCGCCGGACGTCGAAGTCGTGGCGATCACGACGGTCCACGGCAATGTGGACGTCGAGACGGCGACGGCGAACGTGTGTCGGATCCTCGAGGCCGCCGGCGCTCCCGACATCCCGGTCGCCGGCGGGGCGAACGAGCCGTTCGGTCCGGCCCCGGACCTTCGCCCGGCCGACTTCATCCACGGCACCGACGGGCTCGGCGAGACCTTCCGACCCGCAGCCGCCTTCGGCGCCGGGAGCGAGACGGCGGTGGAGTTGTTGAACCGGCTCGCCGACCAAGACGTCGTCCTGGTCACCCTCGGTCCACTGACGAACATCGCCCACTGCATCGCCGGCGATGCCGAGTGGGCCGGCCGGTGGAAGCGTCTGGTCGTCATGGGCGGCACCGTGCTCGGCCCCGGCAACGCATTCCCGGTCGGTGAGGCGAACATCGCTCACGACCCAGCGTCGGCCGCGCTCGTGGCGACGGCGGCTTGGACCGAACCACCGCTGTTGGTCGGGCTCGACGCGACCCATCGAGCGACCCTGACCGCGACCGAGTTCGAGGCGCTGGAGCGACGGGCGTCCCGAGCGGCCGAGTTCCTCGCCGACCCGATGATGTTCTACCGGCGGTTCGCCGGCACGTTCTGCGCTCCCGGCGAGTGCCCGTGCCACGACGTCGTCGCGGTGATCGCCGCCGCCCGCCCGACACTCGTCACCGGTCCGGTGTTACCGCTCGGGGTCCAGGCCGAGCCCGGCCCGGCCTGGGGTGCCACCGTGGTCGATCGTCGCCAGCCGTTCTTCGAGCGTGGGGGCGCCGGTTCGGTCCAGGACGCTCCTGCGGGCTTCGCGCCATGGGAGATCGGTCTGGATGTGGACGTCGACGCCTTCCGTCGGGAACTCGGGACGCTGTTCGGCTGAGCGCGAGGGCGCCTGGCTCGTCGCCAGTGCGCCCTCGGCATCAGCAGCTCAGCCCGGCATCCAGGAGGGGCGTGACGCCTCGAACGAGTCGATGGCATCGGCGTGACTCAGGGTGATCCCGATGTCGTCGAGACCGCCGAGGAATCGGTGTTGGGTCATCTCGTCCATCGGGAACGACTCCACGATGCCATGGGCCGGGACCTCCACGAGGAGCCGCTCCATGTCGACCACGATCTCGGTCGACGGATCGGCCTCGATCAGGTCCCACAGCCGCTGGACCGTCGCTTCGGGCAGCACGACCGGCGCCAGGCCATTCTTCGTGCAGTTGTTCCGGAAGATGTCGGAGAAGCTCGGGGCGATCACGGCGTCGAACCCGTACTGCTGGATGGCCCACACCGCGATAAGCTCGCGCGAGGACCCGACACCGAACGCCGGGCCGGCGACGAGGATCGTCGCCGACGAAGCGCTCGTCGTTGAGGACGAAGTTCCGATCATCGCGCCAGGTCGAGAACAGTCCTTCTCGAACCCGGTGCGCTCGACTCGCTTGAGCCAGTCCGCCGGGATGATCTGATCGGTGTCGACGTCCGATCGGCGCAGCGGGATCCCCGTGCCGGTGATGACGGTGACGGCCTTCATGACTGGACCTCCGGAGCCGGGAGTTCGTCGGGGGTGGCGAAGCGGCCGGCGACCGCGGTCGCCGCAGACCGCGGGGGACACGAGATGGGTGCGCCCACCCCGTCCTTGACGGCCTTCGAAGTTGCGGTTGCTCGTGCTGGCGGAACGCTCGCCCGGGGCGAGCTTGTCCGGATTCATGGCCAGGCACATCGAGCAGCCCGGCTCGCCCCAGTCGGCGCCGGCCGCCCGGAAGACCTCGTCGAGCCTCTCGGCCTCGGCCTCGGCCTTCACCGCATGGCTGCCCGGGACCACCATGACCCGGGGCACCGTGACCGTGCGGCCCTGCATCACCGCGGCCGCGGCGCGCAGGTCCTCGATGCGGCTGTTGGTGCACGACCCGATGAACACCGTGTCCACCGTGATGTCCCGGATCTTCTGGCCCGCGGTCAGACCCATGTACCCAGAGCGCGCGTGACGTTGTCGCGCACTGTTGCGTCCTCGATCGCCGCCGGATCCGGCACGGTGCCGTCGATCGCGGTGACCTGGGCGGGGTTGGTCCCCCACGTGACCTGGGGACGGAGCGTGGAGGCGTCGATGACGACCTCGGTGTCCCAGATGGCGCCGTCGTCGGATTTCAGCAGCTTCCAGGACTCGACCGCAGCGTCCCAGTCGGCACCCGTCGGAGCGTGCTCCCGGCCGGCCAGGTACTCGAAGGTGACCTCGTCGGGCGCGATGAGCCCGGCCTTGGCCCCGGCCTCGATCGACATGTTGCAGACCGTCATCCGGCCTTCCATCGAGAGCGCCCGGATCGCCGAGCCCCGATACTCGATCACGTGACCGATCCCACCGCCGGTACCGATCTTGCCGATGATCGCGAGCACGATGTCCTTGGCCGTCACCCCCGGCTGGAGCTCACCGTCGACGGTGATGCTCATCCACTTGGGTCGAGATTGCGGCAGGGTCTGGGTGGCGAGCACGTGCTCGACCTCCGAGGTTCCGATGCCGAACGCCAAGGCTCCGAACGCCCCGTGAGTGGCGGTGTGCGAGTCGCCGCACACGATGGTCATGCCGGGCAGTGTGCGCCCCTGCTCGGGTCCGATGACGTGGACGATGCCCTGTCCGGGGTGGCCCATCGGGAACTCGGTGATACCGAACTCGGCGGCGTTCTCGCGCAGCACCTCGACCTGGCGGGCCGAGACCGGGTCGGCGATCGGCTGATCGATGTCCGCGGTCGGGACGTTGTGATCCTCGGTCGCCACGGTCAGTTCCGGTCGACGGACGGTGCGGCCGCTCAGCCGGAGTCCGTCGAAGGCCTGAGGGCTGGTGACCTCGTGCACGAGGTGGAGATCGATGTACAGGAGGTCGGGTTCGCCGCTGGCGCTGTGCACCACGTGTCGATCCCACACCTTCTGCGGCAAGGTGGTGGCGGTCATCGCTCACTTCCATCGTCGAAGGGTGTGCCGGGCGGTTGTCCTCGTCTCACATGATGAGATAGAATTCCCGACCGATGGACAGTCTAAGTGGCGTCGGCGTACTCGACAAGGCCGTGCTCGTCCTGCGCGCCCTGCGGGCCCGTCCGTTGTCGCTGGCCGAGCTCCAGAGCGAGACGGCTCTTCCCCGGGCGACGGCCCATCGATTGGCTGCGGCGCTCGAGGTCCATCACTTCGTTCGGCGCAACGAGGACGGGCGCTTCGCCCTCGGCCTGGAGCTGATCGAGTTCGGTCGCATCGCCAAGGCCGAGTTCCCGCTGGCCCAAGCGGCCCGCCCCGTCCTCGAGGAGCTGCGAACCGCCACGAGCGAAGGGGTTCAGCTGTACGTGATCGAGGACGCACATCGTCGCTGCGTCCTGTCGCTCCCGGCCCCGCACGGATTGCAGTGGATCGTGCCGGAGGGGGCGTTGTTCCCGCTCGACCGGGGCAGCGCCGGGCGGCTGCTCTCCGGCGAGGTCGGGGCCTCGGGCTGGGTGGAGAGCGTGGAGGAGCGCGAGAAGGGCGCGGCCTCGGTCAGCGCGGCGGTGCGCAGTTCGTCCGGCGAGGTGATCGGTGCGGTGAGCGTCTCGGGCCCGCTCGAGCGACTCACCCGCTCGCCGGGCCGTCGCTTCGGCGCCGCCGTCGTCGACGCGGCCGCTCGCGTCACGACGTCGTTGCGATCCGCCTGAACGAGCCGACGCGACTGCCGATCCGCACTCCGCCCCGCACACCTCGTGGGTCATGTCCTGCCATGACTTCGAATCCGCCGCCCGCGAACGCTCGTTCCCGCTCGACGCCGAACCTCCCGACGAGACCTTCGACGAGACCGACACACTGGCACGGTGGCTCGAACGGCGACTCGACGAGACGACCGACTGGCTGCTCGACGAGGCCCGCCTCTACGGCCTGACCGTCAACGACCCCGCCGCCCTGCTCGCCGAGCGCCCCGGCGCCGCGAGGTTCTGCCTCCTCGACCGGGGCTACCCCTACGACGTGCTCGACGGCCCGGCCTCGCTGTTGGCCGCGAACTTCGACGCCGTGGGGCTGGTGAACCTGGGCTGGTCGGCGCCGCTCGAGGACCGCGGCTCGATCATCGAGCGACCGAGCCGACATCCGGCGCGCCGTCGAGTGCGCATCGTCACCGTGGCGCGCATCGATCCGTCGCCTCGGCACTCGATCGTCGCGACCGCGATTCGCGACCGGGCGACGGGCGAGGTGACCTCGGTGCGAGGGGGTGAAGGACGAATCGTCGAAGGGATCTGCCGGCTCGCCGCCGAATCGCTCGCGATGCGGCTGGCGGCGTGATCAGTAGGCCGCGGTGAGGTCGATCACCACGACGAGATCGACGCCGGCGGGAATGCCGGCATCCGGCGATCCCTCGGTCCCGAAGGCCAGCTCCGACGGGATCCGGATCAGGCGTCGGCCGCCCGGCTGCATCCCGACGATGCCCTCGACCAGTCCGGGCAGGGCCTGATCCTGGGCCAGCACGAGCGCGAACGGCCCGCCCGTACCCCAGGTCGAGTCCACCTGCTCGCCGGTGTCGCCCCGGAAGGCGATGAGATCGATCAACACCGAGTCGCCCTCGGCGGCCGCCTCGCCACTGCCCACGACGAGGTCGTCGAAGGTGACCTCGGTCGCCCCCTCGGACGTCACGTCGGAGGTGATCTCGGGCTGATCCTCCGCCGCGGACGGTGAGCCGACCGCGAGGACGTCGATCACGAAGCTCAGCGCGTCGCCGGGCTGGATGATGTCGCCGGCCCCGGCGTCGCCGTACCCGAGCTCGGCGGGAATGTCGAGCTGATAGCGCCCGCCGGCCTGTGTCCCCACCAGACCCTGGTCCCAGCCGGCGATGACGCTGCCGGTCCCGAGCACGACCGTGAACGGCGAGCCCCGATCCCAGCTGTTGTCGAACTCGGTGCCGTCCTCGGACCGGACCCCGACGTAGTGCACGACGACCAGGTCGCCGGACGCCGCCTCGGGACCGCTGCCGGCGCGCAACTCGGTGACCTGCAACTCCGTCGGGAGCTCCGCCGGGAGTTCGACCGCCGGCTTGTCCGGTGAGGTCGTCGACGCATCGGCCGGTGCCGAGGGATCGCCGGACTCCGACGCAGCGGTCGCATCGGACTCCAGCGCCGAATCGGACACCGCCGGGACGCTGGTGGTCTCCGAAGCAGGCGTGGTGTCGGGCGATCCGGCGGACTCGTTGCCGTCGGAGCCGCAGGCCGCGAGGGTCAGGAGTCCAGCGAGCAAGAGGGAGTGGTACGACGCACCGGGCGGACCCTATCGGTGGCGATGTGCCGACGGACCGCGCCCACCGGCGTTCTCACCCGACCCTCACCCGTCACGGATGTCCCGAGGCTTGCATCCATCGGAGCTCGGCCTCACCCATCGGAGTGGACGGACCTCGGCCCACCATCGGCCACAGCTCTTCGGAGATGCGACGGTAGTTGCCGGAGGCCCGAGCTGACCGAGCAGCGCGCACAACCCGAGATTGATCCGCTGGATGAACACGAACGCCTGGGGCACGGTCGCGCATTGCGCGATGGGCGAGGTGCGATCGAAGACGTGGCGCACGATGCCCGAGGCGTACTCCGGCGTCCAGGTCATCTCGGCGTCCACGCGCACGGGTGCGTAGAAGTGGCTGAAGTACTCCCCGACCTTCTCCGTCTCGACCGGCGCGCCCTGCGTGCAGCATGCCGGCGCCTTCGACGATCCGGCGGTACTCCGACGGATCCGGGTGGAGCACGGCGGCGGTGATCATGGCCTGGAACGTCGCCATCTCCGCGCCGGTGAAGTGCTTGACCAGACCGAAATCGAGGAAGGTCACCTGCCCGCCCGGACGGAACAGGTAGTTCCCCGGATGTGGGTCCCCGTTGAACGCGGAACCGGTACAGGCTGCGGAACACGAACCGGAAGATGGTCTCTCCGGCCAGGTCCCGTTCGTCGCAGAGGCCACCGAGGACCTCCTCGAACCGATGGCCTGTCGCGAGCTCGGTCGTCAGGACCCGGCCGGTGCTGAGCGACGCGATCACGTCGGGCACGTGCACGAAGGGATGCCCGCGGTAGTAGTCCGCGAACGCCTGCTGGTTCTCGGCCTCTCTGCGGTAATCGAGTTCCTCGATGATCCGCGACTTGATCTCGTTGACCATCTCCTCGGGCCTCGAGGCCGCCGAAGCCTTGCCGCAGCAGGGTTCCGAGCAGATCGGCGGTGGAGAGGTCGGCTTCGATCGCCTGGATCGACGCCGGGATACTGACCTTCACCGCGACCGCGCTCGATCCCCGAGTCGGGATCCTTCGCGATCGCCCGGTGCACCTGGCCGATCGAAGCCGCCGCGATGGGAGTCGGGTCCCACTCCACGAAGAGGTCCTCGGGTCGGGCCCCGAGCTCGGCCTCGATCACGCCGGCGGCCAACTCCGACGACATCGGCGGAGCGCTCGACTGGAGCTGCCCGAGCGCCATGCGCAACGGCTGGGCCAGCCCGTCGTCGAGGTAGCTGGCCATCTGGCCGAGCTTCATCAATGCGCCCTTCATGTGCCCGAGTCGTTCGGTGACCGCGTCGGCGGTCTTGAGCTCGCGTTCGCGATCGAGCTCGATCCGCCGCTCCGCCGATGCGAAGACCTTGCGGGCGGCGGTCGAGGCGTAGGTCGTGCCGACGCTCGCCCCGAGTCGGGCGAGTTCGGCGTTGCGTCGTCCTCGTGAGCGGAGGTGGACGCCGCCCGCGGCGCTCGGCCCCGTCCTGCGGCCGAGCATCGCGACCGCCGTCGTTACCAGGGCGGCGGTTCCTCCGAGCAGCAACGCCGCTCGCATCCGAGGGTTCATCGAGGTCTCGGTCACGAGGCGGCGGTGTCCGGAAGATCCAGTCCGTCCGGTCGCAGGCGGACTCGCCGCTGGACCGAGGCGATGGCGTCGAGGAGCGTCGGGGCGAAGGTGTCGGCCTTGGCCACGACCGAGTCGTGCCCACCGTCGACCCGGTGGGCCGTTGCACCGTCGATCCCGTCGAACAGCTCGATCTGGCGACGGATCGGGACGATCTCGTCGCGCATCGTCAACACCACCGCAGTCGGGGCATCGATCTCGTGCAACCACGGTCGGGCCGAGAACTCGCCGATGCAGCGTCCCGCTTCGAGGATCATCCGCCAGTCGTGGTGGCTCACCTGCTCCACCGCCCACGGCTCCCAACCCTCGACTCGGCGCTGCAGGTAGAGCTGCTCGGTCAGCCACGCCCGGGCCCGGGTCGGGGTCGCCCGCGAGATCGCGGCCAGCCCCGACAGACCGAGGAAGTTGAGCCGCTCCTCGCGCGAGTCGGCGAAGTGGGGCGCCGTCGCGCACAGCACCAGCCCTCGCACCCGGTCGCGGTGGCGGCGCCACGTCTCCAAGGCGACCGGTCCGCCCATCGAGTAGCCGACCACGACGACCTCGTCGAAGCCGAGTTCGTCGCACACGGCCATCGCATCGTCAGCACAGTCCTCGAAGCTGAACGGCCGTCGACTCCGGATCCCGAGCCCGTGGCCACGATGATCGAGGGCGACGAAACGATGGGCGGCGCCGAGCGGTGCATAGACCCGGAACCAGTTGAGGTCGGCGGTGGCCGTCCAACCATGAAGGAGGACGAGCGGCAGATCCGACACCGGTCCCGATCTCGATCCCGGCGTGGGACCGTCCTCACGGACGAACGTAGTGCCGCGATCGGGAAGTTCGAGGTGCCGACCACCCGGGAGCTCCGGAACGGGATGGCGGGGGGTCTCGTCGTGCACGGATGCAGTCTGCCCTCGGATCGGGAGTCGTATGCAGGCACCCCGGTCAGGCCCCGAGCGCGGGCTCGCGCTAGATGGTGTCGACCTTGATGACCTTGACGGCGAGTTTCGCTCCGTTCGGAGCGTCGTACTCGACGAGTTCTCCGACGCTGGTGCCGATCAGCGCCGCTCCGAGGGGAGAGCCCGGCGTGATCACGTCGAAGCCGGTGGACCGCTGTTCGACCGAATCGATCAGGTAGGTCTCGGCCATGTCGTCGCTGTCACCGTCGTACACGATCGTCACGACGTTGCCGACCGTGATCGTGCCGTCGTCGGAGGCCTCGATGATCTCGGCGTTCTCGAGGATCGATTCGAGCTGCCGGATGCGTCCTTCCATGTGGCCCTGCTGGTCCTTGGCCGCCTGGTAGTCGCCGTTCTCCGAGAGATCTCCGAGCTCGCGCGCCCGCTGGATCGCCTCGGCGATCTCGATACGGCCCCGCGTGGTGAGGTCCTCGTGTTCCGCCTTCAGGCGGTCATAGGCGGCGCGCGACAAAGGGTGCGTGCTGGACATGGAGCGCGAACCTATCTGGTGGACAGGCGTCACACGACGCCGACCCGGTTCGCGCCGTGGAACGGGGAACTCGGAACGCCTGGTCGGCGGGCGGTAACGTCGCCGCCCATGGCGCATCGCATCGCAGTCATCGGAGGAGACGGAATCGGTCCGGAGGTCACGGCCGAAGCCCTGAAGGTCGTTCGTGCGGCCGGCGTGGAGATCGAGACCGAGGACTTCGATCTCGGCGGGGCCCGATACCTGAAGGACGGCGAGATCCTCTCCGACGAGACGCTCGCTGCGCTGCGGGGGTTCGATGCGATCCTGCTCGGCGCGGTGGGCACGCCCGACGTCCCGCCGGGCGTGATCGAGCGGGGCCTGTTGCTGAAGATGCGCTTCGACCTCGACCTCTACATCAACCAGCGCCCCTTCGTCGGGACGGCGCCGGGGCACTCGGAGCCTCACGAGTTCGTGGTCATCCGGGAGAACACCGAAGGCCCGTATGTCGGTGAGGGTGGCGTGCTCCGCAAGGGCACGCCGCACGAGGTCGCGACCCAGGGCTCGGTGAACACCCGTATGGGCGTCGAGCGCTGCGTCCGGTACGCGTTCGAGCTGGCGAATCGTCGGGACCGCAAGCACCTCACGCTCGTTCACAAGACGAACGTGCTGACCTTCGCCGGCAACCTGTGGAGCGGGCGTTCAACGAGGTCGCCGCGGAATTCCCCGACGTGACCACGGCGTACAACCACGTCGACGCGGCCTGCATCTACTTCGTGCAGGATCCTCATCGCTACGACGTGATCGTCACCGACAACCTGTTCGGCGACATCCTCACCGATCTCGGCGGGGCCGTCAGCGGCGGGATCGGGTTGGCCAGCAGCGCCAACCTCAATCCGGCTCGCACGGGACCGTCGATGTTCGAGCCGGTCCACGGATCGGCTCCCGACATCGTGGGAACGGGCATGGCCAATCCGACCGCGGCGGTCCTCAGCGCGGCGCTGATGCTCGACTTCCTCGGTGAGTCGGCCGCTGCCGACCGGATCCGCACGGCGTGCAGCGAGCCGGTGTCGGGTTCGACGAGCGAGATCGGCGACCAGCTCGCGGCGCGGGTCTCCTGACGGCCGGCTTCACCGATTCCCGGGAGACCGGGGGAGTGACAACACCAGGCTTTCGCCTCCTGCTGTGCGACGCATGCCACAGCGGGGGGCTACTTTTGCCGACTGCGACACCGATCCGTGCTGCGAGGAGACGACGGCAATGCCCATCACGCCCACCCCCAAGATCTGGATGAACGGCGATCTCGTCGCGTGGGAGGACGCCAAGATCCACGTGCTCACCCACACCCTGCACTACGGCACGGGCGTGTTCGAGGGCATCCGCGCCTACGCGACCGCCGAGGGTCCGGCGATCTTCCGGCTCACCGAGCACACCGAGCGCCTGTTCCGCAGCGCCAAGATCCTCGGGATGGAGATCCCGTACTCGGTCGACGAGATCGTGGCGGCCACCAAGGCCACGGTGGCCTCGACCGGGCTGGACTCGTGCTACGTGCGACCGATCGCGTACTTCGGCTACGGCGAGATGGGCCTCAACACGATGCCCTGCACCGTCGACGTGTCCATCGCCTGCTGGCCGTGGGGCGCGTATCTCGGCGACGACGCGCTGACCAAGGGCATCCGGCTCAAGACCTCCTCGTGGACGAGGCACGACCACAACATCATGCCGCCGGCGTCCAAGACCACGGGGAACTACGTGAACTCCTCGCTCGCCAAGGTCGAGGCGCTCAAGGCCGGCTACGACGAAGCGGTCATGCTGGCGCCGAACGGACTCGTCGCCGAGTGTTCGGGCGAGAACATCTTCTGCGTGCGCAACGGCCGGATCATCAGCCCGCCGCTGTCGGCGGGCGCGCTCGAGGGGATCACCCAGAACACGGTGATGACCCTGGCCCGCGAGCTCGGCCACGACGTGGTGCTCGACAACCTGGCTCGCAGCGACCTGTACATCGCCGAGGAGTTGTTCGTCTGTGGCACCGCCGCCGAGGTGTCCTCCGTGAACTCGGTCGACGACCGCGAGATCCCGTGCCCCGGCCCGATCACCACCGCCATCGCCGAGCTGTACGGCCGGGTCGTGCGAGGCGAGGAACCGCAGTACAAGGACTGGTGCGAACTCGCGGTCTGAGGACCGTAGACTGCTCGACCGTGAGTTCGTTGCCGACCGCAGGCATCATCATTTCGTAGCGCACGTGGTGATCCACGTGCGCAGTCCGGCCGCCCCTCGGGGCGGCCGTTTCGTTTGTCGGTGCCCGGGTCCGGCCCGGTCGCCACCACCGTGAGGAGCGAGTCCATGCACAACGCCGAGCACGTCGAGATCTTCGACACGACCCTGCGCGACGGCCTCCAGGTCGAGGGGGTCTCCGCGACGGTGGAGGACAAGCTGCGCATCGCCGAGCAGCTCGACCGGCTGGGCATCGCCTACATCGAAGGGGGCTGGCCCGGCGCCAACCCGAAGGACATCGAGTTCTTCCACCGGGCCGGACGGGAGCTGAACCTGGCCACCTCGACCCTCGTGGCGTTCGGTTCCACGCGTCGCCCGAAGGGAAAGGTCGACGACGACGCCACGTTGCGCAACCTGATCGAGGCCGGGACCGAAGCCGTGTGCATCGTGGCCAAGAGCTGGGACTATCACGTCCTGAACGCGCTCAACACGAGCCTCGACGAGGGGGAGGCGATGATCGCCGACTCGGTGGAGTTCCTGCGCTCGTCCGGTCGCCGAGTGATGGTCGACGCCGAGCACTTCTTCGACGGGTACAAGCACAACCCCGAGTTCGCCATGCGTGCGCTCGAAGCTGCTGCGGTCAAGGGCGCCAGCCACCTCGTGCTCTGCGACACCAACGGCGGCTCGTTGCCGCACGAGGTCGAGCACATCGTCGGCGCGGTCAAGGCGCATTTTCGTGACGACGTCACCATCTCGATCCACTGCCACGACGACACCGGATGTGCCGTTGCCAACGCCATGGCGGCCGTGCGCGCCGGCGCCCGCCAGGTGCAGGGGTGCATGAACGGGCTGGGGGAGCGCACGGGCAACACCAACCTCACCACCGTCATCCCGAACCTCCAGCTCAAGATGGGCTTCGACGTCCTGCCCGACGGGCGTCTCGATCAGCTCACCTCCGTGAGCCATCACATCGCCGAGCTGCTCAACCGGCCGATGAATCCCCAGGCGCCGTACGTCGGTTCCGGAGCCTTCGCACACAAGGCCGGGCTCCACGTCAGCGCCATCGCCCGGGCCAAGGACGCCTACGAGCACGTCGATCCCGAGACGGTCGGCAACAAGACCCGCTTCGTCGTCTCGGAGATGGCGGGCAAGGCGACCATCAAGATGAAGGCCGACGAACTCGGGATCGTCCTCGACGGGCAGGCGACCAACGACGTCATCGACCAGCTGAAGCGGTTGGAGCACGAGGGCTACCACTTCGAGGCCGCCGATGCATCGCTCGAGTTGCTGATGCGGCGAGCAACGGGATGGGAGCACGAGTTCTTCGCGGTGGAGTCGATGCGGGTCATCACCGACGAACTGCCCAACGCGTCGTTCAACTGCGAGGCCACGGTCAAGGTCTGGATCGGGGACGAGCGCAGCGTGCACGTCGCCGAGGGCAACGGGCCGATCAACGCCATCGACCAGGCCCTGCGAGCCGCCCTGCTCCCTCACCACCCCGTCCTCGCCGGGATCCACCTGACGGACTACAAGGTGCGCATCCTCGACGGCGCCACGGCGACCGGAGCCATCACCCGGGTCCTGCTCGACGCCACCGACGGCGAACGGACCTGGACCACGATCGGGGTGTCGTCGAACATCATCGAGGCCTCGTGGCAGGCGCTGTCGGACTCGATCGTCTACGGGTTGCTCGTCGAGGAGCTTCGTGAGGCGGGCGGCGACACCGCCGCGGAGTAACCTCTCGACCGATGTCCGCCCCCCAGTACGTGCCCACGAGCCCGGTCGCCACCCCGCGCTCGTACCAGTCTCCCGACTTCGTTCCTTCGGCCTGGAATCCGGGTCGACCCGCGGAACTCACCGGCCATCAGCCGTCCGGCGATCAGCAGGGGTATCAGGGTCCTGATCAGGGCTATGCCCTCACCTTGGCCGCCCGCCTGCGCGACCGGATCCGTACCAGCGGCAAGGTGACGGTCGACGATGCCGTTCGAGGCTGCCTCGGCATCGCCCTGCGCCGGGCGTCGTTGTACGGCCGGGCTCCGGTCATCCACGACCTGACCATCGCCTTCACCGCCTGGGGCTTCTTGGACGAGAACCCGCCGGCCGAGCTGGTCGAGCTGCGCTCGAGGCTGTTCGAGGGCGCCGGCAACGTGCTCCACCACTACGCCGAGGGCCGGGCCATCGCCGACCTCGTTCCGGAGACGACGCTGCGGATGACCCCGCAACAGGTCGCGGCCAAGTACCCGGGCTCGTGGCGCGAACTCCTCGGTCAGTGATCCCGGTCCGGGTCTCGCCCGCGACCCGTCTGCGGCGATGACGCGTCTCACTGCCGACGTGGTCGTGATCGGCGGGGGGATCGCCGGGGTGTCTGCGGCCTACGAACTCGTCGCGGCCGGGCTGCGAGTGGTGCTCGTCGAGCGCGAGCAGCAGCTCGCTCATCACACCACCGGTCGCTCGGCGGCGGTCTTCCTCGAGAGCTACGGCCCGGCCCCGGTCCGGGCGCTGTCGACGGCGAGCCGGCCGCGCTACGGCGACGCACCCGACCTGCTCGGCACCGAACCGCTGCTCGACCCCCGCGCCGCGCTGTGGGTGGCACCGGAGCACCAGATTCCCCATCTGCGCGAGCTGCTGGCCGACGTCGAGACCCTCGAGCCGCTCGATCCCGCCGAGGCACTCGAGATGTGTCCCGCGCTGCGTCCCGAG
>JAWKHV010000037.1:0-17023 GCA_041394645.1 Ilumatobacteraceae bacterium | reverse complement strand
GCGAGGCGCTCGCGCCGAGCGCCCGGGCTCACCAGCGGTAGTGGGCGAAGGCCTTGTTGGACTCGGCCATCTTCTGCAGGTCGTCACGACGCTTGATGGATGCGCCCAGACCGTTGGCCGCGTCCATCAGCTCGTTGGCGAGCCGCTCGGCCATCGTCTTTTCCCGACGGGCCCGAGCGAAGCTGACCACCCAGCGGATGGCCAAGGTGTTGGCTCGACGGGGGCGCACCTCGACCGGCACCTGGTAGGTGGCGCCACCGACTCGGCGGCTGCGGACCTCGAGCGGCGGCTTGATGTTGTCGATCGCCCGCTTGAGGGTGGCGATCGGCTCAGCGCCGGTCTTGGCCTCGATCATCTCGAGGGCGTCGTACACGATCTTCTCGGCCGTCGAGCGCTTGCCCGAGAGCAGCACCTTGTTGACGATCTGGGTGACGAGAAGCGAGCGGTACACCGGATCCGGCGTGAGCTCTCGACGGGGGGCGGGTCCCTTACGCGGCATGGAAGATCACTTTGTCCTTCGTCACTTCGTCCGCTTGGCGCCGTACCGGCTGCGGGCCTGCTTGCGATTCTTCACCCCGGCGGCATCGAGCGCGCCGCGGATGATCTTGTAGCGAACACCGGGGAGGTCACGGACACGACCGCCACGCACGAGCACGATCGAGTGCTCCTGGAGGTTGTGGCCCTCGCCCGGGATGTAGGCGGTCACCTCGATGCCGCTGGTGAGGCGAACACGCGCCACCTTGCGGAGCGCCGAGTTCGGCTTCTTGGGGGTCGTGGTGAACACACGAGTGCAGACCCCACGGCGCTGGGGCGAACCCTTGAGGGCCGGGGTCTTGCTCTTGTCGACCTTGGTGCTTCGGCCCTGTCGGACCAACTGCTGAATGGTGGGCACGCGTCTACCTTTGCCTCGTTGCTGCGAGCCAGCACACGCCAGTTCCTGGCGCGCACGAACCGTGAAAGGTTAGGGGCGGACACGCCCACTCGGCAACCTGGCTGGAGAGCCGGTCGCTCCGATCGGGCAGTCGCCGGCCAGGCGACACCCTACCCAGTGCGACCGCGACGGTGGGTGACCACCGTCAGCGCAGACGCGGCGGAGCCCGGGCCGCCTGGCCCGGGCTCCGCCA
The DNA here is from genome assembly GCA_041394645.1 of Ilumatobacteraceae bacterium. Taxonomy (GTDB): domain Bacteria; phylum Actinomycetota; class Acidimicrobiia; order Acidimicrobiales; family Ilumatobacteraceae; genus JAWKHV01. The sequence goes on along the minus strand of JAWKHV010000037.1, from coordinate 15,899 downwards.
CCGATCGTCGAACCGGTCGTCGAACCGGTCGTCGAACCGGTCGTTGAACCGAGGGGGTCAGCTGGGGTCGGTGGAGTACGAACCCTGGAGGCTGGCCAGATAGGCGGCCGGGTCTTCCATCTCCGAGGAGTAGTACGACATCGGCGTGTAGTCCGGGGCCGCGATGTCGAAGTCCCGGTACTTCTGCATGCCCGAACCGGCCGGGATCAGCTTGCCGATGATGATGTTCTCCTTGAGCCCGATCAGGTTGTCGCCGCGGCCGTCGAGGGCGGCCTCGGTGAGCACCCGGGTGGTCTCCTGGAACGATGCAGCCGAGAGCCACGACTCGGTGGCCAGCGAGGCCTTGGTGATGCCCATGACCTCGGGACGGCCTTCGGCCGGCTTGCCGCCGCCTTCGACCGTGCGCCGGTTGGTGTCACGGAAGGCCTTGGCGTCGGCCCGCTCGCCGGGCAGGAAGCCGGTGTCCCCGGGCTCCTGCACGCCGATCCGGCGGGTCATCTGGCGCACGATCAGCTCGATGTGCTTGTCGTGGATCGACACACCCTGGTCGCGGTACACCCGCTGCACCTCGTCGACGAGGTAGATCTGGGTCTCACGAGGACCCTTGATCTCCATCAGTTCCTTCGGGTCGTACGGACCGTCGGTGATCGGGTCACCGGCCTTGATGTCCTGACCGTCGGCGACGAGGATCCGGCTCTGGGCGGGGAGGATCATGGTCTCCTCGGTCCCGTCGTCGGACACGACGGTCACCGGCACGCCGCGACCCTCGTCCTCGTCGATGCGCAACACGCCCGAGGAGTGGGCGAGGCGAGCCGCACCGCGAGGGGTCCGGGCCTCGAACAACTCCACGACGCGAGGCAGACCGCCGGCGATGTCCTTGCCGGCGACACCACCGGTGTGGAACGTACGCATCGTCAGCTGGGTGCCGGGCTCACCGATCGACTGAGCGGCGATGACGCCGACGGCCTCACCGAGCTCGATCTCCTTGCCGGTGGCCAGCGAACGGCCGTAGCACAAGGCGCAGATGCCGAGCTCGGCATCACAGGTGAGCACCGAGCGCACGCGCACCCGGTTGACGGTCTCGTCGTCGCGCAACGCGTCCATCTCGTCGTCACCGACGATGGTGTTGCGGGTGATGACCCGGCCGTCCGACAGCGTGACGTCGCTGACGAGCGCCCGACCGAACAGCTTGGTCTCGAGGTACGTCTTGCGGTTGGCGGTGTCCGGGCCGACGTTCTCGATCCAGATGCCGAGGTTCGTGCCGCAGTCCTCCTCGCGGATGATCAGCTCCTGGGCGACGTCGACGAGACGACGGGTCAGGTAGCCGGAGTCCGCGGTACGCAGGGCGGTGTCGACCAGTCCCTTGCGGGCGCCGGGAGTGGCGATGAAGTACTCGAGCATCTCGAGGCCCTCACGGAAGTTCGACTTGATCGGGCGGGGGATCATGTCACCACGAGGGTTGGCCACCAGACCGCGCATACCGGCGATCTGACGGACCTGCATCATGTTCCCGCGAGCACCCGAACCGACCATCATGTCGATCGGGTTGAACGCCCGCGCCTTGAGACTGGTCTCCATGGCGTTCTTGACGTCCTCGGTCGCGTCGGTCCAGATCCGGACCTCCTGCTGACGCCGCTCGCCGTCGGTGATGATGCCTCGGCGGAACTGCGTCTCGACCTTCTCCGCTTCCTTCTCGTAGCGGTCGAGGATCTCCTTCTTCTCGACCGGCGTGCGAACGTCGTCGATGGAGATGGTGAGGCCCGACTGAGCCGCGTAGCGGTAACAGACGTTCTTGATGTTGTCGAGCGACGCGGCGACCTCGGCCTTGCGGTAGTGATCGACGAGGCGCTCGACGATCACCCCCATCTCCTTCTTCTTCACCGGCGCATCGATGTAGCCGAAGAGGTCGGGGTAGCTGGCCGGCAGGGTCGCTTCGAACTTCATCCGACCGGGGGTCGTGATGCGCTCGGAGCGGTTGCCCTCCTCGTCGCGACGGCCGATCACCTTGATCTTGGCGTGCAGGGCGATGATGCCCTCGTCGAGGGCACGCATCACTTCCCACTCGTCGCGAAAGACCTTGCCCTCGCCCTTGCAGCCGTCGACGTCCGCGGTCAGGTAGAAGCCGCCGATGATCATGTCCTGCGACGGCACCACGATCGGTCGACCCGACGCCGGCGACAAGATGTTGTTCGACGACAGCATCAGGACCCGAGCCTCGGCCTGGGCCTCGGCGGACAGCGGGAGGTGAACGGCCATCTGGTCGCCGTCGAAGTCGGCGTTGAAGGCGGTGCAGACCAACGGGTGGAGGTTGATCGCCTTGCCCTCGACCAGCACCGGCTCGAAGGCCTGGATGCCGAGACGGTGCAGGGTCGGAGCACGGTTCAGCATGACCGGGTGCTCCTTGATGACGTCTTCGAGGACGTCCCACACCTGGGAGCGGCGCCGCTCGACCATGCGCTTGGCCGACTTGATGTTCTGGGCCAGCTCGAGGTCGACGAGGCGCTTCATGACGAACGGCTTGAACAGCCTCGAGGGCCATCAGCTTCGGCAGGCCGCACTGGTGGAGCCGCAGGAACGGGCCGGCCACGATGACCGAACGACCCGAGTAGTCGACGCGCTTGCCGAGCAGGTTCTGGCGGAAGCGACCCTGCTTGCCCTTCAACATGTCCGACAGCGACTTGAGCGGGCGGTTGCCCGGCCCGGTCACCGGACGGCCACGACGACGTTGTCGAACAGGGCGTCGACCGCCTCCTGGAGCATGCGCTTCTTCGTTGTTCACGATGACCTCGGGAGCCCCGAGATCGAGCAGGCGCTTGAGACGGTTGTTGCGGTTGATGACCCGGCGGTACAGGCCGTTGAGGTCGGAGGTCGCGGGGCGCTACCGCCGAGCTGCACCATCGGGCGCAGTTCCGGCGTGGATCACCGGCACGACCTCGAGGATCATCGCCTTGGGATCGTTGGTCCGACGCTGCTCCTCGTCCCGGCGGTTGAAGGCCGTGACGATCTTGAGCCGCTTGATGGCCTTTCGCTTGCGCTGGGCACTGAGCGGCTTGCGGCCGTCGGCGGCCTCGATGGCCTCGCGGAGCTTGGAGCTCCTCGACGTCGAAGTCGATGCGGTCGATGAGCGACTTGATGGCATCGGCACCATGCCGCCCTCGAAGTAGTCGCCGTAGCGGTCGCAGCAGCTCGCCACAGCAACTCGTCAGCCGATGATCTTTCGGGCGTGGATGTCCTTGAACTCGTCCCACGCCCGCTTGAGCAGGTCGATCTCGGCCTCGCCACGCTCCCGGATGGAGGCGGCGTCCTTGTCCGCCGCCTTCTGGCGCGCCCGGATGTCGGCGTCCTTGGCCCCGTCGGCCTCGAGCGCGGCGATCTCGTCCTCGGCGTCCTTCATGCGGCGATCGAGGGCCAGCTCGACCTCTTTGTTGATGGCGTCGAGTTCCTCGAGGAGCTCGTTCTCCAGGTTGGGGAGCTCGGCCTGACGCTTCTCGTCGTCGACCCAGGTGACCAGGTTGGCGGCGAAGTAGATGACCTTCTCCAGCTGCTTGGCCTTGAGCTCCTCACGGGGCTCGATGCCGGCCAGCAGGTAGGCGAGCCAGGAACGGGTGCCGCGCAGGTACCAGATGTGGACCACGGGGGCGGCCAGCTCGATGTGGCCCATGCGCTCGCGCCGGACCTTCGAGCGGGTCACCTCGACCCCGCACCGCTCACAGATGATGCCCTTGAAGCGGACCCGCTTGTACTTGCCGCAGTAGCACTCCCAGTCGCGAGTCGGCCCGAAGATCTTCTCGCAGAACAGCCCGTCCTTTTCCGGACGCAGCGTCCGGTAGTTGATCGTCTCGGGCTTCTTCACCTCACCGTGCGACCAGAGCTGGATCTGGTCGGACGTGGCCAGCCCGATGCGGAGCTGGTCGAACATGTTCACATCAAGCATCGGAAGCGTCCCTCGTTCCCCGTGTCGTCTCTGTCGTCGTCGTCATGTCAGAACGAGGCCCGCTGGCGCTGGCGCTCGCGGTCGTCCTCGTCGGTCCCACGCTCGGGACGGCTGATGTCGATGCCGAGTTCCTCGGCGGTCCGGAACACGTCCTCGTCGAGTTCGCGCATCTCGATCTCGGCGCCGTCCTCGGCCAGGACCTCCACGTTCAAGCAGAGGGCCTGCATCTCCTTCATGAGCACCTTGAAGCTCTCGGGGATGCCCGGCTCGGGGATGTTCTCGCCCTTCACGATGGCCTCGTAGACCTTCACGCGGCCGAGCACGTCGTCGGACTTAAGGTCAATGCTCCTGCAAGTACGCCAAGCTGTAGGTCTTCGAGGGCCCACACCTCCATCTCACCGAAGCGCTGCCCGCCGAACTGGGCCTTCCCGCCGAGGGGCTGCTGGGATCATCGAGTACGGCCGGTCGACCGGGCGTGGATCTTGTCGTCCACGAGGTGCGACAGCTTGAGGATGCGCATACCTGACCGTGACCGGCTGGTCGTACGCTCGCCGGTGCGGCCGTTGTACAGTTGGGTCTTGCCGTCGGGACGGATGAGGCATGAACGCCGTCGGCGCTCTCCGGGTGGAGGTGCTCGAAGATCTTCTGGATCGTCGGGTGCTTGCCCAGACTGCCTGGTCTCGTCCCAGTTGGCGCCGTCGAACACCGGCGTGGCGACGAAGGTCGACGGCGGGTGTAGGGACGGGTCTTGGTCTCGGTCCCAGCACCTGGGTGCCTCGCCGACCGGCTCGCGGTCGGGCACTTCCCAGCCCTCTTACCCGAGCGGCGTAGCCGAGGTGGCCTCGCAGGACCTGGCCCACGTTCATGCGGGACGGGACTCGAGGGGATTGAGGATGATGTCGACCGACGAACCGTCGGGCAGGTACGGCATGTCCTCGATCGGGAGATCTTGGAGATGACGCCCTTGTTGCCGTGGCGACCAGCGAGCTTGTCGCCGACCGAGATCTTGCGCTTCTGGGCCACGTAGACCGGAACTGCTGGTTCACGCCGGGGGGCAGCTCGTGGCCGTCTTCGCGGGTGGTGAACACCTTGACGTCGATGACCTTGCCGCTCTCGCCGTGGGCACCTTCAGCGAGGTGTCACGGACTTCGCGGGCCTTCTCACCGAAGATGGCGCGCGCAGCAGGCGCCCTCGGGGGTCAGCTCGGTCTCGCTCCTTCGGGTCACCTTGCCGACGCCACGTCGTTCGGGCCGACCTCGGCACCGATGCGGATGATGCCGCGGTCGTCGAGGTCCCGGAGGATGTCGTCGGACAGGTTCGGGATGTCCCGGTGATCTCTTCCGGGCCGGAGCTTGGTGTCAGCAGCATCGACTGTGCTCGTGGATGGATCGACGCAGCACGCGTCGTCCTTCACCAGCGTCGCTCGGACAAGATGATGGCGTCCTCGAAGTTGTAGCCAGCCCTCCCATGGCATCAGGCCACGAGGAGGTTCTTGCCCAGGGCGAGCTCGCTCCCGGGTCGGTCGAGGACCGTCGGCGATCACGTCGCCCTTGACCAGCTTCTGGCCTTCTTGGACCCGAGGAACCTGGTTGATGCAGGTGTCCTGGTTCGAGCGCGCCGGAACTTGGCCAGGCGGTAGACCTTGCGGCCCGCCGTCTCGTACGGTCTGACGGTGATCGAATCGCTCTCCGACACCTCGGTGACCTCGCCGGCGTCGATGGCCTGGATGAGGTCAGCGGCGTCACGAGCGGCCCGCCGCTCGATCCCGGTGCCGATGTAGGGAGCCTCGGCGCGCACCAACGGCACGGCCTGCTTCTGCATGTTGGCCCCCATGAGGGCGCGTTGGCGCCGTCGTGCCTCGGATGAGCGCAGCGCCGACCGAGACGATCTGCTTCGGCGATATCGTCCAGAAGTCGACCTCGTCCGGACGACGTAGCCGATGTCGGTGGTCGCGCCAAAGAAGCTCTCCGCTTCGAGCATCTGCTTGAGCTGCGAGGTTGGCGGCCTGCGGCGACCGGCGCACGAGCACGCGGTCGTCGAGGAACGTTCCGTCGGCCTCGATCGGCGTGTGCTGGCCTGGGCCACCACGTACTGCTCTTCCCTCGTCGGCGGCCATGTAGACCACCTCGTCGGTCACGCGACTGTTCTCGACCCGGCGGTACGGCGTCTCGATGAAGCCGAACTCGTTGACCCGGGCGTAGGTCGCGAGGGCACCGATCAGACCGATGTTGGGGCCTTCCGGGGTCTCGATCGGACACATCCGGCCGTAGTGGGAGAAGTGGACGTCGCGGACTTCGAAGCCGGCTCGCTCGCGAGACAGACCACCCGGGCCGAGCGCCGAGAGGCGGCGGCGGTGGGTCAGGCCCGACAGCGGGTTGACCTGGTCCATGAACTGCGACAGCCGGGACGTTCCGAAGAACTCCTTGATCGCCGCGACCACGGGCCGGATGTTGATCAGCGACTGCGGGGTGATCGCCCGACGTCCTGGGTCGTCATGCGTTCCCGCACACGCTCCATGCGGGACAGGCCGATGCGCACCTGGTTCTGGATCAGCTCTCCGACGGAACGGATCCGGCGGTTGGCGAAGTGGTCCTGGTCGTCGAGGCGGTAGCCCGGCTCCTCCTGCTTGACCAGGTGGAGCATGTAGGTGATCGTCGCCGCCACCTCGATGCGCGAAAGCACGTCCTGGCCTCGTCGGGGACGTCGAACAGATCGCCGGTGAGCCCGAACAGCTCGCCGAGCCGCTCGACCTCGGTGCCCAGCTTGCGGTTCAGCCAGGGCGACCGACGCGCGACAGGTCGTAACGCCGGTTCTCGAAGAAGGCGTTGCGGAAGCGGCGGCCCGGGCCGACTCGACGGTCGGCGGCTCGCCCGACGCCCGCTTGTAGATCTCGACCAGCGACTCGTCCTGGGTCGGAGCGAGGGCGATCCTTCTCCCACTGACCTTCGAGGAAGTCGAAGTAGTTGACGAAGCGGTCGAGGAATCCCGGCGCGCTTCTCCTCGTCGTAGCCGAGGGCGCAGGGATCGTGAAGATGCTCATGCGGCGCTTGCGGGCCACACGGTGCCGGCGGTGACGTCCTTGCTCCGGCTTTTGCTCCACGTCGAATTCGAGCCATTCACCGCGGTACGGGTGGATGGTGCCCTTCACCAACTGGTGCTTGGACAGGTTGCGGAGACGGAACCGCTCACCGGGCTCGAAGATGACACCCGGGGAACGAACGGCTGCGACACGACCACGCGCTCGGTGCCGTTGATGATGAAGGTGCCCTTCTCGGTCATCATCGGGAAGTCCCCCATGAAGACCGTCTGCTCCTTGATCTCGCCGGTGTTCCGGTTCATGAACCGGGCCCGCACGAAGATCGGAGCCGAGTAGGTCATGTCCTTTTCTTTGCACTCCTCCACCGAGAACTTCGGCGGCGGACGCAGATCCTCGTCGTCGGGATCGAACTCCAGCTCGAGCTGGAGGGTTTCGCTGAAGTCCTTGATGGGCGAGATGTCACGGAAGGTCTCGGCCAAGCCCTCGGCGAGGAACCACTCGAAACTGGCCCGCTGAATTGCAATCAGGTCGGGGAGCTCGAGGGGCTCGCTGAGGTTGGCGAACGAGTACCGCTCGCGAGTGGTGGATCGAGTGGCCAAGGCTTACTCCTCCGGAGCGGACGGCGCGGTTCCCCGGGCGCGATGAAGCAGAGCCTGGGGGGAAACGCGGATGGGGCGACGCACGGCAACGAACGAGCCTACCGGGGCCACCGAGGCGACGTCAACCAGCCCGGCAGAAGCCGGACGGGACTGTCGACGGCCGCACGGTAAAGGAATGCTGCGACTTCGTCAAGCACCTCCGACCGGGGTCTTCGACCCATCCCGGGGCGCGCCACGGGCCGGAGGATGATCCTCCGGCCCGTGGGTGCGAGCGATGCTCGAGGGTCATCCGGCCAACGGGCCGGACGAGATCACTTGAGTTCGACCGTGGCGCCCGACTCTTCGAGCTTGGCCTTGGCGGTCTCGGCGTCGGCCTTGGAGGCCTTTTCGAGGATCGGCTTCGGGGCGTTGTCGACGAGGTCCTTGGCCTCCTTCAGGCCCAGGCTGGTCAGCTCGCGCACGACCTTGATGACCTGGATCTTCTGGGCGCCGGCGCCGGTGAGGACGACGTCGAACTCATCCTTTTCCTCGGCAGCAGCGGCGTCGCCGCCACCGGCCGGGGCCGCCGCGGCCACGGCGACGGGAGCAGCGGCGGTCACGCCGAACTTCTCTTCGAACGCCGAGAGCAGCTCGGACAGTTCGAGGACGGTCATCTCCGCGATGCCGTCGAGGATCTCTTCCTTGGACAGAGCCATGTGGGGAAACTCCTTGGTGTGCCGGGCGCTTCGGCCCGGCGAGTGGTGTACAGAACGTTGGTGAGGCGGGGCCTCGGGGTGGTCGGCTCAGCGCCGACCGGAGTGATGGCCACCTGGACGAACCGGCGGGATCAGCCGTCGGACCCAGGTCGCAGGATCAGGCCGCGGCCTGCTGATCGATGAGGGCCTTGAGGCCGTAGGCGAAGTTGCGGGGCAGTGCCTGCAACAAGCCGGCCATCTTGACCATCGGGGCCTGGAAGGCTCCGGCGATCTGGGCGAGCAGCACCTCACGCGAGGGCAGATCGGCCAGGGCCTTGACGTCGGCCTCGCTGAGCACGGCAGTGCCGAGGGCACCGCCTTTGACGACGAGCATCGGGTTCGTCTTGGCGAACTCGCGCAGGGCCTTGGCGGCCGTGGCGATATCGCCGTTCACGAACGCGATGGCGGTCGGTCCGACGAGCTGGGATTCCAGTCCTTCGATTCCGGCCTCTGCGGCCGCTCGGCGAACCAGGGTGTTCTTGTACACCTTGTACTCCGTCCCTGCGGGGCGGAGTTGGTTGCGCAGATCGGCGAGCTGCCCGACGGTCATGCCTCGATATTCCGTGATGAACACGGCCTGGCACTCGTCGAGCTTCGTCTTCACCTCAGCGACGACGGCAGCCTTTTCGGTCTTGGCGTTCTCCATGTACACCTCCTCTCGCTTCGACTCGGGTGCTCGCAAGTGCGAACACGCCGAGGAGCAAGAGGCACCTCAGGAGTCCGCCTCGGCTGGCGGATCGGAAACCGATCCATTGTCCACCGAGGTGGACCAGCGGTCTGTGGCGAGCAGATGTGGGTTGGCTGGTAGCCGAGGCTACCGGGGATGTGTCAAACCGTGTCGGGGCGGAGGCGACCGGTGTCGATCTTGACGCCGGGGCCCATCGTCGAGGAGCACGCGATCTTGCGCAGGTAGCGGCCCTTGGCCGACGCCGGCTTGGCTCGCTGGAGCTCGTCGAGCACGGCCCGGAAGTTGTCCTCCAGGGCCTGGACGTCGAAGCTGGCCTTGCCCACCGGGACGTGGACGTTGCCGTACCGGTCGGTGCGGTACTCGACCTTGCCGCCCTTGAACTCGGTGACGGCGCGAGCGACGTCCTGGGTCACCGTGCCGGTCTTGGGGTTCGGCATCAGGCCACGGGGTCCGAGCACCCGACCGAGGCGACCGACGAGCGGCATCATGTCCGGCGTGGCGATGGCCATGTCGAAGTCCATGTTGCCTTTTTCGATCTCGGCGGCGAGGTCGTCGGCGCCGACGATGTCGGCGCCCGCCTCACGGGCCGCCGTGGCCGCGTCGCCCTGGGCGAACACGGCGATGCGCACGTCCTTGCCGGTGCCGGCGGGCAGCGCCACGGTGCCACGAACCATCTGGTCGGCCTTGCGGGGGTCGACGCCCAGCCGCACCACGACCTCGATGGTCTCGTCGAACTTGGCGCTCGCCAGCGACTTGGCCAGGCCCAACGCCTCGGTGGGCGTGAAGAGCTGGTCGCGGTTGTAGCGCTTGAGCGCGTCGTTGTACTTCTTACCTTGCGCCATGATGGCTCCCTCGTGAATCAGGCCCGGCCGGCGAGGTGGTCCGACCGTGGCGGGGATGAATGGTGATCCGACGCTCGACGCGTCAGGCGATGGTGAGGCCCATCGAACGGGCCGTACCGCGCACCTGCTGCTTGGCCGCCTCGAGGTCGTTGGCGTTGAGGTCCGGCATCTTGATCTTGGCGACCTCTTCGATGTCGGCCTCGGTCACCGAACCGGCGACCTCCTTGCCAGGGTTGCTCGCGGCCTTGGCCAGACCGGCCTTCTGGCGCAACAGCACCGGGGTCGGCGGGGTCTTGAGCTTGAACGTGAACGTGCGGTCCTCGAAGATCGAGATCTCGACGGGCACGATCGTGCCGACCTGGGCTTCGGTGGCGGCGTTGTACGCCTTCACGAAGTCCATGATCGCCACGCCGTGGGGTCCGAGCGCGGTACCGACGGGCGGGGCCGGAGTGGCCTTGCCTGCCGGGATCTGAATCTTGACGATGGCCGCGAGCTTCTTCTTCGCCACCGGGGTCTCCTTCTACCTAAAGAATCTTCAGAGCTTGGCGACCTGGGCGAAGTCCATCTCCACGAGCGTCTCGCGCCCGAAGATGTTCACCAGTACCTTCAGCTTCATGTGATCGGCGTTGATCTCGGCCACCTGGCCGGAGAAGTCGGCGAACGGACCTTCCTTGACCCGCACGCTCTCGCCCACCTCGTACTCGAGCTTGGGCTTGCGACGCGGGGCCACTTCTTGGCCGTCGCCCTTGGCCGACAGGAAGGTCTCGACCTCCCGCTTGGACAGCGGGGTCGGCTTCTTGTCGAACCGGGCCTGACCGACGAAGCCGGTCACGCCAGGAGTGTTTCGAATGCAGTACCAGCTGGCGTCGTCCATCTCGCAACGGACCAGCAAGTAGCCGGGGAAGACCTTCTTCTGCACGGTCTGCTTGCGACCGTTCTTGAACTCGACCACGTCCTCCATGGGGATGACGACCTCGTAGATCGTGTCCTCCATGTTCATCGACATGATGCGAGCCCGAGGTTGGCCTTGACCTTCTTCTCGTAGCCCGACTGGCTGTGGATCACGTACCAGTCGCCCGAGCGGAGCCACGCCGGGGTTCCCGCGGCCTCGTCCTCGGTCGAGGCCTCGTCGGCCTCGGAGTCGTCGTCGCCGGACTCGGCGCCGTCACGCAGGTCGAAGACCTCGACGGCGTCCTCGGCCGTGTCGGTGTCATCAGCGGCATCACTGGCGTCCGCGGCGTCGGAGGTGTCAGCCGGCTCGTCGGTCGCCCCGGCATCGAGGGCGTCGGCGTCGCCGGGCTGCTCGATCGTCGGATCGTCCTCCAGGACGGCGGGGTCGGTGGTGTCCATCATCTGGTCGTCAGTCATCTCGTCAGCTCCGGTACAGCCAGCCGCTGAACACACCGAACAGTGCATCCAGTCCGCCGACGTAGGCGAGGAAGACCAGAACCGTGATGAGCACGACCACCGAGTACTTGCGTACCTCGGGCCAGTCCGGCCACGAGACCTTGCGCATCTCGGTGCGGACCTCGCGCAGGTACTGCGCGGGCGTCACCCTGGTCTCGTCGGCACGCCGGGCAGTCTGCGGACGCGGCGCGCGAGTCGGGTTGCCCCGCTCGTCCAGGGCGCCCATCTTCTTCAGCTGGCGCTTCTGTTCGCGATTTAGGTCCGTTGACATGGCGTTCTCGCAAGGGTGTGCTGGGCAGGGCAGGAGGGACTCGAACCCCCGACCGTCGGTTTTGGAGACCGATGCTCTACCAACTGAGCTACTGCCCTCGGATGTGGCGTGGTGAGTGGTCACCCCGCTTCCGGGGTCTCCAACCTACCAGTGGCCACCAACGGATCGGCCCCCGGTCGTGGGGGCCGTGCCGTTGGATCGGCGGCGCCAGCAGCGCCGCCCGTCCGAGTAGTGGGGTATCAGCGCGTTTCTTTGTGCATCGTGTGGCGCCGATCGTGGGAGCAGTACTTCTTCATCTCCATGCGCTCCCGATCGTTGATCTTCGACTTCATGGTGATGTAGTTGCGCCGCTTGCACTCGGTGCACTCGAGCGTGATCTTGATGCGCTTGTCGTTCTTGGGCATGGGACTGCCTCTTTCGTGTCAGCTCGACGCCGGTGTCACTTGATGATCTTGGTGACGCGACCGGCACCCACCGTCCGACCACCCTCACGAATGGCGAACCGCAGACCCTCATCCATCGCGATCGGCTTACCCAGCTCCACCGTCATCGTCACGTTGTCACCCGGCATCACCATCTCCGTACCCGACGGCAACTCAATCGTCCCCGTCACATCCGTCGTCCGGAAAAAGAACTGCGGACGATAATTGTTGAAGAACGGCTTATGACGGCCACCCTCCTCCTTCGTCAACACATACACCTGACCCTCAAAATTCGTATGCGGAGTAATCGACCCAGGCTTACACAACACCTGACCCCGCTCCACATCCTCCTTCTTCGTGCCCCGCAACAACGCACCAATGTTGTCCCCAGCCTGCCCCTCATCGAGCAACTTCCGGAACATCTCCACACCAGTACACGTCGTCTTCTGCGTATCCCGCAACCCAACGATCTCCACCTCATCACCGGTGTGGACCTTGCCCTGCTCCACCTTCCCGGTCACCACCGTCCCACGACCCGTGATCGTGAACACATCCTCGATCGGCATCAAGAACGGCTTATCCAACTCACGAACCGGCTCCGGAATCGACTCATCACAAGCCGCCATCAACTCCATCACCTTGTCCTGCCACTCCGCCTCACCCTCCAACGCCTTCAACGCCGACACCCGAACCACCGGCGCATCATCACCAGGGAACTCATACTCACTCAACAACTCACGAACCTCGAGCTCCACCAGCTCCAACAACTCCTCATCATCCACCATGTCACTCTTGTTCAAAGCAACCACGATGTACGGCACACCCACCTGACGAGCCAACAACACATGCTCACGCGTCTGCGGCATCGGACCATCCGTCGCCGCCACCACCAAAATCGCACCATCCACCTGAGCCGCGCCCGTGATCATGTTCTTGATGTAGTCCGCATGACCAGGCATATCCACATGCGCGTAATGCCGAGCCTCAGTCTCATACTCAATATGCGCAATCGAGATCGTAATCCCACGCGCCTTCTCTTCCGGAGCCTTGTCGATCGAATCGAACGGCGTGTACTCCGCCAACCCACGATCCGCCAACGTCTTCGAAATCGCCGCCGTCAACGTCGTCTTACCATGGTCAATGTGACCCATCGTGCCAATGTTCACATGCGGCTTCGTACGCTCGAACTTTGCCTTGCTCATGGGAGCGCTTCTCCTGCAGGGTGTGGTTGGGGATACTTGGGGTGGTAGCGGCGATCGGGATCGAACCGATGACCTTCCGATTATGAGCCGGATGCTCTGACCAACTGAGCTACGCCGCCAGGGCCTGGCGCCGACCGGGCACGGGCCCGGACCGACGTTGGTCGAGCCCTCTGTGGGAATCGAACCCACGACACCAGCCTTACCATGGCTGTGCTCTGCCGACTGAGCTAAGAGGGCGGGCGCGGCAGGGCCGCGAACCGAGGAGCAAGCATAGCGAGGCGCGAGCCGACCCCACCAAGCACCCAGGGAAATCTCCGCCGGGGCGCCCGGCGGGATCGCCGCATCCAGTCCGGCGGTATCGCCGGATCCAGTCTGGCGCACCCGAGGCGACGCGTCGCGGATCTCACCGAGGCGGTCCCTCGCCGATCAGGGGCTGCCGGTAACCTCTCCCGCTTCGTGGGCGCCATCTCCATCCGTCTGGCCCGGCGCGGCGACGCCGAGGCGATCGCCGAGATCTACAACTACGAGGTCCTGAACACGACCGCGACGTTCGATCTGGTGCCGCGCAGCATCGAGGACCAGCGACAGTGGCTGGCCCAGCGCAGCGGCGCATTCGCCGCGGTGGTCGCGGTCGACGACGAGACCGACGAGGTGGTCGGCTTCGCCTCGCTGTCTCCGTACAAGGACCGCGCCGCGTACAGCACCACCGTGGAGAACTCGATCTACGTCCGGCGCGACGAGCACGGTCGAGGGGTGGGCAAGCGATTGCTGAACCACGTGCTCGACCTGGCCCGCGACACCGGGTTCCACGTGGTCATCGCCCGGATCGAGGCCTCGGGGACGGCCAGCCGGGCGCTCCACGAGTCGTGTGGCTACACCCTGGTCGGCGTGGAACGAGAGGTCGGGCGCAAGTTCAAGCGCTGGATGTCGGTCGCGGTGATGCAGTGCATGCTCCACGATCGCGACCGGGGTGCCGGCGACGCCACGCCCGGGCGTTCTGGCGATCAGTAGTCGTGATCGCGGTCGTGTTCGTGCTTGGCCTGGAGCCGGGCGGCGAACACCGCGGCTTCGGTCCGGCGTTCCATGCCCAGCTTGGTGAGCAGGTTCGACACGTAGTTCTTGACCGTCTTTTCGGCCAGCAGGATCTCGTTCGCGATCTGGCGGTTCGTGTAGCCGAGCGCGATCAGGTCGAGGATCTTGCGCTCCTGGGTGGTCAGTGAGGCCAGGCGCTCGTCGGCGGGCTCGGGGCTGCGGAGGCGCTGGAGCACCCGACCGGTCACCGCCGGGTCGAGCAGGGAGGCGCCCGAGGCCACCCGGCGGACGGCCGAGACGAGCTCGTTGCCCCGGATCTGCTTGAGGACGTAGCCCGAGGCGCCGGCCATGATCGCTTCGAACAGGGCGTCGTCGTCGCCATAGGAGGTGAGCATCAGGCAGTGCACCTCGGGCATGCGGCTGCGGATCTCTCGACAGACCTCCACGCCGTTGCCATCGGGCAACCGGACGTCGAGCACGGCGACGTCGGGCCGGGTGGCCGGGATGCGGGCCAGGGCATCGGCTGCGGTCCCGGCCTCGCCGACGATGTCGATGTCGCCTTCGGCGACGAGCAGTTCCGCCACGCCACGCCGGACGACCTCGTGGTCGTCGAGCAGGAACACACCGATCCGCGCCGGGGCCTCTCCAGAGTTCTCCATGGGACCCAAGTGAAGCACCGTTGTGCCAACGGCGGCCAGGGTCCTTGGTCCCGGCCCAGGGTCGGTACCCTGCGAGCACAGCCGTGGCCCACGGCATCGCCGACGAGCGCCGGGAGGACCATCCGTGATCGAACAGGTCGAGGACAGCGTGTACTGGGCGGTCGTCGAGGCCGCCCCCGACGGCGTGCTGCTCTGCGACGACGGCGGTCGGATCCGCCTCGTCAACCGCCAGGCGGAGCTGATGTTCGGCTACGCACGAGAGGACCTGATCGGCCACCCGGTCGAGACCCTCGTGCCGGCCGAGGCCCGGGGCGTGCACGTGGGGCACCGCCAGCGCTACGTCGATCACCCGTCCACCCGCCCGATGGGGAGCGGGTTGCACCTCACCGCGATCCGACGAGACGGCTCGAGCTTCCCGGTCGAGGTGGCGTTGTCCGTGGTGGAGGCCACCCCCGCGGGCAAATTGATCGTCGCGACGGTGCGCGACGTGACGGATCGACGAGCGATCGAGACCGAGCTGGCCGATCAGCGCACGAAGGCCACCGTCGCCGAGGATCGCGAGCGAATCGCTCGGGATCTCCACGACACGGTCATCCAACGGTTGTTCGCCGACGGGCTCACGATCCAGGCCTTGCTCAATCGGGTCGAGCCCGACGTCGCCGAGCGACTCCAAGCGGTGCTCGACGACCACGACGACGCCATCCGAGAGATCCGGACCACCATCCTCGGCCTGGGACGCTCGCGGGCCGGCGAGAGCGGGATCCGGCGAGCGGTCATCGAGATCATCGAACAGTCCAGCCGCATCCTCGGCTTCCGGCCGTCGGTCCGCCTCGACGGGGTCCTCGAGAATCGCCTGGGTGCGCAGACCGAGGGAGATGTGCTCGCGTCGCTTCGGGAGGCCCTGAGCAACGCGGCTCGGCACGCCGACCCCACCTCGATCGAGGTCGAGATCTCCGCCGGCCCCGATCAACTCGCCCTGCGGGTGATGGACAACGGAAACGGCTTCGATCCGTCCTCGGTCACCCATGGCAACGGGCTGATCAACCTGCGCCAGCGGGCCGAGGAGCTGGGG
>JAWKHV010000036.1:0-18183 GCA_041394645.1 Ilumatobacteraceae bacterium | reverse complement strand
TGTGACGGGCTGGTCCGAGACGTCACGCAATGGCACGGCCACCTGGCCGCGTCCGACGGTCTCGTGGGTGCCCAAGCGCCTGCTGGGAGCGGGCTCGAGCGATCGACTCTCGACGTTCGGGTTCGACCTCGGTATGGTCGGAGTCGGCAGCGCCCCTCCCGTCGGACGTCCTGGGATCGGCCTCGACCGCTGCGTGGCGTCTCTTTCGGAATCCGCATCGAAAGGGACCGCATCATGCGCGGAGGCATCCACAAGAAGGGCAACTACTACTACGCCGTCGTCTACGACGGTGTCGATCCGACGACCGGCAAGAAGCGCCGGTCCTGGATCCCGGCGGGCACCAGGCGCAGCGACGCCGAGAAGCTCCTCGCCGAGGAGATCAAGCGTCGTCACGACGGCGTACCAGTGCCCACCGAGAAGCTCAACCTCGGGCAGTACCTCACCCAACGGTGGCTGCCGATCCAGAAGTCGAGGGTCCGGGCCAGCACCTATGACTCGTACCGGCGCAACATCGACCTGCATGTGCTGCCGACGCTCGGTCACCGGCCGCTGGACAAGCTCAGCCCCGACGACCTCGATGTCTTCTACGCGACCCTCCTGACCGAGGGCCGCAAGAAGCCGGTCGGCAAGAAGTCGAAGTCCACCGAGACGCCGGTCATCGCCGACAAGCCGGCCGGGCTAGCGCCGAAGACGGTGCGCAACATCCACCTGATGCTGAGCAAGGCGATGTCCGACGCTCAGCGCAAGGGTCTGGTGGTGCGCAACGTCGTCTCGCTGGCCGACGCGCCGACCCTGAAGAGTCGGCAGGATGGCAATATCAAGGCCTGGAACGTCGAGCAGCTCCAGACGTTCCTCGACGCGGTTCGAGACCACCGCCTCCATCCGGCGTTCCACCTCTCGTCACACACCGGCATGCGCCGCGGCGAGGTCCTGGGACTTCGGTGGTGCGACCTCGACCTCGAGGCCGCTCGGCTGTCGGTGCGTCAGGCGCTGGTGTCGATCGCGTATGAGGCGCAGATCTCCGACGTGAAGACCGGCACCGGCCGGCGCACGATCGACCTCGATCGGGGCACGGTCGACGTGCTCAAGGCGTGGAGGATCGAGCGGGCCGAGGAGAAGGGCGGTATCGAACCGACCGGCGACGAGCTGGTCTTCGTGAAGCCGGACGGTTCGTGGATCCACCCGCACTCGCTCAGCCAGCTCCTGGACCGCAAGGTGGCCAAGATCGACGTGCCCAAGATCTCACTGCACGATCTGCGCCACACCCATGCAACCCTTCTCCTGAAGGCAGGCGTGCCGGTGAAGGTGGTAAGTGAGCGGCTCGGCCACGCCAACGTCGCGTTCACGATGGCCGTGTACCAGCACGTCCTTCCGGGCATGCAGGCCGAGGCCGCCGCGACGTTCTACCGCCTCCTCGGTGGCGACGTCATCAACTGGAGCGACTGGATCACCGACGACCTGGGCTCCGGCGACTCGGAGGCGAGCGACGAGACCGAGGAGGAGCGGCCGTGACCGGGCGGGACGTCTTCGACGTCGAGATACTCACCCCGGTTGGTGCAGCGGGCGTCGCGGCCGAGGCGATTCGTGCGCTCAACCACCTGACGCTCGCGGCGCCGTCCGTCGGGACGCCGGGCTGGGAGGGGGTCGACGACATCTACCGAGTGATCGGCGAGCTTCGGATCATCGCCGACCGGCTGCCGCAGGTCTGCGACCAGATGGTGGCGGGACTCCAGCGGCTTGGGGAGCAGCGTGACTGGTGCGCCGACGAAGGCGCCGAGGAGCACCCTGACGAAGTGGCCGGCAGGGCGGTGGAACACCTCCAGATCGCGAGCTGCGACGCCGACGAACTCGGGCTGAACATCGTGCATGCGCATTGCGCGGTCGCTCACCTGTACCAGTAGCCGCGAGAGAGGGGCCTGGCGTCGACGGCGTCAGGCCCCTCGCCGAGGTCGAGCCGAGGGCCGCTCAATCCGGGTCTGGTACCACGCGGAACTGGAAGACGACGGTGGCATCGCCTTCACCGGGTCGAAGCGTGTGACCGATGGAAGCGAGCCAACGAGTTGGTCACCAGCTGGGATCCGGCTGCCGAGCGGTTCGGCACCTTCATCTCGTCCGTCTCGCTGCCCGCGGGGATCAACACCGCCCTGTTCGTCGCGGGCATCGCGGCGTCGGTGGAGTGTTCGCTCAGTCTGCGCAACGCGTGGTTGCTTGCATGAGGTCCGAGACCGGCGGGCGGGCTGACCGCTACGCTGGGCTGCATGTTGCAGTCAATCTTCCTCTGATCCAAGGACTGATCCGGCGCCTGGAGCGTCCGGTTTCACCGCAACCGTGAGGGTTGCTCGTTCGTGGATCGCTGTGGTGCCCCCCGTCGGTTGACGGGTGCTGGCCCACTTTCTCGAAGGAACTGCAATGACCGGTAACACAGATGTCCGTGCGCGCTCGCGCGCGCAATTGGTGGCCACGGCCGTGAACGTGGAACGGGGCGGTCGGCCGGTGCTGACCGATGTCGACGTCGCGGTTTCGCCCGGAACGCGCCTCGGAATCGTCGGCGAGAACGGCCGAGGCAAGTCGACGCTGCTGCATGTGCTCGCCGGGAAGCTGGCCCCGGATTCGGGGACCGTCAGCCGTATCGGCAGCATCGGGATAGCTGAACAAGAGTTGACCGTCGGAACCGATCGCACCGTCGGCGAGTTGATCGACGTCGAACTGGCCGATGCTCGAAGGGCGTTGCGCGACTTGGACGCCTCCGCGCTGGCGCTAGCCGAAGGCTTGCCAGGTGCGGAGGCGACCTACGCGCAAGTGCTCGACGTTGCGACAGCACTCGACGCATGGGACGCGGATCGACGAGTGGACCTGGCGCTAGACGCCCTCGACGCGGTGAAGGACCGGGACCGGCGGCTGTCGACGATGTCGGTGGGTGAGCGCTACCGGGTGCGCCTGGCGTGCCTTCTCGGTGCCGAGCACGATTTCCTCCTCCTCGACGAGCCCACCAACCACCTCGACCAACATGGGCTCGACTTCTTGACCGACGCCCTTCGGGACAGCTCCACCGGCGTGGGCTTGGTGAGCCACGATCGGGCGCTGCTCGCGGATGTCGCCACGAAGGTGCTCGACCTCGACCCGACGATCGACGGACGGGCCCGGCTCTACGGCGACGGCTACGCGGGATACGTCGCGGGGCGAGAAGCCGAGACCGCTCGTTGGGTACAGGAGTTCGAGCAGCACGAAGCAGAACAGCAACGCCTCGCCAACGATCTGTCGGCGGCGCAGAACCGGCTCCAGTCCGGTTGGCGGCCCCCGAAGGGGACCGGCAAGCACCAGCGCGCCACCCGGGCCCCGTCTCTGGTGCGGGCGGTCAACCGACGCATCTACGACATGGCCGCCCACTCGGTGTCCAAACCGGTCCCGCCGCTTCGGTTTCACCTTCCTGACCTGCCCGAGCTACCGGGGGTGACATTGGTCCGGGCGGTCGAGGTGTCGGTCCCAGGGCGACTCGACGGACCGCTCACGGCGGAGCTGGAGTCCGGTGACCGGCTCTTGGTGACCGGCCCGAACGGGGCTGGCAAGTCCACGTTGCTGGCCGTGCTCGCCGGCACACTCGAACCGGACCGCGGCACGGTTGGGATATCGCCACGGGCGCGCATCGGCATGGTCGCCCAGGAGTCGCCCTCAACCGAGCGCCGCCGGGCCCACGACGTCTACGAAGCGCACCTGCACGAACTGCGCAGGAACGGTCTCGGACGTGACGAACTGATCCCTCTACGCGCTCTGGGGATTCTCTCCCCTGCTGACACGGCACGACCGGTCAGCGAGCTGTCGATGGGGCAGCAACGCCGCCTCGACCTGGCGCTCGCTCTCGCCGGCCGTCCCCATGTGCTTCTCCTCGACGAGCCCACCAACCACTTGTCGATCGCTCTCGTTGACGAACTGACCGAGGCACTCGATGGCACCGGCGCGGCGGTGGTCATCGTCACCCATGATCGACAACTCCGTCGAGACCTCGCGGCCTGGCCCCGTATCGCACTCGAGAACCGAACCACCAGCACGCGCATGTGAACATTCCATGGCGCGGGGGTGGAGCCACACCTCGCAGCCGTAGGGGCAGCGTGCGGTGAGGTACTCGCAGCGGGACCGCATGACTTGGTCCTCACGCGACCTGGCCGTCGGGGTCGTCGTGGGCGGCGGCGGTCTCGAGGAGGTGGCGGATGGCGGAGCGGGGGACGCGGACACTGCGACCGATCTCGACGCAGGGCAGTCCGACGCGGCCTCCGGTTGCTCGCCACTGGCGGGAGAGGTTGTACGCGGCATTGCGGCTGATGCGCAGGATCGCCGCGGCCTCGCCGATGGTGAGGAACTGGTCGTCGATGACGTCGGTCTCGGTGGTCATGGTCGTGTCTCCTGGTGTGGCTTCCATACTCCCGTAAGCCGCGAATCGGCCCGAAAATCGACAAAGAACCCGTCAAAGTTCGACGGCCTGGCCGGCGGTCACGGGTTCGGCGGGGTGGGCGAGCTCCCAGGCGGTGAGTTCGCCGGTTGAACGGTGGAGTCGTTCGGCGACGGCCTCATCGGCGGGTGGGGTGGGGACGCGGGGGAGGGCTTCGCCGTCGAGGGGGTCGGTGGCGGCGGTGAGGTAGAGGTGGTTCTCGTCTCGGCCGCGGGTGATGTCGACGTAGGTCTCGGCGCGGGTGGCGGTGGCGTCGACTCGGCTGGTTGACACCGAACGGGTGGAGCCCTGCACGGCGTAGCTGGTGAGGGCATAGGCATGGTCGATACCGACCTCGGGTCGTCCGGCGGCGGTGCGGTGGAGGTCGAAGAACCGCCGCGGTAGGTCGATGGTGCCGATGCCGTCGAAGTCGACGGTCACGGCATCGCGCTCGGGCCGCTTGGGGTCGTGGCGGACGGCGGTGATGGTGCCGAGGGCGCCGTTGCGGACGTAGGCCTTGGGGTTGCCGGCGACGTGCAGGGTCCGGTTGGGGGCGCGGGCGGTGACTCGGTCTCCGACGGCAAAGGTTCGGTCGCCGCTTGCCGGGACCTCTTCGGCGCCGAGTTCGCCGTTCACCCGCCGGAGGAGATGGGCGAGGCGGTTGAGTTGGCGGCGGGTGCTGTTGCGCCGGTCGACCATCGGGTGGTCGAGCCCGGCTCGGTGGGCGTCCCACCAGCGGCCGAGGACGTGGCGGTACATAGTGAGGTCGTCGCCGACGACGTGGAGATGCCCGGCCGCGGCGAGCAGGTCGAACGCCTCGTCGATGTGGCCCTGGCGGAGCGCCTCGGCAGCGGCCCGGTCCTGGGGGTGCTGGAGCCGGTGGGTGGTGGTCAGCTCGGGAGTGAGGCCGGGGTGGCGTTCACACAGCACCCGGAACATGCCGCCGGCAGCGATCGCTCCGTGCTGGGCGGGGTCGCCGACGAGACGGATCGATGCCCCGGTGGCGGTGGCCATCGTCATCCGAGTGTCGAGGGCACGGTCGTGCAGAGTGGAGGCCTCGTCGATGACGAGGATCGTGCGGGAGTCGAGCGGCGGGTGCTCGGGGTCGGTGTGGGCGAGGTACCAGGCGGCGGTCTCGCACTCGATGCCAGTCGCGGCGGCGAGCGTGCGGGCAGCCTCGCCCTTCACCGCAGCGCCTAGGACCCGGTAGCCGGCGGCTCGCCACGCCTCGGCGCAGGCGGCGACCGTGGTGGTCTTTCCGGTACCGGCTCGACCGATGGCGGTCTGGAACCGGTGTCCACCTTGGCACCACGACTGCACCAGGTCGGCCTGCTCGTCGGTGAGATGGCGGTGGTTGTCGAGCGCGGCAGCGAGATGGTGGTCGGCGACGAGGTGGGTGGCTTCGTGGCGACCGGCCCGGAACCGTGCCGCGATCCGGTTCTGGACCTCGAGCATCTCGGTGGTGGTGAACAGCGGGTCATCGGCATCGTTGAGACGCACGACCTGATCCGAGTCGAGGAAGGCGTCGGTCAGGTCGAGGACCTCGGCCGCGCCTCCGAGGAGCGGCTGAGCCTCTCCATCGGGATTGGGTACGCCAAGGTTCGCGATGGCGGCGATGGCGTCGGAGCGGGTGAACACCGACCCGCCGGCACAGATGCCGTCGGGATCGGTGAGCAGGTCGAACACGAGGTCCCGTTCGGTAGCCCGCTGGGTGGCCCGTTCGGTAGCCCGTTGGCTGAGTCGGTTGATGTCGTCGCTGGTCAGGCCACATGCGCCTGCCCGGTCTCGCCATCGGGCGACGAGGTCGTCGGCGGGGGTGTGGTTCTTCGCCGGGCGGGTGCGCAAGACGATGTGCTCGACCTCGCCGGGATGCGCGCCCCGGCCGATCTCGGCCTCCAACTCCCGCAGCGCGTCGTCGATCTCGTTCCGGCGCTTGGAGAACTCCGAGATGACCTTGGGGCCGATCCCCTCGATCTCCCACCCGGACTTGCGGCCTGGTCGCCAACGCACGTCGAGACGGCCGGCGAGTTGGTGTCGCATCTCGGCGGTGGCCAGCGCCGAGGCGGCATGCGCGTTCTGATACAGGCAGCGGGCGTCGAGGGCCCGGTGGTCACCGTCGCCGGTGGTCACGGTGTTCATGACGACGTTGTGGTGGTGTGGGAACGGGTCGAGCGCCCGCGAGGTCAGGTGCCGGAACGACGCGACCATCAGCCCCTCGGCCGGGACCGGTTCACCGTCGACTCGACCGACGGCACGGTCCTCGATCCAGCGGAGCGCCCAGTCGTTGCCCGCCTCGATACTTCCGAGCACCGCCTCGCGGGCCGAAGTGCCGCCGAGGAGGGCCAGGACTCCGAGGCTCTTCTCGGTCGTCAACGTCAGGTCGTACGCGACCCGCACCGCCGGAGGCCGGCGTCGTTCAAGGAAATCGGCCAGGTGCTCGCGCGTGACCAGCCACCGGTTCTTCGTGCCCCGATGCGCCTCGATGTAGGCCTTGCGAGGCCGTCGCCCGGCGGTGACGGACTGGTCGATCTGCTCACGGTTCTGCTCGTGGTAGCGGGCAGCGCCGCGGAGGTATTGCACGGTCAGCCCAGTGAGACGCGCTGCCTCACCGATCGACAACTGATCGTCCGGGGCCCCGAGCGCCCGGACCTCGTCAGGTGCGACGCCTTCGTCGCGCGCCGTCCGGCACCGGGAAAGCTCAGTCTGGGTCACCCAGCGAGATCCGTCGGGATCGATGAACGGGACCAAGTACGACGCACCCGGCTGGTGGGCGTTCGTGCTGGTCAACGGTGATGCCGAATCGCCACCGGGCCAGCCAACGGGATGCCCGCTGGCTGGGTCAGTTCCGGCCGCACCGACACTGCCGAGTCCGGCCAGGGCGACACGCTCGCCTGCATCGAGGAGCTTCTCGACCTCGTGGTGCGTTGCTCCCAGGGCGGCAGCAGCATCAGCGACGTCGAACAGGAGTTGACCCTCCGGACCGAGTCGTGAGTGGTTGCCAGATCCCAGCGTCGTCCGTCTCCCAGCCGATCCCTGGGCGGTGATGAGACGCTCGCCCGTGTGGGGGTCCCGACCTGCAAGAACCGAGGCGAAGTCGTCTCGGGCGACCGCTCCCGCCAGGCCAGCGGCCGTCGCAGATCGGCCGAGCCACCGGCCTGGTTCCTCGCCCGCGTCGGCGTAGTAGCGCTCCGGTCCTGACGAGCCGCCAACGGTCGATCCGGGAGTCGGCTTGCCCTCCGGCGCGGGCGGCTGGAGGTACCTGACGATCGAGTCGACGGCGCGGGCTGTGTCGGCCCGTCCACCGCCCAGCGGGGTGACGGTGAACTTCACGACAAACCGCCAACGGGCCACCCAGCAGGTTTCCTGAAGGGAAACCTGCAAACGTGTCGCGCCAGACCTGCCGTTCCGAGACGACGTGAGTCGCCGGACGGAGCGGACTTCCAGGGGAGCCGGGACGGCGCTTGAGGCTCACAGTCCGAGGGCCTCGTGCTGGTGTCCGTTCGATGCGACAGCGGGTTGAGCGGCTCGCTGGCGGTACTGCTCGAGATCGTTCGTCGGAGCGACCTTCGGTGACTGATCGGCGAGGCCCTCGAAGCGCTCGAGGTGCTCCGAGAACAACCGCTCGTGCGCAGCTCGCGTCCACTCCGGCGCCCGGTCGAGCTGGCGGGTCTGGAGCGGAGCGACCTCGAGGTACACGTCGAAACCGCCGGCCTGATCTGGTCGGGCGAGCCCGAAGCGCACCAGCCGATCCAGCGTCGACGCCAGGCGACTGTTCGGCCCGGTGCCGGCGCCGAGACCGAGCGAGCGGCTCAGATCCTCAGCGCTGACCTCGGCCGGAACCTGGTGTTTCCACAACTCGGGCAGCCGGCGCAGCAGAAGCGTGGCGCTGGGGCCGACCACCGCCGACCAGCACTGCTCGACGTAGGGATCCGACAGCTCAAACCCGATCCGGCGGACTCGAGGATCCGGGTGGTTGACCGGGGCGAGGACAAGGGCATGTTCGCGTTCCATGCCCACGTAGGCCGCGAAACGCCCGATCCTCCGCGCAGAAATTCAGCGGAACGAGTGCCGAGGTCTATGGAGCCACGGGCCTGGCTCGGTTCCAAGGGGGCGACCACGATGCGATGAGTTGGGCCTCCACGGCCGTCTCGTTGTCAGCCGACTTCCACCACCAGCTGACCTCGTGGCCGGAGGTCAGGGCGGCGTTCAGAAGGCCATTCACTCGTACCCGTGGGCTCGACAGCTGTCGGACCTTGGACGCCGGGATGTAGGTGTAGTCGTTGTAGGCGCGCTGCATTCGAGCTCCCCGGATGATCTGCCTCAGCACCTTCGCCTTACCGACGTACATGACCTCGTCATCGATTGCCCACGCGTAGACACCGGATGTCTCGGGTGCGGCATCTTCGACGTCGAGGCGACAGAACGGGCCAAGGCCCGCTGGGTCGGGGTGGGCGATGCCGAGCGTGCGCGGAGTCACCTGGCAGCGAGCGAAGCCGTGCTCTGCCAGATCTCGAACGTTCGCCATCGAAAGAGCCTGGCACGACCTCTCGCCAATGGCTGGCCAGCCCGCTGTGTAGCCCGCTGGAGAATTTCTGAAGAATCTGGCGAACGGGCTAGCCAGCGGGACAGCCAACGGGATGTGCCGCGCAGAGCCTCCGAGTGTCCGAACGACACAGGAGGTTCCCGATGGCATCGATCATGCGGGCATTGAACACGGAGTGGGCCACGGTGGCCGACTCCCCGGCGGCTCGTCGAGCGTTGATGCGCTGGACGGCCCGCCACCCTGAGCTGGGTGCAGCCCACAGTGTCGACGACTTCGTCGACACCCGCTCCCGCCCGGAGTGGGGCGACCAGGCGCAGCGCGCCCTCGCCGCCGAGGCGCCGACCGACGAGATCGCGGCCCGCACCCTGCTCCAGGCGCTGCTCGGTGGGTTGGCGCACCTGGGGGTCCGGCTCGCCCCTGACGATCCCGACGTCGTCGACGAAGCGGTGTCGATGGCATGGAACCGGATCCGCACCTACCCAAGCCAACGGTCAGGGCCGGTGGCGGGGAACGTGCTCCTCGACGTGCGCAAGGAGGTCCTCCGGACCCGCGGTGATGGGGCAGCGATCCCCAGCAGTGACCCACTGGACCGCTGCTGTGCCGACTCGAGGCAGACACCCGAGGAGGTCGTGTGCGGCCGGGCGGTCGTCGAGGAGCTCGCCGCGGCACGGGATCGGGGGATGGTGTCGAGCGCGGCGCTGGCCACGATCTTCCGCACCCGTGTAGACGGTGAATCGCTCGCCGAAGTCGCTGAGGACATGGGGATGTCGCCCGACGCGATGTGGCGCCGCCGGTCCCGGGCCGAGCGCCGGCTTCGGTCGCTGCCGCTCGCGAGCTGAGCACCGAGAATGGCGCTTTCGGTGTCCATCTCTATCGAACAGGCGACAACAAGGAAACTATCGGGTACCGTCGATCGCAGTTGCACTCGCGTGCAACACGGTCTCGTCTGCCTGACCGTTACGAGGCGGACCTCCCAACCCGGCGTCATCGGCGGCTCCCGCCCACCGGCGGAGGGTCGTCGGCGCTCCACTTCGATGGGGCGGTTGGTGCTGGGTCCGGGTCCGCTCGGACGAGGAGGCACGACCATGCCTTGGTTCGATCACTCAAGGCGCCGCACTGCAACTGCGTGCGTGCTGACGGCCCTGCTGCTCACCGCCGCGAGTTGCGGAGATGACGGCGAGGCAAGTCCGGCGTCGACCACCACCACCGAAGCGTCGACATCGACCACCGGCTCCACCACCTCGACCACGAGCGGCACGACCTCGACGACCGAGGGAACGACCGCCACCACTGCTCCGGGCACGACACCCGAGCAGGAGGTGATCGACCGCTACATCGGCTACTGGAACGCCCGCTTCACAGCAAACGAGGGAACGCCCGATCCCGACGACCCTGCGCTGCGCGAGTTCGCCACCGGCGAGCAGCTCGACGCGGTGATCGCCGAGACGCAGACGAACCTCGACGAGGGCCTGGCCTTCCAGCGACCCGCCGAGCCCCACAACATCCAGCGGGTCACCGTGATCGAGATCGACGGCGACCACGCCGTCGTCCAGGAGTGCGTCGTCTCCGACGGCGTCATCGTTCGGCGGGACACCGGAGAGGTGGTGAACGACGAAGTCAACACCCACAACGTGCAGGCCGAGATGACCCGGGTCGACGGCGTGTGGAAGGTGTCCTCGGCTCGGCTCCTCCAGCGGTTCGAGGGGGTGTCCGGATGCGCGCTCGCCTCGTGACCTGCCTCGCCACGGCGGGCTTCCTCGTCCTGGTCGCTGCCCCTGCCGGCGCTGACGACCGCCCCGGCGGTGGAGGCGGTGCCTATGTGGATGGTGGAGGCGATCCAACTGCCATCGCCACCGACGGCGCTCAGACACCCGGAGGGAGCGGTGGCTCCGGTGGCGGAGGGGAAGGGCCGCCTTGCGAGTGGCGCGTCGTGATCGAGGATGACTTCCAGACCTCCATGTACGACGTCGACACCCTGGAGACCCAACACTCCGAGACGGGCCGATGGCTGCAGTACTGGTGTGAGGGATATGGGGCCACCGAGGTGGACGGCTACTACGTCATCCCTGAGGGCGGCCTTGTTGACCCGGCGGCTCTGGCGCAGCAAGCGCTCGCTTCGGTCCAGATCGCTCCGCCCGGCATCCACACGAGTCCTTCGGAGGCCGGTCGGCTCTACGTTCAGATCCCGACCTGGCTGTGGATCGATGGAAGCTGGTGGCACGGCTACACCGCCACCGCACGGGCGGGCCGGGTGTGGTCGACGGTGGCAGCCCGACCGGTTTCGATCACCTGGGGCATGGGAGACGGCAGCAGCGTCGTGTGCACGGGGCCCGGTACCGCGTGGAGGCCCGGCGTGGACGAGGATGCCAGCAGCTGCACCCACACCTACCGGCGCTCGTCTGCGTCGACCGGCGGGGGCACGTTCGACCTGACCGCCACCGTCATGCTCGAGGTCACCTGGACGTCCAACGCACCCTTCGGCGGAACGCTGCCCGCCATTACCCGCACGTCGACCCTCGATGTCGAGGTGGGCGAGATCCAGGCCATCGGCACCCGAGGAGGTCGCTGAGATGCCGACCATACCGACTGTCCGCGCTCCACGATCGGGCTCCCCGAGCTCCAACGGCCACGGGTCACCAGTGCCGGTCGTCCTCTCACCACCGAGTCGGCGGGTGCGCATGCCCGAGCTCATCGTCGGTGTACTCGTCATGACGGTGTTCGCCCTCGGCGCGGTGCTCTGGCACCTCCGGGCCGTTGACCGATCACCGGCGCTCGCGGTGGTCGGCACCGTCGAGCGCGGCGACGTGATCACAGCGGCTGATCTTCGAGTCGTCTACGTCTCCAGCGACGACGCCGTCGCCCGACTCGACGAGTCGCAGACCGCCCAGGTCGTTGGACAGGTGGCCTTGGTCGACCTGGCTCCTGGCACCCTCGTGACCCGATCGGTGATCGCCGACAGTCCCGCTCTCGCGGAGGGCGAGGGCATCGTCGGTCTGTCGCTCGAACCGGGCGGGTATCCGGCCATGGGCTTGGCGCCTGGCGACCGGGTCAACGTCGTGCGCTCCGGTGACTCGTTCGCGTCCGCGACCTCCGACGACTCCGCCGGGGAGAGCGCCGATCCGGCCTTGGATGTGGTCGTCGCCCGAGGAGCGACCGTGTTCTCCGTCGAGGAGCTCTCCAGCGACCGGCTCCTGGTGGCGATCCTCGCCTCCGAAGCTGACGCGGAGGCCGTTGCCGCGGCATCCGGTTCAGGCTCGCTGCGACTGGTGCAGGTGTCGCCGTGAGGACCGTGGTGCTGTGCTCGGCCCGCGGAGCACCGGGAGTCACGACCACGTCGCTCCTCCTGACCGCGCGTTTCGACGGCGCGGCTCTGGTCGAGGCCGACTTGGCCGGCGGCGTTCTCGCGGTTCGCTACGGGCTGGGTCGGGAGCCCGGGCTGGTCACACTGGCCGCGTCCAACCCCACCCAAGCTGGCGGCTGGCTCGATCACGCCCAGGACGCGGGCGGTGTCGCCGTGCTGGTCGGGCCTGACTCCGGAGAAGCGGCCGAGTCGCTGTGGCGGTCCGCCGGCGAACGGCTCGCCGCTGTGCTCGCCCGCTCCGACGGCTTGGCAGTCGTGGACGCGGGTCGGGTTGGGCGACGGGGGGCCTTGGTCGAGTCGGCCGATCTGTTGATGGTCCTGCTGCGACCAGTCGCCGAACAGGTCGTGACTGCGGCTCACGCCATCGCGTCGCTACGGCGATCGACTCGAGGAGCGGTGTCGGCGGTCTTGGTCGGCGACGGCCCCTACGGGTCCAGGGACGTCGAAGAGGCGCTCGGCTGCCCCGTTCTCGCCGACCTGCCTCACGATCCCGTTACCGCTGATCACCTCCGTGAGGGCGGTGCCTCATCCAAGTCGGTAGCTCGTTCCCGACTGGCTCGCTCGATCGCTGGCCTCGGCGATGCGATCGAGGTCCACCTCGGCTCCTCGGCCTCGGTCGCGAACGAGGAGGTGCTCGTGCGATGAGCACCGCGTCGATCCCCACCATCTCGCCGCACCTCGAGGCTCGCGGGCGACACGTCGACGGCACGGTCGACGCGGCGCTGGTCGCTCGTCTCCACCGCATCGTCGGTGAGGCACTGACCGCCACGCACGCCGCCCAGGAAGAGGCCGGGAAGGGCCGCCTCTCCCCAGCGGATGAGCGCGCTTTGGCTCGCAAGCTCCTGGCCGACGAACTTCGTCGACTTGCCGCCGACGCCTACTCGGCCGGGAGAAGCCCACTCGACGAGGCCACCGAGGATGCGGTCACCGCGGCGGTACTCGACCGGCTGCACGGCCTGGCCCGGCTCCAACCGCTCCTCGATGACCCGTCGATCCGAGATATCCACATCTCGGGTGCGGATCGGGTCTGGCTGACCCTGCGAGACGGAACGAAGGAGCGGGGTCCCGCTGTCGCGAACTCGGACGACGAGCTCGTCGAGCTCATCGCCACAGCGGCCCGGCGCCTCGGGCGCAGCGAACGTCGGTGGGACCACGCCCAACCGGAGCTGAACCTCCAATTGCCGAACGGCGATCGACTGCACGCACTGATGGCCGTGTCGGGACGACCGACGGTGACCATCCGACGCCACGACTTCGACATCCACCGGGTCGACCAGCTCGTCACCCGAGGCGTGTGCGACGACCTGCTCGCCGGGTTCCTCGCCGCTGCGGTGAAGGCCCGAGCGACCCTGATCGTCGCCGGAGGCACCGGTACCGGCAAGACCACGATGCTGCGCTGCCTCATCAACGAGATCGACGCCGAGGAGCGACTTATCACAGTCGAGGACTCGCTCGAGATCGGACTCGAGCGCTTCGAGGAGCTCCACCCGGACCACGAAACCCTCGAGGCTCGCGAGGCGAACACCGAAGGAGTCGGTGCGATCACGCTCGCCGACCTGGTCCGCTCGGCGCTGCGGATGGACCCACACCGGGTGATCGTCGGGGAGGTCCGCGGCGCGGAGGTCCTTCCGATGCTCCTGGCCATGTCCCAAGGCAACGACGGGTCGATGTGCTCGATCCACGCCGACTCCTCGAAGGGCGTCTTCGGCCGGCTCGCCATGTACGCCGCCATGACCCCCGAGCGGCTCATCCCCGAGGTCACCAACCTCCTGGTGGCGAACGCCGTCGACCTGATCGTCCACCTCGGCTGGGTCGAGGGCGAGCGCCGCATCACGAGCGTCCGGCAGGTGACCGGGACGGTCGAGGGCGCGCAGGTCGTGTCCAACGAGCTGTGGCGGCCCGGTCCGTCGGGCGCTGCGGCACCGGCAGCCCCTCCGACGCCCGAGCTGCTCGACAAGCTGGATCGGTACGGGTTCGACATCGAGGCACACGCCCAAGCCAACGGGTGGTGGCGATGAGCGCGCTCGTGATCGGCGCCCTGGCCGCCGGAGCCGGGCTTGGCCTCCTGCTCGTCGTCGCCGGGGTCACCGGACGCCCCGTCCTCGACGGCATCGGCACCGGCACAAGGGCCGCTATCGCCGGGCCGGGCGTAGCCCGCGTCGCCGGCTGCGTCGCGGCGTTCGTCATCGTCGGCGCCGTCACCGGCTGGATCGTCGGCGGTGTCCTCGCTGCGCTGACGGTCCTCGCGCTGCCGGGAGTGCTCGGTGGACGGTCCCAGCGCGAGCGGGCCATCGCTCGCACCGAGGCGATCGCATCGTGGACCGAGATGATCCGCGACTCGATCGTCGCCGCCTCCGGTTTGGAGGAGGCGATCATCGCCACCGCCAACGTCGCTCCACGTTCGATCGAGCCCGAGGTCCGCCGACTCGTCCACCGACTCGAACACCAGCGCCTTCCCGACGCGCTCGTGGCGTTCGGCAACGACCTCGACCACCCCTCGGGCGATCTCGTCGTCGCTGCGCTCGTCATCGCAGCCCGCATGGAGGCGAGCGACCTGTCCGGCCTTCTCTCTCGGCTCGCTGAGGCCACCCGAGGCGAGGCTCGGATGCGCATCCGGGTCGAGGTCGGCCGCACCAGGGTTCGCACCGCCACCAAGGTGATCGTCGGCGTGGTCATCGCCGCCGTGGCGTTCCTGACCCTGGTCAACCGTGACTACCTCGAGGTCTACGACAGCCCCGGCGGCCAGGTCGTCCTCGCCTTCGTCGGAGCCATCTTCGCCACCGGCGGCTGGCTGCTCACCCGCATGGCCCACATCGAGCTACCCGACCGCTTCACCGCGCGCTCCTCCAGTCCGTCGCTCACCGGAGCCGACTCGTGAACGCGGTCGTCATGCTCCTCCTCGGCGCCGGGGTCGGGTTCGGTGCGCTGCTCACCTGGCGGGCCATCACACCCCGTCCCACGCCGATCGCCGTCGTCCTCAGCGACCTCGCCAAGCCAGGCGTACCAATCGGTGCAGCTGCGCCCGAGGCCGATCCGATGATCGACCGGGTCGGCTCGATCTCCCGGCGGATCGTCGAGTCCTTCGGTCACGACAGCTCTGGCCTTCGCAGCGAGCTGGAGTTGGTGGGTCGCACTCCCGATCGCCATGCCTTCGACAAGCTCATCGGTGCCGTCGCCGGACTGCTCGTGCCCAACATGGCAGCCGCAGGGCTCGTGATCGCCGGTATGGCGATGCCGATCGGCGTCGTCGGCGTCCTCTCCCTCGTCACGGCTGTCGCCGGGTTCGTGCTGCCGGACTTCCTGCTGCGAGACGAGGCGGAACGCCGGCGCCGCGCCTTCCGCCACACCTTGTCGTCCTACCTCGACCTCGTGAACGTGCTCCTCGCCGGGGGAGCGGGCATCGAGACCGCCCTCCACGCTGCCGCCGACGCGGGAGACGGGTGGGGTTACCAGACCATCCGTAGCGAGCTGCGCCGAGCCCGCCTCACCGGGCAGTCACCGTGGGACACCTTCGCCGGTCTCGCCGAGCGCCTGGGCGTCAACGAGTTGGCCGAGTTGGCCGCGAGCGTGTCGCTCGCCGGATCACACGGCGCACGCATCCGAGCATCGCTCGCAGCGAAGGCCGACACCCTTCGAGGCCACCAGATCGCCGAGACCGAGTCCGCCGCCGAGGCGGCCACCGAACGCATGACCGTCCCGGTCGCCGTTCTGCTCTTCGGCTTCCTGGTCTTCATTGCCTACCCGGCCATCGCCCAGATCACCTCGGTGAGCGGGCCCCAACCCTGAGCGAGCTGCCAACGCCCAATCCGAAAGGACCCCAGCCATGCCCGACATCAGCCTGATCCTCGACTATCTCAGAGCGAGGTTCGACATCGACATCGACACCTCCGACGAGCGAGGCATGACCACCACCGAGGTCGCGGTCGTTACCTTCCTCCTCGTCGGTGCCGCCATCGTCGTGATGGGAATCATCTACACCGCGGCAAAGGGCAACGCCGACAACATCCCCACGCCGGAACAGCCCGGGGGCTGACGCCCATGACCGGCCGGTTCCGCAGCGAACGGGGGATGACCACCATCCAGGTCGCCATCCTCTTCCCGGTCGTCCTGTTGTGGCTGATGCTCATCATCCAGTACGGGCTCTGGTGGCACGCCAAACAGGTCGCCAACGCCGCCGCCGCTGAAGCCGTCGACGCCGCTCAGGTGAGCGACGGCACAGCTGCCGACGGCGAAGCCGCCGCGTCCAGCTACCTCGACCAGTCGGGCAACCTCGAGAACGTCACGGTCGCCGTCGACCGCCAACCCACCCTGGTCATCGCCGAGGTCCACGGCGATGCACCGCAACTCGTGCCCGGGTTCTCCTGGTCGGTGACAGCGCGCAGCGAAGCCCCGGTCGAGCGGTTCATCGCGGAGCCCGAACGATGAACAGCGAGTGGCGCTCCGAGCGTGGGTCGGTGTCGGTCGAGGTGGCGGTCATCGCACCCGCCTTCGTGTTCCTGCTCCTCCTCGTCGTGTTCGCCGGGAAGGTCTCCGAGGCCGACGGCAACGTCGAGCGGGCCGCAGCAGAAGGCGCTCGAGCCGCGTCGCTGCGGCAGAGCCCGGGTGATGCCATCGACGATGCCGAAGCGGTGGTCGCCGAGAACCTCGTTGCGGCGGGTGTCCCGTGCACCCAGCTCGACACGGTCGTCGACACCTCAGCGTTCGAGCCCGGCGGCACCGTCACGGTCACGGTCCGCTGTGAAGCTTCCATGGCTGACGTCACCCTCCTCGGGGTCCCCGGCACCCGCTCGTTCTCGGCGACCTCCACCGAGGTCATCGACACCTACCGGAGCAGCGAACCGTGACCCACCTCTCCGACGAGCGGGGCAGCATCACTGGCTTCGTGGCCGTGGTCGCCTTCGCCCTGGTGATGGTCGCCGGGATGGCCTACGACGGCGGCCAGGTCATCCACGCCCACAACGCCGCCCGCAACGACGCCGAGCAGGCCGCTCGTGCCGGCGCCCAGCAGATCGACCTCACCCACCTCCGCCAGACCAACGAGCCCCGTCTCGACCCAGCCGAAGCGGAGTCCGCCGCGCTCGACTACCTCGCCCAGGTCGGGGCCACCGGCACCGTGGTCGTGGACGACGCCGACATCACCGTCATCGTGACCCGAATCCAGTCCTTGCACATCCTCCCCGGGGCGGACCGGACGATCACCGTCGTCGAGACAGCAAGCGCCGTCGAGGAGGCCGAGCCATGACCCGCCGCACGTCCGCCGTCCTGCGAGGACTCGCCTCCCTCGCCGGGACCTTGGTCCTGCTCATAGGTGTACCGGTGGGGCTCGCCACGTTGGTCGGCTGGCCGCTTCCGACCTCGATCCCCGACGGTGCCGCCTTCTCCGAGGCGCTCAACCGAGGGATCACCGACGAGTTCATCGTCAAGGCCCTCGCCGTGGTCGCCTGGCTGGCGTGGGCCCAGCTCGCACTCGCCCTCGTCGTCGAAGCCGTAGCGGCAGTTCGCAATCGGCCCTCCCGTGAACTGCCACTCGCGCCCGGCCTCCAGGTCGCCGCTGCTCGGCTCGTTGCCGGGATCGTGATGCTGCTCAGCCCGCTCCAGCCGGCGCGAGCCGTCGCTGCCGAGCCGGAACGGCCGGTCCCGGTGGTCCAGCCGATCGAATCGGCCGAGCCCGTGATCGACCTCCGATCCGCTGCGGCGATGCCTTCAGCGGTAGCGGAGCCTCACCTCGTCGCTGTTCCCCAGAGCGCAGGACGAACGGTGACCGTCGAGCGTCACGATTCGTACTGGGCAATCGCCGAACGGGAGCTCGACGACGGGCTGCGCTGGCGTGAGATCCAGGCATTGAACGTCGGACGA
>JAWKHV010000035.1:0-19495 GCA_041394645.1 Ilumatobacteraceae bacterium | reverse complement strand
CTGGCGGTGTTCGGCTTCGCTCGGATTCCGCTGCTCATCCATCTCGGAGCACGGCTCGACGACAAGGTGCCGGCCTACGTCTTCCAGCGGCAACGTACTGACTCATCCAACGCCTGGCGCTGGCCGGATACGGCCGGCCAGCCGCCGGCGTTCGAGCACGAGCGCCTACGCGAGGGCAGCGGGGCGGTGGTGCTCATCGTCAATCTGTCCGGATCGATCGGGCCCGACGAGCTGCCGGCCGACGTGCTCGGCGACAGCACGATCTACGCGCTGCGGCCGGCTGTACCGGCCCGCAGCGGCCCGGGCGTCATCGATAGCCCGGAGGCACTGGCGGCCTTCGACGCTGCCGCCCGCCGCTTCCTGGCCGATGTCGAACGGCTGCACGGCAAGCCGGAGCGCATCGCCTTGTTCGCAGCCGTGCCGGTAGCCGCCGCAGTGACCCTCGGCCGGGTGCTCATGCCCAACGTCTCCCCGGCCTGGACGGTCTACGACCGTGATCAACACGGCAAGTTCTTCCTGAGCCTGGAGGTCCGGCGATGAAGTTCGTGGACGACTTCGAGTCCTTCCTGCGCAGCGAGGTCAACCTCAACCAGACGCGCCTCGACCGACTTCAGAACAGCGTCAACGCCATCGAGAACTTCCTGGCCGGGCAGGCAACGTTCGCGCCGCTCTTCCTCGACATGATCCCGGCCGGCTCGTGGGCCCACCGAACGATCATCAAGCCGGTTGGCGACTTCGACGAGTTCGACGGTGACGTGCTGCTGTATGTCAAGGAGAACACCGACTGGCAGCCGAAGGACTACATCGAGCAGCTCTACGCCGCCTTCCGCGGCAGCGACACCTACA
Source organism: Ilumatobacteraceae bacterium (assembly GCA_041394645.1). Taxonomy (GTDB): domain Bacteria; phylum Actinomycetota; class Acidimicrobiia; order Acidimicrobiales; family Ilumatobacteraceae; genus JAWKHV01. The sequence continues at coordinate 18,649 of JAWKHV010000035.1, read as the reverse complement.
AGTCCAAGGCCCAGAGGAAGACCCGCTGCGTGCGCATTGACTACGCCGGCGACTTCCACGTCGACGTCGTGCCGTACCTCGAACGCTTCGGCAGCCACTACATCACCAACCGGCTCGAGCCGGAGGACGAGGGCCGCTTCGAGGCCTCCGACCCGGAAGCCTTCTCGGCCTGGATCGACGAACGCCAGCGGGCCTCGAACGGATCGTTCGTCAAGGCCGTGCGGCTCCTCAAGTACCTGCGCGACTACAAGAACACCTTCAGCTGCAAGTCGATCATCCTGACGACCCTGCTCGGCAACGAGCTGAACCCGGTGATCGCCGAGCTGCAGACAAACAGCTACAAGGACGTCCCGACGACGCTCAACACACTCCTGCAGGCCCTCGCGAAGTCGCTCCCGGAGACCATGCCGGCAGTCATGGACCCGGCCGGCACCGGTGACAACTTCACCGACCGCTACAAGGACGACTGGAACTACCCGAACTTCCGCAAGCGGATCATCTCCTACGCCGACAAGGTCAAGCAGGCCTTCGACGAGACGGACCGCGAGAAGTCCATCAAGCTGTGGCAGGACATCTTCGGCACGAGTTTCAAGCCCGGAGCCCTCACGAAGTCCGCATCGCCGTCGCCGTTCAGCGCAGGCGCGCCATGGTCCGGCGAGAGCTTCATCGACCAAGCGCCGTACGGCTTCCCGATCCGGCTCGACCCGGCCGCGCGGCTGCACGTCACCGGCCGCTGCACCGGACTGCGGATCGACAACGTGACCCGGCGCAACGGCTTCCGCACCTTCGAGCTTGCCCGCAGCGGCAACCGCGTGCCGAAGAACCGCAGCCTGCAGTTCACCGCCCGACTTCGAGAACCTGGCCGGCCCCTACCGGGTCTTCTGGAAGGTACGCAACGGCGGCCAAGAAGCCGCCGACCTGAAGGCGCTCCGCGGCGAGATCTCCGAAAGCACCAACGGCTCCATGCTCCGGACAGAGTCGACCTCCTACAAGGGCACGCACTACGTCGAGTGCTACATCGTCCAGAACGGAGCCGTCGTTGCCCGGAACCGCCAGACCGTCATCGTCACGTAGACCATTGACTTGAGGACTGTCCCCAAACGCCGGGTCGATGGCAAAGACTTCGGTCGGGCGGGCATCGCGTGGATGAGAAGTCGATGCCGTCGGATTGCAGTCGATCGAGCAGTCGCGGCACGCGAAGATCAACGTGTGCAGTTTCCCGAAGTAGGCGAACCCATTTCGGTCTACTCTGGTCCGGCGCTCGTAAACGGCAGTCCCGACGCGCTGAATTTGTGGCTTCCGTTATGGTCCGGCGACACGCGAATCCGATGGTCCGCCGCGGCAGGTGTCGAGGACCTGGCAGAGGCCAGGGTCGAGTTCGACCACCCCGAGTTCGGCACTTGTGTCGTCGAGGCTTTCGTCTACGACACGGCGGGGTTCGGTTTGGTGTCGTCAACCGTGATTGGCGACTCGAGAGCGTTGGTCGCGTCGGTCGAGCTCCGGTGGACGAACCTGCCGTGGCTCGGAGCCCACGCCAGGACCGAGGATCACCTGACCGTCATCGAGGCCGCAGGCTGGCGGCTCGGCATTACACCCGTCGAGCCCTTCAGCGACCGGAGGCGCGAAGTTCGACGCAGTGGCATGCCCGTCTACCTTTCGCACGACAGCCAGCTCGCCCGAAGTGACGGGGGGCTGTTCTCCTCCGACGACGCGCGTGACGCGCTGCATGCGTTCCAACTGGGGCTGTCGTTCGCCCTCGGCCGCTTCGTCGCTCCGGTGACTCCTACCGGCCATGTCGACGGTCGTGCCCGATGGATGCTGACGCCCGCATGGCGCTGTGATCAGGGGCTTGCCGACGAGGGCATCATATTCTCGCTCATCGGTGCCGACCTGGCTGCAGTTGTGGGAGGCGTCGCCGATGAACTTCTCGGAAACGACTACGAACACCTCCGTTACCTCGTCATGCATGCCGTGACAGCGCACGGAGGAGCCGGAGTGGAGACCCGGCTCACCACCGCTCAGTCGGGTCTCGAGTACTACGCATACTCGTACCTCGTGGGTGGCGGACACCTGTCACAGTAAGGTCGGAGACCTGTCTGCCTCCCGGCGGATCGAGCTCGCGCTTGGAACACGCGGATTCCGACGTCGATTCCGGAAGAGCTCGAGGCGCTCGTCGACAAAGCTACGGACCCAGACGAGGACGACGTCCCGGATACCGGCCCAGGAGCAGCCGCATGGGTACGGAACCGCATCGGCCACCCAAGGACCCGCTCAAGCCCTATGCCATCGACGGACTGGTCTTCACGCCTCACTTCTGATGCGGGAGTACCTCGAACTCCTCATCCTGCATCACATCGGCTACCAGAGCGACTGGCGACGGATGTACCCACTCTGGCCACTGGGACTACGAGCGCGAACCCGTCCCGTGGTCGACGCAGGGCACCCCAACTCAACAATCACCAGGTGATGGTCACCTGCGCACCGACGAAACCCGATCAGCGTGTTCGACTTCTGGCGGGCTCGACCCGTCCGGTATCGGCACGAATTGCGCTGCCACCCTGCCCCATATCGGCCGGTTGTAGACCCTCGTGCCGGCGCTCCAGGCGCCCGACTTTGGTGCGGACAGCGCGAGCCGTCAGCGGACTCACCGCTCGTAGTTGGCGAAGCGGCAGGGCGCGGGGCGGTTTCATTCGACGAGCAGCACATCTGGGCGATGAGGCGAGGGCGCGTTCGGCGCCTCCTGAGCACAGAACGCGGGTCTCACCGAGCGCTCACGGCGATGGCACCGTTGGCGCAGTCCGTGGTGCACGATGTTCTCGAGGACTGTGAGACGGCGCTCGGTCAGCTGGAGAGCATCGCGGAGTTCTCGCCGGCTGGGACCGAGCTGGCGCGTCCCGCAACGCTGAACGAGCTCCGCGGACGCTCAACACGGATAGGTGGCGGCTGGACGCGCACCGGCCCGCCGGAGACAACTCCAGCGGGCCGGCGGACCACGTTGCATTCCCCGAGGCTGCGCGTTCTCAGGCGTTGACGGTCTCCCAGAAGAGCGGGTCGTTGCTCACGACGAGTTCGACCATGGCGGGCTCCGCCTTGTTCCAGTTCGGCACGTCGATGATGGTGAGCGAGTTCGTGCGCGGGCGCGGCGACGAGCTCGGGGATGCAGGTGCCGACGAGCGAGAAGATCGGTTGGCCGGGGTTGGAGCACCAGATGTCGCAGCGCCACAGCGTGGTATCGGCCCACTGCATCGTTCGGAACGCTTGGGTGATGCGGTCGAGGTCGGCTTCGCAGGTGACGGGCTCGAGCTGGGCGAGCGCCTGAGGGATGTGGGCCCGCAGAGCGACGAACGACACGCCGAAGACGCTGTGCGGCTCGAAGTCGTCGACGTAGAGCGCAGGTTGCAGAGCTCCGCCATCTCAGGATCGGGCCGCGAACGCTTGCAGCTGATCGGCGATGAACGCCGGTTGCGTGAAGTCCGTAGGGCGGCTCGGTCGGTTCCCTCGGCTGCGACGAGTGATCATGATGGCTCCTCGGTTCGGGCGCCCGGTGCAGTGACCGACTCTTCGGCCACTGCACCGTTCGATGCTTCTCTCCTGTAGGTGCCCGACCGTCAGGACCTGATCCCCGAGCCGCGCGCTTGCGTCTCGGCCGCGAGTTCCATCCGGCGCGCCGACGACCCAGGCGAACCTCCCAAGTGTCCGTCCTGCCATCGCAGCCCAGCTCGGTCACGCCCGGCGCCGTCATCGCGAGCAGCGGATCGCCGAGCGACCTCCGTCCCCCGGTTGCTCCGCAACCTTCATCCCCCAGTTGTTCCGCACACGTGCACCAAGTTGGTGTCGTACGGGGACCGGCGTCCGCTGGCGGGGCTGTTACAGGGTGTGTTGTCGGTGTGGAAGCTCCGGGTTGGCGTCGGGCGTATTACCTTGCGCAGGTCGCGTCGGGGATCGACGACTACTACGCCGGGGCCGGTGAGGCCGTGGGCGAATGGACCGGTCACGGCGCGATCGGTCTCGGTCTGGTCGGAGATGTCGATGCCGCCGATCTCCGGGCGGTGCTCGCAGGGCTGGCGCCGGACACGGGGTTGACGCCGAACGGTTCGCAGAACCGGCCGCACGCTCGGCGGGTGCCGGGGTTCGATCTGACGTTCTCGGTCCCGAAGTCCGTCTCCGTCGTCTACGCGCTTGGTGACCCGTTGGTTCAGGCTGCGGTGATCGGCGCGTCGAGGCTGCGCTGGTCGACACGTTGGCGTGGTTGGAGCGTGAGGCGGCGTTCGTTCGTCGGGGTTCGAACAACCAGGCCGCCCGCCACGGAATGGGCGAGGAGTGGGGACCCGGAGGATGGCGACCGGCGGGCTGGTGGCGCCCCAGTTCCGGCATCGCTCGTCTCGAGCTGGGGATCCGCATCTGCACTGGCACGTTCTCGTCGCGAACATGGCCCAAGGCATCGATGGACGCTGGTCGGCACTCGACGGCACGGCCATCTATGCCGCGAAGCGCACCGCCAGGGTGCTGTTCCAAACCGCACTGCGCAAGGAACTGGGGGAGCGGCTCGGGGTGGTGTGGGGGCCGGTGCGGAACGATTCGGCCGAGATTGCCGGTGTCCCACGCCGGGTCCTGCGGGAGTTCTCGCAACGCCGCGAGCAGATGGAGGAATGGCTCCAGGCCAACGGACGCAGCGGTCCCGCGGCGGCGGACGAGGCGATGCTCACGACCCGCATGGCCAAGCCTGACACCACCTTCGAAGCCCTGACCATCGAGTGGCATCAACGAGCGGTCGCGGCAGGGTTCGGGCCGCACGACCTCGACGCTCTCCTCACCGGTCACAGCCGGGGGCGAGAGCGGGCGCCCGGTGAATCGCAGCACGACGCGTCATCGGACCGCGACGCGTCGCCCCTCGAGACGAACGCTGTCGGGTTCGATGACTGGCTCGATCAGTTGTTGGAGCAGCGGTTGACAGCGAACGAGTCGACGTTTGACCGGTTCGCTTTGGCCCAGGCCGTCGCCGCGGCGATGCCGCCCGGCACCTCGATCGAACACGTCGAGCAGACCGTCGATCGATGCCTCGCCTCGCCACTCGTCGTCCCCATCAACGCCGCCCGCGCACCGATGCACGGCCCCAACGGCAGCGTTGCCGACGACCGGGCCCGGACGTACACGAGCCGGCGGCTGTTGGAGATCGAGGCACGGTTCCTCGGCCAGATCACCGGCCAACGCGAGACCACACCGCTCGGCGCGTCGATCGTGGAGCGGAGTTGGCGTCCCGCCCGTCGATCGGGTTCGACCAAGCCCACGCCCTGCGCTTGTTGTGCCAACCCGACGCCGTACAGGTCATGGTCGGCCGTCCCGGGACCGGCAAGACCTACACCCTGGGCGCCTTACGCGCCGTCTACCAGCACGCCGGATGGGACGTGTTCGGCCTCGCCCCGTCGGCCGCGCGGCCCGGGAACTGGCGACGGCGCCGGGATCACCTCCCGCACGATCGCCAGCTTCCTGCGCCATCCGCCGAGGCTCACCCCGACCAGCGTGGTGGTGATCGACGAGGCCGGCATGGCCGGCACCCGCGATCTCGCCGGTCGTTGACCACGTCACCTGCCCGAGCGAAGGTGATCCTCGTCGGTGACCATCACCAGCTCGCCGGTGCAAGCAGGCGGCGCCTTCGAGCCGCCGCCGAGACGCTGTCCGCTGTGCCGGGGTTGGTGTGCGAGTGACCGTGAATCGCCGCCAACAACAACGATGGGAACACGACGCCCTCGACCACCTCCGCGACGGCGACATCCCGCGGCGTGGGCCGCCTACAAGGCCCACGAGCGAGTCGTACTCAACGACAACCCGTCCGAGCTGCACGCCCGGCTGGTCGCCGACTGGCGGCACCTCACCAACCAACCCGTCGACGGACACGATGTCGACGTGGTGGTGCTCGCGACACCGCGCCGAAACCGCGGCTTTGAACCGGGCCATCCGCAGTGACCGGGAGGCCGCCGGTGAGCTCCACGGTGAACCGCTCGTGGTGGGGAGCGGGCCTTCCAGATCGGCGACCGCGTCGTGCGCTTCGCAACCACGACGACCAACGCGACACGGCGGGGAACCGGGTGCAGGTCGACAACGGCATGGTCGGCGACATCACCGCCATCGACCACACCACCCACCACGTCGCCATCCGATTGAAGGGCGCGAGCGGCCGGGAAGTGGTCATCGACAACGTATCTGACGGCCGGGCATGTCGACCACGGGTACGCTCACCGTGCACAAGGCCCAAGGTCTCACCTGTGATCACGTGCTCGTCGCCGGCCCTCACGGCCTGAACCGCAAGCCGGCTACGTCGCACTCTCACGAGCCCGGCGCAGCGCCACTCTACGCCACCGTCCGCCAGGACCAGGACCTCACCGAACGCCACAACCGCGGCATCCCGCTCCCCGACGAACACCCCGACGACCCCGAAACCGAGATCCTCGCCCGCCTCGCCCGCTCTGGCGCCAAACAGCTCGCCACCGTCGCCAACCCCGACGCCCGTCGCATCGACGACCTCGCCGCCACCCACACCGCACCCCAACTCGTCGCCCTCGCCGACCACGCCCGCTGGGTACGCGACACCGCCCCATGCGCCGAACCGGACGGTCGCGAGCTGGACGCCGCCGTCGAGTTCCGGACCCATGCCGAGATCGGGCGACGAGTCCGAGCCCTCGACCGGGACAACGTCGGCACCATCGAAGCCCTCAACGACCACCACGGCACCGTGACCGTCCACTTCGAGAACACCCAAGGACGATCCACTACTCGCACCTTCGGCTGGCACCAGGTCCTCGTCATCGACCAGCCCCAACCCGTCACCCTCACCACCGACGCCATCGACCACCTCGAAGCCGTAGCCGGTGACATCGACTGGCGACGCAGCCGGTGGCTCGATCATCACCGCCAACACGGCATCGAACCCGGCGACCACGACCGCTACACCGCTGCCGTCCAGCTCCTCGTTGACCGTGCCGCACGAGAGCTACGCGGCGCACCACCCGAATGGCTCACACGCACGCTCGGGCACCGGCCGACCGATCAGGCGAGAGCCGTCGTATGGGACGACACCATCCACCGCATCGCCGACTGGCGAACCCGCCACAACATCCCCACGGGCCTTCCCGGGCTCGGCAGCGCGCCCACAGACGCCCACACCTTCGAGCAATGGCACCAGCTGTCCATCGACGTGCTCGACACCGCCGCCTACCTCGCGACCAAGTCCGACTTCGGCGACCACCGCTCGTCACTCGAACCCGCTGAGGTACTGGCGAGGCGTGAGGAGCTACGCCGGCTCCTCGACACCGCCCCTCCCGCCGACCGAGCAGTCGTCGACCACCTCCTCACGACCGACAGTGCCGCAGGCGACTTGCACGCCCAACTCGTCCAGGCCCTCGGCGGCCGAGGCGAGCGGGCACGATGGATCCTCGAGCACTGGCCCCACATCGTCGAACTCGAACAACTCGACCGCATCGCCGCCACCATCGACCCCCTCGTGCTCTGGCCACGAGCGATCCCACCCGAAGTCCAAGCCGTCCTCGACCAGCTCCGACAGATCCCCGAAGTCATCGCCGAACGCGAGCCCCGCTCCCTCGCCGACCTCGATCGACTGGAGATGGACGTGCGAATCCGGTTGCTCGCCTGCAACGCCGCCTCGACGACCTCTCCGCACGCATGGACGAATTGACGCGCTGACTCGAGCCCAACCGGCGGCCAGCGACCCCGAGGTCCGGACAACGGTCGAGCGCGAACTCCGCCGACTGCGGGTCCAGCGTGGCGAGAGTCGAGCGACTGCGTGCGGACGAGGAACTATTGGGCGGATATGTCGGGACGTCGGACCAGTATCGGCAGGCGCGGCTCGTGCGGGCTGCCAACGTGACTCACGCCGCCCTGAAGGAGCAGCCGAGATGGGTCATCGAGCTCGTGGACTCGCTTCACCGCGGCGGCCGCCTCTCGACCGTCCCGATCGCCACTATCGCCGAGCAGATCGGGGAAGCGGCCATCCGCACCGACAGCGGTGATCAAGTCCAAGCGGAACCGTTGCGCCAAGGTCGAACACATTCCATCCCTCGGTGAGCCACGCGTCCCCGGCCTCGCATAGCGTTGGCGCTCGCTTCGGTCGGCGAGCACCAATCGCACCTGCCAACGCAGCGACTGAACGGAATCGGCGAGCACGACCGCGCCGCTGAGCAGCGCCGGGCGAAGTGTGGGCCGGCCAAACTGACGTAGAGGATCCGGGAGCTCGTGCAGTTGCCACGGCAGTCGGGCTGGATCGAGTACAAGGTCAACGTACTCTGATAGGGACCCGATGAGTAGGCGTTCGTGGCATCGAGGTCGGCACGGTCTTGCCGCCGCCGACCTTTGAGCAAACACGTGGTCGCCGATTGGCGGTGGTCGCGGCCGCCACGCCCGACTTCACTCGACGGTGCCAGGCGGGATAGACGACGAGGCCTCGGTGGCTGACAGGCCGTCCTCGTGCCGGTGTTCGTCCGCGCGGGGTCTGCGATGACTCGGTGGTCGTCCATGTATTGACCGTGCCGAGTGCTCGGGTCACAGCACGAAGTTGGCTACCGTCCGATGGCGATGGAGGACTGGCAAGTAGTCGAGGAAGAGGAGCGTGCGCAACGGCGAGCTGATGAGCACAGCTCATTGAATAGCGATCGGCTGATGGATCTCGTATTGCCAGGTACTGCGGCAGCGATGTTCGCGGTGCTACTCGCGCTGACCTCTGGGTCCGTTCGGGGATGGCAGGTCAGGACGGCAGCGACTTTCGCCGCGTTTGGTGTCACGCTCGTCGCCGGTGCGTGGCTGGCGCTAGTTTTAGTCGGGACGAGGTCAAGACCGATCACGCCGAACGAGAGGCTGGTGGAGTCTCCGCCCCAGATTCGCTCGAAGGTGCTTCCCGTCCTGGTGGCGGTCCTGTCCGGAGGGTTCCTTCTGTGGCTGGTCGGCCTTTTCGTGAGCTGGTCGCTCACGTGGGTAGCCGCCCTGTCGTGGTTGCTCGGAAGCGTCGTCGCCTTCGTCATCGGGGTACTTGTTTTCGCGGAGAGGCCGCTACGCGAGATCTGGCAAGAGGCTTCTGCTCACGTAGCAGCGGAGCGCTTGGCGAAGGACGAACGGAGGGCAGCGAGGCGGGCCAACCGCCGCGCCAACGCCAAATCTCCGCCAGCTCCGTGAGCGCCGCCGACTCCTCCGCCTCCTCCGCCTCCGAGCATCGCCCGTGTCGTCCGCATCCCGTGCGGAAGTGCGGCTCACCACCGATGCCTGGATGCTCCGGAACGAGATGGAGACGGCGATGAACCGTGCGTCAGCTAACAACGCAGCCGGGCTCACGTGAGCGACGGCGGGAGCAGCGGATGGCCGAACAGCGGCCGTCCTGACCTCGAGGTCGTCCGAACGCCCAGTCGACAGCTGCCTAGACGCGGCCGACGTGAAGCCGCGCAGCGCACGTCGGCCGCGTCGGATGTTGAGCCGGTCGGTGAAGCGATTACGGACGAACTCGAGGTTCAGATGCCGGCTGACCGGTCCCGGCACTCGGGACCGTGCGATTCTGCGTGTAACCGGCGTGATCTGAGGGGTCCATCCCCGGGAGGGGTGGGCTGGAGAGAGGATCACGCCGACGGCCCACCGGTTGGTGGACCTGCGAAGGCCCACCACTCAGCTCATCGTGGTCCTTCCGATCTATTCGACACTCAGCTGTCGGGAGCCATGGGAGACGCAGCTCGTCGCCGTCCGAAGACGTGCACTCCCGGCCGGATTCGTCGGGTCCACCGCCGATTACATCAGGCTAACCCTGGCCAGGTTGGAATGGGTGGCCTTCGGTCGCGCTGGCGGCCATTTCGCCGATCCATTGTTGGAGAGCTTCTCGGTGGGCTTCGGCGAGGGCGAGACCGGCTCGGGGGCCTCGGGCGAGGTCGCGGACGGCGGCGGTGAAGTGGTCCCAGGTTTCGAGGTCAAGGTCGATCTCATCGTCGGGTCGGTCGTTGGCGGTCATTGGCGCTGTGGGCCTCTCGGTTAGGGGGCCGGTTGGGGTACGGCGACGGTGGGCGTGTGTAGCTCGGCGGGTTGGACCATCGACCAGTGGGTGATGAGGTCGTCGCTCGGGTCGTCGGTGACGACACCCGGCTGGATGGTGGACCACATGGCGATGAGGTCATCGCCGATCGGGTCGGCCGACCTCAACGTCTCCGCCTGCGGCTGAGCTGCGGCCGGCGGTCGGCTCACCGAGACGGGTGCAGGGGCGAGCCTCGGGTCGATACCGAGGGTCTTGAGGATGGGACCGAGTTCGGTTTCGTTGAAGAGGGGCGCGCTGTCGCCGTTGGTGTCGACGATGGTTGCGGTGAGTACCTCGGCGACGACGGTCATCGGGCTCCCGTCAGCGACGAGGACGTCGGCGGTTGATCCGGCGGACGCTCCCGCTTCTGACAGGGCGATGGCCCGGTTCGCCGGGGTGTCGCCGAGCGAGATGAACCGAGCGGTGTCGGCACCGGGGAGCTGGCGAGCGAGGTCGTCCCAGCGGACCCCACCTTCGGCGAGGTGTCGTGAGATGACGTCATCGACCGTGGCGGCGACGCCGAGTTCGGCGACGAATGCCGCGCCGTGGACGGTGACGATCGGCTGCTGTGAAGGGTACGGGTCCGGCGACGTCGGGCGGAGGACGGCAACGGGTGCCGGGTCGGCTCGACGGAGCTTCTGGAAGGCGTCCGCGGTGAGGTCGCACGCGAGAGCGACCTCGAGGCTCGCGGTGATCTGATCGGCGACGACGAGAACTCGTTCGGCGGAATCGCTCACCGGTCCCTCTCGACCTCCCCACGGCGCTGCTGCCGGTCGTGCAGCCGGGGTTGGGTCGATGTTCAGCCGGCGCGAGACGAGCAGGGCGACGGTGTCAGCTTCGACATCGATGACCGCGTCCGAGACGGGTTCGGTGGGGTTGGTGCTCGTCGTTCGGAGGCGCATCGCGGCTGCCTCGCGTAGAAGGGCTCGGAGCGCGGCGGCGGGCTCGAGGTCATCGCGCACGGCCACGGTCCGCTCGGCCCAGTTCGACCGGCTCGGGGTTGCGTGGGTCTCGAGGCTGGGGGCTCGTCGCACGGTGAACCCGTCGGCCTCCAACTCTGACGCGACGGCGGCCCAGGCGACTTCGAGGTCATCGCGGCTGAGCTCGAGCGGCGGGTCGATGGGCCAGGCCGGTCGCGCCACGAGTTGGGCTTCATGGAACACCGGGACCATCCGATAGTGCGGGTCACCGATCGGGTCGATCCGGGCCTGGCCGGTGTCGGGGTCGACCGTGCGCCGCGTGGGGTAGATCGGGGCCAGGACACGCAGAGCCAACTCCCCGGGCCGAACGCGGCAGCGGTATCCGTCGGTGGCGGGCATCGATTCCCACATTCGTTGGTTGGCGACGGCTCCCTGGGCGCCTTGGACGGCGAGGTAGAGCCGGTTGATCGGCGAGTACCGCTGGAACGTGGAGGCGGTGGCGACGAGGCGGTGGAAGTCCTGTTCGGTCGCAACGGCTCGCGAGACCGCCATGAGTTGGCCGTAGAGACCGGCGAGCACTTCGTGATCGTTACGTATGGTCATCGGGTCGCCCCCTGTCGGCTGGTCCGTCGCAGCCACCGTGACCAACCCCTGTCCCGCGCACCGTCCCGCGACCCTCCCTCAGAAGCAAACAACGCCGTTGAGCTGGGTGTCTCCGGCTGTCCCGCGCTCGTCGGGACGTGTCCCGCGGGACACGCCGACTGTCCCGCGGGACTCGAATCGGCTGTCCCGCGCCGCCACCACCGGGGTGGCGCAGGTTGTTCTTGCCAGTAGCGGCGGGCCTGGAGGTGGGCCGGCGGCAGGGTGCCGTGAATCAGAATGGCGTGGCCGGGTTCGGCTTGGCGGAGCAGATGGAACGGGGCCAACGCCTCGCGCTGCGGGCCCTCGGAGACCGAGCGCCGTCCGCTGCCGCCGCTCGTGTCGAACGTGACCGAACGGCGCTGTACCTCTTCGTCACCGAGGAGCCGGCTGACGTAGTCGAGGGTGGAGGCGTCGGAGCAGCCGGCGAACACGATCTTGGTGAGGTGGTTGGTGAGGACCGAATCGGCGAGCTTCCCGTAGGCGGCATCGAGCTGGGCCTTGGACTGCCAGATCGTGACCAGCAGGATCCCGATCCCCGCACACGTGGACGCGACCTCCGGCAGCCACGACAGGGGCATGTTCCCGGCTTCGTCGATCACCATCAACAACGGCCGCGCCAGGTGACCACCGCTGACGTCGAGTTGGTAGGCCTGATCCTTGAGATCACCGATCAGGCCGCCGAGCACCGGGGAGAACCGGACCTGATCGGCCAGCGGCGCGACGAGGTACAAGGTGTTCGGCCCCGCGTTCAGCCAGTCCAGATCGATGAACGGGGTGACGATCTCACCGTCTTCGTCGATGACCCGCTCAGCGGATGATGCGACGGTCGGGTCGAGCCATGGCTTCACGACGGTCTGCAATGTCGCGTAGACGCTGGAGCGGACGCGTTCGTCGAGTTTCCACACGGCGTCGAGTTGCTTGATCGCCCATCGGGCCCGATCGTGCGCCGCGTCATCGTCACCGTCGGCAGCTGCGGTGATGTCCTTGATCACCTGTGAGGCTCGACCGCCTTGGACCGGCATGTCCTTGGCGAACACCCACGTGGCGACGTCTTCCATGGTGCGGGCCGGGTTGAGCGAGGCGGTGGCGAGCAGTCCGGTGAGGAGAATCTCGGCCTGGGACACCCAGTAGTCCGCGCCGCCATCGACCCCGGAGCGGGGGATCGACGCTGCGAGCGCGGCGGCGGCCCTTCTGGCGCCGCTCGGCGTATCGGCGGCGGTAGCGGTGACCAGCGGGTCAGGTGCTCCGGTTTGATGCCGGTGATCCCGGCGGGGTCGAACACCGCCACCGACCCGAGGCGTGAGCGCTGCTCGAGGGTGGCGTCGAGGAGGTCCCGCTTCACCGACACCACGACGGCCGGGCCGTCCCAATCGCGAAGCCCGCTGATCACGTTCACCGTCTTGCCGGACCGTGACGGGCCGATCACCGCGACCGACCCTCGGTCACCCTGCCGCACGCGACGTCGCCACCGCCGAGAAGCCACTGGTGCGCCGCGGGCATCCTCGGTCGCCACGAGGCGACCGGACACCCGGCCAAGTACGAATCGTCCCGACGGAATGGGGAGTCCACGACGAGCGGCGCCAGATCCCGGAGCGACGCGAACCGTGCCCGGACATCGACACCCAGACGGACTCGGCCCCGGTCCGACGACCGGCGCCACCACCCCCACCCGACCCGCAGCCCCACACCAGCGACGGCTGCGACGGCTAGAGTGCACGCCCAGTAGAGGAGAGGGCCGGGCAGCGAGCCCTGGGCCGCTTCGGGCCACGCTCGCCGCGGGTCGGATCGCTCAGCGGGTAGACGGATCAGGGCTTGGACGGATTCTGGCAGTCCCGCTCGCAACCGACCGCCGTCGGACACGAAGGCGGCGAGCGCAGCGCCGGCCCACACCACCCCGGCGATCCCGAACACCGCTGCGAGCACCCCGAGAATCAGCCTGTCGTTGGTGCCCATAGAACCCGGCTTCGAGGCCGGGGTGTCGGCGCTCATCGGTCACCGCCAACAAAGTTCTTGGAGTCCCGCGACGAGCGGGACAACGTCGGTGGTGTCCCGCGGACACGAACCCAGACCTATCGCCCCAGCTCAACGGGTATCCGCCCGCCGATCCGTCGCCGAGCAGAGCGATGAGCCGGCGCTCGAGATCTTCGGTGTCCCGCGGGACGTTGCGCGGGACAGGCCTCGCGCAACGTGCCTCCCGAACCACCGAACAGGAGGCCCCACCATGACCACCAACCCCTACGACAGCACCGGCCGCCGGCACCTCGCCATCGCCGCCGACCGCCTCGACCGACAGGGCTGGACCTTCGACAACCTGCGCGTCAGCGAGATCATCGAACGCATCGACGAAGACGACAACGAACTCTTCGCCCGGCTCCTCGACGCCACCCGCGCCGGCGACCAGCACGCCGGAACCGTCGCCCTGTACGCCGTCCTGCCCCGACTCCTCACGAGCGTCCGGGCGACCACCGGCCGAACCTGCCGGACCCGAGCGCTCGACGAGACCCTCGGCTTTGCCTGGATCGTCATCACCGAGCCCGGCAACCCCTCCCCAGGAACCGCAGCATCCACCTCTTCATCAGCCGAGTCCGGTTCCGGGCCCGGCGCAGCGTCAACCCCCACCGCGTCGACCGACCCCACCTCACCGAACGAGAGATCTCCCACGCGCCCGAACTGCTCGACGGACTCAGCTACTCCCCGCGCCAAGACTTCGACCCGACCGGCGACAAGGTCCTGCGCCGCCTCGAGGTCGAACGCCTCGGCCGCGCCGTCCACGAAGCGATCGAGGACGGTGCCATCGAAGCGGACAACTGGACCGCCCTCCTCGACGCCAGAGTCCTGGGCGTCACCCCACACTGCGAGTACCGCAGCCAATCCGGCACCTGGACCGCCATCTGGCGAACCGTCCACCGCGTCCGAACCCTCACTGACGTCAATGCGTAGCTCCATGACCGAGGAGGTGCCCACGGCGTGCGGCGCTGGTCCCGCTCCGCTGATCTTCACGTGGCGGCTGGCCGGTGTTCGGTAAGGTGAGGCTTCGAGAGGAGGGACCAGCGATGGCAGCCAACGCAGAGCATCTGAAAGCGCTGGTCCAGAGCCACCTCGCTCGCGACGACTCCCGCTTCGAGGCAATCACCCTTCAGGTGGCGGCCAAAGCGGCCAGGCAGGGGCACGCCCAGTTGGCCGCGGACCTCAAGAAGCTGCTCGACGGCGCCCGGCGCGATGTCGTCCCGCCCAAGCGCGGTATCACTCCGATTGCGCAACCGCGGGGCGAGATCGCCGATCTCGTCACTGCGTCCTATCCGGCGGCCCGGCTCACCGACCTCGTGCTACCAGAGGAGGTCTCCGATCAGTTGGCGCGAGTCGTGACCGAGCAGCGCCAGCGGGAGCGCCTCGAGGCGCACGGCCTAACCCCGATCCATCGGCTGTTGCTCACCGGCCCTCCCGGAACGGGCAAGACGATGAGCGCCGCAGCACTTGCCAGGAGAACTCGACCTGCCACTGCTTGCGGTGCGCCTTGACAGCGTGCTGTCCAGGTTTATGGGCGAGACCGCTGCCAAGCTCCGGTTGGTCTTCGACGCAGCCGACACTCAACGGGCCGTGATCTTGTTCGACGAGTTCGACGCGCTCGGGGCTGACCGTTCCGGCAACGATGTCGGCGAAGCGCGCCGAATTCTGAACAGTTTCCTCGTCTTCCTCGAGAACGCCCCTCCGCAGAGCATCGTTATCGCCGCGACGAACCACCCCGGCCTGCTTGACCATGCGCTCTTCCGACGATTCGACCTCTCGATCGGCTTCCCGATGCCGGACAAGGTGGCGCGAACGAGATCCTTCGCCGTCGCCTCCGCGGCCTGAGCGGTTCGATCTCGTGGAGCAAACTGGGCGAGGCCACTGCGGGGCTGAGCCCGGCGGAAATCGTCGGCGTGGCGGAGACAGCGGCGAAGGCGGCGGTGTTGGACGGCGGCGGCAAGGTAACCACGGTTGATCTCGTCAATGCCCTGCAGGAACGCAGGCGACAGGACCGTGGCTAGCCGCTCCAACCTCGACCATCTCTTCATCGCCAGCGTCACCGAGGGCCTCCCATCGACGCGAACCGGCGGTGGGGACCCTAAGACCCGCCCGATCGAAGACAGGATCGGTCACGGCCAGGGACTGAAGGCGGAATTCGAAACCGCCACCGAAGCCTTCAGGGACGCTCGGGCGATGCTCGCCAACGAGGAGCTGATGGCCGTCGGAGTCGTGATCACCATTGAGGCCGCGCCGTCTGACCATCCACTGCGGCTCGACTCATTGGAGCAATGGTCCTGTCATCGGAGGCCGGCCAATCGTCGGCCGTGGTGGATGCTGCTCGCCGTCACGACCAATGAGCAGCAGGCCGAGCGTGCCGCAGTCTGGATCGCCGACGGGCAGTTTGACCGCTTCCTCAAGCTCTTCGACGAGTACGTCGCCGAGAACAGCCGGCCGTCGAAGAAGCACCCGGAAGGGCGACCGAAGCACGAAGCCCTGATCGCGAACATGGCCGCGATCCGCCGCAGCGTGGCACGAGATCTGTGGACCTCGCCCGGGGATCCGCCATCAGCAGTGACCTGGCTCGAACTCGTTCTACGCGGTGGGAACGACTCGGTCGCGTTCCTTCGGCGTGTAGCGGGCGTCCTCGATTTGCAGATTGCAGCTGAGACGCTCGAGTTCGGCGACCGAACCATCGTTTGGTGCCGAGCGTCGTGGTCGTCGATCGAGCGTCTGGTCCTGACTCGCGTCGATCTCACCGAGATTCGGCGGCCGAGCCGGGTCGACTCGGTGCTCGACCTCGATACCGGGGAACAAGACGACTATGTGGCCGAGTTGCGGAGCCGGCTCGTGACTCCGAGCGCGGACTCGTCGGTTGCGGTCTGCATCTTGGACACCGGGATCCTGTCGGCCCACCAGCCTCCTCGAGCCGTTCATCGACCTGGGCGATGTCCACACCGTCGTTGCGGGTGGAACCGGGGATGCTGCGGGGCACGGCACCCTCGTGGGCGGCCTCGCGGTCTATGGGGATCTACGGAGCCGGTTCGACGCGGCGGCGCCCGTAGAGATCGGGCACTCCCTTGAATCGGTCAAGATCCTGCCTGACCGCGGAGTCAACGACGAGCGGTTCTACGCCCGTTTGACAGCAGCTGCGGTGTCCCTGCCGGAACTCGCCCGCGGCCTTCGGCGACGGATCTTCAACCTGGCCGTGACCGCGCAAGGTGAACCACTGTTGGGTCGGCCCACGACCTGGTCGACGGCGATCGACGCACTCGCCAACGGCTCCGCGATCGACCAGCCCGAACCTAACGAGTTGAGCCTCCTCGGCGAACCGGATGCCGAAGCCGCCCGACTCTTCGTCGTCTCCGCCGGGAACGTGCGAGACACTCCCAACGCGAGTACCTCGACGTCGCACGAACGTCGAACATCGAGGAGCCCGCTCAAGCATGGAACGTGCTCACCGTCGGCGCCTACACAGAACTCTGCGAGCCACCACGCGATCCTGCGTTCGAGGGATGGACGGCGGTGGCGCCTCGAGGGGAACTGTCACCTCACAGCCGGACCGGGGTGATGTCGCAGCGAGCATGGGCCAACAAGCCCGAGGTTGTGTTCGAGGGCGGCAACATCCTGATGTCGGCGTCGGAGGGCATGTTCGACTCAACCCACTCGTCGGTCACGCTCACGTCGGCATCGAACAAGGGTGTGACCTCGCTCGACGCGGCGTGCGCAACGAGCGCGGCGACTGCTCTCGCCTCCAACCTGGCCGCGAGAATCGCGCTTCGGTATCCGGAGGTCTGGCCCGAGACAATCCGGGCACTGGTCGTCCATGCCGCGGAGTGGACACCTCCGATGCTCCAGCGGTTCGAGGCGGAGAACAAGACCAATCGTCTAGCACTGCTGCGTACCTACGGATGGGGCGTACCACGCGCGGAACGGGCGTTGGCATCGGCGTCGAACGCAGCGACCCTGGTGATCGAGGACGAGTTCCGTCCATTCGAAGGCAAGGACCACAAGGTACGTGAGTTCCGACTACACCGCCTCCCGTGGCCCAGCGACGCACTTCGCTCACTCGGAGCGGCGGACGTCCGGCTTCGAATCACGCTCTCGTACTTCATCGAACCATCCGTGTCGAGCAGGGGCTGGCGATCGAGGTACAGCTACGCCTCGCATGGGTTTCGTTTCGAACTCAAGCGGCCGTTGGAGCCGGAGGCCGACTTCATTCGTCGGATCAACCGACAGGCCGAGTACGACGAGAACGGCGAGCGGCTGCCGACGATCGGCGATTCCGACAAGTGGTACCTCGGCTCGAACCAGCGCGACAAAGGTTCGCTGATCGCCGATCTGTGGCACGGCGCGGCCGCCGAGCTGGCCGACTGCGACCAGATCGCGGTTCGGCCGATCGGGGGATGGTGGAAGTACAACAAACGAAAGGACCGCATCGACCGGATGGTGCGCTACAGCCTCGTTCTCTCAATCGAGACCCCCGACGAGGAAGTCGACCTCTACACGCCGATCGAGCTCGCCGTCAGCCCGCCCACGCCGATCCCGATTGCCCTGACTGAGTGATGAAGGCGGCTCGAGGCGGCTCTCCGTTTGGGCAACCCCAATGCCGCTCGGCCGTTCCGGCGATCGAGATCGGGCGACGCAATGGTTCTCTCGCTCGGATCTATCCCGCGGTGTTCCATGTGGCCTGGACTCCTCTGGCGAGCCCGACAGCCGAGATCAGGGCGCTGGGCGGTCCGCGTTGAGCCAGACGTAGCGGATCGATGTGCTCGTCAGGGCAGGAATGGGGCTGGCGCCGGTCGCTCGGCTTCGACAACCGCGTCCGATTCGGCCAGTCGATTAGGGCCTTGTTCTGGTGCATCCACCAGGAGAGCCTCGACGCCCTGAAGTCGAGAAGCGACGGCCGCCAGCCGCCCGGCCTGAGGGAAGGCGCCACGAGCGTGGGCGTGAGCTACCTCGACTTCGGTCACGAGGCGCTGGCGCTCGACCAATGCGCTGCTCCTGGTCGTTTCGATGCGTCCGA
>JAWKHV010000034.1:0-19752 GCA_041394645.1 Ilumatobacteraceae bacterium | reverse complement strand
CCATCGCTCGTCGTCGGCCCGTCCGAGCCGTACCCGTTCGCCGAACGTCACCTTCCGCTGCTGGCCGAGATGGGTCCGCCCGTGTTGGTCGACGGGCGAGACCTGTTCTGGTGGGGATCGCGCACTCCGGGTGCGTTCGAGCGACTCGCCGTCGCGCTCCGGGTCTGAGGCCCGGAGTCAGACCGTCGCCAGGGCGGACGACTCTCGTTCCCCCGGGACATCGTCGTCGTGTCGCCGGGTCGACGGCGAGAGCCGCGATCCCGTCGCCACGTGCATGATCACCCCGGCGCCGATCACCAGCAAGACGTCGCCGACGCTGAAGACATTGGCGAACGGCAGTCCCGCCGGCACCGCGAAGATGTCGCCGAAGATCAAGAGCCGGGCGTGAGTCACCACGTCGGAGTTGGCGAAGCCGCCCTCGACGACGAGACCGGCGGTGCGTTGGGCCCAGCGGGACGCCGGCATGACCCCGCCATTGGCGCCGATCGCCGCGGCGTTCGCCGCCGCGCCGATCGCGAGCAGCGTGAGGCCGCGGATCTTGCGGTTGGCCCAGACGAATGCCAGGGCGAGCACGTACGAGTACAGGTGCACCGCTTGGGCGAGCGCATGCGGGATCTGGGTGTGGAAGACGGAGATGATGATGGTCTGGAGGATGGTCGACACCAGGACGAGGTGCCCGGCGCGGATCTCCAGCGAGGCCAGCCTCGAGAGCCGCCCGCCGCAGAGCGGGACGCTCACCAGCACGACGAGGAACGACACGAGGATGATCACGAAGCCTCCCGGAGACGGTCGCAGCGGGTACTCGCAGCGATGAACTCGACCAAGGCGTCGGCGGGCATCGGGCGAGCCATCAGGTAGCCCTGGGCCGAGTCGCTGCCGTACTGGCTCAGCAACTCGAAGGCGGCGGCGTCCTCGACCCCTTCCGAGGTGACCTCGATGCGGAGTCCGTGGGCCAGGTCGATCATCGACCGGACGATCCGCTGGTCGTTCTCGTCGCACGCCAGATCCTTCACGAAGGATCGATCGATCTTGATCACGTCGATCGGCAGCTCGCGCAGGTTCGTGAGCGAGGAGTACCCCGTTCCGAAATCGTCGAGGGCGAGCCGGATCCCGGCGTCGCTCAACTGCTCGAGCACGAAGCGGGCCTGGGCGGGGTCACCGAGGACTTCGTGGCGCCTGGTGAGCTCGAAGTTCGACACCTCCGGTCTGAGACCTGCGGCTTCCAACCCGCGAGCACGAGGGCCGGGAATCGCAGCGACCTGACGTTCTGCGGTCAGTGCTGGACACCGACCCGGCAACGGGTGGCCGAGGCGCTGCAGGTGCTCGACCATCGTGAGGACTTGCGGAGCACGATCCGCGGATCTCCTCCATCAGTTCGGTCTGCTCCGCCGCCGGCATGAACTTCCGGGCATGACCAGACCGAGCGTCGGGTGCCACCGGATCAACGCCTCGAATGCCACCACTCTCGCCGGAGGCGAGGGCGAGCCGAGGCTGGCGCAGTGCATCACGAACTGATCCTCGGTGATCGCCCGAGCCAGGTCGCCGAGCAACCGGGTCCGACCCGTTCCTGGCCGTCGCGGGACGGATCGTGGATGCCGACGCCGAGCTTGTCGCTTCGCTCGATACATCGCCGAGTCCGCGTCGCGTAGTAGGTCGTTGGCGACCGCCCGCGAGGACGTGACGGTGGCGATCCCGACGCTTCCCCCGATCGCGAGGGGATAGCCGTTCACGGTCGAGTCGCGCGAGATGACCTCCGTGCAGCTCCCGGGCCCGGCGTTCGGCGTCCTCGGGGCCGGTGAGCTCGGTGAAGAGCATCGGGCGAACTCGTCGCCACCGAGCTGCCGCGACGACCCCGCCGAGCGAAGCTCGTTGAGACGACGAGCCACTTCCCGCAGGACGTGGTCCCCGACGTGGTGGCCGAGGCGATCGTTGATCGCCTTGAAGCCGTTGAGATCGATCAGCGCCACGCCGACGTGCGGACGCAGGGCGTCGTCCGCGAAGCGCCGCCTGCCGAGCTGGTCGTCGAATGCCCGCCGGTTCAACAACTCCGTGAGCGGGTCGCCAGTCGCGGCGTGTTCGCTGAGGAGGGCGTCCTGGGAGCTGCGGTACACGAACGACGCGGTGACCAGCACGAGCGGTAGGAGCACGATGCTGCGCTCGGCGACGACCACGAAGCAGGGTGCGAGGGCCAGCAGGGCGCCGTCGGTGCTGATGTTCGGCATGACGCCCCGACGGAGCATCGCCCGAACTCCGGTTCCTTCGCTGAGGGCGATGGCGATGCACGTCAGCGTGCCGTTGACCAGGAAGGCGCCGATGGCCGCGATCGACACCGCGACGATCCAGTACAGCGACACGGAACGCCCGTCGATGAGGACGAGCCGGAGGCCGGTCAGCTCCAGGACCGCTCCGGCGCAGGCCAGCGCGATCACGAGTTGCCCGGCGTTGAAGATCGTTCGCCGCAGCGCCTTTCGCTGGACGAGATCGCCGATCAGGCTCGCGATGCCGACGGTGACCACGGCACCCGAGAGCGGTCCGACGAAGAGCAGGGCCATCGAGAAGGCCCAGGTCATGGTGACCTCGCCACCATCACCGAGACGCAGCCACTTGAGCGGGCGAAGCTCGCCGAGGAGCAGCAGGAGGGCGAACGCCACGAAGCTGACGACGTGGCCGGCAGGCAGGATTCGGCGATCGGACGCGAACAGACCGACGATCACCGCCGCGGCAGCG
Organism: Ilumatobacteraceae bacterium; assembly: GCA_041394645.1. Taxonomy (GTDB): domain Bacteria; phylum Actinomycetota; class Acidimicrobiia; order Acidimicrobiales; family Ilumatobacteraceae; genus JAWKHV01. Next base: position 17,025 of record JAWKHV010000034.1, on the reverse strand, counting down.
AGGTCGATCGTCAGGAGATACGCGTCGAGCTTGGAGAATTCGAACCGCCGCGTGGCCGCGGTGTCCGTGGGGTTGTCGTGCATCGTTCCCGCCGAGGATGAAGGACAGTGGTCGCGACGGTGTCGGGTCCTCCAGGCACCACACCGGAGAACCCGACACCGAAGAATTCGGTCAGGAAGGCCTCACCACTTCCAGGGTGCGCCCAACGAGGCGACCAGCCCCGCCAGGACACACACGCTCGTTGCGGCCATCGTCTTGATTCGGATCGTCTTCATACTGAGCCTCGCTGGGTTGACTCGGTCCGTCACCACTTCTTCGGGGCACCGATCACCCGGGTCGGGGTGAGCAGGGCCAACAAAGAGCCGACGGCACGCAGGAGAGGGGTCTTCCTCACTGCGTCTCCTTGGTGGGGTGGCGTGTTGTGGGTGGGGGTGCGGACCATTCCGGCCGCAGAACGCAACGTACGCCGATCCATCACTCCTTGCATCTCGATTCACCCAAAGTGGTTACTCACTCAGAATGCTCGAATGAGCGCCCGGGGTGAAATCGCCCTGATCGATCGGCGGACCGGTTGTCACCCCCGGACGGGACCCATGCCTCTCTCGGATCGCGTGACGCGTGCCGCACGATGAGACACAACCTGCGAGATCAGCTCCACGTCGAGGAGACCAGAGCATGGACGAGAGCCCCAAGCGAGTCGTGGTGAGTGCCGCTCACCGATTGGTGGCCGAGGCGGTTGGCGCCGCGCTCCGTGAACGTGGGTTCGCGGTCGTCGCCACCACGACCTCGGCCGATGCCCTCCTGGAGGTCGCCGCCAGCGAGCAGCTGGACGCCGCGGTGGTGTGCGACGCCCTCGACCTCCTCGACGCCCCATCGTTGTTCGGTCGGCTGCGAGCCGCGAACGCGGGCCTCCCCGTCCTGGCCATCACGGTCAATCCATCCCTGGAGTCCCTCCAACGCTCCATCGACCACGGTGCGGCCGGGTACCTCGGGCTGGATGCCTCGCTCGACGAGAACTCGACGCCGCCGTGCAGACCGTCAGCGGCGACGAGACCTACTTCAGCGCCGACGTACTGATGTCGCTGGTCCGGCGGCAGGAACAAGGAACGACGAGCACGCCGCCGATCTCCGAGCGTGAACGTAGAGGCGTTCAGCTCATCGCCGACGGGGCCACAGTTGCGCGTCGATCGCGAGGAGCCTGCACCTGTCGACCCACACGGTCAAGAACCACGTCCGACGGGCGATGGCCCACCTCGGTCCGTGGCACAGCCGCCCTGAAGCCGTGCTCGTCGCGGCCCGCCACGGCCTGGTCGACCTGTCGTCGGCCGAGGACCTCGACATCGCCGCGCCCTGGACCCGGACGCCGTTCGCTCCCGGAGGCGTGCTGACCGGGAAGGTCACGGCGACCGGGACGGTGCTGGCAGAATCCGCCTGCCCATGCGTCCTGTTCGCCTGCCGAATTCGCCCCCATCGCCTGCCGGGGATCTCCGCGCGGCGGCGGCCGGCTTGGTCAAGGCGCTGGCAAGCCGATGGGGTCGAGGTGGATGTCGTCCTGCCGGACTACTCGGGAGCCCTCCGCTCGCCGACGAACGACCGTCGCTCGCGCAGTGCCGCCGTGGATCGGTGACGTCACGGTTCGACGAGGGGCCCACGACCAACTCGGCCCGGTGACGCTCGTCGACGTGCCCGGCATGCGCCAGCGATCCTATCTGGCCCGACGGCACGGGCCATCCGGACAACGACAAACGCTTCTTCGTGCTCTCCGCGGTGGTGGCGGGCGCCTGCGATCACGAGGCGCCCGACATCTTGCACGTGAACGATTGGCATAACCGCAGGGGCGCTCGGTCACCTGACCCGACCGGTCGGCACCGTGCTCACGATCCACACCTCCTCGGCTATCAAGGCCACAGCGATCCCGGGTTGACGCTCGTGTTCGGGGAGCGAGCCGCTTCGAGTTCGGTGGGGCATGCAACCCGTTGGCGGGCGGCATCCGCCTCGCCGATCGCGCGATCGCCGTCAGCCCCAACTACGCAGCCGAGTCCGTGACGGTCGACGGCGGCTTCGGCGTCCACGAGTTGCTGGCTGCGGCGAGGCGATGACTTCGTCGGCATCCTCAACGGCATCGACGCCGAGGAATGGGACCCGGCTCACGACGCCTGCTCGACGTGGGTACGACCGCCGACACGAGCGCCAAGGCGCACACACCGCGGCGCTGAGGCAGCGATTCGACTGGCCGAGGACGGCTCGGTGCTCGCCGTGGTCGTGACCCGCCTCGTGGATCAGAAGGGGGTCGATCTCCTCCTACCTTCCATGCCCCATCTTCGCCGGCTGCCGCTCCAACTGGTGGTGCTCGGCAGCGGCGATCTCTGGCTCGCCGACGCCCTTCGCGACGCGGCTATGCGGCATCCGGATCGAGTCGTGCTCCACGACGGCTACGACGAGGCGCTCGCCCATCAACTCTCGCCGGCGGCGAGCCTGTTCCTGATGGTCCCGACCTGGTGCCGTGCGGCTGGCCCAGATGCAGGCGATGCGATACGGCACTCCTGCCGGTCGTCACCGATGTCGGCGGGCTGCACGAGCACGGTGGTCGACGTGGATGGCGAACCGACGAAGGGAACCGGGATCGTCGCACCACTCGATGTGACCGGTGTGCTCGACGCCCTCCACCGCTGCGCGCCTACCGCCAGCCGGCTCGGCGCGGCCATGCGCCGGCGTGGGATGTCGATCGACTGGTCGTGGTCGGCGCCGGCCCGACGCCACGTCGAGTTGTACGAAGCGGTTCTCGCCGACCTCGTGAGATTGCACTCCGGCCGCGCCCGACAGCGATATGGTCGTGCGTGGCTGAACCGAAGGTGCTCGTGATCGTGCTGGCCGGTGGCGAAGGGTGCTGCCCGATGCCCCTCACCGCGGATCAGTTGCCGGTAAACCTGTTCGGCGGGTCCTACCGGATCATCGATTTCGTGCTCTCCAACTTCGCCAACGCCAACTATCGCAAGATCGTCGTACTCACCCAGTACAAGAGCCACAGCCCGACCGGCACATCTCCCAGACGTGGCGCTTCTCGACGCTGCTGGGGAACTACGTGACGCCCGTGCCCGCCCAGATGCGGCGGGGACCCCACTGGTTCACGCTGGCTCCGCCGACGCGATCTACCAGAACCTGAACCTCATCCACGACGAGCGGCCGGACTACGTGCGTCTTCGGCGCCGATCACATCTACCACATGGATCCTCGCCAGGATGGTCGACGCCCACATCGCCTCCGGGGCCGGGGTCACGGTCGCCGCCATCCCCGTGCCGATCGACGAGGCCACGGCGTTCGGGGTCATCCACGCCGACGAGAACGACAAGATCGTCGAGTTCGTCGAGAAGCCCCCGGTTCCGCCGGCCATGCCCGGCGACCCCACCCGTGCCCTGGCCTCGATGGGCAACTACGTGTTCACGACCGAAGCGCTGATCGATGCGGTGACCCCGGCGGCGGACGGGTCGGGACCGTCGGACGTGGGCGGCCACGTGATCCCGGCGCTCACCGCGAAGGGCGAGGCGTACATGTACGACTTCTCGCTCAACGAGATCCCCGGGCAGGCCGACCACGAGCGGGGATACTGGCGAGACGTCGGCTCGCTCGATGCGTACTACGAGGCGAACATGGACCTGCTCGCTGCGGTGCCGGCCTTCAGCCTGTACAACCGGCAGTGGCCGGTCTACAGCCTCCAGCTCCCGTTGCCGCCGGCGAAGCTGGCGTACGGACGGTCCGGCCGTCAGGCCGAGGTGTGCAACAGCTTGATGAGCGCGGGTTGCATCGTTTCGGGGGCGTGGGTCGACGCCTCGGTGTTGAGCAACGAGGTGTACGTCGACAGCGACGCCCACGTGACCGAGTCGATCCTGTTCCCCGGCGTCCACATCGGAGCCGGGGCGCGAGTTCGCCGCGCCGTCATCGACAAGAACGTCGACGTCCCGCCGGGCGAGGTCATCGGCATGGACCTCGAACGGGACCGGGAGCGGTTCACCGTTTCCGACAACGGCGTGGTGCTCATCCCGAAGGACTATCGCTTCGAGTGAGGTGACCTGAGCGGCGGGCTCTGGCCCGGCGTCAGAGCCCGACGAACTCCCGGATCAACTCGGCCAGTTCGACCGGGGTGTCACCCTGGACGCTGTGTCCGGCCTCGTCGATCCGTGCCACGGTCGGGTCGGCGGCGAGCTCGAGGAACCGGTCCTCGTCCTCGTCGGCCACGACCGATTGCGGACGCATGCCGCGCACCAGCAGGCTGGGCCCGTCGAAGGCGGCGAGCGCGTCCCACAACGGTCCGAATCGCTCGAACGGCTCCTGGGCACCCGGGCCGCCGGCGGCTTCGCTCGTGTCCGTCGTGCCGGTGGCTTCGCTCGCGTCCGTCGTCGCCGGTTCGCCCGGTACCGGACTCGATCCGGGCCCGTCGTCGAAGCGCCGGTAGCGCCACATCCACGAACCATCGTCGAGCTGCACTGCGTTGTGGAGGATCCCTCGCCGCAGCGACGACTCGGTGCGGGTCGGGTTGTGCTCGATCGTTCTCGCCAACAGCTCCTCGAAGCTGGGGAAGGTCTTGGGCCCGTTGACGAAGGCCGCGATCGCCTTCCCTTTCTCACGGTTCACCCCCGGCGTCACGTCGACGAGGACCATCGAGCGAACCAGTTCCGGAGCCAGGTGCGAGACCGCGATGGTCGTCAGACCACCGAGCGACATGCCGACCACGGCGTCGGCGTCCGGTGCCAGCTCCCGGATCGCGATCACGACGTCGGCGGCCAGGCCCATCGGATCGGTCGCGGCGTGGGCCGGTCCGTCGGAATGGCCATGGCCCGGGAGATCGATCGCGACCATCGGCACCCCCAGCGCCAGCGCGACGGTGTCCCAGGTGTGTGCGTTCTGCGCGCCGCCGTGGAGGAAGACGAGTCGCGGAGGCTCGTCGCCCCACACCAGTGCACTGAGCGAGCGGCCGTCGCCCAAGTCGACCCCCCGTCGTCGCACGACCGGCGGCCCGTCGTACGGAATGCCGTACTCGCTCGCATTGTCCTGGAAGTAGGAGAACTCGTCGTACTCGATGCGCTCGGTCATCGTCCCTCCCCGCGGGTCGCCGCCCAGTGTGTCTCACCCGAGCCGGTTCCGACGACACTCGCGGCGAGGACCGGCTCGCGCCGCGGTCGTTGCTCCCACCATCGGGCGACCTGCCACGAGGCACCGAACAGCACCGCCGCAACGAGGCCATCAGCGAGCCAGTGGTTCGCCGTCACGGTGACGACCCACACGGTCGCGACGGCGTGGGCCACGCCGAGCCAGCGCCAGCGGCTGACTCCGAGCCGCCACGAGAACCACCCCACGATCACCGCCCAGGCGACGTGGACCGAGGGCATCGCCGAGAGCTGATTGAACGACTCGGGCCCGAGCGTGGCGGAATAGACGGACTGGCCGTACGACGCCGCAGTGTCCACGAACCCGAACTCGGGAAAGAACCGGGGCGGAGCGACCGGGACGAGCTGGATCACCAGACATGCGAAGGTCGTCAACGCAAAGGCGTTCCTCGCCGCTGGGTAGCGATCGCGGTGGGCGAAGAACATCCACGCGAGGAAGATCCCGGCGGCGGGGGCGTGCACGACCGCGTAGTAGACGTTCGCCGCCTGCACCACGAGGCCATGGCCCAACACCCACCCCTGGAGCGTCGCTTCGTTGGGCAGGTGGAGCCACCGCTCCAGGCGCCAGACGGCTTCGCCGCGCGCCATGGCCCGTTCGAGGCCCATCACCGACAGGCGCCCGCAGATCCGCCACAAGGTGTACAGCAGGAACATTCGGGTGAGTTCGTCGATCAGGGCCTGGTGGGCACCTCGGACGACCGCAGGAGGCCGCTTGCGGAGACCGGTCCCGACGAGACCGAGCACCACGGTGATGCCCAGCGCCCATCTCCAACTCAGCCACATGAGCGCGAGGTTCTCAGATCGAGCAGCCCGTCGTCACGTCGGCCGCACGTCACGGTCGGTCGCGCGCCACCCTCCTCGCGGCGCGCTGCTGGCGCGCCTGCCTAACCTCGCCGGTATGGAAACCCGCCAGATGTTCATCGACGGCCAGTGGGTCGACGCCCTCGACGGCTCGACGTTCCACTCGTACGATCCGGCCACGGGAGCGATCCTCGCCACGGTGCCGTCGGCGACCGCCGTCGACGTCGTTCGAGCCACCACGGCGGCCAGGCGCGCCTTCGACGACGGCACGTGGGGCGCCGCAGTCGCCGAGCGGGAGCGGGCCCGGATCATGTTCACGATGGCGGGACTGATGCGGGAGCGCGCCGAGGAGCTGGCCGTGCTCGAAGTGCAGGACTGCGGGAAGCCGATCGCCGACGCCCGGGCCGACATCGACGAAGCCGCCTTCATGCTCGAGTACTACGCGGGATGGGCGACCAAGATCTCCGGGGACATCCCGCCGGTCGGGCCCGGCGCGATGAGCCTCGTGGTGAAGGAGCCGGTCGGGGTGTGCGCGCTGATCGTGCCCTGGAACTACCCGCTGCTGATGGCGGTCCAGAAGGTCGCACCTGCGCTCGCAGCGGGCTGCACCGTGGTGCTCAAGCCGGCGGAGCAGACCCCGTTGACGGCTTTGGAACTCGCCCGGATCGGGCAGGAGGCCGGGCTTCCGGCCGGGGTGTTGAACGTCGTGACGGGGTTCGGGCCCGAAGGGCGGCCCGCTGCTCACCGATCCTCGGGTCGACAAGGCCCCCTTCACCGGCTCGAAGCAGATCGGCAAGCTGATCATGCGGACGTGCGCCGATCAGCTCGCCGGTGACGCTGGAGCTCGGTGGCAAGAGCCCGAACATCGTCTTCGCCGACGCCGCCCTCGCCACTGCGGTCCCGGGACGTGCAACGGAGTGTTCGGGAACCAGGGCGAGGTCTGCTCGGCGGGGAGCCGGGTGTTCGTCGAATCCGCCATCTACGACGACGTGATGCAGGCGATGGTCGACCACTCCGCCGGCATCGTGTTGGGGTCCGGCCTCGACCCGGCCACGACGATGGGGCCGCTCGTGTCGTCCGAGCAGCGCGAGCGGGTGGAGGGCTACCTGACGATCGGGGAGGCCGAGGGCGCGAACGTCGCGCCCGCGGGACGCGACCGCCCCACCCGAACTGGCCGGCGGCTACTTCGTCCCCTGACGATCTTCGAGGCCTGATCCAACGATCTGCGGATCGCGTGAGGAGATCTTCGGCCCGGTGATGACGGTGCTGCCGTTCGACTCGGTCGACGAAGTCGTGCGGCTGGCCAACGACACCGAGTACGGACTCGCCGCTCCGATCTGGACGCGCGATATCGCCCGGGCGTTGCGTACCGCCAAGGCGGTCCGGGCCGGCGTGGTGTGGATCAACGACTGCAGCCGGCGCCGACCGAATCGCTGTGGGGCGGGTACAAGCAGAGCGGTATCGGCCGGGAACTCGGTGGCTACGCACTCGAGGCCTACCTGGAGACCAAGCAGATCTACGTCAACCTCGAGCAGTAGCGCCGGGTTCGGCCCCTGCGGTCCCGGGCCCAGCAACCCTGAGGACAGCCCGGGTTCAGGTCGGGGTGCCCGCGGCTGTCAGGTGTTGCACCGTGCAGTCGGTGCCCGGATAGAAGAGGGTGGTGTGTCCCGAGTCGTCCCACGACGACATAGGGAGGGTCTCCCCGGGCCCCTCGACCCTCGAGGATCTCCCCCGTGCGGTCGGGCTTCCCCGCGGATGCCCGTGGATCACGATCCGGTCACCCGGCCTGGTGGTGGTCACGGCGAACCTCCTTCCCGACTCCGTTGTCGCGCTTCGTCGTCCTCGATGGTCAGGGCCGAAGGACCTCTCCCTCGCGAGGGCGCCGGACCGGTAGCGTCGCTTCGACCAGGGAGACACGGGTGGAGACAGTGATCGTCGGCTGGCCGGCAGGTCGGATCGAGCGCATGGCATACGACCGGCTGGTGCAGCGTGCACCGAGCTCGGCCATCGGGTCACCGCGATCGATCTCCACGCCCTCGGGTTCTCCCGCGATGACACCCGCCGAGCGGGCCGCGCATCACGAAGCCCAGCCCCTGGTCACCGAGCTCGTGGCCGAGCACGCCGCGGCGGTGCAGCGAGCCGAGGTGTTGGCGTTCCTCTATCCGACGACCGCCGGTGTGCTCCCGGCCGTGGTCAAGGGCTGGCTCGAGCGGTGGATGGTGCCCGGGGTGGCGTTCGTGTTCGACGAGCGCACGAATCGGGTGCGGCCCGGGCTGCGAAACATCCGCCGGATCGTCGGCGTCGCGACCTACCCGGGTGGGCGGGCGTCGCGGTGGATCGGCGGCGACGGGGGCCGGCGGATCATCCTGCGTGCCCTTCGCCTGAACACCGGTCTGCGGACCTCGACCGATTGGCTCGGTCTCCACCACCGGGACACGGTCGGCGATGCCGAGCGCGACGCCTTCTTGAACTCGATCGACGCGGCGGCTGCGTCATGGTGATGCGTGCTCGTGGTGGCCTGCCATCCGTTGACCGAGTCGTTCACGGCGGCGGCGCTCGAGCAGGTGGTGGGCGGCCTGGTGGCGGGCGGACACGAGCACCGGCCGGGTGCGGGAGTTGTATGGCGACGGCTGAGCAGGACTCCTGATCCTGGTCGTCACGAGGACGACCTGGCCTGGTGCGACACCCTGGTGCTCGTCTACCCGACCTGGTGGTCCGGTCCCTCCGGGCTGTTGACCGACTGGATCGCCCGGTGCTGGCCGCGCGAGGCCCGGCGCCGCCACATCCGACGCATCGTGGCGGTGACCTCACACGGGTCGCCCCGGTACGTCAACGTGGCCGAGGGCGAGGTGGTCAAGCTCCAGCTCGCAGTGGGTGCGCGGCCGCTGCGCTCGACGAGCCCGGTTCCGCTGGCGGGCGCTGTACGCCATCGACAGCTGCACCGACGCCGAACGGGCCCACTTCCTGAGCGACCTGCGCCGCTCCTTCACCACCTGACCGCTTGGTCGGCGGCGCCCCGCTTCGCGGAGCGCCGCGACCAAACGCAAGCCTCCCGCGCCGGCGGCCCCGTCCCGCCCGCCCCCTCATCACGTTTGGTCGCCGAGCCGCCGTTCCGGCGGCTCGAGCGACCAAACGCGTGGGTCAGGTGAGCCGAGCCAGCGCGACGGCCACGTCGGCAGCGACGCGAGCGTTGTTCTCGGCCAGGGCCAGGTTGGCCGGGATGCTGCGCCCCTCGGTCGCAGCTGCGATCCGGCCCAGGACGAACGGGGTCACGGCGGCACCGACGATCCCCGCGTCGTGGGCGTCGGCGAGCGCCCCGGCGAGCACGCCATCGAGTTCGTCGGCCGGCAGCTCGTCCGGTTCCGGGATCGGCACGGTCAGCAGGACGCCGGTCTCGTTCCGTGAGCGGTTGGCCAGCACCCTGGCCACCTCGTCGGCCGATTCGACCCGATGAGGAACCGGGATCCTTGAGGAGCGGGTGTAGAAAGCCGGGAACCAGTCGTGCTGCCAACCGAGCACCGGTACGCCGATCATCTCGAAGTACTCGAGCGTCCTGGCGAGGTCGAGGAACGCCTTGGCCCCGGCGCTGACGGTGATCACCGGGTGGTTCGCGATCGCATCGAGGTCGGCGGAGATGTCGCCGGAGATCTCCGCGCCGCGGTGGACGCCTCCGATCCCGCCGGTGGCGAAGACCCGCACGCCTCCCCCGTGGGCCAGTGCCAACGAGGCCGACACCGTGGTGGCCCCGAAGTCCCAGCCTTGGGCGATCGCCACAGCCAGATCACGTTCGGCCACCTTGCGGGCAGGGCCGAGGATCCGATCGAACTCGTGTGGTTCGATGCCGAGGCGCGGACGACCGTCGAGCACCGCGGTCACCGCCGGCACGGCACCCGCCGCCTCGATCACGGCGATGCAGCGCTCCAGGGCGTCACGGTTCGCGGGACTCGGCAGGCCGAGGTGGCTGAAGATCGTCGACTCCAGGGCGACCACGGGGGTGCCTGAAGCGAGCGCGGCCTGAACGTCGTTGCTGAGATCGGGGCGGAGCACGTGCTCAGCTTGGCGCGTCGGCGCAGCCTCGGGTGAGCAAGGTGACCACTTCCACGTGCGGCGTGTGCGGAAATGGGTCGAGCACGACGCTGGATCGCGCCGAGTAGCCCTGCGTCATGAGCAGGCCCACGTCGCGTGCTCCGGCGGCAGCGTCGCAAGAGATCAGCAGGATCGCTTCGGCTCCTGTCGAGGCGAGCCGCTCGGATGCAGCTCGGCCGAGACCGGCCCGGGAGGGATCGGCGATGACGACGTCCGCCGTCGTCGGGCTCCAGTCGTCGACCGACGCACGTATGACCTCCGCCGAACGTCCCGCGAGGTTCACCACGGCGTCCGCGGTGGATGAGGACGACAGTTCGACCGCAGTGACGTGCGCCGACGCGGGAACCGCAGCCACGGCGAACAATCCCACCCCTGAGTAGGCGTCGACGACCCGATCGGCCCCGGCGAGCAGCTCGCCGCCCAACTCCCGGACCGTGGTCACCAATGCCGCCGCGGCCTGCGGCGAGGCTTGGAAGAACGAACCGGTCGACACCCGGAACCGGTGCCCTGCAACGTTCTCGAACATCCAGCCCGTCGGCGAGACGTCGACGTCGGACGGCAGGTCCGCCTCGGCTCGGCCCGACCACGTCGCGCTCCGGGTACCGGTCGCCAGCGACGTGCGCAGTGTGACCTCCTCGGGCCCGTGTACCGTTGCCGCATCGAACAGCTCCGACAGGCGGGGATGAGCGACGAGGCATGCATCGACGGGCACGACCCGGTGCGAGCGCGCGGCGCGGAATCCCAACCGTCCCGAGCGCGTGGTCGCGGCTCGCACGGTCGTACGCAGGCCCCGGTCGGGCAGCGCCGGACCGGCCCGCACTGCGGGATCGGGCAGCTTGGCGAGGCGCCGGAGCGAGTCGGCGACCAACTCGACCTTCCATCGGTGTTGCGCCGAGGGTGCGAGGTGCTGCCACGAACAGCCGCCACATCCGGCCGCGACGAACGGACACGGGTGCTTCGACTCGGTCCGCCGAGGCCTCGTGGATCTCCACCACGTCGGCCTCCACGAAATCCCGCTTCGACCGTCGAACGGCGACCGTGACTCGTTCGCCCGGGATCGCTCCGTGGGCGAACACGATCCGGCCGTCGGAATGGCGTCCGATCGCAGCACCGCCCGCGGCGATCCGATCGGTCACGAGCTCGAAGGTGCTCGTGCCAGTGCGGCCCGCTCTGCCGAGCGTGGCGGCCGCGCCACCGCACCGAGCTTCATCCTGCCGCCGAGCCGGCGGCGGATGCGGGTGGTGGCTCGGTGGCGGCGCCACGCCTTGCCGCCGCGACGACCGAGCCACGTGAGGACCCGCTTGACGCCACGAGCACCACGAGCACGGCGAACGCCACCCCGGCAGGCAGCAGGAACGAGCGCAGGATCCGGCCCTTCTCCCCGAGGAGCGGCGCGATCACACCCGTCTCGATCGGTGTTCCGTCGCCGTTCTGCGAGATCAGCGGGTCGGCGTACGACGGACAGTTCTCGCGCAGATCGTCGGCTCCGACGACCTCGTTGCCGCCGAACATCTGAGGCTGTTCGGCGACGTGCGACACGAGTCGGCCGGTCTCGTCGTCGATTCCAGCCGCCACGATGTACGTTCGCTGCAATTCGAGGAAGCGCAGATCTTCACCGAACACCACGTCGACGAGCCCCGACGCCTGGAATCCGTCGAGCGATCCGGCGATCTCCTCGATCACGCGGAATCGGCCCGTCGTCGCGTCCTCATCGATCAGGCGACCGGTGAAGACGGCGTGAGCGGCGGGAGGAAGCGGGCAGCCTGCGGGCAAGACGGTGGTGCTCGGACCGCTCGACACGGTGGTCGTCGGCGCGTCCGCTGGGAACGCTCCGACGGTCGTCGTCGGCGCCTCGACCTCGGTGTCGTCCGGCGGCGGGATGTAGGTGTCGCCCTCGCCCTCGTCCTGGGCGAGCGCAGCCGTCGGGGCGGACAGCGCGACGGCGATCACGAGGGTGAGCAACGCAACGGCCGATCGACGCACGACCGGACGATACAAGCCGAAGGTGGCTCTAGTAGTGACACCCGGTCGCGGGCTGAACGTCCGGTGCGTTTCTCGGGTGGGTTCGTTCGGACGGGATCGGCGTGCTGCGGAGTCGGGGTTCAGCGGCCCTCGAAGCGGGGCTCGCGCTTGTCGAGGAAGGCGCTGATCGCCTCCCGAGTGTCGGCCGTGCCGAAGTTCACGGCCTGAGCGAGGCCCTCGGCGTCGAGCGCCTGCTCGAAGGTCATGTCGAAGGACTGGTTCAGGAGTTCCTTGGCCGAACCGAGGGCGATCGGCGGGCCAGCGACCAGTCGCGCCGCCCAGTCCTCGACGGCCGCGTCCAACTCGTCGACCGGGACGACACGATTCACCAGCCCGAGCTCGGCGGCCTCAGCGGCCGAGATGACGTCGCCCAGCAGTGCGAGCTGCTTGGCTCGGTGGAGGCCGATCAGGCGCGGGAGGAGCCACGAACCGCCGAAGTCGATCGTCAGCCCTCGGCGGACGAAGATCTCCGAGAAGCGGGAGCGGTCAGAGGCCACGATCAGATCGCATCCGAGGGCGAGGTTGAGACCGGCGCCGGCCGCGATCCCGTCCACCTTGGCGATGACCGGCTTGGCCATCCGGTGCAGCGAGATCGCCACGTCGGCCACCTGCTTCATGGCGAAATACGGTGGCCGGCCGGAACTGTCGCCGAGATCCTGACCGCTGCAGAACGCTCCATCGGCGCCGGTGATGACGAGCGCACGGTCCTGCGGGTTGGCGGAGATCTCGCGCAGGGTGGTGCGCAGCTCCTCCCACATCACCGAATCGATGGCGTTCTTGCGGTGCGGACGATTCAGCGTGAGGGTCACGAGCCCTCGATCGTCGCGGAGGATCTCGATCGTCTCCATGCGTGGCGACCATACTGACGGTGTGGGATACAACCCTCACCGGAAACGAGTGCGGCGGCGCTCCGACTATGCCTTCGTCGGATTCGCCGTCCTGGCCTGCGTCCTGCTGGTCGCCTGGGCCTTCGCCTGACCCCGCGTTTGGTCGCTGCGCTCGTCGACATGCGGCGCCCGACGACCAAACGCGGGTCCCACCCGTGCCGCCATTCGCGTTTGGTCACCTGATTACCGGTCACCGCAACGGTGGCGACCAAACGCGGGTCAGAAGGCGGACTCGATCACTTCGAGGTCGGTACCCGTCACGCACGCCACGTCGAACCGGAGCGTGTGACGACGCTGGCTCGGGTGGGCCTCGAGCCAAGCCATCGCCAACCGCCGGATACGGGCCTGTTTCGTGGGCGTCACCGCCTCGGCGACGCCGTACTCGGCGCTCGCGCGGGCCTTGACCTCACAGAACACCAGCTCTCCCGGACGCGCCACCACGAGATCCAGTTCGCCCGAGCGACCGTGACGCCAGTTCCGATCGAGCACCTCGTACCCATGAGCGAGGTACCAGTTGGCGGCGCGACGTTCGCCGTACGCACCCCGAGCCTGACGGGCGGACGCCACTACAGCTCCTGGCGCGGAAGTTCCTCGACGTTGACGTCTTTGAAGGTGAGGACCCGGACCCTGGCCACGAAGCGCGACTTTCGGTACATGTCCCACACCCACGCGTCGGTCAGCGTGACCTGGACCAGCGGTCGGGCACCGTCAGCCAACACTTCGACATCGACCTCGTTGGCCAGGTAGAAACGGCGCTCGGTCTCGACCGCGAACCGGAACATTCCGGCCACGTCCTGGTACTCCTGCGCCAGCTGCAACTCCCGGTCGGCCTCGAAGTTCTCGAGATCATCGGCGCTCACGGCGCTCCTCCGGTGCTCGATTCATGGCCGCCGATCGGCCGCCCGGGGGCGGCCACGGCCGGCGATCAGAACTCGCGCTTCTCGCGGATCTTGGCCGCCTTGCCGGTCCGACCACGCAGGTAGTAGAGCTTGGCGCGGCGCACGTCACCCTTGCGGGAGACCTCGATCTTCTCGATGATCGGCGAGTGCACGGGGAAGGTGCGCTCGACGCCGACCGAGAAGCTCAGCTTGCGGACCGTGAAGGTCTCGTGCACGCCGCCGCCCGATCGAGCGATGACGTTGCCCTGAAAGATCTGGACACGGGTGCGGTTGCCCTCGACCACGCGCACGTGGACCTTGAGCTCGTCGCCAGGGGCGAAATCGGGAATGTCGTCCCGGAGCGACTGCTGGTCGACGATGTCGGTGGTCTTCATGGCACGGGCCTTCAGCTCAGACGGCGGACAAAGAACGCTCAAGGATAGGGGACTGCATCGACGTCTTCCAACAGCCTGCGCTCATCGTCGGACAATCCACCCCGGGCCTGGATCAGGTCGGGGCGATCCCGAACGGTGCGGTGCAGCGCCTGGGCCAGCCGCCACCGGGCGATCTTCGCGTGGTCCCCAGATCGGAGGATCTCCGGGACGTCCCACCCGCGAAACTGTGCCGGACGGGTGAAGTGTGGCTCCTCGAGCAGCCCGGTCGGGCCGAAGCTCTCGGTCACGGGCGAGTCGGCGTTGCCCATCGCCCCGGGCACGAGGCGGGTCACCGCTTCGATCACCAGGCACGCTGCGACTTCGCCCCCGCTGAGCACCACGTCCCCGACGCTCAGCTCACCGTCCACCAGATGCTGACGAACGCGGTGGTCGATGCCCTCGTAGCGACCGCACAGGAGGCTGAAGCCGTCCGACTGCGCCGCGAGCTGATGGGCGACGGCCTGATCGAATCGGCGACCACCGGGGCCGAGCAGGAGCAGCGGACGGGGCGGATCGGCCGCCTCGACGCTGTCGAAGATCGGCTGGGCGCGCATCACCATGCCGGCTCCGCCTCCGAACGGGGCATCGTCGACGGTGCGATGGACGTCGGCCGTGTGCTCCCGCAGGTCGTGACACCGCAGATCGAGCAACCCGTTGAGTCGCGCCTTGCCGAGCAGACTCTCGGCGCAGAACCCATCCACGAGGGCGGGGAAGATGGTGAACACGTCGATCCGCATGGCCGCCTCAGGCTAAACGTTTGGTCGCTGGCGCGGCCGGAACGGCGAGCGCAGCGACCAAACGCGGCCGATCACATGTCGAACAGGCCGTCCGGCGGGTCGATGGTCGTGACGCCGTCGGTACAACTCACGACGAATCGCACCGGGACCAGGGCTCCGCTGTCCAGCTCGATCAGGTCGGATGCCGGATTGTCGACGACCGCCGTACAGGTTCCCCGATCGGTTCCGTCGAGCTCGACGACCCGGGAGCCGATCAGGTCGTGGATCCACAGCGCATCCGGGTCATCGATCGGCTCGGCGAGCAGCTCAGCACTGGTGAACCGTTCGGCTCGGGTTCGGTCGAAACCGGCGAAGGTCACCAGCCAGCGGCGGGCCGATGGGCGCGCCGCGACGACCTCGAGTTCCTCGTCGCGGGCCCACAGACGCGAGCCGACCGCGAGGCGCTCCTCGCGGTCAGTGGTCAGATCGACGTAGACCTCGCCCTGCACACCGTGCGGGCGACCGATCCGGCCGACGATCAACCGCCCTCCTGGGGCGGGCATCAATCCTCGAACTCGACGTCGACGTCTGCGCCGTCCCGGGCGGCGGCGGCCCGAACGACGGCTCGGATGCTCTGCGCGGTGCGCCCGCGTCGGCCGATCACCCGACCGAGATCGCCTTCGCCGACCCGAACCTCGAGACGGACCTTGCCTCGGCTCCCCTCCTCGGAGGTGACCTGCACGGCCTCGGGCGCGTCGACGATGGAGCGCACGACGTGTCCCAACACGGCCTCCGCGGTGGGAACGCCAGAACCTTCGGTCACTTCGCGCCCTTGAACTCGGCCCAGGTCCCGTTGATCTCGAGCAGCTTGCGGACGCGCTCGGTCGGCTGGGCTCCCTTGTTGAGCCAGGCGATGACCTTGTCACCGTCCAGGCTGATCGTCGAGGGCTCGGTGCGAGGGTTGTACTGGCCGAGGATCTCGATGAACCGGCCATCGCGCGGCGAGCGCGAGTCAGCGGCCACGATCCGGTACTGCGGCTGCTTGGTCTTGCCCACTCGAGTGAGGCGCAGTTTCACTGCCATCTTCTGGTCTGTCTCCTGTTGTGAATCAGTTGAGGCCCGGGAACCCGGGGGGTAGAGCGGGCATTCGCATCTTGCCCTTCTTGCCCTTCTTGCCCTTGCCACCCATGGCGCCTCCGAAGCGCTTCATCATCTTCTGCATCTCGGAGAACTGTTTGACGAGGCGGTTGACCTCGCCGACGCTGGTGCCGCTGCCGTTGGCGATGCGCTGGCGGCGGCTGCCATTGATGATTTCTGGTTTCTGGCGCTCGCCCGGGGTCATGGACCGGATGATCGCCTCGACCCGCTTGAACTCGTCGTCGCCGATCTCGGCGCCTTTGAGCTCCTTGGGTATCCCGGGAAGCATACCGAGCAGGTTGCCGAGCGGCCCCATCTTCTTGAGCTGCTGCATCTGGTCGAGGAAGTCGTCGAGGGTGAACTGACCCTCCATCAACTTCCCGGCCGCTTCCTCGGCCTGTTCCTTCTCGTAGACCTGTTCGGCCTGCTCGATCAAGGTGAGCATGTCGCCCATGCCCAGGATCCGCCCGGCCATGCGGTCAGGGTGGAACTGTTCGAAGTCGCTCAGCTTCTCGCCGGTGGACGCGAAGGCGATCGGGCGTCCGATGACCTCCTTCACCGACAACGCTGCGCCGCCCCGGGCATCACCGTCGAGCTTCGACAGGATCACGCCGTCGATGGCGAGCGTCTCGTGGAAGCGTTCCGCGACCTCGACGGCGTCCTGGCCGGTCATGGCGTCGATGACGAGGAACGTGTAGTGCGGCTCGATCGACCCGGAGATCTGCCGGACCTGCTCCATCATCTCTTCGTCGATCGCCAAGCGCCCGGCCGTGTCGACGATGAGCACATCTCGCCCGAGGCGGCGGGCTTCTTGCAGGCCTCGCTCGGCGGTCCGTACCGGATCCTCGGGGTCGGAGAACACCGGCACGTCGACCTGGCGACCGAGGGTCTTGAGCTGCTCG
>JAWKHV010000033.1:0-22426 GCA_041394645.1 Ilumatobacteraceae bacterium | reverse complement strand
CGCGAAGCGCACTCTAGGTCCACCAAACCTGTCATCACCCAGACCAGTTACCCACACCAGTTCGGAGGGGGTCTCGCTCATGCGTATCGGCAATCCGGTGGCGGCTCCGGCCATCACGACTCACATGTCAGGCGTCAACTCGATCCATCTGGACGGGAACGACGATCAACTCGGCGCCGTCCAGAAGATCGACACCGCGCTCGGCGCCATCGGCGTCGGGCCGGGCTCGGGCATGGCGAGCGAACGACGAGCGTCGCTCCATGATTCCGTGGCCGCGCAGACTCGAGTGACCGAGTTGCAGGACACCGATGCTGCCCTCGACGATCTCGCCAAGACGTTGCAGCGCATGCGGGGCGAGACGGAACAACCCGCCCTTCTGACGGCACTCGATTCGGCGATCGCCACCATGTTCGCCGCCCGCAAGGAGGTGGCGTCGGCATCGGCCGTCGCCTCCGCGGACGCGGCGCCGAGCGTCGCCCCGGCTCCGGCCGCTGTCCAGCAGGCGACCCGCACGACGGCTGCGAACGTCGTGCGGGACATCACCCAGGCGAGCCAGGAGCTCGCCAACACGACCTCGAGGATTCGTGAGCGACCCGAGGTGGCGGAGCAGTCGCAGCCGGTTCGGGACTCGGGGTCCTCGGCGCCGCTCGAAGCGCTGCTGGTCTAGCGGCCCGCTCGCTGAGCGGTCGGGTCGTGGAGCGCCGCTCATGCGCCGTGCTGCTCGCTGAAAAGGCTGCTCGCGTGAAGCGTCCCACGTCGGTCGGGTGAGGGGCGCAGATCTGGGTTCGGGCAGGGGCACGACGCAACGCCCGTCAGAGCCCACCATCCGCGCTCGACCCTGACGGGATCCATCCGGACGGCTCGTCCCGCTGAGTCGCACGTCTCATGGTTCGCTCGCGCTGCCGTTCCTACGTTCGTCACGCACTCTCATCCCTACGGCCCCGGCCGTCGACGGAAGCGAGCAGACGTGGCGAGCACCATCCCGAGCACATCATCAGACAGTCGATCGAGCAGCCGACCACCGCGACCCAGACGCCTCGACGGCAGCGCGCCGACGCGGGGGTCCGGGGCTGCGCCGACCGTCGCCGGGGCCGCGCCCTCCCGAACCACCCGCGCCCACGTCGGCGTCTTGCCGGGAACAGCCCGGGTCCGATTCTCGGAGATCGCGATCGGTGTCCTGCTCGTCGCCGGTGCCGCGCTGGGGGTCGTGCTCTGGCACACCTCGTCGACCTCGACCCGCCCGGCGCTCGTGCTCGCTCGCGATGTCGAGCGGGGCCATGTCTTCGTCGCCGCCGACTTCGCGTCGGCTCAGGCTGCGGCGCAGGGCATGGCGCTCCTGCCCTACTCGGCGCGCGATTCGATGGTCGGGCGCATCGCCGCGACCGATCTCGCTGCCGCCACACCGGTGACCGACAGCGTTGCCGTGGAGACGGTGCCGATCGCTCCGGGTGTGGCCGTGGTTGCCCGTCGCCTGGATGCCGGCGAGTTCCCGGCTGGGCTCACCCCTGGCTCGACCGTGGAGGTGTTGCTCGTCGTCGAGACCATGAGCTCGACCTCGGGGACCCCGGAGCGGGAGTCGATCGTGCTGCCCGACCCCGCCGTGGTGGACGGCGTGCGCGGCCTGGAGACCCTCGGCGACGCGGTCGTCGTCACCCTTCGGCTCCCCGAGGCCGCGGCGCGGCAGGTCGCGGCGGCCGATGGCGTTCGGTTGCTCCAGGTGGCCGGGTCGTGAGCTCGATCGGTGTGGTCGGGCTCGCCGGGTCGCCGGGCGTGACGACCCTGGCCGTCGCCCTCGCCCATCGCTTGCCTGCGGCCACCGATCGGCCGGCGCTCCTGGTCGAGGCCGATCCGGATGGTGGAGTGTTGGGCGTGCGTCATGGCCTCGGTGCGTCCACGGGGCTCACGAAGCTGGCCTCGGCCGCCCGGGCGGGCATCGCGGCTGCGGCGATCGACGAGTTCGCCTCGACGATGGCTTCTGGCGTGCCGGCGATCGTGGCGCCGGTCGCGGCCGAGCAGGTCCACGCCGCGCTGCGGGCCGCGGGGACCCACCTGGCCCGGGCGTTCTCGTAGTTGGATCAGCGGGACGTGGTGTTCGATCTCGGACGGCTCCGGCCGTCGTCGCCGGCGGAGCCCTTGCTCACCGCCTGCGACCACCTCGTGGTGCTCGTTCACCCGACCGGAGAACGACTCGTCGCACTGACCGAGCGGCTCGAGTCGGTGCGGGGGAGCGCTGGTTCGGCTCACGTCCACGTGGTGCTGCGAGGTGAGTCGCCGTATGGGGCGCACGACGTGGAGCGCGCCCTCGGGCTCGATCGGGTGGGCGTCATCGCCGACGATCCGCGCCATGTCGCGAGCGATCCGGCGGCCGCGGGCACGGGTCGCCGGAACCGCTGGGCGGCCTCGGTCCGCGACCTCGCCAAGGCGATCGCCGGCGTCGGGCAGCCTGGCGACGAGGTCGACGCGCGCGACGTAGGCGATGATCTCCAAGTGGGTGAGGAACGTGAGGGACCGACCTCGGTCACCGTGACCCGAGCGTGAACTCCATGATCCAGTTCGTCTCCGCTGCCTAGGTCCCGGCCGGATCGCGCCCGCTGGACCGCGCGGCGCGATTCACGGGACGACACCACGAGCGATTCCGAGCGCAACCTCCCTGCCGGCGGCGTCGCCGACCACTGAGGAGTATCTCGAACCGACCCGGCGCCTCTGTCGAACGGTACGGCAACCGTAGGGGCGGCCGGCCGGACACCTCGGAGGTACACCATGGACGCTGATGTTCGTCTCGACGGCAACACGACGACGATCGAGGGCGACTTCGTCAAGACCACAGCGGTCGATGTCGTCATCGATGCTCCTCCCGTCGCCGGGCCGCCGGTGGCAATCGGCGGGCGCCGTGCACGATTTCGTCGACGGCTTGACCAATTGGGCCGGTGACTACCCGAACGGGGTCACCGTCGAGGGCTTTCGCCTGACATGCCACCAGGCCGACGTAGCTCGGACTACAGCTCGCCGGCGGAACAGCACCACGTGGCGCCGCGCGCTGGTGCACGACCACAACGACGGTCTGACGCTCAACTGGGCGAGCGACTATCCCGGGGGAGTCACGATCAACGGCGTCGTCTCGTGCCCGGCGAGTTCCGGTCCCCAACCGAGGGGGGCGCCGGCACGGTCGACGGCGAGCGAGTTGGTGGCGCTGCGCAATCGCAGGCCACGCAGCCTCGAGACGCGCGCCGCCGCTCGAGGGGCATTGGAGATGAAGGTCTCGATTCGCCAACGTGCGACGTGCATCGGCCTCGCGCCCTCTCCGTTGTCGGTGTGTCACGGACTGCTCGGCCAGCTCAGGTGGGGTTTCGGTGTCGCTCAGAACGGAGCTCAACCGAATGGGAAACCGGCACGTCCACGTCAACTGCATCCGGGTCGGATCCGACCAGTTCACGTTCGCCGATCTCGTCGAGATCGATCAGGCGATGGCCACCACTCGCCAGCTCTACGCCGGTGCCGGCGTGGCGATGGGAGTCGGACGGATCGAACACTTCATCATCTCGACCGCAGATGCCGGCGGGCGTGACGTGATCAACTCCGACGGCGAGGCCGAAACCCTCACCGACGAGTGGACCGTGCCCAACGATGCGCTCGACGTGTTCTTCGTCCGCATGTACGTCGGGGCGACCGCGGGCCTGTCCCGCATCGACGGCCCGTGCGACAAGGACGCCAAGGGCATGGACGGCAGCGTCGTCGAGATGAACGCGGGAGGTGGTGGATCCGCCTTCGCGACTGCTCACGAGATGGGTCACTACCTCGGGCTGTCCCACGTGAACAACGGCAACCGCCTCATGAACCCCACCATCCCGAACGGCGGGCAGATCACGAGCGGTGAGGCGAACAACATGCGCGATCACTGCCGCATGAAGAACCCGTGCTGAGCGGGACGACGAGAGGAATCACGACATGTCCGTGAAGATCGGCAACGACAACGACCGCACGCTCGACGGCGCATTGCGAGCACTCGCGGGAGAACCCACCACGCTCACACCGGGAACGGCGATCGGCATCCTGGCCGAGCACGCCGTGTCCGACGACGATGCCCGAGCGACCACCAAGGCGACCAACGGCTTGGTGAGCGCCCTGACGAAGCACCCCGACCCACAAGTCCGGGTCGGCGCAGCGACCGCACTCGCGGCAGTGCCGACGCCCGCTGCGATCCGTGCCCTGCGCACGACCGTCGACCGAACCGATGACGGGCAGGTGTTGTCCGCCGCGGCACACGCCCTCGCCAGTGTCGGAACCCGGGCGGATCTGGCTCGGATCACCCGAGGATCCACGCGGACCGGCTGGGAGCCGGGCGAACGCCGGGCGCTCGCGGCGGCGCGACTTCTCAGCTACCGCATCGGGGCGGCAGCGGACCCGTCCGTCCTCCGGCTTCCGGGTGAGGAGCGACGAGTGCTGTCGCGCCCGACCCGCGGGTGAAGGTCACCGAGGTCGACGTGAAGTCGATCGTCAGCAGGGTTCGTGTGCGGCCCACCGACCAACACCGCCTGCCCGTGGGGCGTCGCCCGTCGGGGCGTTCTCGTGCGGTCCGCGCCAGCACATCGTGATGGCGGCCAACAAGACCGCTGACATCGAGGCACTCGCAAGGGTCCGGCGATCGCCGCGACGCTCATGGGACTCAACGAATCGATGGGGACGTCCTACGTGCGATGGATGGTCCTGACCCGTCCGGCGACCGCGGAGGATGGACCGGGCCGTGGTGGGCCCGGCGATCTCGTGCTGACCGTGGCACCCGGTCCACCGGCGAGGTCGGTTTCGTGGGGCGCGGCCAGGTCTCCGAGGGCGTGTTGTCCGTCGAGGTGGCGAGTGTGGACGTTCCGGAGCGAGCGCTCTGCGCTCAAGGGCACGCTGTCCCGTCAGGGCATCGCGCTGGAGGGGGTGAGCGATCCGGCGATCACGGTGCCGCCGGGTTCCTGCAGGCGGCGCCGCCGGTGAAGGCGACCTGAGGCCGGACGCCTTCGAGCCGGGAGGCGCTCGTTCGTCGTTGCATTTCGGGAGGTTGCTGGGCGCGGTGCGAGTGGTTCTGCCTCGTGCTGCGGGGGTTCTTGCCAGCCGCGGGTTGAGCGGCAGGGCTCGTGATTCGTCCGGCTCATGGAGTGACGAGGTTCTGCCGTTCCCAGCTTCGCCGAGCACACCTGGTTCAGCGGTGTGGAACAGCGACGGAGGACGGGCAGTGCGGGGCACGGGGTTGGGCTCGATGATCGAGGAGCGCGGCGCGACGTTGCTCGGGAGCGCCTCGATGATGCGGCGTCGACACGACGGTACCGAGACCGGTCATGGTGCCGGTGAGGGGGTCGACCGCGAGGTCGAGCGCTCGATCTCGGCGAGGGTCGCGGAGCGGTTGGCGGAGGCCCGGATCGACGGTTCGGGACGGAGCCGGATCGCGACCGGGTCGGCCGATGAGCGGGAGCTGGTGCGGAGCCTGGTCGGCGACGAGCTCGACGGTCTGGTGGCGTCACAGTTGGCGGCCGGTGATGCTCCGATGACCCCGGAGGCCGAGTCCCGGTTGGCCGAGGCGGTGTTGGCTTCGGTGGTGGGGTTGGGGCGGATCCAGCCGTTGTTGGACGACGACGACATCAGCGACATCCACATCCGTGGTTGTGAGCCGGTCCGGTTGAAGCTGCGCGACGGCTCTCGCGTGTCGAGCGAGCCGGTGGTGTCGAGCGACGAGGAACTGGTGGAGTTGATCCGCCGGGTCGCAGCTCGAAGCGGCCGCACGGAGCGCCGGTTCGACGCGGCGAACCCTGAACTCAACATGCAGCTTCCCGACGGCTCGCGTTTGTTCGCGGCGATCGAGGTGGCGGCTCGCCCTTCGGTGGTCATCCGGCGGCACCGGTTCGAGTTGTCGTCGCTGGACGAGTTGGCAGGGCGAGGTCTGGTCGACCGGGCGTTGGCCGAGTTCCTCGCCGCGTGTGTGCGGGCTCGGCGCAACATCGTCGTGGCCGGCGGGACCGGTACCGGCAAGACCACGTTGCTGCGGGCGTTGTTGAACGAGGTGCCTGCCGACGAACGCATCGTGACGATCGAGGACGCCTACGAGTTGGGGGTCGATCGATTCGGTGACGCCCACCCGGATCACGACATGCTCCAATCCCGGCCGCCCAACATCGAGGGGCGCGGCGAGATCACCCTGCTGGACCTCACCCGCATGGCGCTGCGGATGGACCCGGACCGTGTGGTGATCGGCGAAGTTCGTGGCGCAGAAGCTTTTCCCATGCTCCTCGCGATGAGCCAGGGAAACAACGGCTCGATGTGCACGATCCACGCCGAGTCGACCAAGGCGGTCTTCCCGAAGCTGTCGGCCTACGTGTCGATGGCCGACACCGGGCTTCCCGCCGAGACCGTCAACCTACTCATCGCTCACGCGGTGCACGTCGTGGTGCAGATCGAGCACGTGGACGGTGTACGACGGGTCACGAGCGTGCGTGAAGTCGTCGATGCCGACGGTGCGCGCATCGTCTCCAACGAAGTCTTCGCCCCGACCGGCGACGGTCGAGCGTGTCCTGCCTACCCGCTTCGCGAGACGACCTCTCGCCTGCTCGAACGTCATGGCTTCGATCTCGGCCTCCTCGACGCTCCCGACGGGTGGTGGTCCTGGTGACCACCCTCGGACTCGGAATGCTGGGCGCACTCGGCGGCATCGGTGTGCTGCTCGTGCTCGCAGGCGTCCGCGGCATCGATCTGCTCGCCCGGCGCAGTGCCGGTGACCGATCGATCGGCCTCACCGTCGACCAACTGGCCTTGCGACTCGTGCTTGCCGCTACCGGGTTCCTCATCGTCGGGTGGCTCAGCGGATGGCTGGTCGCCGGGCTCGTTGCCGCCCTCGCTGCGGGATCGGCACCGACCGCGTGGCGGTCCCGGGGTCGTCACCAGCGCGACGTCGAACTCGTCGAAGCGATCGCGGCGTGGGTCGAGCAGCTGCGAGACACGCTGTCGGCCGCCAGCGGACTCGAGCAGGCGCTCGTCGCGAGCGCTCGTGTTGCGCCGGGGCCGATCGCGCCCGCCGTCGAACGGCTCGCCGTGCGGCTCGACTTCGAACGCCCGGCGAACGCGTTGCGGCGCTTCGCCGACGACCTCGACCATCCGCTGGCCGACTTCGTCGTCGCGGCGTTGGTCGTGGCGGTCGAACACGAGGCGCGTGAGGTTGCGTCGTTGCTCGGTCAACTCGCAGAGACCGCTCGCGACGAGGTCCGGCTGCGTCAGCGGGTCTGGGTGTCTCGGGCCCGGACCAGAACCGTCGTCCGGGTGATCGGTGGCGTGCTCGTCACGATCGTCGGCGGACTGATGGTGCTCGATCGCGACTACCTCTCCCCCTACGACAGCGCCGGCGGCCAACTCGCACTCGGTGTGATCGCAGTCGTGTTCGCGGCGTCGTTGCTCGGGATGGACCGCCTCGGTCGGATCGAACTCCCGGATCGGTTCGTCGCGGCCCGGGAGGTGGCGTGATGCTCGCCGCCTTGCTGGGGGCGGTCGGCGGAACTGGCTTGTTGTTGATCGTTCGCGGGCTGCGTCCCCGCCCGGTCCCGCTCGAGCTGCTCATCGCTCGGCGCCGCTCCGCCGCGATCTCGCAGCCCACCGGACGACCGCATCCTCTGGCCCGCAGGGTTCGCATCCCGCAGCGTTCTCTCGCCGTCCTGCGCGTGCTCGAGCGGCCCGTGGCCCGGCATGCCGTCGACAAGCTCCTGCTCGCCGTGGTCTGCGCCGTGCTGGGTCTGGCCGCCTCCTGGTTCGTCGCCATCATCGGCTCGGCCCCCCTCGCGAGTGTGCTCCTGGTGCCCGCTGCGACCGTCGTCGGATTCACGGTCCCCGATCTGCTCGTCCGATCACAGGCCGACGCTCGTCGTCGGCAGTTCCGGTTCACGTTCGGCAGTTACCTCGATCTCGTCAACGTCCTGCTCGCCGGCGGAGCCGGAGTCGAGACGGCGCTCGAAGCTGCGGCCGAGATCGGCGACGGCTGGGCCTACGACGAGCTCCGCCGAGCACTCCTCCGATCCCGAACGCTCCGCCGTTCGCCGTGGGTCACCCTCGGCGAACTGGGCGAGGAACTCGGAGTCGACGAACTGTCGGACCTCGCCGGAAGTCTGCAGCTCGCCGGGGAGCACGGCGCGCGCATTCGCTCGTCGCTCGCGGCCAAGGCGTCGGCGGCCCGGGCCCGACAGCTGGCCCAGATCGAGGCCGACGCCAACTCCGCCAGCGAACGGATGGGCTTCCCGACCGTGGCCATGTTCGTGGCCTTCCTCGGCCTGCTCGCCTACCCCGCTGTCCAGCAGATCGCCGGGTCATGAACCCGAAGCGCCTCGCCAACCGGCCCGAACGCTCGGTCTGACCCCTCTGCCCGACAACACCACCGACGACCCAACCACCAACCACCAACACGATCCACGGACTCTTCCGGTCCACGACAAGGAGCACCACCGATGAACGACATCCTCCCGATCTGGCAGTACGCAGTCATGCGTTTCGAGCTGGCCCAACACGACGATCGCGGCGAGGTGAGCGCGACGACCGTCATCTGGGCCGCCGCCCTCGTCGCCGTCGCCCTCGCGGTGTCGGCGATCCTGGTCGGCAAGATCCAGTCCAAGGCCAACTCGATCAGCTTCTGATCGCCCAGTCGATCAGCGTCACCATGACAGGACCGCAGCACCCGACGGCGCCCGACGACCGGGGCGACGCCTCGACCGAGTTCGTGCTCCTCGTCCCGGTCGTCATGCTGCTGCTCCTCTTGATCGTCCAGAGCGCGCTGTGGATGCATGCCGCCAACGTCGCCGAGTCAGCGGCCGCCCGAGGGGCGGCCGCCGGCTCGACCCACGGTCACGGCAGCAGCGACGCCGAAACAGCCGCGTCCACGGCGGTGAGCGAGAACGGAGCTGCGTTGGTCGCGGCGGCGGCAACGGCCGACCATGCGACGGTGACCGTGACGGTCACCGTCGCGGTTCCCCACCTCGTGCCGTTCTTTCCCGAGGTCGTCGGCCGGACCCAGTCCGAGCCCCGAGAACGCTTCGTGCCGGAGACCGAACGATGAGCGGTTGCCGATCCGACCGACGCCGCGCCCACCTGAGTCCTCGATGGAATCGATCAACTCCGCGACCGAGCAGGGACGAGGGCTCGGCCTCCGTCGAGCTGGTGCTCCTCGCACCGTTCCTCGTCATGCTGCTCCTCTTCACGATCTACGCCGGTCGGGTCACCCAGGCCGGCGCCCGGGTTCGCCATGCGGCCGATCAGGCCGCCCGAGCGGCCTCGCTGTCCAGCTCGACCAACGCAGCCTCGGCCGCGACGGAGATGGCCGCCGCCGAGCTGTCGGGAGGCGGCATCGTGTGCGAGTCGATGAGCACGGCGATGTCGTCGTCCTCCTTCGGACGCACCCGTACCGTCACCGTGACGGTGACCTGCTCGGTGTCACGCGAGGGTCTCGCCCCGCTCCTTCCCGGCTCGACGACCCTTCGAGCCAGCAGCACCGAAGTCATCGATCGATACCGGGCCGACTCGTGAACGCCGTCGACGGCCACCTGGCTGGGCCCCACGTCGCTGGACGCCGCGCCAGGTCCGACACCGGGTCGATCACCGCCTTCGTCGCCGCGTTGACCGTGGGCCTGATCCTCGGTGCCGGGCTCGTCTACGACGGCGGCCGGATCATCTCGGCCCGCAACGAAGCAGCCGACCTCGCCGAGAACGCGGCGCGCGCCGGCGCTCAGGAGATCGTCGACATCCGAGCGGGCTCGTGGCATCTCGATCCCGCCGCAGCCGCCTCGACCGCCAACGCGTTTCGCCGCCCAGGGCGCCGGCGGCCAGGTGAGCGCAACGACGGAGTCCGTGACCGTCTCGGTGCAGCGGACCGCTCGACCACGTTCCTCGGTGCCATCGGGGTCGGCCCCAGAACCGTCACCGCCACCCGTACCGCAGAGGCGGTGGACCGATGATCCGATCCTTCGAGCCCTGCGATCGCTGCTCCTCCTCGCCGCGATCGGCGTTGGCGTGCCGTGGGCGCTGCTCCGCTTCGTCGGGGTGCCCGACCTCCCGAGCACCTCGTCGATCGACCAGGCGGCGATCCAGGAGACCTGGCAGGCATTCATCCGGGACGGACGCTCGGATCACGCCGTGGTGGTCGTCCTCGCCGTCGTGGTGTGGGTGGCGTGGCTTCGGATCGCCATCGCATTGGTGGTGGAGGTCGTGGCCCGCCTGGCGCGTCGACCCGTGCCCCGCCTGCCCGGGCTCGGCCACTCCCAGCAGCTCGTCGCGTCGTTGCTGTCCTCCCTGCTCGTCGCCACGGCGATGAGTGCGGGAACGGCCGGTGCGACCGGCATCCCCGACCTTCCTCGGCGGTCTGGCCGGCACCGGACTCGACCGCCCCGGCGCCGTTGGCGCTCGACCATGTCACCGACGCAGCGGCCCGGGGATCGGCAGCCTCTGACGTCGGCCGCTGCCGACGTCGCGTCCGTCACGGTCGTGCGAAACGACTCGTGGTGGCGGCTCGCCGAGCGCCATCTGGGCGACGGCACCAGGTGGCAGGAGCTGGCGGAGGCGAACGTCGGGCGACTCGTGGCCCGGGAGTGGTCCTGACCGACCCGGAGCAGCAGATCATGCAGCCCGGCTGGTCGGTGCTGATCCCAGGCGACGGCGCGCCGGACGCTCCGCCAGCGCCCATTCGATCCACGGCGGTGGGTGCACATCCGTTGGCCGCCGACGGACCGGCGGGGCCTGGCTGCGAGGCGGCTCCGGCGACCACCGGCCAGCCCACTGGTTTCGAGGGCGACGTCGACGGCGACGGCCTGGTCGGCGAACGCTGACGATGCGGCACCGGCCCTGCCCGCGACGGCGTCGGTTCCTCTCGCCGTCCGAACCGGTCGGTGAGCCCCAGCACGCAACACCACCGCCCGCCTCGACGGTCCCGGCGGACTCCGCCGATCGCGACGCCGGTGCGGTCCCGACCGCACCTCGACGCGGTGGTCTGCTCGATCCGATCAGAGATGCGCTCCCGGGAGGCTTCGGCGGAGCCACCCTCATCGCCACCGGCGCCGCCGCGCTGCTCGCCTCGCGACGACGTGAACTCCTGCGGGCCGCCGCCCGAGGAGCGCGTCCACTTCCGGTGCCCGATGCGGCAGCGGATCTGGAGCGAACCATCCGCACCGCGGCCGCCGACGAGCGGATGGCCCGCGTGGACCTCGCTTGTCGGGCCGTCCACGACCGGCTCGCCCGCGATCGCGGCTCGGTGCGAGTACCGGCGATGCGCGTGGCCACCGACGGGGCGATCGAGGTCGTGCTCGACGGCACGATCCCGGACCCGATCGCACCGTTCGTGTCGCGCACTCGGGGGTGGGCGCTGCCGGCCGGCGTGCCCACGGTCGACATTCCCGCCGGCGGTCGGTTCGCGTCGTTCCCGTGCCCGCTCCTGGTCCAGGTGGGCACGGCGGACGACGGAATGGAGGACGACGGCACGTGGTTCGTCGACCTCGAAGCGGTCGGAGCCTTCACGGTCGAAGGAGCCGCGACGTCGACGCGCCCGGTGTTGCGCGGCCTGGCCTCGAGCGTGGCGCTCGGTGCCTTCGGCGCCCCGGCCCGCCTGATCCTGGTGGGGCTGGACCCGTCGGTGGGTGAACTCGCCGAGCACACCGATCGAGTCCTCCGTGCCGACACGATCGACGGCGCCCTCGATCTGGCGGCGGACCTCGCAGTGCCGATCCTGTCGGCGCTCGAACACGCGGAAACCGCTCCGAGCCTGCGCAGTCGCAGCAGCGGAGAACCCTGGGAACCCGCCGCCGTCTTCGTGGCCGCCGACCGGCTTCCGGCCGCGACCCGGCGGGAAGCGAGCGGTCTGGTCGCCACACCGGGGCGCGGGGTGGCGCTGATCACGGACGCCGTCGGCTTCCCGAGCACCTGGCGGCTCGCAGTCACTGCCCACGGCTGGACCCTCGATCCGCTCGGTATCGCCATCCGGCCGGTCGAGCTGACCCGTGAGGAGACCACGGCGCTGGCGGCGTTGCTCGACGGCGGCATCGAGCTCGCCTGCCCCGACGACGAACCAACGGCCGAACCAACGGCCGGATCGTCGGACGTCGAGGATGGACCCAACCGAGCCGGCGAGGTCGGTCCATTCCCGTCGCCCGAGGTCGCGGTCCTCGTGCGGACGCTCGGCATCCCGCGTGCCGAGACCGCGGACGGCGCGGAGATCTCGTTCGGCCGTTCCAAGGCACTCGAACTCGTCGCCTGGCTCACCCGCCACCGCGACGCAGGCACCCGCTCGTCGGCTCGTGCCGCGCTGTGGGAGACCGAGGTCGCCAACGGGACCTTCTCCAACGTGGTCTCCGAGGCCCGCCGGGCGCTCGACGGGGCGGTGCGGCCCCCCGAGGGGGAGGAGTGGATCGCTCGCACGACCGGGCCGCGTCTGCCCCTGCATCGGGCGATCGTGTCCGACGTCGAGTTGATCGAGGCGACTGCGGCACGCTCGACGCCAGGCGCCCGCCGCCGCTCGGGTCACGCTCGAAGCGGCCCTCGAACTCGTCGGCGGCGCTCCGTTCCACGGCGTCATTGGCTGTGGCCCGACCCCGAAGGACACGTGGCCCACGACGCCCTCGTCGTCGCCGACCTGGCGGTGGAGCTGTCCGAACTCTGCATCGGCGACGGTGACGTCGACGCTGCGCTGCACGCGTCGGCGGTGGGATTGACGTCGGTCCCGGGGCACGAGCAGTTGGTCGGGCTCCGGATGCGAGCCCACGCCAGCCGCGGTGATCTCGCTGCGGTTCGGCGGGAGTTCGCCAGCTACGAACGGATCGTGGCCGCCGACCCGTTCGGCACCGGCGACGCCGCACCGCAGCTGCTCCGCCTCCGCCACGAGTTGCTCGCCGTCCGGTCGGCGCTCACGTGAACGGCACCACCCGACCGCCGGTCGCGGCTCGAGCGTGGGAGGTGGGCCCCCGGCTCAGCTGTACTGATCGAGGATGCTGACCTCGGCCAGCCGAGCCAGGCCGTCCTTGATCGCCGCTGCTCGGGTCGAGTCGAGTCCGGGGCAGGCGGCGAGCTCCTCGGTGGTGGAGCGAAGGATCTTGGCCAGGTTGCCGAACTGGGCGATGACGCAGCTGATGGCGTCGGCGGGCAGCCGGGGGAGTTCACTCAACAATCGGTAGCCGCGCGGCGTCAGGGGCTGATCGAGATCCTCGGCCTCCTCCAGGCCCAAGCACCGAGCCACGGCCCGCAGGTCGAGCAGTTCCTCGTCGGACAGGTCCTCGAGCCGGGCCTCGGTCCGCAGCGCGGCGGCCTCCGAGTCGACGGCGAGGTAGTCGCGCAGGATGAGCAACAGGTTGGTGTCGGTGTCGCCGTACAGCTCCTCGAACTGCAGGCGCAGCAACCGGGCGTCGACGCCGAGCTCGATGATCATCGTCTCGATCTCGTCGGCGATCCGGGCCACGGTCGCCGATCGTTGCAGCGCGGAGGCCACGTCGCGCAGCGTGACGAGGTCCTCGACCTCGAGCGCGGCGAGGCTGGCGATCGACTCGTCGAGCCGGAGCTTGTAGCGCCCGAGGGTCTGCAGGGCCTGGCCCGCCTTGTCGAGCAGGCGGGGGATCTCCTGCAGCACGTGCTTGGACTCCCCGACGTACACCGTGAGGACGCTCATCTCCTCGCTGACCGAGATCACCGGGACGGTGGAGAGCTGACGGGCGGTCCGCTCCGCCGTGCGGTGACGGGTGCCGGTCTCGCTGGTCGGGATGTTCGGATCCGGGACGAGGTGCACGTTGGCCCGGGCGATACGAGGGCGTCGGAGGCGAGGATCATCGCCCCGTCCATCTTCGCCAACTCCGACAGCCGTTGTGGCGAGAACGGAGCGTCGAGGAGGAACCCGCCCGAACAGATCGACAACACGTTGCTGCCGTCGCCGACGATCACCAGTGCGCCCATCTTCGCCCGGACGATCCGATCGAGGCCTTCGCGCAGTGGGGTGCCGGGCGCTACCTCGCGAAGGGCGTGATGCAACGCGTCCACACTGCGATCACGAGGGTCCGACATGGCCCGAGTCTAGATGGGCGACCGAGGCCGACTCTTTCGAAAACGGTCACGACGTGACGGCGGGAAACTCTTGCTGCCGTCGGTCGCGGTCGAACGAGGGCATCGGATCCCGATCCGTGAGCGCTCCTTGGTGGCGCGGCTCGGACCGGCCAGACCGGCGAGCCCGATCGCCTCGGCGAGGGTGCCGGCCTGCTCCACCCGGGCCCGGGAATGTCGGTGGGCGCGGAGGACGGGACGATGGCGCGCCGGAACCCGAGCCGGGCGGCCTCGGCCAGACGGCGCCGGGTCTGGGTCGCCTGGCGCAGTTCGCCGCCGAGTCCGATCTCGCCGCACACGACGAGGTCGGCGGGCAGCCAGCGGTCCACCGCCGATGACACGACGGCGAGGGCCACGCCGAGATCGACGCCGGGGTCGACGAGCCGGACGCCGCCCACGGCGGAGACGAACACGTCGGCCGATCCGACCGGCACCTCGGCCCGCCGTTCGAGCACCGCGAGCAACAGCGACAACCTTCCCTGGTCGACGCCCTGGGCCGAGCGGCGGGGCTGGGGGAGGGTGGAGCGCGCCACCAGAGCCTGGACCTCGACCATCAGCGGTCGCTGACCCTCGAGCGCGGGGACGACGACCGAGCCCGGCGTACCGGGCCGACGGTCGGCGAGGAACAGCCCGCTCGGGTCCGGGACGTCGATCAGCCCGTCGCCGCTCATCTCGAACAGCCCGAGTTCGCTGGTGGGACCGAAGCGGTGCTTGGTGGCGCGAAGCAGGCGCAAGGCGTGATGGCGCTCACCCTCGAAGGCCAACACCGTGTCGACCACGTGTTCGAGGACCCGGGGCCCGGCCAGTCCGCCGTCCTTGGTGACGTGGCCCACGATGACCACGACGATGCCGCGGCGCTTGGCTTCCTGCACCAGGCGATGGGCGCACTCCCGGACCTGGACGACCGATCCGGGGGCCGAGGACAGCTCGGGATCAGCGACGGTCTGGATGGAGTCGATGACGACGAGCGAGGGCGAGACCTCGGCGATGGCCGCGAGCGTGGCGGTGAGATCGGTCTCGGCCAGCAACCACAATCCCTCCCGCAGCGCACCGAGGCGGTCGGCCCGCATCCGCACCTGTTGAGCGCTCTCCTCGGCCGAGACGTAGAGCACGGTTCCGTGCCACTGGGCGACGAACTGCAGCAGGAGGGTCGATTTCCCGACGCCGGGCTCGCCGCCGACCAGGGTCACCGACCCGGGGACCAGCCCGACGACGAGCACCCGGTCCAGCTCGCCGATCCCGGTGCTCTGGGGTTGTCCGGACGCCGGATCGACCTCCGCGATCGGGATCGGCGGAGTCGAGGGAGCCAACCCGACCAACCCCTTGCCCCCTCGCCCGACCTCCTCGACTTCTTCGACCAAGGAGTTCCACGCGCCGCATGCGCCGCAGCGCCCACTCCACTTGGCCTCGGTCCCGCCGCACTGGGTGCACCGGTGGATCGTTCGTCGTCGTGCCATCGGGAGCGAACCTACGCCGGGGGTGTCGCGCAGTTGCGGGAAGGGCCCGGAGCCGAACCCGCCGGGGCGTCCGCCAGCGACCCGGGTACGGCCCGCTCCAGCTCGCGACAGGCTCAGCGGCGGCGCGAGATCAGGTATCGGATCGGCAGCACGACCAGGAAGAAGAACACCAGCCAGGTCGGGATGAGCCACAACGCGAAGTCCCGGACCCGAGCCGCCCGGCGGGCTTCGTTGTCGACCAACAGCGCCCGGAGGTGGACCGACTGCTCGGGCGCCGCACCTACCCCGGTGCCGATCGGGGCGGTCCACCGGACCCGAGTCGAGGTGGTGGTGTCGTCGAACGGGAGCGCCGTTCCGTCGGTCTCGTCGATCGGGCCGGGTACGTTGACCACCAGATCGAGTCCGAAGACGTCGGGGAAGAGCACACGTTGGGCGTCGAGTTCGTGGAGCAGGGGAGTCTGGCCGAGCACCGCAGCCGCCTCGGCGTCGACGAAGGTCTGCGGCCCCGCCACCGAGATCGTGCCGTCGATCATCGTGGACACCCGCGTTCGACTGGCGTCCTGGGAGATCACGAGGTCGTGGAACGGCCCGTCGGTTCCCGAGATCTCGACCAGGAGCGCGGTGGCCTGGTCCGGTGTGTCGAAGGCGTGGCGGGCCGAGACGCTCATCGATCCGTCGTCCGCGGTCACCGGCGCGTCCACCTGCCAGCCGGCGTCGGTCAGATCCGTGGTCCGCAGCTCCTCGACGAGCTGCGGGTAGCGGGCGATCGCGTCGGCATCCGCCACCGCGGTCACGGTGATCCGGCCCGAGCCGTTGCGGTTCAGGTCCACCTCGACCGACGCGTCGACGCGGCACGCCGACACCGCCAACAGTGCACAGATCGCGCCGAGGGCGCGCAGACCGTAAGACCGGAGCGACCGGGACCGGAGCGACATGAAGTCGCCAGTCTGGCAGGTCGACGCTCGTTCTCCCCGGCTCCCGGCGCAGGGATGCCGGATCGGACCGGCGACTCGGGCCGCAGCGCGAACGAGCCCTCCCGGTGGGGAGGGCTCGTGTCAGGTTCCCGATCTTTGAACGGTCACTCGGGCAACGATCAGTCGCTGCCCTCGCCGGCCAGCTCGATCGCCGCCGGTGGCTCGAAGCCCTCGACGGTCCGGAAGCTGAGGCGCTGCTCGCCCGGACGATCCGGATCGTCCTCGGTGTCGACGACGATGATCTCGCCGGCCCGGAACGTCTTGTACAGGATCTTTTCCGAGATGGCGTCCTCGACGAGGCGCTGGATCGCCCGGCGCAGCGGACGGGCGCCGAGCTGCGGGTCGTAGCCCTTCTCGGCCAGGTGCAGCTTGGCGTTGGCCGTGAGCTCGATGCCGAGCCCCTGACCCTCGAGCTGGTTGGCCAACCGCTTGATCATCATGTCGACCATCTGGGTGACCTCGGCCTGCGACAACTCGTGGAAGACGATGATGTCGTCGATGCGGTTCCAAGAACTCCGGCCGGAAGTGCTGTTTGAGCGCATCGTTGACCTTGTCCTTCATCCGCTCGTAGTTCATGGCCTCGTCGATCTTGGTGAACCCGACATGCGCCTTGCGCAGGTCCTGGGTCCCGAGGTTCGAGGTCATGATCAACACGGTGTTCCGGAAGTCGACCGCTCGGCCCTGGGAGTCGGTGAGTCGACCTTCCTCCAGGATCTGCAAGAGCGTGTTGAACACGTCCGGGTGGGCCTTTCGATCTCGTCGAAGAGCACCACGCTGAACGGCTTGCGCCGCACCGCTTCGGTGAGCTGGCCGCCCTCTTCGTAGCCGACGTACCCGGGAGGCGAACCCACCAGGCGGCTGACGGTGTGCTTCTCCATGTACTCCGACATGTCGAGGCTGATGAGCGAGGAGTCGTCGCCGAACAGGAACTCGGTGAGCGTCTTGGCCAGTTCGGTCTTGCCGACGCCCGTGGGCCCCAGGAAGATGAACGAACCCGAGGGGCGCTTGGGGTCCTTGATCCCGGCCCGCGTCCGGCGGATCGCCTGGGAGACCGC
The DNA here is from genome assembly GCA_041394645.1 of Ilumatobacteraceae bacterium. GTDB lineage: Bacteria > Actinomycetota > Acidimicrobiia > Acidimicrobiales > Ilumatobacteraceae > JAWKHV01. Next base: position 4,864 of record JAWKHV010000033.1, on the reverse strand, counting down.
CTTGATGGCGTTCTCCTGACCGATGATCCGCTTGTGGAGCTCCGCTTCCATGTTGAGGAGCTTCTGGGTCTCTTCCTCGGTGAGCTTGTAGACCGGGATTCCGGTCCAGATCGACAGCACCTCGGCGATGGATTCCTCGTCGACCTCGTCGAACAGGTCGACACCGGACGCCTTGATCTCGGCTTCCTTGGAGGCCTTCTCCTCGAGCAGGGCCTTTTCCTGGTCCCGCAACCGGCCGGCCTCCTCGAAGCGCTGCTCGTCGACAGCGGCCTTCTTGGCGTCCTGGATCTCGGTGAGCTTGGTCTCGAAGTTCCTTCAGATCGGGCGGGTCTGCATCCGCTTGATCCGCAGCCGCGAACCCGCTTCGTCGATCAGGTCGATCGCCTTGTCCGGCAGGTGCCGGTCGGCGATGTAGCGGTCGGCGAAGGTTCGCCGCGGCCACGAGCGCCTGGTCGGTGATCGTGACCCGGTGGTGGGCCTCGTAGCGGTCGCGCAGACCCTTCAGGATCTCGATCGTGTGCGGCAGCGTCGGCTCGTCCACCTTCACCGGCTGGAAGCGGCGCTCGGCGCGGCGTCCTTCGCGAGGTGCTTGCGGTACTCGTCGAGCGTGGTCGCCCCGATGGTCTGCAGCCTGCCGCGGGCCAGCATCGGCTTGAGGATGCTGGCGGCGTCGATGGCGCCTTCGGCGGCACCGGCACCGACCAGGGTGTGGATCTCGTCGATGAACAAGATGATGTCGCCGCGGGTGCGGATCTCCTTGAGCACCTTCTTCAAGCGCTCCTCGAAGTCGCCATCGATAGCGGGACCCGGCCACCAGGGCGCCGAGGTCGAGGGTGTAGAGCTGCTTGTTGCGAAGCGTCTCGGGGACGTCGTTGGCCACGATCTTTGGGCCAGGCCCTCGACGATCGCGGTCTTGCCGACGCCGGGCTCGCCGACTGAGCACCGGATTGTTCTTGGTGCGGCGAGACAGGACCTGCATGACCCGCTCCAGCTCCCGCAGGCGTCCGATGACCGGGTCGAGCTTCTTCTCCCGGGCCAGCGCGGTCAGGTTGCGGCCGAACTGGTCGAGGATCTGGGAGTTGCCCTTGTCCTCGGCGGTGGTGGTGGCCGACGCCGAGCCGGTGCCTGCGGCGGCCGGGGTGCCCGACGCGGACTCCGACTTGCCCTGCGGCCCCTGGTACCCGGAGAGCAACTGGATCACCTGCTGGCGGACCCGGCTCAAGTCGGCGCCCAACTTGACCAGGACCTGAGCGGCGACGCCTTCGCCCTCACGGATCAGGCCGAGCAGGATGTGCTCGGTCCCGATGTAGTTGTGGCCGAGCTGCAGCGCCTCTCGCAGGGAGAGTTCGAGCACCTTCTTGGCCCGCGGCGTGAAGGGGATGTGGCCCGACGGCGACGAGCCGCCCTGGCCGATGATGTCCTGCACCGGGCTCCGCACTGCTTCGAGCGAGATGCCGAGGGATTCGAGCGCTTTGGCCGCGACTCCTTCACCCTCGTGGATGAGACCGAGCAAGATGTGCTCGGTCCCGATGTAGCTGTGGTTGAGCAGGCGTGCTTCTTCTTGAGCGAGGACGACGACGCGGCGAGCACGGTCGGTGAAACGTTCGAACACGGAAATACCGCCTTCAGGCCAGCGGATGGTTGAGCGCCAGTGTACCGGCGGGCTCGTGCGGGTGCGGTGGCGTGATCAGCGATCTCCACCAGCGGTGGTCGAAGGGGGGCGACGGGTGGCTGATGGGCTCGAAATCGACACGCACGAACCCGACTGTGCCGGGCCGAGTGTGGCGCTGGCCGGTCCCGACGGGCCCATCATCTCCGAGTGGCACTTCGCGCTTGCCCTCCGGACCGCCTAGCCTCCCTGGGCGATGTCCGCGCTCTCGCCCCTCCTGGCCCTCCCCACGTCGGACTCGGACCGGCAGCGGGTGGAGGACGCCCTTCGTGAGTCCGTCCGGACACCCGACCCGTACATCACCGAACTGGCGAGCCACCTGCTGGTGGCCGGCGGGAAGCGGTTGCGTCCGGTGCTCGCGGTGGCGGCCGGGCTGAGCGACGGGCGCGAGACGGTCACCGACGAGGTGGTCCTCGGCGGAGTGGCGTGCGAACTCGTCCACGTCGGGTCGCTCTACCACGACGACGTGATGGACGAGGCCGAGACCCGGCGGGGGGTCGAGACCGTCAATGCCAAGTGGGGCAACCTCCAGGCCATCGTCGCCGGGGACTTCTTGTTGTCGCGAGCGTCGGAGATCGCAGCGTCGCTCGGAACCGAGGTCGCCGGGCTCCTGGCCAACACGATCGGCCGGCTCTGCTTCGGGCAGATCAACGAGGTACGCACGACGTATCAGGTCACGCGGACCGAGGCGCAGTACCTGGAATCGATCGAGGGCAAGACCGCAGCGCTGTTTTCGACCTCGGCCCGGATCGGAGCGATCGTCGCCGGGCCGACCGGACCTGGGTCGACGCCCTGACCGAGTACGGCACGGCCTACGGGATGGTCTTCCAGATCGTCGACGACCTGCTCGATCTCACCGCCACGGAGGCTCAGCTGGGCAAGCCGGCTGGTCACGACCTCGAAGAAGGCGTGTACACCCTGCCCGTGCTGCGCACCTTGGAGGCCGGCGGTGCCCCGGCCGAGGACGCGAGGTGCTCGGCAAGCCCTGTCGGCCGCCGAGCGAGCCCGGTGCCTCGAACTGGTGCGTCCGGCGACGGCCTGCGCGAGGCGGCCGAGGTGGGCCAGGCCTGGGCCAACGCGCCGCCGACGCCTGTGACGTGCTGGAGGGTGCCTCGCACCGACGCCCTGCGGCGGCCCCTCGCGCCTCCTGCTCGATGCCGTCGACCTCGTCGGCTGAGCAGCGAACGAGGGCGGGCAGTCGGTGGGAACAGAGCGGCGAGCACGCCGACCTGGTCGTGGCACACCCGGCTCACTGCTACCTTGACGCCGGTGTCGACGTCGGTCCGGGGGCGATCTGGTGGTGAGGGACGTGGTGATCGGCGCGTGTGTCGCAGCGTGAGCTCCCCCGCGACTTCTCGTGGTGCGAGGCGTCATGTCTGACGACGGGGCGATCGGCCTCGCTCCACCCGACGTGTCGTCGTCCGTGACGCTCGAGGACCTGACAGCGCTGAGCCCGATGGTTTTCCAGATCGGACTGTCGATCGGGCGGAATCGTTCGTTCGCGGAGGACGTCGTGCAGGAGACGATGCTCAAGGCCTGGCGGAACCTGGATGGGTTCCGCGGCGATGCGCCGGTGCGCATCTGGGTCGCGCGCATCGCCAACAACACCGCGATCTCGATGCTGCGCCGCCAGCGGGACCAGCCGACCGATCCCGGCTCGCTGAGCGAGGTGGCCGGCGCCGCGACCCAGTTGCCGGCCCGTACCGCCGAAGGGCGGGCGATGCTCGACGAGTTGTGGGAGGCCCTCGACCGCCTCGATCCGGTCAGCCGATCGATCGTGGTGCTGCGGGAACTGGAGGCGATGTCGTACGAGGACGTCGCCGCCGCGCTCCAACTGCCGCTCCCGACCGTCAAGACCCGGCTGTTTCGCGCCCGACGTGAACTGTCCAAGCAGTTGGAGCACTGGCGATGAGCGCGGCGATGCCTTCCGACGACATGCTGCTCCAGTGGCTCGACCACGCGCCGGCCCGGCTCGAGGAGTATCTCGACGCCAACCCCGACGGCTACGACCGACTCGATCGGCTCACCGCCCTGCCGGCCGGCATCGTCGAGCGACTGAGCGATGCCCTCACCGTGCCGGACGGCTTGGCGCTGCGAATCAACGCCGCCGTGTCCGGAAATCCCGAGCGGCGCGACGCGGTGCGCACGCTGTTCGACGGGCTTCGGTCCACCTGGGCGGTCGGTGGATTGCTCTGGAACGACGGAGAGGACGACTGATGCCGAGCTGGCTCGGTGCACTGATCGCGATCGTCGCGGCGCTGGTGATCGGCAGCGCCGTCGGCAAGATCGTGCGGCGGGTGTTGTCGGGGCCCCGCCAACCCCAGCCATTGCGGGAGGTCGCCCCGTCGCTGGGCGGCTTTGCCTTCGCCATGATCCTGGCGGCGGGGCTGTTGACCGCGGTCGGCATCCTGGCGCCCGACCAACTCGACGAGATGCCGCGTCAGGCCCTCGACTTCCTCCCTCGCCTGATCTCGGCCGGGTTGATGATCCTGGCCGGGAACATCGGTGCCGCCGTGGTCGGGATGATCGTCGGCCGCTCGGTCGAGAAGGCGGCCGGCGAGCCGCGGCCCAAGGTCGTGCGGGCGGTGAAGGGCGTGATCATGGGGGCCGCGGCGATCCTCGCGGTCAATCAGCTCGGCGTCGACACCACGATCGTGAACCTCGCCGTCGCCGCGATCCTGTTCACCCTGGCGGCCACGGCGACGTTCGTGATGGTGCTCGGATCACGTGAACTGGCCGGCGACCTCGCCGCCGGGCGCTACGTGCGACGACTGGTCCCGGAGGGCGCCGAGTTGCTCTCGCCGGTTCGCGGCACGGTGGTCCGGCTCCACGCCGCGTCGGTCGAACTCGAGCGGCCCGACGGTGTGGTCGTCCACGTGTCGGCGAGTCGCCTGCTCGAGGGGCCGATCGAACTGCGCCGACCTGGCTGATCGCGGCTGATCCGGAACCGATCGACAGTCGCTTTCCCCGAGCGTCGCGGAACCCCAGATGACTGGCATCGAGCGTGGCTGGCCCAGATGAACGGCCGCGAGCATCACGGAACCCTGATGAACGGCCACAGCCGTCCTGGGAGGAGGCACGGCTGCAGCCAGAGGCGGGGGACCGTCGCGAGTCGGTGCATCTCGCTCCGGTCCCCCACCAGTTCACCCCCGTCGCTCGCGGATGGAGTCGAGCGTCGGAGGTGGGTCGAGCAGC
>JAWKHV010000032.1:0-26229 GCA_041394645.1 Ilumatobacteraceae bacterium | reverse complement strand
TAGGCGGGCGCCCAGACATGGGCCCCCATGTCACCGCCGGTCGGCACGGCGTTGTCGAAGATCAGCGATGGGTGCAGCTGGGCGAAGGTGAACAGGGTCAGTCCCAGCACGACGGCGATGGAGATCCCCGCCTCGATCCACTGGCGTGTCCCCCAGGGGTCACGAGGAACGCTCTGCTCGAGCAGTTTGCGCTCGCGACGAGCGGCAGCGCGCGCCTCGCGGCGTTCGGCCCGAGTGGGCTCCGCGACCCGTTCGGACTCGCCCGTGGCGTCGAGATGGACCACCTCGAGGTCCGTCACCTCGATGTCGTGGGGCGCGGCTCCAGCCCCACCGCGTACGTCGGTGTCACTCATGGTGCGACCATCCTGTCACCGATCAGGCGGTCGTTCGTGGCATGCACCCTCAGCGCAGGAGCAGGGCGACCGTGGTGGCGTTGAACGCTGCATGGGCGAGGATCGACATCCCGATCCGGCCCGTCCGCCTCACGCAGACCGCGAGGACGATTCCGAACGCGAACAGGCCGGGCAGCTGCACGCTCTGAGCGTGGGCCAACGCGAACCAGCCGGCGGAGAAGAAGATGGCCAACGAGCCAGCGAGGCGAGCGTCGAGGGCCCGCAGGATGAGGCCCCGGTACATCAGCTCTTCCACGACCGGCGCACCGACGCACACCACCACGACGAGCACGATCACCCAGCCACCGTCGGCGCGGTCGAACAGGTTGCGCGCCGGTTCCTCCACGATCCGTTTCGCGAACGTGTCCGGGAACGCAGTGCGCAACGGCCAGTAGATCAACTCCAGGAGCACCAGTTGGCTCAGCACCCCGATCGGGACGCCGACCAGGTCCATCCGTCGGAATCGGACCCCGAAGTCGTCACGAAGGCGGCCGGTCCCGTAGCGCGTCGAGACGTATCGGAGCCCGACGAGTTGGGGAATCCACAGGGCGGACACCGACACGACCTGGGTCCACGGCGGGAGCTCGGCGGTGGGCGTGTCGAGGTAGCCGGCCAGCGCGAACACCACGATGGTGATCAGGTATCCGAGGAGCAGCGTGGCGATCCAGGTCACCGCGGCGAGCCCGATGCTGAATCGGGGGCCGCCCGCCACGGGGCGCACGGTCGTCGGGCCGGGACCCATTCGGGTCAGCCTGCGAGCCGGTGCGACAGCGAGGTCGAGTGCGTTCGGTGGTCCTCGAGCGACCAGCCGGACGGCACGCGAAGGCGAGCGACGTGGTGCTCGCAGAGGTCGTACGCGTGAGGATCCCGTTCGCCGGGCAGATCGTGCAGCCACGCGGCGGACTCCCCGTAGTGGTAGCTCAGCGCCGCCACTGCGGGTTCGGTGCAACCGGTTCGGGAGCACTGACGGACCATCGCCTCCAGACGGTACTGGTCGTCACGCTCGCGGACGCGGATGCTGCACCGTCGCTGAGCAGCACGTGAGGAGGTGAGGGCATGACCCCACCTCTCCCGGACGGTGGCCGTAGCATGGCTCCATGAGCAATCTTCCCCCGCCGCCCCCGCCCCCTCCCCCCGGGCGATCGTCGGGGTCCCGGAATTCCGGCAACCAGCCGACGCCCGAAAAGCGCGGGCCCGGCCGCACCGGTGGGCTCCCGCGCTGGAGCCTCTGGGTCCTCGTGGGCGTCCTCGCCCTGTTGTTGTTCGGATCCCGACTGATCCCGGAACAGACCTCCAACGAGATCTCCTACACCCAGTTCATCGCCGAGGTGCGCCAGGAGAAGATCAAGGAGATCGACTACAACAACAACACCCTGGAGATCTCCGGCACTCGGACCGACGGCACCGACTACACCTCGGTCGCTCCCTCGCCCGGGCTCGGAGGAGGCCCTCAAGACGATCGAGGACTCCGGTGCGACCTTCACGCCGGACACGCCGACCACGAGCTGGCTCGCCAGCCTGCTGCCCCTGTTCCTCCCCATCCTGTTGATCGTGGGACTGTTCGTCTGGATGCAGCGGCGCGCTGCGGGCCAGATGGGCAACGTGATGTCGATCGGTCGCAGCCGGGCCAAGGCCTACACCACCGACCGCCCCTCCACCACGTTCTCCGACGTGGCCGGCTACGACGGCGTGAAGCAGGAGATCAAAGAGGTCGTCGACTTCCTGCGTATGCCGGAGCGGTTCAAGGAGATCGGGGCGCGGGTCCCCAAGGGCATCTTGCTCGTCGGTCCTCCCGGTACCGGCAAGACCCTGTTCGCTCGCGCCGTGGCCGGTGAGGCCGGCGTGGGCTTCTTGTCGGTGACCGGCTCGGACTTCATGGAGATGTTCGTCGGCGTCGGCGCCAGCCGGGTCCGCGACCTGTTCCGGCAGGCTCGCAAGATGGGCCGGGCGATCATCTTCATCGACGAGATCGACTCGATCGGCCGCAAGCGTGGCGCCGGGCTCGGCGGTGGGCACGACGAGCGGGAGCAGACCCTCAACCAGATGCTCGCCGAGATGGACGGCTTCGAGACGTCCGAGGGCATCGTGATCATGGCCGCCACCAACCGGCCCGACATCCTCGATCCGGCCCTGCTGCGTCCGGGTCGCTTCGACCGCCAGATCGTCGTGCCGCTCCCCGAGTTCGAGGAGCGCCTCGCGATCCTGAAGGTGCACTGCCGGGACAAGCGCATCAGCGGCAGTGTCGACCTCGACACGATGGCCAAGGCCACCCCCGGCATGAGCGGGGCCGACCTGGCCAACCTGGTGAACGAAGCGGCGCTCGTCGCCGTGCGCCGGGGGTCCAAGGAGGTCGAGCGGATCGACTTCGAGAACGCCCGCGACCGCGTGGTCATGGGCGCCCGCCGCGAGAGCCTGGTACTCACCGGCGAGGAGAAGCGGGCCACCGCATACCACGAGGGAGGTCACGCCGTGCTCACGGTCGTGCTGCCTCACGCCGACCCCCTCCACAAGGTCACCATCCTCCCCCGCGGGATGGCGCTCGGCGTCACGTGGAGCCTCCCCGAGGAGCGCCACACCTACAGCCGGGAGTACTTCGAGGACGTGATCTGCAAGGCCATGGGCGGTCGCGTCGCCGAAAAGATCGTGTACGGCCATCTCAACAGCGGTGCGGCCAACGACCTCGAGCAGGCCACGGGGATCGCCCGCCGGATGGTGCGCGAGTGGGGCATGAGCGATCGGGTCGGCCCGATGGCCTGGCACACAGCAACAGGTGTTCCTCGGCGAAATCTGATGTCGAGCGGCCGCGAGAGGCTCGACGAGACGGCCCGGATGATCGATAGCAGTGTCGCGATCCTCCACGAGCAGGAGGAGCGGGTCAACGATGCTGCGGCATCATCAGGCCTCGATCTCGTCGCCCAGGCGCTGTCGGCAGCACGAGACGATCGACGGGGCCACGGTCGGCCAACTCGTCCAGATCGGTCTGGTCGACGCCGGAGCCCCCGCCGTCAACACCTGGAGCCCGGATCACCCGAACGTGGTCTATCGGCCCCGGTCATGCGGACCGTATTCGGTCCACCATTCACGACTGGCCTGGTCCGGTGACGAGGATCGGGCCGGTTCGCGCCAGGCGGTCGAATGCCGGGTCAGTGCGAGTGGTTCTGACAGCCGCCCGCCGGACGCGAACCGGGCTCGCGGGCTTCGGCCACGGCCGCCCACAGATCCGTGGCGCTGACCGGTCCGTGATAGCTGGCGACCACCACGCCTGCGGCGTCGGCGATGACGGTCATGGGCACCGCCTCGATGGCGCAGCGCTCGTGGAGGTCACGGTGCGCCGAGAACTCCACGTCCTGCACGCCCACCTGGGCGACCTGTTACCCGGGCCTTGGCGACCATCGACGCACACGAGTTGCACGTGGCCGAGCTGAACACCGCCACCAACCAGGGGGCCTCGGGACGGTCGAACTCGCGCCGGTCGAGTTGGGCCGGGGCTTGCCAATTTCCGGTTGGGTCGGGGCGGTGGTCCGCCGCCGCCTCGGCGACGAGGGCGATCCTCTACGACATATAGGCCAGGGCGATCAACAGTCGGGTCATCGGATCACTCCGGGAAGGCGAGGCTGGCCGATCGTCGACCGGCACCGGCGGATACTGCTGGGACACCACCAGGCTCAGCGGGGAGCCGGAAGCGTCGGTGCCCGACGAGGACCGAGCCGAAGGTCTCGAACCCGAGGGCGACGGTGATGACCCGGCGGCCCGACTGGGACGGCGCTGAGGTTGGAAGCGCCTTGCTGCCGCCGGGGCCGAGCGTGGAGACCGAGACGGTGCCGTCGACCCCGGACGCGTTGAACACGACGACGGCTTCCCGGCACCTCGGGGAGACACTCAGCCAACAGCGTGTGACACGATCCGGGATCCGGTGGTGACCGACGTGCGGTGATGACACTGGTCGGACCGGCGCTCCACCACGATGGCGTGGTCCTCGGTGGTGGCCACCGTCGCACCGTAGCGCCGGTGAATGACAGTCCGAGCAGCGCCCGTGTCGACCACACCGCGCCACCAGGCGGCTGGTCGAGAACGGTGCGGTGTAGGCGGCGTTCTGGTCGACGGGGAAGAACGAGATGTCCACCGGGCGCGGTGACCGTGCCCGGTTGGGAACAGCACGAAAGCGCTCCCGAAACCCTCTCCAACCGCCTGTCGGGGAAGAACCACCGGCGGGCTCCGGGACACCGAGCGAGACGTCGCCGACGGAGGCCGCCGCCGCTGTACTCCATGGATCGGGCCACCACGAGTCGGCCGCGCTGAGAGGTGCCACCTCGATCGCAATCGAAGCTTCGTCCCGGGCCACCTGCCCGGACCGCGACCGTCGCCGTACCATCGGCGGCACCAGGTTCTGGAACCTCGCCCGGCGTCCTCGTCTCGGTCGCGGTCACGAACGTGATGTCGAGCACGGCGAAGTCGGGGAACGGGTTGACCAGGGACGAGGGTCTCCGACGCTGCCGATGATGAGCCTCCGCGAGCACCCCAATCGGCCGAGTCCAGCACGGCCGGGGCGGATGACCGCTGGTCAGGAGAAGGTGCTGCTCGACAATTCGCCGCTGCTGAGCCTGGCGATCGCTGACGAAGTTATCGAAGCCAGCTCGCCGACGTCGACGGTCTGGGAGCTGCGGTCGACGGTCAGCTCGCAGAACTGGGATCAGCCCGGTGCATGAGGCGGTGACTGACCTGACAGCGCCGCCTCACTGGGGTTGGCCACGACGATCGATCCGCCGCGGTTCGCCTGCGGCTGCAGCTATTTGTAGGCGGCGGTCGTGATCCGTTCGGTCAACTGGCACGGCGGTGTGGTCGGTTCGCCGAAGCCGGCACGGTCGCCGCCGCCTGTCCCGGTCGTCGCTGAGGCGAGGGCGCCGACCGCACCTACAGGTCGGCGGCGATAATGAGCCCGATGATCGGCAACCGCCGCATTACCGCGATCATGGCGCCCTCCTGACCGTCGGTGGCATCGTCGTCGGATCGGCGCTGAGGTCGTGTCGGCATCGACAACACGTTCGACCCTGGCCCTGTCGAAATGTGGACCCGTGTGAGCTCACTCAGCGATCGTAATGCCTGCTTAACGGGTCGGTCTCCTCATCCGGCTCCCGTCCGTGCGTGGAGGGATCGAGGCGACCGGGCGCAGCGAGTCCGATCATCGTGGTGGCTCGTCGCCGGGGCGAGGTCGGGGCCGGCGCCGGAGCCGCCGGCGGGCTCACCGTCGAAGGTCGTCTCCGAGTTCGGGGGGCGCCACCGGGGTCGCGGGTGACCGGCGGGGCCGAGGTCGGCACCAGGCCAGGCGTCGGCGCCGGCGGCGCCGCCGCCGCCAGGTGGAAGCCGAGCCTGAAGTGTGGCGTACTGGCATAGTCGAGGAGTTCTCGTCGGACAGCTCCAAGCAGACCTCGTCCTCGCTCCCTCGTCGATCGCGTCGGGGGTGCCACTGTCGGCGAGATAGCGCAACGAGGCGCGCTGTGCCGAGCACGCACAGCGCCTGACGACGAGCAGCCATGGGCGAGCCGTCGGCGCCCGGCGGAGTTCGGCGGTGCCGCCATCGATACGGGCGACGCCCACCCGAACGCCGGTCGAGTCGGTACCGCTGCGCCATCCGCTTCTGCGTAGCCTGTGGCGTGCCACGCCTGCCGTGCCACCGAGATCAGCAGGTTCGCCCTGAGGATCCTGTCACCTGGTCGAGTCGCCGACTGACGAAGACCGGGGTACCGCTGCTGACCTTCGGAAGACGCATCGCCTCTGCCCCGGCCTCGTTGCCTGGGTCGACGCCGTCTCGTCGAGCATCGAGGCGGTCGGCAGCCACGCCATGTCTTCGTAGATGACCAGATCGTTCGGCTGTCCCGGAAAGACGCAGGTCCAGCTGACGCGACAGTGCATCGGTCACCGGCAGCGGGCCGGCGGCGTCGCGGCCCGCACGCACCGAATCGTCGACGGGGATCACCACGAAGCGCACCGCGAGCGGAGCCAGCATCCGTCCTGGCGACGGAACGTTTCGGCGGCGATGGCGTCGAGGTGATCGCCGAGCAACCGGTTCCCGGGGTTCGGTTCCACCGGGTCGAGGTCGTCCAGATCACCGGACCGTCGTTGGTCACCGCGCACGCTGTGCCCGGCTCGATGGTCCGGCCCGGGACCGGCAGCACGGCCGGGTCTCCGAGGTGAGGATCCGATAGTAGCCTCAGCCTGGCAGTACCTGATCCGGCGTCGGCGGTCGGCAGCTGGGCGAGATACGAACGCAGCGCCAGCCGTGTGGGCCGACCACCGCCCGCCGCGACACCCACGACCGCTTGAGCCCGGCGACGACGAGCGTGACGCTCATCAACAGGCCGAGTGGTTGGCGCCAACCGAAGCGGGCGGTGCGGATGTCTCGCTCGAACCCGGCGAGCGCACAGGCGGCCGAGATGGCGAGTCCGAGGGCGACGGGCACGATATAGTCCCGCTTCCTCGGGGAGCCGGATGGGAAGCGCGGCTCGATCGTCGAGCAGCACCAGGACCAAGAATGCAATCACGAGGGCCGCGGCGCGCGCCGCCCACGTCAGGCGCCAACCGCGCGCCACGAGGGAGCCGGCCAGGACGGGCAATGGTGAGCCCGATCGCCAAAGATGCCCAACGGGCGCGGCCTGACCGACAGCGACAGCAGCCGCTGCCACCCGATGGAGCGACCCTCGAGGAAGGTCGGCCCGACCAGTCCCACTCGATCGAGGAAGCGGCCGGCGAACGTGGCCCAGGAGCAATGCGCTGGCCACCAGCGTGGGCAGCACCGCGGCTCCCACCGGCGAGGGCGGTTCCGAGGAGGACGACCATGGCGATGAGCGGAACGACGAGCAGGAACGCAGCGAAGCTGCCGACCAGCGCCGTCACCAAGGCGACCTCGCCACCGAGCGAGCCAGCCTTCAGCGAGGTGAGACCACGGCCACGGCGTCGGCGACCTCGTCGTCGCCCCAGCCGGATCCGTCGAGCACGACCAGCCCGCCGGCGCGCCGGATCCAACGGAAGATCCACGGCAGCCCCCCGTACGCGGCGAGCACTCCCCAGCGCCCGGTCGCGATCGCGGTGTACGGGAGCGGGACCGCCGCGTAGACGAGGGTGCCACCGAGTCGAGCACGGCGGGAGGGCACGAAGGCCAGCGCCCGCCACGCCCCGAGGTAGCCGAGGAGGAGCGGTGCCAGCACACCGAGCATGGCGAGGGCACCGGTCCGTCCGCCGAGCGCCCAGCCGACCCCGGCGACGAGCGCCAGCGATGGGCTCGCAGCGCTGGATCCCCCGAACCCGGTGTCTCGCCACGGGCTCACGAACTGCTGCCACGCGTCGCCCGGCGCCGGAAGCGTGACGAACTGGCCGACGGGCGCGAGACCGTGAGCGATCAGCTGTCGAGACCCGACGATGGCGGCGACCACGAGACCGAGGCCGACGAATGCGGGGAGTCGGTCGGCATCGTGGGTTCGCTTGACGACCGCCTCCACGCCGTCGTTGTGCACGACGCGCTGGCGGAAGAAGCGGCGAAGTCGGGCGCTCCCACCCAGCTGCATGGCGGCGATCTCGGTGTCCGGCACCACCCGCAACGGCCGAACCGTCCGCCGCCGGGCGAGCAACCCGGGCAGCGCAGGGATCAGCCGAGCAAGGCCATAGAGCGATGCTGCGCCTTCGCGGGGACGGCCCGTGAGGATGCCGACGATCAGCTCGACGACCCCGACGATGACGAATTGCAACAACACGACCGGAGTCCGCCACCGCCCGGTGAGCGTGGCGACGGTCCGGGCCCTGGCCACGGCCTCCATGCGGCGGTGGGACAGGTCGCCTCGGCGCACGGCCAGCCCGGCCCGGTGGCGAACGCGGGCGGCCGGAACCACGATGACCCGGGCGCCGGTCAGGTGGGCCCGCCAGCACAGATCGAGGGCGTCGCCGTGGAACTCCGAGCCGTCGGCGAACCCCCCGAGCGAACGGAAGAGGTCGGCGCGGATCAGGAGGCAGGCGCTGCCGACCTTGAACACGTCGCGCACCGCGTCGTGCTGCTCCTGGTCGAGCTCGCCCGGTTCGACCTCGGAGTGCAGCTCACCGAAGCGATCGACCTGATGCCCGACCGACACGACCACCCGCGGGTCATCCCAGTCGACCAGCTTCGGGCCGACGATCCCGGCATTCGAGCGATACAGCTCCTCGACCAGCCGGGACATCGCATCGGGATCCAGCACGACGTCGTCGTGACAGAAGCAGAAGAAGCCCTGGCCCTCGATGAGCTTCAGGACCCGGTTCGCGGCGGCCGGAAATCCCGGGTTGTCCTTGAGCAGTCGCACGAGGGCGTCCGGGAGCACGGCGAGGATCCGAGCCTTGGTGGCCTCATCGCCGTCGGTGACGAGAAAGAGGTGCCGAAGGTTCGGATAGTCCTGATCACGCAGGCTGACCAGCGTGGTCTCGAACTGCTCGTCCGGTTGGTGCACCACGCAGACGGCCACTACCGGCGGGGCCGTCGTCGTTGCAGGGTCCACGGTGGAGCGAGGCTACTGCCGGATCCCCGAACTCGGTGGCACCCCATCCGTGCCGCTTGCTTTTGCAAGCAAATCCGCTAGCATTGCTAGCAGACACCGGGAACGACCCGACCTCGACCTTCGAAAGCGAGAACGTCATGATCAACGGCATGCGTTTCGATCTGCCCACCTTCGATCTCCCCAAGCTCGACGCCGAGCGGGCCCAGCGGGCGGCGCGCGATGCGGCTCACCTGGCCATCGGCCTCGGCGTGTTGAGCTTCCAGCGGGCCCAGGTCCGTCGCCAGGAGTTCATCGCCACGGCCACCGAGCGCCGCACGGAGCTGCTCCACGGTGCCGAGCAGCTCGGTGCCACGGTCGACGGACTCGTCGACTCGGCCACGGGCCGCCTGCCCGAGCCGATCGCCGGAGCGGTCCGCACGGCGACCGGTGCGACCCGGACGGTTCGCAACCAGATGTTCGCCGTGCTCAAGGGCTGAGCACCACCAGGCTGACCAGCCACCCGCGCCGAGCAGACCCCACGAGTGATCTCGATCGTGCCGCGAGCGGCCGCGCCGCCGACGGAGCCTCCGTCGGCAGCACGTTCGCGCTCAGACCCGGCCCAGCTCAATGATCAGAGACTTCGTCGCCGTCGTCGAGTACGCAGAGGCGTCCCTCGCCGTCGGTTCCGCATCAGCACCACGTTGGCGGCATTGTCGCCTGGCACGGCGTTGAGGACCGAGGTCCGTTCCGCCGCCCCGGGATCGTCGCAGGGGAAGATCGAGATGGGGCCGCTGGCCGGGCCGGACCGGACGATCGTGATCTGGGCCAGCACCCCGTTGCTCGGCTCGCCGAGGTCGAACACCTTCGAGGCGGCTCCTCGGTGACAGCCGTCACCGACCTGTGCCGGGCCACCTGCTGCGGTGCGTCACGAGCGTCGTTGCACCCGGGTCGTCGCTGAAGGCGCCGTCGAGGTCCACGATCAGTGTGGCGGGCCACCGACTACAGGCAGAACGCCCCGGAGTCGTCGATACCGACGAAGACGTGGTTCGCGCCGACAATTCCTGCTCGATAGTTGAGCATCGACGTCTCGCTGGCCGGACGGCGTCACACGGATACGCACTCACGTAGCTGACACCGGCGGCGCTCGTCGCCGTCAGGTTGACCGATGCCGCGCCGGGACGGTGCCCGTCCGCGGTGTGGAACCCGACCCGGATGACCTCCGGGGGCTCGACGCGTGCGCCTCGCACTCGCGAACGGAACAGGAGGCGGCAGGCCGCGGAACGGCCGGTCTCTTGGGGAGCGACCCACCCCGGCGACGTCGTCGACGAGGACGTGGGTGGTCACCGGAGAGTAGATGCACACCGTTCCGGAGTCGGTGAGC
This sequence comes from Ilumatobacteraceae bacterium, assembly GCA_041394645.1. Taxonomy (GTDB): domain Bacteria; phylum Actinomycetota; class Acidimicrobiia; order Acidimicrobiales; family Ilumatobacteraceae; genus JAWKHV01. Next base: position 15,961 of record JAWKHV010000032.1, on the reverse strand, counting down.
GGCACCACGGTAGTGCCGGGGACGTCCTGCCGCGCACGGACCGCCGAGGTGGCGGGCAGGGCGGCTCCGGCACGGTGGCCGTGGTGTGCCGGTCCATCGGTGACACCACCACGACGCCCGGAAGCGCCCGCGGGCGGATCGCCGGGGTCCACGACGATGGTATCCGGCCAGGACGATCCCGCCGGTCGTGCCGATGTCGTTGCGGGTGTCGAGCACCCGGTTCGGAGTGACCGCGACCACGCCTCCAGCCGAGTTGGCCGAGACCGAACCGTCACGGCCGGGGCGCAGGCCTGCCGCAACGTCGACGGGCGTGGATTCGAGACCGACGGAGAACCAATCGGACTTCAGCCCGAGACGGACAGCGTGGTGCCTGACACGGTGACCGAGCCAGCGGAACCCGTGACCTCACGCTGCTGACCCGTCCGCCATCGGTGCCGAGCCCGTTCCGCTTCACGACGGCGATACCGGTCAGCGAACCGATCTGCGGCCACTTGGACTCGATCGTGCGGTACGACACGCTGGTCGACCAGCGTCGTGGTGGGTTCGATGCCGTGGCGTCTCCTCGTCGGCGACGCCGGGAAGCCGGGAGACGTGGACGGCTTGCGTATCCGCCACTCGATGCGGCGAACATCGTGTAGGCCACATCGCCGTTCGAGGTCCGTCGCACGACGGTGTCGATGGCCTGGTCGGTCGGGTGCTCGACCGCCTTGTCGAACCCACGGCTCGTGCGGGTCGCAGCGCCCTTGTACACCTGGCACGACATCGTGTCGCAGGTGTCGGCACAGTCGTAGCGCTGCTCCCGTGCGCCGTAGGAGCGGGCCGCGATGGCTGGAGACCTCCAGGGCCTGGCATGCCCTGCTTCGCCTCCTGCACCCCCACGAGGCTGCGACCTCGATCGGCACCACGCCGCGCAGGTACGACTCGATCGGCGTCACGTTGACGGTTCGCACGCGGCGTTGGCGTCGCGGACCACCCGCAGGGTGCCCTGGTACGAGCGGATGGTGCCGCTCGCAGAGCGCCGGCAGGGCGCTCGCCGGCGGCCGGCCGCCGCCGGCACGGCCAGCCGTCGATCGGTCCGCCACCTGGCGCCCACCTGACCCATCCGTCCTCCGGAGCCAGCACGGCGTCGGCGCCGACGCACACCTGGTCGTCAGGATGGGCCCAGACGTCGAACGATCCGCTCGCCGGGCGCACCTGCACCGTCGACCAACGGACCGTGCCACCCACGTCGACGGGAGTCGACCCGATCTGAGTTCCCTCCACCGTCGACTGGTGCCGCCTGGTCGTCGAGCGGCGGCGACCGCGACATCGCTTCGTTCGCAGCGTCCTCGCCGTGGTGCCGCCGTAGTAGTGATCCAGGATTCACCCGACGACCACCTCGTGGTCCACGGCGTAGCCGAAGGCGCCGTACTGGCTCATCCCGAGGTCGTGTCCGTAGCCGTGGCCGGTGATCGAGACGCTGTCCTGCGTCAGCGCCGCGCCAGCGGCCTGCTCGGCCGGTACGGGCGCGGCCTCGGCCCCGCCGATCGGTGATCCGACCGGCGCGACGGCCACCAGGCTCGCCGCCTGAGGGCGATCAGCCCCACCGCGCGCACCCGGCGTGCCCACCACGCGTTCCGCACTCGTCTGCCTCCTCGGCGTCTGAACTCGACTGACGCCCGCCCGGAGTTCGGCCAGCTTGGTCCATGGCGGGTGAAACGCGGGCGCGGCCCAGCTGTGCCGCCAACGCCTTCGGACCAGGGCTAGCCCGGCCGTCTTGTCAGCGACGTCCGATCCCCCTGCGTCTCGGAATCCGCTTCCCGAGGGAACGGTCGCGTCGGCCTGATGGTCGCCGGAATCGCAGCTACCTGTTCTTCAAGGTCGGGGTCTGGGCGCTCGGCGAGACGATTTCGCGCCGGTCTCCAAACTCTGGTTCGCCACGTTTGCGCTGGCCCCGGGCTTCTTTCTCCCCTTGGAGCAGGAGGCGGGCCGGGCGTTGGCCCATCGCCTGGCCCTGGGGGTCGGGGGTGCTCCCGTCATGCAGCGAGTCGCCGTGCTGGGTGCCTCGCTGTGCGCCATCTTGACCGTGGCCATGCTGGCGGGCGGTCCGGCGTTGTCGACCCACTACTTCAACGGTGATTGGGTCATGGTCGCCGCGTTGATCCTGGCCATCGTCGCCTACGCCCCGACCCACATGACCAGGGGGCTGTGCAGCGGCACGAACCGCTTCTCCTCCTACGCCATCGTGATGGGGGCCGACGGGCTGACCAGGATCAAAGCCAGGGGTGGTGCCTTGGCCGTGCTCGGCGTGCGGACCGTCGGAGCGTACGTCGTCGCATCGCCCCACTCCTCGGCGCGTCGCCTACGTCGTCGCCCGGGGCGACACCCGCTCGAACCTGGCCCCCGGGCCGAGTGGGAGCGAGGATCACGCCGAACCTGGGCTGGCTCCTCCTCGGGTCGGTGTTCGCCGCCGGGTCTGGTGAACGCCGGTCCGCACCGGCACTCGCCAAGTATTCCAGGAAGCGCTGGTGACCCAATTCATGGCGTGCTCATGACCCGGGTGCCGCTGTTCTTGTTCCAGGCGGTGCAGGCAGCCTGTTCTGGCTGGCGCTTGGCCGCTCGCCGCCACCTCGAAGAGTTCCGGTCCGGGTTCCGACAACTGATCATCATCGTGATCGGGGTCGGGTTGGTTGGCGTGATCGGCGCCGGGTTGATCGACCCTTCGCCGTCGACCTTGGTCTACGACGTTCGCCTGTCGAGGACCACGATGGTGGCCCTCGCCTTCAGCAGTGTTATGATCGCTCCTGGCGACCGCTCAGGCGGTCATCGCCCTCGAATATGGCCTGGTCGCCCTGGGCTGGACCAGGATGATCTCGTTCGTGCTGGTCACGAGTATTCTGGGCGACAGCGAACGCCGGGTGAGTCGACTCGTCGCCGGTTCCGCGGCGATGGCCATGGTCGTGTTCATCGCCGTTCGAGCGCTTCCGTCACGCCATGGGCACCCCGGCCGTCGCGCCGGCGTTCCAGCGGTCGTTCCGGCCGAGCCGCCTTCGGCGTGCGGAGACGTCAGTCCGGGAGGCTGATGCCGGGCCTTGCGGGCCTCGTAGGCGAGGTCGTGCGACCATCATGTCACGAGACCGGGAAGTCGACTTCGGGCTTCCAACCGAGCTGTTCACGGGCCTTGGTCGAGTCACCGATCACAGATCGACCTCGGACGGGCGCATGAACTTGGGATCCTGACGCACGTACTGCTTCCAGTCGTCGATGACCCTCGGCGAACGCGGCGACGAACTCCTCCACCGTGTGGGTCTCACCGGTGGAGATCACGTAGTCGTCCGGGCGCGGCCCCAGCTGCATATCGCTCATCGCCTGCACGTAGTCACCTGCGTACCCCAGTCACGCCAGTTCAACGTCCCGGAGGCACCAGTTCGTCCGGGAGGCCGAGCTTGATCCGCTTGTCGCTGGTGATCTTGGTGGGTCACGAACTCCAACCCCTCGACGCGGGCCTCGTGCTGAAACATCAGGATCCCCGAGCACGTACAGGTCGTAGGACTCGCGGTAGTTGACCGTGAGTCGTGCCCGGCCTTGGCGCAGCCGTACGTGGCGTGCCAGGTGCAGAACGGCGTCGCCTCGGTCTGGGCACCGCACCTTGCCGAACATCTCCGATGACGAGGCCTGATAGAAGCGGATCGGGTTGTTGACCGAACCACCGACCACATGCGCGACCCGCAACACCCCCAACCCGGTCAGGTTGGCGGTCAGTGCTCGTCTGCTGAACGACAACGCCACGAAACCGATCGCCAGGTTGTACACCCGTCCGGACCCCGCCAATCTCTTGACCTGCCTCGGATCAGCGACGGCAGGCTGGCCAGTCACCCTGGCACGAACTCGATGAACGGGAACTCCCTCCTGCACCGCATTGGCCTTCGGGTTTGGCCCTTGACCAACTGGACGACCTGATATCCCTTCGAATGCAGGAACTCGGCCAGATGCTGACCATCCTGACCCGTGGATCCCTGTGGATGAGTGGCATGAGCGGTGATATCTCCTGAGGTCGGTCGCAGTGCGGTCGATGCTGCGCCGAGGCCGCGGATCAGCCCAGGGCTCCGCTCCTTCCCCGTGACCGAGACCGGCATCGCCTGAATCGCCCTCGACACCGAATATCCGCTCGTCGTCCACGGAATCGACCGCCGTCGACCACATGCTCCTTCGCCAAGGGTTGCGGCCAAGGTCGGACGTCCGTCATCCTGCCTGAGCTGTGCTGCGCGGTCAGCACCACCTGCCTGCTGCCCGCTGCGGTTCATCGATGTCTTCGGGTCGTCCGATCCAGGCCACCGGATCGACTCCTTCGGCCGCCCCGACGTCGTCCACGTACCAACTACGTCGTCCCGCCTGGTCCGGTCCCCGGTGGTGTCGGTTCGGCGACCAGCATTCCTCCGGCACCCCGAGGGAGTGCACCCCGACGTCGCCTGCGCCGCGAACCTCCTGCGACGGCTGTCGCCGACGGCGCGGTCGTCCACGCCAGCTCCGAGGCGACCGCTCGGGAGGTTCGAGGAACTGCTCGCTTCGCATGGCCGAGGCGTCGTCCGCCACCTCGGCTACGTCCCGCTGCCGCCCCATGACCGCCCCGACGAGGCCTGCGCTGAGCGAACCCTTCGTCCTCGCCGTCGGCACCGTGGAGCGGCGCAAGGACCTCGCGGACCCTCGTGGAGGCGTTCGGGCTGCTCGGACGGATCACCCGGACGCGGGGGCTGTCGTGGCGGGAGCACCGGGCAACGATCAGGCCTGCGTGGACGCGGCCTGCGACGGCTGCCCGGCCGTCGGTCCGGCGACGGGTTCATCAGCCGGCTGGACTCGACGCCACCAGTCCGGCTCGTTCGCCACGCCGTCCTCGCCTATCCCTCGCTCGACGAGGCTTCGGGTCTCGTGCTCGCCGACGCCGGTGGTGGCCAGCGACGTCGGCTCCGTCCCGAGAAAGTCGCCGGGCGAAGCCCGGCTCGCGTCCCGCTCGACCCAGCGGGTTCGCGGCCGCACTGCTCCAGGCCCTGGAGACGACGGTCGCCGCCACCCTTCGCCGTCGCCGGGCTGGCTCACGCGTCCGCCTTCGACTGGGTCGACACGGCGAACGGCCCCGTCGCGCCTTCACCATCGCCTGGCGATGGAGTCCACCGCGTGATCACCGCTCGCTGCGGTGCCGGGTCGCTTCGGCCTCGAGACTGCCGGCCGGTGGCCCTGACCGGGAACCTCGTCGCCGGGTCAACGTCGGCGATGACACCGAGCTCCACGGGGCTGTCGATCTCACCGGTCTCGACACGATCTACACCTTGGTTGAGCGATCGACCCCGAGCGGGTGGGGCTACGTGGCCGAGACGTGGCGGGCGATGGAAGCGCTCGATCGACACGGCGCGGGCGGTGCGACCGGAGGGATCCCGAGCCGCGAACGATAACTCGAGATCAGGACCTCGCCACATTTCACCGGACCGCTCGTGTCGAGGGCGCCACGCTCACCCAGATCACGCTTCTTCAGGATCTACCTGCGCGGGAGCTCCCGGTGAGCCTTCGCCGGTCACCGATGCCCCGGTTCAACGATGGTGACGATCGACGGCGCCGAGGTCTCGTTCCAGGGAGGCTTCGTCGGCTTCGCCATTGCTCGGTGCCGGTCGAGGCGGTCCGGCTTCGAGCCGTCGAGGCCCGGCCGACCGGCCGTGATGACGGCGCTGCAGGCGGAGCGGCATCGTCATCGCCTCGAACTCCCTTGCAGCCGATCGGCCGCTGCGCCAGCCGGCATCGAGGACCTGCGCAGGCGCCCGCTGGCGGATGATGTCGTGGCCGTCTCGCCGATCGCAATGCCGAGCGGCGCCTGACCGGCCGACCGAAGGCGCGAGCTGGGCCACGAGCCGACCGTCGTCAGAGTCGCTCGGCTGTACTGGCAGATCTGCGCCAGCTCGTGGTCGATCCGCCGCCAGGCATCCGTCCTCGAGATCGAGGCCTCGAGCAAGGCGTGAGCGATCGCCGTTTCGACCGTGATGTCCGATCTCCCGGGAACTCGCCCGGGTCGCGGAGGAACGATGAGCCGACTCACGTGGCTGGTCAACGGAATGGGCGAGGTCCGATCAAGACCAGCTTCGGTAACTGGTCGTCGAAGCGTGCGCCGAGGTACCGAACGGCCCGCTCGCCGGCGACGTGCTCGTGGTGACCTAGAAGATCGCCGAAGTGCCGAGGCCGACGGCCTGGTCGATCCGGAGATCCTCGCGGCCACAAGCACCTGGTCGAGGAGGCGTCGTTCGTCGCCGAGGGGGACCTCGTCACCGAGACCTTCCAGCACGGGTTCGTGTGCGCCAATCCGGCGTCGACCTCTCGAACGTCGAGCGAGGACTTGCCGCCCCGTTCCCCCTCGATGGACCGGTCGGCTCGACGAGTGCGAGACATCGTCCGAGCGTTTCGGGCGTGGAAAGGTCGGCGTCATCGTCTCTGGACACCTTCGGCCGTCCTCTTTGCGAGGTCTCACCGATGGGCGTCGCCATCGCGTCGCCGGGATCGCCGGGCGTCGACCTCCGGGGTACCGAGGACGTTGGGACGGGAGATGCACGACGGAGGCTTGCAGGCTGCAGGATGCTGAACTGCGGCCGCAGCCGAACTGGTCATGGGCAAGTCCACCGGTCCCAGGGCGGTGATCCGGGTGTCGATCCCGGCTTGGCCCATCGAGCGAGCTGATCTGGCCCGCCGCAGGAGGACCTTGTTCCGACTCCGGGGCATGCGGACCCGGCTCAGCCGGCTGCGGGTCGGTCGAGCTGGGCGAGGCCGTCGCGACCTCGGTCCACGGTGACCACGAGAGAGTGACTGGCCCGACCGAGACAGCGCGAAGCGACCCGACTCTGTCGTACTTCCGGGTTCCCGAGACCGTCGGCGCTTCGGCCGGCGATCAACTCGTGGACGTCGCACCGTCGTCTGTACACCGGTGCCGAGGTTCATGACCAGCCCGGACCCGCGGGTCGCCTGCCACGGCATCGACGGCGTCGTCGACGAAGAGGAAATCGGGTGGTCTGGCGGCCGTCACCGTCGAGGCGGGCCGGGGTGCCCGAGCGCGGCCGACTGGTGGAATTCGGCGATCACCCTTGGCCCGCCTCTGGCGGGGACCGTAGAGGCGGCCAGGCCGGTGAACTCCAGACCGTGCTCTTCTCGTGCCACGAGCAGCCCTGCCACGGCCCAGCACACCGGTCACCGTGACCGGCTCCCACGGGGTGTCGTCCTTCACCGGCAGATCAGTGCGGGCACGTCGCATACAGATGGCGGCCCGGAATATGACGACCTTCTCGACACCGTTGCGGTGGCAGGCGTCGAGCAGGTTGGGAGGCGGTGCCGCCGATGCCGACCTCGCCGAGCTTGACCGGGCCAGCCGGGGAAGTACAGATGCACCACGACCTGAGTCTCGCCGGGCCACGAAGCTCGTCGAGTTCGTCGGCCTGGACGTCGAGGTGATGGAACTTCAGCTGACCGGGAGCAGCCAGCGATCGGGCCTCGCCCAGGTTGGCGAGGGACCCCGCCGACAGGTCGTCGACCACGTCCACGGTGTGCCCGTCACCGAGCAACCGGTCGACCACGTGCGAGCCGAAGAAACCAGCGCCTCCGACGACCAGCACGCGCACGCGATCACTCCGGCGACGGGATGCGTTCGGCGCGGACCTCGGCGCCGGGCTCCAGCCGGCCGTCCACTCCGAGGACGACCTCGTCCAGGGTGCAGCCGGCGGGAACGATCCCCAGGACGATCGAATCGCGCACGACGCTGCCGGCCCCGATCCTGGCGCCGTCGAGGAGCACGGAGCGCTCCACGACCACGTCCGCCTCGATCTGCACGTCGTCGGCGAGCACGCAGTCCGAGAGCGTCGCGGATGCCGCGACGCTGGCCGCGCTCGAGATCGGCGGCGGACAGTCCACGCTGCTGCGGCCCGACAACACGTCGAGATTCGCCTGGAGGTACAGCTCCGGTCGCCCCGTGTCGAGCCAGTAGGCATCGGCTGCCATGGCGAACAACCCCCCGCGCTCGGACACGACCGGGAAGGTCTCACGCTCGATCGAGACCTTGCGTCCGGAGGGAATGAGGTCGAGCACCGACGGCTCGAGCACGTAGGTCCCGGCATTGATCAGGTTCGACGGCGCCGTTCCCGGTGCCGGCTTCTCGACGAATCGGAGCACCCGTTGCTCGTCGTCCAGCTCCACCACACCGAACGCGCTCGGATCCTCGACCGGGAAGGCATGGATCGTCGCCATGGCTCCCCGCTCGCGATGGAACGAGACGAGCCGGGACAGATCGAGATCGGTGAGCACGTCGCCGTTGGCCACGACGAAGGTGTCGTCGATGCCGGCGTGCCGAGCGGCGAAGGCGATCGCCCCGGCGGTGTCGAGCGGCTCGGGCTCGACCGCGTAGGTCAAGGTCGCCCCGGCGCAGGTGCCGTCGGGGAACGCCTCCATGAACGGCTCGGGCTTGAAGCCCAGGGCCAGGACGACATCGGTGATGCCGGCGCGCACCAGGTTGACGACGAGGTGCTCGATGATCGGCCGGTGGACGACCGGCAACATCGGCTTCGGGATGCTGTACGTGAGGGGGCGGAGCCGGGTCCCGAACCCGCCGACCAGGACGACCGCCCGCATCACGAACCGGCGGAGGTGTCGGTCGCTCCGACGGTGGTGTCGGTGTTCTCGGTGACGCTCGTATCGGTCACGCTGGTGTCAGGGGTCACGACCGTCGTGTCCGTCGCCGGCGCGCCGCCGTTGGCGATCAGATCCGGCAGCAACGCGGCCGAGGCGGGCAGTCCGACCGAGTCGACGTCGGCCGGAACGAAGGCCACCACGATCGCCATCCCGTCCTCGGTGATGTGGATGTCGCCGATCGACGCCGTGAGCGTCCGGAAGTTCCCGGCGTTGGTGGCGTCGGGCCAGACGAAGGCCTTCAGCACCCCGTCCACCTCCTTGCCGTCGGCGTCGAGGCACTTCGTGCTGCCCTCGTCATAGGACACTCCGCCGAGCTGATCGCTCGGGAACGTGAGGGTCTCGTCGGTCAGTTCCACGCCGTAGTTGTCGAGGAACACCGAGAACCGGGCGTTGTCGCCGCTCGAGGCGGCCGACGTCGGATACCAGTAGATGATCCCGTCGTCGTGGGAGTTCACACCCGTGTTGGCGTACCGCGGCAGGGTGGCGATGTCACCGACGAGGTTGTCGAGGAAGCCGGCGCCTTCGCCGGTATCGCATCCGTAGAAGCCGTACGCGAGATGCCACCGGTCCCCTTGATCCGAGCGCGGCCCGGCCGCGACGGCGTCGACGGAGCTGCGCGCATACCAGATGAGCAACAGGCCGAGGATGCTGACGGACAACATCGCAATGGGGAAGACGCCGCCCCCTTGGAGGCGAACCTTCTTCCCGCGGCCCTTCTCGGCCATCCGTGCGATCTTCTTGGTGGACGATGCTTTACCCACGAACGTCGCAGGCTATCGCCGTGGATGGCTCACCGTGGGTTCACTGCGATCGCAGTCGCTCGAACAGCTGCTCGTAGAGCTCGGCGACGGCGGCCGGCGACACCCACTCCTCCACCCAGCGTCGGCCCGACTCCCCGGCGGCGCGGCGCCGGTCGTCGTCGGCCAGCAGCTCGCGAAGCGCGGCGCAGAACGCATCGGGGTCGTCGGGCGCAACCGCGGTGCCGGCCTCGGCGGCGTCGAGGATCCGTGGCACCTCGGTTCCCGGGTCGATGCTGGCGACGACGGGCCGACCGGCGGCGAGGATCGAGTAGGTCTTGCTCGGCACGCTGACCCGTCCGAGCCCCGCTTTGAGCGCCACGACATGGACGTCGCCCGTCGCGAGCACCTCCGGGAGTCGCTCCGAGGACTGGAACTCACCGAAGCGAACGTTGGCCAACCCGGCCGCCGCTCGCTCCAGATCCGGACGCGCTGCCGGACCCATTGATCACGAACGTGACCTCGGGGATTCGTTTCGCCGCTTCGATCATCAGTCCCAGCGACTGGGAGAACCCGACGTTGCCGGCATACATCACGACCGCTCGTCACCGATTCCGAGCTCCTGCCGGTAGGCCGTCCACCTGGTCATCGGGCGAATGGCATCGGTGTCGACGAAGTTCGGGATCACCTCGACGCGCGCGCCGTCGAGCGGGCCCAGCTTCTCCACGAGGTTCTGGCGGAGATCGTCGCTGAGCACCGTCACCGCGGCAGACCGCCGGTAGGAGAGCCGCTCGAGCCAGCGAGCCAGCCCGATCAGGCGCTCGTTGGTGATCGCTCCGGTCTCGACGGCGGCGTCGGGGAACACGTCTTGGATGTTGAACACCAACGGACCGCGCCGCACCAGGTGCATCACCCAGCCCGTGAGTCCGAGGGTCAACGGAGGCGACATGGCCAACACCGCGTCGACCCGGCCGCCACGGAGTCCGTGCAGGCCCGCCAGGGCGCTGAAGCCGGCGAAGCCGAGGCGCGGCGAGCGATGGATCGCTTGTCCGCTCCGGGAAACGGATGCAGTCGCCGCACCGAGCCCCACTCGGTGAGCCTCGAGTCGTTGCAGTTTCCGCCCCAGCCCGCCTCGATCCGGTGCTCCCGATACCACGGCAGCGCCGTCACGACGTGGAGTTCGTGACCGCGAGCGGCGAGCTCGGTCACGAGACGGGTCATCACGGTGCCGGTCGGGGCGGTGTCCGGAGCGAAGTGGGGGCAGATGACGGCGATCTTCATGTCAGCGCTCGACGGTACGCCTCGATGAGCGCAGCACCCGACACGTCGTGACGAAAAGCGAGCGCCCGCTCGTGCCCCCGCCGGACCAGCTCGTCGCGAGCGGCAGGGAGCCGGTCGAGGGCGTCGGCCCACGCATCGGCCTCGAGCGGCAGGGACCAGCCGGCGTCGCCGAGCACCTCCGGCACCGCGGCCCGGTCGCTCGCGATCACCGGCGTTCCGAGCGTCATCGCCTCGATCATGGGGGCGCCGAACCCCTCGTACTCCGTCGGGAAGACCAGCGCCGTGGCGAGCGACAGCAGGCCGTTGCGGTCGGCCTTCGGCACCCATCCCAGCCGGCGTACACGACCGCCGAGTCCGAGGCGGGCGATCTCTGATCGCACCCGATCCTCGGCCAGTCCATCGCCTCCGATGAACACCAGGCGCAGATCCGGATCGTGCCACCGCTCGGCCATCAGGCCCAGGAGGAACTCGTGTCCCTTGTGGGGGAAGGTGGCGGCGGGGAGCACGAGGACCGGGCCGTCACCGAGGTCGTAGTCCCGCCGCAGCTCGGACTCCGGGGTGACCGTCATCGACACGTCCGGCTCGACGCCATGGGGGACGACCACGATGCGAGACGGATCCACCCCGTAGTGCTGGACGACGCTGTCGGCAACGAACCGGCTGGGGACCGCCACGGCATCGGCACGCCGGAGCGATCGCGGCATCCGTCGGCGGAGGTACTCGGCCTTCAGCCGGGAGAAGTACTGGGGGTACTCCAGGTACTGGAGGTCGTGGACCGTCAGCACGCACGGCCGGGTCGTGGTCGCCGGCACGGTGCCGCCGCCGTGGTGGGCGAGCGCCGCACCCCTGGACACGGCCGCCAGCCAACTGTGCTCGATCGCCACTCGGGCCGGTCGGGAGTGGCCGGACACCGGCATCTCGACGATCGGGAACGCCTCGGCCAACACGGGATGGGCGGCGCCGAGGCCGGGCGCCGCGTACAGGGTCGGCTGGAACTCGTGGGCGAGCTCGGCCAACCCCAGCAACTGGCGGACGAGGTAGCTCTCCGATCCCCCGACGTGTCCAGGGACACACCAGGTGAGATTGACCGCGACCGCGATGCGACCGGTCACGAGATCACCGCTCGGTACGCGGCCGCGGTCAGGGCCGCCGTGCGGGCCCACGAACGGGAGCGGGCGTGGCGCTCCGCGGCTTCCAGCGCGGCGGCGTCGAGGGCGAGCGCTCCGCGCAGCCCGCGGGCGATGTCGGCCGGGTCGTGGGGGTCGACCAGGACCGCGTGTCCCGCCGCGGTCTCCTCGGTCGCCGTGCCGCGAGTCGTGACCACCGGGGTTCCCATCGCCATGCCCTCGAGGACCGGGAGCCCGAATCCCTCCCGGAGGCTCGGGTAGGCGACGACCGCGGCGGCGTCGTACAGCGGCCACAGGTCGGACCCTCATGGGAAAGAGGGGCACGAACCCCAGCAGGTGGACCTCGTCGCGCTCGGGGAAGTCGGGTCCCCAGCCGACCGGACCGACCACGACCAACGGTCCGACCTCGGCGAGCATCACCGCCTGGGCCAGTCGGGGAAGGTTCTTGCGAGGCTCGAGCGTGCCGACGAACAGCACGAACCGGTCCGGGAGGCGGTACGCGGCCCGCACCCGCTCCGCCTCCGCCGGATCACGAGGCGGCAGGTCGGCGCCGAGCGGCACGACCCGCAGTCGCTCCTGATCGAGTCCGGCCGACACGCAATCGTCCGCCGTCGCCTGGGAGCTGCACAGCACGAGATCGGCTCGCCGCCGGATGCGGTCCAGGCTGCGCCGGAACACGAAGTTGCCCCAACGGCTGAAGTGCTCGGGCTCGTGGAGGAAGGCGAGATCGTGCACGGTGACGACCATCGGTGCTCGCGACGGGCAGGGAATGATCGTGGTCGAGTGGGTCACGTCGACGGTGCCGAGGACCTGCTCCGCCGTCGGGCGCCCGGTCAGGATCCACGAGGCGTAGAGCCGGGCTCCCGCTCGGGAGAACGTCGCGGCGATCGGTCCGGGGTCGAAGCCGGTCGCAGCGGGCTCCGCATGGCTCCCGGACACCGCAAGGACCTCGAGGGTGTCGTCGTGGCGGAGTTCCGCGAGGACGTGGAGGGCGGCGGTCGCGGTGCCGCCCGGGACCCGATGCCAGGACTGTTCGACGGTGTACGCGACGCGGAGCGGGGACATGGCCGGACCATCATCGCGTCCACACCCGGGGTCCCGTTGGATCACCCCTGCCGGCCGGCGAGGCCGGAGTCGTCAGTCCAGGCCGGGGCGGCGGGCCACCACACGACCGAGCGACGGTGAGGTCACCAGGTCGGTGAGCCCCCAGGTCGGCTCGGGCCGCTCCAGGACCAGCTGACCGCCGGCCGCCCCCCGCACATCGACGGCTTCGATCGTGCTCCCGTGGGCGTGCGGGAGCACCGGGATCGGCCAGGCGGCGGCCGGGCGGGCCACCGGCTCGTCGGCGAGCCCGGCGGGAAGGTTCGCACGTGGAGATGATGACGTGGCCGGCGCGACGATCGGCAGCGCATCGGCCGGCGCGAGGACGGCGGTGCCGCTGCTCGCAGCCGGAGTCGCAGCCGGAGCCGGAGCCGGAGCCGGAGCCGGAGCGTCTTCCCGAAGCGGCCGGCGGCGATGGAACCGGACCACCGGCGCGGAGGCCGGACCGTGCACCACGGGACGTCGAGGGAGCACCGGCACTCGCTGCGAGGGTTCCTGGACCAGGTTCAGCCCGGCGATCGACAACATGCCCACGAGGGCGGTCACCACGAACGGTCCGAATCGTCCGGCCACGGCGACCGCGGTCGAGACGAGGGCGAGGACGGCGAGGCTCGAGGCGATGGAGATCGCCCACCGGTGATACGACGCATCGGGGGAGACGAGTCGGGCGAGGACCATGCCCGGGGCCAAGAGGAGGAACAGGACCGGCACGATCCACAGCAGTGGGCGCACCCCGGACCAGCCGGCGATCACGACCGACACCACGGCCCACAGCGACATCAAGAAGCGTTCGGTGCTGCGCATCGTCAGCCCCAGCGTCGACACGAGCGAGTCCGCCGTGGCCTGGAGTTGTTGGTCCGAACGTTCGCGGATGACCCGAGGTGTGGGGCCGTTCCAACCGTGGCGGTGTTGACGCCACTGCCGCCAGATCGTGATCAGCACCCGGAACCCGTCGCGGACCGTGCGCAGGTTGGACACGCCACGGATCCGCTCGGCCTCGACACTGGCCACCTCGGCGACCGGAGTCCGGGCGGCGAGGGCCCGGCAGTTCATGTACGTCTCGACCTCGAAGCCCGGCACCTCGCCCAAGAAGACCGGCGTGACGTCTCGCCAGAAGGCGTTGTAGCCGTAGCAGAGGTCGGAGTACTTGCCGCCGAAGGTCATCCGCACGGCCATGTTGAGGCCCCAGTTGCCCAATCGGCGGTACCACTCCATGTCGAGGGTCCCGGCGCCGTGCATGAACCGGGAGCCCTTCACGTAGTCGGCTCCGGCGAGCAGGGCGAACACGTACGACGACATCTCGCCCGGGTCCATCGATCCGTCGGCGTCGAGCATCACGACGATGTCACCCGTCGCCGCCTGGAATCCGGCCATCAGGGCGTGACCCTTCCCGGACGGGTCTCCTCGACGATCCGGGCGCCGGGCCACAACGCTTGGGCGGCGGCGACGGTGCCGTCGGTGCTGCGACCATCGACGATGATCAGCTCGTCGACCCACACCGGGAGGTGGGGCAACACGTGGGGCAGGTTCTTTTCCTCGTTGAGGGTCGGGATGACCACCGACACCTTCACGTGCTCGTGGGTGCTGTGGGTGTAGGTGCTCACGACGGCTCCTCGGTCTGGGTCAAGCGATAGATGGTTGCGGCCGGGCTCTGGAAGACCGGCTCGAATCGGGGCGAGCTCTCGATGGCTCGGACGAAGTCGAGCGTCCGCTCCACGGGGACGTCACCGACGTCGGTGATCTCGTTGAGCTGGGCCTGGGAGATCAGCAGGTACGTGGCGTCGTAGTCGGAGTTGTCGAGCCAGCGGCTCATCGTGTCCACGGGAGCGTCGAGGATCCGATTCAGCGAATCCGCCCGTTGGTTGGTGATCGGCACCGTGAGGAATCGCTCGTACCGGTCGATCAGGTTCGGGTAGTTCGTGGTGAGCGTGATCAGCAACGTGTGATCCGGCGCCGTGTCCTGCAGGTACACCATGGCCTCGCGCTCGTCGGGCGTGAAGTAGTACTGGCGCTCCTTGCCGTAGTAGCCGAACAGGTAGCCGGTCACCAACACGCCGACGGCGCCGACGGTCACCAGGGTGCGCAGCGGCTTCCACGGCCGGGCCATCCCGGGGGCGAGGGCCCGGGCGGCGAAGAGCGAGAGCATCGGCAGGGAGAACAGCACCACCCGGAACACGACCTCGACGCCGTAGTTGTTGAGCAGGGCGAAGGCCGGAGCGCCGGCGAGGATCCCAGCCGTCCAGTCCCGGTTGCCCTGCCGCCAGCGCCGGAGGAACCCGATCACGGCGAGGATGCCGATGACGGCGAAGGTCATGCGCCCCATGGTGGACACGAGCGCCTGACCGGAGCTCTGCACGCTCGTGTCCCGGAAGGTGCCTGCGGCGTTGCCCGTGACGTCGCCGGCCCGATCGACGATCTTGCCGATCTGGTCGGAGATGAAGGGACGAGCCCAGGTGCTCCCCCAGGCGACGTTGGCCGCCGCCGAGAAGAAGAAGAACGGCCACACCGCAGCACGGCGGGTGAGGGCGAGCAACAAGAGGCTGGAGGTGAGCATCACCGGCGTGATCTGGTGGCTCACGGAGATGCCCAGGATCAGGAGGCAGATGACCACGGACGACCAGATCGGGCTCCAGGTCCGGCCGATGTGGTTGCGATCCTCGAGCGAGTAGCGCTGGAGCACCAGGGCGATGACGGCGAGGTGCATCACGAAGGCGAAGGCCTGCGGGGAGAAGTAGTCCTGGCCGATCCAGTTCGTGACGAAGAACAGCGAGAGCGCCAGCCACTTGACTCGCCGGTCGGAGGTGAAGGTCGAGATCACGAAGTGCAGCAGCACGAGGTTGGCGAAGTTGAAGAAGAGCGGCGCCAACATCGCCACCATCACGGCGTGGCGGCTTCCGACCAGGCTGGTGATCGTGCCCGCGGCCGAGAAGAAGCCGGGCCACTGGTGGTACACGGCGAGCTGGTCGGCGAAGCGGTCCAGGCCGCCCGTCCGGATCAGGAAGTCGACCACGCCGACGTGCTTCCAGG
>JAWKHV010000031.1:0-31309 GCA_041394645.1 Ilumatobacteraceae bacterium | reverse complement strand
GCGGCCGCCCGACGAGCGCGACCGCGATCGACAGGCGCTGCTGCTGTCCGCCGGACAGGTCGACGTATCGAGTGCCGGCCTTGTCGGTGAGGCCCAGCCGCTCGAGCAGTTCCGGCACATCGACCGGATCCGAATACAGCGCCGCGAAGGTCTCCACCACCTCACGCACCTTCACGCGATCCTGGAACCTGCTCTCCTGCAGCTGCACCCCGAGCAGTTCCTTGACCTTCGAGCGATCCCGGAACGGATCGAGTCCGAAGACCTCGATGCGACCGGAGTCGGGCACGCGCAATCCGGCGATGGACTCCACCGTCGTGGACTTCCCTGCGCCGTTCGGGCCGAGGATCGCGAAGATCTCCCCCGCCTCCACGGCGAACGAGATCCCATCCACCACGACCTTCCCGTCGTAGCTCTTCGTGAGGTGACTGACTTCGATGACCGACACGGGCGCCCTCCTTGGAGTCGTTCGATCTCCTGTGAGCGTGCATCCGGCGGCCCGCGCCAACAAAGAGATTCCCGACGCGGGGTTGACCAGAGACCGCCACCCTAGGACATCCAGCCGATCGGCCGAAACGAGCACTTGCGGCGGCCAACCTCGCGCTCGGGCCCAACCGCACTATCGCCTCGTTCGTCACGAGCCCAGATGACTTGTGGGACGTGCGCTTCTCTGCTTGTCTCGATCCCTTGGTTGCATCACGCCCCACCGGGGCGGTGCCCGCGTCGGAGACGACCAGCGGCGAGACGCCGATCGAACGATGAGAGGACACGATGTCGAACGAAGAACCCACGGTCTCGTCAACGGAAGGCAGCGATCCAGTAGCTGCGTACGTGTCCGTGACGTTCGAGCACTGCAGTCACATCGACGGGCCCTTCTACCACGGCACGAGAACGGCGTTCGAGATCGGCGACGAACTCGTCCCCGGCTACGGATCCAACTACCAGCAGGGCCGCACCTCGAACAACGTCTACTTCTCCGCCATCCTGGAGACTGCGGTCTGGGGTGCGGAGCTGGCCGCCGCCCTCGCCGGGAACGGTGAGCGCGGCCACATCTACCTCGTCGAGCCGACCGGGCCCTTCGAGGACGACCCCAACGTGACGAACAAGAAGTTCCCGGCAACATCACCAAGTCGTACCGCACCCGTGATCCGCTGCGGGTGGTCGGCGAGGTCACGGACTGGGACGGGCATCCACCCGACGTGCTCCAAGGAATGCTCGACAACATCGCCCGCCTTCGTGAGCAAGGGCTCGACGTCATCGAGGATTAGCCAGCGTCAGAGGTCCCGATGCGCGACTCGGTAGGCCTCCCACACGTCTGGTCTGATCCGGCCTTTCGCCGCGACCGGAAGGTCCGCCTCGATCGCCCACGCTCGAACCTCGGCAACGGTCGGCTCCTTGGGTGGCAGGGGCGATGCGGACGGCAAGGACTGTTCGATCGCCGTCGCCGCTTCGTGCTGGCCGTGATGGGCAAGCGCCGCCCCGAGGAATCGGTACGCCCACTCCTGGGCCAGCTGGCGGTTCTCGCAGAACACGATCGGCACGGTCGGGAAGCGGACTTGGGATTCGGCGAGCCCGTCAGCCACCACCGCTGGTCGCACGCGATCCAGTTTGAACACCTCCGACCACCGGGCCTCCACCACGACGGCGGCACGCGGGAGCGAGGCGAGGTCGGCCAGGAGGTAGCGCAGGCGTCCGCTCGTGAGCGTGGACACGAGATCGGGAAGGCTCTTGCGCTCGACCGACGCGATCAGGCCGCCCTCGTACTCCACTCCGTAGTCCCCGGCGGGAAGGGCGCGGCGCGTGGTCGTCGCTTGTTGCCGCTCGAACTTCCATGCGTACTGCTCGTGAGCGTCGACCAGGATCTCGAGGACCTGGCCGAAGGCTCGAGCCGTCGGTGGGGTCACCCGAGGCCGGGCCTGCTTGGTGGTACGGGCCGACTGCCAGAAGATGACCTCCCGATTCCTGGCGCGGGTGAACACGAACTGCGATCGACTCTCTCGAGTTCGATCGAGGACGAGGTCGATCGCGGCGCCCCGCCGAACACACGATCGGACGGGGACCCGCTCCACGATCTCGGGTTGTTCGGGCCAGTCGTCGGAGCGGTGGCAGTACACCTTGCTGGTGCGTGGCCAGGTCTCGCGCACCTTCAACACGATCCCGTCCGGCCCGAGCGGCAACCGCACCAGGTAGGGCAGCGAAGACGACGCGTCCGGATTTCGGGCGATCACGAACTCCACTCGCCCGTCGTAGCACGCCGTCCGATCGGCCGTGCAACGAGACCGACGACCCGCGTGGTGCGACCCTCGGAGCGCGGACCGGATCGAGGACCACGACGTCGGTGCCGGTCGGATGACCGGCTCCCAGTCGTCGACCCGAGCGATACCCTCCGTCCACGTGTCACAGGATCTCGGAGACGAACTGCGCGCCGCCACGCGCGCGCTCGAAGCCGTCGTTGCCGACCGCTCGCTGCTGAACGATCTCCCGCTCGAGGATCGAACTCGACTCCTCGCTGCGGCCGGCGCCGTCTTCGAACCCGACGTCGAGGCTCGCCGCCGTCAGATCAAGGCCGAGCGCAAGGCGCAGAAGCGGGCCAAGGCCCGCCAGCTCGACGACGTCCTCGCCGAGACCGGCATCCGTACGCTGCGAGCCCAACCGGTGTTCCTGACCCCGAACGTGTTCCCGCCGCAGACGACGAGTTCGGTGGCCGCACTCGACGCCCCGGGCGCCTCGAACGACGACCCCGACCCGCTCCCCCCGCACTGCTATGTGTGCAAACGCAAGTACACCGAGATCCACTCGTTCTACGACCAGCTCTGTCCGGAATGCGGCGACTTCAACTACGCCAAGCGCAGCGAGACCGCCGACCTGAGCGGCCGCGTCGTCCTCCTCACCGGCGGTCGAGTCAAGATCGGCTACCAAGCCGGGATCAAGCTCCTGCGCGCCGGCGCGACGCTGATCGTCACGACCCGCTTCCCCCGTGACTCGGCCCTGCGCTACGCCCGCGAACCGGACTTCGACGAGTGGTCGGATCGGCTGGAGATCTTCGGGCTCGATCTGCGCCACACCCCGAGCGTCGAAGCGTTCTGCGCCCATCTCATGCAGACACGCGATCGGCTCGACGCCATCGTGAACAACGCCTGCCAGACCGTGCGGCGACCGCCCGCCTTCTATCGCCACATGATGGAGGTCGAGGAGCAGGCCCTCCCGGACATGGACCCGGCGATCCGCCGTCTGCTCGGCGGCTACGAGGGACTCCGCCGACAGGACATGCTCGGCTCGGCGGCGGCCGCGGAACTCGAGCCGGCCGAGGTGCTCGATGCCGCCGAGGTGCTCGAGCGGATGGAGATCGCCGCCCGGACCGACCCTGGCTCCGACTCTGGCTCGGACCGGTCGACGGCCGCGCCGACGGACGCGATCGGCTTGACCCGGGCCGCCCAGCTCTCCCAGGCGGCGCTCCTCCCCGACGATCTCGTGGACTGCGACGGTCTGTTCCCATCGGCCCGTCTGGACCAGGACCTCCAACAGGTCGACCTGCGCGACCGGAACTCGTGGCGGCTCACGATGTCCGAGGTGTCGGCGGTCGAACTGCTCGAGACCCAGCTCGTCAACGCGGTGGCACCGTTCGTGCTCAACGCTCGGCTCAAGGCGCTGATGATGCGAACGCCCGAACGCGACAAGCACATCGTCAACGTGTCCGCCGTGGAAGGGCAGTTCTACCGTCGCTTCAAGACCACCCGCCATCCGCACACCAACATGGCCAAGGCCGCGCTGAACATGATGACGCGCACCGCCGCGGCCGACTACCACGGCGACGGCATCCACATGAACAGCGTCGACACCGGTTGGGTCAGCGACGAGGACCCGGTGCACATCGCTCGGCGCAAGACCGAGGAACACGGCTTCCACCCCCCGCTCGACATCGTCGATGGCGCGGCGCGGATCGTGGACCCGATCATCGTCGGTGCCAACACCGGCGAGCACGTGTGGGGTCAGTTCCTGAAGGACTACCGGCCGACCGATTGGTGAGCGCGATCGAGGACGCTCGTCAATCGGATCGGATGGCTTTGCGCCTGGTAGCGGGCAAGAAATGTCCAAGATTCGGGGTGACGATGCGGGCCGTTGCGACGCGTTGCCGGTCAAGGTCAGCGCCATGACCGCCGCCACAGATTCGAACGTCGCCGAGGTGTCACACGACCACCGCGAGGAGGTCGAGGCCCTGCGCGCCGAGCTCGAGGAGGTCCGACGAGCGAGCCGGGCGTCCGCCGAGCGGTACGAGCTGATGATGGAGGCGGCCAGCATCGGTCTGTGGGACATGGACGTGGTCGCCCACGACCCGGTCAACCCGAACAACGAATTCCAGTGGTCGCAGGAGTTCCGTCACATGCTCGGCTTTCGCGACGAGCAGGACTTCCCCAACATCCTCAACAGCTGGGCGTCGCGTCTGCACCCCGATGACGCCCAGCGCACCGTCGACGCCTTCCTCGGTCACCTCAACGACCGGACCGGCCGGATCCCGTACAACATCGAGTACCGGCTCCAGCTCAAGGACGGCACCTACCGCTGGTTCGTCGCCACCGGCGCGACCAAGCGCGACAAGAACGGGGTCGCCCTCCGCGTCGCCGGCGGCTTGCGCGACATCGACAACGAGCGTCGCCTGGCCGAGACCTCGGAGCGTCAGATCGCCCAGCTCGCCACCTCGTCCGCTCAGCTCGCCCGGGTCAGCACCGATCTGTCCGAGGCCGTCGAGGCCGCGGCCAGCCAGGCCGACCAGGCCGCCGCGGTGATCGCGAGACTCAACGACAGCAGTGCCGAGATCGGCACGGTCGTCAAGCTGATCACGGGCATCGCCTCCCAGACCAACCTCCTCGCGTTGAACGCCACGATCGAGGCGGCCCGGGCCGGGGACGCCGGCCGGGGATTCGCGGTCGTCGCCGCCGAGGTCAAGAAGCTCTCGACGGAGACGAGCCTCGCCACCACCGTCATCTCCCAGCAGATCGACGAGATCCGGACCCAGACCAACGAAGCCGTCCAGAGCATCGAAGGCATCACCTCGAACATGCACGCGCTCACCTCGACCCAGCGTGCCGTCGACGAACTGGTGCAGGCGCAGCGCTCCTCCGTCTACGACTGAGCGGAGCTCCGCCGACGGGCGGCCGGCCCGTCCGCGTTCGGTCGAGCAAGGGGGTGGGCGAGGGCACGGGTTGTGACCTTCGCTTCCCGGCAACGTGCAGCCGAGGCCGTAAACTGAGGGCCTTTCCGCCCAGCTCGCGAGGTCGACGATGTCAGCTCGGACAAGAACATCGAACGCTTCGTGAGATCGTCGCCGACGAGATCCACGCCATGATCTCTGCGTGGCGACCTCGGCCCCGGCGAGCGGCTGTACGAGGATCGGCTCGCCGAACAACTCGGCGTGTCGAGGAACCCGGTTCGCGAAGCGATCCGCGCCCTCGAAGGCACCGGCTTGGTGGAGGTCGTCCCGCGCCGGGGCGCCTACGTGTCGACCTTCGACCCCGACCAGGCGCCAGCTCCTCGAACTGCGCGGCGTCATCGAGTCCTACGCCGCCGAGCAGGCGGCCAAGCGCCGGACCGACGAGGACGTCGCCGAGCTCCGGCGGATCATCGAGCAAGGGCGGGCGGCGATGAACCAGAACGATTCGGTGACCGCGGCGGCGTGTCACCGCGAGTTCCATCTCGCCGTGGAGCGGTCGGCCGGCAACTCCTATCTGGAGAGCACGGTCGCGCCGCTGCGCCATCAGACCGAGCTCGTGTTCACCATGCTTCGCGACTCGCGAGGCGTGCTCAGTTGGGATCAGCACGAAGCGATCCTGAGCGCCATCGAGTCCGGCGATCCCGTCACGGCACGCGACTCCACCATCGCCCACATGGAGTCGGTCGTCGCCGATCTGCAACGCCGCGTCCTGTGAGCCCGACCGGCTCCTACGACGCTGCGGTCATCGGGGGCGGCATCGCCGGTGCGGCGTGCGCCGATGCCATCGCCCGCACCGGCCGCACGGTCGTCCTCCTCGAACAGGAACCACACGTCGGGTATCACTCGACCGGTCGATCGGCGGCGATCCTCTCCGAGACCTCGGGCCATCCGGTCGTGTGCGGCTTGGCCAACGCGTCCCGACCGTTCTTCGAGTCACCGCCATCCGACGTCACCGAGGTTCCGCTCCTCAGCCCCCGCGGTCTGGTGTGGATCGGACAGTCCGGTGACGAGGGTGCGCTCGACGAGCTGGCGGCGGCAGGGAGCCGGCTGGCGCCGACCGTGACCCGCGTCGGACCGGCCGAGGTGCTGGCGTTGGTCCCCGGCCTGCGCGAGCACGCGGCGGCCGCCGGAGGCGTGCACGAGCCCGACGCCCGCAGCATCGACGTCTCGGAGTTGCTCGCCGGCTTCGTGCGACGGGCCCGGCGCCACGGTGCCCACGTGGCGCTGGCGACCGAGGCCCTCCGGCTCGAACGCTCCGGGCGCACGTGGGAGATCGACTCCGGCACCGAACGGTTTCGCGCCGAGGTCGTGGTCGACGCGGCGGGAGCGTGGGCCGACGAGGTCGCCCGCCGGGCGGGGGTTCGCCCGATCGGTGCCCGACCGTTTCGCCGCACGGTCTGCATCGTCCCGGTGGGGCCCGACGTGTCGAACTGGCCGCTGGTGATGGACGTGATGAGCCGCTTCTACGCCGAACCCGACTCGGGCGGGCTGCTCGTGTCCTTGGCGGAGGAGACCCTCGTGGAGCCGGGCGACGCCCGGCCCGAGGAACTCGACCTGGCCCTGGCCCTCGAGCGGCTGGACGAGGCGACGACGCTGGCGCCCCGGTCCATCCGCCGCTCGTGGGCAGGACTGCGGACCTTCTCCCCCGACCGCCTGCCGACGATCGGTCCCGATCCCGACGAGCCGAGTTTCATCTGGTGTGCCGGGCTCGGCGGTGCGGGAATCAAGACGGCGCCGGCCGTCGGTGCGATCGTGGCCAACGGTCTCGACCCCGACCGGGCACCCAACGGCACCACCGCTCCGGGCGCCCGCCCGCTCGATGACGACCCGCACGGCGACGGGCGGCTCGGTGACGGGTTGGGACGGGTGCCGTTCGACATCGGGGCGCTGTCACCCGCCCGGTTCCGTTGACGAGCACCGGGCGAGGGCGAACCTTCGATCAGAACCAGGTCCGCACGGCGTAGATCGCACCGACGATCACGCCGATCGCCACGACGATGGCCCGGAGCCGATTCGGCTGGACCCGTCCGGCGAGGCGACCGCCGGCGCTTCCTCCGGCCAGGCTCGTCACCGCCATCACCAGCGCGAACCACCAGTAGACCTTGCCCGACGTGACGAAGAACAAGGCGGCGGTCAGGTTGATGATGAACGACATCACCTGCTTCAACGCGTTCAGGCGATCGAGGCGGTCGTGGAGCACGATCCCCAACACGGCGAGCAACATGATTCCCAGGCCGGCGCCGAAGTACCCGCCGTACACCGACACTGCGAGGATCGGCACGGCCAACCAGGTGGGGTCGCTCGGGGCCGCGTCGGCCGCGTCCAGGTCGGCACCGTGGCCGGCAGCATGGTTGGCACCGGACCCGCCCCTGCTGCTGGCGCCGACCGTGACTCGCTGCGGAGTCGCTTCCGGATGCGGTCCTGGGTCGCGAGCAACCCGCTGGCGAGGAACAGCAAGGCGGGGATCAGGACGCGAAACGCGTCGTCGCTCGTCAGGACGAGCAGCACCGAACCGGTCAGTCCGCCCACCGCGGCGAACAGGGCGAGGCGTCGGACCCGCTGCTCTTGGGCCTTGATGGCGTCGCGCTGGGCGAGCGCGCCGCCGAGATAGCCCGGGCTCAAGGCGACGGTGTTCGTGACGTTCGCCGAGACCGGGGGCACCCCGAGCGCGACGAGCACCGGGAACGAGATGAGCGTCCCGCCACCGGCGATCGCGTTGACGGCACCAGCGGCGAAACCGGCGCCGCCGGCGAGGACGAGATCGAGCGGGGTCATCGGTACAGGCACGCCACGAAGTGGCCGGGCTCCTTCTCGAGCAAGGGCGGTTGCTCCTCACGACAGTTGTCTCGGGCGATCGGGCACCGGCTGGCGAACCGGCACCCTGCGGTGGGTCGATGGGGTTGGGGATCTCGCCTCGCAGCACCAGGCGCCGTCGGCTGCGTTGCACCGACGGATCGGGAATCGGAACCGACGAGAGCAGCGCCTCGGTGTACGGATGGAGCGGCGCGCCGCACACGGCGTCGGCCGGGCCGACCTCGACGAGCTTGCCCGCAGAGGATCGCGATCCGGTGCGAGATGTGGCGCACCACGGACAGGTCGTGGGCGATGAACAGATAGGTCAGCCTGAGCTCGCCCTGGAGGATCCTGGAGCAGGTTGACCACCTGGGCTCGACCGAGACGTCGAGCGCGGACACCGGCTCGTCGGCGACGATGAACTCGGGCCGCAGGGCGAGGGCGCGTGCGATCCCGATGCGCTGACGCTGCCCGCCGGAGAACGCATGCGGATGGCGGTCGATCGCATCGATCGGGAGTCCACACCGCTGGAGGAGCGAGGCGACCTGATCCCGGCCCTCGTCGATCCGGCTGATCATCCCGTGGACCAGCAGCGGCTCGGCGACCAGCTCCAGCACGGTCATCCGAGGGTTGAGCGACGCGTACGGATCCTGGAACACCATCTGCATCTGCCGTCGGAGTTGGCGCAGCGGTTCTCCGGACACGTTGGTGATGTCCTGTCCCTGGAACGAGATCGTGCCGGCAGCCGGGGTCAATCGGCGCAGCACGGCCCGACCGATCGTCGACTTGCCCGAGCCGGACTCCCCGACCAACCCGAGCGTCTCGCCCGGCGCGATCGCGAACGAGACGTCGTCGACCGCGTGCACGAACTTGGTCTGGCGGCCCCAGAACCCTGCTCGGCCGACCGGGAACCGGATGTCGAGATGGTCGACCGCGACCAGCGGGCTCGACGGCGTGACCGGTGGTTCGGCGGTCAAGACGTCAGGCCTGTTCGAGCGGTCGCCAACATGCGACATAGCGGTCCTCCTGGAGCTTCGAGAGGGTCGGTGGCTCAGCGATGCAGCGAGGCACCACGTGTTCGCAGCGAGCCGCGAACGCGCACCCGGTCGGGGGGAATCGAAGGTCGGGCGGGGCGCCGTCGATGGCGACCAGCCGCTCCGACGTGACGTCGAGCCGCGGCGTGGAACGCAACAACCCGGCGGTGTAGGGATGGGCGGGGTTGGCGTAGAGGTCGGCGGCCGACGCCACCTCGGCCAGCTGCCCGGCGTACATCACCGCCACTCGGTCGCACAGACCGGCGACGACACCGAGATCGTGGGTGATCAGGAGCACGGCGACCCGGAGTCGCTCCTGGAGCTCGGCGATCAGTTCGAGGATCTGGGCCTGGATGGTGACGTCGAGGGCGGTCGTCGGCTCGTCGGCCACGAGCAGTTCGGGTTCGCAGGCCAGCGCCATGGCGATCAGGACTCGCTGGCGCATCCCGCCGGACATCTCGAACGGATACTGATCGACCCGCTCGCGAGCGTTGGCGATGCCGACCAGGTCGAGCAACTCCACGGCGCGCTGCTTGGCGACCTTCTTCGACAGCCCGAGATGGCGACGGATGACTTCGGCGAGCTGCATCCCGACGGTGAACACCGGGTTGAGCGAGGTCATCGGGTCCTGGAAGACCATGGCGATCTCGCGACCGCGAACCCGCTCGATCACCTCGGACGCATGGCCGTGGACCAGCGACTCGCCCTTCCATCGCACGTCGCCGCCGGTGATCCGGCCGGGCAGGTCGATCAGTCCGAGGATGGACTGGGCCGTCACGCTCTTGCCGGATCCCGACTCGCCGACGAGGCCCAACGTCTCGCCGGGACGGATCTCGAAGCTGACGTCGCGCACGGCCTGGACCGTCCCGCGACGAGTGAAGAACTCGACGCGCAACCGATCGACTTCCAGCAGTGGCTCGTCGGGCGGCCAGCTCGCGCGGTCGGAGCCCGCCCGCGGCAGTCTGTCTTTCACGTGGTCGCTCCCGGGGTGGTGCTGGACGTGGCGTTGGCGGCGAAGCGCTTCTCGCGCTCCTGCGGATCGAACAGGACTCGAAGCCAGGAGGCCACGAAGTTCACGTTGAGGACGAGCAACGAGAGCACGATCCCCGGGATGATGATGAAACGCGGGGCCGAGAACAGGTAGTCGCGGCCGTTGTTGGCCACGAGTCCGAGCGAGACCTCCGGGTACTGGATCCCGAGGCCGAGGAACGACAGCGTCGCCTCGGCCAGCAGGATCCGGGCGAACTCCAGCACCGCGAGCGTGCTCAGCGACGACACCAGGTTCGGAAGGATGTGGGTCAACACGACTCGGCGCGGCTTGCAGCCGATCACCTCGGCCGCTTCCACGAACGGGCGTTCCTTCAGCGAGAGCACCACGCCGCGTGTCATGCGGGCGTAGACCATCCAGCCGTTGAAGGAGAGCACGAGGATCACCGTCCTGACCGACCCGCCGAGGATGGCGATCATGATCAGTGCGAGGAGCAGGCCGGGGAACGCCACCTGCACGTCGACCCACCCCATCAGGATGCGGTCGGTCCGCCCGCCCTTGTAGCCGGACAGCAGCCCCATGAGGACGCCGAAGGTCCCGGCGACGGCGACGACGGCGAAGCCGATCAGCAACGAGGTGCGGAGTCCGTAGATCAGGCGGGACAACATGTCGTAGCCCTGCTGATCGGTTCCGAGCACGTGGCTCCAGGTCCCGTCCGACTTCCAGAACGGGCTGATGTTGCTGCTCGACAGGTTGCCCTCCGTCGGACCGTACGGGGCGACGAGCGGGGCGAAGATCGCCACCAACACCACGGCGATGAGGAACACCGACGCGAACAGCCCGGTCTTGTCCGACAGCAGTTCCCCGAACAATCCCTTGGTCGCGGCGCGCATCTCGAAGGGGCGACCTTCGAGCGCCTCCTCGGCATGGGTGGCGGCTTCTTCGTCGTGCGTGCGCGCCGTGTACTCGTCGGGCGCCGGGCTCGGATGGGTCTCGAGTTCGCTCATGACAGCTTCACTCTCGGGTCGACGAATCGGTAGATGAAGTCGATGGCGATGTTGATGACCACCACCATGACCGCGACGACCAACACGATCGTCTGGATCAAGAAGAAGTCCCGCTCCTTGATCGCGGTGATCGCCAGGTTCCCGAGACCCGGCCAGTTGAAGACGTTCTCCACCACGACCGTGACGCCGGCGAGGGCTCGGATGAGCTCCCAGCCGAACAGCGTGACGAACGGGATCGCCGCGTTGCGCAGCGCATGGATGAACACGATCCGCCAGCGAGCGATGCCCTTGGCTCGGGCGGCCTTGACGTACTGGGTGTTGAGCTCGTCGATCATCGCCGATCTCACCACCATGGAGAGACGGCCGATCGCGGGCAGGGCCAACGCGATCGACGGCATGATCAGGTGGGTCCACGGGCCGGGCCCGAACTGGACGAGATTGAATTCGACGCTGGTGTAGAGCAACAGCACCTGGCACAAGAAGAACTGGGGCGTGGCCAGACCGCCGAGACTCAGGACCACCAGGATCTTGTCGGTGATCTTGCCCGGCTTCAGCGCGGCGAGCGTGCCCAACGCGATGGACACGATGAAGGCGAGCAGCATGCCCGCCGCGACGAGTTCGAGCGTCTTCGGGAGGAACGCCCACACGACCGAGAGGGTCCCCTGGTTCCGGTAGAACGTCGAGTTCCCGAAGTCCAGGTGCACCGCGTCGCCCAGGAAGGACCAGAACTGCGACGCGATCGACCGGTCGAAGCCGAGGTCCGTGCGGAGTCGGGCCCGCTGCTCGGTCGAAGCCGAGAGCGGCAGGATGAAGTCGACGGGGTCACCGACCAGTCGTGTGATCACGAAGACCACGACGGTGACCCCGAAGATCACGGCCAGCCCCTGAAGAAGCCGGCCGGCGAGATATCGACCCATGGTTGCGCTCCTGCCGCTCTCGTTCGACGATCCCGGCTCAGCCGGTGACCGTCATCTCCTTCACGAGGAGCTTGGCGTCGACTCGGGGCGTCCATTGCATCCGCTCCGAGAGGCCGTACAGATCCTCGTTGTTGACCGTCCACACGAAGTAGGCCTCGTCGTAGGCGATCTTCACCGCTTCGGCGTAGGTCTTGGCTCGTGCGGCCGAGTCGAGTTCGGTCCGCCCGGTGTCGATCAGGGCCGACAGGTCCTGGTTCGAGTTGGACGATCCGATGCCGCCGGCTTGGTAGTACGTCGACAGCTGACGGTCGGCGTCGAGGATGTCGTTCGACGAGGACACGTAGATGGCGTCGGCTCGGTTCTCCCGATCGAACAGCACGTCGAGGTAGGCCCCGAACTCCAGGATCTCGAGCTTCACGTCGAGCCCGGCCTCGGTCCAGTAGCCGGCGACGGCTTCGAGCAGTTCCTTGTCCTTCAGCCACCGGCCGGACTCGCCGACGAGCTGGATCGTCTGCCCGGCCACGCCGGCGTCCTCGATGAGCTGCTTGGCCTGGGCCGGGTCGTACGGGTACGCCGACAACTGATCGTTGTAGCCGACGATGGACGGGCTCAGGAGCTGACCGGCGTCGACCACGGCGTAGCCACCGAAGATGTTCTTGGCGATCGCCTCTTTGTCCACGGCCAGGTTCAACGCCTTGCGAACGTTGACGTCGGAGGTGATGCCTTCATCGGCGTCGAGGATCAGGATCGGGTGTTCCTGACCGGCGACGGCCGCGAACTTCGGCGCCGCCTGCACGTCCTGCGGACCGAGGTTGGTGATCAGGTCGTACTTCCCGGACTTCAGGCCGGCGAGCCGGGTGGCGGAGTCGTCGGAGAACTCGTAGGTCACCTTGGCGATCGACGGTGCCCCACCCCAGTAGTCGGCGTTGGCTTCGAGCGTGACGTCCACGCCCACGTTGCGCGAGCCGAACTTGTACGGGCCGGTTCCGACCGGAGCGTCCGACAGGTCCTCGGAGTCCTTGGCCGATGCCGGGATCTGCTTGAGCCAGTACATCCGGGCCGGCAGCACGCCGTCCTCGGCGGCGGTCATGATCCGCACCGTGGTGTCGTCGACCTTCTCGGCCCCGGTCAGGCTGCCGAAGAAGCCGTCGTTGTCTGTCTTGCCGTCGGCGACGAGGCGCACCATCCGCTCGACCGTCGCCACGACGGAGTCGGCGTTGAACGGCGAGCCGTCGTGGAACGTGACGCCCTCGCGGAGCTTGAACTCCCAGGTGGTCGGGTCGACCTGCGTCGGCAGGTCCGTCGCGAGGCCCGGCTCGAGCACACCGTCCGGGGTACGGAACAGCAGCGTCTCGTAGATGTTGTCGTTGATCGCTCGCTCGCCACCGTCGTCGACGATGTGCGGGTCGAGGCTGGTCGGCTCCGAGCCGAGGGCGATGGTGATCTCGGCACCTGCGGCCGCGGTGGGCTCACTTCCTGAATCGCTCGTCGCAGCACTCGTCGACGATGCGGCGGTGGACGGCTCATCGCCGCTACTCCCGCATGCCGTGACGACGAGCCCCAACGCGAGCAGCGGTCCGAGGACTCGGACTCCTTGACGCATGACTTCTCCCCCTTGGTGTGGTCGGACCCTGGCGGGCTGACCGCATACTTTATACAATCGACACCATGCAAGATCAATGGCGTGTTTCGATCCGGTGAACGACGCGTCGCCACCCTCTCGTGGAGCATCATGGACGGAGCAGTCGTATGAGCAGATCTCTCGCCCCCGCGTCCGAACCCATCGGCGTCGCGCATCGTCCCCTCCGCCAAGCGGTCCATGACGAGGTCAGACGGGAGATCATCGCCGGTCGGTACCAACCGGGCGAACGGCTCTACGAGGACCAGATCGCCTCGGAGCTGAACGTGTCGCGCAACCCGGTTCGAGAAGCGCTGCAAGCGCTCGCCGTCGACGGGTTCGTGGAACTCGAGCCCCGACGGGGTGCCCGGGTCGCCCGACTCTCACGCCGCAAAGCCGAGGACCTGTTCGATGTGCGCGAATCGCTCGAAGGTCTCGTGGCCCGCCTGGCCGCCCGGCGGCGGACCGAGGAGCAGCTGCGGCAGATCGAGCGACACGTCGGCGCCGGGCTCAGTGCCGTCGCCCGGCTCGAGCTCACCACCCTCCCCGAGCTGAACACCTCGTTCCACCAACTGCTCTGCGAGGCCGCCGACAATCCGATCCTCTCGGCCGAGCTGGCTCGCCTGTCGCACCTCATCGAGTGGGTGTACTCGGTGCGGATCTTCCAGCGGTCGTCGAACTCCTGGGCCGAGCACGAGAGCATCGCCGATGCCATCGCCGCCCAGGACGAGGAGAAGGCGTTCGAGTTGGCGTGCGAGCACATCGCTCGGGCCCGGGCCGCGTTCTTCGACGCCGCCCCGATCGACGACGACGGGCGCTGACCGCCGGGGGCCCCGGACCCACCGGGACCAACGAATCAGCGCACGGCGCCAGCGACGCGACCCACGGGCGGGCCTGCCTCCGGTGACGACGGCTCGGAGCTGCTCAGAACCCGCGGACCGCGCCGCCGTCGACGCGCACGAGCGTGCCGGTCACGAAGCTCGCCCGGCGGCTGCACAAGAAGGCGGCCACGTCGGCGAGTTCCTCGGCCGCCCCGAGACGTCCCATCGGGATCGCCCCCACGTGCTCGGCCCGCACCTCGGCCGCGCTGCGGCCCTCGCGCGACGCTCTGGCCGCCTCGAACCGGGCCAGTGCCGGGGTGTCGAACTGGCCGGTGACGATCACGTTGACGGTCACCGACGGGGCCAGTTCGAGGGCGAGCGAGCGGGCGGCCGCGGTCACACCGCTGCGGAACACCGAGCTGAGGGCCAGATCCGGCGTGGCCTCGACCACCGAGCGGGCGGTCAGGTACACGAGTCGTCCACGCCCGCCTTCGGCGAGATGTGGTGCGGCGGCGCGGCTGACCTCCAGCACGGGCCGGAGCATCGACCGGTACGCGGCGTCCTCTGCGCCGACGGTGTCGAGGATCGGCCCCGGGGTGCCGCCACCGGTGTTGACGACACAGATGTCGAGCC
This sequence comes from Ilumatobacteraceae bacterium, assembly GCA_041394645.1. GTDB lineage: Bacteria > Actinomycetota > Acidimicrobiia > Acidimicrobiales > Ilumatobacteraceae > JAWKHV01. The sequence continues at coordinate 16,292 of JAWKHV010000031.1, read as the reverse complement.
CCCCGAACGCCGCCACGGCCTCGTCGACCAGCCGGCTCGCGGTGCCGTCCTGGGTCAGGTCCCCGACCAGCGCCGCGGCCGCCCCGATCTCGGCGGCGACCGCGTCGGCGCGCTCCTGCGAACGGCTCACGACCGCGACGCTCGCGCCTTCCTCGACGAGGGTGGCGGCGACCGCCTTGCCGAGCCCGGACGAACTCCCGAGCACGAGCGCCCGGGCACCGGACAGACCGAGATCCATGGCGTCAGCTCCCCAGCCAGACCGTGCGCATCACGGTGTAGAAGTCCATCACGGTCGGCCCCAACTGTTCCTTGTGGGTCGCGGTTCCCGATTGTTTGATCCCGCCGAACGGTGCGTTGAACGCGGCGCCGACCGTCGGGCGGTTGATCCGCACCATGCCGGCCTGGATCTCGGCCGCGAAGCGTTGGGCGGCGGCGAGATCCTTGGTGCAGATCGACGCGGCGAGGCCGTACTCGACGGCGTTGGCCGACTCGATGGCCTCGTCCAGTCCCTCGATGCGCTCCACGCCCACCACGGGGCCGAAGACCTCGTTGCAGCTCAGCGCCATGTCCGGTCGGGCATCGCGCAGCAGCGTCGGCGGATAGAACCAGCCGTGCTCCAGCGCCTCACCGTCGCATCGGGCTCCGCCGCACACGACCCCGGCACCGTTCGCCACCGCGGCGGAAACTGCGGCCTCCATCGCCTCGAGGGCATGACGGTCGACCAACGGTCCCATCGTGACCCCCGCTTCGGATCCCGGACCGATGCGGTACTCGGCGGCCCGGGCGGCGACCTTGTCGACGAGTTCGTCGTAGATCTCGCCGGCGGCCAGGATCCGACCGGCACCGGTGCACGCCTGGCCGGTCAGCGAGAAGCTGGACCGGGCCACGATGTCGGCGGCGCGGTCGAGGTCGGCGTCGGCGAGCACGACGATCGGGTTCTTGCCCCCGAGTTCGAGCTGCACCCGTCGTCCCAGGCCCATGGCGGCGTGGATCCGCTGCCCCGTGGCGTTGGAACCGGTGAACGTGATCGCGCCGACGCGCTGGTCGGCGACGAGGTGTGCGCCGGCCGCGTTCCCGTGCACGACGTTGACGACGCCGGGCGGGAAGCCGGCCTCGTCGAAGGCTGCGGCGAGCCGCTCACCCATCAGCGGGGTCATCGGCGACGGCTTGAACACCACCGTGTTGCCGGCCGCCAACGCCGGGCCGATCTTACGACTGGCCATGTTCAACGGGAAGTTCCACGGCGTGATCACGCCGACGACGCCGATCGGATCGAGGACCGAGTACACGAGCGGCGTGTCGTCGCTCGGGAACGTGGCGCCGGTCAGCCGGTACGCCTCGCCGGCGTACAGCTCGAGGTTCTTCGGCGTCCGGCTCGCTTCGTTGCGGGCATCGGCGAGGGGCTTGCCCTCCTCGGCCACCATCTCCGACGCCGTCTCCTCGGCCCGGGCCGCGAGGGCTCGCGCCGCCGCGGTCAGGAGTTGGGCGCGCCGCGTCGGCGTCGTGCGCCGCCACGCCGCGGCCGCCTCGGCGGCGGCAGTCACTGCGGCAGCCACGTCGGCCGGCCCCGACTCGGGGGCCACGCTGACGAGCTCCCGATCGTCGGCGGGGTTGCGTCGTTCGAAGGTTGCGCCGTCGGCGGCGGGGAGGAGTTCGCCGCCGATTCGATTGAGTACCTGGTAGGTCACGATGGATCCGATCAGGCCGGAGGCTGCCAGTTGTCCCACTTGCTGAAGTCGACCGGTTTGCCGAGGTGGTTCATCAGCGCTTCGATGCCGGCCTGGCAACAGGCGATGTCCTGCGGCGTGTGGCCCCCGCTGACGCCGATGCCACCGACGACCTCACCGTCGACCTCGATCGGCCAGCCGCCCACGAAGATGGCGAAGCGGCCGCCGTGCATGTTCATGATCCCGAACGCCTCCTGGTTGGGTTGGGCGTTGGTGTAGGTGTGGGTCGGCCGCTTGTGACAGGCCGCGGTGAACGCCTTGTCGATGGCGATGTTCACGCTGGTGACCTTGCCGTTGTCCGGCCGCTTGATCACGATCGGGTAGCCGCCGGCATCGCTGACGCAGATCACGGAGCCCACGCCCAGTTCGGCGGCCTTGGCCAGTGCGGCCTCGACCATCAGCTCGGCCTCGGCCATGGTCAGTCGGTTGGTGGTGATCACGGACGGAACTCCTCAGGGGACGGGTCGGTCAGCGACCGACGGTTGACGTTGAGACTCATGATCGGGTGGCGGTGAACCGTTGCCACGCCAGTCCGGCCACGGCGACGTCCTGCAGCGCGACGCCTTGGGTCTCGAACAGCACCGGAGCCGATCCGGCGCGAGCGACCTCGGCACGGCCCGCGCACACGGCGTGGAACTCGATCGCGTTCGACCAGTCGAAGTGGCCCTCGGCGGCGGCTCGGATGAGGTCGCCGCACTCGACTCGGCTGCCCACGACGTCGTCGCAGACCACCGCCGCACAACGACCGACCAATTCGGGTGGGATCTCGCAACGGTCGTACTTCGTGGCGCCCACGGCACAGACCAACGCGTGGTCGGCCACGCTCGAGGCGGAGAACACGGGTTCGGGCGACTGGGTGATCGTCACGATGACGTGGGCGTCGGTGGCTGCCGCATCCGCATCGGTGGCGGCCACGGCCGGAATCCCCGCGGCGCGGGCTCGTTCGAGCAACGCCGCCACCTGTTCCGGGACGACCCCGGCGATCCGGAGTTCGCGAAGGTTCGGCAGTTCGGCGGCGAGCATTCGGGTGTGGGCCCAGCTCTGGCGGCCCGTTCCGACCAGCGCCGCGATCTCGGCGTCGGGCGCGGCGAGCCGGCGGATGGCGATGGCCGACGCCGCCGGGGTCCGGGCCTGGGTCAACACGTCGCCGTCGAGGGTGCAGAGCAGGTTGCCGTCGAGATCGAACAACACGACGACGAAGGTGAAGACCCCGTTCCGCGTGGCATAGACCTTGCCCCCGCTGAACGGCGGAACGACGGCGGCCATGCCGCTCGCCATGCCGGCGCTGGTCATGGCGCGCACCCGTTGCGTGGTGGCGGCCTGGTCCGATCCCCATGCCGTGAAGGCCGCTTCGACGGTCGCGGTCACCTCGTCGGGGTCGAGCAGGGACGCGACCACGTCGTCATCGAGATGAACAGGCTGGGACACGGGCTCACTCCTCGGCGCAGACGGTGGAGGGCTGTCCATCGCCTCGCGTATTGCATACAGTATCCGAGATGACGGAACCGTTCCGCAACCCCGAGCCGGCGCCGCAGTGGGGCGCCTTCGCCCTGGTGTGCCTGGCCTACCTGGCGGTGACCGTCGGCGAGCAGACGCTGTCACCCGTGTTCCCGTCCACGTCCGACGCGCTCGGGCTCTCGGAGGCCAAGGGTGGCGTGGCGTTCGGCGTGCTCGCGCTGTCGATCGCGGCGTTCAACCTGGTCGGCGGGCGGTTGCTGCGCGCCGTCGGCCCTACGCGCGCCATCAAGGTGGCGGCCGCGGTCACCGCCGTCGGTTCGGTCGCCGCCGCGAGTTCGCCCGGCTTCACCACGCTCGTCGGCGCCCAGATCCTGCTCGGGGCGGGCGCCGGACTGTTCTTCCCGGCCGGGCTCCAGAGCGTGGCGATCCTGGCCGGGCCGGGCCGCAAGGGCCTGGCCATGGGCATCTACGGCGTGGCGTTCTCGGGTGGGCTCACGATCGCGGCATTGCTCGGATCGCTCGGGGCGGCATCGGGATGGCGCTGGTCGTTCTGGGCCGCCGCCGTGCTCGCCGCCGGAGCGGTGGTCGCGTCCGGTGCCATCCAGATGCCACCGGCTCGGATCCTGGGGCCGCCGTCCAAGGTCGTGTGGCGCGACGTCGCGGGCCTGCCGACCGTCGTCGGCTCCGTCGGCGCCGTCTGCCAGTACGGAGCGATCCCGTTCCTCACGACCTTCGCCGTGGCCACGTGGGGCATGACGGCGGGCGGGGCGGCGGCGATGCTCGCCGTCGGCCGGGTCGTCTCGATCGGCGCCAAGATGCTCGCCGGGGCCGGAGCGGACCGGGCCGGGGCGCGAGCCAGCGCCCGGGTCACCGGAATCCTCCTCGCCATCACCGGCCTGGGCTGGGTGCTCCTCCCGGGATCGTGGCTCACCTATGCCCTGGCCGCGATCTTCTCCGGCACGGTCAGCTCGATCTTCCCGGTCGCCAATCTCTTGGCCATCGAACGCTTCGGGCAGAACGGCTCCGCGATCGGCGCCTATCGGTCGGCCCAGATCGGTATCGGAGCGGCCACCGGGGTCGTCATCGGGGTGGCCGGCGAGATGATCGGCCTGCGCCCGATGTTGGCGATCGCCTGTGTCTCGCCGATCTCGTTGCTGTGGATCTGTCGCGAGCCGCAGACCGTCGAGGCCCGCTGAGCCCGAAGGGAGCTCACAGCCCGAGCGACGAACCGACGGTTCTGGGGTCCGCTGCGGCGACGAGCGCTTCGCCGGCCCGGGCCACCCGGACGACCTGCTGGGCCGACTTGCAGCCCCAGCGAGGCGCCGCGGACGAGCGGGGTGCCACGGCGCGCAGCGCCTCGATGGCACCGTCCTCGAACCCGCCTTCGATCCGCACCCCGTCGTCGGCCGGGATCCACTCCCAGAGCGGGGAGGTCACGAGCAGGCCGGGATCCTCGAGACCCGATGCGATGCGCGCCAACGCCTGGGCGTTCCACGGCATCTGGTTGTCACCGCCGGGCGTGGCTCCCACCAGCCGGGGGCGGCCGGAGTCGTCCGACACCGCCCACGCGTGAAGGGTCGTGGCGGGTCGGCGTCCGGCCATCGGGAAGTTCGGGTGACCCGGGATCGGGGTGAACCCCCGGCCGGCCCGATTGGCCAGCACGAGGTCGTACTCGGGCACGACGATTCCGCTGCCGAACCGGGGATACGAGTTGGAATGGACGACGACCACCACGTTGCCGTCGCGGTCGGCTGCGCTCACCATCGAGGTTCCCGACGGATCCGACAGTCGTTCGCGCCCGTTCCGTATCGCCTCCAGGACCGCTCGGTAGGTCCCGGCGACCGGGTCCGTCGGATCGAGGCGCGATGCCGCGTCGATCAGCGCCGGTCCGTGGGTCGGCGCCGGGGTCGTCCAGAGGGTTCGCGCCCCCAGCGTCCCCGTGGCGCACGGCGCCCAGGCCGCGGTGGCTGCCGAGACGGTGTCGGGATCGAGACAACCGCCACGCTCGCCGACCACACGAGCGATCGCCGCGCCCACCGGTCCGTCGAGGAACGTGTCCCGGCGGGCAACGAACTCCTCGAGCGCCGCCGCCAGGCCGGGCAGCCGCACCACCGTGCCCGGGGCGATCGGGGCGCCGTCCGGGAAGTACACGCAACCGTCGGGCTGCTCGGCCAGGACGAGGTCCCGGGCGTGGATCGACAGGCGGGTCGCCACCTCGGCCCAGGGGAAGCCGTCGAGGGCGAGGGCGATGGCGGGCGCCGCCAGCCGCCCCAGCCCGAGCCGGCCGCGCTCGGCGAGGGCGAGATGTCCGGCCGGTGCGCCCGGCGGACCCACGGCGTTGGCGCCGACGTCGCTCCACCGACCGGCCCGCGCCACCTCGTCCATGCCACGAACCGCAGGACCGACGGCGAGGAGCGCCTCGGGCGGACCACCCCCGGGACGCACGCAGAGCGCGATCAGGTCGCCACCGAGTCCACACTTGGGCGGCAACAACACCGACTCGGCCAGCGCCATCGCGACCACTGCATCGAAGGCGTTGCCGCCGTCGCGGAGGACCTCGGTCCCGATCACCGCGGCGAGCGGTGCGGCCGCGGCGACGACGCCACGCACGCCCCGACCGGTGCACTGCTCGGCCATCACGGACAACTCGTGGGCGACAGCGGGTGGCATCAGCGAAGCCTGCTGCTCAGCGCGCGGTCGAGCCGAAGCTCTGCTGGGGCACCCCGCGGGCCAGGGAGAAATGGGTGTGGACCCCGAACCAGGCGGCGTCGGTGGCGGTGCGGCGCACGACGATGGTGGCCCGCCCCGGACGGTCGAACCGGCTGCCGTCCTCCGCGATCCCGGTGGAGGTCCACGGCGCGACGAGCACGGCCTGGACCCCATCCGGCGACACCAACACCTCGGTGGCGGCAAGATCGAAGGCGAAGTCCTCGATCGTCGGCCACACCCGGCTCCACTGGCGAGCGTGGAGTTCGTCGAGCCCGTGGAGGACATCGGAATAGGTGCCGAAGGCGCTGACGTCGGCGTCGAAGCGGGCCTTGGCCTCGTCGAGCCGTACGGCGAGCACCTCGGCGCCCCAGTCCGCCAACCACTCCAGCGCCGAGGCCGACGCCGGGTCGGTCGCCGGGTCGATGGACGAACTTTGCTCAGAACGACCTTGCGTCATAACCGTGCGAGTATACAATATACTTTCGTCGGCACGAGCCACGTCGACGGCGGCATCCCCCGTCCGGAGCGATGTCGAGTTCAGCAACCTCCACCGAAAGGCACGACGATGCCCGAATTGCTCGCCCCCGACGACTTCCGCGTCGAACTCGAGAACGCCATCAAGGGTCGCGAGGCCAAGAACGCCTCGTTCTCCCAAGCATGGGCAAACGGCGAACTCCAGCGCCACCACTTCGCCCGCTGGGCCGAGAACCACTACCACTACGTCGGCCCCTTCGCCGACTACCTCGGCCACATCTACGCCAACGCCCCGGCGAGCGCGACCGAGGCCAAGGACTTCTTGCTCCAGAACATGTACGAGGAGGAGTTGTCCGACGTCCGCCACACCGACTTGTTGATCCGCTTCGCCGAGGCGTGCGGGACGACTCGTGAGCGGGTCATGGACATCGACAACGCCACCGCCGTCACCCGAGGCCTCCAGGGCTGGTGCTACGCCATCGCGATGCGCGAGCACTTCGTCGTCGCCACCGCCGCCCTCGTGGTCGGGTTGGAGTCGCAGGTGCCGTCCATCTACCGCCGCCAGTACCCGGTGTTGTTGGAGAAGTACGGCTTCACCGAGGAAGAGGCGGAGTTCTTCGACCTCCACATCACCTCCGACGAGGTCCACGGCGGCGCGGCTACCAGATCGTCTTGGAGCACGCGACGACCGTCGAACTGCAGCAGCGCTGCTTGCAGCTGGTCCGTCACGGCGCCGAGATGCGCTTCTCGTACACCAAGGCGCTGTACGACACCTACGTGTTGCCGGACCTGGAGTCCGATCCGGCGCTCGTGTCCGCCTGACCCGCAGACCCCACTGGATGGCTCGGTCGATGCTGAACGACCGAGCCATCTCCGTCCCCGGAGGCCATGCGTGCCGCACATCAACTTCCTGACCGACGGCGTGTCGGTCGAGTTCGACCCCGCCGACGACGTCAACTGTTGCGAGTCGCCATCCGCAACTCCTGCGGGCTGCCGTTCCGTTGTGCGAGCGGCAACTGCGGCACCGATCGGGTGCTGGTCGAATCGGGTGCCGAGAACCTCAGCCGTCCCCGTCGCCGTGAGCGCGAGTTGCTCGGCGAGGAACTGGTGGCCGCCGGCTACCGGTTGGCGTGCCAGACCTACGTGGACGGCGACGTCAGCGTGTCGTGGGACCCGAACCAGCGAGCGCTCAAGGGTCGCGCTGCGGAGAAGCTCACCGAGAAGTGGCTCGCCGACGACCTCGGGCCCGGGCGGGAGGCCGGGGCATGAGCGAGTGGATCGAGGTCGGTCCGGTCGACGAGGTGCGGCGGCGGAAGCGGATCGTGATCGACGACATCGAGGCTCCGATCCTCGTGTACACCTACGAGGACACGATCCGCGCCATGGCGAACATCTGCATCCACCGTGACCGCGAGCTGGTCAAGGGCGTGATCCTGCGCGGCCGGCTGGTGTGCCCCGGGCATCAGTGGGCCTTCGACGTGAACACCGGCTGGGAAGCGGTCAAGCAGCAGTGCCAGCCGGTTCACGCCGTTCGCATCGTCGACGACGTGGTCTACGTGTCAGCGGCGTCGACGATCTGCGCAGCGCCCCCCGCCGCCTCCTGACCACCGTTCAACGCGTCGACGCCTTCGCCATCACCTCGAGCAGTTCCTCCCGCGGAGGGCCGAGGGTCGGTAACGGGGGGCGCTCGTCCTTGGTGGCGTGGGCGCCCGCCGCGGCCTGCAGCACCAACGGATCGGCCATGAGCGCGTCCGGGGCGTCGAGCATGTTGAAGGCCCGGAAGAACCGGCGGAACACGTCGGGGTCGGTGCGGGTCGCCGGCAGGAGCCCGTTCAGGATGAAGTCGCGCGTCGCCACCGCGATCGGGTCCGGCTCGCTCCCGTCGCGCAACGCCGAGTGGAGCTTGATCCGGTCCGCATCCTGCGAGCACGCCAACGCGTAGTGCGGCTCCATGTCGCGGCGCATCGATTCGTCCATCGCCAGCGCGATGGCGCGTCGATCCCTCCCGTGGGCGGCGAGCGCGACCGACAACGCCTCGGCACCGATCCCCGCCAGCGAACAGCCCTTGCCATACCAGGGGTTGGTGGCCAGCGCCGCGTCACCGATGACCACCAGTCCGGTGGCGACCGGCTCGCCGTCGACCACGAACTGCCGCATCCGATTCCGGAGCCGGGCCATCGACTCGACGCCGGTCACCGGGTCGGCGAGCCCGTCCGCCGTCCACGGCTCGAGCGGCAGGAGCGTCCGGATCGCCGCCTCCCACCCTGCCTCGTCCCGGAGCGCGGCCAGCAGCTCGCGGTCGTTGGTCGGGACGCCGAAGGTGATCGAGAAGGTCCGGTTGTCGCCGTAGAACCCGGCGAAGGCGACGTACCCGAGGTCGCCGCCCGCACCGTCCTTCGTGAGCAACGGCAACTCCTGACCGTCGCGCAACCGGTAGAAGCGCGAGAGGTACACGATCCCGGCCTCGCGTTCCTCGACGACCGGCTGGACCGGACCACCGAGCTGCTCGATCCACTCGAGCACCGGGGAGTTCCGTCCGCCCCCGACGACCACGAGATCGGCGGCGACGGTCGTCCCGTCCTCGAGCCGCAGCCCGCGCACGTCGGTTCCTTCGGCGACGAGACCGGCCACGCCGACCCCGCCCCGCCACGTCACCCCGGACTCGGCGGTGACCGCCCGGCGCAACACCCACTCGATCGTGAGCCGGCGACAGCACAACAGCACGAGGTCCTCGTCACCGGGGCGCGGCTCGCGATCCGTGATCTCCTGCGGCAGAATCCGTTCGATGTCGAGCTCGGTCGCGCCCTGTTCGAGGAGGGCGTCGTAGACGTCCGGGGCGCGATCGCGCAGGATCCGGCGGAGCCGGGCGAGCAAGGCATGCGACTGACGAGCGTGGGGTGCCCCGCGGCGATCCCACTCGTCGAACGCCTCGTCCGCGGTCGCCGGCAGGTCGGTGTCGTCGCGTTCGAAGACCGTGATCTGGTGGCCGTCGCGTGCAGCAGCAGCGCGGCGAGCATGCCGGCCATGCCCCCGCCCACCACGGCGATGTCCTGAGGATCCTGGGTCCGAGCCCCACCAGCGAATGTCACGACAGGCTCCCGAGAAAGTCGACGAGCGCCTCGTTCACCTGATCGGGTCGCTCCTGTTGGGTCCAATGTCCGCAACCCTCCAGGATCACGGAACGGTGCAGCTGCGGAAGGGTGCGTTCGAACTCGGCGATGGCCGGACCACCCCAGATCGTCGGGCCGTCACGGTCGCCACCGATGAAGAGCGCCGGCACCTCGATCGCCGCACCGCGCCAGGCGGCGAGGTCTTCCCAGTCCCGGTCGACGTTGCGATACCGGTTCAGTGCGCCCCGGAACCCCGTGTGCTCGAACTCGCCCGCGTACACGTCGAGGTCTGCCTCGCTGAGCCAGCTGGGGAGCGGGTCGGGACGATGGAACCGGTCCTTCATCAGCGCGCCGTGCGGCACGGTGGCGACGGTGCCCGCGCTCGGATCGACCGGCGGCGCGTCGCCCGATGCGGTGTACATGAAGCCGAGGAGCCAGTCCCGCACGTCGGCCTCGATCTCGGCCTCGGCCCGGCCGGGCTCCTGGAAGTACTCGATGTAGAACTCCTCGTCGCCGGCCATCGCTCGCATCGCCGCGAGCGGACGGATGGGCGACGGGGCCGAATAGGGAACCGACAGCCCGGCGACCGCTCGGAACACGCCGGGCCGGAGCAACGCGGAGGTCCAGGCGATCGGCGCGCCCCAGTCGTGACCGATGATGATCGCCTGTTCCTCGCCGAGGGCCTCGACCAGGCGGACGTTGTCGGCGACGAGGCGGACCATGCGGTAGTCCTCGACGGCGAGCGGTTTGGACGACCGTCCGTAGCCGCGGACGTCGATCGCCACGACCCGGAATCCGGCGCCGGCCAAGGCGGGCAGCTGGTGGCGCCACGAGTACCAGGACTCCGGGAACCCGTGGACCAGCACGACCAGCGGACCGTCGCCGGCGGTGACGTAGTGGATCCGCGAATCGCCGAGGTCGGCCACGTGGGAGGAGCAGCCAGGGGGAGCACGTCAGCGGTCACCGCGACAGCGTGACAACCCGGGGCCCGATCGGGCGAGTCGAGCGCCCCGATCCGCGGGCACCCCGGTCGGCGAGCGCCCCGATCAGCGAGCGTTCGCCGCCGACGCCCGTCGGCGGAGCCGGTCGAACTGGCCGTCGACCAGCCCGGGCCATCCGACGTGCTTGCGGATCCTGGCCAGCTGCTTGCGGTAGGCGCCGATCTCGACGTACGTCGCGTGACGATCCGAACCGACGAAGCGGATCCCGCCGCTGAGATCGGGCCGATCCGTGGCGATGAGCCCGTCGATCGCCGTCTGCGCCGGTCCACCCGCCCGCCGCGCTGCGATCGTGCGGGCGATCAGGTCGGCCATCTCGTCGAACAGCTTGTAGGCGCCGCCGTTGGTCTCCATGTAGCCGAGCGCGTAGAGGTGCGGGTTCTCCCTGCTGAACAGGTTCAGGTAGAGATCCGGGCGGCTGGCCCGCCACGAGAACTCCTCGGCGTCCACGTAGGGGATGTTCCATCGGTAGCCCGTCGCGCAGAGGACGAGATCGAACTCCTCCGAGGTCCCGTCGACGAAGTGGACGGTGGTTCCCTCGAACCGGGCCACGTCGGGTTTGGCGGTGGCGTCGCCGTGCGCCAGGTGGTGCAACAGCTGGGTGTTCATGAGCGGGTGCGTCTCGAACAGCTTGTGGTCCGGCTTCTGGAGTCGAGCCGGGTGAGGTTGCCGGTGAGCAATCGCAACATCACGCCGAAGGCCCGCTGTTCCAACCACATCGGCAGGTGGGGTCCGGTCGCGGCGAACTGATCGGCCGGGATACCGAACAGATGCTTGGGGATGAAGTGATAGCCGCGACGCATGCTGATCACCGCTCGATCGGCACTCGTCGCGGCGTCGCAGGCGATGTCGACACCGGAGTTCCCGGCGCCGATGACGAGCACCCGCTTGCCGTCGAACTCCCGGGGCGAGCGGTAGGTGTTCGAGTGCCGGATCTCGCCCGTGAACGTGCCGGGGTACTCGGGCATCGCCGCGTGCCAGTTCGTGCCGGTGGCACAGATCAGCTCGCCGTACTCACGCTCCTCGCCGTTGGTCAGCGTGACGAGCCAGCCTCCTTCGCGGCGTCGGGCATGATCGACCCCGACGCCGAAGGTGATGTGCTCCCGAAGCCCGTATTCGTCGGCGAAGGCGTGCATGTACTGGAGGATCTGGCGGTGCGACGGGTAGTCCGGATACTCGTCGGGCATCGGGAAGTCGTGGTAGTGCGACTGGGTCTTGGACGAGATGAAGTGAGCCGAGTCGTACACCGGTGAGCCGGGGTTCGATTGGTCCCACAGTCCACCCACGTCGTGGTGCCGCTCGAAGACGTCGAACTCGATGCCGTGAGCGAGCAGTGCTCGGGTGAGGGCGAGCCCTCCCGGTCCCCCGCCGACCACACACACCCGTTCGCTCATGGCATCCTCCGAGGCGCTCGCTGCTCCACCGCCCATTGTCGCCCAGATCGTGTCCCGGCTGCGGGCCGGATGTCGCTCACTTGTCGAACGACGGATCGGGCGTTCCCGACAGGCAGAACATCAGATACGGGAACGCATCGGTGACGTAGTAGCCGTACTGACCGTCGACGGTCATCCCGTTGCACTCGTCGAGGTCGCCCGCCCCGGTGAACTCGTAGTCGTCGTAGTACATCCCGCTGTAGTCGCCGGGCGGATTCGCATCGCCGGCGGGCCGGGCGCCCTGCTTCAATTCGTAGCCCGACACGGCCTCGCGCACCTCTCCGGTCGCCGGATCCGCGAAGTAGGAGCCGTAGATCGGGAACCCGTCGGCGGCGAACCCGATCACCGGTGAACCGTCCGGTCCCGGGTGATCGTCGAAGAGCGCATACGGGTTGCCGTGGTAGTGGTAGGTGCCGTCGGGCTGGGTGTGGGCGTTGTGGGCGTCGGCACCGAACTTGGAGTCGGTGCCGAGTGGATTGGTCAACCACGCCGTGCCGGCATTGCAGCCGATCGGCACGTTGCCGTCGGGATCGGCTCGGGGTCGTCGGGGCGAAAGCAACCCGCCGACAGCAGGTCGATCACGACTCCGTTCAGCAACACCCCGTCGAAGGAACGCTGATCGAGGTCGGTGGGCTGCGACGCCAACGCCGGCAGGCGGGGAAACTCGAAGTCCCGGTTCACCTCGGCCACGTCGGTGGCGAAATGGGCGGTCTCGTCGTCGAAGTCGTGGTTCGGGATGTTGTTCGAACTCAGCGTGCACGAGGTCTCCCCGCCGCGATGGTCACCCCCGACTCGAACATCACCTGGCGGGTGAGGTCGGTGACCGACGCCGTCAGCGTGGCGTCGTAGTCGGCGCAGTCCGCGCTCGTCGCAGTGAGGATGGCATCGGTGATGTCGAGCGGGGCGGTCGCACCGTCGTCGGCCGCGCCGCCCTCGGTCGCACCGTCAGCGGTCGGCACGGCCGTCGTCGCCTCGTCGGACGCTGGGCCCGATCCGGACGTGTCGGGCGTGACGTTCGTGTCCGGCGTGACGTTCGTGTCCGGTGACCCGGTCGTTGCCGACGGCTCGGACGACGCCGTCGAGGCGGACGAGGTGACGCCCGAGGATCCGCATCCTGCAGCGAGGAGGATGCCGAGGGACAGCGCCGAGGGCGGCGGACACGGCGACGCGGCGCCAGGGTCAGGGGTTGCTCATCCCACCACGATGTCGAGCGCGGGTAGGCGAGGGCGGAAGGAGTTCGAAAGATGTTCGAAAGGCTCCGTCTCCGGAGGGTCAGTTCGCCCGGATCACCAGGGCGTAGGAGCCCAGGGCGAGGATCCGATCGGCGGCGATGCGTCCGTCGTCGGTGAGGATTCCGGTGAGCCGACCGTCGGCTCCGAACATGGCGTCGCGCACTTCGCCCCGCTCGAAGCCGTCGGCGTCGAGCACTCGCGAACCGCGAACGGTGATGTGCCCTCGGACGGCTTCGAGTTCACGATCGTCCTCGACCCGATGGACCTGATCGGCGCTCGACACCACGACGGCGTCGTCCCCGAAGGAGGTGATCGCCGACCACGGCACCAGTTCGGATCGACGACCGCGCTTGGCGATGTGGACGGCCTCGATCTGCCGACCCGTCCGGTCGACGACGAACCCGCGAACCTCCCCGAGTGTCTCGGCGGTGTCGCCCGACACCACGGTGCGGGCGTCGGCGTCGCTGAACGTGACGCTCATCGGACCCCTCCTTGGCCATCGACACTCGGTGGCGGGAGCTCCCCGCCCGAGCGGTCTGGACTGCCGGTCGACCCGAGGGTCTGCTCCCGGTACTGCGCCACGGCGCCACCGAATCCGACGAGATCCTGATGCACGTAGGCGGCCGTGTTCTCGGGAACCAGCAGACGGTCGGAGGACAGCGCGACCTGGATGTCGATCGGGAGGAAGATCGTGGTCCGATCCGGCGTCTCGAGCTCGTAGCCGACCACCGTGGCCGGACTTCCGGTCTCGAGGACGACCCCGGCGATCGAACCGATCACGGTGCCGTCGACCGTCATCACCTGGAGGCCCATGATGGAGACATCGCTCCCGTCGGAGCCGACGTCGGCCTGGTCGGGCCGATCCTCGATGATCGACTGGGCCTCGATCATGACGGCGTCGCGCCCGATGGAGGCGATCTGGCCGGCGCCGAGGACGTGGCGGAGGCGGCCGGCGAAGGTCCCTCGCTTGTTCAGCGTGAACCCCACGAGGCGGCGATCGCCGGCGTGGTACACGACGTCTCGGACTTCGGCGACGTCCTCACCGGAGTCCAATGCGACGACCGGAAGCCCGAGGAGATCGGCGGCACGCACCAATCGAAGCGGTGTCGAGACGCTCATCAGCGCAACGCCTCCCGGGTCGCAGCAGCGGTCGGCGACGGCGTGTCGCCGTCGGTCAGCGCCCCGGTACCGGTCGCGATGACTCCGCCCTGACGACGCTTGGCGCGCGCAGCGAGCAGGATGGCGGCGAGCGCGACGATCACGAGGACGACGAGGATGATCGGGAGCTCCATGAGTTCTCTCCTTCGGATGGCGGCATGCGCCGCGGGTCGTTGAACCACGACCCACCTACCCGGGTGAGCGCTCCCTCAACCGTCCGGTGCCGTCAGGAGTCCTCAGGGGAGGGCGTCGATGGTGACCGTGCCGACGCTGCCGTCGAGCGTGATCGTGGCACCGTCCGGGATCCGCCGGGTCGCCTCGGCGATGGACGGCACGCACGGGATGCCGAGCTCCCGGCTGACGATCTGCGTGCGTCGCGATCGCGCCGATGTTGGTGATCACGCCTCCTGCGGCGAGGAACAGCGGGGTCCACGACGGGTCGGTCGACTCGGCGATCAGGATGTCGCCGGGGTCGAGCCGGGCAGCGTCCTCGATGCTGTGGAGCACACGCCGTGCCGGTGACGGTCCCGGGAGAACCGGCCACACCGCGCAGCACGTCACCCTCCTGGACCATCTCGACCTCGGTGGATCCCTTGCGGGCCCACTCGCTCAGCGGGGGAACGACGGTGTCGACGATGTACGGCGGCTCGAGGTCGTAGAGGGAGATAGTCGACCTCGCGCTCGGCCAGCGTCGAGCTGAACGAGGCCGGATCGGCCAACCATGCGTCGATCTCGTCGGCCAAGAGCATGAAGATCTGGCGTTCGTGGGCGAGGGTGCCCGCCGCCGTGGCGCCGGCCCAGCTCCAGAAGCTCTCCCGTACCTCGCCCACCACGCGGATGTGGTTGCTCTTGCAACGTTCGCGAGCCGACATGAACACGGCCAGGGAGTTGACCGCGGCGTGGAACATGCCGAGCGATTCCGGATCGTCCTGGAACTTCTCGGTGAAGCGCTCGATCACCCGCTGCCGCTCGGCGGCGCCCGCCGCGATCGTCGCCGTCGGGTCGGACGAGTCGCTGGCTCCCCGGGCACGATCGATCGCCTGGGCGAGCAACAGCGGCCGCGACTCGTAGCTCCACGCGTAGGGGTCGTACTCGTTCGGCCCGCGGCTGCCGTGTTCGTACATGAACTCGGCGATGGCCTCGTTGAACGGACCGGCGTCGGGGCTGTCGAGGGTGGCGATACGGTCCAGGGCGCCCTCGAGTCCGGCCTCGAAGGCGTCGGTGAGGTCGTGGGAGGCGTTGACCAGACGCGACAGGCGGAAGATGCGGGTGGCGATGTCGGCGGAGTCGACGTTTCCGACCCCGGTCACGAGCTTCGACATGGCCGTCGGATCCGTGTCGGCGACCAGGCCGGGCAGGATTCCGGTTCCGATGGAGCTTCCGAGTGCCGCCCACACCACTTGGGAGAACGTGGCGCGCAGGTAGCGCTGCATGGTGCGGGCCCGGGCGACGAGTTGGAGTTCGGTGAGCGTCGACAGATCGGGACGGCTGTCGCGCAGCGCCTTGACCTCGGGCTTCTGGCGGTCGATCTCGGGAACGCGATCGGTCGACAGGCACCAGCCGACCGTCTCCTGGAGCTTGGCCGTGTGGCGGGGTGAGTCGTGCCAGTCGGCCTCCACGTACGGCGGGATCTGCTGGCTCTCGGTGTCGAAGAAGGTGTTGTCGACCGCCTGCCAGCCCGAGCCCGATCGGACTCCGAAGAGGCGGGACTGGGTCAGGGAGTTGTAGAAGTACCCGCCGAACAGCCCGAAGGTCTCGGGGAACTCCTCGTCGTACTCCAGGGCGTCGAACACACCCATCTGCTCGAACCCGTCGACGCAGCCCCGCACCATTCCGGGCTCACAGCAGAACGTCCACCCGATCGGGCTCACCGGATCGGCCAGTACCTCGCCGGCGTTGCCCCGGGTGTAGTTCGGGAAACGCTCGGTCGGCACTCGGTCGTAGATCCAACGTTCGCCCAGCATGTGGACCCCTTTCGACGATGGCGCGACCG
>JAWKHV010000030.1:0-46264 GCA_041394645.1 Ilumatobacteraceae bacterium | reverse complement strand
CGCACAGTCGACCGAGCTGTCCGCGGTGAGCACCCAGCTCAGCGCAGCAGCGGAGGAGAGCGCCAGCCAGGCGGCCTCCGTGGCTGCTGCGACGGTACAGATCTCGACCAGTGTCGAGACCGTGGCCATCAGCACGTCCGAGATGAACGCATCCATCCGCGAGATCGCCAGCACCGCCACGAGCTCGTCCGAGGTCGCCACGCAGGCCAACGACGCTGCGGTCAAGGCGCGAGCCGTCGTCCAGGACCTGCTCTCCAGCTCTCAGCGGATCGGCGAGGTGGTCGGGTTGATCTCCTCCGTCGCGGAACAGACCAACCTGCTCGCGCTGAACGCCACGATCGAGGCGGCACGCGCCGGCGAGGCCGGCAAGGGATTCGGCGTGGTCGCGACCGAGGTGAAGGACCTCGCCCACCAGACCGGACAGGCCACGAGCGAGATCGGCCAGAACATCTCCGAGATCCAGGGCAAGGTCGACCACGTGACCGAGGCGATCGATCGGGTCGCCGGCGTCATCGGCCAGATCCAGGAGAGCGCCACCCGCATCGCCGCTGCGGTGGAGGAGCAGTCCGTCACCACCAACGAGATCGGGAACAGCGCGAGCGAGGCCTCACTGGGGACCAACTCGATCAGCGAAGGGATCGACGAGGTGTCCATCGCGGTCGGCCAGACCTCCGAGGCCGCCGCTGCGGTCGCCACCTCCTCGGGCGATCTCAACCGACTGGCGGCTCAGCTCCAGGAACAGGTCGGCCGGTTCGTCCTCCGCTGACCCGTCCAGGCGTCGGAGCGGCACAGCTCGCCGACGGACCGCATCGATCGGCCGAGGACCTTCAGACGTAGACCCGGTCGAGTCGATGCCACCGGATGCCGGCGATCACGGCAACGAGTGGGAGCACACCACCGACCACGACGAGCGAACCGCGCAGGCCCACGGCTGCGACGAGCAACGGTGCGAGCAAGGAGCCGGCGAGGTAGGAACCGACCAACAACGAGTCGGTGATCCCGAACACCCGGGCCACGACGTGGCGGGGGAGCGTGCGGAGGATCACCGTCAAGGCCACGATCTCGGTCACTGCGCAGCCGATGCTCGCGATCGCCACGAGCAACGCGGCGATCCAGAGCGCGTTCGTGGTGGCCAGGAAGGCGAACGGGACTCCGCCCACCAACGTCGCGATCGCGATGGCGACGAGCGGGCGGGCCATCGATGCCAGGCGGTTCGTCACCACGATCCCGACGAAGCCCGTCCCCAGCGCGGCGTGGAGCACGCCGAAACCGGCATCGCCCGCGTCCAGGAGCTCGTCGGCCACCAACAACAGCCCGATCGACGCTCCACCCAGCACCACGTTCACCACCAGGACGAGGAGCAGCGGCACGGCCACACCAGGCGTGGTGGTGATGGTGCGCATCCCGACGGCCAACGCCCGCAGGAACGGTTCGTGAGCGATCCGCTCCACGGACACCTCGGCTCGCCCATCGCGTGCCGCGGTCCACAGCACCCCGGCCCCGACCACGAACAACGCGGCATCGACGAGCAGCACCCCGGCCGGCGCCATCAGCACGAGCAGCAGTCCGCCCAGCGCCGGGCCGATGATCGCCGCGGCCGCCTCGATGGTGTTGACCAAACCGTTGCCCGGGATCACGTCGGCGTCGGGAAGCGTGGCCGGGGCCACGGCGACCACGGCAGGGAACGCCGGTGTGGCCAGTGCCGTCGTCGCCGCGATCAGCGCCACGGTTGCGGCCGGCGCGACGTGCGCCACGATCGCACCCGGCACCGTGGCCACACGAGAGCGGCCTGGGCGGCGGCCGTCACGATGAGTAGCCGCCGCCGATCGGCCCGCTCGGCCAACGCACCGGCCGGCCCTGACGGCAGCAGATAGGGCAGAGGCCGGCGGTGATGCGGCCGCGGCCCAGGTGGTCGAACCGGTCTGACCGAACAGCGCCCGGGTCACGGGAACCACGCCCAGCGACTTCGCCACACCGACCAACGTGTGGTGGAGCAGATAGCGCCGGAACAACCGGTGGCCCAGCACTCGGAACGTGCCCAGGTCGACCGGGCCCCGTCGCGGTCTCCTCGATCGCCTCGCCCGTCATCGCGGGTCCTTCGCGCTCCGGCGAGATCCGCTCACGTCGTCGAGCGACTCCCACGCCGCGAGTCGCCTCACGGCGTCGGCGATCACCGCGGCGATCGTCGGAGCGATCGGGGGTGCGGGCCAGGCGGCGCGAGGGCCGCCGCGGATCAGGCATGACAGGCCTCCAGGTCGTGACGTGCCTGCAGTCCTACGGAACGCCTCGCCCTTCTCGCCACCACACCCGCAACGGGCTCGCGAGGTGACAGCCCCACCGTTCCTCGCCCGCGAACGGTCTGCTATCCCTCGGCCCGGTACGTCCTCAGGTCACCACCGTGAGTCAGCGGCGCAATGCCTGCACGTCGCGCAACACCGTTCGGCGCGAGACGCCACATGCCTCGGCCAACTGATCGTCGGTCGGTGCGCCGCCGGCGCGCCGCCTTTCGGCCAACAACCGCGGAGCACGGCTCGTCGACGGGCCGGACCCGGCCTCCACCAAGAGAGGTCGTCGACCCGCTCCACGGTCCACACGACGGGGACCAGAGCGACATCGCCGTCCGCACCCAGCCGCAGTCAGGGCCGACGTGGGCGCTCCGGTCGGTGCAGGTGCCAGTGCCCATCGTCGTCTCTCCTCGGTCCGGCTGTACCGAGCGACGAGCGCGACCGTGCGTCGGTGCTGAAGGGAACGGCCCGTCGGCGTTGGGCCGCTTCCGCCGCCGCCAGCCCGTCGAGAAACGTCGTCCATCGCCTGCATCCGCGAGCCCCGCGTGGCGCCGCGCCGTCGTCGCCTCGCCGATCCAGGGCCGTGGCAACCCTTTGGCCCAGCGGTGTGGACCAGTTCCACGGCAGGGCCGGATCTCGGCTCGACTGGACCTCGGCGGCGAGCCGAGTCAACACCGCCACCATCACCTCCGGGATCGCGGCACCTCCAGCCTCACCGTCACCTCCGGGCTCGCTCATTGATGCCGGTCGGACGCATACCGCCGCAGTGGACCGTGTGCATTGAGAGGGATCGCAGAGTCTCCAGTTCGTTCGCCCGGTCTCCGAGGTCGTGGTGCATCCGCAGCGAGACATGCAGGACCTCGAGCGCCTCGTGTCGATACGCCCCAGTTGCGCCAGCGGCGCGCAGTTGCAAGGTCGTCGCCTCGTTGCGCACCACCCCCGCCGAGCGGTTGACCTCGATCGATTCGTCGACCAACTCGAGGCGCTCGCTCGCACTCTCCTTTGGTTTCCAGCGTACGTCGCCATGTTCGACAAGGCTGATCGACACGCCCCACGGGTCATCGGTCTCGACGGATGGCGAGGGCGGCGTCGGCTGGCGTCGATCGCCGTCCGGTAGTCCCCGGACGAACGACACGCCACCGAGATTGTCGAGGTTGTCGCTCTCGCCCCGGCCTCGACCTCCGGCACGTCCGCCGATGGACGAGGAAACCGGCCTCGCGGTCGTCGCCGATCGCCCAGCGCCGAGCCGAGGTTGTTGAGTGCCCTCGCCTCCTGACTGCGTGCGCGCCCAGTTCGACGAAGCGGTCACTTGTGCGGCCAGCCGGTGCAGCTCAGCCGCCTCCGTGAAGTCGCCGCGGCGCCAGAGCGATGCCACCGAGGAGTACCATGACCGTGGCGCCCAGCCCGCTCGTCGCCGAGCGACAGGTATGCGGGCCAGCTCGCCCGCAATACCGGCCGAGTTCCCACAACGTCGAGCTGGCCAATCGGCTGATCGCCGGGAGCGGCGCCGGTTCACGAGCGAACTCCTCGACCGGACGACCGGCCGTCAGTTCGATGGCGCTCAATGCGTCCTCGAACTCGCCGATCGCAAGCGATGTTCCGCTATCGAGGAGTCGGGCCTCGCGGAGCCGTTCTCACCGAGGGCGGCGGCTCCTCCAGGAGGTGTGCGAGGTCGGCTCGTTGGCCGGCCCGCTCGGCCAGCCGAGTCGGCGGATCCGGCCGCCCAGTGCGGCGTGGCGTACGAGCGAGATCGACGACACGATCGGCGAGATCGACCGCTCGCGAGGCGCTCGGCGAGGAGCCGGAACGCCAGACGCAGGGCATCGGTGCGATCGATGCGATCGCGGCGTATTCGTGATGCGGCCTCGGCGTGCCGGGTAGGCGCGAATTTGCTCCGGGCTGCTCCTGCACCAGCGCCGCGAGCACCGCCGGTGCAGTGTCTGGATCCTCGTCGCAGACCCGTCCGCCCTACCATAGCGCAAACCAGGTCGTGAGCGAACACCAACCGACCACCGGAACAGGTCAGGATCCCGGCGTCCTCGACGTCCAACGCCTGGAACACATCGTCGACGATCCCACCGCACGCCTGCGCCAGCACGCCGTACTCGACGGTCCGTCCGATGACCGCAGCGTGCCGGGCGATCGCTCGCCCCGCGTCGTCCAATCGCTCGAGGCGTCGCCGCGTCGCGAGCAGGATCCGTCGTTCTGGTCCCGATGGGCTGTCGCGCGCATCTGGCTCGTCGTCGACGAACCCCGCCAGCGCGACGAGCGGGTTCCCTCCGGTGCGCTCGTACACGGTCGACAGGTCGTCCTCGCGTCCGATGCCCTCCAGGAGTTCGCCGAGTTCGCCAGGTGATAGCCCGCCGAGCTGGATGACGGGAGCACCGGTCGCCTCGAGTTCCCCGATCGGGCCGCGGGCGCCGGCGGCGAGCGCCTCGACCCGTCGCGCCGCGGCCACCACCAACACCCGGCGCTCGGCGAGCCGTGGCGCCAGTTCGACGAGTGCGGCCCAGAACCCGTCGCCCGCCCATTGGACGTCGTCCACCAACAGCAGTTGAGGACGGAGGGCCGACAGCCACTCCAACGCGTGGCCGATCGCGACCACCGGTTCGGCGTCCGTCGGCCCCGGCTCGCCGAGTCGCGGCACGAACCGGTCCAGCGCGCGTAGCTCGTCGGCTCCGAGTTCCCGCCGCACCTGCCGGAGCCGGGACTCGTCGAAGCAATGATCGAGCGCCTCGTCCAGGGGAGCGAGCGCCGGCGCCGCGACGTGCTCGATCCCGCCGCCCCTCGCCACGTCGACTCCGCGCCACGTCGCCGCTCGCGCCAACTCGTCGAGGAGCCGCGACTTCCCGATACCCGGTTCACCCAACACGATCGCCACGCCGCCACGGCCCTCGCACGCGGCGTCGAGCGACCGGAGGAGCGCGGCCCGCTCGACCCGACGCCCGACGAACGGCGCCAGGGCCGGCGGTGGCGCCTCCAGGAGGGGCCGCCAGTGTTGGGCTTCCGGATCCTCGAGCCCGAGCTCGTCGAGGGTTGCCTCGTACCGCTCGATCGCTCGTCGCGCCGCGTCGAGCCGGCGAAGGGCGAGCAGCGTCTCGACGAGCGAGCGGTTCGACTGGGCCCCGTACGGCTCGAGTTCGACCCAACGTTCGGCGACCGCGAGCCGCTCCTCCGGTGAGAGGACGGCGCACGCTCGTTCGCACACCGAGTTCGCCAGTTCGTGCTGGGCGCGCCGGGGGAGATCGATCCATTCGTCGTCGACCCCGTCCGCGAGCGGACCTCGATGGAGGGCGATCGCTCGTTCGAGCTGCGCCGCGGCCGGTGCGGCCGCCAGGCGCCGGAACTCCCAGAGGTCGACCTCGACATCGTCGAGGCGCACCTCTTCGGCATTCGTCACGAGCCAGGACGCCTCACCGGCCTGCGAGCCCCGCAGCCGGTACACCACGTCGCTCAGGGCCCGACGGGCCCGGTCCTCGCTGCGATCGGGCCAGAGGGCGAACGCCACCTGTTCTCGGGGCACCGGGGCCGGACCGTGGACGGCGAGGTAGGCGATGAGGGAGGCCGCCGCCGTCGATGCGATCCGGGTGTCTCCCACCTGCACCGCACCGAGCACGGACAACGACACCGGCATGGGCACAAGGTAGCCGGGCGACCTCGGCGGCTCGGAAGACGGACGGCCCCACGGGGTCGAGCCCAGTCCGGTCGAGGCGAGTCGGGCTCAGTGCAGCGAGAAGGGTGGGTACCGATCGGTGATCAGAAGGAACGCGTAGGCCTGGACTCGAAGGCTCCACCGCAGCACGCCTTCGACGTAGTCGAAGATGGGCCGGGGATAGCGGCCGGTGAACAGGATCACGAACCACGCCGCGAAGACGGCGAACATCGCACCGAAGCTCAGGACGGCGAGCGCGAGGTAGTGGGGAATGGCGAGGAACCACTTCACGAGGGGCAACCAGCGATTGAGTTCGGTCGAGGCGTCGGGATAGTCCAGCTCGAGGTGGACGAACTGCTCCTCGTCGGTCGACGGGTACGTGTCGGACATCAGCGCGGCGTACGCCGAGATCCGGGTCGAGAAGCGGCTCAGTTGCAGGTTGAAGTCGAACCACCACCTCGGGTACTTCCGACGGAAGAGGAGCAGGAGCACCAGCGGCACGAACAGGGCGGCGCCCGTGTTCGACGCGGTCAGGAAGCACGCCACCACGAAGATCGGGACGAGGTAGAGGATGCGGAGACCGGTGGACAGGCGATCCAATTCGCGGTCGGGATACTCGATGCTGAGTCGGGCGGGATACGCAGAAGTCGAGGGCTGCATGGTGCACGACCTTTCGTCAGGCAACTCGGCGCCGTCGTGATCGTCCACCCGATCGGAGAATCGCGTCCAGAGCCGATGGCCATCGGGGAGCGGACATCGTGACCAACGCTCCGCACCACGGGGCGCGCTCCGTCCACGCCTACCATCGTCGGTATGACGCAGGACGGTCTCCAGTCGCGCTCGCAGCATCCCGAGACCGGCAGGTTCGGGTATCCGATCCATCACGTGGAGACCCGTGCTCAGTGGCGCCGCTGGCTCGAAGCACATCACGAGGACACGCGAGGCGTGTGGTTGTGTTCCTGGCGAGCCCCGACCAACCGCCCCCGCTGTCCGTATCCCGAAGTGGTCGAGGAGGCGATCTGCTTCGGTTGGATCGACTCGACCGCCGCCACCCTCGACGACGAGCGCGGCCTCCAGCTGATCACGCCCCGCCGACCGAGGAGTCCATGGACACGGCTCAACCGGCAACGCGCCGCCGACATGGAGGCGGCCGGACTGATGACCGATGCCGGCCGGCGCTCCATCGAGGTGGCCCAGGCCAACGGCTGGTGGACGATCTTCGATCCCGTCGAGGATCTCCTCGAACCGCCGGAACTCGCCGCCGCACTCGACGCCGAGCCGGAGGCCCGGCAACGGTGGGACGAGTTCCCGCCCAGCGCCCGCAAGCAGATGCTGTGGTGGGTCGTCAGCGCGATGAAGGACGAGACCCGGGACCGCCGCATCACCCAGATCGTCGACAAGGCCGCGATCGGCGAACGCGCCCAGGGCTGAGCGACCTCCGGAGCAGCGCCGCCCGAGTGTCGACGAGGGTGAGCGTCCGCAGCCGGCGGTCGTTGCGGGTCCGGTCAGTCCGGCCCGGCCAGTCTTCCTGCCTCGAGCGCAGCGAGGACGGCGTTCACGTCGTGTACGCAACCTCCCCAGGCTCCGCCGCTCACGGCCTGGAGGGCGGCCCAGAGCCGGGTGTCGTCCGGGACCCGCGGGTCCTCACGGAGCAGGGCATTGAGCGGGCGGGCCGAAGGAGCCGTCCCCGATCACGTCGATCGTGCCGCGCAGGCCGCTGGTGTCGAGCCAGATCGACACGCGGTCACCGTCGACCAGCCGACCGATCGGGCCGCCGGCCCACGCCTCCGGGCTCACGTGACCGATGCACGGACCGGTCGACACCCCGGAGAACCGCCCGTCGGTGAGGAGCGGGATCCGCCCGTCGGGGTCGGCCTCCTTCAGCGCCGCGGTGATCTGGTAGGTCTCGGGCATGCCGATCGCGGGGCCGATGCCGGCGAGCACCAACACGTCGCCAGGAACGACGCGACGCTGCTTGATCGCCGCGATCGCGTCGTCCTCACGGGTGAACAGGCGCACCCGCCCCTCGGCCCGGTAGTGACCGTCGCGATCGAGATGGCGGGGGTCGATCGCGGTCGACTTCACCACCGCGCCGCCCGGCGCGAGATTGCCCGAGACGAAGGTGACCGTGGCGGGAAGGGCGTGGTCCATCGATCGGATCACGTCGGCCGGGTCGATGCCGTCCACCTCGGCCAGGCGGTCGCGCACCCGCTGGCGACGCTCGGAACCCGCCCACCACTCCAGATCGTCGGCCAACGTGCGCCCCGTGACCGTCGCGGCGGAGGTGTCGAGCAAGCCGGCCCGTTCCAGCTCCAGCATCACCTCGGGCACGCCTCCAGCCAGGAAGACCTGCACGGTGGCGAAGTGCCGAGGACCGTTGGGGAGCGCGTCGACGAGGCGGGGCACCGACCCGTTGACCTCGGCCCAGTCCTCGACGCTCGGACGGGTCAGGCCACCGGCGTGGGCGACCGCCGGCAGGTGGAGGAGCATGTTCGTCGACCCGCCGAACGCGGCGTGGACCACGAGGGCGTTGCGGATCGAGCGGTCGTCGAGCACGTCGGAGGTCCGGCGTCCCGCCTCGGCGAGGGCCCGGAGCGCGTGTGCAGACCGGGTGGCCAGGTCGCGCCAGATCGTGGTGCCCGACGGGGACAGGGCGCTGTGGGGGAGCGACAGGCCCAGGGCTTCGGCGAGAACCTGCGCCGAGGCCGCAGTTCCGAGGAACTGGCAGCCCCCGCCGGCCGAGCCGCACGCCCGGCAGCCCATCTCCGAGGCGTACTCCAGGGAGATCTCCCCGCGAGCGAAGCGGCTGGAGAGCGTCTGGACCTCAGCGGTGTTCTCGGCGCCGCGGGCGAGCAGGGTCACGCCACCCGGAACGATCACCCCGGGGAGGTCGCCGAGCCCGGCCACCGCCATCAGCATCGCCGGCAATCCCTTGTCGCACGATGCGATGCCGAGCACGCCGCTCGAGGTGGGGAGCGAACGAGCGAGGCGCCGCATGACCACCGCCGCATCGTTGCGGTACGGGAGGGAGTCGAACATGGCGGGGGTGCCGTTGCTCCGACCGTCGCACGGATCGCTGACGTACGCCGCGAAGGGAATGGTGCCAGCGGCACTGAAGGCGCGGGCCGCCTCCTCGACGAGCAGGCCGACCTCCCAATGTCCGGTGTGATAGCCGAGCGCGACCGGCGTGCCGTCCGGGGCGCGGACCCCACCCTTGGTGCTGAGGAGGAGGAACTCCCGGGCGCCGAGGCGCCGCGGCGACCAACCCATCGCCACGTTCTGGGTCCAGCCGAACACGTCGCCGCTACTGCTGTCGCGCAGCCGTCGAGCAGTGAGCGGCAGACGCCCGGACGGACCCTCGGCGGTCGAGTAGAGGTCGTACAACTCGTCCGGCGCGACGGCCGAGCGCAGGAACGGCGGCGGATCCTGCGTCATCGCCGTGGGGCCGATCGACCGCCGGCGGTGTTGAGCGCCACGGTGTTCGACAACGTTCCGATCCCGTCGATCTCGATGTCGATCCGATCGCCCGGCAGGAGGGAGAACTCCAGCGGAGGCACGATGCACGTGCCGGTCGACACGACCAGCCCGTCGGGGAAGTCGTCCTCGGCGATGACGGCGTCGACGAGTTCGGCGACGCTCCGCTTCAGGTCCCCGGTCGACGCCTCGCCGGCGAACACCACCTCACCACGGCGCAGGATCCGCATCGTGATGGCCAGCGCGGCCGGATCGGAGAGCTCCGTGACCGGCACGATCCCGGGCCCGACGGCGCAACTTCCCCGCCACACCTTGGCCTGGGGCAGATAGAGCGGGTTCTCACCCTCGATGTCCCGGGAGCTGACGTCGTTGCAGATCGTGTAGCCGGCGATCGAGCCGTCGGCCGCGACCACGGCGGCGAGTTCGGGCTCGGGCACGGTGGACTTCGCGTCGCGCCGAAGGGTGACCGCTCCGTCCGGCCCCACGACACGCCATGCCGCCGCCTTGAAGAACACCTCGGGTCGATGGGCGTCGTAGACCCGGTCGTACACGTCGCGGTCCGTGCTCTCCTCGACTCGGGCGTCGAGCGAGCGCCGATAGGTCACGCCGCAGGCCCACACCTCCATGCGACCGTCGACCGGCGCCAGGAGTTCGCCGCCGGAACCCCGCCGTGCGCCGCGCCGGGCCTTCTCGAGGAGGTCGGCGCGAGTCGCGGCATCCGCTCGGAGCCAGGCCGACACGCTGTCGACCGGGAGGGGCGCGAGCCCGTCGTCGAGCTGCAGCGAGCATGCCGTCACACCGTCGGTGCGATGACGCATCAGGATCATTGGGGCCCCCTCGAGCGACGTGACGCTTGCCTCCGAAAACGTTTTCTGTCACTGTAGTAAACGATTTCGAGAACGATTACAACCGGTCCGACGGGGCGTTCGGAGGTCTCCCAGCGGAGACCAGGGAGCACAGGGGGAGCAGCGCGATGAGCACGATCGGGAGAACCGATGCCCGCATCACCATCGACGACGTTGCGTCCCGCGCCGGGGTCTCGATCGCGACCGTTTCGCGCGTGGTGAACGGGCGCTATGGCGTGTCGGCGGCAACGGCCAGCCGGGTGCAACGCGTGATCGACGAGATGGGCTACGAATCCAACCTCGTGGCGCGCAGCATGCGCAGCCAGGAGACCCGGATCATCGCCGTCCTCGTCTGCGGCATCGAGCCCTTCAGCGCCGAGTTGTTGAAGGGCGCGGCGGACGAACTCGAGCACTCCGGCTACTCGTTGATGATCTTCTCCGGCGGCCGCTCCGGCACCGCCGGTTGGGAACAGCGCTACCTGTCCCAGGTGAGCGGAACGTTCGCCGACGGCACCATCCTCGTCGCTCCGACCGTCGTCGATGTCGAGGCCAGCCACCCGGTCGTCGCGGTCGACCCGCACCTCGGCGTGGCCAACCTCGCGACGGTCGTCGCCGAGAACTACGACGGGGCACGTGCGGCCGTGGAGCATCTCGTCTCGTTGGGTCACCGGCACATCGGGTTCGTCGCCGGTCGTGCCGATCTCGAGTCGGCCCGGCGCCGCGAAGCCGGCTACCGCGACGGACTCGCCGCCGCAGGTCTGGAGTTCGACCCTCGGCTCATCGCCGTCGGTGAGTTCCAGGAGGAAGCCGCGGCGAACGCAGCGCGCACCCTGTTGACCCTGCCGGATCGCCCCACGGCGATCTTTGCCGCCAACGACGAATCGGCGATCCAGGTCGTCCGGGTCGCCGCCGAACTCGGGTTGAGCGTGCCCGAGGACCTCTCGGTCGTCGGCTTCGACAACATTCCCGAGTCCGCGCTCGTCGAGCCGCCGATCACCACGGTCGATCAGTCGATCCAATCACTCGGCCGTGAAGCGGTCCGTCTCCTGCTCCAGCTGCTGCGCGACGGCGAGCCGGCCACTCCCGAGCACCGCACGTTGCCCACTCGTCTCGTCGTCCGAAAGTCGACCGGCTCCCCCCGCCGGCTCTGACACCACTCGCGGCGCCCGCTCCCGCGGGTGCCGGCACACCATCCCATCCGCCTGCTGGGCAGATCGCCCGACGGCACAACTCACGAACAACCAGAAGGGGGACTTCTGATGCGACATGCATGGAGACTGAACCGACAGCGGCTCGCTCTCGCCACCGTGGTGGGCCTCGCGCTCGCGGCTTGTGGCAGTGACGACGGCGCCAGTCCGGCCAACGACGCCACCACTGCGCCAGCGGAGGCCGAGGCCAGTTCCACCGCCGCGCCGGCCGATGCCGGAGGCGACAAGGTGGACATCTCCTGGTGGCACATCCAGAACAACGATCCGGGCCGCACCGACTGGCAGAACATGGCCGACGTACATGGCCGAGCATCCGAACGTGAACATCGAGATCACGGTGATGGAGAACGAGGCGTTCAAGGCCGCGATCCAGACCAACATCCAGTCCGGCGACGTGCCCGACCTGTTCCAGTCCTGGGGCGGCGGTGCGTTGCGGGACCAGGTGGCCGCCGGAGTGGTGCGAGACATCACGAGCGAATCCGCCGACATGGTCGGCGATCTGAGCGCTGCCGCCACCGGCCTCTACCAAGTGGACGGCAAGCAGTACGGCATCCCGTTCGACGCCGGCATGGTCGGCATCTGGTACAACGAGGACCTCTTCTCCCAGGCCGGCATCGACGGGCCGCCGGCGACGTGGGACGAACTGCTCAGCGACGTGCAGCTGCTGAAGGACGCCGGCATCACCCCGATCGCGGTCGGTGCGGGCGACAAGTGGCCGGCCCATTTCTGGTACTCGCACCTGATGGTCCGGATGTGCGGCGCCGCCGAGATGACCGCCATGGCCAGCGACGGCGACTTCAGCCGGGACTGCGTCGTGAAGGCCGGTCAGATGGTCGGTGACCTCGTGGCGCTCGATCCGTTCCAGGAGGGCTTCCTCGGCGCCGGTTGGGATGCGCCCGACGGTGAATCGGGCACGATGGCCAGCCAGGGTGCGGCGATGGACCTCATGGGCCAGTGGGCGCCCGGAGCGTTCCGCAACCAGGCCGGCATCACCGACGCCTCGCAGCCCCTGCCGTTCGCATTGGGATGGACGCCGTTCCCCTCGGTCCAGGGCGGTGCTGGTGACCCGGCCGATGCGCTCGGCGGTGGCAACGGGTTCGCCGTCGGCAAGGACGCACCCCCGGAGGCGGTGGACTTCCTCGCCTTCATCACGAATGCGCAGAACCAGCGCACCTGGGCCCAGAACAGCGGTCTGCCGGTGAACGTCGCGGCGTCCGACGCCGTGAGCGACCCCAACATGCAAGCGGTGCTGGCGGGTCTCAACGAGGCACCGTTCCTGCAGCTGTTCCTGGATCAGTTCTTCACTGCGGAGATCGGCGCCACGGTCAACGACCAGACCGCGCTGCTCTTCGCCGGTGCGACCTCGCCCGAGGACGCCGCGGCTGCCATCACCAGCGTGGCTCAGGGCTGACCCTTCCCCCCGGAACGTGGGGTCGCCCTGCCACGCCGTCAGGGTGACCCCACGACACCTCCTGTCACGCTCATGAACTCCAACGCCACCCATTCGTCGCGACGACGTTCGCGGGGACCCGATCAGATCCGGCTCCGAACGCTGGTCACCTTCCTGCTGCCGGCCCTGGCGCTGTACTCGCTGTTCGTCCTGTACCCGATCGTCCAGAGCCTCCGGTACAGCGTCTACGACTGGAACGGACTCGGCCCGCTCGAGGACTTCGTCGGACTCGACAACTTCCGACGGGCCTTCGACGACGCCAACTTCACCGCGGCGCTCCGGCACAACATCACGATTCTCGTCCTCTCGCTCCTCGTCCAGATCCCGGTGGCGGTCGGCTTGGCGATGTTGCTCAACTCCCGGATCCGGGGACGCCGGCTCCTGCGCACCCTGTTCTTCGCCCCGTACATCCTGTCCGAGGTGGTCACCGGTGTGGTGTGGCGCCAGATGTTGCGCCCCGACGGTCTCGTCGACCAGATCATGGACTGGGTCGGCCTCGGTGCCTACACCCAGGGGTGGCTGTCGGACCCTGGCACGGTGCTCGGCTCGTTGTTCTTCGTGATCTCCTGGAAGTACTTCGGGTTCCACATGGTGGTGATCCTGGCCGGGCTGCAACAGATCCCGAAGGAACTCCACGAGGCTGCCGCGATCGACGGTGCGACCGACTGGCAGCAGTTCCGGTACGTGACCCTGCCGCTCCTCGCGCCGACGCTTCGGGTGTCTGCGTTCTTGTCGATGATCGGCGCGCTGCAGTTGTTCGACCTGGTCTGGGTGACGACCAAGGGTGGACCGATCGGAGCGTCGTCGACCATGGCGACGTATCTGTACGAGCAGTTCCGCAAGAGCCTGTTCGGCTACGCCAGCGCGGTCTCGATCGTGATCTTCCTGCTGTCGCTGGTCGTGGCGCTCGCGTATCAACGGTTCGCGCTGCGACGTGACCTCCAGGGCACGGGGTTGGTGGGTTGAGATGACGACTGCGATCGCTCCCTCCCCTCGACGTCGCTTCTACCGCGACGGGTTGGTGCTGTACGTCATCGCCGTGTTCGTCCTCGGCGTGATCCTCGTGCCGCTCGTCTTCGCCGTCCTCGGTGGCTTTCGGACCAACAAGCAGCTCGTCGAGGCGCCGGTCGGGGTGCCGGACCCGTGGGAGTTCGGCAACTACGGTGACACGCTCTCCAGCGGCGACTTCTGGCGTCAGGTCTGGAACAGCACCTTCATCGCCTCGCTGACCGCCGGCATCGTGCTGCCCGCCGCGTCGATGGCGGCGTTCGTGCTCTCGCGTTTCCGGTTCCGCGGCCGCGAGTGGGTGTACGGATTGTTCGTCCTGGGGCTGATGTTCCCGGTGGCGAACGCCATCCTCCCCCTGTTCATCACCCTTCGCCAGGTGCACCTGCTCTCGAACCCGCTCGGCGTCGCGCTGCCCCAGGCCGCATTCGGACTGCCGCTCGCGATCGTGATCATGCGGCCGTTCATCCGCTCCATTCCCCAGGAGATCCAGGACGCCGCGTCACTCGACGGGTGCAGCACGATGCGCTTCTATCTCACCATGGTCGTGCCGCTGTCCCGTCCGGTGCTCAGCACCGTCGCGGTGATCACGATCGTCGCGAGCTGGAACTCGTTCCTGCTCCCGCTGCTCGTCCTCGTCGACCCGGCACAACACACGTTGCCGATCGGCGTGAACAACATCTCTTCCCAGTACTCCACCGACTATGCCAGGGTGCTCGCCTACACCGCCTTGTCGATGATCCCGGCCCTCGCGTTCTACGCCATCGCCGAGCGCCAGATCGTCGGCGGGCTCACGGCAGGCGCAGTGCGCGAGTAGCCACGAAGGACGTCCCGAGTTCATGTCCCAGACCAACCAAAGCGTCGACGCGTCCCCGCTGTTCCGTGACCCGACGGCCTCCGTCGCCGATCGCGTCGCCGATCTCCTGCGGCAGATGACACTCGACGAGAAGCTCGCCCAACTCGGCAGCAGCTGGGTGTTCCAGCTCGCCGACGGTTCCGGATTCGACGTGAACCGGGCCGATCCGTTGCTCGCGAACGGAATCGGCCACGTGACGCGGCTCTGCGGGGCCACGAGCTTCACGACCGCCGCGGCGGCTCGCGTGGCGAATCAGATCCAGGAACACCTCCGCCTCCACACGCGCCTCGGGATTCCCGCCATCATCCACGAGGAGATCTGCTCGGGGCTGATGGCGCGTGAGGCGACCGTGTATCCACAGGCGCTCGGTGTCGCGGCGACCTTCCGGCCCGAGCACAACCAGATGCTCGCCGACTCGGTGCGCCGGCACATGCGGGCCATCGGAACCCATCAGGGCCTGTCACCCGTGCTCGACGTGTGCCGGGACCCTCGGTGGGGTCGGCTCGAGGAGACCTACGGCGAGGATCCGTTCCTGGTCTCGCAGATGGGCTTGGCCTTCATCCGTGGGCTGCAGGGCGACACGGTCGACGACCTGCGGACCGGTGTCGTCGCCACCGCGAAACACTCCGTGGGGTACGGCGCATCCGAGGGTGGCATGAACTGGGCACCGCCGCACCTGCCGCCGCGAACTCCGGGACGTGTACCTCCGCCCGTTCGAGGCCGCCGTCCGAGACGCGGGGTTGGCCTCGGTGATGAACGCCTACAGCGAGC
This sequence comes from Ilumatobacteraceae bacterium, assembly GCA_041394645.1. GTDB lineage: Bacteria > Actinomycetota > Acidimicrobiia > Acidimicrobiales > Ilumatobacteraceae > JAWKHV01. The sequence goes on along the minus strand of JAWKHV010000030.1, from coordinate 30,718 downwards.
TCGACGGAGTTCCCTGCGCCGCGAACCGGTGGTTGCTCACCGACCTGCTGCGTGACGAGTGGGGCTTCGACGGCACGGTGGTCGCCGACTACTTCGCGGTGAAGCAGCTCGACGAGTACCACCACGTGGTGGAGTCCTGGCCCCAGGCGGCGGCGACGGCGCTGCGGGCGGGCATCGACATCGAGCTGCCCAGCACGGAGTGCTACGGCGAGCCACTGCGCGACGCGTTGGGGCTCGGGCTCCTCGATCCCGGTGAGCTCGACGAAGCGGTGGCGCGAGTGCTCGCGACCAAGTTCCGACTCGGTCTGTTCGAGCACCCGTACGTCGACGAAGAGGCAGCGGTGCTCCAGGTACGCACCTCCGAGCAGGTCGCGGCGTCGAGGCGAGCGGCGGCCGACAGCCTCGTGCTCCTCGCCAACGACGGCGTGCTCCCGTTGGCACCCGACCTCCGCAACATCGCCTTGATCGGCCCGAATGCGGCCAGCGCCCGTCACCTGCTCGGGGACTACAGCTACATCACCCACGTCGAGTCGCTGATCGAAGTGCTCCGCAGTGGGAAGAACGTGTTCGCCATGCCACTGGATCACGGCGTCGACATCGACGAGACCGCTGACATGGACCATGTCGGCACGGTGAGAGGGTCGCTGGTGCGGCGGCGGCCCGAGGTCACGGTGCACTGGGCCGAGGGCTGTGCAGTCACCGGTGACGATCGCAGCGGGTTCGATGCCGCGATCGCGGCCGCGACGGCGAGCGACGTCGCGGTGATGGTGATGGGGGAGCGTTCGGGGCTGACGGAGGACTGCACCACCGGCGAGAGTCGCGACGTCGCCTCGCTCGACCTCCCGGGTGTCCAGGAAGAACTGGTGCTCGCCGTGGCGGCCACCGGCACGCCGGTGGTGCTCGTGTTGATCGCCGGTCGACCGATCGGTTCGCCGGAGGTCCACGCCGCCGCCGCCGCGGTGCTGATGGCGTGGCTGCCGGGCGAGCAGGGGAGCGAGGCGATCGTCGACGCCCTCGTCGGTGAGACCAACCCCGGGGGGAAGCTGCCGGTCACCTTCCCCCGCACCTCCGGACAGATCCCGATCTTCTACGGGCACAAGGTGTCCGGTGGACGCTCCCATTGGAAGGGGAGCTACGTCGACGTCTCGAACGAGCCGCTGTACTGCTTCGGTCACGGGCTCTCGTACACCTCGTTCGACATCGGTGACGGCGCGATCGAGCCGACGACGGTGGAGACGGGTCACACGGTGACGGTGAGCACCGCAGTCCGCAACGTCGGGACCCGAGCCGGCGACGAGGTCGTGCAGCTCTACGTGACCGACCCGGTGTCGACGATCACCCGCCCCGTCGGGGAGCTGATCGGTTTCGCTCGGGTGTCGCTGGACCCGGGCGAGGCGGCGAACGTCACGTTCCGGGTGCCGGTCGAAGCCCTGGGCCACAGCGGTGCCGATCTCGGGTACGTGGTGGAGCCGGGCGAGTTCGAGTTCTCGATCGGGTCCTCGTGGTCCGACCGGACCTCGGTCGGCAGGGTGTGCGTGATCGGCGACGAGCCGATCTCGTGCCGCCGACCGACTACCCACGATGTCGTCGTCGCACCGATCTCGCCGTCCGAGTCAGCGACCTGACGAGAACCTCGCGCCGGCGCGAGGGGTCTCCCAGATGATCCGGAGCTCACCGGCTAGTCGATCACGCAAGGCGAACTCGCTGAGCACCGCACGGGTCAAGAGTTTGCGTGCCCGGCGGGTCGTCAGCCCGTCGAGCACGAGACCGAACAGCCGGGTCTGGGTGCGACGGAGCGCCCGTTCGGCGATCAGTCCGCCCGAGGCACCGAGGGCGGCACCGACCGGGCCACCCGCCAACCCGCCGGCGACCGCACCGGCCGCCTTGCCGCCCGACGCCGGCACGGCATCGACGACGAAGTCCTTCAGCACCGTGAGTACGTCGACGCTGGCATCGAGCGCTCGCGCCACGTCGTTCGCTGCCCCTCGCAGTTCGTCGCCCAGCTTCGCCTGGTCCGCGTCGCTCGTTGCGAGTTGGCGCGAGATCTGGCGGTAGCGATCCATCGCCCGCGACTCCCGAATGCTCTTGGCGTCCATCAGCAGCGCATCGGGGCCGGTCTTGTAGCGCCGATCTCGAGCGCGATGGACGAGCAGGGGGAGGAAGGACGGACGCCACGGTTCCTCGGCGATGCGCCACTCCGCCCCGGCGTCCTTCGATCGCCGGCGGAGCTCGTCGAAGATCGCCGACTCGGCGGATTCGTCGGCCCGAGGGTTCCCGAGACCGACGGCGGCCACGAGTCGGCTGCGCCGGGGAGCAAGGACGTGCGGGGCCCCGGTCTGCTGGGCGTAGGCGGAGAACACCAACTGACCGAGCAGGAACCGGGCGACCTGTCGCTCGGCGTCGTCGCGGAACTCGGCGTCGAGCAGCTCGAGGCCCGGCGCCCACTCGTACCGCACGGCCGAGGTCGCAGCGAGGATGTCCGACGCGACCTCGCGCGACACGAACGGACCCGAAGCCATCTGCTCGCCGAGGGCGGCGAGTGCGGCGCCCTTGGCCTCGTGATACGGGTGGTATTCGACGTCGACGTGGACGAGCACCTTGTCGTTCTGGTCGTCGCCGGCGTTGACGAGTTCGCCGAGGGCGTCGCCCTCCATGTCGCGGTCGAAGGTGTCTCCGTAGTTGAAGGCCGGGAACTGGCGGCGCATCACGACCAGATCGAAGAACGCCACCAGCGCACCGAGGTCGGACTCGATGGCCGCCCAGCGAAGCTCGTCCTCGGCCTCGTTGCGAGTGGCTCCTTCGAGGAAGAGCTGGCCCACTCGGAGGACGAACGGATCGACGACGACATCGAGTCCGTCGCGCACCAGCTCGTCCCAGTCCTCGACCTGCGAGATCTGTCGATCAACCGACATCGGGTCACCCTTCCGACCGGACCAACGTAGTTCGCTCAGTCGGGTACAGCCGGCGGGACAGCACGACGACGTCGTCGTCGTGGTATCCGAGGTTCGAGTAGAAGCCGAGGACGGACCGACTCGACTGGCGCACCATCAGGTTGAGCTTCGTCACGCCGCGAGCGAGCAGCCACCCCTCGGCGGCGGCCATCAACGCGGCGCCGACGCCCCGACGACGAACACTCGGGTCCACGGCGAGGTAGTAGACCCAGCCACGATGGCCGTCGTCGCCGACCATCACCGTGCCGATGGGCGCGCCCCCGTCCGACAGCCCGAGGACCGCCGACTGGGCCGATGCGATCGCCCGATCGAAGTCCGTCACCGGGTCGTTCCACGGACGGGTCAAGCCAGCAGCGTCCCAGAGCCGGACCGCCGCATCCCGGTCCGCCGTCGTGAGCTCCTGGGCCTCCATCACCTTCGAGTCTCGCAGGCGATCGGCGCGGCCCCGTTCACCGCTGGTCGTCTGCCATCAGCCGATGCAGCGTCGTCCGGCCGAGCTCGGCCATGGCCGGGTTCGATTCCCGGTAGTACCACTCGAGGCCCGCCGCCTGCTGGAAGGCCCACGCCTTGCCCCGTTCCCACTGCAGCTCCGTACATCCGAGCGCGTCCCGGAGTCGTGCTCGAGGCGCCGCATCGAACAGGTGCCACGCGACGACGAGGTCGAGCGCCGGATCCGCGGCCCGGAACCCGCCGGCGTCGAGCACACCGACGAGTCGACCGCGCTCCACGAGCAGGTTCGAGGGGATGAGATCGCTGTGGCACATGGCGTCGGGCTCGTCGCGGGGCAGCACACGAAACCGCGACCACATCGAACGCATTGCGGTGGTGTCGGCGAGGCCCTCGCTTCGTTCGATGCACCTCGTCACCCACGCATCGTGATCCGAGAGCACCCCACCTCGCCCCGTGCCGGCGAAGCTGCGACCTGCAGGATCGTGGTCTCGCAGCCGCCCGATGAGGAGGGCGAGATCGTCGGCGAGCGCGGACGAGTGTGCATCCGATGTCGGAGTTGCGGTGCGCCCGGGCACCCACGACTGGGTCATCCAGGCGAGCGGGTAGCCGTGGCCAGAATGCCCGAGGTACTGCGGAAACGGAGCGGGGAAGGGGCAGAGTTCGGCGAACTCGGCAGCCGCGGTCATTTCGCTGCGTAGGTCCTCTCGCACGCGAGCCGGGTCGGCGCGTCGCACTGGGAACCTCGCCGCGACGCCGTCACCGATCCGGAAGATCGCATTGACCGTGCCGGCGCCCGGTACCTCAGTCACTCGCCGACCGGCCAGTTCAGGAAGTTGGTCGGCCACGAGCGCAGCGACCTGTTCACGTTCGACTCGGAGCTGGTCTGCGTGCATCGGCGCCGGCTCGCGACCTCGCCTCAGCGCTTGGTCGCGACGAGATCGATCAGGGCCGACATGCCCGCATGTCCGGCGCCTTCGGTGATCGCGGTGTCGTGGGAACGAAGCACGTCGAGCTGCATGCCGGCGAAGGCGTCGCTCAGGAGCGCCTCGTCGTAGAGGTGCGCCGGGTTGGACGGCCCGCCCGTCGCGTACTCGATCTGTTCCGGCCGGTACCCGTGCAGCAACAATCGTCCTCCGGGACGGAGCGTCCGCTGCATGCCGTCGAAGACGGTTGCCCGCTGCTGCGGATCGAGGAACTGGATGAAGATCGCCACCACTGCGTCGTAGGCGTCAGCGGTCCACTCCCATCCCATGATGTCCGCGACACGAAAGTCGACCTCGGCGCCACGCTCGTCGGCGAGGCGGCGGGCCTTGGCCACCCCGACCTCGGACAGGTCCATCGCCGTGACCTTCATCCCGCTCGCCGCGAGGAACACCGAGTTCCGGCCTTCACCGTCGGCGACGACGAGCACCTCCGACCCCGGCTCGAGCAGGCCCACGTTCCTCGCCAGGAAGTCAGCGGGTTCGGTTCCGAACAGATACTCCGTCGTCGAATAGCGCTGATCCCACATCGGAGCACCTGACATGTTCGTCGTCATGCCGCCCATCATGGTCCCCCCGGGCGCCCTCGATGCAGCACTGGTCAGATCGCGGCGCGGAGGCGGTCGGCGATCGCTCGGACCTCGGCGCGCACGGCGTCGGAGCCGCTCACGGTGAACGGGACCGGGATCATCGCCAGTCGAGCGGCGTACCAGTCGGGCTCGTCGGTGGTTCCTCGGAGCTCGCAGTTGTCGTCGTCGAGGGCCACGAGCCGACCGAGTGTGCGCGGAACGAACGGACCGACGCGTTCGACCGACGCGGAGATCCGGACCACGACCTCGTGGGTCCAGCCGTCGGCGAGATGATCCTCGACCTCCCGAACCGGATCGAGATCGAGCGGCGCCGCCACGCCGACCTCGTCGTGAGCGTTGCGTTCCGTTGCAGTGGCGTCGGCGATGCGGTCGATACGCAGGACCCGACGTGCCTGCGCGGTCAGCGACCAGCACAGCAGATACCAACGGCCGTATCGCACGACGACGGCCCACGGATCGACGACCATCTCGACGGCGGCGTCCGATCGCGGTCGGTAGTCGAGCCGCAGCCGCTGGCGGGTCTCGCACGCTCGAGCGACCTCGGCGGCGCGCTTGGGGTCCGGCGACGCCGCTGCGTCGTTGGGGTTCTGCGCCACGACGCGGCGCAGGGCGTGAGCGGATTCGGCGGCGAGCTCGGGGAGGACCCGCATGATCTTGGCCAAGGCGGTGGCAGCCGGATCGTCGTTGTCGATCGGTCCGTGCCATCCCCGCAACAACGCCACGACGAGCCCGAGTGCCTCGTCGGTGCTGAACATCAGCGGGGGAATGCGGACTCCTCGCCCCACCGAGTAGCCGCCGTACGGTCCGCTGACGGAGTCGACCGAGATGCCCGCCTCGCGCAGGATGCTGACGTAGCGGCGGGCGGCTCGATCGGTCACGCCCAGCCGGTCCGCCAGTTCGGCGCCGGTCAGCCCAGGCCGATTCTGCAGGACCTCCAGCGCGAGCAGCGCCCTGGCGGTCGGGCTCAGGTCGGGGGTCACGTTGTCTCCGGCATGCGAATCTCCCAACCAGGAAGCGGATCGTCCGGGAACGAGTTTACGGTGGCGTCATGTCCGACGAATCGACGACCGGCTCACCCGCGGCCCCTGCCGCGCTCCTGACTGAACCCCCGCTCGCAGGCTCCGAACTCGACACGCTGCTCGGCTCCCTCGAACGACAACGGCGCACACTCGCCTGGAAATGCGAAGGCCTCGACGCCGCAGCGATGGGCACCACCATCGGCGCGTCGACGATAACCATCGGCGGGCTGTTACGGCACCTGGCCCGGGCGGAGCAGGACTCGTTCTCGTGGAAGTTGCACGACGGCGAACGAGCGCCGGGCACCGAGTCGGGGGCTGGGACCGGGACTGGGAATGGACCGGCGACGACGATCCCGATGCCGCCTGGCGGCAATGGCGCGAGGCCGTCGCGCGTTCGCGTCGACTCGTCGCCGAAGCGGTCGCCGACGGAGGTCTCGACCGGGCCAGGGGCCATCATTTCGAGGGCTGGGGAACACCGAGCCTGCGACGAATCCTCATCGACATGATCGAGGAGTACGCCCGGCACACCGGTCACGCCGACCTCCTGCGCGAAGCGATCGACGGACGAGTCGGGGAGGACCCGCCCGATGAGTGAGTTCACCATCAAACAGCTCGGGCCGGACACGTGGGAGGACTTCGCGGGGTTGGTCCGACGCCAGGGCACCGCAAAGTTCGGCGTTCCCGCCTGCTGGTGCCTGGCGTTCCATCCCGTGGACGCGGCACGGGTTCCCGACGGTGACAACGGCCCGGGACGCAAGCAACGGCTGGTCGAACGAGGCGAGGCCCACGCTGCGCTCGTCTACGACGGAGACCTCGCCGTGGGTTGGTGCCAGTACGGAACTCCGGAGGAACTCCCGGGCATCCATCACCGAAAGGACTACGAGCGGACCCTGACTGGGCTGCCCGACTACCGCCTGACGTGCATCTTCGTGGACAAGAAGTCCCGCAAGCGAGGCGTCGCCCTCGCCGCGCTCCACGGCGCGCTCGACCTGATCGCCGAGGCCGGCGGCGGCGTCGTGGAGGGCTACCCCCACGACCCGCCGGAGGGCAAGGTCATCAAGCCGTCGTTCCTCTACAACCTCACCCGAGCCGTCTACGAACAGGCCGGTTTCACATACGATCGGCCCAAGGGCGCAGGGAACTGCGTGATGAAGCGCATCGTCGAGCCGAAGTGACCGACCGGGCCGGGTGGTTGCGGCTGGACGCGATTCAGGAACCCTCGACCAGTGCCGGGGCCAGCGCTCGCCATTCTCCGACCGGCAGCGAGGCGGGATCGGCGGTCAACACCTGGATGCACACGTGGTCGGCGCCGGCGTCACGCTGTTCCTGGACCCGTGCCGCGATCGCCGCCTCGTCGCCCCACACGACGAGCGCGTCGACGAGGCGGTCGGATCCACCGTTGGCGATGTCGTCCTCGGTGAACCCCTGTCGCTTCCAGTTGTTCGCGTAGTTGGGGAGGCCGAGATACGTGGCCAGGTGGGTGCGAGCGATCGTCCGGGCCGCGGTCGGATCGGTCTCGAGCACCACCCCCTGCTCGCTCAACACCTGGCCCTCCGGACCGATCCCGGCGCGGGCCTTCGCGGTCAGCTCGGGGGTCACGAGATAAGGATGAGTGCCGGCGGCTCGGGTACGTGCGAGTTCCAGCATCTTCGGCCCCAGGGCGGCGATGACGCGGTCCTCCTTCGCGAGCGGGGTCGGGGCGGCGTCGAGCCCGTCCAGGTACTCGGCCATCGTCTCGATCGGCTTGCGGTACGCGCCTGGCTCCTTCACGTGATCGATGAGCGGACGATGGCTGATCCCGATGCCACACAGGAAGCGATTCCCGTGTTCTGCGCTCAGCCGGGCGTGCTCCGCGGCAGCGGTCTCGGGGGTGTGCATCCAGACGTTCAGGATGCCGGTGGCGATCGTGACGGACGAGGTGGCACCGAGCAGGTTGGCGAGCGGTCCGAAGAGGTCGCCGCCGACATCGGGAACCCACAGCGCCGAATAGCCGAGCGACTCCAGCTCGGCCGCCGCGCTCGCGGCCTGGGCTTGGTCGCCGTACCGCAGCCCACCACTCCAGATTCCTGTACCGGTCAGTCGAGGTCGCATGGTCTGGAGTCTGGCAGGAGCGACCCGGCCTGCCGCCACGCTGCGATCGGGACCCGTCACGTCCCGAGCAGGTCCCACCGGTTGCCACTCACGTCGACGAACACCGCCACCCGCCCGTACGGCTCGTCTCGGGGTGGCGACACGATCTCGACCCCGTGGTCCACGAGGCGGGCGAAGGTCGCCTCGAAGTCGTCGACCCGGAGGAAGAGCCCGACCCGCCCGGCGAACTGATCGCCGACCCGCGCCGATTGTTCCGGGCCGTCGGCGCGGGCGAGCAGCAGGCTGGTGGTCGCTCCGGGAGGACGCACCACCACCCAACGCTTCGGTCGCCCGTCGTTGGTCCGTGACGGGGAATCCTCGACCAGTTCGAATAGGAGGACGTCGACGAAGAATCGGATCGCCTCGTCGTAGTCCCGGACGATGACGGCGACATGTTCGAGATGCACCGCCGCGACGGTAGACGAGCGGGTTCGCTGGCCGACGGAGCCAGCTCGTGGCGAGGCGCGACCGGCCCTCGCGTCTGACCACGACCGGTTCGGGGTAGGGATGGGCGTCGTCGAACGACGTCGAACCCGAGGGAGCGCGAATGCGAGCACGAGACATCGTCCGGATCGGACTCGGGGGAGCCCTCGTCGTCGCGGGTGTGAGCCATCTCAGCTTTGCCCGAGAGGAGTTCCGCGCCCAGGTTCCCGAGTTCGTCCCGTTCAGTGACGACTTCGTCGTGCTGGCCTCGGGTGTGGTCGAGATCGCGCTCGGCGCCGCCCTGATCGCGGCCCCTCGCCGGTACCGGCCCGCGGTCGGAGCGATCGCCGCCGCGTTCTTCGTCGCCGTCTTCCCGGGCAACATCGCTCAGTACGTGCATCATCGAGATGCGTTCGGGCTCGACACCGACGCCAAGCGACTGGTGCGGCTGTTCTTCCAGCCGCCGCTCGTGCTCGCCGCCTGGTGGTCGACGCGCGACTGAATCGGCGGCGACGGGGCGACCCGTGTCAGGCGGAGGCCGGTTGGGCGATCACGACCGGGATGTCCCGGTCGGTCTTCTTCTGGTACCCGGCGTAGCCTCGATACGCATCCACGATCTCCGGCCAGAGGGCGGCCTTCTCCTCGGTCGTCGCCGTGCGGGCGACGAGGGCGATCGGGTCGCCTCCACCCGCTGGCCTCACACTGAACTCGGGGTGGGCGACCAGGTTCCGGTACCAGTCCGGATGCCGATCGTCGCCGCCCTTGGAGGCCACGAACACGAACATGTCGTCGCGCCGGACGGGAGCGGTGAGCATGACCGTTCGTGCCCGGCCCGAGGACCGTCCGGTGGTCGTCACCTCGAACACCGGCATGGCGCCAAGCGTTCCGCCGAGCCGACCCTTCGACAGCTTCGCGATGCTGCGGTGAACGATGTTCATCCCCTGCATCGTCCGGTCCTTGAGCACCTCGGAAAGATTCATCGCGCCACCGTACCGGCGGACGGCGCGCCGCCCGCCCGGAGGGCGGTGATCATGACGGGGTCACGACGGACCTGGATCGTGGATCTTCGACGCGGTCACCAGATCGAAGTAGTCGCGCCAGACGGCGATCCTTCCGTCGTGGACCTCGAACACCCCGGTCACCGGGAGCTCGCGCCAACCATGATTGAGGCGGTGCCGATCCAATCGCTCGACGAAGACCACCGGGCCGTCCGCCGCTGTCCGCGTGAGAACGAACTCGTTCTCGAGAATCGGAGCGAAGAACGGGCCGAGGACCTCCCGAACGCCCTCGTGACCCCGAACCGTTCCCATGGGGACGTTCGTGTACTCGCAATCATCCGCGAGGTACGGCAACGCTCGCTCGAAATCCATTGCGGCGAAGGCTTCGAGAAAAGCTTCGACGACCTGGCGCGGGGACGGCGGGACTTCGGACATCGGGACCTCCAGGGGCACGGACGGAATCGGTCATCGCAAGCGGCCGATTGTAGTACCTACTACAATCCAGCGCCACCCCGCCGACGAGTCGTCCCGATTCCGCGGCGCGGTGGCGAGCGGAGGAGCGGCCAGAATCGTCAGGTGGTGGACGAACCCCTCGCTTCAGCGGTGCGGCGCGGCCCGCTGGCCGACATCGACACGGTCTACACGCTGCCCGACGGCCGGCGATGCGTGGTCACGTTCGCCAACCGCGGCAGCGACCAACTCCATCCGGTGCGCCGGTCCACGGGCGATCTCTGGGTCGCGTTCCTCGCTTCGGACGACACCGAGCCGCCGGCCTGGGAGGACTGGGAGCGCGACTGGGTCCCCGCCGAATGGCTCCTGCCGACGGGACGCCTCGACCGGCGCCGCCAGCGGCACTGATCGACCTTCAAGCTCTCACTGACGGGTCCGCCCTTCGCCCTGGGGAGCGGGCTCCGTCGCCTGATCGCCCGCCCCTGGAGCCGGACCTCCGGGCTGAAGGGCGCGTCAAGCGCCCGGCGCGCTGCTCCCGAGGTGCACGAGACAGAACTCCTTGCCCTCCGGATCCGCCATCACTCTCGCCGTGACGCCGCCTTGGTGGTTCTCCGCGACCTGTGTGCCGCCCAGTTCGACGACCAGTGAGGTGACGGCCTCGAGGTCGTCGACGATGAAGTCGAGATGGACCCGGTTCTTACCGGCCTTGGGCTCGGGTACCTGTTGGAACGCCAGACCGGGCTGGCCCTCGGCGGCCGGTTTCAGGATGACGTACTGGTTCCAGACGCTGGCGATCTCGGCGCCCAGGGCGGCCGTCCAGAAGGTGGCGAGCCGCTGAGGGTCGGCGCAGTCGATGACGAGATAGCTGATGCTGCTGGCGATCGGCATCGCGACAGGCTGCCAGACGGGCCGGGCTGGGCGCCGCCTTCGCTCAGCGCCGTCGAAGTTGGGCGTACTGGTACTCCCAGCCGCTCGACGCTTCGGGTTCGAAGGTCTCGAACTGTTCGAGGTCGGCGTGACGCTCGAGCATCGACCGCCACCGATCGTGGCTCGCCAGGGAGAAGAAGCGATGAGGACGCAGCATTCCCTCCTGCGGATGGCCTTCGTAGTCCTGGCCACCCCACGTGCCGATCGCGAGCAGACCTCCCGGCCGGACCACCCGGAGCAGTTCGCCCATCGCTTCGTCGAAGCGGTGGTGAGGAACGTGGACGAACGTGCTCATCGTCCACAGCGCGTCGACGACCGAGTCCGGAAACGGCAGTGCGTACAACGAGGCGGCGACGGCATCGAGCCTGCGCTCGCGCATTCGGACCACGTTGGCGGGAACGAGATCGACTCCGACCACCGAGAAGCCGGCGTCGCGCAACGGCTCGGCGTCGATGCCGGGCCCCGCTCCGACGTCGACGACGGATCGGCGGCCCTCCTCCAGGAGCTGAGCGACGAAACGATCGCGCAGCCCGGATCGCATCGGCTTCGAGCCCTGTCGCAACCCCTGTTCCGCCTCCGCCGTGTAGTAGGCCCGAAGATCGGCGTCGAGACCCATGGTTCAAAGGTAGCGAGCCACGCGGCCCGGTTGCCGGTCAGATATGGGCGGGCTGGTCGGCCTGGGTGGTGATGCGCGACATCAGCGAACGCGCTGCGGTGAGCACCGTCGGCCGATCGTGGGTGACCACGAACTCGAATCGACGTTCGAGATCCGGGCCGTCGTCGCCGAGGTCGCGCGCGATGAGCGCGGCGGCGTGGTGCGGCCCGACCACCGTCACGGTCCACTCACCGGCGAGCGCATCGGCCGGGTCCAACCCGACCATGTGCACCCCCTGGAAATCGTCGGACACGAGGCCGACGCCGAGCGCGGCCACGAGCGGCGAGGCGGCGGCGAGCTCGGAATAGCGAGCGCGTGTGCCCGGCGTGAACCGTTGCGTCGTCTGGAATGCGCTGAGCACGATGGGCGCGATCCCGGAACCGAGCCCATGCCGCTCGAGATGCAGCGACAGGTCGATCAGCAGTCCCTTTCGCCCCACACGACGCGGCCGATCGGCGATCGCGGCGAACGGCGTGGCGGGAACCTTCGGGATCGGATCGGCAAGACGAAGCGGCGAGATCGGCGCCGGATGGCGATCCAGGGAGCCGGGCGGCCGAACGCCCATCCCTGGCCCAGGGTGGCGCCGAGGGCGAGCGCTTGGGCGAGATGGTCATCGTTCTCGATGCCCTCGGCCAGGATCGTCGCTCCGGTCTGTTCGGCGTGCGACATGACCGCGGCCATGATCGCCGCCTGATCGGGGTTCGGTCGATGCCGGATCAGGCTCATGCGTCGAGCTTGACCACGTCGGGGGCGAGGAAGGGCAACAGTGCCAATGACGCCGGCTCGGCGCCGACGTCGTCCAGGGCGATTCCCCACCCCTGGGTCCGGGCCCAGGTCACGACTCGGAGCAGGTCCGCGGGGCGACGAACCAGCGAACGCTCGGTCAGCTCGATCATGACCCGCAACTCGCGTCGAGCCGTCTGGAGCGTGGCCCGGGCCTCGGCCGGCACCGGCGCGGCCAACGCTTCGGGCTCGACGTTGACGAACAGCACGTGATCGCGACCGAGCCCGTGTTCGAGCGCTCCCCGCACGGCCGAGAGCCGGCAGGCCCAGTCGAGCTCGGCGGTTCGTCCGACTCTGCGGGCGGCCGCGAACACGGCGTCAGGCGTCACGTCCGGGCGCCCGGGCCAGCGAGCGAGGGCTTCGAACCCCACGACCTCGCCCGACGTCAGATCGACGATCGGCTGATACGCCGAGCGCAGCTGCTCGATCGAGACGAAGCTCGAGGAGGTCGCCGAGCCCTCGCCACCTCGGGGTCATGGAGACTCAACGAGTGGCGTCGCTGCTCCATACCGTTCCCTGATCGGCCAGACGCCGCTCGATGCAAGGACCGCGTTCGATGCCGAGGAAACCTCGACACGGCCACGCCACCCGGGATGGCGCGAACGCGAAGGGTCACGGACGAGGATGGCCGAGTTCGGTGCCGTCGGGGCGGTAGGTGTGCCAGTGACCGTCGGGTCCTCGCGCCACCCGGAACCCTCGGTTCTTGAAGCGGTTGTGGTGCGGGCAGAGGATGTCCCCGTTCGCCGGGTTGGTCGCTCCGCCCTTGGAGTGTTCCATCGTGTGGTCACCCTGTCCGTACATCGACTTGGTGGTGCATCCGGCGAACACGCAGGTCTGGTTCTGCAGCAGCAGCGCCGCTCGCGCCGCACCGGTGAACCGGCGCTTGCGGCCGAGATCGATCACCACCGAGGCCGCGTCCATCACGACTCGGCGGACCGTCCCGACCACCGACGCGGCGAACACCTCGTCCGGGGACAGGGGAGTGCCGTCCAAGGTCTCACATCGGTACTCCCGATACGACGCCGGATCCCTCGGCTGCAGGGAGCTCCGGCTGCTCGGCGGGCAGCGTCCTCGTAGGTGCGCTGGTCGATCACCACGTTGACGTTCACCGGCACCGAACAGTTCGGTCCCTCACCGACCGCGGCCCGAAAGATGGCCAGAAAGGCGTCGTATCCACGCTGGGCGTCGCTGCGCCAGCACGCCGCCAGGACCGGCCGCTCGAACGTCGATGTCGAACTCGATCTGCTTGAACGTGCGAGGATCTGGGAGATCAGCTCTCCATCCAACGCCGACCCGTTCGCCTCCACCACTGCCTCCCGGCCGACCTGTCGCACCCGGGCCGAGCGAGACGCATGGATGTCTCCCGCCTCGCGAAACGCACCGTCGGCGTCCGCCTTCGACTCCCAGGCATGCAGCCGAGCCTCGAAGGCAGGGAACGGACACTCGACGGCGTCCTCCAACAGCAGCTCGGCCGAGACCACCAACGCCTCCCGCACTCTCCGATTGGCGAAGGTACGAGCGAAGGCTCGAACGTGATCCGACCCGATCGACCCGTCGGCGAACGCCGCCGCCACCGCAGGAAGGGCCGCCAACGTGGACGCGGTCAACACCCGCTCCCGAGCAGCCTTGTCCGAACCGCCGAGCGTCGCCAGGACCCACCCCTTCACCGTGCGATGTCCGTCGTCGCGAAAGGTCCGCTCCCGTTCGACCTGGGCGATCAGGGCAGCGATCTCGGAATCGATCCGGCAACGCTGCGCCTCCAACGCCAACAGCCGCCGCTCCGCCGTCCTCACGGGCGACTCGACGTCGGCCAACGCCGCACACCGCGGCTCCTGACCGAGGGGATAGCGTGGCAGTCGAACTCATGTTCGATATCGTCGCATGAAATCATGGGATGGTGGCTCAAGAGGTCCTCAGGAATCCCTGGTCGGACCACCGAACGGGACGACCACCGAGCGTCGGAGCCGCACGATCGGCCGATCCTCGGATCACAACGGCGAGAAACCCACCGAGCCCTGCTGACGTGCGTCGGATACCGTCCGTCGCCGTGGCCTTCGTCCCGATCCGAACCGAGCGGCTGATCCTCCGGTCGCCTCAGGAGACCGATGCCGAGGCGGCCTTCGAGCGTCGCAATCTGCCGGAGGTGGCCCGCTATCAGGACTGGGAGCTGCCCTACACCCGCGAACGCGCCGAGGCCGCGACGGCCAAGGCCGCCGCGATGGATGGGCCGACCGTGGGTCAGGGCTGGAGCCTCACCGTCGTCGATGCCTCCGACCCGGAGCGCATCCTCGGCGATCTCTACCTCGAGCTCCGCTGGGAAGGCCGCAGTGCCTACGTCGGCTTCACGTTCCACCCCGACCATTGGGGTCGGGGCTTCGCGACCGAGGCGACGCAGGCCCTCGTCGAGTACTGCTTCACGGAACTCGGCGTCAGCCGAATGGAATCGTCGCTGCATCCGGACAACGTCGCGTCGGCGCGGGTACTCGAGGCGTGCGGGCTGATCTTCGAGGGCCAGACGGTGCAGTCGTTCTGGGTCGGCGACGAATGTTCCGACGACATGCTCTACGGGGTCACACGCGCCGGCTGGGACGCCTGGCGCACTCGACCACTCCAGCGGCCCGAGCGCGTCGAGCTCGTTCCCGTCACCGCCGACAACATCGGGCCGGTGAGCCGGCTCCGCACCCACAAGTCGCAGGAACGGCTGGTGTCCCCGATGATCGGCAACTTCCGCGACGCGCTGGCCCCGCCGACGCTGGACGGCGCGCCGCTGGTCCCGTGGTACCGGGCCATCGAGGCCGACGGCGGGATCGCCGGGTTCATCATGGCCTCGGAGATGACCGACGCTCATCCGAACCCGTACCTGTGGCGACTGCTCGTCGACCGCATGCACCAACGGCGGGGAGTGGGGTCCGCCGCGCTCGACCACTTCGAGCAACGCTGCCGGGATCTCGGCGCCACCGCCATCGAAGTGTCGTGGGTCGAAGGACCGGGCTCGCCGGCCCCGATGTATCGAGCTCGGGGCTACGAGCCGACGGGGATCATCGAAGACGGCGAGACCCACGCCATGAAATCGCTGAACTGACCCTCCGGAACTCCAGCTGCACCCCTACTCGCACACGATCCCGTCGTGGTCGCGATCGGTGTACCAGTCGTATTCCGGGTCGGTGCCCTGCCAGTAGGGACCGAATCCGGCCGCCTTGGCGTCCTTGCAGGTCCGGAACCGCGGATCGGTCGACGCTTGCGGGGCCGCGGTGGTCGGTTGGGTCGTCGTGGTCGCCGGCAACGTCGTGGGCGGCACCGTCGTGGGCGCTGCGGTCACGGGAGCAGATGCCGGGGCGGTGGATGCCGGGGGAGGCGAGGTCGTGGCCGCCGTCGCCGCCGCAGCCGTGGAGGTCGGTGCGACGGTCGCAGGTGGCGCGGTCGTCGGTGGCGCGGTCGTCTCGGCCGCCGTGGAGGTCGGTGCGGCGGTCGTCGTGACTGCG
This sequence comes from Ilumatobacteraceae bacterium, assembly GCA_041394645.1. Taxonomy (GTDB): domain Bacteria; phylum Actinomycetota; class Acidimicrobiia; order Acidimicrobiales; family Ilumatobacteraceae; genus JAWKHV01. The sequence continues at coordinate 14,880 of JAWKHV010000030.1, read as the reverse complement.
GTCTTGGGCGCGGCAGTCGTCGCAGGCAGCGTGGCGGTGGGCGGCACGACCGAGGCGGCGGCCTGCACCGTCGCGGCCGACTCGGCACTCAACGACTCGACGCTCGACGACCCGGCGCTCAACGGCTCGGCGGTCGACGACTCGTCGAGATCGGCGAGGGCGGCTGGTTCGAGGGCGCCCGGGGCCGGCCGGCCGCTCGACACCTCGACGGTCCCCGGGTTCGCCGCCACGTTCGCCATGCCGGCGACACCGAGCACGGCCATCGTGGCGATCGCCCAGCGCGGGAGGCGTCGCTGCGGCGGCGGCACCTCGGATGGAGCCGGACGGGCTGCCGGGGAAGGCCACGGTGATTGCTCTCGATCCGCCACCGCGAAATCGTCTCGCGTTCGCCGCCGGGGAGTTCGTCAGCAGTCCGATCGGCCGGAGGAACGGAACGAAGGTACGGCTCGACGGTCAGGCGCCCGGAGGGGCGAACTCGAGCACCTGCTGGAAGGTCGGTCGGCTCGTGAACCGGAACTCGTCGGGGATCAGCCCGGGGTTGAACCCGATCCGGTCGGCGTCGGTTCGCCACGAGGCCGGATCCTGGCTGCCCTGGGCCTCGGCGAGCCGGGTGGCGACGCTGTCGACCGCGGCCCACAGGTCGGCGGCGCAGGTCTCCAGGACGCCGAGTCCGCAGTACCCCTGGCTCATCGGGCCCTCGACCGCTTCACCGAGCAGCGTGCGCAGATCCTTGTCCATCACGCTCGGCAGGTCGATGCCACGGAATCGCACGCCCTCCTCGACGAGCGGACGCAGGTCCGGTCCGACTGCCGCCGCCGTCAGCGACGGGAGCAGCTCGTCGAACACGAGCGGCCCGGCGGAGTCGTAGATGCCGTCGTCGTCGGCGTCCATGAGTGGAGCGTCGTCCGCAGCCCACTCGTCCAGCAACGCGACCGCATCGGCGGCGAGGGGCGAGGGCGCCTCGCCGGCGGCGAGGACCTGGCTGATCACCGGCCACAACGAGGAACGCACGTCCTCGGTCGCGGCCCGGTTCATGATCCCCACCACGTCGGACAACGCCGCCGGTTCGGGCCACTGGTCGAAGTTCTCGACCCGATGCACCGACCCGTAGAGGTTGTCGTCGCCGTGCATGAAGCCGGGAGCCGATTGGTTGTTCCAATTGAGCAGGCGGCCCGACGGCGGGTCGACGGCGTGCGGGTGCTCGTCACGTCCGAGGAACCCGTCCCACTCGTACGCGCCACTCCCGAGGGTCGGCAGCCGGCGATCGAGCCCTGCGGCGCGGACCGGGAGCAGTCCGGACGCGAAGTATGCGATGTGCTCGCGGTTCACATAGCCCCAGTTGAAGGTGAAGCCGAACCGGTTGGCCACGTCGAAGAAGGACTCGGGCGTGTCGGCGGCGCCCTCGGTCATCGCCTTGAGCGCACCGAGGTTCAACCCGTCGAGGCCGTACGTCGAGCGCTTCCGGCTCAGCGCGACCGGCGTGCCGTTCGAGGTCGCCGTTCCCACCACCGGTCCGTGGACCGACACCGGATAGCTGATCGGTACGCCGCCGAGCGTTCCGGCCTCGAACCGTTCGAAGGGAATGCACTCACCGTCGAACTCGTAGTGATCGGTGTCCCTCGTCGGCATCGACCCGTCCGGCTCGCACAGCACTTCGGCGAAGACGTCGCGCACGTCCTGGTTCGCCGAGGTGAGGCTCCACGCGTAGTCCTGCGTCCGACCGATCAGCAGATACATGGCCAGGCCCGGCACCGCCGCGCCCTGGGCCTCGATCCCCGGGCCCGACAGATGGATCTGCATCACGATCTCGGGGTAGTAGTAGCCGAGCTGGGGGCCCATGACGGCCATCGTGGTGTCGTTCACCGACTGCTCCGGCGAGACGATCAACCAGTTGGACGCCTTGATCCCCGGCGGCGAATCGGCGGCGTCGACGCGCCGGATTCCTTGGGCCGCCGGCTCCGCCGGTGCGTCCCCGGAGGGCGCGGCAGGGTCGGTCGCGACGATCGAGCCCTCGTCGATCATCACCGAGCCGGTGACCTCGCCCCCGGTCATCACGCCGTAGTCGAACCGGTCCTCGATCGAGGTCGGAGCCTCGGGATCGTCGGTGCGCATCACGTCATCCCACACCGAGCGGCCCTCGGCATCGCCGAGCCGAGCCTGCAAGATCGAGAGGAACTCGGCGTTGTACGCCTCGGCGCCTCCGCCGGCACCGAAGATCGAACCGATGAACGCCGTGGTGGCGATGACGTCGTTGACCGTCGCCGGCTCCCGGTCGAGCCCGGCGGACGCCCAGTAGGCGTTGAGACCGTCGGCATACGCGGCGGCGTCGGCCAGGATCTGCTCGCCCTCGTCCCCGTACGCGTCACGAATCGCCTGGACCTGATCGGTGACGAGCTGCTCCGTGGCCGCGCTCGGAACGAACTGCTGTCCGCTCAGCACGAGCTGGAAGGCGTCCAGGCCGGGCACGTCGGCGACCGCAGCCCGAGCCGGGCCGCGACCGAGGTCGATCAAGAGATCCCGGTCCCGTCCCGTCACCCAGCCGGCCCCGAAGGCGAGGTCCTCCCGGGTCTCCCCGGTCACGTGGGCCACGCCGTACTCGTCGTACTCGATCGTGGTCCCGGGACGGCCCGTCGGCTCCTCGGTGGTCGCGCCGACCGGTTCGAAGTTCTCGGGGAGGTAGAACCGATCGAGGTCGGCCTCGGTGACGTCGTCTCGCAACGGAGTGAGCCCGTCGTAGAGCGGGAGCTGGTCGAGGGAGTCGTCGGTGACCGGAAGGCCGCCGTAGTTGCCCGGGTTCAACACGTAGTAGGCGCGATCGGTGGTGATCGCGGGCGGCGGCGCCGTGGTCGGCGCGCTCGTGTCGACGGCCTGGGTGGTCGACGGTGCATCCGTGCTCGGCGGAGCGACCGTCGACTCGGCCGCCGCGCCGTCATCGCCACCGCCGCTGCACGCGGCGATCAGCAGTCCGGCCGCGCAGAGAAAACCTGCCGCAGCATTGGAACCCCTGGATGACCTCGAAACTCCGGCCGACATCCGTCCCCCTCGATCGATGTTCGACCGAACCTACTGCTCGGCGTTCGCACCGCTCGGGCGGAGGTCGTCACTCCACGGTGAACTCGTTAACGAGCCCCGTCAGACGGTCCGACATCGTGCTCAAGCCTTCGGCGGAGCGGCGAGCGGCACCGGCAGAGCTGGTCGAAGCCCCCGCCGCCGAGGCCACGATGTCGATCGTCTGGGTGATGGCGGCGGTGTTCTCGTTCAGGGTCTCCAGGCGCGTCTCGATGCCGCGCGTCGATGCCGTCTGCTGTTGAACCGCCGACGCGATCTCGGCCGTCCGATCGTCGACCGACCCGATCATCTCGGTGATCCAGGACACGGCGCTGGTGGCGTCGGCCGCCGCCCGTTCCATGGCCGAGAGCCGGGCGCCGATCGACTGGGTCGCCTGGGCCGTCTGCTCGGCCAGCACCTTCACCTCGTGGGCGACCACGCTGAAGCCGGCCCCGGCCGAGCCGGCCCGGGCCGCCTCGATCGTGGCGTTGAGGGCGAGGAGGTTCGTCTGCTCGGCGATCTCGTCGATGATCCGCGAGACCTCCCGGACCTCGAGGCTCGTGCGGGTGAGCTCCTCGATGTGCTGGGTCGCTGTCCGGCTCGCGCCTCGAGCGTTGCCGGCGACCTGCGCCGCCGATTCGGCCGAGTTGGCGATCTCCGCCGATGCTGCGGCCAGTTCCTGAGCGGCGATGGCGACGTCGTTCACGAGGGCGGTGACGTCGTGGACGAGCTGGGAGACCTCACTCGCCCGTTCCGCCGCGTCATGGGCAGTGCGCTCGGCGTCGACGCTGTCGTGGGCCAGGCCCGCCGAGGCCTGCGCGAGGTCGGCGGCCTCACGAGAGATCGCGGCGATCGCCGTGGAGGTCCGTTCCAGCGTGGCGTTCAGCGAACGGGCCATGTGGTCCAACTCGCGCGCCGAGGCCTCCTCGAGCCGAACGGTGAGGTCACCGTCGGCGACCGCTCCGAGCACGTCGACCGTGCGACCGATGGGCCGGGTCAGCGAGCGCACGATGATGATCGACAGCCCGATCAGTGCGAGTGCAGCGACACCGACGAATCCGAGGAGGACGAACAGATCGTGGCGAACCGAGGCATCGATGTCGTCGACGTACACCCCGTTGCCGATGATCCAGTCCCAGCCGTCGACACCCGCCACGTACGAGATCTTCTTGGCGATCTCCCCGTTGTCGGGGCGCTCCCAGTGGTAGGTCACGAACCCCGCTCCGTCGCGTTCGACGACTTCGACCATGGCCATGAACAGCGGGAACCCCTCCGAGTCGACGTTGGTCGACAGATCGGTTCCGTCGAGCTCGGTCTTGATGGGATGCATCACCATCGTCGGCCCGTGGTCGTTGATCCACAGATAGCTGTCGCCCGAACGGAGGTTGGCGATGGCGTCCTTGGCCAGTCGCTGCGCCGTCGCTTCGTCCATCGCTCCGCTGTCGGCCGCATCTCGGTAGTGCGTCGCGATTCCGACCGCCGATTCGACGAGCTGGCGGGTCGCCGCCTCCCGAGCCTCGTATTGAGCGGACCGCTGCACCGACCCGGCGCGGACGGCGGTGAGCAGGAGGGCCACCAAGGCGGCGACGACGAGGATCGTCATGCGACCCCCGACACTGATCTGACGGCGGGACTTGGCTCTAGGACGCACGTGAACTCCTCGTCCGGGTCGGCGGATACCGGGCAAGGAATCGGCGCGCCGCGACTCCGACTCAAGGACTGCTTGGGATTCGGCCACCGTGCGAGACGTCACTCAGGGATGGCCTATCGACGCAGCCGAGACCCCTGATCAGCTCAGGAAGGCCCCCAGCAAGGCGATGTCATCGGTCTGCTGGCCGACGGGTGCGAAGTCGGCGAGGAGTGACTCCACGAGATCCGCGATCGAGTCCGCGGCGCGAATCCGCAACGTCTCGGTCAATCGTTCGAGGTCGCGGGCCAGATCCGACCGCCGCGTCTCCACCAGGCCGTCGGTGTACAGCAGCAGCTTCGTCCCCGGAGCGTAGGGGATCGGCGTGATCCCGCTCGTCGGCGTGAAGAAGCGGAACAGCGGCGGTCGAAGCGCAGGGGTGAGCTGGTGCACCGAGCCGTCGGGATGGATCAGCATGCCCGGGAGATGTCCGGCGGAGAACGCGGTGAGCGTTCGAGCATCGGTGTCGACGATCACGACGCCGACGGTCGACATCGAGGTCATCGACCGGGCGGCCATCGCGCGTTCGGCCTCGCTGAAGACCGCACTCAGTTCGGTCCCCGACACCAGGAGTTGGGCGATGCTCGCCGCGACCTGCGACATCCGGGCAGCCGCGGCCGGGTCGTGGCCGACGACGTCGCCGACGATGAGCGCAGTGCGGGAGTCGTCGAGCGGCAACACGTCGTACCAGTCACCGCCGAATCCGAGCGCGTCGCTGTCGGCCCGGTAGCGCACCACCGTTTCGAGACCGTCACGTTGCGGCGGCTGGTTGACGAGCGTCTCCTGGAGGGCCGTGATCAGGCGCCGACGTTGGTGGTTGAGCCGGTTGCGCTCGAACGCTCCGGCCACGAGGCTGCCGACGGTACGCAATTGGGGCAGCGGGAAGGCGTCGGGCTCGATGGGGTGGAGCCAGCCGACGACCATCACCCCGGTGAAGGCGCCATCGCCGGTGATGCACGGCACGACCGCCTGGGCGACGAGTTCGGGAGCGAGGCTCGAGCCGTAGCGGGCCCGCCGGTCCTCCAGGTTGGCCACGGTGACCACCCGCCGGGTGCGCGCCGCCTCCGCGTAGGGAGCATCGGCGTCGAACGAGAAGGCGGCGCCGGCGACCATCTCCCGGATGGCGGCGTCGGCGAGGATGGTGACGGTGCCGCTCTCGGCGTTCCAGTGGCCGGCGACCGCCACATCGGCGTCGAAGTACTCGGCGATCTGCCGGACCACGATCGCCTCGATCGCTTCGAAGGTGTCCGCCTCCGCCAGGACAGCGGCGATCGAGGCGAGGCGCTCGGCTCGTCGACGCCCGGCGACCGACTGGGTGATCTCCTCGACGAACAGCCCGGCGCGGACCTCGTCGTGGAGCGCGAGCCGGTAGTAGTTGGCCGACCAGATCCGCTCGATGCCGGGTTGAGCGGGCGTCGCGCCGGCGATCTCCATACCGGTCACCGGTTCGCCGGTGTCGAGCACGGAGCGCAGGAGCGGCTCGACCGCGTCGGCGACGTCCGGGAGGACCTCACGGATCGTGCGGCCGAGATGGTCCTCGACCGACACCCCGTTGATCTGGGCCAACGTCTCGTTGACGAGCTCGAAGCGGAGTTCGTGGTCGACGAGGGCGAACCCGATCGGAGCCCGCGCCAACACCTCGGCGAGCAGCGCCTCGGACCGGAGCGAGGCACGGACCACGTCGCTCGCCGTGACACCGCCGTCGTCGATCTCCGACAGGTCGCCGGACAGCGTGGCGAGGTCGTCCGCTCCCGCGGACGCGCGGTCAGTCACCGTGTCCTCGAACGTGACGAGCAGCGGGCGGGCCCGGTGATTCCATGGCATCCCTCCCGGTTGGCGAGCGGTCGGACCAGCACCGTGCTGGACCGACCTCGGGAGAGTACTTCAACACTGCGACAACGGCGGCTCGATCAGTCCCGAGCGAGGTCGGCGGCGTAGGTCTCGGCCAGCGTGGCCCGCATCGCGTCGGGCTCGATCCTCCACTGCTCGAGGTACATCGAGGCCAGATCACAGCGATCGGTCTCGTCGCGCCAGGTCGCCGGATCCCAGGTCCCGCTGCGCTGAAATGCCTTCGCGCAATGGCCGTAGACCTCGGCCACCTCCACCACGACCGCCAGCTTCGGCGTCCGAAGCTCGCTCGTGAACCCGGCGAGGAGGTCGGGGTCGTTCGACAGCACCGCGGGTCCGTTCACCCGCAGCGTCTCGTCGTTCCCGGGGTTCAGCACGAGCAGGCCCGCCCAGGGATGACGCACGAGGTTGCGGAAGCTGTCGAGTCGGTTGTTGCCGTTGAGGTCGGGGACCGCGAGGTGCCGATCGTCGAGGACACGGATGAAGCCGGCCGGGCCGCCACGGGGGGACACGTCGAGCGATCCCGAGCCATCGGTGGTGCCGAGCATCAGCAGCGTGCTCCGTCCGACGAACTCGATCATGCCCTGCGTCAGCCGGTCGAGCTGCTTGTCGACGGCGAGTCCCGTCGGCCGGCGATACAGCGCTTCGAGCTGTTCCACGGACTCGATGCGGCCGACGATCTCCATGAGGGGACAACCTAGCCCCGGGCGACGAACACGCCGAGCCGGGCCCGCCACGTCGGCCAAGGCGTCTCGACCGCTTCAGCCAACCCGTGGATCGCGCGGCGTCACGAGACAGAACTCGTTGTCATCGGGGTCGGCGAGGACCACCCACGGCACCTCGCCCTGCCCGACGTCGACTCGCCTCGCCCCGACGGCGATGAGCCGCTCCAGTTCGTCGTGTTGGTGCTCGGCGAGCGGGGGAGCGATGTCGAGATGCAGCCGATTCTTGGTCCGCTTGTCCATCAGCGGCGGGCCGCTCCAGGTGATGAGCGGACCGGTTCCGTCCGGCGCTCGGATGGCGGTCTCCTCGTCCTGGTCCCAGACGAGCGGCCACCCGAGCACCTCGCTCCAGAACTGCCCGACCCGCCGAGTGCCGTCGCAGTTGATGGCGCCGAGCCGCTCACATCCGGCGAGAAAGTTGTTGCCTGGCGCCAGGATGCAGAACTCGTTGCCCTCCGGGTCCGCCAGCACCACGTGGTCCTCGTCGGGCGACTGGCCGATGTCGATGTGGCGACCGCCCAGTTCGAGCAACCGAGCGACACTGTCGCGCTGGTCCTCCAGTGAGGTCGTGGTCAGATCGAGGTGGTTGCGGTTCTGACCCACCTTCGGATCCTCGACCGGCGCGAACTCGATGACGAAGCGGGTGTGGTCCGTCGGCACGACGCTCACCACGCCGTCGTCTCCGACCGTGTCGCCGACCCGCCAGCCCAGCGCCTCGGCCCAGAACCGAGCCATGCTCGATGGATCCCTGGAGTCGAACGCGAGCGCGACGAGATTCGAACTCATGGCCCGACCCTACGTTGCCGACCGCTGCGACGTCCTCGTGTTTGGCGCGCCGAGCGATACGGCACGGCCCGATCCTCAGGCCGCCCCGGTCAGGGTCGGGAGGAGCGCCGCCGCGACCTCGGCCGGTCGCTCCTCGTGGGAGAACAAGCCGGCGCCCTCGATCACGGTGAGCGTGGCGTTCGGGAACTGGGTCACCATCTCGGCGGCCTTGTTCACTGGGAAGAACTGGTCCCGGTCCCCCCACACCAAAGCGACCGGCACGTCGAGGCGACGGTGGATCCCGCGCAGCTCCTCGACGAACCGCAACTCGAAGCTTCGAAGCAGCTTCGCCGCGGCGTCGCGGCGCACCGCATCCCGGTGGAGCGGCTCGAAGAAGAACTCGTGGAACTCGGCGTCGAGGTGGGACCGATCGGCGAAGGCGTCGCCGAACACTGCCCTGGAGCGATACACCCGCGGCTTGCCGGCGACCCAGCCCAGCCCGGCGCCCAGGCCCGGCAGACGACGGGACCACAGGAAGCTGCGAAAGCGCCAGCCGGGGTCGGGATGCTCGGTGTCGACGAGCGCCATGGCCCGCAGCCGGGGGTCCCCGACCAGTGCATGCCGAGCGATCAGGCCGCCGCTGTCATGGCCGACGACCGCCACCGAGTCCAGGCCGAGCAGGTCGACGGTGCGGCGCAGCGTCTCGATGTGCTGGGCGATCGACATCGGAGTTCGGTCGTCGAACTCGCTCTGACCGGCCGACGGGAAGTCGATCAGGTGGCACGTCACGTGATCCACGAGGTGGGGGAGCAGCTTGCGGAACGTCGCCGAACTGACCGGCCACCCGTGGGAGAACAACACGTCCGGCCCGCGGCCGACGCTTCGATGGGCGACCCGCCCCGCGCCGACGTCGAGGAGACGATCCGGTGGCCGGCGAAACAACTCGGACGCGCCGTCTTGGGTCATGGCGGACACGGTGCACCTCCGGCGCTGTTTGTAGTGATCACTGCGAAACCTACCCGTAGCGGTCACTACGATCAAGCGCCGATGGGGCACCGGCACACGAAGGAACAGATCCTCGAAGGGGCGCTCGCCGCCGCGTTCGCCGACGGGTTGAGCCAGCTCACGTTCGGTCGCCTCGCCAAGCGCCTGGGCATCAGCGACCGGGTGATCGTCTACTACTTCCCGACGAAGGACGATCTCATCGGCGAGGTGATCGTGTCGCTCGGCGGGGAGCTGCAGGTCAAGCTGGCCGACGCGTTCACCGAACGGGCGGCGGATCATCGAGCATTGCTCCGGGCCGCCTGGCCCGTTCTCGCGACGAAGGAGGCCGATCCTGTGTTCGCGCTGTTCTTCGAGGCGAACGGCCTCGCGGCCGCCGGGCGGGAGCCGTATCGGAGCCTCCTCCCGCAGATCATCGAGGCGTGGATCGAATGGGCGGCGAGCTTCATCGAGGGGACGACCAAGCGTCGTCGCGCCGAGGCCGAGACCGCGATCGCGGTCCTGGACGGCCTGCTCCTCCTGCGCCAGCTGGGCGGAACGGCCGCCGCCGACCGAGCAGCCCGCGTCCTCGGGATCCGCTGACGAGATCGGCCGATGTCGAGTCTCGTGTCGGGGTCGGCGAAGACGCCATCGGACGTCCGGGCGTCGGAGCCCTCGGCCGATCCGTGGGACCATGGGAGCGAGGAGGCACCACCATGCCGAGCTACCGGTCCCCTGGGGTCTACGTCGAGGAGATCTCCCGCCCGTGGCGACCGATCGCGAGACCATCGTGCTCGACCGCCGGGTTCGTCGGATTCACCCAACGCGGCCCAGCGGATCCGGCGTCCGATCCGGACGGCTGGCAGCCGCGCCGAGTCAGCAGCTGGTCCGAGTTCGAGGCCGACTACGGAGGTCTGACGGATGAAGCGCTCCTGCCGTGGGCCGTGCGGGGCTTCTTCGACAACGGTGGCACGAGTTGCTACATCGCCCGGGTGCCGGCCACGAGTTCGGCGGAGACCTTCATCGGAAGTGCCGAGCTGCCCCAGGGCCTGCATGCGCTCGAGGGCATTCACGATGTGTCGATCGTGATGATTCCCGATCTCCACACCGCGGCGCGACAGGCGGGCGACGCCGGCGACGCCCTCTGGACCGACGTTCAACGAGCGCTGGTCGAGCACTGCGAACAGGCCGGCGACCGAATGGCGATCCTCGACACACCACCGGGCTTGGATCCGAACCGGGCGGAGAGCTGGCGAACTGCCGCCGGGTTCGACTCGGCGGACGCCGCGCTGTACTACCCGTGGGTCACCGTCGAGGGTCCCGGAAGCCTCGGCGAGCCCACGACCATCCGGTGCACGGTGCCACCGTGTGGACACGTCGCCGGCATCTGGGCCAGGACGGAGACGACCCGGGGCGTCTGGAAGGCTCCGGCGAACGAGGTCGTCTCGGGGGTGGTCGACCTCGAACACCGCACCACCACGCTCGAGCAGGAACCACTCAACGCCGTCGGGGTCAACGTGATCCGAGAGCGCGGCGGACGAGATGTCCGAGTCTGGGGCGCCCGAACGCTCGCTCCGGCGGTCCCCGACCGGAGGTACATCGGCGTTCGGCGCCTCGGCTCGATGATCCAGCGTGCCATCGCCGACAGCACCGGCTCGGTCGTCTTCGAGCCGAACGACGAGGGAACCTGGTCCGCAGTCCGGCATCGGCTCGACGGGTTCCTGCTCGGGCTGTGGCGAGACGGCGCCCTGTGCGGCAACTCGCCCGACGAGGCCTTCTTCGTCAAGTGCGATGCCACGACGAACACACCGGCATCGATCGACGCGGGACTGCTCACCTTCGAGTTCGGCTTCTCGGCCCTCGTCCCTTCTGAGTTCGTGGTCGTCCGCCACGAGCAACCGCTGTCGTCGTGACGACCCCTGATCTGCTCGTCTCCGTCGGGTAGCGATCGACGGGCGGTCGATGGGTACGTTGCCGCCATGACCGAGGTCCCCATTCCGGCCGTCGTGCCGGTCGATCAACCCGTCGCAGAGGGGGAGGTGACCAAGGCGCTGCTCGGCGCCGGTCTCGCGGTCACCGCCTGGTCGACCGGCACGATCCTCGCCAAGTACATCGCGATGGACTCCCTGGCCATCGGGATCTACCGCTTCGGCGCCTTCTTCGTCGCCCTCGCGGTCTGGATGAGCGTGCGCGGGACGCCCCTGCGACCGACGTTGCTGCGTGACTCGTTCTGGGGTGGGATCGCGTTGGCCTTGGACATCGCGTTCTTCTTCTCCGCCGTGAAGCTCACCAGCGTCGTCAACGCCACGATCATCGGTTCGCTGCAGCCGATCCTCGTCGGACTCATCGCCGTTCGCTTCTTCGGCGAGAAGATCCGCACCTCGGACGCGTTGTGGGCGGCCGTGGCGTTGGTGGCTGCCGGCGTGGTCGTGTTCGCGGGTTCCGGCGGTGGGACCACCGATTGGCGCGGCGACCTGCTCGCGGCGGGAGCGCTGTTCTCGTGGAGTGGCTACTTCATCGCCTCCAAACAGTCCAGGGGCAAGCTGACCGCGCTGGAGTTCACCGCCGGCACCTCGTTGTGGACCGCGCTGTTGTGTCTGCCGATCGGCCTCGCGTTCGGTCAGGATCTCTCGTGGCCCTCGGCAAAGAACTGGCTGTGGTTGATCGCCATGATCGTCGCCGCGGGAATCGCGGGCCACACCTTGATGAACTGGTCGCTGCAACGGATCCCGGTCTGGGTCGGCTCCACGTTCACACTGTTCATCCCGGTCGCATCGGCCCTGCTCGCCTGGATCGTGTTCGGCGAGACGGTCACGATCGCCCAGGGTGCGGCGATGGCGGCGGTCATCGCGTCCTTGGCCGTCATCGTGCGACATCAACGCACGGCAACGCCCGCCTGAGCGCCAGCGGGCATGCTGGGTGGTATCAGCCCACCGCCCGCGATCCAGACGTGAGGGAGGATCGACCGATGAGCCAGGAACCCGACTCGGCGCTACGGCGAGCCCGTCAGCAGTGGACCTATCGAGGCTCGGCCCGGCCGTCGTTCGCCATCACGCCTGCGCCGGGGCAGGAATCGGTCTGGGACTATCCCCGCCCGCCGGCGGTGGTGCCCGATGCACGTCGGGTACGCATCGGACCGATCGACGATCCGATCGCCGACAGCACTGGTGCGGTCCGGGTACTCGAGACCGCGAGTCCGCCGACCGTGTACCTCCCGCCGAACGACGTGCGGACCGATCTCCTGGTCCCGACGGCGGGAAGCAGCACGTGCGAGTGGAAGGGCCGGGCCCGCTATTGGGCGCTGGCGGCGTGCTTCGAGGTCCCGGTGGCGTGGAGCTACCCCGAACCGTTCCCCGAGTTCGTCGCGATCACCGGATACCTCGCGTTCTACCCGGCTCGCATCGAGTGCTGGATCGACGACGAGCGAGTCCGCCCCCAGCCGAGCGAGTTCTACGGCGGCTGGGTGACCGACGAGATCGTGGGACCGTTCAAGGGCGAACCCGGCACCGGCCACTGGTAGGTCAGCCGACGACGTGGAACTCGACTCGGTGGACCAGGGTGTCGTCATCGATCGGGCCGGCGTGGGCCGCCCGCCGGCGCAACGAGTCGAGGTCCCGCTCGCCCGTTCGCGCGAGGTCCTCCGGGGTGATCGAGGAGAACGGCACGAGGTCGAGTTCGTCGACCTCGATCGTCGAGTCACCGACCCGGTAGCGACCACCGGCCTTCACCTGCGGCCGGGACCACAGGCGATACGAGACGGTGATGGTTCCGTCGGCGACGAGTTCCCGGAGCTCACGGCTGAACTGCACGTGTTCCAGTGTGCCCCACGGCCAACGGTCCACGAGCCGGGCAAGGCCTGCGCGGTCTCGCATCAGGTGACACTCAGCGTCTGGGTGCCGATCCACGTCGCACCGGGGCCGACGGTGATCGGCGTGCCCACGACGGCGGCCTCGACGCACACGAAGTCGTTCCATTGTCCGGCTCCGAGGTCGCCCATCTCGGCTCCCAGCGTGGAGCCCACGTTCCAGACCACGACGTCCGGGAACCCCGTCTGAGCAGCGACCAGCGACGGGCCGTCGGGGCCCGCGAGCCCATCGACCCGCACGGGTCCGGTCGGCGCCAACACCGACAGATCGACATCGTGAGCGGGATCGGGGAACTCGATCGATCCGTTCACCACACCGCCGTCGAGCAGCGACCGGCCGTCCAGGCCCCGTACGTGCACCGAGCCCACCGCGTCACATGCGAGATAGGTGTGGAGCGCCCCCGTGAAACCGAACGGGTCGTCGCCGGTGTTCGTCACGCGAAGCACGGTCGTGAGCGTGGCCGGGCCGAGCAGGACCTCGAGGGTGAGCGTCGCCCGGTACGGCCACCCCGGCCAATCGCCGGGCTCGACGAGCAACTCGAACGAGCACGGCCCGGAGCATCGCCACGTCGAGGTCCGGGCGAACCCGTGCTTGCGCAGGGGGCCCAGCCCGGCGAACTGGGGGAAGCACACCGGGATCCCGCCGCGGATCGCTGCGCCGTCTGCGATGGTCGCCCGATCCGACAGGAACAGACGCTCCCGACCATCCGCCGTGCGCCACGAGACCACGTGTCCGCCGTGCAGGGCAACGGTCACGCTGGACCCGTTGTGGCCATCGAGGGTGACGAGCTCGCCGAGTCGGTCGAGGGCGGGGTTCGTTGCGTCGCTCACCGGTCGGTTCGCCTCCGGACCTTGGTGTTCATCGCGACATTCTGACCGCTGAGCGGGCGCGTCGCCGCGACGAAGGACTCAGCCACACGGGTCGAACTCGTTGGCGATCGGGCTCCATCCGGCGGCGTCGGCTCGATCCCTGAACTCGACGAGTCCGGGTTGTGCGGCCATGAAGTCGAGCTTTCGCTGCTGGGCCCCGGTGGAGGCCTCGACCCCGAACACGAAGGCGCTGAACGACTCGGCGAAGTCCTCCTCCGGGCTGCTGGCGGCGTACGGACCGAAGAAGCCGGGATCCAGGCTGCACCGCTCCTCGCCGTCGGCCACGCTGGCATCGGCCTCGGGATCGATCTGGTCGATCCAATCGCCCCAGAACTGCTCGATCCATCGGTACATCAGCGAGTCGGCGAGATAGCAGCCCTCGGCGGCGAGGTACGTGCTGCAGTCCTGGAAGGCCTCGTCGCTGCGATCGAGCTGGAGCGGTGTCGCGGTGAACACGTGGCTGAACTCGTGGGCCACGGTGAGCTTGGCCTGGTTCTCGTCGTCGTGGAAGGTGCCGAGATTGATCGACATCTGGAACAGTTCGCCGCTGTCATCGGTCGAGTTGACGAAGGCCAGCGTCTCCTCGTCGCCACCCGACGAACCGGTGAATCCTCCGAACAGGGCCAGATCGGTCAGCTGCAACGGCGGCGTGATCGTGACCAGGGTGGTCCAGGCGTCGAGGAGCACCGGGTCGTCGTCCCCGAAGCAGACCGCCCCGAGCCGGCCGTCGACGACGTAGCGGGCCACGGTGAAGTCCGTCTCCGCCGACGAGCCGAGGCCCTCGGCGCTGCAGTCGACGTCGTCGCGCCCGGCGGAGTCGTCGACCGACGGCGACGCCGTAACGTCAGCCCCAGTGTCGAAAGCCCCAGTGTCGTCCGGGCCGGGGTCGTAGTCCTCCGTGTCGTCATACCCAGCGTCGTCATACCCAGCGTCGTCATACCCAGCGTCGTCGCTCGCAGGGTCGTCAGGGGCCGTGATCTCGAGGTTCGGCTCGTCGGAGATCGTCGTCTCCGCCGCGTCCCGGGCGGCGGGCCCGTCGTCGGTGGATCCACAGCCCGAGAGGGCAGCCGTCGTCGCCAGCGAGACGACCAGGA
>JAWKHV010000029.1:0-46577 GCA_041394645.1 Ilumatobacteraceae bacterium | reverse complement strand
CAACACCCGCTCTTCGAGGTCGATGGCGTCGGTGACCCGACCCGCCGACTGATACGACAAGGCGAGGTTCGCCCGCGCCGTCAAAGTGTCGGGGTGCCGGTCACCCAACGCCGACTCGACAAGATCGAGGTTCGTTTCGAACATCGGCACCGCCGCGTGCACGCCTCCGGACAATTGCGTCGCCGTCGCCGTCCCGTTGAGCACCCGCCACAGTCGAGGTACGCGGTCCGCGATACCGCTGCGAACGTGCTCGGCGTAGGCCTGGGCGTGGGGCCGCAGGCGCAGCAACGTCGGCCAGGCGTCTGGATGCAGTCTGTCGCCACCGTTCTGCACCTCCAGCACGTCGAGGCCGCGATCGGCGCTCGCCGGAGCCGAGGCGCGCCGGCCGGCCGCCTGCACCACCCGGTGGACGTCCACCTCGCCGCCATCCTCCGAGGGCCGCACCCGCACCAGGGAGTAGGTCGCCAACGCCTCCACCGCCTGCCGAAGACGCCGGAGTTCCGCCGCCTTCTCGACCAACGGCGCACCGCCTTCTGCGAGCCAGGCGATCGGTATCGCCTCCGAGGCAAACCACCCCAGGAGTTGCCACACCTCGCCGGCGCCAGCGCTGTCCCGCTCCGAGGCGTCGACCGAGATCTGGATCGTCTCCCACATCGTGCGCTCGTAGCCGAGCGGAACCGTCCCGTCCGGGAACGGGTTGTCGCGCACGTCACGCAGCAGGTCCAGGTACTCGCCGAAGCTGCGGAGCGTCGACCCCGCCACCCAGGCGCCGGCCTGCTCCAACGCCAACGGAAGACCCTGGAGCTCGTGCGCCACCTCCTCGATCCGTGCCGTGTCCGTAGCGGCCGCCTGGTTTCGTTCCGCCACCCGACGGCTCAGGAACTCGGTCGCCACCTCCTTCGCCAGCACGCCGACCTCGACCACCGCACCGATCCGGTCGAAGTTCTGGTTGCGGGTGGTCACGAGCGTGATGCCCGTTCCTCGCCGAGGCACCCACTCGAAGATCGATGGTTCGTCGACGGCGTTGTCGAACACCAGCACCCACCGCCGATCGGTGTCGGTCAGGTAGTCCCGAACCTGCACGGCGCGCCGGGCGATGTCGTCGTCGCCGACGATCCCGCACCGGTCTCCGAGTGCCGCCAGATCGGTCATCAGGCTGATCGGATCCTCGGCCCGCACCCACCACACGATGTCGACCTGAGCGCTCGCCGCTTCGGCGAAGGCGGCCGCGATCGTGGTCTTGCCCACGCCGCCGAGCCCGCTCATCGTCTGGGTGAGCCCTCGCCCGCTCCCGTCCAACTCGGTGAGCAGCCCAGCGAGAAGCTCATCGCGACCGACGAAATGGCGCGGTAGCGGCGGGATCGCCGGGCTCCGCACGAGTCGACTCCGCAGCGGCGGCAACGAATCCGGATCGCGGACGATCTCGGCGATGGCGTCCGCCGCAGCGAGCTGCGTTGCCTGGTCGTGGGCGGCCAGGGTGTGCAACTGCTCCAAGCCGTACAGCGTTGGTGCGTCGCCGCTGACCGCAACCGGACCAGGCGCCGGCCGTCGCTGCGTGCAAGCGTGATGGCTCGCAGCACCTCCGACCGCTCGAACCAGGCGGTGGGCGTGGCGGTCGAGATCAATGCCACCGTCATCAGGCACTGGGCCTGGTACTCAGGTAGTCGTTCGTGCCAATCGTCGCCGCCGCAGAGGGTCTCGGCGTCCAGGCACACGGTGACGCCGCGTTGCTGCAACAGCTCGGCCATCCGGGCAGCCTGCTCGGCGTCGGCGCCGGCGTGAGCGAGGAACACGTCCCATCGCGTCCCGCCAGCCGATGCCATGCTGGGCGACAGTAGTTGGCCGCTGCTCGTCCGTGAAGCGTCGATCAAGCGCACTCGCTTCCGTGGGGTTCCCGCCATCGTGCGTGTCCAAGTACCGTCGAGCCCGTGACGGAGCGGGGTTCCCAGCACGACGAGGAGTGGGACGTCTTCATCGCGTATCCCGCTCCCGAGATCGACGCGGCCCGAACCCTCGCTGGGCTCCTCTCGGACCGAGGCGTCCGATGCTTCCTCGACCAGGAATGCATCGCGCCCGGCGATGCGTGGGACACGGCGCTCGAGCGGGCGCTCCAAAACTCCCGATTGACGGCGGTCCTGGTCTCGGACCGATCCGACCAGGCGTATTACCAGCGCGAGGAGATCGCCATCGCCGTCGACCGGCACCGCCGCGGCGAGACGCGCGTCGTGCCGATCCGGCTGAGTGGCGAGGTGCGCAAGTCGGTGTATGGACTGCACCGGTTGCACCGGCTCGAAGTGTCCGACGGATGGGATCATGTCGTCGCGCAGCTGCTCCAGTTCTTTCCGGAGCGGCTGGCGGGGACGTCGATCCAGATCTGGTGCCGACGCATCCCGCGCCGCCCCGAACACCTCGCGCCACGTGACGACCTGCTCGCGCAACTCGACAGCTCAACGGGTGCGTCGGTGATTCGCGCGGCCGGCTCGGCCAGCGCAATCTCCGGCACCGGCGGCATCGGCAAAACGACCCTGGCCGCCCTGTACGCCCACGCGACCCGAGATCGCTTCGAGGTGTGCTGGTGGGTGCGCGCTGACTCCGCCCTCACCCTCGTGCCCGACCTCGCCGAACTGGCGGTTCCCCTGGGCGTGGTGGTGTCGGGGACCGTCGACGAACATGCGGCCGCCGTGGTCGATCATCTCACCCGGACGACGCGTCCTTGGCTCCTCGTGTTCGACAACGCGACCGACCGGGACCTGGTCCAGCACTGGCTTCCGGACAACCCGGTAGGTCGAGTGTTGATCACCAGCCGATCGACCGATTGGGACGGTTCCGCCGAACTCGTCGATGTCCCGACGCTCGATCCGGACGCCGCAGCGGACTTCTTTTGCAGCCGGGTCCGGGCGAGAAATCCCGTGGCCGCGCAAGAGGCCGACGCAATTGCAGACCTGGTGGCCAAGCTCGACGGCCTACCGCTGGCGCTGGAGCACGCCGGCGCCTACGTGGCGCGCAATCCCGCCAAGCGCGTCGCCGAGTACTTGCGCCGCCTCGATGCCGGTGGGTTCGACGACGACCCGATGTTCGCCACCTGGCAGGTGTCGCTCGATGCGGCCACGGAACAGTTTGAGTACGCACCGGCCGTGATGGCGGTGGCATCCCTGTGCGCGCCGGAGTCGATCCCGGAGAAGCTTGTGTTGGCCGCCTTTCCGGAGCTGGCGGCGTGGGACGTCGAAGACGCCCTCGACGCGCTGCACTCGGTCTCGCTGCTGCGACGGTCGGACGACGAAACCTTCAACGTGCACCGGCTGGTGCAGAGGTCGGCTCGGCGCACGGTCACCGCGGAACACGCGGCTGCGCTGGTCGCCGGCCTGCGCGTCAGCTTCGTCGACGTGGACGATCATGCCGGGCGCGCCGCCCGGGATGCCCTTGCTCCGCATGTGTCGTCCGCCATCGCGTCGGCGTCGGCAATGGAGTGCGACCCCACGAACGTCTGGTGGATCTGGGACCACCTTGCGCTCCATCTCCGTCATGCGGGACGGTTCGGCGAGGCGATCGCGGAGGCGGAGCCCGCGCTCCAGTTCGCCGAGTCGGTGTTGGGTGACCGCCACCCCGACACCCTCAGGACGCGAGGGAACCTCGCCTTGTCGTATTGGTCGGCGGGTCGGGTCAGTGACGCCATCGAACTCGAAGAGCGGGTGTTGACCGATCGGGTGGAGGTGTTGGGTGACCGGCACCCCGACACCTTGATGGCGCGGGCGGACCTCGCCTCGTTGTATCGGTCGGCGGGTCGGGTCACCGACGCCATCGAACTGTTGCGCACGGCGATCGAGGCCGCCGACCAGCTCGACCACACCCACCCCGACCTCGAGTCCTGGCGACGAGCCCTCGACGACTGGCAATCCACCGACTGACGGCGACCAGCTTGCAGCGGCGTGCCGGATCCGAAAATGAGCGGGTCCGGCACTGCGGCGCAACGTCGGCGCAAGGTTGCCCGTGGAGACTGCGGCCCTCCCACCGATGCCGAGCGGCATGCGGCGGATGAGGTGGTGGACTCGCTGGCGCCCCGGCGAGTCCACCACCTTCGACGCACAGGTTGGCACGTCGCCGCTCGCCGGATGACGGCGGTGCCTTCGCCGAACGGCGCACGGATGGGCGAAGATGCACCCGTGCGTGTGCGGAGCGACGTGACCGAAGGACCGGATCGGAAGATCCGAGTCCTCGGTGGCATCGCTGTCGGGGGTACCGAGGTGTCGGCGCTGCTGGAACGACGACTCCTCGCCATCCTCGCCGCCCGCCGGGGGCGGCCCGCTCCGACCGATGACCTGGTGGAGCTCTTGTGGGAGCCGAACGGCCGTCCGCCGGCCACCGCTCGCAACGCGTTGATGAGCAAGGTCAGTCGGCTGCGCTCCGTGCTGGGGCCCAACCGGCTCCTCCGCACCCCCAACGGCTTCTTGTTGAAGCCGGGCGACGACGGCGTCGATGTCGACGAGTTCGAGCGGGCCGTGACCGAAGCGTTCGCCTCCGACGGATCGCTCGGCCTCGTCGCCGCCAACGCCGCGATGGAGCTGTGGCGCGGGGAGCCCTTCGGGGAGTTCTCCCACGAGGAGTTCGCCTACGCCGAGACCGTGCGCCTGACCCGGCTGTGGGAGCAGGCCGCCGAACGACGAGCCGAACTCCTCCTCACGAACGGGCATCTCGCCGACGCCCTCGTGGCGGCCGAGCACCTGCAGATCCGGCTACCGGCGAGCGAACGGATGTGCGAGGTACGCGCCCGAGCGCTGGCCCAACTCGGCCGGCCGGCCGACGCCCTGCACTGCCTGAGCGAGTTCCGTGCCTCGCTGGTGGACGCCTACGGCGTGTCGCCGGGCGCGGGCCTGGTGGCGCTGGAGAGCGAACTGTTGGAACTGACGGCCGGGGACGACCGCCCGTCCGGAGTTCGCGCCGTGGCACCCGCCGAAACCCGGCTCCCTGCGATCTTCCCCCGCCCGTTCGTCGGCCGGTGATGCGCTGGCCGAGGTGTCCGGTGCCCTCGGAACAGGTGCGACGGTGACGATCGTGGGAGAGCCGGGCATCGGCAAGTCGCCTCGCCCACGCCCTCGCCTCCTCCTGGGCGGCCGACGGACACATCGTTCGATGGATCGACGCCACCGTGGTCGCATCCTCGGAGTCCTTGTGGCGTGCGCTCGGCCGCTCCAGCACGTCTCCGGGAGCGATCTGGTCCAGGAGGCACTCGCCGCTCGCGCCGGTGGACCTTCTCGTGTTGGACGGGATCGACGGATGCCTCGAACTCGTCGAGCAGGTCCTGGCACGGCTCGGCTCCACCCCGTCGGCGCTCCTCACGACACGGGGCGTTCCGACATCGCTGCGGACGACGACGATCCGTCTCGAACCCTCGCTGCCGAGGACGGCGTAGCGCTGCTGCGGTCCGTCGCCGCCGAACGACAGGCCACGGTGGCACCGGAGCACGCCACCGCCATCGTGGCCGCCGTCGACGGCCTGCCGCTCGCACTCGAACTGGTCGGGGCTCGCCTCGGCGATCTGTCTCGCTCAAGTCGCCGCCGAACTGACCGGTGGTGGAGCGGCGGCGTGCTCGCCGGTCGGGGCGAACGAGGACTCGAAGCCGAGATCCGGGCCACGCTCGCCCTCGCATCGAACAGGGCCCGCACGCTCTTCGACGTCCTTGCGTGTCTCGACGGGGGCGGATCGTACGAGCGCGCTCCGGTCACGTCGTCGAGGAACTCGGACTGCCGAACCTGCTCGGATCGCTGCTCGAACTGGTCGACGCTGGCCTGCTCCGAGGTCGAACCGGACGAAGTCACCGAGCGTCGATACCGGTTGCTGGCACCGATCAGAGACGTCGGCCGGAGCGACCTCGATCGATGCGGGCGAATCCGATGTCGAGTCGCGTGGCGCACGCCGTTGCCTCGTTCACCGATCGAATGCTGCCACGGGATCGCGGTGTCACCGACGCCGCCGGCGCCGACCTCGTCGGCGCAGGTTCGTGAACGTTCGCCAGGCCTATCGCCGGTTCGTGGACCACGGGCAGTGGGACCACGCCGCCCGTCTCGTCGCGGCGCTCGAGGACGAGGCGATCCTGCGGGAACGGATCGAGATCGAGACGTGGGTCGAGCCGCTCCTCGCCGAGTCGGAGGTGACGGCCGGAACGCACGCGGCGATCCTCCTCGGAATCGCAGCCAACGGCGCCATGGTTCGGGGGGATCTCGAGCACGCCCGAGCGCTGGCCGTCCAAGCCCACGACGCCATGGACCGGGGCGCAGCGCCGAGCTACGTCGCCTCCAACGTCCGGTTCCTCATCTCCGTGATCGCCGAGGTCAGCGAGACCGGGGCCTTCGGCGGCGGGCGGGTGACCCACCTGCGACGGCTCCACGAGTACTCGGAATCGACTGGTGATCCACTCGGGGCAGCCCTCGCCGAATTCGATGACGTACTCGCCCGCACCACCGCGGGCCGGGCCACCGAGGGCGCCGCGGCCGCCGTTCGCCTCAAGCGCCTGGGACGCGCCACCCGGAGCCCATTGGTCGAGTCCATGGCGCACCTGTGCCTGGCGTGGGTGCGTTCCGCCATCAACCCCGGGCGCGCCGCCGATCACACCACCGACGCCATCGCCCTCGCCCGGCGGGCGAGATGCACCCTCGTGCGGCGCCACGCCGAACGCACGCTCGAATCGCTACGTGGTCTGCTGCCCGACGCGGACCATCAACAGGCCCTCGTCGATGCCATGGCGCGGGTGACGGGCGCCGCTCAGCTCGGACAGCGCGAGCAGACCTTGCAGGAGATCGTGGCGCTCGTGCCGATCCTCGTCGCACTCGGTCAGTGGCGCGAAGCCGCGTACGTCGTCGGGATGCTCGACCGCTCCATCTGGACGGGCTCGAACGTCGTTCGACGAGAACGCGAGCGACTCATCACCCTCCTCGGCCGCGCCGAGTTCGACCGGTACAGCCGCCCCGGGCGCCGGGCATCGTGGACCGAACTCGTCCCGCTCCTCGAGACCAGGATCGCCGGCATCACGCCCGAGTAGTCAGTAGTCAGATGCCCTGCCGTCGCCGATCACTCGCGGGCGCCATCCACGGCGATCCACCGTCTCCGTTCCGGATCCGCTCCTCCTCGGCCTGATCGAAGACCCGCACGGAGAGCAGCCCCGGATCCTCGTGGCGGGAGCGGAAGAGGTTGCCGATGAAGTGCATCCGATGCCCGTAGTCGATCCAGTTGCGGGCGCCCCGCTTGGAGTCGTCGACGAAGTCGTCGAGGTCGTAGCGCGACAGCAGCGCTTGGAGGCGCGGCTCGTCGATCGCCAAGACGTCGCTGACGAAGAGGGCGTCGCAACGTTCGGTCCACCCGAGTTCCGTGGCCTCCTTGAACGGCCTCGTGAGCGGCTTGCCGAGCTTGAGGATCTCGTTCGGGAGGATCAGCGCCAACGAGAAGCGGGTGAGGAAACGGGCGTAGAGCCGAATCGCGAGACGGTTGTGGAGCAAGCGAGCCCGGCCCGACCGGTAGCTCAACAGGTTGCGGAACGATCGGTAGCCACGAATGGCGAGGCTGGTCGCGACGTAACCGTCGGCGGGTACTGCTCATGCACGCCGAGCTGGAGGTTTCCCGCCAGGATCAGTTCGGACTTGATGTTGGGGTCGTCCTCGAACACCGCTTCGAAGTACAGGCGGAGTCCGAGCCGCAGCAACGCCGGATCGGGCGGATCGGTCGGGATCCAGCTTCGGGTCCAAGCTGTTGAGATCGAGCAACATCTGTTCGGCGCGCTCCCAGAGCGCCGACCAGGTTTCCTCTCGGACCGACTCGCTCGACCACTTCGGATCTGCGAGCTTCGTGCTCCAATCAGGCGTCGCCCCCACCGCGATCGGCTCCCCCGCCAAGGTCTCGAGCAAGCTGGTGGCCGCGAGACCGACCTCGAGGAAGATGAACCGGTTGCCGGCGGCCAGGAGCGGAAGATCGCCGTGCTGTCGTCCGGTCAATCGCTGCAGCGCTCGCGCCGCAGCGACCCGGAGTGCCGCCGCGGCGGTTGGCCGGCGTTCGCAGGATCGGCGGGATCTCCTCGGGATCGATGGTCGCGCCGATCGTCTTCGATGACCACGCCTGCGAACGTGCACCAGTTCGCACGGAGGCACGACCGGGCTGCGCCCCTCGAACATCCGTCGGAGCTGATCCGAGAGGTCTTGGTACGTAGGTGACCCGCCGGTTCCGGGCGATCAGCTGGGGGATGGTCTCTTTGAGCGGGAAACCCTTCCCGGCGATCTTGCGAATGGCCTCCGGGGTGATCGGTGTCGGAAGCGGGAGCAGTTCCCCGCTGGCGCCCTGCACCAACAACGGATTGTTGGTGCGGTACATCAATCGGCCGCTCATCGAAGGATCCCCGCCTGTCGCTGCCGATGCTGATATCGACGGGCTCCTGCCACGATGCACGCGCCGAGCCTGGGTCCGGCTCGGGGTCCAGCCGCCAACGGGCCGCGGTCTCGGAGGAGATCCGGAATCGCGCCCGTTGGCCGGACAATCCCTGATCGATGTAGCGACGGATCATGGCGCGTCCGACGAATCGCGTCGGTGCATCCACGATGCGCCGGACGCCTCCGATCCGGGTGAGGACGCGTCCCAACATCGCCAATGGGATCAACACGGGTCGCCACCACGCCGGGCTCGGAACCTCGAGCAGGTCGGCGAGGCCGGGGTCGCTCAGGTGGTGGACCAACGTGCGAGGCAGCTTGCGCAGCCCCCGGGGCATCGAGATCTCCATCTCCGTCAACAGCGCTTGCATCAGGTGCGCACCAGCAGCGGACTCACGGTGCTGGTGCTCGGCGATACTGCGCTGCAACGACCGAGCGCCTTCCAGGGTGGACGGGCGCAGCGACTCGTCGATACCGAGCAACTCGCCCACGGTTCGCCACAGACGAAGCAGCGCGAGCTGCTCATCGGCGCTGAGCCGCACCCGAGCCGATGCAATGCGTCGAACACGACCACCGTGAACGTCAGCAGGGTGCCGGCAAGATCCTCTTGGTTGTGGCAGACCCCAGGTGTCGTCCCAGTCCGGATCGTTCAGCAGGGCCCGGCGTACCGCGGCGTGGAGCAGGCGAACACCGAGGACGGTTCGAAAGGCACTGGGAGTCGGTCTCCGAACGAACCGTCGCTCAGGATCTCGAGGCCGTGTACATCCACCAGCATCTGTGCAGTCTCCGCGATGCGCCGTCGGATGTCGGCGCTGGCCAGATCGGACCCTCGTTCGAGTACCTGGACCCCGTTCGCTGCCGCATATGCCCACGGCAGGAGGCAGTGAAGAGGGCGGTGGCGATCTGCGGGGACCAACGCCGCAAAGGCATCGGCTGCCGGCCGAAATTTCTCGGGATCGATCTCCGGTCGTCGAACGTCCAGGAACCACTCGCCGCATCTCGGGTATGACGGAGTCCTGTCCAAGTGCAGCCGCCATCACCGCGACCGCCTCCCGCACCGAATTGACCCCTCGACGACGGAGCCCACGAGGCGATCGAGATCATGGTCACCGAGGTGCCGAGCCCGCTCGAGGCTCCTGCTGCTTCGGGAGGTGTGTCATCCCGTCTCGCTCACTGGTCTGCCCATCGATCGATCATCCGACGTGCGATTGGTCCCAATCCGCGGCTCGACATTCTCCACCTGTTCCTCGAAGTCGACACATCGTCATTCACCATTGCACACCGAACGAAGTCGCTGCACATGGACCGCGACAACACCTCTTGATTCGGTCGACATCGAGGACCGAGGACGCGAGGATGGTGCGTAGTCGATACGCAGCAAACACCGCGGCGCGGGGAGGGACGACATGAAGGGCACCTCGGACCTCAGAACGAGCGACGGCCCGATCGAAGCGGCGCGGCGTTTGATGAATTCGAGCACCTCCCAGGATCAGGTGACGAAGGGGCTCATCGGCGAACTGAAGGCACGAAAAGAATGGTGGTGGATCCGCGAACTTCTCGGGCCGCGGGACGAGCCGCCTCACGGGTTGCCCAGGGCGTGGCTGCTCCAACAGCGTGCCCTCGCCACCTACAAGGATCCCGACCTCCGCCGGGACGACGGACTCGCGAGGGCGCTCGCGACGCTGTTCGAGGGGACCGAGCCCACACCCGACGAGGTCGACGACTCCGAAACCGCGGCGATCGCCGGTGCGATCCACAAGCGAATGGCAGCGGGAGCCGAGAGCCTGTTCCATCTCGAGCGCTCCTACCAGTGGTACGAGCGGGGTGTCGCCATCGCCGCCGCAAGGGACGGCGCTCATGTGAACGCAGGCGAGACCGTGGCGTTCGACGCCTACCCGGCGGTCAACGCGGCGTTCACCGCCGACCAGATCGCGGCACTGCTTCCGGAACCGAACCGAGCCCACTGGCGAACGCTCGCCGACCACTACCGAACCACGGTCGTCGCCGCGCTCGAGGCGGAACTCTCCGCCCAAGCCGCAGACGACGCCGACGACCGGTGGTGGCGAGTCGCCTCATTCGTCGAATCGCTCCTCGCCCTGACCGACGCTGCACTGCCGGAGCGGTATTCGTTGCGCAAGAGTCGCGACGACCGGGTCAAGGAGCTCCTGACCGCTGATCTCTTGAACACGGTGCCGGACTGGGAGTTGGAGAGCACCACGGCCCAACTCGCAGCACTCGCCGATGTGCGACCGGACCGACACGACGAACTCCTCCACCTCGCAGCCCACCTCGCACGGCGAGGATCGACGAGCGACAGCACGTTGCGTCCCTCGTTCGGGACCAAGCTGGGATTGGGTCTGTCGGGTGGCGGATTCCGGGCCACGCTGTTCCACCTCGGCGTGCTCGCGGCGCTCGCTGACGCCGGCGTGCTCCGGCACGTCGAGGTGATGTCGTGCGTCTCGGGCGGCTCGATCGCCGGTGTCGCCTACTACTGCGCCCTCGCCGAGGAGATCGAGGCGGTCGGTGACCCCACTGACGAGCAGGTTCAACAGGTGGTCGAACGCTGCATCGCTGGGAGTCTCGACGTGATCTGCCGGACGAATGTTCGGATGCGAGCCTTCGTGTCTCCCTTCGCGATCGCGGCCGGGTGGAGACGCCGCCGACACAACCGGGCCCAACGTCTCGGCTGGATCTTGGAACGCAAGCTGTTCGGCGAGCTCCTTGGCCGGCGACCGAGGAACATGACCGACCTGAGGGTGACGCCCTTTGGGACCACCGAGCACTTCAATCCCAAGCGGCACAACTGGTCGCGAGCGACGAAGGTCCCGGTGCTCCTGATCAATGCGACCACGCTCAACACCTCCCACGCATGGCAGTTCACCGCGAGCTGGGTGGGTGAGCCCCCGAGTGGGGCCGAAGGAACGAGTGATGCGACCGAGCGGCTGACTCGGCAATGGTACGACGAGCAGGACCAGGGCGCCGGGGGGCTCAGCGTGCGCCTCGGTGATGCCGTCGCGGCGTCGGCCGGCGTGCCGATGCTCTTTCCGCCGACGGTGCTTCGCAATCTGTACCCCGGCTGGACCGTCAAATTGGTCGACGGGGGTGTCAACGACAACCAAGGAGTGTCCGGTCTCGTCGATCAGGACTGCACGGACTTGTTCCTGAGCGACGCCAGCGGGCTGTTCGAGGCGAAGCGGAACCCACGGGGGTATCCCGCGAGTGTGCTGCTCGCCTCCAGCAAGGTGACGATGGCGGCGAACCGAATCGCGGCGTATCGCACCGTCGCAACGTCTCACATCGCCGGGATGACCCGTTCGGCGGCATGGGTGCATCTGCTCGACGGACTTCCGGCGCGCGAGATCCGGCCGGCCGCAACGCCGGAGATCCCGAACGACGAGTTGCAACGGCTGCTGTCGCGAACCCGCACCGATCTGGACCGCTTCTCGTTCATCGAAGCGTGTGCACTGATGAGGTTCGGATATCGAGGGGCACGCACCCAAGCCGATCACCTCGCCCGCCGGCTCGGCGCACCGCCACCGGTCGAAGCTCGGTGGCCGTTTCTCCAGATCGAGCCCTACCTCGATCCCGCTCATCCGGAGTACACGCAAGTCGAAGAGGAGTTGCGGAGGAGCTCGAAGAAGTTCGGTCGGCTCCGAGCGTTGCGATCGTCCGGCTCGGTCGAGCGGCGCCTCCGCGCAGCCCACCCTCGAGGCGGCCGGCGGTCGTAGTGGTCCCGATGGTGCACGGCGCAAGATCGGCGCAAGGTTCGTCCGGCACCATGAACTCGTTCGCAGCACTTCGGTGCTGTGGACCCGTCACGTGACGGGGTTGGTGACCTCGCTGGCGCCCCGGCGAGGTCACCGACCATGTCACGGTTTCGGATCGGTCGCCGTCTCGAGTCGTTCGATCCGCCCCGAGATCCCACACACGATCTCGTAGCCGATGGTGTCGAGGCGTTGCGCCCACTCCTCGGGCCGAACCCGCTCCACGCCATGGGCGCCCGCTTGCTGGCCGAGCAGCACCACCTCGTCGCCGATCTGCACGGGCGGTTCCATTCCGCCCACATCGACGATGATCTGGTCCATCGTCACGATCCCGAGGATCGGTCGGCGCTCGCCGTGGATGAGCACCTGGCCGCCGGTCAGCGCCAGGCGCCGGGGAACCCCATCGGCGTATCCGATCGGGATGGTCGCGGCGATGCTCGGGGCGTCGAAGCGATACCGCAACCCGTAGCTGACGCGGTCGCCTTCGGCGACGGGCTTCACGTGACCGACGCGTGCCGCGAGCCGCATGGCGGGCCGGAGGTCGCCGCACAGTTCGGCGACGCCAGGGCCGGGCTCGATGCCGTACATGCCGATCCCGATCCGGACCACGTCGAGGTGGGCGTGCGGGAACGCCAGCGCCCCAGCGGTGTTCACCGCATGCACCAGATCGGGCTCGTGACCGGCCGACTTCAGGGCGAGGAGCGTCTCGTCGAAGCGGGCGAGCTGTTCGGCGGTGTTCGGGTCATCGGGTTCGTCGGCGGTCGCGAGGTGGGTGAAGACGCCTTCCAGGTGAAGGCCGGAGGAGGTGATGGCATCGGCGAGAGCGACGGCGTCTTCGGGGTGGACACCGACGCGGCGCATGCCCGTGTCGACCTTGAGGTGGACGGGGTAGCGGTCGAGTCCGGCCCGGGCGGCAGCAGCGGCGATGGCCGCGACGCCTTCGAGCGTGTAGACGGTCGGCGTCAGGTGGGCGGTGACGATGCGGTCGGCGTGGACGGCAGGTTGTTGCGACAGCACGAGGATGGTCTCGGGGGTGTCGGCGCCGAGGACATCGCGAAGATGCTCGCCCTCCTGGGTCAAAGCCACGCACAGCCCGGTGGCTCCGCCGGCGAGGGCGGCGCGAGCGGAGAGCTCGGCGCCATGGCCGTATCCGTTGGCCTTCACCACGGCCCAGACGCGTGCCGGGGCGCAGCGGTGCACGAAGTGAGCGATGTTGTGAGCGATCGCGCCGGTGTCGATCTCGGCCCACGCCCACCGGATCGGCTCGTGGGTGGTCGGCCGGCTTCGGTTGGCCGACTCGTCGGTCGGCTGGCTTCGGTTGGTCGGCTCGTCGGTCGTCACGGCGTCAGTCCGCAAGGAGGTCGAGATCGGCCAGGACGGCGGGGATGAGGGGCGGGAGATCACTGGCGACGAGGCCGCGCTCGGGACCTCGCCGGGCGGCCATGCCGTGGATCCAGGCGCCGGCGGCGGCGGCGGGCCAGGCGTCCATGCCCTGGGCGAGGAGGGACCCGACGATGCCGGAGAGCACGTCACCGGTTCCGGCGGTGGCGAGCCGTTCATCACCGGTGTCGACCACGAGGACGCCACCGTTCGGCGCCGCCACCACCGTCGCGGCCCCCTTGAGCAGCACCACCGAGCGGGTCTGGTCGGCGAGCCGGCGCGCCGCGACGACCCGGTCGGAGCCGACCCGGGAGCCCATCAGGAGGCTGTACTCGCCGTCGTGTGGTGTGAGGACGGTCTGGGCGGTGCGCGCTCGGAGCACGCTCGCGGCACCCTCGCTGCTCCACGCCAGGGCGAACAACCCATCGGCGTCGACGACCATCGGGAGCGGGCAGCGAGTCACGACGTCACGAACGGAAGCGGCGGTGGTGTCGGCTCGCCCGAGGCCGGGACCGATGACGACGGAATGGAACCGGTCGAGATCGTCGAGGACCTCGCGGGCCCACCCGGTCTGGGGTAGGAGCTTGGTGACGACTTCGGTCGGGAGCATCGGGTCGTGCCCGACTCCCGGGGCCGAATGGCGGACCATGCCCGATCCCGTGCGCTGGGCGGCGGAGGCGGCGAGGCGGGCTGCGCCCGGCATGGTGGCGCTCCCGGCCACGATCCACGTGGCGGTGCGCCACTTGTGGGAATCCGCGGTGCGGTACGGAAGCCAGCCGGCGACGTCGACGGCTTCGACGAGGTGGGCGTAGCTCGGCGTCGGTAGGCCGATGTCGGCGACTTCGATCTCGCCGGCGAGCACGCTGCCCGGAGGGAACAGCAAACCGGGCTTGTAGGCCGCGAAGGTGACGGTTCGATCGGCAGGGAGGACACCGGCACCGGCGTGACCGGTGAGGCCGTCGACCCCACTCGGGATGTCCACGGCGAGGACGGGTGCACCGTTCGGATCGGGGGCATGGAACTCGCCCCGGAACCCGGTGCCGTAGGCGGCGTCGATGACGAGATCGCTCGGTGGCAGGGCGGGCGGGAACGGGGCGTCGAACACGGTGACGTGCACGCCGCGGGCCGGAGGCGACGAGGCCGCCGCCTTGCCATCGGCACCGTTGTTGCCCTGCCCGGCGAGGACCACCACCCGCTTGCCGTAGCGGCCGCCGAGCATCGTTGGGCGGCGTCGGCCACGGCGGCGCCGGCCCGGTCGATCAGGGCCTCGACCGGTTCAGGCGCCGCTGGTCGATCAGCCATCCTCCTCGATGTGACGATCGCCACATCCGCCCATCATCGGCGCGCTCCGCCCGGATGGCGCTCGCGCTCCTCGGTGCGGTGGGCGGATTCTGCGTCAGGCGACGGATTCTGCGTCAGGCGGCGCGGGTAGCGAGGTCCGGGTCGATCAGGTGGACGTGCCGCTCGATCACGTCGGCCAACGAACTCCTTGCGGGCGGCGTCATCGCCGGCGCAGCGAGCGAGCTCTCGGGCCGTCCGGGCGACCCGGCGCTCAAGCGGTTGTGCAGGAGAGCCCGAAGAAGCTCAGGATCGGCAACAGGTCGGACCGGCCGTCGAGGCCGAACAGCAACAGGGCGGCGTGCAGCTCTGACGAGATCGACTCGTCCCAGGCCGGGACCTGGAGGCGGAGCTGTTCCAGTTCGCCCACGAGCGAGCTCAGCATCTCTGACGGCGCAGGGGCGGGACGGTTCTGGGAGACGGCTTCGTGTTCCACGCGATCCAGCATCGGCCGTTGTTGGAGCGATTCGCAGCCGCGAACGGGGGTTTGTCGGCGTCATCGGTCGCCCCGTGAGACGGGGATCACGTTTCACCCCCATCGATGGCGCAACGGGCCGCCCAGCGAAGGGCGTTGCGCTCCGTGACCGCTCCCCAGCCGTCCTGCCCTGCCCTGCCCTGCGCTGCGCTGCGCTGCTCTGCTCTGCGAGGCGCTGCTCTGCGAGGCGAACGCCCTCGTGCAGGAACGCAGTACGGTGGTTCCCTCGACGTGCTCGATACCGCCACGGCTTCGACAGGTCGTGGTGGCGACGGGTCACGCTGACCGATGTGCCCGGGGCGCGAGCGACCACGGTTCCCCGCGTCGGGTCCCTCGCGTCCGCACGGAGATGGGCGAACTCTTCGAACGCTGGGACCTCGACGAAAGCGGTCGATCTGCAGGAGGCGCGTGGCAGCGACCTGATCGCGGCCACGGCGGCGGCGACGCCCGACGGGCGACGGTCTGGGTGTTGCTCGCTCGCCGCCCCGACGAGTTCGAGCGGTCGTCCGTGCTCGGCGAGGTCAGCCAGCTGGTCGGACGAGTTCTGGCACCTGCTGCAGCGCGCTCCTCGTGAGGCTCACACCGACCATCGACACGATGCGAGCGGCGACGCCGTCTACGACGAGGCCAACCAGTGGGGTCCGCAGGTCGCCGCTCGCGGCGGCGGCTCCCATCCGTCTGGTTGCGGTGTAGGACGGGCTCGGGCACCCGGCACGGGCGTCGGCACCGGCGACTGGTCGCCGCAGCCCTGCACTGCGGTGCGACCTGATGTTGCGCCGATGTCGACGGGCGACAGCTGACCGACTCTCCGGTTCCGTCTCGGCTCCGTGGAGGGTTCCGCGGGTCGGGTGGAGCAAGCTCCTTACTTAGGAAAGTGAGGCGAGGTAGGCACCCGACTCGTCGAAGGTCTTCACTCGGAGCCAGCGCCAGGCAGCTCCTCCTCCGAGCGTGCCGGAGTTCCTGCGGCTCAACGAGCCAGGGGCCTCGCCCCGATACCGACCGGGCGAGAATGCTGCAGGTGCCCGAAGTCTGGGTATCCCACCCGCATCGTCAATCGGCGCGGCCGAGTCACAACCAACGACCATCACCACCACTGAACCCACCGATCGCATCGAGCCGATGCGTGCAGGTGAGGTGTCAGACCGGCTTCCCAGGTCATGGTGTCCCACATTCGCACCGTTCGTCGGCGGGTCGTCCTGGTCCTGGTCCTGGACGGGGCCCGGAGCTTCCAGCCGTTCAGGGGCTCGGGCTCGGCCGCTACTGGGCCAGCACCATGGCGGTGGCGACGATCGCGGTGTGGGTGAGCGACACCTGCCAGCTCGTGATGCCGTGCTCGGCGGCCAGCTCCGCCGCTCGCCCGACGACCACGAGCGAGGTTCGCCGGACTCGGCCCCGAAGTGACCCAGACCTCGTGGAACCCGAAGGCGCCGGTCAGGCCCCATCGTCTTCATCACCGCTTCCCGGGCGGCGAAACGAGCGGCCAGCGACGGGACCGGATCGATCTTCGGAGCCACGTAGGCCAGTTCCTCGGCGACGAACAGCCGCTCACGCATCGACGGCGTCCGAGCCAACGATTGGCGAAAGCGCTCGATGTCGACCGAATCGATCCCGATCCTCATCCGTTCCCGCTCATACCGGTGCCGACGCTACCCGTCACCGCTCGCCGCCGCCGTCCTGCGCGCCGGCGCGCTGCGGCACTGTCGCCTGCCTGCAGGCCGCCGGAGGGACGAAGGCGATGGACAAGGGCCGCAGCGGATGACGAGCAGGCTGGCACAGGTTCCCTCGACCGCCGGCGGGCTCGACAATGGGTCGTCGCCACGGCGGCGCCACGGCGGTCTTCCGCGTGGCGTCGATGGCGCAGGCCGCCGACTCGCGGGAGCGCTGAGCAGCATCCCGGGCCTCGACGAGTCGGACGCGCTCCTCACGATCGTAGGCATCGGCTCAGCGTCCGATTGACCCGGGATCTGGGCGCTCGATGCGTCCATCGCGAGCTGGCCTCGGCGGTCTCGACGGTCGCCCGGTCACGGTGCCGTCGCCGACCGGGAAACGGTTCAAGGAGGGTGCAGGTCATATCTCCTTGAATCGACGACGCCGACCTGGGTTCTGGCGGAAAGCCGTCCTCGCTGCACGCGCGAACTTCCGACGGCAACGCGCCGTCGACCCGCTCGAGACACGGATCGACGTTCTGGATGCAGCCTCGACGAGGATCGACCGTTGCGCCACGCCATGCACGTCGACGTCTCCGTCGCCGGACCAGGTCCTGGACCGGCTGAACGCGCCGGTCGCCGCAGGCGTCGGATCGTCGACGAGTCACCAGGCGCCCGTCACTGGACGTTGTCCGGTCTTGCCGGCTGGCGGGTCTGCATCTGCGCCTGGCCCGACGGCGCAGCCTGAGCGCTCATCTGCGCGTTCGTCCCGTCCGCGTCACCTCGCCCGGCTCGCCCGGCCAGCACCTCTTCGGGCTCACCCCGGCCTGACGGCACTCCGCCTGGCTCCGCGTCCGGCTGCCGATGATTCGCGGCTCGTCGACAACCCCTCCGACCGCCTCCACCTGCACTTTTCCTGCCGAGCCGACCGATTCGATCGGCATCCTCGAAACTCTGGAGACACCCCCTTGCCAGCACCATGGCCTGACCGAAACGGGCACACCGCTGCTGGCGCGGGGAGGGCACCGCTGCGGGTCCCGCCGGCCGCGCTGCCGACGATGCCGGGCCGGTCACCGTCCTGCTTTCGGACCGGTATCGGGCGTGGAGTCGATCATCGAGATCAAGCGCTCCATGGTCGAGCTTCACGGGTGCGTTCCTTCGCCGAGGCGGCGCTCGCTGCGTTGGCCGCCCGGGCCGAACGGTTGGCGGCGGCGCCCGAACCATCGGGTCCGGGCGGCGAACATCTCCTTCGACGATCGACCCGGCTCTCGGCGTCCACCGCCATGCGGCGTTGACCCGGCGGAGGTTGGTGACGACGTCCTCCCGTCCTTCCGGCACGCTCGCCACGCGGGCACGATCGCCGGTGAACACCTCGATCACGGTCCTTGGTGCTCGGGCGAATCGACCCCCGGCACCGCGTCTGTTCGTCGCCACCGAGGCCGACCTGTTGTCCTCGGCCCAACGTTCCACCCCGGAACGATTCACTTGCGCGAGGTGCGCGAGCTCGCCGAGTTCCTGACCACGGACCATTCCAAGACCGAGCACAGGCCAGCTCCACGATCGACGGTCGTTTCGTTGGTGGCGGCGCCGGGACGGGTCGATGGCCTTCACCGGGAACTTCGGCGTCGACGGCGGCGAGATGACCACATCCTCCCGCGGCGATGGAAACGCGCTGGCCAGTGGCGGCGGGGACATCCGCCGCGGGAACAGTTGGCCTTCGATGCGCTGGCGTCCCCACCTCGGGGCGGACACACCCACAGCATCCCGAGCCGACCGTGATCGCCCATCGCGCTGGCGGATCTCCTCGATCCCGACGGCGTGACGATCAACGAGACCTCGGACGGATTCGACTCCCGCTGTCGTGGTGGCGAGACCATCTCGCCGACGCCGTGATCATCCCAGTGTTCCTCGACGAGCGTGGCATCGCCGTCAGCAGGTACGCCACCAACGGGCAGTCGCCTGGCCACCTTCGCCCAACGGGCGATGCTGCGAGCGATGCACGCCACCTGCATGGTGCCGGGCTGCGAGTTCCGTTCGACGATTGCGAGGTGCATCACGTCGAAGCGTTCGACGGCACCAACACCGTGCTCCCCAACCTCGGCCCGTTGTGCCGGCACCACCGCGGACGCATCCACCGCAAGGTGGACGCTCAAACTCGACTCGCTACGCACGATCACCGTGCTGTTGCCCGACGGGGCCGATGGCGGGCGCAACAGCCCTTCCACCACCGGATCCACCGGGACCTGACCACGTGCGGCGGTCCCCGACGACTCGAAAACCCACCCCGGCGACTTCCCCCGAGTGAGCTCATTGACAACCGAAATGAAAGCGGCCGGCCCGGGCTGGTCGGCGGTGGATGATCGTCGGGCTCGACCCCGGACCCGTTCCTCAGGACCGCCAGCGGTCGGCGATCTCCGAGATCGGCGTGATGAGAGGCGTCGACGACGGGCACCTCGGCGAGCGGTGCGTCCTGGAAGGAGCCCTCGGTCTCGGACAGTCGACAGGCCGGTCGTAACGCCGGTCGTAGCCACGGGCTTTCCCGCAGCGCACCTCGGCGGGGAGGAACTCGTGGAAGCGGACGTGCACCAGCGTCGAGGCCGGTGGCTCGCCCCCTTTGACCTCGGGGACGAGGATCACGGTCCGCCCGTCGCTGCGGCCCCGGGCCACGAGGAGGTCTCGCTCGCTCGCCACCCGACGCTTGGTGCCGATCAGGCGGTTGTTGCGCTCCACCCGCGGCCCGCCACTTGCGTCGAGCCCGCCCCGGTCCACGATCTCGATCGTCGCCTCGTTGGTCGAGGGTCACCGCTGATCCGATAGCGGGTGAAACCGCTCACGTTCGCCACGGCCGGATCGAGATCGGCCAGGATCTTGAGCGTGCGATAGGAGAGACGATCGCGGCTGGCGCCCGCGTCGAGCACGGCCCGCACCAAGGCCCGGTGCGTCCGGCGACCCTTCGTCGCTGCGGAGATCCCGACCGTCACCGTCTTGACCTGATGCTTGATGGCGTCGATCGGCCGAGGTCAGTTCCTCGATCGCCCAGGTCCAGCGCGCTGGTGAATCGATCAGCGGTTGGCGCGTCCAGTCGCGCGGTCGCCATTGCCGATGCGGGTCTCAACGGCGTCTCGGCGCCGGTCGCCCTGCTGGTTCACGAGCCGGATTGCGGTCGACGCCTCGAGATGCCCGTCGTAGGCACCGGTGCGCAACGTGTCGAAGAACTGCCGGCTGTACGGCTCAACGCCGCACGGATCTGCTTGACGAGCTCCATCGACGGCGAACCGTGAGCGGCGGCGGCGTGCTCGATCTGCTCCCGAGCCGAGCGCAGCGGACAGGCAGAGGCGTCGATCATGGCACCGCCTCGTAGCCGAACAGATGCCCGACCATCGACGACCAGCACGAACCCCAGTGCCGGGTCCACCGCCGGCGCATGATCAACGCCGCCGCAGGGGAGAACCGCTCCTCGCCGTCGCTGGCCACCACGATCGGCGTGGCCTTGTGGGCCTTGTGGTGGCGACTTCGCGGCCACGTCGTCGGCCGTGCCACCGACGGCCCGGCCGCGCGAACCAAGGATCAGCGGCTCGGACGACAAGTCGTCGGCTTCTTGTCCTCGGTGACGTCACAAGCGATCGACTTGTAGCAGAGCTCCTGGACAGCTTGATCCGCACCTCCTCGGCGGCCACCTTGTTCGGACCGTTGCCGACCACGGCCCAGTACCGCTTGTGCAGCGCGAACGGAGTGGGCGGCCTCGGCGATCGTGGCCCGCCGGGCGATCACCTGCGCGCATGGCGTCGGGAAGCTCGCGCGGCGGCCGACGACAGTTCGTGGCGACGGCGATCGCCCGATCAGCCGCCTCGGTGATCCACACGCCAGCAGGGCGCCTGCGCGACCTGAGCGTAGAACGCGCGGTCGTGTACCGACATCTCGACGTCACCCGACCGTCGGAGGTGTAGAGCACACCGTCGGCCTTGTCGGTCAGGTCGCTCCCCCGCCGGTTGACGATCCCGATGACGAGCGCGCCTCGCGAACGGGCGAGGTCGACGGTGCGGTTGGTGTCCGTCGTGGTCCCGCTCTGGCTCACCGCGATGATGAGCGTGTCGCTCATGTCGGCCCGCAGCGCGAAGCCCGACAGTTCGGTGGCGGTGATCGGATCGATGTCGAGCTCACCGGCAGCGAGTTCGTCGAGCACGGCCGCCGCCGACTGACCGGCGACCGCCGCGGTGCCCTGGCCGATCACGAGGATGCGACGAAGGGTGCCGGAGGTCAGGCGCTCAGGATCGCCGGGGTGAAGGTGCCGCCGAGAAAGACCTTCCGCAGCCCGTCCTGTTCGATGATCTTGCCCCGAAGGGTCTTGCGGAAGCTCTCCGGCGCCTCGCCGATCTCCTTGAGCAAGAAGTGCGGAGCGTCGCCACGGTCGATGGCTCGCGAGTCGTCACCTCGGCCGTGACGGCATCGATGTCGACACGGAAGCTCCAGTGCCCCGTCATGGGCGAGGCGGCACCCGACTCGCCGGCGTGGCTGGCGTCGAGGCGAAGAATCTGGCGGCTGGCCCGGGTTCGGGGACGGCCGGAAGCTCGCGCCCACCATCCGGATCTGCGCGCGGTCTCCTCGACCACGCCGTACGGTTCGCTCGCCACGATGAAGCAGTCGTCACCCAGGCCGACGTACAGCGCCTGCTGACCGCAGCGCCGGCGAAGCCGGTAGGCTCGGACGCCGAGGCGGCACCGATGGCGACCGATCCTTCGAACCTCCGAGACCGTGCGCCGGAAGCCCTCGGCCAGATCGCCGGAGGCCGCGGTGTAACAGGAGACGAGGGTCCGGGATCACCTTGGCGTCGGTGGTGATGAGCGTCGGGATACCGAGCTGGAACTCGGCCTTCAGATCGGCGTGGTTGTCCACGTCCCCGTTGAGCGCCCGACGAGCGCGTAGGCCCGACCGAGCCGCCGTCGAGCTCCTCGCTGTTGAGCAGATGGGCGTTGGGCTCGGAGATGATCCCGACGCTGGCCCAGCGGGTGTGCCAGGCAAGGCGACCTGAGCGCCGGGGCCCGCAACGCCAGCCGGGCAGGACGTCGTTCTCGACCACGCGCAAGGCCTTGGTGTTGTCACCGAGCTCGCCGATCTCGGCCGCCGCCTTGTACGAAGCTCAAGCAATCACCGAAGGCGAATCCGGAGCAGAACAAGGGGTCGGTCGATCGCTCGGCGATGTCAACGAGGCGACCGCGAGGTCGTCGGTCGGGTCGTGACCCCACACGAAGAGATGGATCCCGGCCGAGTCCCGGCCGCCGGACCTGAGGCGATCGATCGCCGACAACGCCTGCTGACGACGAGATAAGGCGCCGAGGTGGACGCACCAGTTTCGCCCGCCGCTGAGGGCGGCGACCTCACCGAGCGGTGCGGAGGCGGTCCTTGCGCACCGCCCAGATGCGCGTCACGGAGGGCGATCAGCGAGGCGTTGGCCGCCTCGGGCTCGTCGGAGGCCGCCCCTTCGAGGCGCTTCGATGCGGCGTTCCTCGTCCGCAGCGATGGCATCGGGCTTGGTCGGAATCGGGCGGTGATCCCGGCGACGAGTTCGGGTTTGCCGACCAACGCCACCAGGCAGCCCCTTGAGGCCGGAATCGACCGCCGCGACACGCTAACGCCGGCGCCGATGTCCTGGCGGGCCTGGGTGACGACGTCGTCGAGACCGGCCAGGAGCTCCTCGCTGGTCGAGCGACGAGACGCAGGACGGCTGACCAGGGCGATGATCCCACACATGGAATCGAGGCTACTCGTGGCCGGGTCAACGCTTCGTCGCCCGTCGGGAACGGTCCGATCGGGTCGGGCAGGTCTCAGACGCAGGCGTGGGCTGGGCCAGATCGGCGGCGCAGCTGGGCGAGCTCGGGGTCGAGCGCTTCGACCATCACCCGCACGAGCGGCTCCCGACCGCTCGGGCAGACGAGCACCCGGCCCTCGTCCCCGAGCAATGCCTCGGCCGCGGCGATGTCAGCGGCGATCAGGTCGCGACGTCGGGTGACCTGCAGCGACCTTCACGTTCGTGAGCGCACCTGCGGGTAGGTCGTCATCACCTCACGGGCCAGGTCGGCAGGCTCTTGCCGCTGCGGCGCACCAGGTCGACCAACAGTAGGCCGGCCAGCAGCCCGTCGCCGGTCGTGGCGTACTCCGGCACGATGGACCAGCCCGCTCTGCTCGCCGCCGAGGCTGAGCCCGCCGTCGTTCAACGCTTCGAGCACGTACCGGTCCCCGACCGCGGTGGTCACGACCTCGATCCCCGACGACTTCATCGCCCGATGGAACCCGAGGTTGCTCATCACCGTGACGACCACGGTGTCGTGGGCCGTGCCTGCTCGCGAAGATCGCGAGCGAGCAGGGCGATGATCTGGTCGCCGTCGACGACCCGGCCGGTGTGGTCGACCGCGATCAACCGGTCGCCGTCGCCGTCGAGCCAACCCCATCGCGGCGCCATGAGCGACGACTGCCGAGCGGGGCTCTTCGGGGAGGTGGCACTACGATCGGCGTTGATGTTCACGCCATCGGCGCAGCGTGCAACACGGCGGGATGTCCGCCGGGCGACGCACGGCAGCGGGGCGACCTCGGACATCGCTCCGTTGGCGCAGTCGAGGACGAGCGACAGATTCGCCGAGCAGTTCTCGGTGAACAACGACGTCAGGTACTCGACGTAGCGGTGCCCGGCGTTGGGGCGAGGTTCGATCCAGCCGACCTCGGCACCGGACACGGCGGGATCGACGAGGGTGGCGAGCTCCTCCTCGATCCGGGCCTCGACGTCGTCGGCCAGCTTGCGGCCACCGGTCGAAGACAGCTTGATGCCGTTGTCGGCGAGGCGTTGTGCGGGCGGTGATCACCGCAGCCGCCACCTGCTCGACTGCGGCGGCGTGGGCCACCGCAGGGTAAGAGCACACCGAGGAGTTCGACGTCGCGAACCCTTCGGCGGCGAGTCCGCGGCCAAGGCCGCCTCGAGGAGCAGCGGTCGGAACGGCGGGTGTCGCGACCGATCAGGGCGCAGCTCGGGCCGCAGCACACGTGCTGCCGGCCCGACCGAGAGCGAGGGTGTAGGCGGGGTGAGCTGGGAGTTGGCGACGCCGCGTACGCCGTCGGTGCCAGATCGCACAGCTCTGTCCTCGCCGTTGACGCTGAGATCAGCGCCCAGTGTACTGCGGCGCCTTACGGGCCTTCTTGAGGCCGTACTTCTTGGATTCCTTGGCTACGCGAGTCACGGGTCAGCAGACCGGCCTTCTTCAGCGCCGGGCGCATCTCCTCGTCAGTCTCGATGAGCGAACGAGCGATCGCCGGCCTGCGCAGGGCGCCGGCCTGACCGGTGCGCCGCCGTCGATCGTGGCGTCGATGTCGTAGGACTCCTCGGTCAGGTCCAGGCGCAGCGGCTCGGGAGACGACCATGCCCGACGTCGCCGTCGGGGAAGTGATTCTCGAAGGTGCGGCCGTTGATCAGCGATCGGTCTCCGGTGCCGGGGCGCAGGCGGACTTGAGCGACGGCCTCTTTACGACGACCGGTGGTCTGGGTGAGCGGCTTGGACACGATGTTTCTTCCTGTCCCTCAGCAGGCCTTGGCGGCAGCGACGACGAGCGGGTGGGGTTCTGGGCGCCGTGCGGATGATCCGGGCCGGCAGGCCTTGAGCTTCTTGATCTGCTGACGGCCGAGCGGGCCCTTGGGCAGCATGCCCGCTCGCGAGGAGGCGGATCGCCTCGGCCGGCTTGCGCCGAGCAGGTTGCCGTAGGTCTCGGACTTGAGCCGCCGGGATAGCCCGAGTAGCGGTGCACCATGCAGGAATCGGCGCACGCCGGGTCAGGACCACCTTGTCGGCGTTCGATGATGACGTGATCGCCCATGTCCGTAACCAGGGCGAAGACCGGCTTGTGCCTGCGCAGCACCCAGGCGACCTCGGTGCAGACGTCCGAGCACCATGCCGTCGGCATCGACGACGTGCCAGCGATCGATTTCGCCAGCTCGGGGAGTACGTGGGCATCTCGGCTGTAGTCAGGGCGCCACCGGCGGGCTGCCTCCCGGGGAACCGTGCAAGGATACGAGGCCGCGGCAGCAAACGGCAAACAGCTCGACCGGCGGATGTCAAGCATTCTCGGTTTCCGGTGTGGACCTCCCACAACACCAGCCCGTGCGGCGGGGCGACGGGAGCCGCGGCGGCGGTCGGAGCCCGCAACGTCGCCATCATGTCGCCCGGCGAGCGCTGTGGAGCCCGACATCGACCAGGGTTCCGACGATCGAGCGGACCATCTGGTGGCAGAACGCCGTGAAGCGGATCTCGAAGCGGAGCAGTTCGGGCTGCTCCGGGTCGAGGCCAGGAGAACAGGTCGCGAAGCGGACCGACACTGCTGAGGTGGCGCCTCGTCCTCGGCCACCTTGGGTCGGCGGCGAACGGCGCAGTCGTGCTCGCCGATCAACGGGTACGAGGCCAATATCGCCGCCACATCGAGGACTCGGCCCACGGGCCGGTGGTGCGGGCCAGGAGAGTTGGCGGCCTCGCCCTCCACAGGTACCGGTAGTGACGCCAGCCGGCGTCGAAGCGGGCGTTGAAGCCGGGCCATTTGTTCGCTGCGCGCCCGCTGCGATGGTCGGCGCCAGCATCCGGTTGACCGTGCTGCAGATTACCGAGATCCACGTCGTCAGGAGGCTTCGAGGCTCACGACCTG
Organism: Ilumatobacteraceae bacterium; assembly: GCA_041394645.1. Taxonomy (GTDB): domain Bacteria; phylum Actinomycetota; class Acidimicrobiia; order Acidimicrobiales; family Ilumatobacteraceae; genus JAWKHV01. Next base: position 20,893 of record JAWKHV010000029.1, on the reverse strand, counting down.
ACCCCAACCGTGGACTCCGGTGTCGGTCCGCCCACGCCGGTCGGCTCCACCGCCACTCCGGGTCACCCGCTCGATCGCCTCGGTCCAGGGACCCCAGGACCGTGGCGACCCCGTCGTTGGAAGCGAAACCGTGGAACTCGAGCCGTCGTACGCCACGACCAGGCGAGCAGTTCCCATGGCCGCACGGTATCGGCTCGCAGCCCGGGCCGCGAAGAAGCCCCGGGCGAACCCGAGGCTCGGATCAGCAGGTCCTCAGACCAGTTCGATGCGCCATCGGCGTTGCTCGCCCTGGCGGGGCCGAGCTTGTAGATGCGCAGGTAGCCGCCGGGACGCTCCAAGTAACGAGGAGCGACGTCGTTGACGAGCTTGTACGTCATCTCCTTGTCGCCCAGGTAGCCCTGGATCTGGCGGATCTTGTGGACTTGAGCCGGGTCACCTTCCTGGGCCTTCTTGGCCTTGGTGATCAGCTTCTCGGCGATGGGACGCAAGGCCTTGGCCTTGGCCTCGGTGGTCACGATGGCCTCGGCGTAGCGATGAGCGACGCCGTCATGTTGGCCATCATCAGGCGCTGGTGGTGGGCGTCGCCGCCAAGGCGAGCCCAGCGGGGTTGCAGGCATGTTCGTTCTCTTCCTCAGCCGCAGCGTCAGGCCACGCTCGTCAGGCTTCTGCTTGACCTCGTCAGTGACTTCTGACCGAAGAAGTTGGTGATGTTGAGGAGGTCGTCCTCCGGTCTTGGTCAGGAGTTCGCCAGCAGGTTGATCTGGGCCACTTCAAGCAGTTGCGCGGGCGCTCGGACAGGTCGAGGTCCTCGATCGGCAGATCGAGGTCGGCGACCCGGCGTTCGAGCCGAAGCCGCCGCCGAGGCTCAGGCCCTGGGCTCTCGGACAACCCGGCGACGGGGTCGACAGGCGACCGAAGCGTCGCCCCGGCCGGCGCGTCCAGCGCCCTCGCGAGGCGTGATGGAGCCGTCGGTCTGGATGTCGACGATGAGCCGGTCGAGATTGGTCGACTGCTCGACACGAGTCGGCTCGACCTCGAAGTTCGCGACGGATCGGCGAAGATCAGCATCGATCGGCACGACGCCGATGGTGCAGTTCTGGATGTCGCGGTCGCTCGACAGGTAACCCCGACCCCGCTCGACGGTGAGGTCCACCAGGCGGCCCTTGGCGTTGAGCGTGGCGATGTGGAGGTCCTTGTTCAGGATCTCGACCTCGGACGGGCGCGTGTCGCCCGCGGTGAGCTGCAGCGGGCCCCGGGCGTGAGCCGGAGCGACGGCCTCGTCGGAAGTCGAGGTCAGCACGACGTCCTTGATGTTCAAGATGATGTCGGTGACGTCCTCGGTGACACCGGCGATGGTGTCGAACTCGTGGAGCGCGTCGTCGAACCGGGCCGACGTGATCGCCGCTCCGGGATCGACGACAACAGCGTCCGACGCAGCGAGTTGCCGATCGTGTGGCCGAAGCCCGGCTCGAGGCGGGCCGATGGCGAACCGCTGACGGTCGCCTTCTTCCTCGCCGAGTGCCTCCCACGGTGGGCCGCTGGATGACGAGCATGTGTCCTCGTTTCTTCCTGGCTTCGATTACTTGGAGTAGAGGCTCGACGATGAGCGACTCCCGCACCGGCACGTCGATGTGATCGCGCTGGGGCAGATCGCGCACGGTGACCTGCTTGCCGCCGTCACCGGCCCGCCGAGGCCAACCGACGAGCGAACGGCCGCCAGGCATCGAGTTGTGCTGGATCACGATCATCTTGGCGGCCTTGGGCGCCAGGAGATGACCTCGCCCTTGCGGGCCGCGGTAGCTCGGGATGTTGACCCGCTTGCCGTTGATCTGGACCATGCCGTGGCTCACGAACTGGCGAGCCTGGGGCCGGAGTCGGGCCCAACCGGCGGTACACGACGTTGTCGAGACGCTGCTCGGCAGGCGCATGGGTTCTCACCCGTGGGCCCGGCCAGACGGACGGCCTCGTTGTAGGTGTTCTTGAACTGTCGTTCGGGGACGCCGCGTAGATGAACTTCGCCTTCTGCTTCTCCTGCAGCTGGGCGAGGTATTCCGGCCGTTGTTCCGGCGCCGGGTCGACCGTGGACGCCGGGCGGGAAGGGGCGGCGCTCGAGCGCCTTGCGACCCTTTTCGTTCTCGAAGATGTTGGTGCTCAGCCGTCGGGAGAGATTTTGACCTTGGGACCGGTGTAACGAGCCATGGTGCAGGCCTCCTCGGAGCCCGGCGCCGCTTGGGCGGGCGGCAGCCGTTGTGCGGAACAGGGGTGACGTCCTTGATCGAGGAGACCTCGATGCCGGTGTTCTGGATCGAGCGGATGGCGGTCGTAACCGGAGCCGGACCCTTCGCCACCCTTCGACCCGGCGCAGACCGCGCTCCATCGCCGCCCGACGCCTTTCGGCCGCCATCTGCGCCGCGAACAGATCGGGAGCCCTTGAACCCGACGTTGCCGGCCGAGGCCCAGGAGATGACGTTCCCCTCGGCGTCGGTGACCGACACGATCGTGTTGTTGAACGAGGACTTGATGTGAACGACTCCGAACGTGACGATTCTTGCGCTCGCGCTTGCAGACGACGGCCCCCGGCTTCGGCAACCGTGCTTCCTCACGGCCTTCTTCTTGTTGGCGACGGTACGGCGCGGGCCCTTGCGGGTGCGGGCATTGGTGTGGGTGCGCTGACCGCGGACCGGCAGGCCCTTGCGGTGGCGAACGCCCTGGAGACAGCCGATCTGATCTTGCTTGCTTGATGTCCTGCTGGACATCGCGTACCAGATCGCCCTCGACAGTCGGAGTTCTGATCGACCCAGCCACGGATCTGGTTGATCTCTTCCTCGGTGAGGTCACGCACACGAGTGTTCGTGTCGAGCCCCAGGTCTGCGCAGATCTTCTGGGCGGTCGGCTTGCCGATCCCGAAGATGTAGGTGAGCGAGATCTCAACCGCTTCGCAGGGGATGTCGACGCCGGAAATACGTGCCATCAAATGCTTCAGCCGTTCCCGACCCGCTCGGCCCTGACGCTGCTTGTGGCGGGGGTTCTCGCAGATGACCATCACACGACCGTGACGACGGATCACCTTGCACTTCTCACAGATCTTCTTGACGCTGGGGCGGACCTTCATCGGGGGCTCACTTGTAGCGGTAGGTGATACGACCACGAGTGAGGTCGTAGGGGTGAGCTCAACCTGAACCTTGTCGCCGGGCAGGATTCGGATGTAGTGCATCCATCTTGCCGAAGTAATGCGCCAGCACTTTGTGGCCGTTCGGGCTCCGCGGAACATGTCGCGTTGGGGGAGGACTCGAGGATCGTGCCTTCGAGCACGATGGCGTCTTCCTTCGGCTTCCGGCAGGTTCGCTCCTTCTCGGCGTTCTGGCTGGGTGGCCACCCTGCGAGCGCTCGGCCTGGAGTGTCGAGAACACGCCAAATGAGCAGACCGCCAGCAGGGCCGAGGAGCAATGCTATCGCCGGGCCGACGAGACGCCAAGTCGCCGACCGGAATCGAGCCGACGGCGCGCAACGTAGCACCGAGACGGGCCCTGGTGGTGGAGGTCGGGGCCAGCCCGCCCCCGGGCGTCGTCTAGCCAGGCCGGGTTCAGCCCAACAGGTGACGGGCGATGCCAATCCAGAAGTCCGTGGCCAGGCCCAGCAGTCGACGATCGATCGCCTCAGCCAGTTGCCGTAGAATCGATGCCAGAAGGACTCCATCGTGATCGACGGCGAGAACAATCCGGCCCCATAGGCCACCGAGCCACGCTCGCGATAGAAGCGGCCGTCGCCCCGACGATCATGCCCGGGACCAGCTCCGCGCCCGGATAGGCGACCTGGTGCGCGCCGCGAGGGGCGTCCACAACAGGTTGTCCCGGCGATTCCGTGTACGTCCTGGAAGATCGGGCTGATCTCGACGTGATGAGCCAGCTCGCCAGCGCCTCGTGGAGGTAGGCGTCCACGTCGGCCGCCGTCGTGCCGGAACGGTGCGGATGTCGACCTCGAGTTCGATGCGATCCGGGATGGTGTTGGTCTTCTGGCCACCGTGGATCACGTTCGGGGAGAAGGTGGTGTGGGTCTCGGCGTGGCACCGCTTGGCGAGTTGGGGCGGCAGGGTCGCGATCCGTCCATGATCCGGGTCGGATCGAGCAGGGCCGAGCGTTGCTCGGTGGTCAGATCCGTAATCGCGACCTGGGCCCGCCGAATGTCGCCCAGCTTCGGTGCCGCCGAGTACTCGCCGATCCGGCCGCGTCTCGGCCGCCTTCAGCGGGGCGTTGTCCGCCCCGTGCGGCCGCGACCCGTGGCCCGGCGTGCGTGCACGACGAGCTTGCGTAGGCGAGCCCCTTCTCGGCCACGTTCACCACGACCCGGCGCACCCCGTCGGCTCCGAGCGAGGACCAGCCGCCCGACTCGGTCAACACGTAGTCGGCGCCGACGGCGTCCCAATGGTGCTCGAGCATCCACTCGGCGCCGTAGCGCCCGCCGGCCTCCTCGTCGGCCACGCCGAAGTAGATGAGGGTTCCCTTGGGCCGAAAGCCGGTGCGGGCCAGATGCCGGAATGCCACCACCGCCATCGAGGACGTGAGGTTGAGCATGTCGATGCGCCTCGTCCCCACCTCGCCGTCGACCAGCTCCCCACCGAAGGGATCGCGGCTCCACCGGACTCGCTCACGGGCACCACGTCGGTGTGACCCATCAGGCACAGGCTGGAAGCGCCTCCAGGATCGCTGCCCTCGATCCGGGCCACGATCGAGGCCCGATCGTCGATCAACTCGGACTGCTGGTCGAATCCGCTGCCGCCGAGGAAGTCTGCGCAGCAGCTCTGCGTTGCGGGTCTCGTGCCCGGAGTGCTGGTACCGTCGTTGACGCAGGCGTTGCGGATCATCGCCTGGAGCAGCTCGGTGGTCTCGCCGGTCAGTTCGCTCATGGGCTCACGCTACGCCTCGGCTGCACCGGCATTCGACGGACCAGGCAGGACGGCTCAAGCGGGTGAGGATCTCGATACGTCGGCCGTCACGGCGACCGTGTGTTCCGGCGTGAGCGGCGATGGCGCCGAGATCGGGTGACCACCGTCCAGCCGTCCTCCAGTTCCACCACGTCGGGATCGCCGAGCACGAACATCGGCTCGATCGCCAAGACGCTGCCGATGTCCAGCTTCGGACCCCGTCCGGGCCGCCCGTAGTTGGGGACGTCGGGGTCTTCGTGCATGGCCCGACCGATGCCGTGCCCACCGAACCCGTCATTCGATGCCGAGTCGTGCATGGTCCCCACCTGTAGAACCGCGGCGCTCACGTCGCCGACCCGGTTCCCGGCCACCATGGCCCGGATCGCCGCATCGAGCGCCTGCTCGGTGAGTTCGATCAACCGTTCGGCCTCGGCCGAAGATCGTGCCGACGCCCGGCGGTGAGCGCGGCATCGCCGTGCCATCCGTCGACGATCGCTCCGCAGTCGGTCGATCCGTCGCCGTCTCGAGCGGTTCCCGGATCCCGTGCACGACCTGGTCGTTCACCGAGGCCTCAGATCACCGCGGGGTAGCCGTGGTACCCCAAGAAGTTCGACGTCGCTCCCCGCCGAGCCAGGACGTCGCGGGCGATCTCGTCGAGCCGGCCGGTCGTGATGCCCGGGCGGAGTTCGGCCCGGATCGATTCGTGCATCTCGGCACGACCCGGCCGGCTTCGCCGCATCGCAGCGAGCTCCTCCGCCGCGCGCCGGAACCCGGCGCATGGCGTCGAACGAGCGCCGACGCCGGTGGTCGATCTCCTCGACCAGGCGCCGAAGCACGTCGTCGGGACGGCCGACTCGATCTCACGGCGAGGATCCCCATCTCGCCGTAGAAGTCCTTGAGAGCAGCGGTCTGGGACTCGTACAGGTCGAGGCGTTGGTTGACGGCCTCGGGGTGTCGTCGTCGCTGGACGACGTCGCCGCCGCACACGTCGCAGATCCAGGGCGAGGGATCGTTGCCGGTCGAGGTGTAGTTCGTGCCGCAGTCCCGGCACACCCGACGGGCCAGGATCCGTTCGAGTACCAACTCCCGGGGGACGTTGAGGTCGATCGCCACGTCGATCGGCTTGCCCTGGGTGTCGACGATGCCGTTCAGGGCCTTGGCCTGGCCCACGGTGCGAGGGAAACCGTCGAGGATGAAGCCGCGGGTCATGGCGTCGTCGCGGCCCAAGCGCTCCTCGACGATGCCGATCATGATGTCGTCGCTGACCAGACCGCCGGAGTCCATGATGGCCTTGGCCGTCTTGCCGAGCTCGGTCCCTTCGCGGACCGCAGCGCGCAACGTGTCACCGGTCGAGATGTGCGGGACGACGTAGTGGCGCGACAGACGCACACACTGCGTTCCCTTGCCGGCGCCCTGCCGACCGAAGATCACGAGGCGGGCGCCGGGGATCACTGCAAGAAGCCCTCGTAGTTACGCAACATGAGCTGGCTGTCGATCTGGCGCATCAGCTCGAGGGCCACACCGACCGCGATGAGCACCGTCGTGCCGGCGAACGGGAAGTTGTCGACGTTGGCGACCCACACCACGATGTACGGCAGGATCGCGATGAAGGCGATGAAGATGGCGCCGGGGAGCGTGATCCGGTTCACCGTCTTGGCGAGGTACCGCTCGGTCTGGGGGCCGGGCCGGATGCCGGGGATGAAGCCACCCTGCTTGCGGAGCTGATCGGCCTGCTTGATCGGGTCGAAGGCGATGGCGTTGTAGAAGTACGAGAACGCGATCACCATCGCCGCGAACACGAAGACGTAGAACACGCTGCGGCTGTTGATGATGTTGTTCGTGACGAATCGGGTGATCCAGGACCGCACGCCCTTGTCCGGGTCGGTGCCAGAGCCGATCACGTTGGTCACGAGAACGGGCAGCAGCAGGATCGAGCTGGCGAAGATGATCGGGATGATCCCGGCCTGGTTGACCTTGAGCGGGATGTAGGTGTTCTGGCCGCCGTACATCCGGCGCCCCACCATTCGCTTGGCGAAGCTGACCGGGATCCGGCGCTGGCCGAGTTCGATCCGCACGATCGCCACGAGGATCGCCGTGGAGAGCAGGACCATCACGATGAAGACGATCCACTGCTTTTCCTTGAGCAAGGCGTAGTAGCTGTACGGCAGCCCGCTCACGACCGAGGCGAAGATGATCATCGACATCCCGTTGCCGACGCCGCGCTGGCTGATCATCTCACCGAGCCACATCAGCACGGCCGTGCCGGCGACGAGGGTCGGGATCACGAGCAGGGCCCGAGGCATGAACTCCGGGAGCAGCACGATGTCGGGGATGTTCGGCGAGGCGCCGAAGAAGGCGGTGCCTCGACCCTGGCCGAACACGAACGTGAGCCCGGTGGCCTGCAGCAGGGCGATGGCGATGGCCAGATACCGCGTCCATTGCGTGATCTTTCGCTGGCCGACCGCGCCTTCGTTCTGCCATTCCTCGAGCTTCGGGATCACCACGCCGAGGACCTGCATGATGATGCTCGCCGTGATGTACGGCATGATCCCGAGGGCGAACACCGCGAAGCTCTCGAACGCTCCGCCGGAGACCAGGTTGAGGAAGCCGATGGCTCCCTGGCTCCGAGCGACGTCGCGAAGCTGGTTGACCGCTTCGTTGTCGATGCCCGGCACCCGGATCGCCGCACCGAGGCGGTAGATCGCGACGCACAGCAGCGTGAAGAAGATCTTGTTCCGGAGGTCCGGGACCTTGAAGATGTTCTTCAGGTTCGCCAGCACGTACTTCTCCTTGGGGGTTGATCCGGCCTCCTGCCGGTCGACGGCTCCGGAGGCTAGCTGCTCGAACCCATCGTCACCGGGCGGCGCGCCACGGTGACGATGGACGAGACATCAACGGTTGGTGAACTGGTTGCCCTGGGCCGCAGGGCGAACCTTGAACGGCAGGGGCAGGATCGTCACGGACCCACCGGCCGCGGTGATCGCGGCCTCGGCGGACTTGGAGACCGCATGGACCGAGACGTCGACCTTGGCCGTGAGTTCTCCACGACCGAGGATCTTGATCAGGGCGCCCTTGTGGGCGATTCCCTTGGTGTGCAGGAGCTCCGGCGTCACCGTCGCTTCGCCGAGGGCGGCGAGGGTGTCGAGGTTGATCGCCTGGTACTCCACGCGGAACGGGTTGTTGAAGCCCTTCAACTTCGGCACTCGCTGCTTGAGGGGCATCTGGCCACCCTCGAAGCCGCGAGCGACGGTGTTGCGGGCGTACTGGCCCTTGGTACCACGGCCGGCGGTCTTGCCGCCCTTGCCGCCGATACCACGGCCGACTCGCTTGGCCTTCTTGACCGCACCGGGTGCGGGGGCGAGATCTTGGACGCGCATCTTCAGCTCTCCTCAGCCAGTTCCTCCACCTCGATGAGGTGGGGGACCCGAGCGATCATCCCGCGGATCTCGGGACGGTCGGGCAGGACGTTGGTGTCGCCGATCTTGCGCAGCCCGAGGGCCCGCATGGAGCCCTTCGTCTTGGGCTTGGCGGCGATCTGGGACTTGATCTGAGTGACCTTGATCTGGCTCATCAGTGGATCTCCCCAGCGGCGATCTCTTTCTGACGCTCCTCGTAGGCACGCAGCATGCCCTTGGGCACGAAGGTGTCGGCGGGAAGGCCACGGCGCTTGGCGACCTCGTCGGGTCGCTGCAGCGCCTTGAGCCCCTCGATGGTCGCCCGGGCCACGTTGATGTGGTTGGACGAGCCGAGCGACTTGGCGAGCACGTCGTGGATGCCGGCCTCTTCCAGGATCTGGCGGGCGGCGCCACCGGCGATGACACCGGTACCGGGAGCAGCCGGCTTCAGCAGGACCCGGCCTGCACCCATGATCCCCATGACGGGGTGGGTGATGGTCGAGCCGGCCAGCGGAACGGCGAAGAGGTTCTTCTTGGCCTCTTCGGTGCCCTTCTGGATGGCGAGGGGCACCTCCTTGGCCTTGCCGTAGCCCAGGCCGACGTGGCCGTTGCCGTCGCCGATCACCACGAGCGCGGTGAACGAGAACCGGCGGCCACCCTGGACGACCTTGGCGACTCGGTTGATGGTGATGACCCGCGACTCGCGCAGGTTGGCATGGTCGATCGTGGACATCAGAACTCCAAACCTGCTTCCCGAGCAGCGTCGGCAGCAGCAGCGATACGGCCGTGATAGAGGAACCCACCCCGGTCGAAGACGACCTCGGTGACCCCGGCGGCCTTGGCCCGCTCGGCGATGAGCTGGCCGGCCTTCTTGGCGCCCTCGATCGAACCGGTGCTGCCCGACTTGAGGTCGGCCTCGACGGTGGACACCGCAGCGAGGGTGCGCCCGGCGTCGTCGTCGATGACCTGCATGGTCAGGTGCTTGTTCGAGCGGAAGATGGCCAGGCGAGGCCGCTGCGCCGTGCCGTGCACGCGCTTGCGGACGCTGCGGTGGCGGCGGATGCGCGCCTCGCGGCGAGTCTGCGACATCGAAGTCATGACTACTTCTTTCCTGCCTTGCCGGCCTTGCGCAGCACGCGCTCGCCGGTGTAGCGGACACCCTTGCCCTTGTACGGCTCGGGCTTACGGATCGAGCGGATGTTGGCGGCCACCTGGCCGACCTTCTCCTTGTCGATTCCCCGGACGATGATCTTGGTCGGGGCCGGCACCTCGAACGTCACGCCTTCGGGCGCCTTCACCACGACGGGGTGGCTGAAGCCCAAGGCGAGCTTCAGACCGTCGGCACCCTGGGCCTCGGCGCGGTACCCCACGCCGACGATGTCGAGTTCCTTGGTGAAGCCGTCGGTCACGCCGGTGACCATGTTGGCGACGAGCGTGCGGGTGAGGCCATGCAGCGAGCGGTTCTCCCGCTCGTCGTTGGGCCGCTCCACGAGGAGGGTGTCCCCCTCGCTGCGCACAGCGATCTCGCCGGGGACGTCACGGCTCAAGGTGCCCTTGGGGCCCTTCACCGTGACGGTGCCGGCGGTGATGGCGACGTCGACGCCACTGGGGACGACGATCGGTCGCTTACCGATACGAGACATGACGGTTCTCCCTCGTCACCAGACTTCGCAGAGGACTTCGCCGCCCACGTTGCGCTTGCGCGCCTCGCGGTCGGTCATCAGCCCCTGGCTGGTGGACAGAACGGCAACACCGAGGCCACCCAACACACGGGGGACGGACTTGGAGCTGCGGTACACGCGCAGGCCGGGCTTGGAGATGCGCCGGAGACCGGCGATCGTGCGAGCCCGCTCCGGCGAGTACTTCATCTTGACGGTGAGCACCTGGCCCGGCCCCCGCTTGGAGTCGGCGACATCGAACCCGTCGATGTAGCCCTCCTCGAGGAGGATCTTGGCCAGGGCGACCTTTTGCTTGGACGACGGCATGACGACCTCGTCGTGCATCGCAACGTTGGCGTTGCGGATGCGGGTCAACATGTCGGCGATGGGATCAGTCAGCATCGTTTCCCCTCACCAGCTCGCCTTGGTCACGCCCGGGACCTCGCCGGCGTGCACCAGCTCGCGCAGGCACACACGGCAGAGACCGAACTTGCGGAACACCGAGCGGGACCGCCCACAACGGCGGCACCGGGTATAGGCGCGCACCTTGTACTTGGGCTTCGCCTGCGCTTTGTTGATCAGCGCTTTCTTGGCCATCTCTTACAGCCCCTTCTCGATCACTTCTTCTTCTTGCCGGAGACCGGCCTGCCCTTGGGACCGCGAGCGGGGCCCCGGCGCTTCTTGCGAGGCGTCAGGTCGCTGCCGTCTTCACCCTTCTTGAAGGGGAATCCATAGGCGTCGAGCAATGCCTTGCCACCTGCGTCGTCGGCGGCGGTCGTCACGAAGGTGATGTCCATGCCGCGAACGTTGTCGACCTTGTCGTATTCGATCTCCGGGAAGATCGTCTGCTCGGTCACACCGAAGGTGTAGTTGCCGCGTCCGTCCCACGAGTGGGCGGGAAGACCACGGAAGTCTCGGATTCGAGGGATGGCCACCGCGATCAAGCGATCGAGGAACTCCCACATCCGGTCGCCACGAAGGGTCACCTTGCAGCCGATGGCCTGACCCTCACGCAGCTTGAACGCTGCGATCGACTTGGTGGCCTTGGTGACCACCGGCTTCTGGCCGGCGATGAGGGTGAGGTCACGGACGGCGCCCTCGAGCAGCGACGGCTGCTGCGTGGCCCGACCGACACCCATGTTGATGACGATCTTGTCGAGCTTGGGGACCTGCATCACGTTGGCGATGCCGAGCTGGTCCTTCAGCGCGTGGCGGATCTCGTCGTTGTACTGCTGCTTGAGCCGCGGAACGGCGACGGTCTGGGTGCTCACTTGATCACCTCACCGGTGCTCTTGGCGATGCGCACCTTGGTGCCGTCTTCCTCGATGCGATAGCCGACACGAGTCGGCTTGCCCTTGTGCAGGTACATCACGTTCGAGGCGTCGATCGGCTTGTCGATGTCGATGATGCCGCCCTGCTGGTTGGCCGACGTCGGCTTCTGGTGCTTCTTCGCGGTGTTGGCGCCGTGCACGACGACTTTGTTCTTGGACGGGAGCACCTGGGCGATCTCGCCCTCGTGTCCCTTGTCCTTGCCGGCGATGACGACCACCGGATCTCCCTTGCGGAGCTTCATGGTCAGATCACCTCCGGAGCGAGCGACACGATGCGCATGAACTTCTTGTCACGCAGTTCGCGCCCGACGGGCCCGAAGATGCGCGTGCCGCGCGGCGTCTGATCGTCTTTGATCAGGACCGCAGCGTTCTCGTCGAACCGGATGTAGCTCCCGTCCGGCCGACGCTTTTCCTTCTTGGTGCGAACGACGACGCACTTGACGACGTCACCCTTCTTCACCGCAGCGTTCGGGATGGCGTCTTTGACGGTGGCGACGAAGATGTCGCCGATCGAGGCGTACCGGCGGCGGGTGCCACCGAGGACCTTGATCACGAGCACTTCCTTGGCGCCGCTGTTGTCGGCGACCCGGAGGCGCGACTCCTGCTGGATCATTTGGCACGCTCCAGGACTTCCGTGACCCGCCAGCGCTTCTGCTTCGACATCGGGCGGGTCTCCATGACCCGGACGCGGTCGCCGACGTTGACGTCGTTGGCCTCGTCGTGGGCGTAGAGCTTGGTGGTGCGAAGCACGAACTTGGCGTACTTCGGGTGGCGCACGCGGTCGGTGACGGCGACGACAGCGGTCTTGTCCATGCTGTTGGACACGACGATGCCTTCGCGCACCTTGCGAGCGGCGCGCTCGGCAGTTGCAGTGGTTTCCTCAGCCATCACTTCCCACTCTCTGCACGCTCGGCCGCCGCGATTTCCTTCTGGCGGATCAGCGTGTTGATGCGAGCGATCTGCCGGCGGGAAGCCGTGATCGCTGCGACGTTCTCGAGCTGGCCGGTGGCGTTGCGGAAGCGCAGGTTCAGCGCTTCTTGCTTCGCATCGCGCAGCTCCTCGATGAGGGCGCCGAGTTCGAGCTCGGCGAGTTCCTGTGTCGACTTCGCCACCTCAGACCCCTTCCGCCCGCGAGATCACGCGGGCCTTGATCGGGAGCTTCTGCACGGCGCGCTCCAACGCGGCCTTGGCGATCTCCGGATTCGGGTACGACAGCTCGAACAGCACACGACCGGGCTTCACGACGGCCACCCAGTACTCCGGGTTGCCCTTGCCGGAACCCATGCGGGTCTCGGCCGGCTTCTTCGTGACCGGCTTGTCCGGGAAGATGTTGATCCACACCTTGCCGCCACGCTTGATGTGGCGGGTCATGGCGATACGAGCGGCCTCGATCTGACGAGCGGTGAGCCAGCCCGGCTCGAGGGCCTGGATTCCGAATTCACCGAAGGTGACCTCGTGTCCGCCCTTGGACAGACCCTTGGTGCGACCTCGGTTGACCTTGCGGTGCTTGACCTTGCGGGGCATCAACATGGCGGATCAGTCCTCGTTGCCGCGAAAGTGCGGCGTCTCGTGGCTCTCGTGGATCCGACGCTCGATCTCTTCTTCTTCGGCGAGAAGCTTCTCGATGTCGGGGTCGGCCTCCTTCACGAGCGGCTGCGGGGCCGGCTCGGCCTCGGTGGCCGGGGCGCCGGGCTTGCGGCTGCCGGACGAGACGACCTTGCGCGGCTGACCACCGAGACCGGCGGCCTCGCCGACGGCCATGGCGGCCTCGCGAAGGACCTTCTCCTCGTTCTGAGGCTTGTAGGGCAGGATGTCGCCCTTGTAGATCCACACCTTCACGCCGACCCGGCCCGAGGAGGTGCGAGCCTCACGGAAGCCGTAGTCGATGTCGGCCCGCAGGGTGTGCAGCGGCCGCGACCCTCGCGGTACCACTCGGTGCGGCTCATCTCGGCGCCGCCGAGACGACCCGAGCACTGGACCCGGATGCCGAGCGCGCCGGCCTTCTGGGCGTTCTGCACGGCGCGCTTCATGGCCCGGCGGAAGGCGATGCGGTTGACCAGCTGGTCGGCCACGCCCTGGGCGATGAGGGCCGCGTCGAGCTCGGGGGTCTTGATCTCGACGATGTTGAGCTGGACCCGGTTGTTGCCGGTGATCTCGGTGAGCCCGGCGCAGTTCGTCGGCCTTGGCGCCCCGACGACCGATCACGATGCCCGGACGGGCCGTGTGGACGTCGACGCGCAGCTTGTCACGGGTGCGCTCGATCTCGATCCGGGAGATGGCCGCATCGGGGAGGAGACCCATGATGTACTCACGGATCTTCCAGTCCTCGGTGAGGTACTCCTTGTAGTCGCGATCGCTGAACCAGCGGCTCTTCCAGTCGGTGGTGACACCGAGGCGGAAGCCGTAGGGATTGACCTTCTGACCCATCAGGACTCTCCCTCGGTCTCGTCGGTGCTGTCGTCGGTCTGCTGGGACTTCGGCGCCGAGAACCCGGCGGCCTGGGCCGCTTCCTCGGTGGCGAACCACACTTCGGGGACCGTCCGCTCGTAGTGCGGGCTGTCGGGGGTGTGGTAGATCATCGAGTCCGCGTTGCCCTTGATGGGGAAGCCCTCGGGCTGCGAACCATCGGCGAGCACCTCGGCCGAACCCTCGCCGTACGGAGCGCTCGAGGTGGCCTCGGTCGCCTCGGCGGCGCCCGTGATCTCGGCGTCCACCACGTCGGTGTCGGTCGTGTCGGTGCTGGTCGCCTCGGCGCTGGTCGCCTCGGTGCTGGTCTCGTCGGCGTCGGCGGCGCGAGCCTCACGGCTGCGCTGGACACGAGCCCGGCGGGCGGCCGCCGCGTTGGACGGGGTGCGTCCGCCGGCGCCACGAGCGTTCTCGCGAGCCTGGCGACGGGCCTGCATCTCGTCGGTCAAGGTGTCGACCACGATGGTGATGTGGCACGTGCGCTTGCGGATGCGGGTGGCGCGGCCACGGGCCCGGGGGCTGAAGCGACGCAGGGTCGGACCCTCATCGGCGAAACAGGCCCGCACGTACAATTCGTCGGCGTCGAGTTCGTCGTTGTTGACGGCGTTGGCGACGGCCGAGGCCAGTACCTTGCGGACGTCGGTGGCGATGCTGCGCTCGGTCAGCTGCAGGATCTCGTCCGCGAGGGCGACTTCCTTGCCACGGATCAAGTTGAGCACCTCGCGGGCCTTGTACGCCGAGGAACGGACGTACCGGGCCGAGGCCTTGGTGCCAGTGCGCTCACCGATCATGGTGGCGCCTTCGTTGCGCTTGGGACCAATCATCAGCGGCGGCCCTTCGCGCCCTTCTCCTGCCCAGCGTGGAACTTGAACGTCCGCGTGGGGGAGAACTCACCGAGCTTGTGGCCGACCATCGACTCGGTCACGTAGACCGGGACGTGCTTGCGGCCGTCGTGGACGGCGATGGTGTGCCCGACCATGTCGGGGATGATGGTGGAGCGGCGAGACCAGGTCTTGATGACCTTGCGTTCGCCGGCCGCGTTCATTGCATCGACCTTCTTCAACAGATGGTCGTCGACGAACGGGCCCTTCTTGAGGCTGCGCGACATGGGGATTACCTCCGGCCCTTGCCGGAACGACGCCGGCGAACGATGAGCTGCTGGGACGGCTTCTTCTTGCTGCGGGTACGACCCTCGGGCTTGCCCCAGGGAGACACCGGGTGGCGACCACCCGAGGTCCGGCCCTCACCACCGCCGTGGGGGTGGTCGACCGGGTTCATCACGACGCCGCGGGACTGCGGGCGAACGCCCTTCCAGCGGTTGCGGCCGGCCTTGCCGACCTTCATGAGCTCGTGCTCGCTGTTGCCGACCTCGCCGACGGTGGCGCGGCAGTCGATCGGCACACGACGCATCTCGGTGGACGGCATGCGCAAGGTGGCGTACTCGCCTTCCTTGGCCACGAGCTGGACGCTCATGCCGGCGGAGCGGGCGATCTTGCCGCCCTGACCGGGCCGGAGCTCCACGTTGTGGATGGTCGTACCGACCGGGATGTACCGCATCGGCAGGGCACAGCCCGGCTTGATGTCGGCGTGCTGGCCGCTCGACACCTTGTCGCCGACCTTCAGGTTCCTGGCAGCGAGGATGTACGCCTTGGAACCGTCTTCGTAGTGGAGCAACGCGATGCGGCAGGTGCGGTTGGGGTCGTACTCGATCGCGGCGACCTTGGCGGGCATGTCGTCCTTGACCCGCTTGAAGTCGATGATCCGGTACTGACGCTTGTGGCCTCCGCCCTGGTGGCGGGAGGTGATGCGACCGTAGGCGTTCCGGCCGGCCTTCTTGGGCAACGGACGGACGAGGGTCTTTTCCGGCGTGGTCTTGGTGATCTCCGAGAAGTCGGAGACGGTCTGGAACCGGCGACCGGCGCTGGTGGGCTTGCGCTTGCGAAGGGGCATGTTCGTCTCAGCTCTCGAACAGGGGGATCTCGTTGCCAGGGGCCAGGGTCACGATGGCGCGCTTGGTGTCGGGCTTCTTGCCGACCTTGTTCGTGCGCCGGGCCCGGGTCGCCTTGCCCTTGCGGTTGAGGGTGTTGACCTTGAGCACGGTGACCCCCCAGATCGCCTCGACGGCGTCGTGGATCTCGGGCTTGGAGGCCCGGGGGTCGACCTTGAAGGTGTAGACGCCCTGCTCGATGAGGTCGTAGCTCTTCTCGGAGACGACCGGGGAGAGGATGATGTCGCGGGGATCCTTCATCTCACTGCTCGCCTTCGCTCGCGGCACCCGGGAGGGTGGCCTGCGTGAACACGACGACGTCGTTGCACAACACGTCGTAGGCGTTCAGCTCACCGACTCCGATGATCTGGACATCGGGGAGGTTGCGGAACGACTTGATGGCGGCGAGGTCGTCGCGCTGCAGCACGACGAGGGCCTTGCCCTCGATGCCGAGCGCCGCCAGGGCACTGACCGCCGCCTTGGTGGACGGAGCGTCGAAGTTCCAGGAGTCGACCACCACGACCTTGCCCTCGGCGGCCCGGTCGGACAGGGCCGAGCGCAGGGCGAGGTTGATCATCTTCTTGGGGGTCTTCTGGGAGTACTTGCGGGGCTTGGGTCCGAGGGCGACACCGCCGCCGCTGTAGTGCGGCGCCCGGATCGAGCCCTGACGGGCGTTGCCGGTGCCCTTCTGCTTGAACGGCTTGGCACCGCCACCGGCCACCTCGGCCCGGGTCTTGGTGCTCTGGGTACCGGCCCGACGGTGGGCGAGCTGAGCCGTCACGACCTGGTGCATGACCGGGACGTTGGGCTGGATGCCGAAGAAGTGCTCGGCGAGCTCGACCGAACCGGCATCGGCGCCGACGGCGTTCTTCATCGTGAGGGTGCTCATCGGTTGCCGCCCTTCGCCTTGGCCGCATTGCGGACGATCACGACGCCACCGTTGGGACCGGGCACCGAACCCTTGACGAGGAGCAGGTTCTGCTCGACGTCGGCTCGCACCACCACCAGGTTCTGGGTGGTGACCTGCTCGTGACCCATGTGGCCGGACATCTTGAGTCCCTTGAAGACTCGAGCCGGGAAGGCACACGAACCAATGGCACCAGGCGCACGGTGGTGCTTGTGGTTACCGTGGCTCGCGCCCTGACCGGAGAAGTTGTGGCGCTTCATGGTGCCGGCGAAGCCCTTGCCTCGGCTGACCGCGGTCACGTCGACCCGTTCACCCGCAGCCAAGGTCTCGACGGTGATCTCTTGACCCACCTCGATGCCGTCGACGGAGTCGAGCCGGAGCTCGAGCAGTCGCTTGCCCGGCTGGACACCCGCTTTCGCGTAGTGACCCGCTTCGGGCTTGTTCAACTTCTTCGCGTCCTTCTGGCCGTAGGTGACCTGGACTGCGGAGTATCCGTCTCGCTCTGAGGTCTTCACCTGAACGATCCGGGCCGGCTGAACGCGAAGGACCGTGACGGGGATGATTTCGTTTCCCTCGCCCCAGACCTGCGTCATTCCTACTTTTTCGCCGACGATCGCTTTCGTCGCCATATCGGCTGCCTCTGTCTTTCGGCTCGGGACCGCGCCCGAGAGCTGTCCTCTCACGCAGATGCTCCGTCAGTGCCTGGGCACTGCGGAGCATCGCGATCAATTGTTGCCGTGAGGTCCCCTCAGCAAGCCGAAGGCGCACACGGACGTCGGTTCGAGTGAGTCCTGACCGGTCAGCTGGAGGGTTCCAGCTGGCCGAAACGCACGAGTAGGAGACTCTATCGGCGTCTCGTCGGTTTCACCAAGCTGCTCCGGGATCTTCTGGGGCATCGGGCACAACCGGGCCGAGGCCTGCCGCCGTCCACCCCTGGGTAACGTGCGATTCACCGTGCATTCGCCCGTCCCGCTCCCCCCTCGCGATCGTCTCCGATGGCTCGGTCTGGTCCTCTACGGCCTGGTCTTCGTCGTCGCGGTCCGATCCTGGGGGATCCCGTTCGAGCGCCCGATCCTGCTGGCCTGGCTGATGGGCGCGGCGGCCATCGCCACGATCGGTCGTCGCGGCGGCGGCCCGGTCGCGGTGCTCCGGGACTGGCTCCCCTATGGCCTGGCCCTCACCGCCTACGACTTCACCCGCGGTGCCGCCGACGACCTGGGGATGCCGGTGCAGGTCCGGCTGCCGATCGATCTGGACCGGATCCTCGGCCTGGGCCACGTCCCGACGGTCGTCCTCCAACGCTGGCTCGGTGGATTCGACGGCCCCGTGGCCTGGTGGGAGGTCCCGATGGCGCTGGTGTACACCTCGCACTTCGTCGCCCCGTTCGTGATCCCCGCGGTGCTGTGGGTCCGCAACCGCGACCGCTTCGCGGCCTGGAGGGACCGGTTCTTCACCGTCGTGGGGTTGGGGCTGATCACCTACACCCTGGTGCCGGTGGCCCCGCCCTGGATGGCGGCGCGACGGCGTGCTGCCGCCGGTCGAGCGGGCCGCGACGCGGGCTGGAGCCGCCTCGGTCTCCACGTCGCCCAGTCGGTGTTCGACTTCGGGAACCGAACCGTGAACGTGGTCGCGGCGCTGCCGTCGCTCCACGCTGCCTTCGCTGCCATCACGGCGGTGTTCTTCTGGCGCAGTGTGCGCCCGTGGGCCCGCCCGCTGCTCGCCGCCTACCCCCTGTTCATGGCCTTCACCCTGGTGGCAGGAGGCGAGCACTACCTGACCGACATCGTGCTGGCCTGGATCTACGTCGCGGTGGCGTTCGTGGTCTGGAACCGGCTGGACCCGCGAACGAAGGGGGATCAGCCGGGCTCGGTCGTCGCCCCGTCCGACGACCGAGTGCTCACCGGCTCGCTGGTGAGCGATTCGGTGTCGGCCGACACCTCGGCGTAGGCGCCGTCGGCCTCGAAGAACGCCGGATCATCGAAGAACGTCCGGGCCTCGAACCAGGCCGGGTCGTAGATGCGGTCGCCCGGATACGGCTCGTCGAACTCCTCGATCAGGACTCGCGCCCGGCGGTCTCCGCTCGCCACCGCGGTCGACGCCGGGGTGATGCCGGCGAGGATCCGATAGTCGGCGTCGATGTCCGAGAGGAACCAGGTGGCCTCGAAGCCGCCTGCGCCCGCGGCGTCCGCTTCGACGAGCACCCAGGGTCGCGCCCGCTCGTCGGCCGCGAGATCCTCGCCGAACACGTCGGCGACCGCCACGAAGAACGCGGCCCGGACGTCGTCGACCGTGAGGGGGGTGCGGTCGTCACGCGCTCGGCCGAGCACCGTGGGCAGCTCGTCGGGGTAGCGATCGATCAAGACCTCGGCGATGGCGGTCGCCGTGTCGTCGTCCACCGCCACCGCGATCCGCACGTCGATCCCGTCGGCCGGTTCGACCCGGATCCGGGCCGCTCGACCGGCGTCGAGCCGCAGATCGACGGCGTCGAGCCTGCTGTCGGAGAACTCGATCCCGTGGACGCCGAGCCCGTGACCGACCGGGTTCCGCACCGCTCGGTACACCCAGAACGACACGACGGCCAACACTGCGACGAGGGCGGTGGGCACCACCCACCCCATCCGACGGGGGCCGGGCTTGGGGGTGGCGAACGAGGTTCCCTGGGGCAGCGGATCGTCGGCGACCGAGCCCCGGGTGCTGACTCGGGCCGTCCACTCGACGCCGTCCCACCAGCGGTAGTCGTGACGGCCGGTCGGATCCGGTTGCCAGGACGGCTGCACCAGGCCACCGTAACAGTGGCGTCGGGCCGAGGGTCAGCTCGTCGAGGACGACACCCAGAACCGGACCCCGTTCGCCCCGACCGCGGCCGAAGCTCCCGACGATGGCGTCCAGCCGGGAGATGCTTCGAGCCCACCGGTCTCGGACCCGGTGCGGGAACCGGCGCCGGAGCCGGCCCAGGCGACGGTGAAGCGATACTCCGCACCGGGCGCACCGCGCACCGAGTCGAAGCGCACGACTCCCTGATCGTCGGTCAGCCCGAGCACCCAACGGCGGTCCGCGCCCGACCAGACGCCGAGCACGAGGGCCCGGCGCAACGGCCGCCCGGACGGATCGCGCAGCGCGGCGACCGCCGTGGCCGCCTCATCGCCGGCATCACCGACGTCGTCGACGTGGAGCACCAGCGACTCGACCCGCGTGATCGCCGGCCGCACGGTGAGCTCCACGCGAGACGACGTGGAGGCGCCCAGGTCGTCGGTGACCGTGTGGGTCACGACGTAGCGACCCGGCGTCTCGAACACGTGGGTCGGCGCCGGCTGGTCGGCGACCGTTCCGTCCCCGAAGTCCCAGGAGATGGCGACCACGACACCGTCGGGATCGGCCGTGCCGGCGTCGCTGAACGTGACCGCGAAGGGTGCGGTCCCGGACACGGCCGACGCCGCGGACACCGCGGTGGGCGGACGATTGGCCGAGCGGGACTGCTCGAACACGACCACCTCGTAGCGCCCGAGGCTGGCGTAGTCCGAGTACCCGTCGCTCGCCGGGTCGCCCGAACCGACGCCGTCGACGCGCACGACGTAGGTGCCCGCGGCCAGGTCGAGCCGCACCCACGCATCCAGGCCTTCGGCGTGGTCCTCCGACGACATCACCGACGGCGGATCGACGTCGGCGAGGAGGTTGCCCGACGTGTCGTACACCTCGAGCGAGGCGTCGAGGTCCGGGCTGATGGAGGAGGGCTCGACGCTCACGAGCACGGGACCGCCCTCGGTGTCGAAGCGGAACACGTCGACGTCGTCGGCCGTCTGGATGATGCCGGGCACCCGGGTGCCGACCTCGATTGGCGTCCCGGCACTCAACGTGTCGGGGTGATCGTCGGCGAGGAGCTGCGCACCGTGTTGCTGCATGACCACGAGATCGTCGGCCTTGCTCTCGTCGGTCGAGCCGGCGAACTCGCCCCGGCTCCACTGCGTCACCGGCTTGGTGTACCCGGTGCCCATGATCGGCGCCCAGTCACCGTGCCCGCCGTACGCACCGAACCCGTCCTCGTCGTGCTTGAGGCCGAGCGTGTGGCCGATCTCGTGGGCCGCGGCCTCGGCCACCGTCTTGGGCGAGTCACCGACGCCTTGCTGGAAGACGAAGCCGGGGCGGTAGTACGCACTGCTCCGGGTCGGCTCGTCGTCGTTGACGTAGTTGAACGAGCCGACGTACGAGAATCCACCGCACCCGCACGCCT
>JAWKHV010000028.1:0-48645 GCA_041394645.1 Ilumatobacteraceae bacterium | reverse complement strand
CGCTGTTCCAACGGGTGCTCACGACGGGCGAACCGACCTGGGACGAGCATCAGCGCCTCCTGCTCGACCGGAACGGCTTCCTGGAGGAGTGCTTCTTCACGTACTCCTACAGCCCGCTGTTCGACGGTGCGGGCAGCATCGGTGGCGTGCTCGACACCGTCACCGAGACCACCGAGCAGATCGTGAACGCTCGCCGGCTGGCGTCGGTGATCGACCTGCAGACGGTGCTCGTCGAGACGACGTCGGTCACCGACGTCTGCATCGGCGCGGTGGCCGCACTCGCACCTCATCAGGACGACGTGCCCCACATCGACCTCCATCTCCAAGCCGGCGACGAGTTGCCGCTGATCGCGTCCAGCCGCCGCATCCTCGGCCGGGTGCTGCTCCGCCCGTCCGATGTCGACGAACTCCGGGGCGCCCTGCGCGACCATCGCTCCGTGGTGTTGTCCACGTCGAGGTTCGCCACGTCGTACGCCGTGCCGATCGCGGAGCGCGAGGGGATCGCCGGCATCATCCGCTTCGAGTTGAACCCCACGCGTCCCTTCGACGACCAGTACCGCTCGTACCTGCAGTTGCTCGCCGACACCGTGGCGACCTCGCTCGAATCGGCGGTCGTCCGAGCCCGAGAACTCGGCGAGGCCCGACGGATCAGCGAGACCCTCCAATCGGCGATGCTCGCCCCGGCGGCCAACTTCGCCACGGTCGCCGCCCGCTACGAGCCGGCGGAGGGCACGCTGTCGGTCGGCGGGGACTGGTACGACGTCATCCAATTGGGCGATGGCCGCCGGGCGCTCGTGATCGGCGACGTCGTCGGCCACGGCCTGGACGCGGCGGCGGCGATGGGCCAGCTGCGCAGCGCCAGCCGGGCGTTGCTCCTCGGCGGGCGCAGCCCCGCCGAGATGCTGCGATCGCTCGACGACTTCGCTCGGGTCACTCCGGGCGGGGCCGGTGCCACCGTCGTGTGCGTGGTTGCGGACATCGAACATCGTCGGCTCACCTATGCGGCCGCCGGCCACCCCCCGCCGCTGCTCGTTCGGCAGGCCGACTCGATGTTCCTCGAGGGCGGACGCAGCGCCCAGCTGGCGACGCTGCCGGACAACGAGCGTGGCGAGGCCGAGGTCGACGTCGAGCCAGGTGACGTCGTGGTGCTCTACACCGACGGTCTGGTCGAACGGCGAGGCGAGGTGCTGGATCAGGGCTTCGAACGCCTGCGCGCCGCGGTTCGGAACCGGTTCGACGAGTCGATCGACGATCTCGCCGACGGGCTCCTCACCGATCTCCTGACCGGGATCGATGCCCATGACGACGTGGCCCTGCTCGTGAAGCGGGTCCCGCCACGACTTCCCCGCTGAGGGTTCTCGACCCGGGCCCCGGTCCGACCCGGGCGCTACGTTGACCCGATGCGTCTGCACCAGGTCGTCAGCGGAACCGGTCTCCCGCTCGTGTTCGTCCACGGGCTGGGCACCTCGGCAACGGCGTGGGACGTCGTGCGGCCGCTGCTCGACGACGAGTTCACGGTGATCGCCCTCGATCTCCTCGGCCACGGTGAGTCACCGGTGCCGGATGATCCCTCGGAGTACACGCGAGACCGGATGCTCGCCGAGTTCGACGAGCTGCTCGACGGACTGCCACAGCGTCCGGTGATGATCGGCCACTCGCTCGGCGGGTACCTCACGCTCGCCTACGCCGCGACACGACCGGGGCGGCTGGCCGGCATCGTGGTGGAGAACACCGGGCCGGGATTCCGGGACTCGGAGAAGCGAGAGGGTTGGAACGAGCGGTCCCGTCGCAACGCTCACCGCTTCGGCGTGCCGGTTCAGGTCACCGAGATGAACCTCCAACACGACTCGGTCGTGATGGATCGGCTCCCGGAGATGGACGTCCCGACACTCGTGCTCGCCGGTGGCGACGACCGGCCCGAGTACCAGGGGTCGGGGACCTACCTGGAACGCAAGATGCCGGACGCCCGGATGGTCGTCATCCCAGGTGGCGGACACAACATGCACGAGGAGGATCAGGCGAGCCTCGTGGCCGACGCCATCCGGGACTTCGTGCCAGGACCATGGTCTGGCGGGATGAGTCGTCCTCCTGGCTGACGAGCCGGTCCGCTCGGACCAGCGCCGATAACGTCGCCTCCATGGCCCCCCCGCCCGCAGGAGATCCGCGACAAGCTGCGCAAGGTGGGCAGGCGCGTCCGTCAGACCGCCGATCGCAGGCTCGGGGACCAATTCCGGCGCCAGCCTCCCGTCGATCCCCGGGCTCAAGCCGCCCCGCCCCCTCGAGCAGATCCAGGCCGACCTCGACGCCCTCGTCGGGATGGACTCGGTCAAGGAGCAGATCCGGACCCTGATCGCCTTCCTGCAGGTCCAGCAGCAACGCCGGGCCCACGGCCTGGCCGACGTCCCGACCAGCCAGCACCTGGTGTTCCTCGGCAACCCCGGCACCGGCAAGACGACGATGGCCCGACTGCTGGCCGAGATGTACGGATCCATCGGCCTGTTGAAGAAGGGCCACCTCGTGGAGGTGGACCGGGCCGGCCTCGTCGGACAGTTCGTCGGGCACACCGCCACCAAGACGAACCGGGCGGTGAAGCGGGCCCTCGACGGCGTGCTGTTCATCGACGAGGCCTACGCGCTCGCGCCCCCGGGCATGGCCGGATCCAACGACTTCGGGGCCGAGGCGATCGAGACGTTGATCAAGCGGATGGAGGACCACCGCGATCGACTCGTCGTCATCGTGGCCGGTTATCCCAAGTTGATGCACGCCTTCCTCCGGTCGAACCCGGGCCTCAAGTCCCGCTTCTCCCGGGAGATCCCCTTCCCGGATTACTCGACCGAGGAGTTGGTGCAGATCACCGACAAGTTGGCCGCCGACGCCGAGTATCGGATCGCGGACGCCGCCCATCGGGAACTCGCCGGGATCTTCGAACGAGCCGTGCGTGACGATCACTTCGGCAATGGGCGGTATGCCCGGACCCTGTTCGAGCAGGCGATCAATCGGCATGCCCTGCGGCTCGCCGGCGCGGGGACCCCGCTCGACAAGTTGACGCTCACGACGCTCGAGGCCGCCGACTTCCGGGAGGCCGCGTCGTTGCTCGAATCGACGTCCCCGCCGCGTCACGGCCGCTGACCGAGGAGCCGCTCCGACGGTTCAACTCGTGCGGAGCTTCAGGTGGAACGACTTGGGTCGCGTGAACGACGCGAAGCCGAGGGGCGACAGGGCGACCCCGCGTCCGGTGTCCTTGACCCCAGTCCATGCCAGCGCCGGATCCACGTAGTCGCAGCGGTTCATGTACCACGTGCCGGTCTCGACCCGTTCGCCGACACGGAGGGCTCGTTCCTCGTCGTTGGTCCAGATGCTCGCCGTGAGCCCGTACGCCGAGTCGTTCATCAGGTCGATCGCCTCCCCGTCGCTCGACACCCGCATGATCCCGATCACGGGTCCGAACGACTCCTCGGTCATGACCCGCATCGAGTGGTCGACGTCGACGAGGACCGTGGGACCGAGATACGCAGTGCCGGGCCTGGCCCCATCGAACCGGGCCCCGTCGACGAGGACTCGTGCGCCCGCCGCGACGGCGTCGGCGATCTGGCCCCGGACGAAGTCCGCAGCCGATGCCGACACCATCGGCCCGAGCGTCGTCGCCGCATCGGTCGGGTCGCCGAGCACGTAGCTGCGCGCCGCGTCGACGAAGCCGTCGAGGAAGTCGTCGTAGATGGCGTCCTCGACGTAGATCCGCTCGATCGCGCAGCACGACTGCCCGGCGTTGAAGAACGAACCGTCGACGTTCTCCGCGATCGTGTACGCGAGGTCGCAGCCGGCGGTGACGTAGGAGGGATCCTTGCCGCCGAGTTCCGTTCCCGTGCCGATGAAGCGCCCCGCCGCCGCTCGTGTGATCGCGTGGCCGCCCTCGACCGATCCGGTGAACACCACGAACGAGACGCGATCGTCACCGATCATCGCTGCGACATCGTCGTGGGTCGCGTGGATCGCCTGGAACACGCCGTCCGGGAGACCCGCAGCCTCGAAGGCGTCCGTGAAGCGTTCGGCGACGAGCATCGTCTGGGCGGCGTGCTTCAGGATCACGGTGTTCCCGGCCAGCAGGGCAGGAACGATCGAGTTGACCGCCGTCAGGTAGGGATAGTTCCACGGCGCCACCACGAGCACGGTGCCGACGGGTTCCAAGCGGATGAAGCGGTCGAACCCGTCGAGCGCGGGTGCCGGGACATCACGCAGCGAATCGGCGGCGATGGCGCTCATGTGCCGGGCGCGTTCCTGCAGCCCGCGCCGGATCTCGAACGGGCCGTGCGCCACGGGTCGGCCCATCTGCCAGGCCAGTTCGATCGCGAGCTGATCCGCCGACCGTTCCAGGTGTTGGACCGTTCGTTCGACGGCAGCGGCCCGCTCGGGGAGCGGCACCGTCCGCCACTCGGCACGGGCGACTCGTGCTCGTTCCAGGGTGCCCTCGATCACCGATCGGGGAGCCGTGGAGCGCTCGGCATAGATCGAGCCGTCGACGGGGGAGACGATGCGCTGGACTGCCACGAGCGCAGGCTAAGCGACGTCGCATCGCTTAGTGTCTGCTCCCATGTCTTTTGCCGGGCCGGTCGGTTCGGCGACGATCAGAGGAGCGGGATGTCCGAATCGAAGGGTCGAGCGTCGCGGGGGCGACTGGACGGCAAGGTGGCCCTGATCACGGGCGCGTCGAGCGGGCTCGGCCGAGTCGCCGCCGAGCTGTTCGCCGTCGAGGGCGCCGCAGTGGTGATCGCCGATCTCGCCGACGGGACCGAGGCCGTCGACGCGATCACGTGTGCTGGAGGCGAGGCCTCGTACGTGTCGATCGACGTCACCGACGACGTGAGCGTCGCCAACGCCGTGGCCCACACCGTCGAGACGTTCGGCGGGCTGCACGTGCTCTACAACAACGCCGGCATCTCCCCGGGCGACGACGACGGCCCCGTCGACACCAGCGACGACACGTGGTCGACGGTGCTCGACGTGAACGTCACCGGGGTGAGGCGCGCTGCTACCGGCACGGCATTCCCGCCATGCTGGAGTCGGGCGGAGGGCATCGTGAACGCGTGTCGTCGTTCGTTGCTCACCTCAACGGCGACGCCACACAGGTCGCCTTTCACCGCCTCCAAGGGCGCCGTGCTCTCCATGACTCGCGAGATCGCCGTGATCTACGCCCGCCAGGAATCCGCTGCAACGCCGCTGTGTCCCGGTCCGGTGCTCACCCCGTTGCTCGCCAGTTCCTGTCCGACGAGGCCAAGCGTCGGCGCCGCCTGGTCCACGTACCGATGGGTCGATTCGGCGAGGCGATCGAGATCGCCAAGGGAGCGCTGTTCCTCGCCTCCGACGATTCTGCCTGCGTCGTTCATGACGGGGCAAGAGTCTGTTGATCGACGGCGGGATCACCGCGGCCTACACCACACCGGACTGACAGGAGCCCGAGCCGATGGCGAAGCACACGACCGTGACCTCCGAGCAACTGGCCGCCGATCTGACGGACGGAACGATCGACACGGTCGTGGTCGCGTTCGGCGATCACTACGGCCGGCTCGTCGGCAAGCGGGCCGACGCCGAGTTCTATCTCGACGTCGTCGCCGTCGACGGGACCGAGAACTGCGACTACCTGATCGCCTGCGATCTGGAGAACCAGCCGATTCCCGGGTTTCGCTGGGCCAGCTACGACCAGGGATACGGCGACATGCGCGGGATCGTCGATCCGTCGACGATCCGGTATCTCCCGTGGGTCGACCGCACCGCCTTGGTCCTCGTCGATCTGGTCGACGTCGACAGCGGCACACCGGTCGAGGTCTCGTCTCGTCGCATCCTGCAGCGACAGGTCGAACGGGCCGGTGCGGCCGGCTACGTGCCGATGCTCGGCAGCGAGATCGAGTTCTATCTGTTCAAGGAGGACTACGACACGGCCCACGCCGTCGGCTACCGCGACCTGACCCCGAACTCGCCGTGGGTCGAGGACTACCACATCCTCCAGACCACGAAGGAGGAAGCGGTGATCGGCGCGATACGTCGCCAACTCCGCGGCGCCGGACTGCCCGTGGAGTTCTCCAAGGGTGAGGCGGGTCGGGGCCAGCACGAGCTGAACCTGACCTTTCAGCCCGCGGTCGAGATGGCCGACATCAACCTGGTGTTCAAGACCGCGGTGAAGGAGATCGCTCATCGCCACGGGCGTTCGGCCACGTTCATGGCCAAGCCTCATTTCGACGATGCCGGCTCGTCCTGCCACATCCACTCCAGCCTGTTCTCGCCGGAGGGGCGGAGCCTCATGGCCGCAGGACCCGACGAGCACGACCCGCACCACATGAGCCAGCTGTTCCGCTGGTTCCTCGGTGGCCTGCTCGCCACGGCCGAGGAATTCAGCTTGATGTTCGCTCCGACGGTCAACAGCTACAAGCGGTTCCAGCCCGGGAGTTGGGCGCCGACCGGCATCGGGTGGGACGTGGACAACCGGACGCTCGGCTACCGGGTCGTCGGGCACGATGGGGGCATGCGAGTCGAGAATCGCATCCCGGGCGCCGATGCCAACTCGTATCACGCCTTCGCGGCGACGATCGCCGCCGGGCTGCACGGGATCGAGCAGCGCATCGAACCGCCCGATCCGTACC
Source organism: Ilumatobacteraceae bacterium (assembly GCA_041394645.1). Lineage (GTDB taxonomy): Bacteria > Actinomycetota > Acidimicrobiia > Acidimicrobiales > Ilumatobacteraceae > JAWKHV01. The sequence continues at coordinate 42,013 of JAWKHV010000028.1, read as the reverse complement.
GCGGCGACGGCTACGCCGCCACCGATCTCGTGCGCATCCCGTCGACGATGCCCGAGGCGATCGCCCGATGGGAATCGAGCAGCCTCGCCCGAGCCGCGTTCGGCGATCAGGTGCACCACCACGTGCTGCACCACGCCATCAGCGAATGGGAGGCGTTCAACCGCAGCGTCACGGACTGGGAGCGGCGGCGGTACTTCGAGCTGATCTGACCCGGCGCGGCGGGCGAGGCGCTCATGGTCGACGGCGCCGGCGTCTGTCACCCCCGTTTCGACGGGTGGTGGGCCGGGTAGCGGGCGCCAGTGCCCGACGCCGCTGACCACGTCACATCGCAGATCACCCGACCGGGCGAGGCTCGCGTCGATCCCGATGCGAACCGCCCCGCGAAGGACGCCTCTGGCGCCCACGGCGCGCCCGACCGGCTCGATCTCGCGGACCACGATGCCGACGGTGTGATGGTCGAGGCGATCGGTCTGGGGCAGCGTTTCGGGGCGAACGATGCGGTCGTGGACGTCGACCTCTCGATTCCCGGTGGGGTGATCGTCGGACTGATCGGGCCGAGTGGATGCGGGAAGACCACGCTCGTGCGGATGCTCACCGGCATCCTGGAGCCGACCTCGGGAACCGCTGAGGTGTTCGGCGTCGAGCCGTCCGCCTTCGGGCATCTCACGCGAGCGAGCGGTTCGGCTACATGCCGCAACTGCCCGTCTTGTTCCCAGACCTGACGGTGTGGGGGAACCTGCAGTTCGTGGCCTCGCTCTTCGGCCTTACATCGAGGGGCGTCGTCGGCGGCTGAAGAACGATCTGCTGGAGTTCGCAGGCTCGGGGAGGCGCCGGTCCACCTTGTTCGCCGACTGCTCGGGAGGGATGCAGCAGCGGGTGACTGGCGGCGCGCTCGTGCGCAACCGGAACTCCTCTTCCTCGACGAGCCGACCGCCGGGGTCGACCCGATCGCCGCGAGCGATTCTGGGACCGCTTCCGGGCGTTGCGGGACGACGGATGCACGATCGTCGTGCCGACGCAATACGTCGGTGAAGCGGCGATGTGCGATCTCGTCGCCGTGATGGTCGATGGTCGAGGTCGTCACGTTCCTGCCGCCACGGGAGCCATGCACGAGGCCTTCCGGCGGAGCGCAGGTGCTGGTGAACCGCGACTACGTCGGCCGGGCCGTGCTGACGAGCTCGGGCGATCTCCGGTGTCGAGCGGTTTCCTCCGGGGCGGACGGACTCGTGCTCGTGACCGACGAGTCCCCGGGGATCCGTGATGCCGTGGCCGAATGTGCCGAGCGCCATCAGATCCGCGTGGACTCCGTCGAGTCGTTCGACCCCGGTTTCGACGAAGCGTTCGTCCGCGTCGTGGAGCGAGCGCGAGCCGAACGAGACTCCTCCGACACGAGCGACGGAGGTGAGGGCGAGGACGGATTCCAAGGACGCCTGTCCGAACCTGGTGCACCGCCGGGGCGCAGGCCGTTCCGCGGCGAGTCCGGCCGAGCCACGAGCGTGACGGTCAACCGGGCCTTGCAACCCGTTTGGCAGGTCGCGGCGTTCGCCCGCAAGGAGGCGACCGAGGTGCTCCGTCAGCCTCGGCTCCTCCTCACGATGGTCCTCGGCCCGTTCCTCGTGTTGGCGGCGTTCGGTCTCCACGGCTACTGACCGAGCCGATGCGGACGCTGTTCGTCGGCCCGGAAGGCAGCCACTGCTCGACCAGATCGAGTCCTACGCCGACGGTCTCGACGACTTCGTCCAGTTCGAGGGCGTGAGTCACGATGCCGACGCCGCCCGACGAGCCCTGATGAACGGCGACGTCGATCTGATCGTCACCGTTCCCGATCAGCCGGTCGACCAGATCATGTCGGCGAACACGCATCGATCACGATCACCCACACCGCCTCGACCCGATCCAGCGCTCGGCGTCGTCTTCGCCTGCGGCTCGCCGTCGACAGCATCAACGGTGGTGCTCGCTCGCATCGTGTCGGCCGGGCAGGATGCCGGCTCCGAGGCGATCGACGATCGAGACGGCGTCGCCTCGCTGCTGGCCGGCCCGACGGACTCGGGGGTGGCGCAAGCGCGGGCATCGGCGTTCCGAGACCTGCTCCACGATGCCAACGGGCCGACGCGAGCAGGTCACCGGCTCGACCCCCGGCTCATCGCTCGACCGTTCGAAGCCGACGTCGTGCTCGTCCCCCGAGCGACTCGCATGACCGATTGGTACGTTCCCGCAGCCCTCGTCCTCGTCGTCCAGCAGCAGTTCCGGGGTGGCGTTCGGCGCGCTCTCCTTCGTACGGGGCCCTGCCAGGTGTTCCAGGTGGCGCCGGTCAGCGCTGCCCGCGGCGCTCGGGAAGTACCTCGCCTATCTGTTCCTCGGTGGCGGCGTCGCCGCGCTGATCGCCCTGGTGGTCGTGGCGATGGATCTGCCCCATCGTCGGGGAGCGGCCACGATCGCGGCGGTGATCGTGCTGACGCTCATCGCCTCGGTCGGACTCGGGTTCGTCATCGCTCATCTCCGGCACCGACGCCCAAGCGGTGCAGTACACGATGATCGCTTTCCGCGAGCTTGTTCTTCAGCGGCTTCTTCCTCTCAGCCGACCAGCGTGCGTCGGGCCGGCCAAGGCGGTCGGAGCCGTGCTGCCCGTGACGTATGCGATGGAAGCGCTGCGCGACGCGATGCTGCGCGGCAACCGGGTCGAACCCCGCTTGTTCGTGGCGCTGGGCATCTACGGTGGAGCGATGTTCGTGCTGTCGGTGCTGGCGTCGAAGCGTCGGATGGGGGCGGTGACGTGACCGTGCGGCGCAACCCCGTGCTCGGCGCGGTGATGCTGGTCGTCGCGGTGCTCGGCGCCACCTTCGGGATCGTGGCCGCGGCCCTGGGCGGCCGGCTCGTGAGCCAGATCGAGACCAGCGTCGACGACAGCCTCGGGGTCACCAACGAGGCCATCGCCACGGTCACCGACACCCTCGACGTGACGAGCCAGATGGTCGAGACGGTTCGGTCCGGCCTCGTCACGATCACGGGAGCGACGGGCACGCTGCAGTCGTCCCTCGGTGATGCCTCCCAAGTGCTCGGCAACGCCTCGGACTTCACCGGCGGTTCGCTCGCCGAGGCCATCGACACGATCGACACCTCGCTCCCGACGATCGAGAACATCGCCGGCACCATCGACGACACCCTGCGGCTGCTGTCTTCCACGCCGTTCGGACCCGATTACGACCCGTCCGTTCCGTTCGACGAGGCGATCGCGTCGCTCGGCGATGCGCTGGCACCGCTCGGCTCGGACCTCGCCGAACTCTCGACCGGGCTGGAGCAGCTGGCGACGGCCAGCGACACGATGTCGCAGGACCTCGTCACCCTGATGGCGGACGTGGGCGCGCTCGACACCCAGCTCGCCGAGGTCGCTCAACTCGTCGACCGGTACCAGACGACGGCGGGCGACGCGACGGAACTGACCATCCGCTCCCGGGCCGACCTGGCCTCCAGCGCGGCGACGACCCGCTGGCTGGTGGTCGCCCTCGGCCTACTCTTCGCCGCCGGCCAGGTCGTTCCGGCCTGGCTCGGTCTCCAGCTCCTGCGGGGCGAGCGCCCATCGCAGGACCTCGACCAGCGCCGTCGCGAGGGGCCGGACGACGGCCCGATCGGTGACGGGGGTGGCGGGCGGCAGCAGGAGTCCGAGGCGGGCCCACCACGGCAGTAGCCCGATCGCCGCGGCGAGCAGTACCGCGTAGGGCGCCCGAGCGCCGAGCTCCATCGGTGGCGCCGCGAGGAACCGAGCGGCGTCACGGGCTTCGGGCGTGCTCTGCAACTCGGGCCGGTACGTCTTGAGCCGGGCCGCCAGTTCGGCCACGTTCACCGGAGGATCCGTCACCCCCAGCGCCGTTGCGACGACCGCCATGTCCTCGACGTACCGGTCGGCGTCGGCGTCGGTGAGGGGGGAGGCCCCAAAGGCCCGGTACGAGGACAGGAAGCTGTCGACCTCGGCGAGGTGGACCCACTCCAGGAGGTGCGGATCGCCGGCCGAGTATTCGCGCCCGTCGGCGGCCACACCGCGAACCCGCTGGTGCACGGCCTGGACCCGGGCCACGGCCGCCGTCGCCTGCTCGGACGTTCCGAAGGTGGTCGCGGCGAGGAACTCCGCCGTGCGTTGGAGCCGTCCCCACGGGTCGTCCCGGTAGGCGCTGTGTCGAGCCACGCCCGCCATGGCCAGCGGGTGCAGACTCCTGCAGCAACAGCGCTCCGGAGTCCGCCGACGAACATCGACGGATCGGCGTGGATCCGGTGGATCGGACAGTCAGCAGCGAACCAGCGCGGGCCCAACGGGCCTTGGCGTAGGCGGCAGCTCGCTGGTCGGCGCGGTTCCCGGCGCTGGTGCCTGCCGAAGAATCGGCGGTCGGAGCGCAAGGATGTCGATCGTGCGACCATCGGCGGCAGCCTGCGGACCGGGACGCAGCTTGGTGTGACGAATCCAGGCCAGGTTCAGCCGGTGAGCGACTCGATGTAGCGCACGATCTCACAGGCGCTTTCGGCCTCCCTTCAGCCCGTTGGAGGGCATCGAGACGGGTGCGTCGGCGGTGACGTCTGCGCCCGGATCGGTGATCGACGAGCGAGTAGGCCTCGTCGGCGGTCACCGTCGAGCCGTCTTCCAGCTCGACCTGGGAACCGGCGAGAGGCCGATCCAGCCGGCCGCGACGGCACCGGTGCCTCCCTCGCCGTGGCAGGCGAAGCAGCCGTTGTTCCTGGCCAGCTCGTAGCCGGTGCGGACCGCCTCGGGGACATCGGACCCGTCCGACGTGGCGGGGCCGTCTGGAACAACCGACGAGACCGGCGGCGGACGCCAAGCCGACGGTGGTCGCGAGCGGCCGAAGGGATGCGTTTTCGCCCACACTTCTATCGTCGGCAGCGTCCGATGGCAGCGGGAATTCGGCACCTCGGCGGGGTCTCAGGACGCCCGCTGGAGCTCGAACGCCACCCGCCCGCCGGGCGAGGACTCGATCAGATCCGGCCCCGAGCGCCTCGACCAGACTTGCGCGGGCGATCGCGGCCAGGTCCGCTCCGCCCGTCGTGCGCGTTCGGCTGGAATTCGGCTCGGCTGAAGCGCTCGAAGGCCCGCTCGGCGAACTCCGCGCCGGAAGCCGGGGCCGGCGTCGATGCAGCACCGGACCGTCGGCGACGGGGGCGGCCTCGACGCTGACCGAGACGACGGTGCCGATCGGTGCGTGACGGATGGCGTTGTCGATCCAGGTTGCGGATGACCCGCCCGACCGCGACGGGGTTCCCGATGACCTTCACCCGTTCCAGGGCCACGAGTTCGAGCTGGATGCCGTGGGCCGGGCGATGGGGACAGGGACTCGATCGCTTCGTCGGCGAGTTCGGTCAGATCCACCGGGCCCTGCACCAGTTCGAGCCGGCCGCTCTCGATCCGCGAGAGGAGGAAGAGGTCTTCGACCAACGGAGAGCATCCTCGACGTCGCCTTTGCATGGCGCCGCGCAGGTACCGATCGGGGTCAGGAGCGATGCCATCGACCAACGCCTCGGCTGGCGCGCAGGGCCGAGAGCGGGGTGCGGAGATCGTGTCCGACGCTCGAGAGCATCGCGGTGCGCTCGGCCTCGAACGTGGTCCGCTCGGCTTCGAGTTGTTCGAGGCGCTCGGTGAGCTCGTCGAGCGCCCGGGCGACGCGACCGAGTTCGTCCCGCCGCCGCAATCCTGTCCTGACCGTCCGGTCCCCGGCCTCGATGGCCCGAACCGTGGATTCAGTCGACTTGCGTCTCGCCGCAACGGGCCGGGCGATGAGGACGAGCGGCGCGACGACGGTCATCGCGACGATCCAGCACGACTGACGACGTTGCGCTCGGCTTGGGCGTCGAGCACCATCAGCCGCCCGAGCAGGACGGCGAGCAGACCGGCGAGGAACAGCGCCCCGAAGGTGACCGCGAGCAGCTGGAGCCGCAAGGAGCGTAGCGAGCTCAGGGCGGCGCGCAACCCGAACGAGGCGATGGCCGTGCCGGCGAGGAGGGCGGCACCGAGACGGCGACGGCCCAGAATCCCTCCATCTTGAGGGCGCGTCGAGCCAGAACCGCCGTCGGTACGCCGACCACGCCGACCACGCCGGACATCCGGGCGATCACGTCGTCCTCACGGTTCGAACCCGATAGCCGACGCCCCGCGGTGGCGATCCAGCACGGTCGGTCGGGTGCGCTCAGGGCTTCTGGCAGGCGACGACGTGAACCATTGACCGTGGCGGCGTCCTGGTAGTCGGGAGGAGTCCCCACCTGTTCGACAGCTGGCGCCGGCTGAACACCTGTCGGGGCGAGCCGGCGAGCAGGTGCAGCAAGATCGAACTCCTTGCAGGGAGTCAACGAGATGAGCTCACCGGCGACCGACACCTCCGCGCTCGAGTGCGATCCGCAACTCACCAGACTCCAGGGCCGCCGCGGGCGCGGCCGGAGGCTCGGCCGAGCGCAGGGATCGCCGCAGCACGGTGCGGACGCGAACGGCGAGCTCGCGGGGCGAGAAGGGCTTGACGACGTAGTCGTCGGCTCCCAACTCGAGCCCGACGATCCGATCGACTTCCTCGGCCCGCGCGGTGAGCAGGATCACCGGGATGTCGCGTTCGGCGCGGAGCCGCCGGAGGATGGACAGGCCGTCGATCCCGGGCAGCATGACGTCGAGCACCACGAGATCCGGCTGGTTCGCGTCGAGCCAGGCCACGGCGGCGTCGCCGTCGCCCACCTCGTGAACGTCGAGCCCGTCGAGCGCGAGATACCGGGCGACGACCTCGCGCACCATCGGCTCGTCGTCGACGACGAGCACCGTCGGGGCGGTGTCGGGGACGACGGAGAGCGACGCGCTGGAGGTCACGTCCCGAGCGTACGCATCTGCTGCATCGCCGTCCCGAGGCGCTGGGGGAGTTTCGGGAATTGTTCGGCTTTCGTTGGACGGGCGACACAACGGCGCGAGACCATCGTCAACGTGGACATTTCGGTCGAACCGTCGCCAACGTCCGTCCCGCCGCCGCCGGGGCCCGAACGCATCCGATCGACGCGCTCGTACGGTCGCGGGGCGATCGCCGGTCTGCTCGCGGCAGCCGCGGCGCTCGCAGCCGGCGAGCTGGTGACCTCGCTCGACCGGTCCCGGTCATCGCTCGTCTCGGCGGTCGGCAACGAGTTCATCGACCGGTTCGCCGCGTCGCTGAAGGAGTTGGCGGTCCGGTTGTTCGGCACGAACGACAAGGCCGCGCTCGTGGTCGGCATCGTGACGACCTCGCTCCTGCTCGGCGCAGTGTTCGGCGTGCTCGACCGCCGCTTCCGCGGTGTCATGGCGGTCGGGTTGATCCTCTTCGGGGTCGTCGGAGCGTGGACCTACGGCACCGACCCGCAGGGTGGCAGCGGCTTGGGTCTGATCGCCGCCGCGGTTGCGGTCGTCGCCGGCCTGCTGGCCCACCGGGTGCTGGATCCGGTCCGTCCCGAAGCAGCGGCGAAGGCTCCGATCGCGATGTCGATGTCGTCACCGGCTCCGATCGCCCGCCCGACCCGAGCGGCGGCGAGCCGCCGGACCTTCCTGGCCAAGTCGGCCGCCGTCGGTGCCGGGGCGGCCGGGGTCGCCGTGCTGGCCCGCAGCAGGCGGACTAGCGGCGACGCCGTACGGACCGCCCGAGCTCGAACCGTGATCCCGCGTCCTCGGGTCGACGTGGAGGTCCCGGCGGGAATCCTCGACTCGAGCGTCGCCGGCATCAGTCCCTACGTCACCCCCAACAGCGACTTCTACCGGATCGACACCGCGCTGCTCACGCCGAGCATCGACGTGGCGACGTGGAAGCTGGCGATCACGGGCATGGTCGACGAGCCGGTGTCGTTCTCGTATCAGGAGCTGCTCGACCTGTCGACCACGAGCGCCGGGGTCACCATGATGTGCGTCTCGAACGAGATCGGCGACGACCTGGTCGGCAACGCCGTGTGGCAGGGGGTCCCCCTGACCGATCTCCTCGACCGGGCCGGCGTGCAGCCCGGCGCCACCCAGATCGTCGGCCGGTCCGTGGACGGCTGGACGGCCGGGTTCCCGACCGAGGCGGCCTACGACGGTCGCACGGCACTCGTCGCGGTGGCGATGAACGGCGAGCCGCTCCCGCAGGCTCACGGCTTCCCCGCTCGCCTCGTCGTGGCCGGTCTCTACGGCTACGTGTCGGCCACGAAGTGGCTGGATCGGATCGAGCTCACCACCTGGGAGGAGTTCGACGGTTACTGGGTCCCGCGCGGCTGGAGCAAGGAAGGGCCGATCAAGACGGCGTCGCGCATCGACGTTCCCCGTTCCGGCGCGGCGCTCGCAACGGGCCGCCAGGTGATCGCCGGGGTGGCGTGGGCGCCGAACCGGGGCATCTCCAAGGTCGAGGTGCAGGTCGACGACGGGCCCTGGGAGGTGGCGACCCTGGGTGACGTGATCGGGGCCGACACCTGGGTCCAATGGATGCTGGAATGGGACGCGCCCGTCGGGTCCCACCAGATCACCGTTCGAGCGACCGACGGCGACGGCATCACCCAGACCGAGGAGCGGGCACCGGTCGCTCCCGACGGTGCCACCGGCTGGCACAGCCGGCGGGTCATGGTGTCCTGAGCGTCACACGCCCCGGCGAAGGGCGTCGAGGCGAGACGAGGCGAGGGCGTGGCGGGGGTCCGACGCCGGGAGGCGGTGCACGATGAACTCGTGGAGTTCTCCGTCGAAGGGCATCGCGCCGGCCAACCGGGCGACGAGCCCGACGTCGTTCGAGGCGAGCACCGAGCGACGCAACGTGGCGTCGATCAGGTGCCGGTGTTCCTCGATCGAGGGTGACTCGGACGTCGGGAGCAATGGCCCGGCATAGGCGGCCACCGCGGCGGGGAGATCGTGTCGGGCCAGGGCGTCGAGCACTCGGTGATGGTCGGCCGTCACCGCACCGGCGAGACGATACGGCCTGCTCGCCACTCGATCGCCGAGGACCTGGCGAAGGTGGGAGATCTCGGCCTTGGTGGTGGATGGGCGGACTCGGCGGTCGCCGTGCAGCCGGTCGTGGAGCTGCTCCAGCGTGAGTCCTTCTGGGTGGAGCGACAGCACCGTCAGGAGTTCCATCTGGCGGGGTGGGAGCGACCGGACCCTGCCATCGAGGAGGAGTTCGCTGCGCCCGAGCGTGCGCAAGTCGATCGGCGCCGATGAGTGCTCGGCTCCGTTCGAGCCCATGCCGGTCAGCGCATGGTCGAGCAACCGGGCCAGGCTCTTGACGGTGGTCAGCGCCAGGGGGTGCGCCTGGTGCCACGTCGTCGAGAGGTCGATCACGCCGCACGTTCGGCGGGTCACCGGATCGTGGATCGGCGCCGAGTAGCAGACCCAGTCGTGAACGATCGGGGCGTAGTGCTCCGCCGACCACACCGTGCAGGCCTCGTCGCTGCGCAGAGCGAGCCCGAGGGCGTTGGTGCCCACGGCCTCCTCGCCCCAGCGGCCGCCGGGCGCGAAGTGGACGCGCTCGGCCCGACGACGCATCGCGCGCCCCGCCGTCGTCCACACGATGGTGCCGTCGGCGTCGGTGACCGCGGCGACGAAGTCACCCTCGAGCGCCACGCCGGTGAGCTCCGATTCGATCGACTGGAACGCTCGCGACACCGGAGACGCCAGCCATCTGCTCGGGGCATCGTCGGCTTCGGGCGCGTGGTCGATGCCCAGCGGGATGGTGCTCGAGCGCCGCCACGACCCGACGACCTCGGGACGGACCTCGTTCGGGATCCGGCCGTCGACGAAGGCGCGCCACGCACGTTCGACGACCCGCCGGTCGCGTCCCGTGCTGCTCATCGCCTCATCCTCGGCCCCAACCTTTTCCCAACCTCGCGCCGACCAGCATGCCCCGTGCGGTCGTCGACGTCGGCGGCCAGCATGACAGACGAGGGGGATTTTGCAATGCGCTATCCGAATCCCGGATCGGCCGAGAGCACGATCGAGGTCGAAGGCCGGTACGACAACTTCATCGGGGGCAAGTGGGTCGCGCCGATCGAGGGCCGCTATTTCGAGAACGTGTCGCCGGTGACCGGCATCCCGTTCTGCGAGATCGCTCGATCGGACGAGCAGGACATCGAACTGGCACTCGACGCCGCCCACGCCGCCGCAGAAGCATGGGGACGTACCAGCCCGACCGAGCGGTCGAACGTGTTGCTCCGCATCGCCGACCGCATGGAGCAACACCTCGAGGACCTCGCCGTCATCGAGACGTGGGACAACGGCAAGCCGGTCCGCGAGACCCTCGCCGCCGACCTTCCCCTCGCCGTCGACCACTTCCGGTACTTCGCCGGCGTGCTGCGGGCTCAGGAGGGCACGATCTCCCAGATCGACGCCGACACCGTCGCCTATCACTTCCACGAGCCGCTCGGTGTCGTCGCCCAGATCATCCCGTGGAACTTCCCGATCCTGATGGCGGTCTGGAAGCTCGCTCCGGCGCTGGCGGCCGGGAACTGTGTGGTGTTGAAGCCGGCCGAGCAGACGCCGTGGTCGATCCTCAAAGTCGTCGAGCTGATCGCCGATCTGCTGCCCGACGGGGTCTTGAACGTGGTGAACGGGTTCGGCCTGGAGGCGGGCAAGCCGCTCGCGTCGTCCTCCCGGGTCGCCAAGGTCGCCTTCACCGGCGAGACCACGACCGGCCGCCTGATCATGGGCTACGCCGCCCAGAACCTGATCCCGGTGACGCTGGAACTCGGGGGCAAGAGCCCGAACATCTTCTGCGAAGACGTGATGGCGGCCGACGACGAGTACCTCGACAAGGCGGTCGAGGGGTTCGTGATGTTCGCCCTCAACCAGGGCGAGGTCTGCACCTGCCCCAGCCGGGCTCTCATCCACGAGTCGATCTACGAGCCGTTCATGGAGCGGGCGATCGCTCGCACCGAGGCCATCGTGAGCGGGCACCCGCTCGACTCCGCCACGATGATCGGCGCCCAGGCGTCGAAGGAACAGCTCGACAAGATCATGAGCTACGTCGCCATCGGACGCGACGAGGGGGCCCAGGTGCTCACGGGCGGACGCGCCCGGCAGGTCGACGACGGTGACGGCGGCTACTACGTTGAGCCGACGATCTTCCAGGGCGAGAACTCGATGCGGATCTTCCAGGAGGAGATCTTCGGTCCCGTCGTGGCCGTCACGACGTTCGCCAACGAGGCCGAAGCGCTGCGCATCGCCAACGACACGATGTACGGGCTGGGCGCAGGGGTCTGGACCCGCGACGCGAGCGCCGCGTACCGGCTCGGCCGGGGGATCCAGGCGGGCCGGGTGTGGACCAACTGCTACCACGCCTATCCGGCCCACGCCGCCTTCGGTGGCTACAAGGGGTCCGGCATCGGTCGCGAGACGCACTCGATGATGCTCGACCACTACCAGCAGACCAAGAACCTGCTGGTGTCCTACAGCCCGCAGAAGCTCGGCTTCTTCTGAGCTCGTCGAACCGCCGACCTCACCGAAGCGCGAGGCCGGCGGTTCGCCGACGGGGCCCGAGCCCGTCGGGCTCGTGAGCGCCGGGTGGCTCGTTCGGTCTGCGGTCCTCCCCAAGGGCCGAGCCGCTCGGCGCTCACCGTCGAATCCCCTCGGCGGTGCCTCAGCGAGATGGGTGGGGGCCGGGACGGAGGTCGTCCCGGCCCTCGCTCGCGTTGCGTGCAGTGCTGCACGGGGTGACGGCTGACCGGGCCTACTGCACCCGCGTGGACCTTGAAGTGCGCTTGGCTGACGTCGATATGTCCGACGTGCTCACCGGAAACTTCGATACGAGCCAGCTGCCCAAGGTCGGCAGCGATCCCGTCACGGTCACCGTGGCGCGCCGGATCGCGCCCGGATCGGAGGCGCGGTTCGAGGAGTGGGTGAACCGCACGATCGAGACGGTCCAGCGATTCCCCGGCTGCCTCGGCGCCGGCGTGCTCCGCCCGGGTCACGGTGGCGGCGAGTACCAGGTGGTCTTCCGGTTCGTGGACGCCGTGGCGCTACGGAACTGGGAGCGATCCGAGGCCCGGACCGACCAGCTCGCCGAGATCGCCCCCATCGTCCAGTCGATGCGGGTCTCGCGGGCGGTGGGTGTCGAGCAGTTCTTCGCCGCCCCGGGGCGGGCCGAGATCGACCGGCCCTGGTACCACCACCTGGCCATCGACACCGCCTGGGCGTTCCCGGTCGTGGTGGGCTCCTCGTTGTGGGTCGCACCGAGGCTCGGTGACCTGCCCTTCTCGGTGCGCACCGCGCTGTCGATGGCCGCGGTCGGTGCCGTGATGCGCCTGGTCGTCTTCCCGGTCCGGGGCAAGGTCCGCCGACGGACCCGGCTGGACTGAGGCGGCACGAAGTCCAGGTCAGGCTGGTCGCGGACCAACTTCGCCCGGCCGTTTGGAATCGACGCGACCGGTCGGTAACGTTTCGTCTTCGCACGGGGCTATAGCTCAGTTGGCAGAGCGCTTCCATGGCATGGAAGAGGTCAAGGGTTCGATTCCCTTTAGCTCCACAGGTAAGGCCCAGGTCGTTGACCTGGGCCTTTGTCGTTCTCGCCGTTCACCCACCGAGGGTCAGGGGCGCTATGAGATCCGCGGTGTGTCAGCGCCGACGAACTGGGTCCGCAGCTCGCGCTTGAGGACCTTGCCGGTGGCGTTGCGCGGCAGCGCGTCGACGATCGCGAGGTCGTCGGGGATCTTGAACTTGGCCAACCGGTCCTTGCAGTGCTCGACGACGGTGGCGCGGTCGAGCGAGGCGCCGGGCTTGAGCGCCACGACCGCCAGTCCCACCTCACCCCACTTCTCGCTGGGCACGCCGATGATCGCCGCTTCGGCCACCTCGGGGAGTTGGTAGAGCACGTTCTCGACCTCGGCCGGATACACGTTCTCGCCGCCGGAGATGTACATGTCCTTCCAGCGATCCACGATGAAGATGAACCCTTCGTCGTCGCGACGGGCGGCATCGCCGGTCTTGAGCCACCGACCCTCGAAGGCGTCGGTGGTCGCATCGGGGCGGTTCCAGTAGCCGGGGGTGATGTTCGGCCCGGCGACCCACAGCTCGCCGATCTCCTCGGGGCCGCAGTCCTCGCCGGACTCGTCGACGATCCTGGCCTCGGTGTGCAGTAGGACCTTGCCGGTCGAGCCGATCTTGCGGAGGGCGTCGCCGGCGTCGAGGACGATGCAACCCGGACTGGTCTCGGTCATCCCGAACCCCTGGACGAGGGACACCCCGCGTGCGAACCAGGTCTCCATGATCGTGAGTGCGCATGGTGCGCCGCCGACGCCGGCGACCTGCAGCCGCGACAGATCGGTGTCGTCGAAGTCCGGGTGTTGCATCATGAACTGGTACGGCGCGGGCACGGCGAAGAAGTGGGTGATGCCGTGGCCGGGATCGCCGAGCACCCGCAGCGTCTCGGCCGGATCGAATGCCTTCATGATCACGACCGTGCCGCCTGCGTGGAGCACCGGATTGCAGTAGCAGTTCAGCCCCCCGGTGTGGAACAGCGGCAGGACGCTCAGGTGGACGGTGTCGACGCTGATCCGAGACGGGAACCCGAGGTTCACGGCGTTCCAGAAGTTCATGCCGTGGGTGATCATCGCCCCCTTGGGGAGCCCGGTCGTGCCGGACGTGTACATGATCGTGATCAGGTCGTCGTGGGTGATCTCGGCTCGGCCGCCGTCCTGGCCGTCGAAGCGCGCCAACGCCTGCTCGTAGGCGCTCTCGGGGTGACCGCCATCGATCTCCAACAACTCGCCGATCGAGCATCGCCGCTGCAGCTCCTTTGCCGCCTCGACGAGCGACACGTCGTGGATCAGCAACATGGGTGAGCTGTCGTTCAGGATGTACTCGAGCTCGGTGACCGTGAGCCGCCAGTTCAGCAGCACACAGATCGCACCTCGCCGGGCGCACGCGAACTGCACGTCGAAGAACTCGACCCCGTTGTGGGCCAACACCCCGACCCGGTCACCTCGACCGATCCCGCGGGACTCGAGGTAGGCCGCCATGGCGTCGATCCGACGGTCGAGCTGGCCGTACGTGAAGCTGCGCCCACTCCCGAGATCGCGAACCGCCTCCTTGGCCGGGCGTTGGTCGCGGTGGTGGGCGATCCAGTCGTAGGCCCGGACCGGCCCGTGGCCGACCGGACGGGACGACGTCAGCGAGGCCAGCCGGTCGGCATCGGACGCGGAAGGAGCTGCAGTTCGCGACATCCGCCGATTCTGCTCGCTGCAGCCCGCGAATCAATGACGCTTCACGCCGCCGTACTTCATCCGGGTGTCGGCCATCGAGGCCACCCGCAGCTCGTCGTCGGAGATCGAGGCGTCCACGAGTTCTCCGACGAAGAACGTGTGGCTGCCGAGGTCGAACGCGTGGCGGACCTCGCAGTCCATCCAGGCGACCGCCTCGTCGAACACCGGGGCGCCGGTGCGAGCCGAGCGCACCGGACGGCCGTTCAACGTGGCCCCGTCGTCGACCGCCGGCTTGGAGAACTTGACGAAGACCCGGGTGTCGTCGGCGTTCCAGAGATTGACGGTGAACGATGCGCCGTCCGCGATCAGTCGACGGGTGATGGCGGTGTTGTCCACGCCGACACCGATCAACACCGGCTCCATCGCGACCTGCGTGATCCAGCTCGTGGTCATGGCGTTGCGCTCCGAACCGGACGCCGAACCGACCAGGGCGAGGGCGTTGGGGATCTTCCACGTCACGCGGTTGATGAGTTCGTCGTCGAGTGCCATCACCGAACCGTACCCCGCTTCGTTTCGCCCCCGACCCGGGCCGCCGCTACCCGACGGGTCATCGCACCCCTCCGGAACGGGGCGCACGATGCTGCCATGAACGACATCGAAACCGACATCGAAACCGTCATCGAAACCGACATCGAAACCGTGATCGACTCCTACCTCGACGCCTACAGCGAACCCGACGAGGACCGCCGCCGCGACCTGATCGTGGGAGCCTTCGCCACCGACGCATCCCTCGCCGACCCGCCGTTCGTCGCGGCCGGACACGACGAACTGCACGCCACGTTCGGCGCCGTGCAGGCCCAGTTCCCCGGCCACCGTTTCGTGCGCACGAGCCCCATCGACCAGCACCACGACCGGGCTCGCTACACCTGGGCGCTCCAACTCGATGACGGTGCACCGGTGATGGAAGGGATGGACATCGTCGCCTTCGCCGACGGCAAGATCGTCGACGTCACCGGGTTCTTCGGACACGTCCCGAGTGCGTGAGTGCACGCGGGCGCAGGGCCGGACCATCGATCCGTTCGCGAGGCGGATCATGGATCCGATGACCTCAGAGGTCATCGCTGCGGCCCTCGCCCGCTCGTACTGTCGACCCATGGCACGCAGCAACGTCGGTCCCCTCGTTCGCCACTGGCGAGCGCAGCGTTCCCGGAGCCAGCTCGACCTGGCCATGAGTGTCGGCGTGTCGCCCCGCCACCTGAGCTTCGTGGAGACCGGCCGTTCCCGGCCGAGCCCGGAGCTGATCGAGGCGATCGGCATCCATCTCGACGTCCCGCTCCGCGAGCGCAATGCCATGTTGCTCGCCGCCGGCCACGCACCGAAGTACCGCCAGACCTCGTTGGACGACCCGGCGATGGCGCCCGTCGCGGCCTCGCTTCGCCGGATCCTCGCCGCTCACGAGCCCTACCCCGGCTTCGTGCTCGATCGGCAGTGGAACGTGGTGCTCGCCAACGCCACGGGCCAGGGCTGGGCGGCGCTGCTCCCCGGACCGCTGACCCGTCCGTCGATGAACGTGTTCCGGGTCGGGCTCCATCCCGACGGCTTCGCCCGGTTCACCGTCAACTTCGACGCGTGGGCCGCCTATCTCCTCGGCCAGCTCGACCGGATCGCCACCTTGACCGCGGACCCCGAGGTGGCGTCGCTGCGTGACGAGGTTCGGGCCTACCCGAACGTGGCCGAGCTCCTGGACCGAGCGACGTGGAACACGTCCCGCGACCTGCCACAGCTCCTCGTCCCGTGCGAATTGGACATCGGCGGCACCCGGATCTCGATGTTCACGACCCTCACGTCGTTCGGCACACCGATGGACATCACCCTGGACGAGCTCGCCGTGGAGCTGTTCTTCCCGTCCGACGACGCCTCGGCGACCTTCTTCGGCGCGACGCCGTCGTGACGGCTCCTGGCCGCGAGTCCGGTCCGAGTCGACTGCGGCCACTACGGTCCTCGTCGGTCGTGGCGCGGGGGTGCTGCGACGAACAGGGGGAATCGTGCCCGTGAACCAGCCGGCGAAGCTTGTCGCCATCGCATTCGTCGGAGGCGATCGATGACCGCCGATCCGAGCATCGGCGACGGCACCGTCGTCGAAACCGGGCCCGCCGGACAACGGGCGCACACGGCCCAGATCGAACACCTGCGGCGCTCGAGCCGCGGCTGTGGAGCGTCGCCCGGGCATCTGGACGATGGTCGGCAACGGACTTCGAACCAGACGTTCGTCGAGGGACCGGACGGGATCATCGCCATCGACACCGGCGAGAGCATCCAGGAGATGGACAGCGCGCTCGCCGCCCTGCGAGTCCACACGGACCGCCCGATCGCCTCGGTCATCTACACCCACTTCCACTACGTCGCCGGGACCAAGGCGATCGAGACGGACCGCCACCTCGACGAATATCCGATCTGGGGACACGAGCGAATCCTGGTCAACCGAGCCCGGATGTCGGTCGAGGCCGGCCCGACGATGCGGCGGGGGCTGGTCCACCAGTTCGGGATCACCCTGCCGGCGGACGGGCCGGACGGTCTGCTGAGCGCCGGACTCGGGCCCTGGTTCCGCAACCCGGCCCACGCGCCGTTCACGGAAGGGTTCGTCGCCCCGACCCACACGTTCGACGGACCGGTCGAGACCGAGATCGCCGGCCTGCAGGTCGTGATGGTTCCGGCCCCGTCCGACGCCGACGACTCGATCACCATCTGGTTCCCCGAGTTGAGCGCTGTGCGTCAACAACATCGTCTGGCCGGCGTTGTTCAACATCTACGCGATCCGCGGCGAGGAGTACCGGGACCCCCGCGTCGTCGTGCAGGGCATCGACCACGTCCGGGGACTCGGCGCCGAGTACCTCGTCGGCACCCACGGTCCTCCCATCTCGGGCGCCGCCCGGATCGACGACGAAGTGACGCGAGCCCGGGACGCCATCCAGTTCATCTGGGACCAGACGGTGCGCGGTCTGAACCGAGATCTGACCGCTGGCGAACTCATCGAGTTCGTGCGGCTCCCGAGCTGCTACGACGCCTCGTACCTGACCCAACAGCTGTACGGGCTGGCAGAGCATCACACCCGGCAGGTGCACACCGGGTTGCGCGGCTGGTTCGACGGCTTCGAAGCCGACCTGTTCCCGCCCCGACCGCCGAGCGGTGCCGACGACTGATCGACGGATTCGGAGGAGCGGAGGCGGTGCGCAGCCAGGCCCGCGCCGCGATCGACGACGACGACCTTCGCTGGGCGCTGGAGCTGTCGACGTGGCTCGTGCGGTGCGAGACGAACGAGGACGGGCGGGCCGACGGCGGGACGCCAGACGACCGGGCGCTGCTCGCCGGGGTGCTCCGCACGATCGCGCAACGCACCACGTCGGCCAACCTTCGCAACTACTGCCTGACCCGGGCCCGGGAGTTGGAGGGCCGCTTCGATCTGACCAGATTCCGCCGCCCCCGCTTCTCCGTCGCCGAGGTGCTCGCCACCGAGCCGGCGGCGTCGGTGCACGGACTGCGTGTGCTGCTCGTCCCCGAACGGGCGGAAGGACTCGACGCCTCGGTGGCGTGGGACTTCGGCAGTGACGGGACGACCGGGCTCCACATTCGGCACTGTGTCGCAGCACCCACCGACGGCACCGGTGCCGACCACACCATCCATCTGTCCCGGCCGACGTGGGCCTCGGTGCTGGCGGGCAAGCAGACCTTCGCCGACGCGCTGGAGCGCAGTGAGGTGAGCGTGACCGGCGACGCGGCGGTCGTCGGCCGGGTCCTGTCGGTGTTCGACCATCCGTCCTTCGCCGTCGACCCGACGGCCACCTAGCCTCGGGCCCATGGCCGATCGACTCGACATCTTCCAGTACGCCTACTTCGTCGAGGATCTCGATGCCGCAGCAGCGGAATGGGCCGAATTGAACGGCGCCGGACCGTTCTTCGTCGCACCCCATCACACCGCCGACCGGTTCACCTACCGAGGCACCGACGTCGAGGCCGACGTCTCGTACGCGTTCGGCTACAGCGGCGACGCGCAGATCCAGTTGATCCAGCAGCACGACGGCCTGCCCTCGATCTACCGCGACATGTACGAGCCCGGTCGCTTCGGGTTCCACCACGTCGCCAAGCTCGTCGCCGACTACGAGGGTGAACGCCAACGACTCCTCGACGCCGGCTGCACACTGGCGTGTGAGCTGTACGCCAACGACATCGTCGCCTGCTACTTCGACACCCGGGATCGCCTGGGGCACTTCACCGAACTGCACTCGAGGACCGATCGCATCGTGAGCACCTTCGATCGCTGGCGTCAGGCCCACGCCGACTGGGACGGCTCGGGCGACACCCTGCGCCACCATGTCAGCGGGACCTGACGGTCGTGTCAGCGGGACCTGACGGTCGTGTGAGCGGGACCTGACCACACCGACTCCTCCGGTGAACTCGACACTAACTAGAGTTGAACTCAAGTTAGACACGAGGTGAACGGGGGATCGGATGACGGTGGTCGATGCTGGCGTGTCCAGCCCCGGCGCGCCGTTGCCGACCCGGCGGCGGGCCTGGGCCGCCACCGCCGTCGCCTCCACGAGCCAGTTCGTCTACATGTTCGATGCCGGGGTCGTCGCCCTGTCGCTCCCGGAACTCCAGTCGTCGTTCCCCGGGACCAGTCGCACGACCGCCGGGTGGGTCGCCGGCGCGTTCCTCGTCGCCCAGTCATCGCTCCTCCTCGTCGGCGGGCGGTTGGGGGACCGGCACGGCCGGAAGCGGTTCTTCCTCGGTGGGCTCGGCGTGTTCTGCCTCGGGGCCCTGCTCACCGCGGCCGCCCCGTCCATCTGGCTGCTCCTCGCCGCCCGCACGGTCCAGGGGGTCGGGGCCGCCTTCTTGACCTCGGGGGCGCTCGCGCTCGTCCTGCCGATGTTCATCGCCACCGATGCACCGAAGGTCGTCGGGATCTGGGGGATGGTCGGTGCGGCCGCCGCCCTGTCGTCGCCGACCCTCGGCGCAGTGCTGGTCGGTGTCAGCTGGCGCCTGGCGTTCGCCTGCACCGTGCCGCTGTGCCTGCTCGCCGTGGCGCTCGGGAGCCGACTGCTCGTCGACACCGAGCGGCAGGCGGACTCGGCGCCGATCGACCGGATCAGCTACTTCATCGGTCCGCCCGCGCTCGGCGTGTTGATGCTCGTGCTGTCGCGGGGCAGCGGGTGGGGTTGGCTCTCGCGCCCGACCGTCGTGCTCGGCGCGGTGGCCGTCGCCCTCGCGGCGGCGCTGGTGCGCCGTTCGGTCGTGGCCGAGTCACCGTTGCTCGACCTCGGCCTGTTCCGCCACCGCGGCTTCGGCGCCTACTCCACGGCCGGCGTCCTGCAGCAGATGGGGTTCTTCTCGTGGTGGTTGACGGTCCCCATCGTCGGACGTGAGCTCTGGGGGTGGTCGGTCGGCCGGGTCGGGTTCGCGCTGGCCATCTCCCAACTCCTCTCGCTCGTCGCCTCGCCGACGGCAGGATGGCTGGTGGTCCGCTGGGGCCAGGCCGTCCCGGTCGTGATCGGGATCGCGATGATCGTCGGCTCGGAGGTGTGGCTGGTGGCGCGGACCGGGCCGGGGAGCGGGTTCTGGACCACGTTCGTGCCCATGGCTCTCCCGTTCGGCGCCGGCTGCGCCATGGCGGGCACCGTCATGAGCGGGGCCGCGCTCGCCGCCCTGCCGAGTCGATCGCTCGGTGCGGGGACCAGCTACGTGCAACTCACCCGGCGGATGGGTGGAGCGGTGGGTGTCGCCCTCGGGCTGGCGTTGCTGGGCGAGGCGAGCGGTGCCGATCTCCAGTCGGGCGCCCGTCGGGCCTGGACCTTCTCGATCGTGGTCCATCTGGCCGCCCTGGCTCCGATCGCCCTGTCGCGCCTGCGGTCGAGCAAGGCGGGCGGAGCGCTGGTTTCCGTCCACCGTTCCTGGCCGTAGCGTCGCGGCGTGCCCACCGCCAACCCCCCGTCGCAGCTGTCGCAGTCCGACCGTCGTGCCCTGCGGTCGGTCGTGGCCCAGTTCTTCATGAACGGAGCGATCAGCGCATCGTTCGTCGCCCGATTCCCCGAGATCCGAGACCGGATCGGTGTGAGCATCGGGGTCTGGGGGCTGTTGCTCACCACGGCCGGCGTGTTCGGGATCACCGCCAGCCTCGTCGCCGGACGCCTCGTCGAGCGGATCGGCACCCGGCGGATCATGATGCTCGGGTCGGTCGGAACGGTCGGCACGCTCCTGCTGATCGGGGCGGCCACCACCCCGGTCGTGTTCGTGCTCGGTCTGCTCGTGTTCGGGATCTCGGACGTGAACATCGACATCGCCATGAATCTCCAGGGCTCGTGGATCAGCGCCCGCAAGCGAGTCCCGGTGATGAACCGCCTTCACGGGACCTGGAGCCTCGGGGCCCTGGTGGGCGGGCTCGGTGCGTCGCGCGCCGCGGCCGCCGGACTGTCGCTGCCGGCCCACTTCGTCATCGTGGTCGTGTTGAGCACGGTGATCCTGGCCTGGAGCACCCGGTCCCTTCTGCCCACCGACGAGCACGGCCACGCCGACGCCCCCCTGCCGGGGGCGGCGCCGGCGCCGAGGAGCACTCGTTTCGGGCCGCTGACGATGCTGGTCGGGGCGGGCATGGCGGCGATCGTGCTCGAGATGGCCGGCATGGAGTGGGCCACGTTCCGCCTGTCCGACGACTTCTTCACCAGCGACGCCACCGCCAGTCTGGGCTTCGTCGCCTTCATGGCGGGCATGACGGTCTCCCGGGTCTCGGGAGACTTCGTCCAGCACCGCTTCGGCCGCGCCGTGCTGCACTGGGCGTCGGTCGTGCTGGCATCGGTCGGCATCGTGGTGGCCACGCTGGTGCCCCACGAGTTGCTGGTCCTCGCCGGGTTCCTCGTCCTGGGCTCGGGCGTGGCGATCTTCATGCCGAAGCTCTACGACGATGCGGCCTGACCGCCGGCCGGCGCGGGGCCGGCCTCGGGGCGCTGACGGCGGGCATGCAGACGGCTCGGCTGATCCTGCCCACCCTCGTCGGTGGGTTGGCCTCCACCAGCCTCAGCGTCGGGAGCGCCCTGGCGATCGTGGCCATTCCCAGTGCGGTCCTCTACGCCCTGGCGACCCGGCCCTCGCCCCCGGTGCGCGTCTGAGCCGTCTCACCGTCCGCCGGTCACGTCCAGGATCGCTCCGATCGTGAACGCCGCCGTCGGACCGACCAACCACGCCACGGCCTCGGCGATCTCGATCGGCGTTCCCATCCTGCCGAGCGGGATCGTCGGCTCGAGCCGGGCGGCGCGACCGGGCGGGGCGTGCTCGTTGAACGGGGTGTCGATCAACCCCGGCCGGATCCCGTTGACGCGGATCCCCTGGCCGGCGACCTCGCGGGCCAGACCACGGGTGATCGTGTCGACGGCACCCTTGCTCGGCGTAGTCGACCCACTCGCCGGCTCCGCCGATCACGGCTGCCCCGGACGAGATGTTCACGATCGCGCCGCCTGACCCACCGCTGCTGGTCGACATCCGACGCACGGCCTCGCGACACGCCACCAGCACCCCGAGCACGTTGGTCTGCAGCATGCGCATCGTTGCATCTGCATCGAGTTCGCTCAGAGGGCCGTAGCGCCGCGGTGCCGGCGTTGTTGACGAGCACGCCGAGTGGACCCAGTTCGTCGACGTGCTCGAACATCGCCACGATCTGGGCGGCCTCCGCGAGGTCCGCGCTCACGGCCGTGGCCTCCCCGCCGAGGTCGACGATCGACGCCACCACGTGCGCGGCGCGTTGCGCCCCGCTCCGGTAGTGCACGACCACGTGGTAGCCGTCGGCCGCGAGTCGCCGGGCCGTCGCGGCACCGATCCCGCTGCTGGCTCCCGTGACGAGGGCGACCGTCCCGGTCACGCCGCGACCCCCTGCGCACGCAACGCCGGCGCGTCATCGAGCTGGGCTCGGCGGCGATGGGCCCAGCCGGGGGAGCGCAGGACGAAGCCGAGGCGATCCCGCCACGTCCGTGCCCGGGCGACATCGGCGAACATCGCTCGATACTCGTGCGTCGCGACCGTCCATGGGCTGTCCGTGTGGATGTTCCGGGTGAGGCCGTACACCACCGGCTCGGCGGGCTCCTCGGCCTGGAAGGTTCCGAACCACCGGTCCCACAGGATCAGGATTCCGGCGTGGTTGCGATCCAGGTACGCAGGATTGCTCCCGTGGTGCACCCGGTGGTGCGACGGGGTGTTCAGCACCGCCTCGGCCGCTGCGAGCCGCCCGACGGCCTCGGTGTGGATCCAGAACTGGTAGATGAGGTTGATCGACCGGGACAGCTCGATCAGCGTCGGGCGCACCCCGAGCCGGGCCAGGCCGCCGTAGGGGACCCACACACCGAAGGCGCTCGCCACCGGCTGGCGCAGCGCGGTCGACAGGTTGTACCGCTCGCTCGAATGGTGGACGACGTGGATCGCCCACATCGCTCGGACCTCGTGCATCAGCCGGTGATTCCAGTAGTAGACGAGGTCCCAACCGACGAGGGCCGCAGCCCAGGCGAGCGGTCCCGTGCCGAGGTCCCGCCGTCGCTTCGACCACTGCCGGGCGGCCGCGGACAAATACGCCGAACCGCTCGTCGCGATCAGCGCTCCCGAGACGACGGATGCGACGCCGCCCACCGAGGCGATCCGCCCGGCCCGCTCGGCACGCGGGCCGGCGCGATCGCGCCACCGATCGGCGACGGTCGTTCCCACGACCGTGCCTGCGGCGGCGATCACGAGGAGGTTCCCGAAACGGCCTCGCTTCGGCACGAACTGGGAACCGAGGTATCGCCACACCGGAACGGTGAGGCTCCCCGCGCCCATCAGGAGGCTGGTTCGGGTGTCGGAGCGCTCGTAGCCGACGGGAACCCTGCCGGGTTGTTTCGCGGCGCGGCGTCTCAGCACTCGATCCTCGGTCGCCATGGCGGCGACGTACAGCGGGGCGACGGCGACGGACAGATCCATAGGGTCTGCCGCGACCCTAGAGGCCGATCCGTGCCGTCCAACGCCGCGAACCCAGCCACGTCCGGTTCGCGGTCCGCTTCGACCGGTCAGCGATACTCCGACGCCAGCTGCTCGAGCTCGGCTGCCGATCGCTGGAGGAACTCGGCCGCATCTCGGGCCGAGCGCGCCGAACGGGTCGACTCCGCCGCCCGCTCGCGGATTCCGGCGAGCGCCTGTTCGCTCAGGTGGACGCTCGTGCCGACGTCGTTCAACGTGAGCGCCACCTGACCGACCGTCGCCGCCTGTTCCTCGACCGCCGAGGCGATCGCTCCGGCGAGGGCGTCGATCCGCTCGACGAGCGAGCCCGTCCGAGCGTTCGCGGTCGTCGCGACCGCGGTTCGCTCCTGGATGGCGCTCACCATCTCGGCGATCTGCCGGGTGGCGGCGGTCGTCTGCTGAGCGAGCTCCTTGACCTCCCCGGCCACGACACTGAACCCCTTGCCGGCGTCGCCGGCGCGAGCCGCTTCGATGGTCGCGTTCAGGGCGAGCAGATTGGTCTGTTCGGCGATGCTGCCGATCACATCGAGGATCGAACCGATCCGCTCGCTGCTCTCGGTGAGCGAGCCGAGCGCAGACTCGGACTGCCCGGCCAACTCGACCGCCTGGGTGGTGGTGTCCGCGGTCTCCACGGCGCGTCGGGCGATCTCCTCGATGCTCTCACGGAGTTCGTCCATCGCCACCCGGGTGGTGTCGACCGCCTGGCTCACCTCCCGGCCTCGACCGCCGGCGCTGTCGACGTCGGCGTCGATCGCCTCGCTGACGGAGTTGAGCGACGTGCTGAGGTCGACCAACTCGCCGGCTGCGCCGGACACCTGCGAGGAGGACGCCGACGTCGTCCGAGCGAACGAGGCGAGCACGGACTGCATCCGGTCGATCGAGGCCGCCAGCTGCGCCAGTTCGTCCTGTCCTCCCATGGCGAGGGGCGTTCCGCTCAGATCGCCCGACTCGATCTCGCCGGTCCGCCCGATCAAGGTCTGGATCCGAGTCCGCAGATGGCGCGAGAGCAGGAGCACCACCACGACCGCGCCCGACAACCCCAGGGCGAAGGCGAGGAAGATCCGCACCTGTGCCGTCTCGGTGGTGCTGGTGAGGTAGCGGCTGGCGCCGTCCAGCGACGCGGTCGCCTTGGCCTGCAGGTCGGCTGCGGTGGTCTCGTGGGTCGTGCGGAGCGCTCGCGTCGGTCCGAACGCCATCGATCGAGCGGCCTCCGGGTCCGAGGCGAAGGCGTCGAATTCGGCGAACATCGAGGCGACCCATGCGTCGATCTGATCGCGCAGGACGGCCACCAGGTCCGGTTCCACACCGAGCCGTTCCAGGTCATCGAGGGCGGCGGCGACCTTCGGGAGCTGCTGCTGCTCGATGACGTCGATGAACGCTCGCTCGCCGGTGAGCAGGAAACCGCGTTCGTCGTTGGCCGCGGCCTCGGTCCCGACGAGGACGTCGGTCATGGCGGCGGAGAACGGGTTCAGCACCTGTTCGATCCGGTCCTGATCCTCGTGGATCCGAACGAGGTCGACGAAGACCCACGAGGCCGCGAGCCCGAACATCATCAGCATCGCGACGAATGCCGTCGCGAGCTTCCTGCCGACCGTTGTGCCCATCGTGGTCTCCTGCTGCTCGGTGCCGAATCCGACAGGATCCGGATCGGCAGGACCCGCGAGAGTTCAAGGACACCTCTCGATTCGCGGGCGAGTCGGTGCTCGTTGCGTCAACGCTGGGTCAGGGCACGATGACCGCTCGCCCGGCGACGGTGCCGGCGGCGAGGTCCCGGTACGCCTGGGCGGCGTCGTCGAGGGAGTAGGTCGTGAAGTCGGCCCGGACCACGCCCCGCCCGGCCAATTCGAGCAGTTCGACCAACTCCGGTCGGCTGCCCCAGTAGGTGGTCGTCAGGTTCACTTCGTAGGGCTGGGAGAAGAAGTTCCAGGTCACCGAGCCGCCGGCGATGCCGACGATCGTGACGTCGGCCGTCACTGCGCTGCAGCCAGGCCGAGCAGGATCGTGGACTCGGCACCGACGAAGTCCAACACGACGTCCGCTGCGCTCGCCCGTCAGGTCACGAACGGCGGTCGCCGTGTCGTCGGACGAGAGCAGCGTGTGGTCCGCCGCGCGTGGTGGCCAGCCTGAGGCCGACTGCTTGGAATCGACGGCGATGACCTTGGCGGCGGTCGTCGCCTTCACGAACTGCACGCCCAGGTGGCCGAGCCCGCCGACGCCGATGATCAACACGGTCGCGGCCCGGCGTCATCTTGGCCCACGACCTCCGTACGGCGTGATACGGCGTCAGGCCGGCGTCGGTGAGCGGCGCCGCAGCGGCCGGATCCATCCCGGCCGGAAGGGGGACGAGGAACCGTTCGGCGGGGACGAGGAGGTAGTCGGCCATGCCGCCGTCGAGTCCGAGCCCGCCCCCACCCCTGGGGATCGGCGCCGCCATCGGGTTCTCGCAGGTCTCGACCCCCTGGGCGCAGTGCTGACACGTGCTGCAACCCCACGGTCCGTAGACCGCGACGAGGTCGCCTCGGCAACCCGGCTCACGCCGGCACCGGTCGCCGCCACCCAGCCTGCGTTCTCGTGCCCGAGCGTGAACGGCGGGTTTCCAGGGCAGGGCTTCGCCCCTGAAGTCGTGCATCAGATGAAGGTCCGAGTGGCACGCTCCGGCGCCACCGATCTTGAGGAGCACCTCGCCCGGACCCGGGGTGGGCACGGGCACTCGACGAGTTCTGGTTCGCTCTTCCACGCCATCAACCGCAACGCGCATGACCCTGCTCCTCTCGGCGGCGAGGCGGTCCCCGGCCGCACGTTGGACGGTACTCCTGTGCCGAAGCCGAGCTGCGAGGCGAACGTCCGTGCTGCGAGCACGGACGTGCCGGTCAGAGGTCGGGCAGCGCTCCGGTCAGCGACGCCCGTTGCGACACTTCGAGCAGCACGCCGTCCGGATCACGCACGAAGCTGATCGCAGCGGTGTCCCCGAGACGGACCGGAGGACGCACCTCGGACCACCCCTCCTCGCACAGCCGCTCGTGCTCGCCCCGGACGTCGAACACCTGGACCGTCAGATACCGGAACCCGGTTCCCTCCGGCGCATGTTCGGCGGCGGCGTCGTGGATCAGACGTATCTCGGTCGAGCCGACCGTCCAGCGGTCGTCGCCGGATCCGACGGCACCGAGCCCGGCGCGCAGCATCGTGGTGAGTCGGTCGGTGTCCCGACTCGCCCATTCGATCCCGATCAGGTCGGGGCGGTTCGTCGTGCTCGGGGTCACCTCCACCCGCGTGCCGTCAGGGTCGAACCGCTCGCCTTGCTGCCCCGGAGCCCCCGTCGTGGCCGGCAACGAGAACGAGCGGAGGCACGTCGGCGCGTCGGTGGGCAACGGTGTCCGGGACGAGTTGAGCTTCAGCACCGCGCCGACGAGCCGGAGCCGATGCTGATGGAGCCCGCCTCCCACCTTCAGCAGATGGTCGTACTCCAACCCGAGCTCGCCTTCGTAGAAGGCGCGGCTGGCGTCGATGTCGGCGCAGTACATGCCGAGATCCAGGAAGGGTTTGGCCAGTTCCATCAGTGCTCCGTGTGATCGGTGGGAAGGTGGGCGACGGACTCGAAGGTGGCGTCGATCAATGCCCGGTTGCGGGTGCTCTGCCACCGGGGGATGCAATGGTTCATCACGTAGCCGAAGGCCACACCGGCGTCGGGGTCGGCGAAGCCGAGCGCGCCGCCTGTCCCGAAGTGTCCGAACGAGCGCGGGTTGGGACCGAGCGGCCGTCGGATGGTGGTCGGCGTGAAGCCCAGGCCGAACTCGACGTCCTCGCCGAGCACGGGGCACGGACCGGCTGCCTGAGTGCGCGTGGCCTGAGCGAGCAGCTCCGCGGACAAGAGCTCGCCGGGGCGGAGCAGCGCGGCGTAGAACTCGGCCAGGCCCGAGGCCGAGGCGTGGCCGCCGGTCGAGGGGATCCCCATCGCCCGCCACTGCGGGAGGTTCACCACCCCCTGGGACGAATAGCCGGGCGGATTGAAGTAGCCGAGCGCCACCAGTCGTGCCGCGGGGTCGTCGATCGAATGAGGATCGATCGTCGAGAACGCGCCGCCAGGCGGCGCCCAGATCAACTCGGCGCAGCGGTGCTGCTCGGAGTACGGCACCCCGAACCACAGGTCGGCGCCGAGCGGCTCGGCCACCTCTCGCAGCACGGCGCCGGGGTGTCGGCCGGTGGTCCTCCGCACGATCTCGCCCACGAGGTGGCCGAAGGTGTTGGTGTGATAGGTGATCCGGCTGCCGGGCTCCCACCACGCCGGCGTCGCCGCGAGCGCCCGGTCATCCGGGACCAGTCCCAGAGATCCTCGTCCCGCAACGGCTCGGCGATCGCCGGCACGCCGGCTCGGTGGGTGAGCGCATGGCGGATCGTCGCCTGCTCCTTGCCCCCGGCGGCGAACTCGGGCCACACCGATGCGATCGGATCGTCGAGCCCGACGAGTCCTGCCTCGACCGCTCGAAGGGCGAGCGCGGCGACGACGCCCTTCCCCGCGCTGTACATGTTGACCAGGGTGTCGGTCAGGAACGGAGCGGTCCGGGCCGCGTTGGCCCAGCCTCCGGCGAGATCGACGACGCGGACTCCGTCGACGATCACGCAGACCGAGGCGCCGATCTCGCCCCGCTCGGCGAAGTTCTGCCGGAATGCCTCGAGCACGGGCGTGAACGCCGGCTCGCACCGGCCGACGAGCGGCGCCGTGCTCGACCCCACGTCGACCGTTGCCTCCATGGGACGCACCCTAGGGCTGCTGAGCCGGGCGGGCGGTCGCTGGGCCCCACTCATGAGCGCATACCGTGGTCGAAGAACGCCGAGCGTGGGCAGAACGAGTCATTGACGAGGAGTCCTGTGAAGTCGAGACTGGCCGAGTGTTCCGACGAGTCCTAGCTCTGCTGATCAGCGCGGCGGCGATCGTGAGCGTGGCTCCGATCGCCGGTTTCGCAGCGATCGACCCACACCCGTCCCTGGTGCCCGAGACACCGCACATCCTGTATCCCAAGGTGCTCAACACCCCCAGCTACACCTCGATCAACCCGAACTGCCCGAACGGTTGTGTCACCTACCGCGAGGTGCTGGCCGCCGATCAGGCGGGAAAGTACCTGGTCGCCGGAGGCAACTTCTGGAACGTCCGCACCCGGGACGGTGTCGTCCACGACCAGAAGTACCTCTCGATCGCCAACATCAACACCGACGATCCGGCCTGCCTGGGTGCGTTCACCGTCAACGGCTACGTCCGCGCCGTCGAACCGGCCGCAGTGGACGGGCAGGTGTACATCGGCGGGGAGTTCACCTGGATCATCGATTCGACCGGCGTGCAGCATCAGCGTTCCAAGATCGCCCTGCTCGACCTCGACAGCTGCACCGTCGTCACGTCGTTCACCTCGACCGGTGTCGATTCCCGGGTCACGGAGCTCGTGCTGAGCGGCAACCGCCTCTTCGTCGGCGGTGACTTCACGACCATCGGTGGCCAGAACATCTCCTACGTCGCGGAGGTCGATCCGTCGAGCGGCGCCGTTCGGCCCTCGTTCCGCTTGCAGTTCGGATCGAACCAGGAATTCCAGAAGGTCCGCGGGATGGGCGTCAACGATGCCGGTACGCGGCTGCTGTTCGGCGGACGGTTCGGTTCGGTGTCCGACGGCATCCGGAATCTCACCACCCTCACCGCGATCGTCGACATCAGCAATCCGACCACGCCTCGCCTGACCGCCCACCGCTTCACCTCGCCCCATCCCCTGTACTACCTGCAGGACGTGGCGATCGCCCCCGACGCCTCGTCCATCGGAGTGGTGTTCGGCGCGGCGACGGTCTACGACTACGTGTACCTCGTCGGAGCAGGCGAGAGCACCCAGTCGATGCGGTGGCGGCACTACATGCGAGACACCACCGGCTCGATCGGCATCTCCAACAACGCGGTGTACGTGGGCGGTCACTTCTGCAAGCCCGACAGCGGCCCGGGTTCGACCCAGACCATGTCGCCGCTGATGGGGCTGAACACCTGCACCGGCAGCGTCTCGTTCAACGGAGGCGTGTGGAGGACCCACGTCGCGGCGTTGTCCCTCACCAACGGGACCCCCTTGACCTGGAACCCGGGTGCCAACTCCAACTTCGGGGCCCGGGAGATGACGGTCACCTCACGCGGCCTGATCATGGGAATGGACGGCCAGGCCGTCAACAACTACGTCGACACCGGAGCCCTGGTCTTCTTCGACTTCGGAACGCCGGCCGACAACGTCTTGCCCTCGGACGTCACGTACACGTCGCCGACGGCGTGGTCGACGGTGGTCGGTTCGCCGGTGACGGTGACGGGCACGGCGACCGACAACAACGCCGTGGAGGAGTTCAGGCTCCGGGTGTATTCGGCGGATCTGCAGTATCTGCAGCCCGATGGTTCGTTGTCGACGAACTTCTACGAGTTCCGGGTTCCGGCCGTGAACGGTGCGTTCTCGGTGGATCTTCCGGTGTCGCCGGGGACGTTCATCGTGTCGGGCCGGGCCGTGGATGCGGCAGGGAACTCGTCGCCGAACTGGGCCAAGCTCGGGTTCATCGATGTGGACCAGGGTGACGTGGTTCCTCCGTCGGACGTGACGTACACGTCGCCGACGGCGTGGTCGACGGTGGTCGGTTCGCCGGTGACGGTGACGGGCACGGCGACCGACGACATCTCGGTGGAGGAGTTCAGGCTCCGGGTGTATTCGGCGGATCTGCGTATCTGCAGCCGATGGTTCGTTGTCGACGAACTCTACGAGTTCCGGGTTCCGGCCGTGAACGGTGCGTTCTCGGTGGATCTTCCGGTGTCGCCGGGGACGTTCATCGTGTCGAGGCCGGGCCGTGGATGCGGCAGGGAACTCGTCGCCGAACTGGGCCAAGCTCGGGTTCATCGATGTGGACCAGGGTGACGTGGTTCCTCCGTCGGACGTGACGTACACGTCGCCGACGGCGTGGTCGACGGTGGTCGGTTCGCCGGTGACGGTGACGGGCACGGCGACCGACGACATCTCGGTGGAGGAGTTCAGGCTCCGGGTGTATTCGGCGGATCTGCAGTATCTGCAGCCCGATGGTTCGTTGTCGACGAACTTCTACGAGTTCAGGTTCCGGCCGTGAACAGTGCGTTCTCGGTGGATCTTCCGGTGTCGCCGGGGACGTTCATCGTGTCGGGCCGGGCCGTGGATGCGGCAGGCAATGTCTCGCCCAACTGGTCGAAACTGGGGTTCATCAACTCATGAAGACTCGCTCCACTCTCATCTCGCTGGCGCTCGTCGCGCTGGCCGGCACGACGCTGGCCGCTTGCGGAGATCCACGGCCACGCCCTCGGCGAACGGCGCGACCGTCGCTCCGCGGCGACCGTGATGCCCGACGCCACGGTGGCGCCGACAACACGGTGCCGCCGATCGACGACGACCCGGTCCCGGCGGGCGAGACCTTGCCGCCGGCCAAGGAACCCAAGAACTCTCCCGCCCCGTTCCGGGTGGTGTCGGGCACCTACGACCTCACCGCCATCGTGGCCTCGGTCGATCCGCTGATCATCGAGACGCGATTGCTCGACGAGCCCACCTCGCCCGTCGTCGCGACCAACGGGGCCGGCGATGCCTCGGACCGGGTCCCCGGTCAGCCGCTCGTCCCGAGCGGAACGAAGGTCAAGCTGACCTATCAGATGTTCAGCTGGCAGACCAACGAGTACTACGACGGCACGCCGTCGGGCACGACGGTCGAGGTGATCGTCGACGACAACGATCTGCCCGCGGCGGTCAACCGGGCCCTCCACTGGGCCACGACCGACGCCCGGCTGCTGGTCGGTGTCCCCGCGGGCGATCCCGAGATCCCGTACTTCGTCCCGGCCGACACCGCCTACTACTTCGTGATCGACGTCTTCGCCGTCACCCCGGCCTGACCTCGGCTGCCGTTCGCCTGACCCACGGCACGAAGGGCTGGTTTCTGCTCGGGGATAGTTGCCCGAGGCAAGTATCGTCTCGGGCGTCATGAACCTTCGCCGTCTCCTGGCGACCTATCTCGGTCGCTACAAGAAAACGCTCGTGCTGCTGGTGCTGTTCCAGGCGATCCAGACGGCCGCGTCGCTCACCCTGCCCAACCTCAACTCGAACATCATCAACTTCGGAGTGTTGCGCGGCGACAACGCCTACATCCGCAATACCGGCCTGGTGATGTTCGGGTTCACGTTGGTCCAGATCGTCTTCTTCGTCGCTGCGGTCTGGCACGGCGCCAAGGCCGCCATGGGGTTCGGTCGTGACGTCCGGCGCGACCTGTTCCACCAGGTGACCGGGTACTCCGCCCAGGAGGTCGGCCGATTCGGCGCTCCGTCGTTGATCACAAGGATCACGAACGACGTCCAACAGGTGCAGACCTTCGTCGCCATGGTCTGCACGATGATGATCTCGGCTCCGATGACGATGGTGATCGGGATCATCATGGCGCTGCGCCAGGACGTCGGACTCTCGGCCATCCTCGCCGTGGTGATCCCCATCGCCGTCGTCGTCCTCGGCTCGGTCGTGGCCCGGATGGTGCCGGCGTTCCAGGCGATGCAGGAGCGGATCGACACCGTGAACCGGGTGCTGCGAGCAGATCACCGGGATGCGGGTGGTCCGGGCCTTCGTGCGGGAACCCCAGGAGAGCGCCCGCTTCGAACACGCCAATGCCGAGCTGACCGCCACGTCGCTGCGGGCCGGGCGCCTGATGGCGGCGATGTTCCCGACCGTCGGCCTGATCGTGAACGTGTCGAGTGTCGCGGTGCTGTGGGTGGGGGCGAACCGGCTGAACAACGATCAGCTCCAGGTCGGCACGATCGTCGCCTACCTCTCGTATCTCGTCCAGATCCTCATGGCCGTGGTGATGTCGACCTTCGCCGCCTCGATGATGCCGCGGGCCGCGGTCGCCGCCGACCGGATCCAGGAAGTGCTCGACACCCCCTCGACCGTCGTGGCGCCCGCCGACCCGGTCACCGAGGTCGCCGAGCACGGCACGCTCGAGTTCCGCGACGTGGGCTTCCGCTATCCCGGCGCCGAGCAGCCCGTGCTCGAGGGGATCTCGTTCCGCATCGCCGCCGGTGAGACCACGGCGATCATCGGATCCACCGGGGCGGGCAAGACGACGCTGGTGAATCTGGTCCCTCGCTTGTTCGACGTGACGGACGGCGCCGTGCTCGTCGACGGGGTCGACGTCCGCCGACTCGACCTCGATCTGCTGTGGTCCAAGATCGGTTACGTGCCCCAACGCCCGTTCCTCTTCTCCGGCACCGTGGCGAGCAACCTGCGATACGGACGTCCGGAAGCGACCGAGGCCGAGCTGTGGGAAGCGCTCGAGGTCGCTCAGGCGGCGGACTTCGTGAAGCGGATGCCGGCCGGGCTCGACAGCCCGATCGACCAAGGTGGGACCAACGTCTCGGGTGGACAGCGTCAGCGCCTCGCCATCGCACGTGCGCTGGTGGTCCGGCCGGAGATCTACGTGTTCGACGACTCGTTCTCGGCGCTCGACCTCGCGACCGACGCTCGGCTCCGCGCCGCCCTCGCTCCGTACACGGGCCATGCGTCGGTCCTGATCGTTGCCCAGCGGGTCTCCACCATCACCGGTGCCGATCAGATCCTCGTGGTCGAGGACGGACGGATCGTCGGGCGAGGCCGCCACGACGAGTTGTTGCAGAGCAGCGCGACCTACGCCGAGATCGTGGAGTCCCAGATGGGTGAAGGGAGGGCAGCGTGACCGACCAGCAAGCCGCGCCGCCGGAGGAACGCACCTCCGGGACGTCCGACGAAGACCGCGCCATCCTGGCCCACGGCGGCACCGCGGCGGAGCGCCGCAACGGCCGCTGGGGCACCCTCGGGATGCCGGCCGAGAAGAGCAAGAACTTCCGGGGCACGCTGGCTCGGCTCTGGGAACTGCTCGGCACCGAACGGCCGCTGCTCGTCGCCGTGGTCCTTCTCGTCATCGGCGGGACCGCGCTGACCGTCGTCGGCCCGAGGCTGCTCGGGCAGGCCACCGACATCATCGTGCGGGGTCATCTGTCCGGTGGGATCGACTTTCCAGCGCTGCATCGTCGGCTCGAGTTCATCGCTGCGCTGTACGCCGGCAGCTGGGTGCTGAGCTACGGCCAGTCGTACCTCCTGGCCGGTGTGGTGCAGCGCTCGATGTACCGGTTGCGCGAGCAGGTCGAGGTGAAGCTGACCCGACTGCCGTTGTCGTACATCGACCAACAGTCGCGAGGCGATCTGCTCAGCCGGGTCACCAACGACATCGACAACCTCGCCCAGAGCCTCCAGCAGACCCTCAGCCAGATGCTCACCAACATCTTGTTGATCGTCGGGGTCACCTCGATGATGTTCTGGATCTCGCCGTTCATGGCGGTCGTGGCGCTGGTCTCGGTTCCGGTGTCGATCTGGGCGATGAAGCAGATCGCGGGTCGGGCCCGCCCGCGGTTCATGGAGCAGTGGAAGTACACCGGGGCCGTCAACGCCCAGGTGGAGGAGGCGTTCACCGGCCACGCCATCGTGAAGAGCTTCGGCCGTCAGCGCGAGGTCGAGCAGCGATTCAGCGGCGACAACGACGACCTCTATGACGCCTCGTTCGCCGCTCAGTTCACCTCGAGCCTCGTGCAGCCGATGATGTTCTTCTTCGGCAACGTGCAGTACATCCTGATCGCCGTGGTCGGCGGGCTGCGGATCTCGAGCGGCGCGATCAGCGTCGGGGACATGCAGGCCCTGATCCAGTACGCCCGCCAGTTCTCCCAGCCGTTGACGCACATCGCGTCGATGGTGACGACGTTCCAGTCGGGCATCGCGTCCCTGGAGCGAGTGGTGGAGTTGCTCGACGTCGACGAGCAGTCGCCCGAGCCGATCGCGCTGCTCGGCGGGGAGCCGGTTCGCGGTCGGGTCGTGTTCGACGACGTCCACTTCTCGTACTCGCCGGACAAGCCCTTGATCGAGGGACTCTCGGTCGTCGCCGAGCCGGGTCAGACCATCGCGATCGTCGGACCGACCGGCGCAGGAAAGACGACGCTGGTCAATCTGATCATGCGGTTCTACGAACTCGACTCGGGCCGCATCACCCTG
The DNA here is from genome assembly GCA_041394645.1 of Ilumatobacteraceae bacterium. Lineage (GTDB taxonomy): Bacteria > Actinomycetota > Acidimicrobiia > Acidimicrobiales > Ilumatobacteraceae > JAWKHV01. The sequence goes on along the minus strand of JAWKHV010000028.1, from coordinate 7,769 downwards.
GACGGTCACGACATCGCCGAGATGCGGCGGGACGAGCTGCGGTCCAGCATCGGCATGGTGCTCCAGGACACGTGGCTGTTCGGCGGCACCATCCGGGCCAACCTGGCGTACGGGAATCCGGATGCCACCGAGGAGCAGATCCTCGAAGCCGCACGGGTCACCTACGTCGATCGGTTCGTGCACTCGTTGCCCGACGGCTACGACACGATCATCAACGACGAGGGCGACAACATCTCCGCCGGCGAGAAGCAGCTGATGACGATCGCCCGGGCCTTCCTCGCCGACCCGTCGATCCTGATCCTCGACGAAGCCACCAGCTCGGTCGACACCCGCACCGAAGTGCTGATCCAGGAAGCGATGAACGCGTTGCGGGCCAACCGGACCAGCTTCGTCATCGCCCACCGGCTCTCGACGATCCGGGGTGCCGACGTGATCCTGGTGATGGAGGACGGTCGAATCGTGGAGCAGGGATCGCACGAGCAGCTGCTCGCCGCGGGCGGCGCGTACCACCGCCTGTACAACGCCCAGTTCGCCGGGTCCATCGTGGACGAGGTGTAGGCGGACTCGTTACTGTAGAACGACTACAGAAACAGGGCCGGTCTCTGCCGGCCGTCGAGGGGGTCCGCGTGAGCTCGTATCAGTTGTCGTTCGCCGGTGAGGTCGCCTTCGTGACCGGCGCGTCCGGGGGCATGGGCAAGGCGATCAGCCTGGGCTTCGCCGCCGCCGGTGCCTCGGTCGTGCTCGCCGACGTGGACGACTCCAACGGTGAAGCGGTCGCAGCGGCATGCCGCTCGCACGGGGTCGACGCGGTGTTCGTCCACTGCGACGTCTCCGATCCTGACTCGGTCGCCGCCGCCTTCGCGCTCGTGGCCGAGCGGCACGGCCGGCTCGACTGCGCCGTGAACGCTGCCGCCATCGAGAACGAGGAGGGCCCGCTGCACGAATGCCCCCTCGATCGGTTCGATCAGATGCAGGCCATCAACCTGCGTGGCACGTTCTTGTGCATGAAGCACGAGATCGAGATGATGCTGCCCGCCGGGAAGGGCTCGATCGTGGTGATCGCCTCGACGAACTCCTTCCGGCCTCAGGCCAGTCAGCCTGCGTACACGGCGAGCAAGCACGGCGTCCTCGGGCTGGTGCGCAGCGCCGCCTACGATTACGCGGCGCGCGGCATCCGGGTCAACGCCATCTGCCCCGGTTCGATCGACACGCCGATGCTCCGCAACGCGATGGAGCGTCGCGGTCGGGATCCGCAGGAGGTCGCGTCGCGGCTCAGTGCCCTGGGTCGTTTCGGGACGCCGGAGGAGATCGCCGACGCCACGCTGTGGCTCTGCTCCGACGCCTCGTCGTTCACGCTCGGCCACGCCCTTGCGGTCGACGCGGGGTACCTCGCTCGCTGAGCGGCGCCGACTCAGTCCTCGGCGACGGGATCGGGGATCTGGTCGATCTCGGCCGCCAGTGCCCATGCCTGGCGGGTCGCGTAGACGACCCGTCGGGGCGCGTAGGCGTCGCCGAGAATCCGTACGTACGGGTGCCGGCCCGCCAGTTCGCGGGCGAGCGAGTCGTTCGGCACGCCGCCGCAGACGAGGACCACGGTGTCGCATTCGAGCGTCCAGCGGCGCGACCCGTAGGAATCGGCCAGATGCGCACGGCCCGCCTCGAAGCCGATGGCACGCGTCATCGGGACGAACCTCACCCCGCCGTCCTGGAGCCGTCCGAACATCGAGCCGTGCGAGTACTTGCCCACCCCCGGCGACGGGGTCGGTCCTTGGTAGACGAAGGTCATCTCGTGCCCGAGCCCGCAGAGGTGATCGGTGACCGACAGGGGAGCGGGCCCATCGTCCTCGGAGATCACGACGATCCGCCGACCCAGCTCGACTGCGCCGGTCAAGGCATCCGCGGCCGTGACGACGTGGGCGAGGTCGACGCCGGGGTAGGCGGGACGGCGGGGGGTGGCTCCGGTCGCCAGGGCGATGACGTCGGCATCTTCGGCGAGCAGCGCGTCGGCCGTCGCCTCGACCCCGAGCCGGAGCTCGACCTCCAGCGCAGCGAGTCGCCGAGCCTGGAACTCCCCGAACTGGAGATAGGTGCGGTTGCCCCGGGCCAAGCCGGCCACGTTCAGCAGCCCGCCCAGCCGCTCCCTCCGGTCCCACAGTTGCACCCGATGGCCACGCTCGGCGCACAGCGCCGCCAGTTCGCTCCCCGCCGGTCCGCCTCCGACGATCACCACGCGCTTGGACCCGGCCGCACGAACGGGCGGCAACTCGCGTTCCCGGGCGAAGGACGGGTTGACCCCGCAGGCGTGCGGCAGTCCCTCGACGACCTTTCGGTGCACGCAATCGTTGAGTCCGATACACGGCCGCACCTCGGCCTCCTCGCCCCGGCGGGTCTTGGCCACGATCGCAGGATCGGCGATCGTGGCGCGGACCATGCCGACCGCGTCGGCCCAGCCGTTGGCGAGGATCGTCTCGGCCGTTGCGACGTCGAGCACCCGACCGGCGTAGACGACAGGGAGGTTCGTCGCGGTCTTCGCCTCGCCGCACAACGGCGCCCATGAAGCGTCGTCGTGCCAGGGGATCGGCAGGTAGCTCGGATTGCCCCAGTTGCTGCCGACGTCGAGGCTGAAGTAGTCGACCGTGCCGTCCGCGGTGAACGCCGCGAGCAGCCGTTGACAGTCGTCGAGGCCGTAGCCTCCGTCGATCATCTCGTCGATGCACAGGCGGAGCCCGAGGGTGAACGGGCGACCCGTGGCCGCTCGGATTCCCTCGCAGATCTCGCGTAGGAACCGCCGACGATTCTCGAACGATCCTCCGTAGCCGTCGGTGCGGCGATTCGTGAGTGGCGACAGGAACCACTGGACGAGATCGTCGTGGTTGGCGTGGATCTCGATCGCATCGATGCCGGCCGAGAGCGCGAGGCGCGACGACTCGGCGAACTCCTGGATCAACCAGTGGACTTCGTCGTCGTGGAGCGCGTGCGGAATCGAGTGTTCGAGATAGCTGCTCGTGGTACTGCTCGGCGCGACCGGCATCCCGCCCTGCAGCACCACCTGGGCGGAGAGGAAACCGTTGCCGGCGTGGACCTGGTCGACGAACCGGGTGAGCCGTTCCACGTACGCCGGATGACGGAAGGATCCTGCGGCGCTCGATCCGACGCCGACGACCTCGAAACCAGCGGGGAGCCTGGGGTTGCGGACGAAGTGGGTACTGCCGCCGAGCCACTGCATGCCGCCGGCGAGTTTGGCGAGCCACAACGCCACGAGTTGTTCGTACTCGGCGTCGGTGCCGACCAGGTTGCCGTTCCCCCCGCCGTGTGGCGTCACGACCAGACGCTGGTCGAGGTCCATCGTCCCGACACGGAGCGGTGAGAACGCATGCGGATACCGGTCGACCGACACGGTGGCCCCCCTCTTCGTTACTTGACGAGAGCTACAGTAACCGTCCGAGGGCGGCGCTGCGAAGTGGCCTCGATCAGGCGAAGGCGTCGTCGCCGTGACTCGCGGCGTCGCCGGGCGAATCCGGGAACGCGAACGAGGGGTACAGCTCGGCGAAGTCGTCGAAGATCTGCTGGAGCGGGAGATCGTCGAAACTGCCGCGCTGGTTGACGTACTCCATGTGACGGTGTCCGGCGGTGTCGTACGGGTGCATCAGGGCATCCGCCGTGCCGTCGAACTCGAGCACTCGGGTGCCGAACCGCTCACACAGCTCGATGTTGAACGCCGACGAGACCTTGAACCACCGTTCGCCGAGGAGGACCTCGCTGTACCCGTGCCAGTAGAAGACGTCGGTCCCCATTCGTTCACCGAGCTTGGCGCTCGTCAAATGGTTCTTGACATCTGCGAACCCCAGACGGGCCGGAAGCCCCGCTGCTCGCCAGCATGCGGTGAGCGCGACCGCCTTGGGGACACACCAGTTGGACGTCGACTCGAGCACCGTGCTCGCTCGATACAGGGCGGGGTCCGGGAGGCACGAGTACGGGTCGTAGCGAATGCCGTCGCGCACCGCGTGGAAGAGTCGCACCGCCGTCGCCCGTTCGTCACCGGTCTCCGACCCGAGCACCCGGTCGACGAACTCGCGCACGGCACTCGACTCGCTGTCGATGAACCAGGTCGGGGTGAGCCAGGCGGGGTCGATCTCCATGCCGGAACCCTACGGTTCGCCGCGCCGCTCAGTCCTCTCGGAACATCTCGAGCACCAACGAACACAGCTCGTGTCGGATCTCGGCGGCTTCGTCCTCGCCCACCAGCTGCATCAGGGGGACGGTCGCGCGGATGACGTGAGTGTTCATCAGCACCTTGCTGTACGGCAGGGGGGTCCGGCGCACCGCGTTCGCCGCGTCGGCGAGCACCCGGGCGTTGCGCCGGGTGTCGGCCACGTTGAGCTGGACGAGGGACGGCATCGCAAGGGTCCCGGCCCAGATCGCCATCATCGCCGGCTCGGCCCGGAACCGTCGTTCGTAGCGCTCGAGCGCTTCGCTGGCGAGACGTTCGGCGTCGGCGAGCGACGTGCTGGCCGCCATGTGCCCCTGCAGCCACTCGTGGACCTCGTCGAGCTGCATGCTCACCACGGCGTAGAGCAACGACTCGATGTTGGGGAAGTAGCGATAGAGCGAGGTCGGTTTCAGCTGCGCTTCCGCGGCCACCGCTGCCATGGTGCACGCCGCGACTCCGCCACTGCGCAACAGCTGCAGGGCTGCCTCACAGATCTCGTCGTATCGCTGCCGAGAACGCACCTGGGTCGGCACCCGTCGGACCGCCAGCTCCTGGAGAGCGCACGGGTCGGTCATGCGTCCGAGGGTACCCATATGACTCCTGCCGAGATGCGGTTCGTATGACCCGTTGGCTCTTGATCCGCCGCAAACGTACGGCCCGATGGCCTCTGCTAGGCAAGACGTGATGGTTGGGCAGGACGTGATGGTTGGGCAGGACGTGATGGTTGGGCAAGACGTGATGGCACAGCGACCCTTCCGTTTCGGCGTCCACATCGGGCCGGCGGAGGCCCCTGGGGACATCGTCGCCATGGCACGGCGAGCCGAGGAGTTGGGCTACGAGATGTTCGTCGCCGACGACTCGCCCCGGCACGGCTGGGGCGTCTGGTCGGTGCTCGCGGCTGCGGCGGTGGCCACCCGCCGGGCGGAGCTGGTGGCGATGACGACCGGAGGCCACGCGGACCGCGACGCACGCGACGCCAAGGAACTGGCCACGCTGCAGCTGCTGAGCGGGGGCCGGGCCCGGCTCGGATGCGGCGGCCCCGCCATCTTCTCCGACTGCGGTGGACTCGCGCCGGGTCGCCAGATCTCGGGCCCACCGTCGATCGGATCGACGGCGTGACGGACCGCCTGCTCCGGCCCACGCCCGGGCAGAAACGATCGGCAGGTTGGCGGTGCGCAGTGACACCGCACCGGCGTCCCGTGGCGTTGCTCGCTCCGCCGCCCGGCTGGCCGCTCGATCCGGTCGTCGCCTCCTCGACGCACGGACCGAGCCGCCCGCCGTGCTCGGCGTGGGTGTGCGTCGCCGCCATCGTCGCCGGTGCCCCCGGGTTCCTCACCAAGGTCGCCACCCACCATGGTGCCGATCGGGTCGCCGTCGCCGAGTGCGTCCAGATCCTGGTCGGTTCGGTGCCCGAGATCGTCGACACGATCGAGGAACGCCGGGATCGCTGGGGGCTCTCGCTGGTGGTCGTACCTGCGGCCAAGGCCGAGGAATTCGGCCCGGTCGTCGAACGTCTCGCCGGGGGCTGAACCTCGGGCCGGAGTCGGGCGGCTGCGACGACTACGTTCGGGCCATGACGAAGTTCGGGGTGCACACCGGTCCGCAGAACACGACGATGCCCGAACTCCGCGGAGCGTGGCGTCTGGCCGAGGAGCTCGGCTTCGACTGGATCTCGATCTGGGACCACTTCTACGCCGCCACCGACGGCACGGAGCCCGAATGCTTCGAGGGAGTCGCCTGCCACGCCGCGCTCGCCTGTGACACCTCGAAGGTTCGCTGCGGATCGCTCGTCTACTCCATCGGGTATCGCCATCCGGCCGTCTTGGCCAACGCGATCTGCACCATCGACCATCTGTCCGGCGGTCGCGCCGAGCTCGGGTTGGGCGCAGGTTGGGCCGACTTCGAGTACGCCGCCTACGGCATCCTGTTCCCGCCAAGGTGCGCCTCGACCAGCTGGAAGAGGGCATCCAGTGCGTGAAGGGACTGCTCTCGGGCGAACCGTTCGACTTCGAGGGTCAGTACTTCCAGATGCACGCGGCACGCTGCGAGCCCGGACCGGTCCAGTCGAAGATCCCGCTCACGATCGGTGGCACCGGCGAGAAGCGGTCGTTGAAGATCGCCGCGACCTACGCCGATTCGTGGAACTCCGCCTACATCACGCTCGATCAGTTCGCGCACGCAAGCGTGCCGTCCTGCACCAGCATTGCGCCGACGTCGGGCGCGATCCCGGCGAGATCAGCTGCACCGTGAACCTGGGGCTGGCCTACACGGAGGAATCGCTGCGCCGCCAGTACGGCGACCTCTCGGCTCGGGTCGGTCCGAGCGTGCTCAGCGGGAGCGACCAGGAAGTCGTCGATCGGATCGGACAGTACGTCGAGGCGGGTGCAGATCAGGTGAACCTCGTCCTCCGGCCACCGTTCGACCTCGACTCGCTGCAGCGGTTCGCCGGCGCGCTCGGACTGGTGGACGGCAACCGGGTCCTGTGACCGTTCGGCCCCGCCTCGGCATCGCAGCTCGCGTGCGGCCGCTCGGCCGCCGTGCCGCGTTGGGCCTCGCGCTCACGGGGCTCGGTGTCGTCGGCTGTGGCGCCTCGGACCCCACGACGAGCGGGGTCGGTACGGGCGTCGCGAGCAGCGGCCCGGCGGCGCCCGCACCCGTCTCGGGGCCTGCCGACCTCGCCGCGGTCTCGGATTCGCTCGCCGCCGTGCCCGGCGCAGACGCCTCCGCGAGCACCACGGCGGGTCGCGGGCCGGCGGTCTCGGCCGGCGGCTCCTGCGACCTCGAGGTCGCCGAAGCGCTCGCCGAGCGGCACCCCGAGGTCCGGCAGTTTGTCGTCACGTCGACCTCGTCCTGGAGCGCAACGACCGGGCGCGTCGACGTGGCCGTGCGGTTGCCGAGCGACATCTGGGCCTGTCAGCTGGGATCGTTCGACGCGATGGTGGGGCGGGCCGGAACCCGGCCCCTCCTCGACCGTCGGAGTGGCGACGGCACGACCCCCGCCGGTGTGTTCCCGCTCGGCACCACGACCGCGTGGGACGGACAGGCGTTCCAGTTCTTCGGGAACGGCGCGGATCCCGGTGTTCGAGCCTCGTATCGCGACGTGCGCCGAGGCGATTGTTGGGGGGCGACTCCAGGAGCGGCCACCTACAACCACCTCGTCCTCGACACCCGTTGCGACTCCGGCGACGACGAATACCTGCCCTCCATCACCGGTGCCTACGTCCACGCCGCAGTGATCGGGGCGAACAACGAACCCGACGTCTCGGGCGACGCACCGGACGAGATCCCGTACGCGGCGGCCATCTTCCTGCACCGCCACGCCTACGCCGGGACCTCGCCCAAGCCGACGAGCGGCTGTGTCTCGCTCAGCCTCGACGACCTCGTCGCCACCCTGGTCACGATCGATCCCGAACTCGAACCGCGCTTCGCGATCGGGCCGCGAGACTGGCTCTTGAAGGAAGCTTGAACAACACTCACGTCATGGTCTCGTGGCTCCCGAGTCTTGAGCGTTCGTGGAGCAAGTACGGACACGGCGCTGGGGGTTGGCCGCGATGCTCCT
>JAWKHV010000027.1:0-49700 GCA_041394645.1 Ilumatobacteraceae bacterium | reverse complement strand
GCTGCCAGGTGTCGGTGAGCCAGTGACGGAAGTGGTCGGGGGTCCAGCCTCGTTCCGTGGTGAGGAGGAGGTAGATCTCGGGGCTGTTGAGGGCCCAGAGGGTGTCGGCGACGTCGTCGGGGTCGAGGTCGTCGCGGAGCTGGCCGGTGGCGGTGAGTTCGGCGGCGATGTGGCCCATGTTGGTGGCCCGTCGCTTGGCGATCTGGGCCCAGACCTCGGCTGCGTCGGGATCGGTGGTGGCTGCGTCGCGTAGGGCAGCGAAGAGGGGAGCGAGGCGGCCTTGGATGTCGGTGATGGCGGCGGCGTAGAGGGCGAGTCGGGTGGCGGCGTCGGGTTCGGCTCGCATGGCGGTGGCGTAGCCGCGGTTGGCGCCGGCGATGGGTTGGTCGGTGCCGGACAGTGCTAGCTCGACGAGTTCGCGTGCGATGTCGGGTTTGCGGCCGACGAGTTCGTAGATGGTGGCGATGCTGACGTCGGCGTCGGCGGCGACGGCTCGAATCGTGGTGGCGCGGTAGCCGGCGTCGAGGATGCGGTTCCGTGCCGCATCGAGGATGCGTCGACGGGTCTGCGCTGATCGTTCGCGGCGGGTGGTGGTGTCATAGCGGCGCTTGACGGGTTCGCTCATCGGACGTAGTTTAATCAGATCATAGTTCCGGCCAATATTGTCGGGTTCGTAGAGAGCTGGTGCAGCGATGACCTATGCGTTCACCCAGGATGTGCCTATCGACGCGGCGTTCCATGCCCGGCTGATGGAGGCGCTCGGACCCGAGCTGCCCAAAGGGCTGATCATGCACTTGGCAACGGAGCGGTCCGAGGGCGGACTGAGCTACGTCGATGTGTGGGAGAGCGCGGACGACTGCGACCGGTTCGTGGAGGAACGCCTCCACCCGGCACTCGGAACGTTGCTCGGCGAGGTGTTCGGCGACACCTTGCCTCCCGAGCCGGAGCGCTGTGTGTTGCCCGTCGCCCATCTCTGGCACCGCTGACCGGCCTGCCACTCGGAACGTTTCGCACGCGCCGCTTGCTCCGTCGCGGTACGCAGAGGTGGATCCGTTCAGCTCGGCCCCGGCGGCTGAGGCGCGGCCAGAAGGGCGGAGCGGAATGTGGTGGTGAGCCAGGCCCGGAAGCGGTCGGGGCTCCAGCCGCTGTCGCGTACGAGACGCTGATGGATCTCGGAGCTGTTGAGGGTCCACAACACATCGACGGCCTCGTCGACGGTGAGGTCATCTCGTAGCGCGCCGAGGGCCTCGAGTCCGTTGACCACGCTGGCGGCGCCGGCTCGGCGGCGCTGCTCGGCCGTGGTGGCCAACGGCGCGAGGGCAGGGTCCGTGGTGGCGGCTGCTCGTAGCACGCCGAACATGTCGCCGGCCCGTTCGTGGATGCCCGTCACCGCGGTGGCGTAGGCGTCGAGGCGCGTGGCGGGGTCGGGGTGGTGGAATACGTCGTGCATCCAGTCGCGGTCGTTCACCGCGACTGGCGTGTCGTCACCGGCGATCGAGGTGTCGAGGAGTTCCTCGAGCAATGCCGGCTTGTTGCCAAACGTCGAGTAGATGGTCTGCACCGCGACGCCAGCCTCGTCAGCCACCTGCTGGAGCGTGGTGGCCCCGTATCCCGCGTCGGTGAAGAGCCGACCGGCGGCAGCCAACACAGCGCGTCGTGTTTGGCGAGCCTGCTCTTGGCGGCGGGTCGAGTCATAGCTCCGCTTGACACCGTTCACAATTGGATAGAGTATCACTCCATCAGATAGAGAACGACTCTATCCAAGATGTGAGGATGGTTGCCATGCTGGCAGAAGTCGTGATCGATGCTGAACGGGACCGTTGGTTCGCCGGGACCTTGCTCCGGCTGGTGGCCAACGCCGGTGACACGCGCGGCGGACTCACGGTGATGGAGCAGCGAGCCCGTCAAGGGTTCTCGCCGCCACTCCACGTCCACCATCGCGAGGACACCGCCATCCTCGTGCTCGACGGCGAACTGACCGTCGCCATGGGAGACCACCGGCAGCCGCTGTCCGCCGGTGGATTCGTCTGGCTCCCTCGGGACGTACCCCACACCTTCCGCGTCGACAGCGCCGAGGCCCACATTCTCGAGTTCACGACCCCTGGCGGTGTCGAAGGGTTCCATCTCGATGCCAGTGATCCCGCCGATGCGCCCGACCTGCCTCCGGCCGTCAGGCCCGACATCGTGAGGATGCTCGGCGCCGTGCCCCGCTACGGCATCGAAATCCTCGGGCCACCTCTGCTCTGAACGACGCTGGAATCGTGCGAGCGCCAGGATCCTCAGGTCGGAGGCCGTCCGTGCCGAGGTGGAGGCGTTCGCCGTGTTCGTCGAGGAGGCAGAGGTACTCGACGGGTTCGCCGTCGGCGCTGCCGGTCCAGTGGGGGTGGCGGGTGTCGAACTCGGCGGCTTGGCCGGGTTCGAGGGTGAGGTCGTGGTCGGCGACGACGAGGCGGAGTCGGCCGCTGAGGACGTAGACCCACTCGTAGCCGTCGTGTCGTTGCGGGGTCGGCGTCTCGGGCTCGGCGCGTGCGGGGATGATCTGTTTGATGGCGGTGACCCCGTCTGCGTGCTGGGAGAGCGGGATGATGGTCCGCCCCCATGCCTGGTAGGGGCGCAGGTCGACACGGGGGTCGCCGGTCACGGGGGTCTCGACGATCTCGTCGGGCTGACTCGCAGCGCTCGGGCGAGGGGCAGGATGAGGTCGAGGTTCGGGCGCCGTTGGCCAGCTTCGAGGCGCGACAGCGTGCTCTCGGAGATGTCGGTCGCCTCGACGAGCTCACGGAGCGTCATTCCTTGGGCGGCGCGGATCGACCGCAGCCTGGTTCCGATCCCGGCGAGGGCTGCGTTGATCTCTTGGTCCATTCCACTCTCTTTCGACCAGCGAGCGTTCATGCCATTCTGGCATGAACGATTGCCGTTCTGGCGAGAACGTCCGCAGACTTCGTTCCATGGATCAGCCAGCGGAACTCTTCGATGTCGTGGTGGTCGGCGGCGGCGCGGCCGGCTTGAGCACGGCGTTGCAGCTCGGTAGAAACGTCGGCGTGTCCTCGTGGTGGATGGTCGCCGTCCGCGCAGCAGGGTGGCACCGTTCATGCACGGGCTGCTCGGACGGGACCACACGTCACCCCTGGATCTGCTGTCCGAAGGCCGGGCCGAGGTCGAACGGTATGGGGGCGTCTGTGTGGAGGCTGTGGTGTCGGGCGCGCGGTCGAGAGAGCCGATTCGTGATCGACCTCGACGGCGGTGCTCGGCACGTGGGCCGCCGGCTGGTGGTTGCTACCGGCCTTGTCGATGAGTTGCCCGACATCTCGGGCATGAGCGACCTGTGGGGGACGGGCGTGGTCACCTGTCCGTACTGCGATGGATTCGAGTCGAGAGATCGGACGATTGCGGTGGTGGCGACCCAGCCGATGAGCGTGTTCCAGGCGAAGCTGCTGCGCCAGTGGTCGTCCGAGGTCATCTACTTCTCCCAAGGCGTCCACGAACCCGATGGCGACGACACCGCCGCCTTTGCTGCAGGAGGCATTCGGATCGACCGTCGACCTGTCGCTGCGCTGGCCGCATCGCCGGCCAGAGCCGTGGAGGCGGTCGTCACCGACGACGGCGACCGGGTGCCGGTCGAACAGGTCATCATCGCACCCCGGTCCCGACCACGGGACGAGGTGCTCCGCGGCCTGGGTGCGACCGTCGTGGACGGGTGGGTGCAGGTCAGCGAAGCGGGACAGACGAGCGTCCCGGGCCTGTATGCCGTGGGCAACGACGTCGACGTGTACGCCAACGTGGCGATGTCGATCGGCGCTGGCTCGGCGACCGGCGGCGCCGTGAACGCTGACCTGACCATGGAAGACACCCGCCTCGCAGTCGCAAGCACGTCGGGCACCCGTCAGGAGCCCTGACCGCGACTCCGGATGCCGAGCAGGATGCGGAGGCATTCGGGACAGCTTGCCGCGGTCGACATCGCCGCTGCGCACCACACGCGAGTCCGTGCCCTATTGGTCGGCTTCGCCTGGGACCTGGTTGTAGACAACGAGCTTGAGCGTCGGGTCCTCGGTCGGGTGGAAGGTTGTGTAGCCGAAGCCAATCGTGGTGCCGTCGGATCGGTTGAGCCATTTGGTCCCGGGCCCGATCTCGCGGATCTCGTGAGCCTCCCACCATTCGGCGAAATCGGCGGATTCGGAGGTGAGCCGTCGGACGAAGTCGCGCAACGTGGGATCGCCGGCCATCAGGTCGCAGGTCGCATGGAACTGGGCGACCATGCGTCGCGCTTCGGCGGCCCAGCGGTCGCCGAACAGCTTCCGGGATGACTCACCGGTGAACATCAGGATCAGGGTGTTGCGATCGGCGACGGGCACCCGGCTGAATCCGAAGAGTTGATCGGCGGCTTGGTTCCACGCGAGGACGTCCCAGCGCGGCCCCGTGACGTACGCCGGTTGCGTCATCGAATGAACGACGCGCCGGACGTCGGGCGGCACGTCGGTGCCGGCGCAGCGATCCGCGGTAGCTGCGTGGGGAGCGTCGGCGGCGAGCGCACGCAGATGGGCGTGTTCTGCCTCGTTGAGGCGGAGCGCACGAGCGAGGGCATCGAGCGTTTCGGGAGATGGGGTGACCGGTCGGCCTTGTTCGATGCGGGTGTACCAGTCGGTGCTGATGTTGGCGAGTTCGGCGACCTCTTCGCGTCGAAGGCCGCTCGTGCGTCGCCGGGATCCGTCGGGTAGGCCGACGTGTCGGGGTTGGAGGCGTTGGCGACGTGATCGAAGGAACTCACCGAGTTGGTGCCGTGGCCCGTCGGTCATCTGCCGAAGCGTACTCAAGGTTTCGGTCACCGATTCGGCCGAAGAATGGTCACATCGCCTGGTTCCGCATGCGCGGCGGCGTACTCGACGGCCTCGTTGGCGTGGTCGAGATCGAACTCCGAAATGGTGTAGGCGCCGAGGTCGACGAGGCCGGCGCGTACCATGCCGATCATCGTCGGCACCGCGGTTCGCGGGTACATCCACTGGCCGCGAATGCTGATGCAGTTGCGCATGAGCCAGCGATAGTTCAGATCGAGATCGCTTGCGACGCCCCCATGAGGACGATGCGCCCGTTGCGGCGCACCGTGGGGATGGCCGCCATGACCTGGTGTGTGCGCGGCGGCGGGCGGCAGGAGATCGAGCAGACAATCGATCGGGCCGTCGGCAGCATCGGCGATGCGTACCCGGTCGGCGTCGACGTCGCCGGTCATTGCGGCCGCGGCGACTCGACGGCCGTGGCGCTCGGTGAGGGCTCGGAGCGCAGCGACATTGCGGCCGGTGGCCACGACTCGCTCCGCGCCCATGGCCAACGCGACGGCGACGGCCGCGCTGCCGAAGCCGCCGGTCGCGCCGTTGACGACGATGGTCTCGCCGGCCTTCAGTTCGGCGGCGAGCAAGCCGCCGTAGGGAACGAGCAAGGAGCCGAGCACGCAGTATCTGGCGACGTCATCGGCATCGCTCGAACCGCCCGGGCCGGGCGGGATCACGGTCGCGTTCTCGGTCGGCACCCGCATCTGTTCGGCGAAGGATCCGTTGCGATGAAACTGTTGGAGGCGTTCTCCGCCTCGGTCCCGAGCGGACCAGCCCTGCAACGTGATGTCAGGATCGAGCGCGTCATCTCGCGACCTGATGGTCGAGTCACAGAACACGAGGTCGCCGACCGCGACCTTGGTGGCATCGGGCCCGACGGCGCGGACCCGGCCGATGCCGCCCGGCCCCGGGATGGCCGGCAGCGCAAGGAGATAGTTGCGGTCCCCGCTGAGCACCTCGCGGGTGTAGTTGAGAACCCTCGCCGACACGACGTCGACGATGATCTCGCCGGTGCCGATCTGGGGATCGGGCACCTCGCTGATCACGAGCGGGGCTCCCCATTCTTCGAGAACGGCGGCCCGCATCAGCCGACCGACATTCGTGAGTCGGTACCCGTCTTGGGATCGACCGTTCGGGCGTACGCCCACCAGTTGGCCGAGTCGCGTTCGTCGATCGACATGAACAGGTTGGCTCGTGCGACTCCTGGGGAGTGCTCGAGGTTGTCTGCGACCTGCTCGAACAGTTGTTGCTTGACCTCGGCGGGCCGCGTGTTGAACGCGAGTTCGATCATGACTGCGTTCGGACCGCGGGGAACCCCGAAGAAGTTCGGGTCGTACCGCATGTCGTCGGGCGCGAGCTCGTGTGTCACCTGGAAGTAGTCGTCGTCCGGAATGCCGAGCACGTCGATCATCGCCCGCTGAACACCAGCGGCGATCTCGCTCTTGAATTCGTCGGCATTTCCCGCACGGACGTAGACGGTGATCAATGGCATTTCGGGGCTCCTCGTCGTGGGCGATCGAAGGTGACCTGGCCATCTTTGAGCTGGCGAGGTGCGACCTTCCAGGGCGACGGTGATCCTGGGATGGGCGAGTCCTCGTCTGCGGTCGGTGTCGGTGCGGGCGAAAGGGGGCCGATGCCTAGGGTGCTGGCGGCCCGTTCGGCCTGCCGAGACCCGCCTCGATCCGCGGAGTCGAGGCCTGTCGGCGAGGAGGACGACGCCGTGTTCGGACCTGCATGCCAGGTCGGCGCGAAGCAGACCGAACAGCGTCGGTCGGTCTAGGACGGAGGTCGAGGCGCGTGGCTCCCCGTGCCGTGTCAAGTCGTCGGAGCGACGAGCTCTGCGGAGACGTCCCACAGCCGTCGTGCGGCTGCTTGGTCGAGCGCGGCATCGCTGGGTTGTCTCGGCTTGCCCGACGCCCAGTAGAGCGACGCTTCGAGCTCGTCGGGTTGGGCGGTGGCGAGCAGAACGCTGGTGGACGCGCCCTTGTCGGGGGAGGCGAGGAGCGGTTTAAGGAGGGTCATGGCGAGTCCCATCCAACGGGGGCTGCTGGGGTCTTTGCCGAAGTTGGTGGCGACGACGCCGGGGTGAAGGACACGAGCGGTGACGCCGTCGGGGTTGAGGCGACGGTCGAGCTCGACGGTGAACAAGATGTTGGCGAGTTTGGATGCGGCGTAGGCCTTCGATGGCGAGTAGCTGCTGGTCATCTGGAGGTCGTCGAAGTCGAGACCTCGCTTGGCGCCTCGGTGGTTCTCGCTGCTGACGGTGATCACGCGCGCGGGGAGCTGCGGACGAGGAGCGGGGTGAGGAGGTTGGTGAGCAGGAACGGACCGAGGTGGTTGACGGCGAGCGTCCACTCGAGGCCGTCTGGTGTCGTTCGTCGCTTGCCGGCCATGGTTCCGGCGTTGTTGATGAGGACGTCGAGCCGGTCGTGGCGGTCGGCGTAGGTGGCGGCGAAGGTGCGCACGGCGTCGAGGGACGACAGGTCGAGGCTCGCCGGCTCGACCTCGGCACCGGTCTCCGAGGTGAGTTCGTCGGCGATGTTCTGGGCGGTGGAGAGCGTTCGTGAGGTGATGGTGACTCGAGCGCCGCAGCTCGCGAGTTGGGCGGCGGCCGCGCGCCCGATCCCGGAGGTGCCGCCCGTGACGAGGACGTGTTTGCCGTTGATGCTCCAGGTCATTGCGGGTTCTCCCCGTTGGTGGTGAGGGCGGCGAGAAGGGTGGCGGTGGCGTCATCCACGATGCGGGCGGCTCGTTCGGGGGTTGCGGCGACGAGTTCGGAGACGCCGGTCAGCGCGTGGCGCAGCAGGAGCTTGGTGAAGTCGGGATCGAGCTCGGGACGGAAGTCGCCGTTGGCGATGCCGTCGGTGAGGATTGAGCGGATTCGTTGCTCGAGTTCGGTGTCGAACGCCGAGAGTTGGTCTCGGAGCTCGGGCGGGAAGCCGTGGTGGGTCGCGAGGGTGTGTCCGTGGCTGGAGATGGCAGCGATGTGGCGGACGAGTTGTTCGATGGCCTTGGTCGGGGTGGAGGTGACGCTGAGGGCTTGGGTCAGGCCGTCGATGGCGTGCTGGTTGTGGGCGGTGGCGGCGTCGGCCAGGATGCTGGGGACGTCGGGGTAATGGTTGTAGAGGGTGGCTCGGGCCACGCCGGCGTTGTTGGCGACCGCGACCATGGTGACGGCGGCGAGGCCTTGCTCGGCGACGAGCCTGAGGTGGCGTCGATGATGCGTTCGCGAGCCGAGGTCATGGCGCGTCCTGGGTGTACAGCCGTGTTGACAGGGGGCGAAGATGGCCAACAGGCCGATCGTCCAGGCGCCGGTCACGAGCAGGTCGGTCTGGTTGGCCGTGCCCTCGCAGAGGCCGCGGACCGCTTCGGCACCGACGGAGATCGGCTGATTGGCGGCGAAGGGCGGAGCCAGCCGGGCATGGTGTCGGCCGGGGTGAGCGCGGTGCTGGCCAGCATCAGGGGGAAGAGCCAGAACATGGAGAGCATGCCGACCATGTCGGGTTGTCGGACCTTGGCCGCGATGGCGGCGCCGAGCCAGGAGAATCGAGGAGCCGATCGTGGTGGTGACCGCGATTGCAGCGACGGCTCCCCACAGTGAGTCGAACCGGTAGCCCATGACGAGAGCGAGCGATGCGACCATGATCAAGCCGATCACGTTGCGGGCAGCGTCGGCGAGCGTCCGTCCAGCGATGACTGCGAACTGGCTCATCGGGAGTGACCGGAATCGGTCGGTGACCCCTTCGGCCAGGTCGGCGGCGAAGCCCATGCTGGTCTGTTGCGCTCCCTGCAGTGCGGTGATGACGAACACGCCGGGAACCAGGAATTGGAGGTAGTCGACCTGGGCGCCGGCGCCGATCGCGCCGCCGAACACGTAGTTGAACAGGACCAGGAAGAACACACCCATCACGACGGCGAACACGAGCATCTCGGGCTGGCGGGCTGTGCGGATGAGGTCACGCCACAACATGGTCACGATGTCGTCGACCGCGGTACGGAAACTGCCGACTGGAGCGGTCGAGAGGGGCCGGGTGTCGGTCATCGTGATGCCTCCGTGTCTGCGGCAGCCGGGGCGCCGGTCAGGGTCAGAAAGACTTCGTCGAGCGTCGGTCGACGAAGCTGGAAGTCCTCGATCCCCGCTCGGTCGCCTGCAAGGAGCGCAGCAGGTCGAGCGATTGCGCGGTGCCAGCGGTGATCGGGATATCAACGGTGCGGCGGTCTCGGTCGATGGCAACACCTTCGATATCGGCCACAACGTTCGCGAGTTGTCCGAGCTCGGCGACCCGCACCTCGAGGACATCGCCACGGATCTGCGACTTGAGCTGATCTGGGGTGCCGGCCGCCACCGTTCGGCCGTGATCGACCACCAGGATGTCGTCGGCGAGGCTGATCGGCCTCCTCCAGATACTGGGTGGTCAACAGGATCGCAGTTCCGCGGCCGCCAGATCCCGCACCGACTCCCAGACCTCAGCTCGACTCCGGGGGTCCAGGCCGGTCGTGGGCTCGTCGAGGAAGAGTGCCACCGGATCGGCGATCAGGGCCACGACGATGTCGAGCCGGCGTCGCTGCCCGCGAGTAGGTCGATGCCGGCCGATCGGCGAACGATCCCAGGTCGAACCGGTCGATCAATTCGTTGGTGCGGGCTCGCCGTCGACAGCGCGGAAGCAGCAGAGCCGGCCGAACGGCTCCAGGTTCTCGCGGGCGGTGAGCTTCTCATCGACCGCTGCGAGTCTGACCGGCTCGTCCGATCAACTGGCGGACGGCCCCCGCCTGGTTCGAGACATCGAACCCGCCCACACGTGCCGTGCCGCTGTCGATCGACAGCAACGTCATCACCATCTTCACCAACGTCGTCTTGCCCGCCCCGTTCGGTCCGAGCAGGCCCAACACCCTCCCAGCGCCAACCTCGAACGACACCCGCGGACCGCGTCGACCTCCCGAACCGCTTCGTCAACGCGTCGACCTCGATCACCATACTGGACATAATGTCCATGGTATACGACGAAGTGTCCTCATGGCGATCGTGGGGCGAGATTGGTGTTCAGACGGTCGGGCAGGGTCCCGTGACGCGGACGCTGCTCCGCTCAGGCTCGTTTGCGTGCGGCCATGACATTGCACACCAAGGGAGCTCGAACGCCTGGCCTGGTTGCAGGTACTCGGCCAGTCGAACGCCGACCTGTTCGGTGATTCAGGCCCTGGCCTCCGGACCGACCCGGCTCGCCAAGGGAGACCCATCGATCTCGACATCGACGAGCGCGGCCGGCGACTCGAAGTGGGCGGTGCCCACTCTGGCCCAGGCTGTGGTCACTTCGAGCCCCTAGCGGCGAAGCACGGCGGCGAGCGCGTTGCGATCGCCCAGCTTCCAGTAGGTCCCACCGAGCAGCTCGGGCCGACTCGTCGAGGTTGCGACGGCAACGTCGACGAAGGGTCCATACGCTGGCTGTTCGTCGAGCGACGCAGGCACGACCCACGCCAGCAGTCCCCCGGGCCGTACCACCCTCGCCATCTCGGCCACGGCCTGGCGCAGGTCGAGGAAGAACATGGCTGCCATCTGGCTCACGGCAACGTCGAACTCGTCGTCGGGGAAGGGCAAGCGGCCCGCGTCGCCCTGCCGCCAGTCGATCTCGGGGGCGATGCGGCGGGCAACGGTCAGCATGGCCGGATTGAGATCGACACCGACCACGCTGACGTCGGACCCGTATCGCTGGCGGGCGGTCCGAGCGACGATCCCCGTTCCACAGCCCACGTCGAGCAGGCGTTTCCCTGCGGCGCTGGCCGCCTCGACGTCCACTGCTTCCAGGATGACGGGCGCCCACTCGGCGAAGATGCTGGGCACGAACAGCTGCTCGTACACCTCGGCCACCTCGATCGGGATGTCGAATGTCTGGGATTCCTGAGCCATGCGATGAAGCTATGACGGGCCCCCGCGCCCGACATCGCCTGGATTCACCACGTCGGCCCGGGGCGATGGTCAATCCTGACCACTGGCGAGCAGCCCGGTGGCCAGTGCGGTCGAGACTGCCGCGGTTCGGGCGCTGACCCCGAGCTTGGTGAAGATGTTGCTGAGGTGCCGGGCGACGGTGTGTTCGCTGAGGTGGAGGCGCGCCGCCACTTCGCGGTTGGTCAGCCCACCCGACACCAGCGTGAGGACCTCCACCTCGCGATCCGACAGGGCCCCACCCGGCGGCACCGTCGCCGGTGGCCGGGTCGGTCGAGGACCGACCGGCGAGGCGGCCCCGAGACGGCCCAACGCCGCCTCGGCCGACTCGGCCTCCATCGAGGCGGTGAGCTCGTCGCCAAGGGCGGTGGCGGCCCGAGCCAGCTGGAGTCGGGCGCAGGCGGCCTCGTAGGGCAGGCCCAGATCGAGCAAGATGGCGACAGCCTGGCGGAGCAGCCCCACGGCACGGGTCGGGTCGCCGAGCGCCACCGCCGCCCGGCCCCCGGTCGCCAGTCGGTACGCCGCGGCCACCTCGCTGGTCGATGCCATCGTCACCTCGTCGACCTCGGCGGCAGCAGCGAGGAGCGTCTCGCGGTCGCCGGCCCGGTCGGCCAGTTCGACGATGGCCGAGAGCCGCTGGAGGCGGGGCAGCAACTCCAGGTTGTGGCCACGGCCGTCATCAGACGCTTCACCGGCTCCTTCAGCCGCAGCCATCACGATGGTCGGGCGCAGCGAACCCAGCGCCTCGTCGAGTCGGCCTGCCCCGGCACGGAGCAGGGCCAGGCCCGGCTGGGGGTCGTGGCCCAGTTCGTGAGAACGGCGATAGAAGCGGTCCGCCTCATCGACGCGCCCCCGGAGCCGGCACAGATCACCCACGACGTAGTGGGCCGCCCCGGCGTAGCGCCGGTCGAAAGCGAGGAGGTCGTCGCAGGCCTGCCTGGCGTCGCGCTCCGCGTCGTCCCAATCGCCGCGCAGCTGGGCCAGTTGCGCCGCGTAGACCCGACACAGGCCGGGATACAGCAGGCCGTCGCGTAGCTGGGCGCACCACCGCAGTGCTGCTTGGCTCCACTCGTTGGCCCGGCGTAGGTCACCGACGGTGTGACAGGTGGCGATGACATTGCAGTAGATCCACCCGACGAACATCGGGTCGAGCTCGTTGCTGATCACCGCCACCATCGCCTCGTCGAGACAGGACAACCCCTCCTGCAACCGGCCGCTGGCAATCAGCCGGCACCCCTTCGACTGCAACCCCATCGCCAGCAGGTCTCGGTCACCGGAGGCTCGCCCGATCATCGTCGTCGCCGTGGCATGGTCGAGGGCCCGGTCGTGCTGACCCGAGGCGGTGGCCACGTCGGCTTCGGCCAGCCCGATCCACCCGGCGATGACCGAATCGGGGTCGGTGACCAGTCGCCGAGCCCGAGCCAGCCACCCTTGGGCGATCGCCTCCTCGCCCACCAGCCAGTGCTCGTAGAACACGAACCAGGCCGAGCGTGCTGCCCGCACCTCGTCGCCGTCGTCGACCCACCGCTGATACGCCGCCCGACGAGCCTCGACCGATCGCCACGGCTCATTCGACCAGAACAGCGCCAGAGCGAGCTCATCGGGCTCGGCCGCGCCAGCTCCTCGTGAGGCCGGGCCGACAGGCGTTCGGACACCTCACGCCAGTACGTCCGACCGCGACGTCGCGCTGAGTCGGTGGACACCACAGCGACCCTAGTTCGGGCGTCACATACGCCGGTCCTGCAGATCGGCGACGGAACTGGGATCGACGAGGACTCGACCCGATCTGATCGGGCGCTCCGAGCCGGGTGTCGCCGGGTCAGAACATTCCGTTGTCGTTCGCGGAGTGCTCGGGGATGGTCTGGAGCACGTCCCAGTGCTCGACCACCTTGCCGTCGTCGTCGAGACGGAAGATGTCGATGCCGGCATACTCCTCGTCCGGCCAGGTCTGGTGGCAGTGCAGCACGACGAAGGGACCCTCGGCGAACGCGCGCCTGAACTCGACCCGCTTTCCCGGGTACTCCGTGGCCATCTGTTCGAAGTACTCGATGAAGGCCTGCTTGCCGTCTCCCACGTGCGGATTGTGCTGGCGGTACTCGGCGCCTGCGTAGCGCTCGATCGCTTCCGCCGGCCGGTTCCGGTTGAACATCAGGTCGTAGAAGTCGATGACGTTCTGCTTGTTGCGTTCCAGGGTCGCGTCGGTCATGCGCCCTGCAACCCGTCTCCTGCGTCGATCATGCCCGCCGCTACCGCCCTGGTGTTGGGCGACTCCTCGACCCTCCAAGGATGCGGCGGCGTCGCTCGGGGCCACGGTGGGCGAGACGTGGCGTTGGCGGTGCGGAAGTCGCCGTCGT
Source organism: Ilumatobacteraceae bacterium (assembly GCA_041394645.1). Lineage (GTDB taxonomy): Bacteria > Actinomycetota > Acidimicrobiia > Acidimicrobiales > Ilumatobacteraceae > JAWKHV01. The sequence goes on along the minus strand of JAWKHV010000027.1, from coordinate 36,585 downwards.
CGACCCCACCGGACGACTCCGCGGCGCAGGAAGCGCGGTCGCTCTACGATGCCGCGGTGCGGTCGATCGACGGCCTCGACCACGAGAACTTCGAGTGGGTGCAACCGACGGACCCGTGCGGTGCCGGCGTCGTCGTCATCGCGGGCTCGAGCGGTGCGCTGCCGATCGAGCGGGCGAGACTTCTCGCAACGCACGGACTCGAGGTCATTGCGCTTCGGTGGTTCGGAGGACCCGGCCAGAACGCTGGACCCTATGAGATCGAACTCGAGCTGTTCCTGTACACGCTGGACACCCTCGCTACCGTCGTCGACCGTGTCAGCATGCTCGGCGCCTCGTTCGGCGCCGAGGCCGCGTTGACCGTCGCGGCGCGCCGCCCAGAGCTCGCGTCCGTCGTGGCGATCTCGCCGACGACGCACGTGTGGCCGGGGCACGATCCCGAGGGGCGAGAGCGATCTCACTGGACCATGAACGGTGTGGCGCTGCCGCACGTCCCGCTGGCCGAAGCGTGGGTGCCCGAGTCCGACCCTCCCGCGTTTCGGCCGTGGTACGAACTGAGCCTCGAGGTTGCGCCGGATCCTGCGTCGGCGCGGATCCCTGTGGAGTTCATCATCGGTGACGTCGTCCTGGTCGCCGGGGGCGACGATCGCGTTTGGCCCTCGGACGACTGGGCCCGCAGCATCAGCGGTCGCCGAGCCGGCGCCGGTCGATCGACGACCATGGTCGTCCACCCAGAAGCGGGTCATCGACCGATCCTTCCGGGCGAGGGCGCACCGACGGCAGGGCAGCGAATGAGCCGTGGCGGAAATCCGCCGGCTGACGCTCAGCTCGGAAGGCGTGCGTGGCCGCACATCCTCGACGTCCTCGGTGCCGCCCGGTGACGGAACCGACCGGATTCGGCTCGGAGGCGGTTGACGTTCGGGCTTACCGGGTGCTCTTCATCTTCGCGGCGATGCGCTCGGCGATCATGACGCAGCCGAGGTAGGTGTTGCCCGACGGGATGGTCGGCATGACGGAACCGTCGGTGACTCGAAGTCCCCGGATCCCGTGGACGCGGCAGTCGGCGTCGAGGACCGGTCCCATGGGGCAGGTGCCGACCATGTGGGCATACGAGAGGAGGTGCCGTTCGAGCGCTCGCTCCACTGCGTCATCCGCTGCGAGGTCGATGGGTTCGAGCTGCTCGGCCCCGAGACGGGCAAAGGCGCTGGTCTGCTGCCAGGCCACGAGCTTGTCGAAGGCGTGGCGGTAGCGCCCGGCCGCGTCGGCGGGCAGGGAGGGGAGCGTGACGACCGGTCCGTCGTCGAAGCTGTCGCCGAGGCGGACGGTCCCGTCACCGCCCGATCGGAGCAGGAACACCGCGAGCAGGAAACGAGCTCGCCCGCCGATCGGAAGGGCGGTGATGGGGAAGGCGTGATAGTCGATGTCGGTGCCGTTGGAGGCACCGACGAGGAGCGCTTGTGCGGGTCCGCCGGTTCCGAGTTCGGGTCCGTCGTAGGCGTAGGGGATCGCGGGGCCGAGGTGGTCGCTCATCGTGGATCCGACCGGGAGGTCGGCGCTCACCGTCACACCGTGCTCCGCGAGGTGGGCCGCGGGCCCGATGCCCGAACGCATCAGGAGGTGGGGCGTCCAGAGCGTGCCACACGACACGACGACCTCGTCGGCCTCGATGTCTTCGCCGGTACGTAGCCGGACGCCGGTGGCGCGGCCCTGGTCGATCGTGATGGTGGCGACGTCCGCGCCCGTGCGGATGGTGAGGTTCTCTCGGGCGCGCACGGTCGGCGTGAGGTAGGCGAGGCTGGTGGACACCCGGCGGGCGTCTTGGTCGATGGTCGCGGGGAAGACGCCGATGCCGGGGAGCTGGGTGGCGTCGTTGATGTCGGCCACCGGCCGTTCCCCGAGCTCGCGCATGCCCTCCAGGTAGGCGACATGCGCTCGTGAGTGTTCGCCGGGCTTCCAACGCCGGACCGGGAGCGGGCCGCAATCGCCGTGGAGCGGGGAGGTCCCGAAGTCGACGTCGCGTTCGGCGGCCTTGAACGTGTCGACGACGTCATCCCAGCCCCAACCGTCCAGGCCCATGGCCGCCCATCGGTCGTAGTCGACGGGAAGCCCGCGCAAGGTCGCCATCCCGTTGGCCGCCGAGGTCCCACCGAGCACACGGCCCTGGAACACGGCGACGTCCGCGGGCGGGCCCTGCATGACCGAGAAGGCCGACGGTGCGTAGCCGACCCAGGCCTCGGGTGTGCGGCGGGGATCGAGCAACACCTCGTCGTAGGTGGAGTCGTCGGGACCGACTTCGAGCAAGGTGACGTCGAATCGACTGCTCTCGCTCAGACGAGCCGCGAGGACACAGCCCGCCGTGCCCCCACCGACGATCACTACGTGTTTGCGCTTTGCCATGTCCGTCGCCTCCGGGCGCTTGACGTTCTAGGTCGCTCAACCTAGGCTCTAGGTTGCACAGCCTAATCACGGGACACCGCATGACTTCAACCCCAACGAGGACTCGGATCCTCGAGGCCGCCCTCGAGCTCTTCAATCGAGACGGCTACGCCTCGACGTCGCAGGCGAACATCGCCGCGGCATCCGGTATCCGACAGGGCAATCTCACGTATCACTTCCCCGCCAAGATGGATCTGGTCGAAGCGTTGCGAGACGAAGCTCGTTCTGTGCTGCTCGAGCGCCAGTCGAGCGGGGGTCAGGCGATGCGTTCGTCGACTACGTGGAGCACGCGCTGACCTCGATGCGGCTCGTGTGGAGGTATCGGTTCCTGCTTCGGGACCGGGCCGAACTCGCCGATGGGACGTCACGCCGGGTCGTCCCGGTGGAACTCGCCGCTGATCTCGATCGCTTGCGGGGGCTTGTCGAGCGCCTCGTCACCGACGGTCACTTCCGCCGCTCGGTCGACGTCGACGTCGCGGTGCTCTCCCGATCACTGTGGATCGTGAGTCGGTACTGGCTCGATCACCTCGACGAGTTCGGCCAGCTCGACGAAGCGGCCCGGGCGCCGCTCGTCCGCGGCATCGCTCATCACCGGGCGGTGCTCGATCCGTATCTGACCGCTGACGCTCGTCGACGCCTCGACGATGCGTTCCGTCGGGCGGCTCCGCAGCCGCTCGCCTCCTGACCGAACGGCGCACTCGACGACCGCTCACCCGACCACCGCCCACCCGGCCAAGCAACACAAGGACTCGAAACGATGGACCTCGGACTGCTGTTCTTCCCTCACCCGACCAACACCGCCGTCATCGCGCAGCGGATCGAGGAACTCGGCTTTCGCAGCCTCGTGTTCGCCGACACCCAGAACCTGGCGCCGGAGACCTGGAGCCAGCTCATGCTGGCGGCGACCGCCACGACTCGAATCGAGCTCGGCCCCGGCGTCACCAACCCCGTCAGCCGGGACCCGGCGGTCACTGCGTCGGCGGCGCTCGGTGTCCAGGTCGCGAGCGGCGGGCGCGTCGTCATCGGGATCGGCCGCGGTGATTCCTCGATGGCCAAGATCGGTCGAACGCCCGCTTCTCCAGCCGACTTCGAGCGCTATCTGCGACAACTGCGCGGCTACCTGGATGGCGGCACCGTCGATCGCGATGGCACCGGGAGCCGGATCGAGTGGCTCGACGGGCTCGACGTGCCACACGTGCCCATCGAGGTCTCCGCCACCGGGCCGAAGGTGATCGCGCTTGCGGCCGCGGTGGCGGATCGGATCTGCTTCGCCGTCGGCGCCGACGTCGAACGTCTGGAACAGTGCGTGGCGCTCGCTCGCCGAGGCGCGGAGGTGGCGGGCCGGGACCCCGCCCAGCTGCGGCTCGGTGCCTACATCAACTGTGTCGTCAACGACGACCCGGCAGTCGCCCGAGAGGCGGTGCGCGGGGGCGTTGCCAGCTTCGCTCACTTCTCGGGTTTCCCAGGTATGCGGATCGACGAGCTGCCCGAGGGCGTACGTCAGGCTGCCGAGGCAATGCGGACCGGCTACGACATGGCCGACCACGGCGCCGCCCGTGGCTCCCACGCCCAGGGCCTCGACGCCGAGTTCATCCACCGGTTCGGGATCGCCGGCCCGCTCGACGAAGCGCGGCGGCGACTGACCGAGGTGCGAGATCTCGGCATCGACTTCGTGAGGGTGATCCCCGGCTCCCGAGACGCTCCCAGCGAGGTGACGTTCCCCTCGATCGCGGCGCTCAGCACCCTGGTCGACGAGCTGGCCGACGCTGGGGGCGCGAAGAGCTCGCGCTGACCACGCCGTCAGGTGTCCGAGCCGGGCTCACCGAGCCCGACGAAGCCGATCATCCGAGCGAGCCTGTCGTCGTCGGCGAACTCCACGAAGTACTGCCCATGCTGGACGTGGCCGTCGGCCATTCGGAACTCGACGGTTGCTCGTGCGACGCCGTGTCGGTCCTGACGGTCGACCACTCGTGCCGAGGCGCCGGGAGCGTTGTCCGTGAAGGCGCCCACGTAGGCCGCGACTGCATCCGGTCCGACGAGCGGTTCAGGGGTCATCGGATCGAGGTAGGTGCCGTCAGGGGCGACGGCAGAACGCACGAGGCGGAGCCGCTCGTCCTCGGCGCCCTCGCTCCACGCCGCGAAGAAGTCGTCGAGCGTGCTCATGCGCTGCATCTCGTTCCGAACATTCGACGACAGTAGCAATCCACATCAGGCAGCGACGCCGGTCCGAGCACCCGGTGGTCGTCGTGCCCGATGAACCGGCGGCGATCTCCGTCCGTCCGGAATCCGCCGACGCCCCAACTGTTAGTTTGCCGATGTGCCAGACCGGCCAGGGGCGCTCGCCGCGATCGGGAACACGCCGATCGTCAAGCTGTCGAACTTCGCCGGCGCGGATGCGGCCGAAATCTGGGTCAAGCTCGAAGGCGCCAATCCGACCGGCTCCTACAAGGACCGCATGGCCTTGGCGATGATCGAAGGCGCGGAGTCGGCGGGGCGCTTGGGCCCGGGTCAGACCGTCGTCGAGTACACCGGCGGCTCGACCGGGAGTTCGCTGGCGTTCGTCTGCAGCATCAAGGGCTATCCGCTCAGGATCGTCAGTTCGAACGTGTTCGCCGAGGAGAAGCTGCAGACGATGCGCGCGTTCGGTGCCGAGCTCGAGCTGATCCACAGTGACGAAGGAATCCACCCGGATCTCATTCCTCAGATGCGGGCCCGCGCCGAGGAGATCGTCGAGCAGGAAGGCGCGTTCCTCACCGATCAGTTCCACAACCTCGACACGCTGAACGGCTACCTCGAGCTGGGCCGGGAAGTTCTCGACCAGATCGATGGCGAGCTCCACGGCGCGGTCGCCTACGTCGGCATCGGCGGGGCCTTCACCGGACTCACCCGGCCGATCCACGAACGCTGGCCCGAGGCGATTCGTACGGTGGTCGAGCCGGCCGAGTCGGCCGTCATCGCCGGGCACCCGGCGGGCAGCCACATGATCGAGGGCGGCGGCGTCGGCTTCGTGCCCTCGCTCATCACGACGGACAGCTACGACCGTCTCGATGCAGTCAGCACGGCCGATGCGTTCGAAGCGGCCCGCCGACTGGCCCGCACCGAAGGAGTCTGGACCGGTCCGAGCGGTGGAGCGAGCGTCGTCGCGGCCATGCGTCTGGCCCGCGAGCTCGGCCCCGGGCACCGAGTCGTCACCCTGCAGCCCGACTCCGGACTGAAGTACCTGAACGGGCCGATCTATCGCTGATCCGTGCCACTGGTCGCGGGTCGTGGGTCGCTCCGGCCGGATGCTCAGCTGGCCAGCCGCACCAACGCGGTGCTCGAAGCCGCCACGAGGACGACCACGATCAGCGGAGTTCGACGCCAGACCGCCACGGCGGCCGCGGCCAGACCGACGGCGCGAGCGTCGAGCACGAGGGTCCGGCCCGACGCGAAGCCGAGTTGCATGATCACCGCCGTCACGACGGCGACCGGGATCAGATCGGCGACTCGGCTCAGCGCCGGTCGTCGCCGGATCACCGGCCCGAGGAGGAACATTCCGGCGAGTCGTTGGACACCGATCCCGGCGGCCAGCGCGAGTGCGGCGAGAAGGCTCACCCTGGACCTGTCGCGATCGCGGTCGGACGAAGCCGAAGCCCGACGAGGAGCCCGAGCAACGATCCGAGGATCGGCACCCCGCCGGGCGTCAGCGGGATGAGTACCACGCACACCACCGCGGCCACGGCTGCGGTGGCCGCTCCGTCTCGCCGCCGCAACATGCCGGAGATGATCGACAGCAGCGCGGCGGGAAACACCACGTCGAGTCCCCACACGCGGATGTCGCCGATCACGCTGCCCAACACCAGCCCGGTGGTGATCCCGCTGAGGTACGACACGACAAGGAACGCGGTGATGCGCCAGTAGACCGCCCGAACACGATCCGCACTCGGCTGCTGGATCGCCAGCGCCACGCTGGGATCGACGGCGGTCAGTGCCGCGGCCGCGCGTTCCCACGGCCGAACCCGAAGTCGGTTGCTCAACGTGATCGACAGCACGCCGAAGCGCGAGGCCACCAACCACCCCGAGACCAGGGCCGCCACCACCGTTCCCTCCGCGGCGCGGACCGCGACGAACGCGAGCTGGCTCGTCGCCGAAAAGGAGATCACCGCGCCGCGACGTTGACCGGATTCGAGGTCCTGATCCCGGCCATCCCCACGGCAACCGAGATCCCGATGACGAAGAACGAGCTCGCCAGGGCCAACTCGTCGACCAGCCGCGGTTCCGAGACGAGGCGGGCTCGCGCACTGGGCTGATCAGGCTGGCGGACGTCACCGTCCCGCCCGGTCGTCGCCCCGCGCTCGTCGGTCGCGCCAGGGCGGCGGCGGATGACGACCTGTGAGGACGCCCCACGCCACGATGGTCTGCTGATGTTCGATCCGCCAGCCGTCGATGGCGACCAGTCGATCGGTCGACAACCGCCGACGAGCGCGGGCGACCGCCGCAGATCGCACCTATGCCGACGTGACGATGCGTGAGAGGTGACGGTGGTTCCTTGCAGTGATGCTGGTGAGGCACAGACGGCCGTTCGGATCGAGCAGGCGCCGGGCCTCGTCGAGGAGCCTGGCTGGGTGGCGGATTCGTCGAGGAGGTCGAAGACGTACAACGCAGGAACTGGTCAGCCCGCGCCGGCACCCGGGAGGCGAGCGGCCGTCGACCAGTACGACGGTGGCCCGTTCACCGAATCGTTCGAGACGACGGGTACTCAGCTGCGCCATTTTCGTGCTCACCTCGGTGCCCTGGTGGTGGCGTCGACGGGGAGGACCCGGGCGAGCAAGCGCGACAAGTATCGACACCCGTCCCAGAGCCCAGCTCGAAGACGGATCGGGCGTTCCCGGAGCGCCGCGTGGTCGATCAGGTCGTCGACCGCAGGCGTCTCGTAGAAGCGTTGGGAGTCCTGCCATCGCCCGATCCGGTCGTACACCTGACCGACTCGTTGTGGCGTCACTTCCGCCTCCCGCCCCCGGACGCGCGACCAACGTGGCCCGACCCGGACCGTCGAGCTCGTCGCGGAGGACGCTCTGGACCGTCCGGCGATCGCCATCAGCAACGCCCTCGCCGGTCCCTGGAGACCGGCCCGACGCCCCACCGGAACTCCACGTCGGTGGCGACCTCAATCGAACGCCCCGGACCCTCCAGAAGCCCTTCGACGTCGGGAGCCACCGAAGCGCGCCGTGGAGCGCGGCGATCAGCCGTTCGGAGGGGATGCCGGTGCGGGGCGCCCCGAGGGCCCGACGAATGTCCTGGTGATGGACCACGCCCTCGAGCAACGCCACACGGCTGCCGGCGAAGTTCATGAGGCCGCGAGGCTCCAGATGGGCCCGAAGCCGCGACAGTGGCTTCCTCGACGGCTCGGACCCGGCCAGATGGGCCATCGTCGTGGCGTTGATCCGGCGCGAGTGGAGTCGTCCACTCACGACGTGGCGAAGGAGATCACCAAAGCTCAGCTCGTCGTAGCTCACGACGTGGGCGACGACGTCGTGGACCGACCATCCGTCGCACAGCGTCGCAGCCCGCCACTGCTCGGGGCTCAGGGTTCCGAGGAAGTCGGCGAGGTCGGCACGTTCGTCCGTGGCCAGTGCTCGAATTCGTCCGTTCATGTCGCATCTCTCCTTTGCGACGCCATCCCTCGATACCGATGACCGGCACGATCGTTGGTCGGCGAGATCGATGGCGGAACTGTCGATGGCGGAACTGTCGATGGCGGAACTGTCGATGGCGGAAATATCGATGATTGTCGATCATCGACGGTAGTCGATGGTCGTGGTCTCGACAACCGACTGACGCCCAGACGGGGCGCCGAGTCGGGTCCGCACCATGACCTGTGCTGGCCACACCACCGGTACCCCCGGGCGCCATGGTGGACATGATGCGCACGGCGTTGCGCGGGTTCTTGATGGGTTCGGCGGACATCGTGCCGGGGGTGTCCGGGGGCACCGTGGCGCTCGTGCTCTACCTATCAGCGGTTGATCGGGGCGATCCGCGAAGGATCGGTCGCCCTCGGCCGACTCGCTCGGGCGCACGACGGGAGCGGTGGCGTCGAACGTCTGAAGCGGGTCGAGTGGTCGTTCCTCCCGCCGCTACTCGGCGGTATCGGCTCTGGCGATCGTGGCTCTGTCGCACCTCGTCGAAGCTGCTGCTCGTCGATCACCCCGAGACGACGGCCGGGCTGTTCAGCGGTCTCGTGGCCGGCTCGGTGGTGGTGGCCTGGCATCCGTTGCAGCGGCCGCGACACCACACGAATCGCCGTGCTCGCCGGTGCGGCCTCGTGACCTTCGTGCTCCTCGGCCTCAAGGAGAGCACCTCCACGGCCGGGATCGAGGAACGACCCATTCGCTGCTCGCCTACTTCCCTCGCCGGGCGCGGTGGCCATCTGCGCCATGATCCTGCCCGGGTCAGCGGCTCGTTCCTGCTCGTGATGCTCGGCATGTACGGCGGGGTGCTCGGCGCCGTCAACGAACGAGATCTGCTCCCGCTCGCAGTGTTCGGCGTCGGCGCCGTCCTCGGTCCTGCCGTGTTCTCCCAAGCGCCTTGCACTGGGCGCTGGCCCACCACTACGACACGGTCATGCACGTCTCGATCACCTGATGGTCGGGTCGGTGCGTCCTGTGGCCGTGGCCACCGGGTCGATCGATTCCACCGCGCCCACGCACCGGGAGATCCCGTGGGGGCCGGTGTTGCTCGCGATGCTCGCTTCCTCGGTGGTGGCCGTGTTCGACCTCACGGCGCGACGCCTCGAGCACCGCTCGATCGCCGACGAGGCAGCCGATCTCCAGGCCTGACGGTCAGGCCCCTGACCCGACCGCGGTGCCCCTGGCCGACCGCCCGTCACCTCCGGCGTCGGCTCGTGGTGCACGTCGCCGAAGGCGGGTCAGCGCTTCCAGCGTTTCCGAGCTTGACCGACCCGGTCGCCAGCTTCGTGGCCCCCTTGGCTGCGCCCTTGGCTGCCACTGCGGCGGTCTTGGCTGCTGCCTTGCCGCTGCGGCGCACGGCGGTGCTGGACGCGACCCGCCGCCCGGCCACGAACACCGCCCCCGCCCCGGTGCGGACACCGCGTACGACACCACGACCCACGTCATCGGCGGCCGAGCCGTCCCCATCGGCGTCGAGGCGACGATTGAGCGACGAGGCCCACCGCTGGACGTTCCCCGATCGGATCTGGTCCATGGCCAGGTCGAGCGCCTTGACGACCACGACAGCGGTGATGGCGCCGATCGCGGCTTTCGCCAAGGCGCCGAGAACGAGCGGTGCCAAGGCCCGCATCGCGAGCTGCACGACGGGAGTCGGCACTCCGGTCGCGGAACTGAGCCGATCGGTCACGCCGTCGAGCTGGTCGCCGAAGACGTGGTCGAGGATGCCCGCCCCGGGACCGGAGCGAAAGCCACCGCCGAGAAAGCCGACACTCGACGAGAGCACCGATCCGTCGTGGTCCGAGGCAACGGCCCCCGCCAGCGCCTCGGCGCCGCCTCCACCAGCGTTGTCGCGGAGCTGCTCGATCAGCGCGGGAACGATCTGCGCGGTCAGCTCGGCCGTGGTCGCCTCGTCGAGCCCGAGCGAGTCGGCGAGCGCACGCGTCGCCCGTGGTGACAGCGCATCGGTCAGGAGCTCGAGGACGTCGGCCATCGCCGCAATCTACGGCGTTGGCGCAGGCGCCAGCGCCGGGACGGCCGCCCGGTGGGTTGACCCGGCGACGGATGTCGCCCCGGAGCTCACGACGACGAGCGTCGGTAGATCCGCACGGCGAACGGTGCCGCGACGGCCGTGATCCCGACGCACCAGACGATCGCCAGCAGCACCTGACCGGACACGGTCTGCCCCGGATCGAGTGCGCCCTGGCCGAGCATCAGGCCGCGTGCGGCCTGCGCCACGATCGTCACCGGTTGGTGTTCGGCGAACGCCTTCAGCCACGACGGCATCGTCGCCGGAGGCACGAACACCGCGCTGGCGAACACGAACGGGAACACCGGCAGGAACACCGCCGTCTGTGCCGCCTCCGGATTCGCCACCTTCAGCCCGATCGCCGCCATCACCCACGACAACGCATACGCGAACAGCAGCACCAGGCCCACACCGGCGAGGAACCGGAGGAAGTTCGTCTGATAGCGGTATCCGATGACGAATCCGACGATGAGCATCAGCGACAACACGACGGCGTTGCGGATCAGGTCGGCCAACGTCCGGCCCGCCAGCACTGCCGACCGTGCCATCGGGAGCGACCGGAACCGATCGATCACCCCGTTCGACAGGTCCTCGGTGAGACCGATCGCGGTCTGCCCGGCCCCGAAGGTCGAGATCTGCACCAACAGTCCCGGCAGCAAGAAGTTCAGGTACTTCCCACCGGCCGCAGGCGGGATGGTGCTGCCGATCGCCCCGCCGAACACGTAGTTGAACAGCAGCAGGAACATGATCGGCTGGATCGTGGCGAACACCAACAGCTGCGGGAGTCGGATGTTGCGCAAGAGGTTCCGCCGAGTGATCACCCACGTGTCGTGGACGAGCCGGCCCGGCCGGAGCTCGAGATCGTCGGACCCGACGAGCCCGCGGGGAGGTGGTGCGGTGGTGCTCATTCGTCGTCCTCCGAGGTCTGGGTTCCGTTGTCGGACGACGACCCGTTCGCAGGTCGGTGACCGGTGAGCGAGAGGAACACGTCGTCGAGGCTCGGTCGTTCCAGCGCCAGCTCCAGCGGCTCGATCCCTCCCTCGTCGAGTCGCCGGAGAATGTCGATCACGGTTCGGTTCCCGTCGACCGCCCGCAGTTCGAACAGTCCTCCCGTCGGCTGGTCCGCCCCGTGCAGCTCCCCGAGGACCCGGCGGGTGGCGTCGACCTCGTTGTCGTGCACCCGCAACCGCACGGTGTTCGCCGCCAGCGAGTCCTTCAACTCGTCGGCCGTTCCCTCGGTGATGATCGTTCCGTGGTCGATGACACCGATGAGGGTGGCGAGCTCGTCGGCCTCCTCCAGGTATTGGGTGGTGAGCAGCACCGTGGTCCCCGCGTCGACCAGGTCGCGGATCAGCTCCCAGATGTCCACCCGACTGGCCGGGTCGATGCCGGTGGTCGGTTCGTCGAGGAACAGGACTTCGGGCCGGCCCACGAGCGACGCCGCCAGGTCGAGTCGCCGCCGCATGCCCCCCGAGTAGGTGGAGACCTTCCGGTTGGCCGCGTCGGACAGGTTGAATCGTTCGAGGACGTCACGGGCTCGACGGCTCGCGTCCTTGCCGCTCAGGCCGTACAGCCGACCGACCATCTCCACGTTCTCGTGGCCGGTCTGGTAGTCGTCGACCGCGGCGAACTGGCCGGCGAGCCCGACTCGCCGCCGTACGCCCTGCGGGTCGCGGGTGACATCGATGCCGGCGATCGACGCAGTTCCGCTGTCGGGCCGCAGGAGCGTGGACAACACGTTGATCAGGGTGGTCTTGCCGGCACCGTTGGCGCCGAGCAGGCCGTAGACGGTGCCGGCCTCGATGGCGAGCGAGGCCCCGGCCAGCGCGTGGACGTCACCGAACGACTTGCGGATCTCGCTGACCTGGACCAGCGGGGAATCGGCCATCGGCAGCTGCCTTTCTGGGGATGGGCGGCGGATGCACCTTCCGTTGTAGACCCTGAAGCCCCCGATGGGTGATCGAGCCCGAAAAGGACTTCGTCAGCGCGGCGAAAACCCCGCACCGAGCGGTGGTGCGACCTCGTTCCTCGTCGCGACGGCTCGCGCTTCGCGCGAGCCGTCAGATCGAGTTCGCGCCCGTACCGATCGCACGCTCGTGTGCACGCCCGTCGCCCTCGGGTGCCGGGCCGGCGAGGACGATCAGATCGCGGGTTCGGGCACCGACTGCATCGCCGATCCAGGTGGTGTAGCCGCCGGACAGGTTCGCCACCGTCCGGCCCCCAGGCGCTGCAGCGAGTTCCGCCGCGGCATGGCCCCGCTGACCGACGGCGCACAGCGTCACGACCGGGCCGTCGGGAACCTCGCCGAGGCGGGAACGCAGCTCGTCGAGCGGCACGTTGATCGCCCCGGCACGCTCCCGGCGCCGTACTCCTCGGGTGAGCGGACGTCGAGCACGGTCCACCCTTCGGAACGCAGACCCTCGATCTCGTGCCAGGCGACGAGGGCAGGTTCGCCCGCCAGCGCGCTCGGCGACGTAGCCGAGCTGGTTGACCGGATCCTTGGCCGATCCGTACATGGGGGCGTAGGCCAGTTCGAGGTCGGCCAGATCCGGTGCCCGCAAGCCGGCCGAGATCGCGGTCGAGATGACGTCGATCCGCTTGTCGACGCCGTCGCGCCCGATCCCCTGGGCGCCGAGGATGCCCCGTCTCGGGCGTCGACGACGAGCTTCAGATGCATCGTCTCGGCGCCGGGAAAGTACCCGGCATGACTCCCTGGATGGGTGTAGACGCACAGCACGTCTCGCCTGGCGGCCCGCAGGCGGCGTTCGTTCAAGCCGGTCGTGGCGACGGTGAGTCCGAACACCTCACGACCGCGGTGCCGTGCGAGGCGGTGAAGCGCCTGGTCGACCGACGATGACGTCGGCGACGCGCCGACCTTGGCGATTGGCCAGGTTGGCGAGCGGGATGAGGGTCGGCTCTCCGAGGACCCGACACCGCTTCTCGGTGGCGTCGCCGACCGCGTAGATCCCCTCGACGGAGGTGCGCAGATCGTCATCGACCACGATGCCGCGGTGCGGACCGATCTCGAGGCCGGCCAGCGTGGCCAGTTCGATCTCGGGTCGCACGCCGATGGCGAACACGACGAGCTCGGCGGGGAGCTCGCTGCCGTCGTCGAGCAGCACGGTACGTTCGCGAACTTCGGTGACCGAGCGGCCGAGGGCGAGGCCGACACCATGGAGCCGAAGCTCGTCGTGCACCGGTCCCACCATGTCCTGGTCCAACGGTGCCAGGACCTGCGGGGCCAGTTCGACCACGGTCACGGCGGTGCCGGTCGCGGCGAGGTTCTCCGCGACCTCGAGTCCGACGAAGCCCCCGCCGACCACGACCGCCGTCGAGGCCTTCGAGGCCGCGGCGACGAGTCGGTCGAGATCGGCGAGGTCGCGCAGCGTCATCCGCGCTCGGCCCCCGGGATCGGCGGGCGAATCGGTGGCCCCGGGCGACAGCACGAGGGCGTCATAGGCGAGTTGCTCGAGCTCGCCCGACCTCGAGGTCGGCCACGGTGACCAACCGGTGCTGCGATCGACCGAGACCACTTCGTGGCGAACCCGGACATCGAGGGCGAGAAGCAGCGTGCGGAGGGACTCGGGGTCTGGAGCAGGAGGGCGTCACGCTCGACGATCGCGCCACCCAGGTGGTACGGCAGGCCGCAGTTGGCGAACGACACGTGCTCACCTCGTTCGATCACCACGACCTCGGCGTCCTCGTCGAGGCGGCGAAGCCGAGCAGCCGCCGACGCGCCGCCCGCCACACCACCCACGATCACGTAGCGCTTGACGCGATCCGCGTCGTTCCGTCCTTCGTGCTCCACCGCTGACCTCCTCGGCATACCCTGGGGTACCGTAGTGGCTGCTCGGAGGACTGCGCCGGCTGCGATGCGGAGCTGTGCCGGAGGTCCCGAGCGGGCCGGGTCCGGAGGTCCGTGCGACCGCGGGGTCACCTCGGCGACGGCGCGCCGGCCGCACGTGGCGTCGACGGGACGGCCGTCGGCTCAGTTGTCGACGACGATGCTGAACGAGACGTCGGAACCGTGCACCGCGGTCGTGGTGGCGGTGGCGCTGATCTGATCGCCGTCGGCCCACAACGTGCACAGCACGCCCGAGGCCGACCGTGCCCTTCAGGTTGCCGGCACACTCCACGTCAGGCGTCGTGCCGAAGTCCGACTCGAACTGCTCTTGGATCTTGCGCTCGACGGTCTTGGCGTCGAGGCTCTGCGCGCCACCACACCCGGTCACCGACGTCACGAACAGCGTGCACGCCAACGCTTTGAGAACCCGCCATCGCCGCATGGTCCCACCCATCTTCCGCACCGATTGGGCGCCAGGCTACCACCGTCGACCCTTCGGTTCCGCTCCATCTACGCTCCGTGCTGGCTGGCGAGGGACTCCAGCGTCGAACCCGGCCCCAGGTGGCTCCGGGCCCAGGCGGGGCGGTCAGCTCGGCGGCGAATGGTGCGGTCGGACCTCGTCGAGCAGGTGTCCGGCGGCGACGAGATCGGCATCGGTGGGAGACCGTCGCCCAAGGCTCGCGGCCACAGACGACGGGCCCGGACCACGTTCAGCTCGGATCCGAGCAGCGTCGAGAAGCGAGCAGGAAGAACCAGGTCAACAGACCGATCACCACGGCGAAGGTCCCGCTCGCTTCGCTGGACGCCGACGCTCGGCGAACTACGGCCGCCCGAAGACCTGAGACATGAAGCAGGCCACGCCGGCGAAGAGGGCGCCGGGGGCCAGCTCGCGCCAATGGGTGGCGCGATCGGTGAGCACGTGAAAGGCCAGGGCGGCCACCGCGACGTTCAAGGCCAGGTTGCCGAGGTACAACCCGATCGTGGCCAGGCCGGGAATCCGGTCGAGTTCGGCGCTCAGCGTGTTGACGACGATGGCGCCGACGAGTCCGCTCCGAGGACCGCCAGCATCACCAGGCTCCGTAGCCGGGCCAGCACGAAGCTGGGACGAGACGTCCTCGGACGTCACGTGTCGTCGAAGGAGTTTCGCAGGGCGTTGATGGCGCCCAGGCCACCCCAGGTCGCGCTGATCACCCCGAGCAGGATCGCCACGGGACTCCCGCTGAGGGCCCCGGTCGTGAGCGCCTCGCCGATCGTGGGGATCTGGGTGACCGCCGAGGCACGATGCGTTCCCGCAGCGCGCTGTTGGCATCCATCACCGCGCTGAGGGCCGTGGCGAGGAGCAAGAGCAACGGGAAGACGAGAACAAGCTGTAGTAGGCGATCAGCGCAGCGAGCTGGGCAGCCGATCGTCCTGGACTTTCGAGCACGCCGACGGCGAAGCCCAGCCCGTCGTGGCGACGTTGACCTGATCGATGCGGCCGATGAGCCGGCTCCACCGAGCGTCGAGTCGGTCGACGACGAGCCGCACGGCGCTGCTGACCTGTGCTGGCGCGGTCACGAGCTTCCGTAGACCCAGCGGCCGTCGTGACGTTCAAGACGCTGCGCTCGTGATGAGCCGGTCCGATCGCCGATCGAGAAATGGGCGATGAACTCGACCACTCCGTGGGTGTCGTGCTCGCCGCCGTGTTCGGTGGCGAGCACCGCGAGCCCCAGCCACCGTTGGTCGGTGCAGTTGAAGCGACTGGCTGCGACCAGGTGGCGGCCAAGAACTCCCCGTCACCGACGGCGTGAGCGCTGTAGCGAGCGCGCATGAGCTCCTCGGCGGTGGTGGCGCCGCGCCGATGCTGATGCAGTGCAACGCAACACTCGACGTAGGGGTCACCCGTCCCGCATGGGCACAGGTCCGGTCGCCGCGGGGTCACGACCGTGGAGACCAGCCACGCAGGTCAGGAGCCGACCGGTCCACCGGACCGGTACCGGTGGGGAGCGCCACCGCGACGTCGGCGTCGATCTCGCTCGCCCCGGGTCCATACGGAGCGATGTAGACGCCGAGATGCCCGCACGCCGGACATTGCAGCCCGGACACCATGATGGCGTCGTCGGGATCGCTGGCCCCCGAGGCGCGAGGCCCACACCCTGGTGAACCCCGCAGCGGGGGACGAGGTCCCGCACTCCGGACAGGAGAGCTCGGCACCTGGGCGCGCTTCGTATTCCTTGCGGAATCCGACCCTCGTCGGCGAGACGAGGATCTCGGTGAGGTGGACCGCCGCCGGTCACCGAGTCGTCGGGATCACCGCCATCGGGGTGGTCTGGGCGCCGGAGCAGGAACCACGCGCCGATGGCGGCCGAGCCGAGCGCGAGGACGGGAATGATGCGCTTCATGGGCCCGCCCTATCCGATGTGGCCGACCTCGAAACCCGGCCCGGCTCGGGGCCTCGCCAGCGCACGGCCCACGGTCATCTAGCGTGCCCCCATGACTCGATCAGCGTGAACGTCTCATCATCGCCCCAGCCGAGGAGTTGTTCGCTCTGGTGGCCGACCCTCGTCGGCATCACGAGTTCGACGGGTCCGGCACCGTCCAACGCACACTCGACGTGTCCGATGACGTCGTCGGGCTGGGGACGACGTTCGGGATGTCGATGAAGATGGGCGTGCCGTACTCGATGAAGAACACCATCGTGGAGTGGGAACCGGGTCGGCGGGTGGCGTGGCGGACCGAGGGTGGCAAGGCGTGGATGAACCGGTTGTTGGGCGGGCGAGTGTGGCGGTACGAGTTCGAGCCGCGCGACGACGGCACGCTGGTGCGCGAGACCTGGGACGTCTCGCAGGAGAAGTTCCCCCTCCTCGTGAAGCCGTTGGCCGGCGCGACCCGGAAGAACATGGCCAAGACGCTGGAACGACTGGCCGAGCTGACCGAATCGAGCTGACCGAATCGCGCTGACCGGCGTCACGCCGGCGGTCGACGCCGGATCGCCAGCGCCGCCACCAGCAACATCGCGAGCCCGATCGCCACGATGGCGATCGGGACGGCCAGTGCATCGCCGAACCAACGGTCGAGGGCCCAGGGGAACCCGGTCACCAGCCCGAGTAGCGCCGGCACGAGTTCCGACGACCTCCGGCCGGCGAGCGCGTGAGTGGTCAACGCCAGCGCCGCACCCACGAGCAGGATCGATCCCAACCGGGCGTACTGAACGCCGGTGAGCGCGGCGCCGCCGAGGAGCGTGAGGGAGCCGAGCACCCGAACGAGCGAGGGAATTCGCGACGCCGAGGCGACCGACAGGGCGAGGCAGCCCACCAACGACACGACGAGTCCGGTCGTGAGCGCGGCGTCGTGGGCGAAATGGGCGATCGTCGGCGGCACGATCTGGGGGAAGGCCAGCAGGGCGACCGTGCCGGACGCGACGCGGACGCGATGAGCGGTCGACGGGTCCTCGATCCGAACCGGTCCGACCCGATCCGGCGCAAGGGCGATCCATGCCAGAGCGACCGCCCACGACGTTCCGAGCGGCAGGCCGACGGCCGGGACCGGCTCTGCGAGCAGGAGCGCTCCGGCCAGTCCGCCGACCATGGACGGGACGGCGGTCGCGACGGGCGGATCGATACCACCGACGAGCACCGGCCACAGCAGCGCGATGGCAACCATGACGAGCGTGAGGCCCGCCACGACATCGCCGAGCAACTCGGAGACGGCGGAGCCGAGCGCGACGTACCCCGCCCCGAGCGCGACCACGGCTTCGGGCGCCCGGGCCCGAGCTCGCCAGCCGGCGGCGCCCACGACTGCGGTGGTCGCAGCGATGAGGGACGCAACCGGCCGGCTTCCGCGGATCGCGAGGACGTCGTGGACGATGAGGGCAGTGGTCGTGGTCGCGGCCGCGGTCCCGAGGAGCCACAGCACGGCGCGAAGACGCCGCCGCGATGCTTGGGAGTCGTCGGCGACGATGACCGCCGCGGCGAGGAGCGCGAGAGCTGTCGCGCCGGCAAGGAGGATCCGAGTGCCCGAGGCGAGATCCCGCCAATGCTCGGCCAGCACCAGGAACGCCCCTGCGGCAGTGAGCGCACCGCCGACATAGCCGCCCAGCTCGGCCAGTGCGACGTGTGGCCGCCGAATCGTTCCGCCGCCGGGATGATGGACCGAGGTGACCATGACGAACCCCCGTTGTTCCGGGGTCTGGGGACGGTCTCAGTGTCCGGCGACGAACCGGCCGCCGCCAGAGCCCAACGTCCTGACCCGTCCCGGCGATCGTGCCGGCCGATCACGCACCCGGAGCGCGGCGCAGTGCGGGCAGGGTCACCAGGAGCACCGACCTCGACCTCGGCGACGGTGGTGACCGATTTCGGCGGAGCGATGGCGATCGCTCCGCCGTCGCTCACCTCGTACCGCCGATCGCTCACGACCTCGACCGCCCGCCGATCGTGTGGAGAACACCGCTCGCCCGGGTGGGGAGCGAGACGTGGTCGCCTGATCGGAGGGTGAATCGCAGTACGTCGCCGACCCCGCCGGTCGCCGCTCGACCCCGCTGTCGCAACCGGATGCCCATCCAGGAGGTCGGTCCGCATGGTGCTGCCCCGCTCGGCGAGGTCGACGCAGAACCGTTGCCCACCGAAGTCGTGATCCGGGGGATACACGGCGGGGCCTCGAAGCCCCATCGACGAATCGGTGCTCGGGACGTGCTCGGCGGGGGCACCGATCTCGACGACTCCGAGGTCCGGTGACGCCTCGAGCACCCGATGTCGAATGTGCGTGGCTGTAGCACCGTGTCGCCGGCCCGCAGCACGAACGGCTCGCCCTGGCCCTCGTAGACCAGGCGGACCCACCCGGTACGGCAGTGGATGATCTGGAACCGAACGTCGTGATGGTGGACGTAGTCCGGGACCGGTCCGCCGCCGGGTATCGCGATGTGCGAGGCGATGACCCGCCCGTTCCAACGTCCGGGCAGCAGATCTCGGTAACGCATGCCGGCGCGGCCGACGTGCCAGGGCTCCTCGCCGGACTCGACGTCGTCGGTCGGGACGGGGCCGATCTGCGGTACGTGCTCGTCAGGCCGCCACTCCACGATGCACCCGTTCGGTGCGATCAGCCGGCGCCGTTCGCCCTGCAGTCGCAGGCGGTCGACCGCCCTGCGTGGTGCGGTCGAGCAGCAGCCGACAGCCGTCGTGGGCGAGCAACGCTTCACGGGGCGCGTCGGCCGGGAAGATGGCGACGAGTTCGAACGGCGTGTTCGACCGGAACCAGTCGATCGTCTCGGCCAACGGGTCCCCGGGGAGGACGACGAGCTGGTGGGCGCCGGGAGCACGACGGGGACGCTATCCGGAGGGCCCAGGCCCGGTCTCGGGCTTGCCCTGCCCACCTGGCCCAGAAATCGTCGGACTCGTAACCGATCGCCCACAGCGACACCGGGGACAGCCCCCGATCCCGGGCCAGCTCGATCCGTTGAGCGCGCCGTTCACGTCGACGAGGTGGACCTCGTGCCGTTGATCGCATGCGGAGTCCCCGGTCTCGGACGGGATGCGGTACTCGGTATGTGATCTCGGCGTTGACGGTGTCCGCTGCCGGCGTGGCGCCCGGCGAGCGATGAGGTCCGCGAGGGACCGCTGGGTCACCGTGGTCCGGCCGGTGTCCCCGGCTCGGCACACGAGCCGGTCGTGCCGACGAACCAGTTGTATCCGTAGAGGGGATTCCCAGGGCGAGGCGGTCGGGAACCGGTCGCCTCGATCGTGCCGTCGAGGGAACTGACGACCCAATCGATCGGTGCGATCGGGCCAGGCGCTCCTGGCGAGTAGTCGTAGGTCATGATCCGCAACCGGTCGACGACGGCGATGATCGCGCCGTGGTCGTACACCCAATAGCCGCTGTTGGCGGTGCGGCCGTCGTCGTACACCGGCGGAACACTCACGTGGAGCACCTTGCCCCGCCGGTGCAGTTCTGCGGAGAGTTCCTCGACGAACGACACCCACGCCGGACGGGTCGCCTCCCAGGTCGATCGGTCGTCGGCGAACGCGAACTGCTCGTAGTCGAGGTCGACGCCGTCGAAACCGTTGTCCTCGACGAACCCGATCACCGCGTCGACATGCACCGATCTCGTCGCCGGATCGCGCAGGATGGCCGCCATGCCGCCGGCGTCCATACCGTCGAGGATCGAGGGGACCACGGCCGCACCGGAGGCCCGCGCCGCCGCCATCGCGGCCTCGGTCTCGGCCGGATCGGCGTGATCGTCGGCGAGGATGGTCGTGGGACCCAGGGCCACGAACCAGAACGGTGACACCACGCTCAGTTCGCCCCCGGCTCGCTCCAGCGATGCCAGGCCATCCTCGGCCACCCAGTACGGGAGCCATCCGAGGACCTCGAACTCCGGGGGATCGTCGGACCCCGAACGCTGGACCCAGGCCACCCCGAGTGCCCCGACGAGCAGGGCCGCGACGAGCGAGAACAGCACCGTCCGTCGGCGCCGTTCGGCCCCCGCCGCCGACGGTTCACCGGTCGCATCATCGGGGCCTCGCCGGGTGTCGGGCGGGCCGGGCCGGTCGGCCGACGGTCGAGACATGCCGGTCATCATGCACGCTCCGATGTCGGTTCCGGGGTGACCCCTGTCGTACCGTGGGGCGAATGAGCGAGAACGCCGCGAAGGCCTACGAGATCTATCAGTCCGAACTCGGGAGCACGTTGGGTACCGGTGAGTGGTTGACGATCGATCAGGATCGGGTCAACCAGTTCGCGGACGTCACCGACGACCACCAGTTCATCCACGTCGATCCCGAGCGGGCGGCGCAGACCCCCTTCGGAGGTCCGATCGCACACGGCTTCTTGACGCTGTCGCTGTTGGTCCCGCTGACGTCCTCCATCCCGCAGGGCGACCCGGCCAAGTTCGAGGGCATCATGATGGGCGTCAACTACGGATTCGACAAGATCCGCTTCATCAACCCCGTCCGCGTGGGCAAGCAGATCCGGGCCTCGGCAGTGCTGTCCGACGTGCAGCTCAAGGGCAACCAGATCCAGACCACCCGCACGATCACCGTCGAGATCGATGGGGAGGAGAAGCCGGCGCTGGTCGCCGAATGGATCACCCGGGCGTTCTACGCCTGAGTCACCCGCCGGTGAGCCGGATCCGGCGTTCGATCTGATCGACGCCTGGTCCGGGCTCCAGGCCGAGTTCGCGTGACATGGCGCGGCAGCGCTCCAGGGTCTGCAGCGCGGCGGCGGTCGCCGTCGTGCAGGTGGCACGAGGCCACGACGAGTAGGGCCGCTCGGACCACGGGTCCGCGTCGAGGGCGGTGAGCCAACGTGATCGGGGTTCCGTCGTCGCGGCCGATGGCCAGCTCCGCCGCCCGAGCGCAGCGGCGACGAACTGCGTCGAGGTCCGGTCGACGTGCAGGTCGAGCCAGTGGCCACCTGAGACGTCCGTGCCGAGCCGTCCACCCAGCACTCGGCTGCTCGGCGCCACAGGGCGCGCGCGGCGTCGGTCTCTCCGGCCCGCTCGGCCCGCTGGGCCCGGTCGAGGTGCTCCTCGAACTGCCAGAGGTCGACCTCGAGCGCGTCGCCACCGGCGAGCGCCAGCCAAGGACCCTCTTGTTCGAGGAAGTACGGGGGGCTGCCCTTGGGTCGATCGGGATCGAGGGCCGAGCCCAGGTACGACAACGTGGTCCGCAGGTTGTTCGAGGCTGCGTTGTGGTCGAGGTCGGGCCACAAGGCGTCGCAGGCCTGCTCCCTGGTCACCCGACGCTGCACGGCGAGGAGGACGAGCAACGCCCGCACCCGTTCCCGGCGTAGGTGCTTCGAGTCCAGGATCACCCCGTCGCAGCGCACGGTCACCGGCCCGAGCACGTCGAGCCGGAGGCGGAACGGTGCTGGTCGGGGCAACGCCGCCGCGATCGAGCCGAGGCGCTCGCGCAGACTCGAATGCATCACCTCCGTGGCGGCGTCGAACGCGGCCGCATGGGGCTTGTGGCGGTTCAAGTAGCCCAGGGCACTCGACGATCCTCGGGCGGCCATGACCGCGGCCAACTCCCAGCGCAGCGGCACCGGCAAGAGCACGGCGAGGTCCTCGTCCTCCGGCCACGGCAGCCGGTCGACGCGCTCGAACTCACCGTCTCGCGCCGCTGCGAGGGCCTGGGCGACGCTGCGTACTCGGTCGGCGAGCCCGTAGATCTCGCGTTCGTCGTGCGCCGACCGGTGTTCGGGACACGAGACGTACGGCAGGGCCATCCATTCCGGCGGCACCAGGTGGGGCGACACCGCCACCAGCCGCTCGCGGGTCTCGGGGCGAACTCGACCCGTCGCCGTGACCTCGATGACCGCATCGGCGACGACGACGGCTGCTTCCAGCAGTACGGGGGCAGCTCCGGCGAGGGAGTCGCAGGTCGCCAAGGATCGTCGGGCCGACTCCACGTTGCCGGCCATCGCCTCGTAGTAGGCCTCACCGCAGCGATACACCGCGAGGTCGTTGTGATGGCCGGATTCGCTCGCGGAGTCGATGCCCATCGCCACCCACCGCATCGTCTCGTCGCGGTCGCCGCGCATCCAGGCGGCGCGAGACCGGACGTTCACGACCGCGAGTCGGAACTCGCGGGTGAGCGAACCCGCGTGATCGAGGGCCGCTTCGGCCGATTCACCGCGTCCGAGTTCGAGATGGGCCCGAGCGAGCAGCACCGAGAGCATCCCGACCATCCCGACCCGTGAGGCCACCGCCGCGGCGGGCGTCATCCGGTTGAGGGCGGCGCGAGCGTCGCCCATCGCGAGATGGATCCCGCCCGCGAGCGCGGCGAGAACCACCTCGCCGGCGGGGTGATCGAGTGCCTTCAGCCGCTCACCGACCTCGTTCATCGCCAGGACGAGCGACAGCTCGTGGACGAGCACGGCGATCGCGCCCATCCCCTCGATGCAACCGGCGGCGGCCTCGACGTCGCCGGCGTCGAGGAAGGCGACGGCGGCTGCCTTGTGGAGCGCAGCGGCCCGTTGCAGGTCGGAACCTCGAAGCGCGGTGCCCTCGAGCAGGACACACACGGGGTCGCTGCGCAGCTCGCTCGGCAACCGGCGGAGCCACTCACGAAGGCAGTGCCGGTTGCCGGATGCCGGGTTCTTCGATCAAGGCCATCCGCACCACGGCCAGTGCCTCCGACCGCGTCGATGTCGACGCTGGCGAGCAACAACCCGAACGCCTCCGGATATCGCCGCTCGCTCCGGAGCTGCTTCGCCAGCGTCGCCGTGAGCTCCGTGGAGCCGGGAGGCTTCGGGCGCCGGACGAGCGTGCGCGCCAGAGGGTCAAACGGGCGGAGCTCGTCGTGTTCCCACGAACAGAGAGGGGGACCGAACGGGCGAGGCCCTCAGATCGAGCAGGCGACCGACCAGCCGCGTCGACCAGTTGGCAGCTCGCACCGTCGGCCAGCGACGAGATGAGGGCGCCGTGCGGGCGAAATCGTCGTCAACTTGGCGAGGATCTCCTCCCAGAATGCTCCGTCGCTGCGGTCGGGCCGACCGGCGGGCACCGGCGATCACGGCGAGGAGGGCCGGCCACCCGTGGGCCGACTCAGGCTCTTCGATCGCCAGGGTGGCGCTCCCGTGCGAACTCCATCGGCCTCGCTGTCGTCGAAGATCCCGGAGATCGGCCTCTCCGGAGAGCACGATCGCGGCGCCCTCCGCAGTCGGCGGCCGAGCCCGATCGGCGGCAGGCGGCGAGTGGCGATCGTCAGGTGGGCGTTGGGCGGGAGACGCTCGGCGAGGTCGCACCAGCGCCTCGGCCGGCCCACCCTCGGGAGAGGACGGCGTGGAGGTCGTCGAGGGCAGGCGAGATCGGCTCCGGAGCCAAGGCGAACAACGCATCGACGAGCCGGTCGTGTGGGATCGACGATCCGTCGAGCTCTCGATCAACTGCGGCGCGATGCGGCGGGCGAGCTGGTCGACATCGGCTCCTCGGTGCCGATCCTGAGGAAGTGCTCCCGACCCACGGGATGTCGTTCATGGTGCTCGGCGCTGCTCGCAACAGCGTCGACTTGCCTGCGTGGCCCACGCCGGCGTGGACCAGGTAGGCGGACGAAGCCAGCGCTGTTCGAGCTGCTGCTGAAGACGGAGGCGGGGGATCATGATGGCGAGAGCTGGTCGCTCCACCACACCAGGTGCTCGGCGGACCTCGGATTCGGCAACATCGGGTGATAGGTGGCTCGGCGCGCCACCGACGCGAGAACGGTTCGACGATCTCGCACTCGAGAGGTGACCGCGAGGGGTCCCAAGGTGTCGTAGACCCGATTGAACAGTTGCCGGGCCCGGAAGCCGGGCCAGTCGTCGTCCAGCAGTGCCGGCGGCGGGCTGGGGTCCCAGCGGGAGCTTGGCGCCAGCGGTCCATCAGCTCGGTCCGGATGATCAGCGCTTCCTCGGGCGGAAGATCGGCTGCGGTCATGCGCTCCTCGGCAGCTTCGAGCGCGCCGATGGAAGCCGTTCGTATCGCTCCCGCACCGGGTCGAGGTCGAAGGCGGCCAAGGATCGGTCCCGGCACCGGCACCGGCCTGACGGAACACAGTGTAGGTCCCGACCCCGAGTTGGCCCAAGGCCCGTTCGGCGCGGTCAGCGCGATGGTACGGGCACCGGCGTCGAACAACGGTGCGAAGCCCAAGCGTCGGAGCTGGGTGCGCACCAAGGGCAGATCTCGCGGAACTCTTCGAGGAGCGAGTAGGTGACGACGGTCCAGGTGCCGTCCCAGCCGCGTCGCTGCCGGACCGTCGTGGCGAAAGTGAACTTCACCAGGATGTCAGCGCCTCGCCAGATCGCCTTCACCGCCTCGGCAGTGAGCCGGTACGAGGTCGCGTTCGGCCGGTCCAGGTTCGTTTCCAGCATTCCGCCGAGCCGCCCGGCTGGTGAAGCTCGACTGCCGGTCTCGGTGACCCCGAACTCGGCAGAGTGCTGAGTGCCGCTGACGGAATCGGCTCGTGCTGCGAACCAGTAGTCCGAGATGAGCGTGACGAGGAGCTGTTGACTCGAACTCAGCGATGGCCGCGCCGTCCTCGGCTTCCGAAAAAGTGCTCGTAGCCAGGACATTGGTCACAGCCCGACCCTAACAAGACGGTCCGTGCATCCCGAGACCAAGGGTCTGACCTGCGGACACGGCCACCGGTGCTCGCCCTCGCGGATAGCGGTGCCGCCGCCGGTGGGCCGCCGTGACGAGGCGAAGATCACAGTCCTCGGCATGCAAGGCGTGCCGCGTGGGGTTCTGGCGAGCGTGATCACTCCATTCGCTCCGAATGGATTCGTCGACTTCGATGCGCTGCGCGCCCACGTGGACTGGCTCGTGGAGACCGGCGTGGACGGGATCGTCGCCGGTGCGGACGTCGGCGAGTTCTTCTCCATGGCCCGCGTCGAGCGAGTCGGGGTGCTCGAGAGCGTGCGGTCGAGCGGTCAGGTTCCGGTCATCGGCTGTCCGGAAGCGAGCATGCAGCAGCACGAGAGCATCGAACTGGCCCGCTGGAAGCTCAGGATCTGAGTACGACGGCCTGCTCGTGGGCGCGCCTCCTGCGTCCGTCGCACGACGAACTGGTGGACGTGTTCCGTCAGCTGAGGAGGTGGGTCTGCCGATGATCCTCGACAACGATCCGGCCCGGACCGGCGTCGACCTCGACCCGCATTCCTCGACCTCGCCAGCCACAACGACATGATCATCGGTGTGAAGGAATCGAGCAGGTCGCTGCCCCGGCTCCACACGCTGCGCAACGAGTTCGAGGTTGGAAATGCGCGACGTATTGCGGGACCGATGCCCAGGCGTTCGAGTTCCTCCTCTGAGGCGCGGCGGGCTGGGTGGCGCCGGCAGCCAGTGCCTCCCGGAGCTCCATCGCGAGCTGGTCGCCTGTGCAATTCGCCGGGCATCGAACTCGTCGGGGCCGCGAGCTCATGCGGGCGTTCCACTCCCCCTCGCGAACCTGATGGAGAACGACGGCAAGACCGTGCAGTACTGCAAGTACGGCGCGGGCCGGCGGGCCGAGGCCGGCGAGCCGCGTCCGCCGCTCGGGCAACTCACCAGCCGGGAATGCGACGTCTTCGATCATCTGATCCGACGGCTTCGCGACCACCAGGGCGCGCTCTGATCCCACGGGAGGATGGCCAGCTGTGGACCAGCAGAACGAAGCATTGCGGATGCTCATCGAGTTCGCCGAGAAGCGACGGCTGTGGCGCTCGAACCAGCGGTTCGTGATCGAGCGGTTCTCGCGAGCCATCGACCGGGGCGAACTCGTGGAAGCTGCGCCGCCAATCAGGGCGACGACGATCTCGTGGTGGCGCTGGTCACCGAGGAAGCGCTTGTTCGTCGGTTCCAGTGTCCGCGGCACCATCGAGATCACCGAGTGGCCCCTGCGCTCGTTGCGCTCGGTGGAGGTCGATGCGCAGGTCGCCGGAACGTTACGCACTCGTTTCGACGACGAACTGCTGCTCCTCCCTCGATTCTCCGCCCGTGACGCCGAGCTGCTCCGGGTCTGCCTGACCAAACGGATCGCAGTCGCCGTCGGCGCCCAAGCGGCGGCCCAGCGAGCGCCGGCAGTCACCGATCTCGGATGCTCGAGGAGAGTCTCCAACGCAGCGGGGTGCTGACGCCCCAGGAGTACAGCGCGGTCAAGGCTCGTCTCCTCCAGCGCATCGCGGTCGGGCCAACGGCAATCGACCGACTCGGCCCGAGCCCAGGAGCCGGCAGGCGCTGCGCCCGGGAGCGCGCCTCGTCCGACGAGGCCACGGATCCTCGTCCGACTGACACGGATCCTGGTTCGACCCGGTCGTTCGAGCGACGATCGACGCCGCTTCGACTCCGGCCGCGGTGGAGCGTCGAAGATGACTCGATGTTCTCAAGAGCTCCTGGTCGCCAACCGAGGCGAGATCGCCGTCCGAATCTGTCGCACTGCGAGCGGCTCGGGCTGACCACGGTCGTCGTGTATGCCGAGGACGACGCCTCCGCCCCGCACGTCCCGGGCCAGCTGACGAGGCGGTCGCGCTGGTCGGACGGGGAGCCTCTGCCTATCGACGTGTCGGTCTCGTCGCCACAGCCAGAGCGCCACCCGGGCCGACGATCCACGCGGGATACGGATTGTCGCCAGCGAACGGCCGGAGTTCTCCGCCGCCTGCGCGACGGCCGGGATCGCATTCGTCGGGCCGAGTGCCGAGGCCCCTGGCTTCTCGGCGACAAGACGACGGCGCTCACGGCGTGCGCCGCTGGCGCACAGCTCCTGGCCAGCACCGGACCGGGATTGGACATCGCCCGGAAACCACGCCTTCCACCAAGCTGGCCTCGACGGTGCATCGATGATGCTCAAGGCCGCCGCCGGAGGAGGCGGGCGCGGCATGCGGCTGGTCCGGCCCGGCGACGACGTGGAAGCGGCCTTCGAGACGTGTCGCAGCGAGGCGGAGCGCTCGCCGGCGACAGCGTTGTACGCCGAGCGCAGTTCTGCGGTCGCGCCCGTCACGTCGAGGTACAGACCATCGACGACCGCCACGGAGTCGTTCGGGTTCTCGGCGATCGGGACTGCAGCGTGCAGCGGCGGCATCAGAAGATGATCGAGTTCGGCCCGGCACCGTGGCTCGATGCATCGGCCCGCGCACCGAAGTTGCACGACGTCGCCGCCCGGATCGCCGAGCAGTCCGGCATCGTGGGTGTCGCCACGATGGAGTTCGGAAGAGCGCCGACTTGGACGGCGAGGCCGGAGGGCGTTCTTCCTCGAGGAAGTGCAATCCCGCCTCCAGGTCGAGCACACGGTCACCGAAGGCGGTCACCGGGCTCGATCTGGTCGACTGCAGCTCAGCGAGGATGGCGGCAGGGGCGTCACTTCGCCGACGTCCTGGCGACAGTGCCGGCTTCGGTCGGTCGAGCCGTCCAGCTCCGCGTCTGCGCCGAGCGCTACGACGAGCGGGATCGCCCGCCCTGTCGTCCGGGCGCATCGAACGGCTCGCGCTGCCGGGCGGGCCAGGGATTCGCATCGACGGTGTCGCCGGGGTCAGGCCTCGCCCCGAAGATCGAACTACGACAGCCTGGTCGCGAAACTCATCACGTGCACACCTCCGCCGATTCCCACGACGCCCTCCTGCGAAAGGCTCGGCGGGCGATCTCAGGTTCGTCGTCACCGGCGTCGGGCTCACGACCGAGGTCCTCGGCGCCGCACTCGCGCATCCCGATCTGAGAAGTGGACAGGTCAGCACGCGTTGGTTGGAAGCTCACCCGGAGGTCCTGACGGCCGAGCGGGTCGCCGATCCGCTCGCCGTGCTCGGCGCCGGCCGTCGCGAGGAGGTCCGTCGCACCCCGGCCCTTCCGGAGGGTCACGTCGCGGTCGCCTCACCGGTCCCGGGCACCATCGTCCGACTCGAGTGCGCGGTCCGGGACGAGCCTCGACGCCGGAGCGACCGTCGCCGTCCTCGGAGGTCGATGAAGATGGAGCACCTCGTCACGACCGATCGGCCCTGCCGTCGTCACCGAAGATGCGCGATATCGCCGGCGACACGGTCGGCGCCGGTGACACCCTCGTCGTGCTCCGTCCGACCGGCGACGCCGGACCGCCACCGACCCGCTCGCCGGGGTGGACCTCGACGCAGTGCGGCCCGACCTCGCCGAGGTGGTCGAGCGACTTGCGCATGCGGGTACGACGAGCATCGGCCGGGCCGCGGTGGCAAAGCGCAGGAGGACCGGCCAGCGCACCGCCCGGGAGAACATCGAGGACCTCGTCGACGACGGGTCCCTCGTGGAGTACGCCCCGCTGGTCGTGGCGGCCCAACGCCGCCGCCGGGAACTGCAGGACCTCATCGAGCGAACCCCCGGAGACGGACTGGTGAGATCGGCCGGGTCAACGGTGAACAGTTCGGACCGGAGCGTTCTCGCGCCGTCGTGATGACCTACGACTACACCGTCCTGGCCGGGACCCAGGGTCACCAGAACCACCGCAAGAAGGACCGGCTGTTCGAGTTGGCCGAACGGCTCCGGCTCCCGGTCGTGCTCTTCGCCGAAGGCGGCGGTGGCCGGCCGGGAGATACCGACAGGTGGGCGGCAGCGGCCTCGACTGCCTGGCCTTCCGGCTCTTCGGCGAGTTGAGCGGGCAGGTGCCGATCGTCGGAGGATCACCTCAGGCTACTGCTTCGCCAGGAACATAACGCTGCTCCGGAACCTGCGACGTGGTGATCGCCACGAAGAAGGGCTCGAACATCGGTATGGGCGGACCGGCGATGATCGAGGGCGGTGGACTCGGCGTGTTCCACCCGTCGAGGAGATCCCGGGCCGGTCGGGCCCAGTCCGCCAACGGCGTGGTCGACATCGTGGTGGGAGGACGAGGCCGAAGCAGGTTACAGGGTGAAACGGCGGTATCTGTCGTACTTCCAGGTTCGGTCGAACATGGACGTGCGACGATCAGCGGCGGCTGAGGCACCTGATCCCGGAGAACCGCCTACGCGTCTATGACGTGCGTGAGGTGATCACCTCCATGTTCGACACCGGGTCGGTGCTCGAGCTCCGGCGGCTTCGCCGGGGATGATCACGGCGCTGGCCGCGTCGAAGGCCGCCCGGTCAGGTGGTCGCCAATGACCCCACTCACCTCGGCAGCGCCATCGACGCCGAAGCCGCCGACAAGTCCGCTCGGTTCCATGCAGCTGTGCGATGCCCACGGGATCCCGCTCGTGTTCCTGTGCGACACACCCGGAGTTCATGGTGGGGCCCGAAGCCGAGGAAAGCGGCACTCGTGCGCAAGGCGAGCGCGCTTGTTCGTGGTGGCCGGAAGCGTGACCGTGCCCGTGATGACGATCGTGCTGCGCAAGGGCGCGGGCTCGGCATGGCGATGGCCGCAGGAAGCTTCCGCCGCCCCGTTGTTCACGATCGCCTGGCCGACGGGGAGTTCCAGGGATGGGGCTCGAGGGCGCCGTCAAACTGGGCTACCGCAAGGAGCTGCGAGCGATCGACGACCCGGCGGGCGAGGCGCGACGTATCAGCAGATGGTCGATCGGATGTACCAGCACGGCAAGGCGCTGAACACGGCATCCACGTTCGAGATCGACGAGGTCATCGATCCGTTCGAGAGCCGCCGATGGATCACGACGCTGTTGGAATCGGCCGCCGGCGTGCCCGCCGGGCGGCCTACGTCGACACCTGGTGAGTCGAGCCCGCGGTCGCCGCCGAGCGACGACGCCGTGCCGGACGTCGTCGGGTCCCGGCTGTCGTGGCGGTCAGGAAGCCGTTCGCCGCGCGAGGTCTGCACGACGGCGGCAGGAATCGCTCGGGTGAGTTCGACCTGCAGGAAGCGGGACAGGTCACGAAGGCGCAGCGGCGACGTCGTGCCCAGCAAGCGCGATCGGACTCGCCGGATGCGCCAGCACGAGGCCACCGCGGCGCGGCCCGGGAGACCTCCGCCGTTGGCAAGCGATCGAAGGCAGCTCGGCCAGGTCGGGGCGATGCCGGCGGAGACGAGCCGACCGACGGCGAGCGGACTCCAGATCAGCGGGTGAGTCCGAGCTCCAGGATCTGATCAGAAGGTCCCGTCCGAACAGCAGCTCGGTGTGGAAGCGCGGAGTACTCGATCTGCTGCGTCCACAGTTCGAGCGGCAGGTGGGCCTGGGCGCGGCGAGTTGACTCGACGAGAAATTCGACACACCGACTTCGCCGATCAGGGCCTCCTCGTGGAGCAGCACCAGGGCGTCGGCGACTTCGCCAGGATGGGTGAAGCAGTCGGGGCGGTGGATCTGGAAGAGGTCGAAGCGATCGATCCCGAGCCGTTCGAGCGAGCCGTGGACCGCCTCGCGCAGGTGGGCGGCCGACGAGCAGTACGGCACACCGAACTCCACCCCGGCCTTGCCGGCCACGACGAATCGATCGCGAAGGCCGCTCGCTCCCAGCGCCTCGCCCAGCCGCCGTTCGGCCGCGCCCTGCTCCTCGCCGTAGATGTCGGCGGTGTCGAGGACCTGGATTCCCAGTTCGTGTGCGGTCTGGAGCAGCTCGACCGACCCATCGACGTCGAGCCGGTCGATGCGCTGGGTCCCCAGTCCGAGCGGGCCGGAGACGAACGACTCGCCGATTTCTCGCATCCCTGAGTCCACCAGCCCGAACGTCACGCTGCGTGACGTTAGCGAACCACCGACCCCGGAACGGCGATCATCGGGAAGCGGGGGGGGGTGGACACCGGTCGGCGTCAGACGTTGGCAGAATCGTCCGATGACCGCCGAACGCCTCCGATCGCTCGAACCCGGCATGCCGATCGTCGTCGGTGGTGATCGTGTGGTGCGGGTGAGCGACGACCTGGCCGCAGCGTTCCGGGACGGTGACCGACTCGTCGTCGAACAACGGTCGGGGGCCCTGCTGCACATCCCGGCCGACGTCGCCTCCCGGGTCGACCTCGCCGTCTCCGATGCTGCTCGGGCGTTCCGGATGCTGACGGGCGTCGACGGGAGCGTCATCGCCTCCTTCTTCCATGGCTTCGCCGACCGGCTCGCCGACCCGGAGGTGGTGGCCGCCATCGCCGCCGCCAACGAGGCCGACGTGGCCGCGGCGCGGTCCAGAGGGCGGTCCACGACCCGGCTCGTGATGGACGACAAGATGCGGCTCGGCATGATCGACGGGTTGCGGACGTGGGCCGCGTTCACCGCCGACGGCCCCCGGTTGCTCGACCGCCGCCAGAACGACGGGTGGGTTCTCGAGCGGTACGCCGAAGGGGTCGGCGTCGTCGGGTTCGTGTTCGAGGGACGTCCGAACGTGTTCGCCGACGCGGTCGGTGTGGTCGCCTCGGGCAACACGGTGGTCTTCCGGATCGGGAGCGACGCGCTCGGCACGGCTCGCGCCATCGTCGAGCACGCGTTGGCGCCGGCGCTGGACGCCGCAGGAATGGACCCCGGGACGGCGCGGCTCGTCGACTCGGCGGAGCGCTCGGCCGGTTGGGCGCTGTTCGCCGACGATCGCCTGGCCTTGGCCGTGGCGCGCGGCTCCGGACAGGCGGTGGATCAACTCGGCGCCGTCGCTCGGCAGACCGGTACACCGGTGAGCCTCCACGGCACCGGTGGAGCGTGGATGGTCGCCGGCCGCAGCGCGAACGCCGAACGCTTCGGGCGGACGGTTCGCTGGTCGCTCGATCGCAAGGTCTGCAACACGCTGAACGTGTGTTGCATCGAGCGGAGCCGGGCCGAGGAACTCGTTCCCGTGTTCCTCGACGCGGTCACCGAAGCGGCCCGCGCCAGGGGGCACGGTGGACGAGTACACGTGGTGGGCGACGCACGCGACTTCGTTCCGGCAGAGGCATTCGCGACCGAGGTGCTCGTCGATCGCGCCGACGGAACGCACACCGAGCCGTTCTGCTCGCCGGCCGACGAGTCGGTGCTGTCGCACGAATGGGAGTGGGAGGGGTCGCCGGAGTGCACCCTGGTCGTCGCCGATTCGCTCGACGGCGCCGTCGAACTCGTCAATCGCCACAGTCCCAAACTCGTCGCGACGATCGTGGCGACCGATGACGACGAACACGAGCGCTTCTGGCGCACGGTCGACACCCCCTTCGTCGGCGACGGCATGACCCGGTGGGTGGATGGGCAGTACGCCCTCGGCACTCCTGAACTCGGGCTCTCGAACTGGGAGCGTGGCCGGCTGTTCGGCCGAGGCGGCGTCCTCTCGGGCGACGGCGTCTTCACCGTCCGATATCGCATGCGCGATTCGGACGCCGACCTGCATCCGCTGATCCCGATGTCGTTCCTGGGCCGACGAGCTGCGTTGGGTCTCGCGGCGTGCCTCGTCGTCTCGTGTGCCGCCGAAGCTCCCCATGTCCAGGTGATGTCGAGCGACACCGCGGCGACGACCGCACTGCCCCGACGACCGTCGCTCCCCGGCGACGGACGGGCCGGCTGCGACCGACGAGCCCGATCACACGGGCTCGGCAGTGCCCGCAACGGTCGACGCGACGGAGACCGGCCTCGGCGACGCGCTGTACCCGGAGCTCGGGGCGCCGGGATCGATGTGCAGCACTACGCGGTCGAGCTGACCTACGACCCGGACACGCCGATCCTGAACGGATCGGTCGAGCTGACCGTGAACGCGACCCGACCGATCGCCCAGGTGGTGCTCGATGCCGGGGAGCGAGTGCAGGTGGCATCGGCGACCGTGGACGGTTCGAGCGTCCCGATGACGCACGACGACGCGGAACTCGTGCTCACGTTGCCCGAGGCGATCGAGGCGGGGGACACCGTGGTCGTGGAACTGGCCTGGACCACCGACCTCCCGACGCGCCCGTCGTCGATGGGGTACCAGCCCAGCGGCTGGTACTCGCCGCCGGGAGGCTCGTTCGTGCTCGACGAACCGGACGGTCTGTCGACCTGGATGCCGGCGAACGACCATCCGAGCGACAAGGCGACGTGGGACGTCGTCTGGGACCTGCCCCGGGGTGTGGAGGGCCTCTCCAGCGGGACGCTCGTCTCGAGTGCCGACACTCCCGATCGCAGCCGCTTCCACTGGTCGGTCGCCCAGCCGGCGCCGACCTACGCCGTGCTCTTCGCGAGCGGCCAGTTCGACCTCGTCCGGGACGTCGGACCGGAGGGCACGCCGCTCCTCCATGCGGTCCCGGCGGGTTCGGCATCCGATTTCGAGGACCTGTTCTCCCTGACCCGCGAGCAGCTGGGCTTCTTCGTCGACCGCCTGGGGCCCTATCCGTTCGATTCCTACGGCGTCGCCGTCGTGCCGGGTGTGTTCGGGGTCGCGATGGAGTACCAGAGCCGGTCGATGTTCGGCGAGGACGCTCGCGATCCGGAGATCGCCGCCCACGAACTCGCGCATCAGTGGTTCGGCGACGCCGTGAGCCCGTCCACGTGGTCGGACGTGTGGCTGAACGAAGGGTTCGCGACGTACGCCGCGACGATGTGGGGTTGCGACGACCAGCCCGAGTGCATGGCTGGGGTCGCGGATGGCTGGCTCCTCGCACCCCACCGCTTCCCGACGGCGGCGCCGCATGCCGAATCCCTGTTCGGCCCGGAGGTCTACGACGGTGGTGCGGCGTTCCTCCACGCCTTACGGCTCGAGGTCGGAGACGACGTCTTCTTCCCGATCCTGCGAGCGTGGATCGCGGACGGTTCCGGCGCCTCCAGGAGCACGGCAGACTTCGAACGGGTCGCCGAGCGTCTCGCCGGACGCTCGCTCCGCTCACTCGTCGCCATCCTGGCTCGAATCTCCCGATCCTCCCGACGCCTACCCGGAGTGAGCTCAGTGCCCCGTGAGCCGATCGAGCAGCGCTGAGGATCGAGGGGCCCGACCGCCCCGGTGCTCGACGGCGTCGATCCACCGGGTGAGCCGCCCCGCGGCTCGGATGGCCGCCCAACGCACGGGCTCCGGTTCCCAATCGGGGCTGTGGTGGCCGAACCAGGGGAGCGTGAGGACCGGATCGTCGATCCCCGTGATGGACGACGCGAGCATCCGGCCGGACAGATACGACGTGCCGACACCGTCGCCGACGTACCCACCGGCCCAGGCGAGCCGACGGGTTCGGTCGTGGCCGACGCTGCAGATCCAGTCCCGAGGAACACCGAGCGGTCCACCCCAACGGTGGGCGATGCGCACGTCGCGCAACGGTGGGAACAGCTCGTGGAGCGAGGCGACGAGCAGGCGGTGGGTGGCGAGGTGGTGGTCGAACGCGTCGGCGATCGACGAGCCGAAGTGGTACGGCGCACCGCGACCGCCGAACGCGATCCGGTCGTCCTCGGTGCGTTGCGCGTACACGATCATTCGTCGTCCGTCGCTGAACGTCGGGCGTCCGGTCCACGGGATGGCGTCGAGCACGTCGGCGGGAACGCGCTCGGTCGCGATCATGAGCGAGTAGACCGGCGCGATCCGTCGACGCAGGCCCGGGATCCGAGCGGTGTAGGCCTCGGTCGCCCGCACGACGGTGCCGGCGTGGATCGTGTGGCGTCCACCGAGCGGGTCGGCGACATCGACCGACCCTGGCTCGATGCGGGTGACAGTGTGACCTTCGAAGATCCGGACTCCACCATCGACACAGGAGCGCGCCAGCCCCCGGACGAGGCGCCCGGGGTCGATCGCTGCGCAGTGAGGTGTGAAGGTGGCACCGATCGTCCCCGTGGCCCCGACGATCCCGGCGGCCGGCGCGGCATCGATCCACCGGTCGCCCTCGTCGAGACCCAGCGCTCGGTCCGCGTCGAGTCCGGCGCGCAGCCGAGCGGCCTGGGCGGCGTTCCGGGCGACGGTGAGCGTTCCGTCGTGGGCCCAGCC
This sequence comes from Ilumatobacteraceae bacterium, assembly GCA_041394645.1. Taxonomy (GTDB): domain Bacteria; phylum Actinomycetota; class Acidimicrobiia; order Acidimicrobiales; family Ilumatobacteraceae; genus JAWKHV01. Next base: position 1,435 of record JAWKHV010000027.1, on the reverse strand, counting down.
GCACTCGATGCCGAGTTCCTCGATCGTGCGACCGACGTCGACGACGGTCTCGCGCATTGCCGTCACCGAGCGAATCGCGGCGTCTCGTCCGTGGCGGGCCGCGATGCCCGCCGGGGCCATCGGCAGCAGCGCCGAGCACCACCCGCCGTTGCGGCCACTCGCCCCGAAGCCCACCCGACGTGCCTCGAGGACCACGATGTCGCAGCCGGGATCCTGGCGACGGAGATGGTGCGCGGTCCACAGACCGGTGAACCCGGCACCGACGATGACCACATCGGCCGTCGAGGGAAGCGGTCCCGGACCTCGCCGGGTCGGGTCGTCGACGGTGGGGCCGCCGGGGCGGTCCCAGAGCGGAATCGGAAGCGGGCTGCCGAGCACGCCGGCAACCTTGCCACCTATTCTCGCCGCCATGAGTCTCCCGACCGCCGGACGAGCGCCGTGGCCGCCGCCGACCTGGCCGCCGCCGGCTCCGTCCGTGCCGCCGACCGCCGCCGAACCGCGCGAACCGCATCCCACCTTGTCGTGGCGCGCCGGCCTGTTGGTGCTGGTGGTGACGGCGGCCGCCCTGGTCGGATCGCGCCAGGTCGTGTTGGCCCTGGCCGACGTGGAGCTTCCCGCCCTGGCGTACTTCGCGTTGGCGGCCGGGCTCGGGTACGGACCGATGGTCGCGGCCGCGTTCTGGGTGTCTCGCCGGCACGGACTCGGCCGACTCTCCGACGATCTCGGATGGCGATTCCGGCCGCTGGATCTGGTCTGGGGACCGGTGGTGTGGCTGTCCTCCTACATCGGCACGGTCAGCGCCGCGCTGCTCATCACGGCGTTCGACGTGCCGTTCACGTCCAACGCGGACGGTCTCCAGGATCTCGAAGGTCACCGCGGCGCCGTTGTCGGGCTGGTCCTGACCGCCGTCGTCGTCGCCCCGATCGTGGAGGAACTCGTGTTCCGTGGGGTGCTCCTGCGCGCCTTCGCATCACGGCTGCCGGCGTGGGCGGCGGTGGCGGCTCAGGCGGTGTGCTTCGGGCTCGCCCACTTCGACCCGTCTCGCGGCCGGGGCAACGTCGGGCTGTTGCTGGTGCTGACGACGGTGGGCGCCGTGTTCGGCGCGGCGGCGTGGATCTTCCGGCGGATCGCGCCGACCGTCATCGCTCACGCCTTGCTCAACGGGGTGGCGATGTTGGCCCTGTTCCTCCTCGACTAGCTGCGGCGAACGGCAACGTCGTCCCGGACGGGGTCGAGGAGCCGGTTGTCGATCAGTCGGACGTCGCCGAACCACACGACGATGGCGGCGACCGTCGGCGCCACGATCTGCTCCACGGGAGCCAGCGTGTCGACGTCGGCGAACTCCAGGTACTCGAGCCGGGCCAGGGGCTCGGCGTCGAGGACCCGCACCGCAGCGCGGTGAAGTGCGGCGGTGGACCGTTCCCCGGACTGAAAC
>JAWKHV010000026.1:0-66891 GCA_041394645.1 Ilumatobacteraceae bacterium | reverse complement strand
GAACGCCGACGGCTACGTGCTGACGGCGTCGCTGATGGAGTGGTTCTGGGCCAACTACGCGACCGAGGAGCAACGGCACGACCCGAAGGCCTCGCCGCTGCGGGCCGAATCGCTCAGCGGACTGCCGCCGGCGATCGTCGTGACGAGCGAGTTCGACCCGCTGCGTGACGAAGGCCGGGCGTATGCCGATGCCCTCGAGGCGGCCGGTGTCCCGGTCGTGCGGATCGAGGCCGACGGTCACCTCCACACTTCGATCCACGCCGTCGACGTGCTCCCGTCGGGCGCGCCCATCCGGGCCGCACTGGCCGAGGCGCTGCGGCGAGCGGTCGGGAGCGCCGTAGGCGTCGCGCCCGCCTGAGTCGCCGCTCGCTGCTCCCGGCCCGATCGTTGGCTACGGTCTGGCCCATGGGCCGCCTGGACGAACTCGATCTGTCGCTACGGCTCGAACGCGACGAGTACGAGCGTCGGCTGGTCCAGGCCCAACGCACGTTGTTGGAGTTGCGGCTGAAGCTCGGCGGACAACTCGGTGGGGAGATCGGTCCCGGCCTGCTCGTGGTGTTCGAGGGCAGCGACGCGGGCGGCAAGGGCGGTGCGATCAAACGGGTGGTCGAACACCTCGATCCTCGCCACTACCGGGTCAGCAGCTTCGCCAAGCCGACCCCGGACGAGAAGCGCCACCACTTCCTCTGGCGCTTCTACCGCGAGATCCCCGGCCACGGCGGGATGTGCGTGTTCGACCGGAGCTGGTACGGCCGAGTGCTGGTGGAGCGGGTGGAAGGGTTCGCGACCCCGGAGCAGTGGGGCCGCGCGTACGAGGAGATCCGTCAGTTCGAACGCACGTTGGTGCTCGAAGGCGTGATCCTCGTGAAGTTCTGGCTGCAGATCAGCGAAGAGGAGCAGCTGCACCGGTTCCACCGCCGCGAGGTCGACCCGCTCCGGGCGTGGAAACTCACCGAGGAGGACTGGCGGAACCGCGACAAGTCCGACCGGTACGCCGAGGCCGCCGAGGACATGTTCCGCCTCACCGATCATGACCTCGCCCCATGGAACCTGATCGCCGGCGAGCAGAAGCGCTACGCGAGGGTCCAGGTCCTGGAGACCCTGATCGAGCGGATCGAGGCGGGCATCGAGCGGTGGGAGCAGCTCTCGTCGGAGCGCTGAGCGCTCGTCCCGACGAGCCGTTCCTCAGGGAGCCGGCACTCAGGGTCTCGAAATCCCGACGCCGCGGCACGCACCGCAGCGAATCGGCGCGATACCGGCCGGCGATGGGCCAGATCTTGCTCGACTCTTTCCGATCAGGGTCCTCGACGAGGCGTACCGTCACGCTGCCACGGCGGTCGGTCGACTCACGTCCGGACGCCGGGCACCCCCCTCGCCCCTGAGTCGGAGGACCCCTCGATCGTGATCGCCCGATCCACCCCTACGCGTCGCTTCCGGCGTTCCATCGCCGTTGCGCTCGTCGCCGCTTCCGGGCTCGTCGGTGCCACCGTTGCCTCCGTCGCCCCCGTCGTGTCGGCGCCCCACGAAGCCGTCGCCGCCGCGACGACCACGCTCGTGCTCTACGACACGACCGGCGCCTACGGGCTCCTCGGCGAGCAGTACGCGATGCTCACCGCCAACCTCACCTCGCACTTCGGCGCCTACACGGCGATGCCGGTCACGTCGTACAAGGCCGGGACGATGAAGTCGTACACCGCCGTCGTCTACATCGGGTCGACCTACGACGAGCCGATCCCGACCGCCTTCCTCGACGACGTGATCGCCGGCACCAAGCCGGTGATCTGGATGAACTCCAACATCTGGCAGCTCACCAACCGGCAGTTCGAGTCGACCGGTGAATACTGGGCGAACGCTCGAGGCTGGGACTGGTCCGGCTACGACACCTCCCCGATCTCCGAGGTGGGGTACAAGGGCCGGGTGCTCGGCCGGTACTCCGCCGATCTCTCCGGAATCCTGCAGACCACGATCTACGACCCGGCCAAGGCATCGGTGATCGCGGTGGCGAAGCGCGCCGACGGCAGCGAGTTCCCCTGGGCCGTCCGCTCGGGGAACCTGACCTACATCGGGGAGATCCCCCTCTCCTACATGTCGGAGAACAACCGCTACCTCGTGTTCGCCGACCTGTTGTTCGACGCCCTCGCCCCGACCACTCCCGAGCGGCATCGAGCGTTGGTCCGGATCGAGGATGTGAGCGCCAAGTCGGATCCCGCCGAGCTCCGTGCCGTCGCCGACACCCTCGCCGCCGAGAAGGTTCCGTTCTCCGTCACCGTCGTGCCGCAGTACCGGGACCCCAAAGGGGTGCTCAACAACGGCAAGCGTGAGGTCGTCTCGCTCTGGCAGGCGCCCGAGGTCGTGAGCGCCTTGCGGTACATGCAGTCCAAGGGCGGCACGCTCATCATGCACGGCTTCACGCACCAGCTCGACGGTCAGGTGAATCCGTACAACCAGGTGACCGGCGACGACTTCGAGTTCTTCATGGCCCATGTCGACGCGGCCGACTCCGTCATCTACGACGGCTCCGTTCCGGGCGACTCCACGCGCTGGGCCAACAACCGCATCGCTCGCGGGAAGGCCGAGTTCTGGTTCGCCCGCCTCGCGACGCCCACCATCTTCACCCCGCCGCACTACGCCGCCTCGGCGGCCGACTACGCGTCGATCCGCTCGAACTTCAAGGCGCGCTACGACCGTGGGATCTACTTCAGCGGCCAGCTCTCGGGCGGCAAGGTCAGCACCACCCAGTTCGTCGGTCAGTTCTTCCCGTATCCCGTGAAGGACATCAACGGATCGATCGTGGTCCCGGAGAACCTCGGCAACGAGGAACTCGATGCGTTCAACAACCACCCGGCGCGACTGCCCCAGGACGTGATCGACAACGCGGCGGCGAACCTGGTCGTCCGAGACGGCATGGCCAGCTTCTTCTGGCACCCGTTCCTCGTCGGTGACCCCCGCGCCGGAACCGCGCATCTGCAGGAGATCGTGCGGGGCATCAAGGCCCTCGGCTACACCTTCGTGTCGGCGGATTCGATCGCCTTGGCGAAGTCCCCCAACGCGCTCGGCGGATCATCCCTCGCAACGGGTCGGATCCTCGGCACCCACCTGGCGACGGGTCCGATGTCCCAGAGCCATCGTGGCGGCTCGAGTCCGAACCCGTCCGCTCCTGACGCCGTGCCCGGCACGGGGACCGTCGCCGAGCAGGCTGCTTCGACCGAGACGACGATTCCCGCCGAATCCGCCCGGGCCGACCGCAAGCCGTTCGAACCGCCGATCAACATCGGCGAGCAGTTGCTGCTGGACCCGGACGAGGGCCCGGCCCTGACCGCCGACACCTGACGAACCACCGACCGGGAACCCCCGGATAGGGTCCGGGCGTGTCCCGGATCCCCGATCAACGCCTCCCGCCGGACGACTCCGTCCCCGCGGGAGGCGTCGTCGCGCCTACGGGAGCAGCCAGCCCCGGGGGAGGCGCCGCGCCCGCAGGACGCGTCACGGAGTGGTTGGACGACTTCCGGGGTCGTCGGACGTCGGCCGGTGGGCCGGGCGCCGACGTGCCGTGCGGGGACTGCGTGGCGTGCTGCCGGTCCGCCTACTTCATCCACGTCGGACCGGACGAGCACGAAGCGCGTCGTGCGATCCCTGCGGGGCTGCTCGTGGCCGCGCCCGGGTTGCCTCCGGGCCACCACGTGATCGGCTTCGATCGGGCCGGCCGGTGCCCGTTGTTGTCGGACTCCGGTTGCACGATCTACGACGCCCGTCCGGCGACGTGTCGAGACTTCGACTGCCGGGTGTTCGCGGCGACCGCCGTGGTTCCGAGCGAACCGGCGAAGGTGGAGTTGCGCCGACGTACCGAACGGTGGGCCTTCGACGTCTCGGCCCCTGCCGACCGCGACCGGCTGGCGGCGATGCGAGCCGCCGCCCGGTTCCTCGAGGCTCACCCGGAGTGCTTCGATCCGCCGCTGGACCTCAACTCCACCCAGCTCGCCCTCGCCGCCCTCCACGTCCACGACCTGTTCCTCGAACGCGACGAGACCCGTGATCCGGCCGAGGCCGTCTCACGGGTCCGTGATCGTCTGAGGTCGTGAGGGCCACACCGGGGGACAGCCGTCCCGACGTCACACCGGGGGACAGCCGTCCCGACGTCACACCGGGGGACAGCCGTCCCGACGTCACACCGGGGGACAGCCGTCCCGACGTCACACTGCGGGACAGCCGTCCCGACCGTAGGTGATCGCTCCGTCGAAGAGGGTCCAGGCTTCGGGGCTGAAGATCGTCGGGACGCCCTGGAACGCCGAGGTCGAGATCCGGCACGCCACGGCGGTGGTGCCGTCGGCGAGGGTGTCCCCGGCCCGGTAGACGAACGTGACCGCCCGGCCGTCGGCCGCCGTCGCCACGATCGTCGCCGCGGCACCGGGCACCCCGAAGCTGAGCTCTCGAGCACCGCCGATGATGCTGGTCGGGATGCTTCCGCTCAGACCGTTCGCGATCGGATGGGTCGGGGCGACGACCTCGATCGTCGCCGAGGTCGTCACGCCGTAGTCGACCGTCGCCACGGCGCCCGTCAGCCCGGAGTCGTCGAAGAGATACGGCTTGGCCACGACCAGCGGGATGGCCAGATCGTGGAACTTCGATCCGACCGCCTGATCCTTGGCGCCGGAGGAGATCACGACGATGGACGATCCGTCGACCGTCGCCGGCGTGGCGACGTCGTCGTCGTACGCGGTGACCTCGAAGCCCAGTCCGACGAGGCGGTCGCGGATCGCGAGCTCCCCGCCGGACAACGCCGCGGGGTCACCGACGATCATCGCCGCTCGGGCCAATTCGATCGCCGTTCCCGGGCAGTCGTTCGCGGCGAAGGTGACCGTGGCATCGAACATCGCCCAGGCCCCGGTCGAGAACCGGCTCGGCGCTCCTTGGAACGCCGATGCGGCGATCCGACAACCGGCCGCGATGGTGCCGTCGGCGAGTGCCGATCCCTTGCCGTACATGAACGAGATCGGAGATCCGGCCGCCGTCGCCACGATCGTCGCGTCGGGCCCGGGCACGCCGAAGGAGTGGTCGATGGTCAGACCGTTGGCCGACATCACCACCGATCCACTCTGGCCTCCTGCCATCGGATGGGTGTCGTCGACGATGTCGGCGGTGACCGATGCGACGGCGCCGTAGTCGACGGTGGCCGTCGGCCCGGTCATCCCCATGTCGTCGAGGAGGTAGGGCTTGGCCATCCAGACCGGAACCGACACGTCGTGGAACGTGGTGTTCACCGCTGCGGTGTTGGTCGAGGAGGCCACGAAGACGAAGGTCGACGCGGTGGCGTCCTCGGTGGTGACGAGGTCGTCGTCGACCGTGTCCACCACGAATCCGAGTCCGGCGAGGTGGTCGTGCACGGTCGTGTCACCCACGGACAACGATGCAGGATCGGCCACCACGAACAACACCGTCGGGGTGGTCGGGCCGTTCGCGATCGTCACGAGCGCCGAGGTGGTGGTGGTGTTGCCGACGACGTCGGTCGCGGTCGCCGTCAACGTCGCGACGCCGTCGGCCAGGGCGGTCGTGGACCAGGGGACGGTCCAACCGTCGACCCCGTTCGTGTCCGTGCCCAGGACGCGCCGTTCACGGCGAACTCGACTGTGGTCACCCCGTTGGGGTCGGCGGCATCGGCGGTGACGCTCACGTCGCCGGCGACGACCGAGCCCGCCGCCGGACTCACGAAGCGACCGAAGGACCCGTGTTGTCGACGACGAGGCTCCGCGCGCGGTCGCGGTCTGCCCACCGGTGTCGGTGGCCACCGCGGCGATGGTCACGGTGCCGTCGGCGACTGCGTTGCTCGTCCACTGAGCCGTCCAGCCGTCGGCCGCGGTCGTGTCGGTGGCGACCACGGCGCCATCGACGAGGAACTCGACCTGAGCGATCCCTTCGACGTCGGAGGCTTCTGCTTCCAGGGCGACGTCCCCGCCGACGAGCGCTCCGTCGGCCGGGCTGAGCAGGGCGGCGATCGGCGCATGGTCGGCGATGCCGAAGAAGAGGGCGGAGGTGTTCCAGTTGCGGCCGTCGCCGGTGGCCGGCCCGCTGATGAGCGTCTGGGTTCCGTTGACCGCCGCCCCGCCGACGAAGTCGACCGAGTAGAGGTTCCCGTTGGTCAGCGAGTAGTAGAGCTTGTCGCCGGCGACGTCCATGCCGGCGATCGACCCCCACGAGATCCCGTCGGAGATGGTGAACGTCTGGCTGCCGACGAGCCCGCTCTCGAGCGAGAAGTACCGGTACTTGAGCGAGTTGGAGCCGCTCTCTTTGTAGATCAGCTTGCCGTTCGCCCAGGTGGCGGCGGTGACGTTCAGCCACCACGTCCACGACGGCTGGGTGACCGGGCTGCCGAGCGTCACCCCGTCGAAACTGCGGGCCACGATCTGGCCGTTCTCGATCGTGTACAGCTGGTCTGCCTCCCACCAGGCGTCGCTGATCGCAGGTCCCCACGGAAGGGTCACTCCGGCATTGGACGGAGTCCCGAAGGTGGTGCCGCTGAAGGTCTGCACGGTCGTGGTCTGCACCGATCCGGTGTAGAGGAGGGCCGGGAGCTGGTCGGGTGTGGCGACCGGAACGGCCGCACCTCCGGCGAGGGGGAACTCGGCCAGCTTGGCGTGGTACTCGCCGGCGGTGAAGTCGGTGTCCGACCCGACGTACAACCCGTGGTCGCTCAGATGCAGGTCCCACACCGCGACGCCACGGTCCTTGCCGGGGTTCCAGGCGTAGGGCATGCCGTTGACCGGATCGAGGGCGACGATGCCCGGTCGGGACACCGCACCGTCGGAGGCGGTGTCCTTGCCCAGGTGGTTGTTCATCCAGCGCATGTGGCCACCGACGTAGATCGCCACATCGGAGATGGCCACCGCGGTCAGCGTGTCGCCGCCGGCCCAGTCGCCCCAGGTCTCGAGCTGTCCGGTGCCCTGCGCGGCGGCTTCCCAGCGACTGGCGGCGTCACACAGGGTTCCCTGAACCCGCCGCCGGTCGTGGCGACGACGAAGTAGGTCCCATCGGGCGAGTACTGCACGTCGCGCATGTACGTCCAGAAGCTCGTCGAGCACTGCGGCGCGAAGCGATCCGTCGACCAGTTCATCACCGAGGCGGTCGGACCGGAGAGATCGATGCGGGCGATCTGCGCTCGGGAAGTCCGTCGACGGCGAGGAAGTTGCCGATGATCACCATCTCGGTGCCGTCCGGGCTGATGTCGAGCTCGTCGACCCAGTCCTGATTGACCCGGGGGGCGGTGGTCGAGACGGTGAAGGTCGGGTCGACCGTCCCCGTGAGGGCGTCGACGGCCGCCAGGCGGGTGCGAGGCACGCCGTTCACCGACCAGAAATCGCCACCGAGATAGACCTTGCCGTTCGCCAGCGCGAGATCCCGCACGGTGCCGGGCGCGTTGGCGGCGAATCCCGGCACCAGCTGCCCCGTCGCCAGGTCGAGCTTGGCGATGCCGTACGTCGCCACGCCGTTGACGAGGGTGAAGGACCCCCCGACGTAGACCGACAGGCCGTCCGGGCTCGTCTGGAGCGTCGTGACCTTTCCGTTGAGGGTCGGTACGAAGGCCTGGTCGAGCTGGCCGGTGTTGCGGTCGAAGGCGAAGAGATAGGAACGGGTGTAGATCGTCCACGTCCCGGTCTCCTGGACCGAGGTGAAGGTCCCGCCCACGATCACGCGGTCACCGGCGGACGCGATCGCCTCCACGTGACCGTTGCGGATGTGGGGGGTGTAGTCCACCGGGTCCGGATTGACGATGACGCCCTGGGCGAGGCGGTTGGCCTCGGCCCTCGGCGCCACGGTCACGAGTACGGCGCCCAACGTCAGCAAGGTGATGACGAGCGCAGCCCACCGTCGAAACATGTCGATCTCCACGGGCCGCCGCGGTCGCCGATCCAGAAAGACGGGGCCCGTCGGCCAAGGTACCGAGTGCCGAGGACTCCTCTGTAGGGGGAACCTGACTCATTCCAGCGTGAAATACCACGCTCGATCGTCGAGCGGCTTCAAGAAGAGTTCAAGCCCCGACTCGATGCTCGCCGCCGGGACGGCGACGCACAGATTGGCGCCGAAGGAGTCGTTGGCCTGCAGCGCTTCGATGTCGAACAGCGAGCCCGGAACGAGCCCGCAACCGGGAATCGACGGCGTGAACTCGTTGGTGCCGTCGGACAGCGCCCAGTCGAACACCGGTTGAGCGGCGTCTTGACCCAGGTACGTGCCGGCGATGGCGACGAGCACGTAGTGGGATCCCGGCGGCGGAGGCGGGTTCACGGGATCGAACGAGGCGACGAGTTCGTCGGCGTCGAGGTTCACCGAGGTGACCTGGAGCTCCCACCGATCAGGGATCTCGGCGACCTCGCCCGGACCGACCGGATCCTCGTCGGTCGCGGCGTCGTCGGTGGCAGGGCCATCGACCGTGCTCGCGGGAGCATCCGGATCGGTGACCGGCGGTTCGCTCGGTTCCGTGCTCGGCACCGCGGAATCGCCCGTCGACACGGCGACGGGTTCGGTGGGTTCGTCGACGGTGTCGTCGGTCACGGCCCCGTCGGCGGCGTCGAGATCGGTGTCGGTCGGGGGAGCGGTGGTGGTGGCTCCACTGTCGACCGAGCTGCCGTTCGGGCTGCTCACGGTACCTGCGGACGAGGTGTTCCCGCCGGCTCCGCTGCCGCACGCAGCCAATCCGAGCAGAGCGGCGGCGAGGAGAAAACGGGGTCGATCGATCACTGTTCCATCCTCACCAACCCGTGTCATGCTGTCGAGTCGTCAGTCGACCCATGAGCGCGAGACCGTCCGGAGGCTCTCATCACGGCGGGTATACGAACTGGCCCGGCAGCGGCAGCGGCCTCGACACCGTCGAGTTCGTTGCACGGGCTGGCGCGAGGCGGAACTCTCAATCTGATCGGTGGTGTCGGCGGCTCGGTGCTGTCGATGGCCCTCGTCGCGTTCGTGGCTCGGCGGCTCGGCGCCGACTCGGCCGGTCTCTTCTTCGAGGCGATCGCGTTGTTCAACATCGCGGTCGTGGTCTGCGCGTTCGGCGCCGATACCGGTCTGTTGCGATGGACGTCGTCGGCGCGGGTCAACGCGGCCGCCGGCCGCATCGATCCCGGCCTCGGCATTCCGGGACACGCCTCGAACCTCGTGGTCGGGATCGCCCTGATTCCGGTGGTCGTCGCCGGCCTCACGGTCGGCGCGGCCGGCTATTTCTTCTCGGGCCGCCTCGCCGCCGCACTGGTCGACGGTGCCCAACGCTCGACGCTCGCCGATCAGCTCGCCGTGATGTCGGTGTTCGTGCCGATCGGAGCGATCACCGTCGCGCTGCTCGGCACCACGCGCGGGTACGGGACCATGGTGCCGACCGTGGTCGGCGAGCGCATCGGGCGCCCGCTCGTCCAGTTGCTCGCCGTGGGAGGCGCCATCCTCGCCGGCGCCTCTGCCCCCGTGGTCGCCGGCGCGTGGTGCCTGGGCGTGATCGTGTCGTTCGAGGTCGCCGCGCTGTGGCTCGCTCGACTCCGACCGGTGCCGGTGCGCCGAGGCGTGCGGCGTCGAATCCTCCTCCGCAACACGATGCGCGAGTTCTGGGGCTTCACGTTGCCCCGGGCCTTCGCCGCCATCTCGCGGATCGGGGTGCTGTGGCTCGACGTGTTGTTGGTCGGCGCCTTCCTCGAGCCGGCCGACGCCGCCCGCTACACGGTCGCGACGCGCTTGTTGCAGGTGGGGTTCCTCGCCGTCGACGCGGTCGGCCAAGCCGCCGAGCCGATGTTCGCCCAGGCCGTGGCCGAATCCCCCCGCGCCGGCTCGGTCCGACGCACGCGTCTCAACCACCTGTACCAGGCCGCCTCGGCGTGGCTCGTGCTGTTGACGTGGCCCGGTTTCATCCTGCTCGCCGCCTTCTCACCCAGCCTCCTCGGTCTGTTCGGTGGCCAATACCGGTCGGCGTGGCCCGTCGTGGTGATCCTCGCCGGTTCCGCGCTGGTGGGGAGCGGCGCCGGTCCGGTCGACGTGCTGCTCGTCATGGCCGGACGAAGTGCGTCGAGTCTCCGGAACGCGGTGGTGAGTCTGGTGATCAACGTGGTGGCCAATCTCATCTTGCTGCCGCGCATCGGCATCGAGGGAGCGGCGATCGCCTGGGCGGCGAGCCGGATCGTCGGCAACATCTTGCCGCTCGTCCAAGTCCGCCGGTTCCTCGGGGTCCGTCCCGGCGGTGCGCCGTGGTGGACCGCAGCGCTGTTGTCGGTCGCCTCGGCGGGAACTCCGTCAGCGTTGGCACTTATAGTGTTCGGCCAGCGGCTCGGAGTCGGAATCGGGGCCGGAATCGTGGCCCTCGTCTGTCATATGTCGCTCGCGGTCGTCCTGCGTGACAAGCTCGCTCTGGACCAGTTCGGCGTCGCACTTCGTCGTCGATCGGCCCGGGAGGCACGATGAACACGTCGATCGTTGGAGAGGTGAGTGGTCGCGTCCGGCGCGCCGCACGGGAGCCGGTCTGGGCCGCGATGAATGCCATCGCCAAGCCGACGGCGCGCTGGCGGGTCGACCCCGACTTCCTCGTGATCGGCGCCCAGCGGTGTGGCACGACGTCGTTGATGGGGGTCCTCGACCAACATCCGAACCTCACCTCTGCTCGGCTCATGAAGGGCGTGCACTACTTCGACACCGGCTATCACCACGGCAGCGTGGTACCGGGCCCACTTCCACACCCGCCTACGCCGAGTTGGTGCGCCGCCGGACCGGCCACGAACTCCGGGCCGGGGAGGCCAGCCCGTATTACGTGTTCCACCCGCTCGCGCTCGAGCGGATCGCGGCCGACCTCCCGAACGTCAAGCTGGTGCTGCTCCTGCGCGATCCGGTGGAGCGCACGATCTCCCACCACAAGCACGAAGTCCGCCGCGGCAACGAGACCCTCTCGCTGACCGAGGCGCTCGCCGAGGAGGACGCCAGGCTGGCCGGGGAGGACGAGGCGATCGTGGCGGGCGCGCCGAACCACCACAGCATCCCCCACCAGTTCTGGTCGTATCAGGCGCGCAGCCGATACGACGAGCAGGTCGCTCGGCTCCAGAAGCTGTTCCCGCGGGACCGATACCTCGTGGTCCAGAGCGAGCGGCTCTTCGAGCGACCCCAGGAGGTGCTCCCCGGATTGGTCGACTTCCTCGGCGTCCCGGCGTGGACGCCCGACGACTTCCCGCAGAAGAACGCCACTCCCGTCGGAGGGGTCGATCCCGCGGTGCGGGCCGAACTCGTCGACCGGTTCCGCCCCCACAACGAGCGGCTGTACGAGCTGCTCGGCGAGCGATTCGACTGGCAGGAATGATCGATCCGCTCGAGCGTCTCGGAACCGAGCTCTGGGCCCGGGACGACCTACGGGCGGGGACGAAACGCACGCCGGACGGGTACCGCTCCCACGCGTTGTTCGCGGCGGGTGGGGTGGTGTTGATGTTGCCGACCGGACGTCGTCGTGCCGCCGCCGAGTCGATGGTCCGTTGGACCGACGCGACCACCGCGCCGGAGTTGTTCTTGCGCGCCACCGGATGGAGCGCCGCCCGAATCGGGTTGCTCCCCGGTGTGGTGCGGCGGCGCGTCGACGTCCGTTCGCATCGCGCTGCGATCGAGGACCCGGTGACGTTGCACGAGTATCTCGCCGAGGCCTGCGGCGTGCCCGAGGTGGACCTCTCGGTCGCATTCGGCTCGGAACGCCCCAACCGGAAACCGATCGTGCGCGTCCACACGCCCGATGGTCGAACCGTCGGCTTCGCCAAGGTCGGTTGGAACGAGTTCACGAACGAGCTCGTGACCCAGGAGGGCCGCACGCTGCGACAGCTGCAACGGTTCCCCACCCGACGCCTCGTGCTCCCTCGCGTGCTGCATCTCGGGAGCTGGCAAGGGCACGCCGTCAGCGTCACGACTCCATTGGTGGGGTCGCCGACCTGGACCCGTCCGGCCGCACCGAACCGGGAGACGTTCCGCGAGCTGGCTCGGCTCGGCGACGTCACCGAGCACACCGTGTCGCAGAGTCCTCGCGTCGCCGGATATCTCGCCCGCCGATCCGTCCTCGATGCCGACGTCGCCGAACTCGTGACCCGCGCGGTCGAGCGGGCGGACGTGCTCGGCGGGGACCGGCCGTTCCCACACGGTCGGTTCCACGGGGATTTCACACCGTGGAACGTCCGCAGCACCGGTCGAGGCTTGATCGTCTGGGACTGGGAGCGCACCGACGACGGCGTCCCCGTCGGCTACGACGTGCTGCACTTCCATTTCCAGCGCGCCTTGGGTCGGACCGGGCCGGGCGGTTCGGGCGACGCCCTGGTGGGAGTCATCCGGGATCACGGCACGATGCTGCGCGAACTCGGGGTGCCCGATCCTTCGGCGCTCGGCCTGTTGTACGGGATCGAGCTCCAGTACCGGTTCGCCGGCATCACCACGATCGGCTGGTTGCCCGGGCTCCTCGAAACGCTCGTCGCTTCCTCCTGACGCGCGTCGCTTCGTCGTGGCGGCCACACCCGGGCTTCACCTGACGGTGACCCGAAATCTATTCTTCGGGTAGTTTCCGCCCGGGCAATTCTCGTGCCCGGAAATCGACCGACCCGATGGGGGATCGTGATGTCAGAAGACACTTGGGTGATCGACACCGAACCGAGCACACGCCTGCAGGTCTACACACGGATGAACGCCAACGACGTGCTGTCCGACCCGATCTCGCCGCTCGGCGCCAGCCTGGTCTGGAACCCGCACATCCTGCGCGGCTGGTCGATCGGATATCACGATCTCGGCTCGATCACCGCCGACGAGGCCAGCGATCTGACCTCCTCGGGCGCGTTCTTCTACGGCCACCTGTTCGTCAACATGTCGGCGACCCGCCTGTTCGGCTTGCGTTCCGGTGTCGGCGTCGCCGCCGTCGACGCGATGTGGTTCGGCGGCCACCCCGACATCCCGCCGTACGTGCCCCGCGAGGGTGACGAGAACGAGGAACGGTCGGCCAAGCTCGCCGAGTTCACGCAGTGGGCGCTGACCGCCGAGACGTACCCGGCGCTCGACGAGGACCGAGCGTTGGGCGAGCGGCTGCGTGCCCAACGACCCGACTTCACCACCATGTCGCCCGCGGCCCTCGTCGCCTACGCCCGATCGATCGGACCCTTCGAGCGTCTCGTGTGGCGCGGCGAGGTGTTCGGCGGTCTCGCCGGAGCGACCGGCCCCGGCGTCCTCGGTGCCCTGCTCGCCGAGGCCGATCCGACGCTCGTCATCCAGATCACGGGCCACGGCGGCGACGTCGACTCGGCCGAACCGCCGTTCGAGCTGTGGAAGCTGTCGCGCCTCGTGCGTGATGACGCGGCCCTGAGCGCGGTGTTCGATGCCGGCGTCGACCAGGTCCGCGGCCGCCTCGCCGAGTTCCCGGCCTTCCAGGCGGCCTTCGACGCGTTCATCCGCGAGTACGGGTACCGCGGTCCGAACGAGTGGGACATCTACTCCGACACGTGGGAGTCGAAGCCCGAGCTCGCCCTCAGCCTGGTGGACCGGATGCGGACCATGGGGCCGGAGGGAGACCCCAACGAGCGGGCGAAGGCGACCGCCGCGGCCGCCACCGCCGCGACCCAGACGGCGCGGGCACTGCTCGGCGACGACGCCGAGGCGCTCGCGACCTTCGACCTCGCCGTCGCCGCGTCCCGCCGAGGCGCGGGCTGGCGCGAGCGCGGCAAGGCGAACTGCGTCCGAGTGCTGCACGAGGCGAGGATGGCGATCCTCGAACTCGGCCGCCGGCTCCATGCCGAGGGGCACATCGAGCATCCGAAGCAGGTCTTCATGGCCCTCGACGAGGAACTCGACACCCTGGCCGTGTCGCCGCAGTTGCTGAGCGAGACGCTGGCCGAGCGGGAGCGGGGATGGAAGGACCTGTTCGGTCTGGACCTCCCCCCGTTCCTCGACTCCACCAAGCCGCTCCCGGCCCGGAGCTCGTTGCACAAGAAGGGTGAGGTGTCGGCCGGGTCGGCGCTCGCGGTCGGCGAGTCGCTCCAGGGGCTCGGCTCCTCGGCCGGCATCGCCCGGGGTCGCGCTCGTGTCGTCACGTCACCGGACATGGCCGACCATCTCGAGCCCGGCGACGTCCTCGTGGCGCCGCAGACCGACCCCTCATGGACGCCGTTGTTCGTCGTCGCCGGTGCGGTCGTGGTGGATGTCGGGGCGCCGAACAGCCACGCCATGATCGTCAGTCGCGAACTCGGAATCCCGTGCGCGGCCGGTGTGACCGGAGCGACCGAGCGGATCCCCGACGGAGCACTCGTCGAGGTGGACGGAGCGACCGGCACGGTCACGGTCGTCGAGTTGTGAGTGCCGAGCGCGGCTCGAGCTCGGACGGGGCGCCGAAGAGCGACCACTCGACCCTCGAGCACGCTCTGCTCGTGGACGACCCCGCCTTCGGAGAGCTCGTCCTCGTCCGGCACGCCCAACAGGGGTTGAACGATCTGGGCGATCCGTCGCGCCCGAAGGCCGGCGACGCCCCGCTCAGCGAGCGGGGCCTCGCCCAGGCCGAAGCGACGGCGGACGTGCTCGCCATCGAGCCGGTGCACCACGTCTACGCGAGCGATCTTCGGCGGGCTCGCATGACCGCGGCGGCGATCGCGGCTCGCCACGGTCTGGAACCGATCATCGATCCCCGCTTGCGCGAAGTCGACGTGTTCCGCGGGATCCCCAAGGGGTCGACGGTCGCCGAGACCCTCGGGCCTGACGCACTCGCGACCATCAGGGAGGAGTTCGCCCGCACTCGTTCGTGGGCGGCGTTCCCGCTGACCGAGACGATCGAGGAACTCGACGAGCGGCTCGGCTCGGCCATCGCCGACATCAACGCCCGCCACCCGGAGTCGGACCGCATCGTCATCGTCTCCCACGGCGGCGCGCTGAACATCGTCGTCCGGCGGGTGCTCGGCACCGAAGCTCACATGACGTTCTTCCCGAACCACGCCTCGATCACGAGGATCGGCCGGGGTCGGGGTCAGCTCGTCATGCGAACGATGAACGAATCGGCCCACCTGTTGGTGCCGGGGGCCGGCCGCACCTTC
Source organism: Ilumatobacteraceae bacterium (assembly GCA_041394645.1). Lineage (GTDB taxonomy): Bacteria > Actinomycetota > Acidimicrobiia > Acidimicrobiales > Ilumatobacteraceae > JAWKHV01. The sequence goes on along the minus strand of JAWKHV010000026.1, from coordinate 51,847 downwards.
TGACCGCTTCGCCGACGAAGGCGATCTTGTCGACCGCGGGCTGACTCACAGCGAACGGGTAGGCGTCCGCCATACCCATCGATCGAGTCAGCTCGTTCAGCGTCACGGTGACGTCGACCCAGGCGCGGTACACGTCGTCGAAGGGAAGGTCGATCGCGGCTTCACCGGCCGGCAGTTCGGCCAGGCCTCCCCACCGGGCGGTCTCGAGCGTGTCGGTCAGGTGGAGCAGGTGGGCGAAGCTCTCGGCGAAGTCCTCCCACGGGTGTGACGCGGCGTAGTGCGACACGAAGGCGCCGCGCCAGCTTCCGTCGTCGGCGTGCGAGTAGTGCTCCTCCAGCGCGGCGGCGTAGTCCGCTCGCTCGTCACCGAACACGGCTCGCGAGTCGGCCATCGAGAAGGCCCGGTCGACCTGGGCTTGCCAGAACCAGTGGCCCGTCTCGTGGCGGACGTGGCCGAGCGGCGTGCGATAGGGCTCGCCGAGCGAGTTGCGGACGGTGGCCAACCGGGTGGGGTCACCTTCGGCCAGATCGAGGGTGATCAGACCGTCGGCGTGGCCGATGGTGACTGGCTGGTCGTCGGTTCCCCTCAGGAGCTCGAAGCGCAGCGGCGGCTCGACGCCGACCCACGGCACGTCGAGTCGCGTCAGCTGTCGCAGCACCCGCCGGCGGGCTCCCTCGAACGGGGCGCGCAGCTCGGCGAGTTCGTCGTCGGCGGGGTCGGGCGTGGTGTCGAGGCGGCACGAGGCGCAGGTTCCGTCCGGCTCGGCGCGCCAGTTGCAGCGTTCGGGGGTGGAACGTCGGCGACAGGCGTCGCCGGTCAGCGGGTGGAAGGCGTCGGCCGCCAGGTCGTAGACGACCTCGGCGCCACAGGCACCACACGTGGTGTTGTCGAAGAACAGCGGACCCCGACAACCCGGGCAGGTGAATCTACGCATTGGAGCCGCCGTACCCGTCGGGAGGGATGACGAACCTCGGTGTCCTGCGCTGCGAGCCCGAACGTTACGGTGCGGGCGATGACCGATCGTGCTGCCTGGAAGCCCGCCCTCGATCCGGAGCTGCTCCCGCTGGTGGAGGCGTTGCCGTCGTTGAACCTCAACGACGAGACATTGGCGGCGGTCCGCTCGATCTCGTTGCGGCCCCCGTTCGAGCCGAGTGGCCAGGTCGAGGTGACCGACCACATCGTCGACCCTGCGACCGGGCTGACCGTCAGGGTCAGCCGTCCGACCGAGATCGAGGGACCCTTCGGGTGCTTGTACGGGATGCATGGTGGCGGTCTGGTCGTCGGGTCGGCGGTCCAGTCCGACGAGATCTTCGACCGGTGGTGCCCGAGGTTCGGGATCGTCGGAGTCTCCGTCGAGTACCGGCTCGCCCCCGAGACGCCGTATCCCGGGCCCCTCGACGACTGTGAGGCCGGCCTGCTCTGGGTGGTCGATCACGCCGCCGAACTCGGTGTCGATCCGGAGCGGATCGGGATCACAGGAATCAGCGCCGGCGGTGGGCTGTGCGCCGGGCTGGCGATCAGGTTGCGTGACCAGGGCGGGTTCCAGCCGGCGTTCCAGCTTCTCGACTGCCCGATGCTCGACCACCGGACCCAGTCCGCGTCGATGACGCGAAACGATCTGCTCGTCTGGACGGCGGACTCCAATCGCTTCGGCTGGGCCGCCTACCTCGGCGAGCTTGCGGAGAGCGGCGCGGTCCCCGGGACGGCGTCGCCAGCGCGGGAGCCCGATCTGGCGGGGCGCCCGCCGACGTACCTCTGCGTCGGCGGAGCAGACGGGTTCGTGGACGAGGACGTCGAGTACGCGATGCGGCTCTCGGCGGCCGGGGTCCCCACGGATTTCCAGGTCCATGCCGGGCTGCCGCACGGCGTGATGGTCTTCGGCAACACCGATGCGGCGACTCGATATCTCGCCGGCCAGGAGGTGTGGCTCGCGAGCCGGTTCGGTCGTCGGCTGTCAGCCTGAGCGTGGCCGGATCGGCCGCCCCGACACGGCGCTGAGCGACCTCGTCACTCCGGAAAGGTGCCGAGCATCCTGGCCGCGGCGAGGGTGTTCTCCAGGAGGCAGGCGATCGTCATCGGTCCGGTGCCGCCCGGCATGGGCGTGATCGCGCCGGCGATCGCCTGGACCGCCTCGAAGTCGACATCGCCCACGATGCGCGACTCGGACCGCGAGATACCGACGTCGATCACCGCGGCACCCGGACGCACGTGGTCGGCGGTCACGATCCCGGCCTGGCCGGCCGCGGCGACGATGATGTCGGCCTCGCGACAGACCTCCACCAGATCTGCGGTTCGTGAGTGGGCGAGCGTGACGGTGGCGTCGGTGCCCTTTCGCCCGAACAGCAGGGAGAGCGGCAGACCGACCAACGTGGACCGTCCGATCACGACGGCCCGCTTGCCGCTGGTGGGCACGCCGTAGCGATCGAGCAGCCGCATCACGCCGAGCGGGGTGCAGGGAACGTGGCCGGGCAGGCCACGGACGAGCCGGCCGAGCGAGCGCTCCGTGAGACCGTCGACGTCCTTCTCCGGCGGGAGCAGGGCGAGCACGGGCTCGGAATCCAGTCCGTCGGGAAGCGGGAGCTGCACGAGGATGCCGTGCACCGTCGGATCGGCGGCCAGTTCACCGACCGCGTCCTCGACCTGAGCCTGTGAGGCATCGCCGGGCACGGCAACGTGGCGCGACTGCATGCCGGCCTCGATCGCCTTCTTGTTCTTGTTGCGCACGTAGATCTGGCTCGGCTTGTCCTCGCCGACGAGCACGGTCACCAGACACACCGGGGGAGAGCCGGCCGCCTCGATCGTGGTCCGAAGTCTGGCGACGGTCTCGTCGCGGAGCCGGTTGCCGTCCATCAGGACGGCGCCTCCCGGGGTGCGGTCGAATTCGTTCATCGCGGCTCCTTGGCGTCGGCTCGTTGGTCTGGTGCGTCGCTCGGTGCGGTGGGCTGCACCGTCGGCTTCGGTCGAGGGTCAGGCGAACACGATCGTCTTGTCCCCGACCAGCAGGACTCGGTCCTCGGCGAAGTACTTGACCGCCCGCGAGAGTACGAGCCGCTCGGTGTCCTGTCCCAACCTCACCAGCTCCTCGACCGAGTGCTGGTGGCTGACGCGCGCCACGTCCTGCTCGATGATCGGGCCCTCGTCCAGGTCGGCCGTCACGAAGTGGGCCGTCGCTCCGACCAGTTTCACACCCCGTTCGAAGGCCTGATGATACGGCTTGGCCCCTTTGAAACCGGGGAGGAACGAGTGGTGGATGTTGATCGCTCGTCCGGCCAGGAACCGGCACAGGTCGTCGCTCAGGATCTGCATGTACCGGGCGAGCACGACGAGATCGATCGAGTGTTCCTCGATCAGCTCCCGCAGCCGGGCTTCCTGGGCTGCCTTCGTGTCGGCGGTGACCGGGAGGTGGACGAACGGGATGTCGTATCGCTCGGCGACGGGAGCCAGGTCGGGATGGTTGCCGACCACGAGCGGGATGTCGACGGCGAGCGCGCCGTTGCGCCAGCGGTACAGCAGGTCCACGAGACAGTGGTCGACCTTCGAGACCATCACGAGCATCCGCCGGCGGTGTTCCGCGGTGCGCACGCGAAGGGTCGCCCGTTCGTCGTTCAGGCGTCCCGCCACCGCCTCGGCGACGACCTCCGGATCGGACTCTTCCGCGGTGAGCATCATCCGCATGCAGAACGTCGAGGTCTCCGGCTCGGAGAACTGGTGGTTCTCGACGATGTTGCCGTCGATGTCGAGGACCCCGCCGCAGACGGCGTGAACGATCCCCGGTCGATCCGGGCAGGAGAGGGTGAGGAGGTGCGTCGTCGTCATGTGAGGAACGGCTCGTCGTCGGAACCGAGGAGCCAGGCTAACGGCGGGACGCGATGACCTCGGTCGCTCAGGCGAACCGTTCGAAGATCCGCTCGGCGAATTGGGTGACGCCCTTGGTCAGGATCTCCGGCGTGGTCGCCTCGCGGGCGGTGGCGAAGATCAGGCAGCACTCGTCGAAGCCGACGGCATCGTGCCACCGCTGGATCTCCTCGGTGACCATGTCCGGCGTGCCGGCGAAGGCACGGTCGTGGACGAACTCCTGATATGGCACGTCCTCGCCTTCGCCGACGCGCTGCAGGACGGGGTCGTGCTCGTCGCCCTTGGTGCCCGTTTCCCAGTAGTAGCGATGGAACGACAGCGCTCGCCCGTACCACTCGGCCTCGACCTCACGATCGGAGTCGGCGACCCACGCCTCGCGCATCAGGCAGATGCGGGGCGTGGTGCCGTACTTGGCGCACGCCGCCTTGTACTTGTCGGCGAGCTCGACGATCCGGTCGAGTGTCTCCATCGGGAGCGTGAACCAGGTGTCGCCGTAGCGCGCGGCGCGGTCGATCGCGGCGTCGGCCGGTCCGGCGACGTAGAACGGCGGGCGGGGCTGTTGGACCGGAAGGGGATACAGCGCCAGGTCGTCGAACTGGAAGAACTCCCCGTCCCACTTGGTGCTCCCGGTCTCGAACACCGATCGCAAGAAGGCGAGGGTTTCGCTCAGGCGCTTGCCGCGCTGGTGGAACGGCGAGCCATACGCCTTGAACTCGTAGGGTCGATAGCCGGTCCCGACACCGAAGGTGGCCCGGCCGTTGGAGATCTGGTCGAGGGTGGCGAGCTGCTCGGCGATGGCGATCGGGTGGTGGATCCCACCGATGAAGATGCCGGTGCCGAGCCGGAGCTTCTCGGTCCGCGCCGCCATCGCCGCCAGCAGCATGAACGGCTGGGAGGGGTCGAGGGTCTCGGGCGTGAAGTGGTGATGACCGACGAAGCCCGTGTAGTACCCGAGCTGCTCGACGTGGCGAGCGAAGTCGAACGCCTTGCGGAACGGGTCACGCGAGCCGGGCTCGTGGAACCGCGGCAACGTGAGCGAGAACTTGATGGACGGCGCGGTGCCGGTCATGTGACGTTGCCCCCAGGCTTCGGATCGAACTAACTGGAGGTATTCTCAAGTATCTCGGCCGCGATCGCAACGTCTCAAGTGAGGAACTGCACCGCGACGATCTTGGCGATCATCGCCGCCGGGAAGATCAGCGCGTAGCCCAGGTTGACCCGTTCGTCGCCGTCGGTCCGCCGCCCGGCGTAGGCGAGCGCGGCCGGCTGGGTCTCGAGGCCGGAGAACAGCCCCGCCGTCTCCATCGCGTCCCGCCGCAACGCCAGTTCCAGAGCGACGGGGGTGAGCGCAGCGAAGGCGCCGGCGAGGACCGCTCCGGCGGCGAACAGCTCCCAGCCATGCGGCGTCGAGATGGCGTCGGCGAACGCCGAACCGGAGCCGAGTCCGGCGGCGGCGAGGAACATGAGGATGCCGAACTGGCGGAGGACGAGGTTGGCGCCCTGGGGGATCTGCCACACGACGGGTCCGCTCCGAACCCGCACCCCGAGGATGAGGCCGACGACGAGCGGTCCACCACCGGCTCCGAGTTCCAACCCGGCGCCGCCTGGGAGCGGCACGCGGATCATCCCGAGGGCCAGGCCGAGCGCCGTGCCGATCGCGAACCCGAAGGCGTCCACCTCGGCCAGCCGTCGTTCCGAGTCGCCGAGCAGGACTGCGGCCTGGCCCAGTGCGGCCGTCGGCCCGACCACGCGCACCCGGTCGCCCAGCTGGAGGGCGAGGCCGTCCTCGGCGATCAGGTCGATGTCGCCCCGGCGGATGCGGGTGATGGAGCAGCCCAGTTCATGGAGGGCGTCGAGCGCGCCCACGTGGCTCCCGGCGATCGCCTTGTTGGAGACCACGATGCGACGGAAGTCCAGCGCCGTGCGATCGAGCGGGAGATGGCGGTCGCTGCGCTCGCCCACCTCGGCGCAGAACTCGGCCACGAGCTCGGCGGGCCCGACCGCGACCACCGCATCGCCGCGCCGGAGCCGATGGTGGCCCTGGGCGACGGCGACGGTGCCGTCGTGACGAACCCGGCTGAACGCCAGCCCGGGGGAGCGGTCGCGCAATTCGGCCAACGTCGGGAGCCCGTCGACGTGCACCTCGATCGTCCAGTTGACCAGGACTTCGGCGGCGGGCGCGGGTTCGGGCGGCTGCAGCCGAGCCGGTAGCGGCATCCGCCGGCCGAGCACGAGCGTGAGCACGAGCAGCATCGAGGCCACGGCTGCCGGATAGGCGAGGGAGTAGGCCACGACCGGATCACCGGCTCCGTCGAGGGCCTCGGCTGCGGCCTGGAGGGCCGGGGTGTTCGTCGTGGAGCCGGCGAACAGCCCGGCTCGCTCCGCCGCGCTCAGGCCGAGCGCGGCCGCCACGCCGGCGCACGCCGCAGCGAGGGCAGCCACGGCGGCGACCGTGACACCGAGCGCCTTCAAGCCGCCTTGCTTCAGGCCGCGTGCGAAGGTGGGGCCGGACGCCAGACCGACGGTGTAGGTGAACAGGACCAGCCCGAGTTCCTTGAACGTGCCGAGCCCGGCCGCCCCGCTGATCCGCTCGTCGATGGCGCCGAAACCGAGCCCGACGAACAGCGCTGCGGCGGGCCCGAACGACACGCCTCGAACGGAGAGGGTGCCCAGGCCCGCGCCGAGGCCCATGGCGAGGAAGACGAACAGCAACGAGTGGCCGAACAGTGTGTCGAGCACGGCCCCACCGTACGCGTTCGGTCCGGTGCTCACCCGGGCACAGGACCTCGGCGGGTGGGACTTGTGACACCTCAGGGACCTGGCGCTTTGGAGATCGGTCCGGATTTCGGTCGCGCAGGGGTTGTCACCATGGAGTGCCAAGGGAGACGATGACGGAGGGCGCTGGCTGTTTCGAACGACCCGAGAGCTTCAGAGCCAACGGGAACCAGAGCGGCAGGAGCGAAACATGGGTGACGAAGGTCGGCCGGAGGGTCGAGCGGCAGTCCGCCAGGCGCTGATCCGCGCCACGATCGAGACGTTCGTGGAGGAGGGGATGTCGGTGTCGGTGCGCTCGATCGCGGCGCGCGCCAACGTCAATCACGGCCTCGTGCACCAGTACTTCGGGTCGAAGAACCAGTTGCTCGAAGAAGCGTTCGCCACGGTGTCGCAGCAGGCGATGGATGACCTCGACGGCGACGGACTCCCGCCGGCCGACCTGGTCTGGCGCCGAAACGGCGAGATCCCCAAGATGTTGGCCCGCTTCTTCTTCGAGCTCGGGCCCGACGCCAACCCGATCGGAGCGTCCGGGCTCCTCCGCTCGTGGCGAGACGCCCTGGTTCGACTCGGCGTCGCCGACGACGATGCCGACGCCGCGGATCGGGTGCTCATGGCCGCTTCGGCGGCGATCGGCTGGTCCCTGTTCCGCGAGTACCTGCTCGGCGGACTGGCGACACCGCTCGAGGAGCGCGATGCCTTGACGGACCGGGTCAACCAGCGCATCGCGGACGTCGGCGGCCTCCCGGCGGGAGGTGACGGCGCGGATACGGTGCATCCATGATCGATCAGGTTGCACCGTCGTACCCGAGCACCGTCGGCCGGCTGTTGGAACGCAGCGCCCGGCGTGTCCCCGACCGGACCGCCCTCACCTTCGACGACCGCTCGTGGACGTATGCCGAACTCGACGCCGCCGTCGGCCGTGTGGCGGCCCGACTGGTCGGGCTCGGGTTGCAGCCGGGTGATCGCGTCGCCGCCTTCGGGAAGAACTCCGACGCCTACGCCGTGCTCTTCCTCGCCTGTGCCCGCGCCGGCCTGGTCCACGTCCCGGTGAACTTCAACGCTCGTCACGACGAGCTGGCGTATCTCCTGACCCAGTCCGAGCCTCGAATGGCGTTCGTCGACCCGTCGCTCGCGGCCTTCGTCGATCCGCTGGCCGAGCAGCTCGGCGATCTGCGCCGAGGCACCCTGCGCGACGGCGACGGCGACGGCGACGATGTGCTCTCCTGGGCGCTCGACGAGTCGGGATCGTTGCACGTCGAGGACGGCGTCGCGGACGAGGACCTGGTGCAGATCCTGTACACCTCCGGGACCACGTCGCTGCCGAAGGGCGCGATGTTGAGCCATCGGGCGCTCGTCCACCACTACGCCTCGTGCATCGCCGCGCTCGATCTGTCCGAACGGGACGTCCCGATCCACGCCCTGCCCCTCTACCACTCGGCGCAGATGCACGTGTTCCTCATCCCGGGTCTGGCCTGCGGCATGACCAACCATCTGCTCGAGGCTCCGGACCTGAACGTGATCTTCGAGCGCGTCGCCGCCGATCGCGTGAATTCACTCTTCTTCCCGCCCACCGTGTGGGTCGCCGTCGCGCAGCACCCCGCGCTCCAGGACGCCGATCTCAGCTCGCTGCGCAAAGCCTTCTACGGCGCATCGATCATGCCCGTGCCGGTGCTGCAGCGACTTCGTGAGCAACTGCCCGACGTCGGCTTCTACAACTGCTTCGGCCAGTCCGAGATCGGTCCGCTCGCGACCGTGCTGCGCCCCGAGGAGCACGACGCCCGTCCCGACTCGGTCGGTCGAGCGATCCTCTTCGTCGAGACCCGCGTCGTCGACTCGGACATGAACGACGTCCAACCGGGGGAGCTCGGAGAGGTCGTGTATCGATCACCGCAGTTGTGCAGCGGCTACTGGGGCAAGCCGGAGGAGACCGCGGAGGCGTTCGAGGGTGGCTGGTTCCATTCCGGCGATCTCGTCCGCATCGACGAGGAGGGGTACCTCTTCGTGGTCGACCGCATCAAGGACGTGATCAACACCGGCGGCGTGCTCGTGGCGTCTCGCGAAGTCGAGGACGCGCTCTACGCGCACCCGGCCGTCGCCGAGGTCGCGGTGATCGGCGTGCCCGACGAGAAGTGGATCGAGGCCATCGCCGCCGTCGTCGTGCTCTCGGGCGCCGTCGACGAACGGGAACTGTTGGAGTTCGCCCGCACCAAGCTCGCCGCCCACAAGGTTCCGAAGTCGATCCACGTCGTGGAGACGCTGCCGAAGAACCCGTCGGGCAAGTTGCTCAAGCGGGAACTCCGCAAGGAGATCAGCGGGGTGGAGTCGGCGATCGGCCGCTGAGGTCGTACGTCGCGACCGTGCAACCAACGGCGTAGATCGGGATCGGTTCATAGCAGTGGACCGTCCCGGTCGCTCCGTCTGCCGCCGCGCTGACGGCGAGGAACGTGCGGATCTCGAATCCTCCCTGACCGGCAGCGGCGTAGATGGACTCGTCGTCGTAGTCGAGGAGGGCGGCGCGGTCGTTGCGGCACCACCGATCGAGGAAGTCGCGATCCCACGCCTCGTTGATCTTCCCGGAGTCGGGGGTGGCCGGCCAGTGCGAGATGCCACCGGTGCCCACGATGGCGATCCGCTCCCGAACGGAGTCGGCGGCGTGGCGCAGTGCTTCGCCGAAGTTCCAGGCGCGATGGAGCGGAGCCAGGGGTGGGCCTTGGCAATTGACGTTCACGGGGATGACGGGCAGGTCGTAGCCCGGCGTCAGGAAGTGGAGGGGAACCATGATCCCGTGATCGAACTTCCACTCCTCGGCGTAGGCGACGTCGGCGCGATCCATCACTGCGGTGATGAACCGCCGCGAGAGCTCCGAGTTCCCGGGGACCCGCCGCCGTGCGATCGCGAGCCAGGCGGGATCCTCGATCGGTCCTTCGTAGTAGTCCGCCATCCCGATGGCGAACGACGGCATGTTGTCCATGAAGAAGTTGGCGAAGTGTTCCGCCGCGATCACGACGATCGCGTCGGGTCGAGTCACCTCCAGATCGACCCGCATCGCATCGAATGCGTCGACGAAGCGGGCGCGGGCGGCCGGGTCGGCCTGATCCGCTCGGCCGGTGATTCCCGGCGCATGACTGCACACTCCGGCGAAGACCAACGACACGTCAGCGCCCCGAGTTCCCGACCCCGTCGCGAGCGCGGCTCGACTGACCGATCCGAGCCGCGTGGGCGTCGACACCCTCGTACCCCGTCATCGCGTAGACGCCGGCTCGGACCGGGCCGTGCCGCTCGATGCCGTCGCGCATCTGCTGGAGGTACTCCGCCCACGGGATGCCGTGGAGCGCAGCGAAGTGCATGAGGATCTGCCCATTGACACCCAACACGTACAACAGACCGATGTCCGGCGCGACGAGCGCATCGACCTCCTCCTCCGTCAGGTCGTACCCGGCCACGGCCTCGCGACGATCGGCGGCGTACCGACCCTGCACCCCGTCGTCCCGATTGAGATGGAACAGGAACTTCTGGAGGTAGTACAGGCTCATCGTGGGGCCGACCGGAGATGATCGAACTGGCGGGCGAGACTGCGAGCGCTGGCCGCGAGCAGGGCGGCGTCGGACCCGGTGGCCACGAACGTCGCCGGCGTTCGCGTAGCGCTCGACGAGATCGGGCGAAGGTCAGGACGCCGGCCCCTTTGCCGCACGCCCGCACCCGGCGGATGGCGTCCTCGACCGCGGCGACGACCGCCGGGTCGTTCGGTTTCCCGAGCCGGCCCATCGAAGCCGCGAGATCCGACGGTCCGACGAACACACCGTCGACGCCGTCCACCGCGGCGATGCCCTCGAGGGCATCGAGACCCGTCAGCGACTCGATCTGGACGACGAGACAGGTGACGTCGTTCGCCGCAGACCAGTAGTCCTCGTACAGGCCCCACCGTGAGCCACGAGCGCCGGCGACACCCCGCATTCCGAGCGGCGGGTACTTCGTCGCCCGCGCCATCGCGATGGCCTGCTCCACGCTCTCGACCATCGGTACCAGGATGGACGGGGCGCCGGCGTCGAGGTACTGCTTGACGAGCGAGGCGTCGATGCGTGGAATGCGCACGACCGGCTGTGTCTCGTAGGCCGCGAGGATCTGGAGTTGGGCCAGGACACTTCGCAGATCGTTCGGCCCGTGCTCCCCGTCGATCACGACCCAATCGAAACCGGCCGTCGCGACGATCTCGGCGCACACCGTGTCGACCAGGCTCAGCCAACATCCGAGCTGAGCACCCGGCCCGTCGAGGCGTTCCTTGAAGCGATTCGGTGGAGTCTTCATCCCGGTGCTCCCATCGTGAGCGCAGTCTTCATCGCTGCGGGCCCATCATGCGAAGTCCACGCCGAACGAGCCGAGCGGCCCGTACTCGAACTCGAATCGATCGCCGGCCCGGACGTCGATCGGCCGGGTGAACGAACCGGCCAACACCAGCTGTCCGGCCTCCAGCCGCTGTCCCTGTTCGGCGTAGCGCCGGGCCAGCCAGACGATGCCGGCGGCAGGATGCCCGAGGACCCCGGCGGCGACCCCGGTTTCCTCGACCACGCCGTTGCGTGTCCCGATCGCCGCGACCCAGCGCAGATCGACGTCGCGCGGCCCGATCTTGTGGCCACCGGTGATCACGCCGGCGTCGGCGGCGTTGTCGGCGATGGTGTCGACCACGGTCCTCGTGCGATGGGTCACGGGGTCGGTGCGGAACGTCCGCGCTGCGATCAACTCGACCGCCGGCACGACGTACTCGGTCGCATCGAGCACGTCGTCGATCGACAGCTCGGAGCCCGCCAGGTCGGCCCCGAGCACGAACGCCAGCTCGATCTCCAGCTTCGGGTCGCAGAAGTCGGCCGCGCGCAGCGTCGAGTCGGCGGCGAACACCATCCGGTCCGTCAAGAACCCGGAGTCCGGCGTGTCGATCTTCATCGTCGCCTGCATGGCGCGCGAGGTGAGCCCGATCTTGTGGCCGACCACCCGTTCACCGCGGGCGAGACGCCGAGCGAGCCACGCGGCCTGGATCCGGTAGGCGTCGTCGATCGTGGCGTGCGGGTGGGCGTCGGTGGTCTGACGGACCTGGGTGGAGGTGTGCTCGGCGTGGTCGAGGAGCGCGGCTTCCTCGACCACCGCGGCGTCGTCGAGTGTCCTCATGTCTCGTCCATGATCGTGTTGCGAAGGGTGCCGATCTCGTTCACCGTGACCTCCACGACATCGCCCGGCGCGAGCCAGCGGGGCGGGTCGAACCGGGCTCCTGCTCCGGTGGGCGTGCCCGTGAAGATCACGTCGCCGGGGGCCAACTCGGTGAAGGTCGACAGGTAGTGCACGAGCGCCTCGATCGAGTACTTCATCGTCGCCGGGGAGTCGTGCTGACGGACCTCGCCGTTGACGGTGGTCATCAGGGTCAGGTCGTCGAACGGACCGACCTCGTCCATCGTGACCATCCACGGACCGAGCGACCCCGAGTGCTGCCAGTTCTTGCCCTGGGTCACGTTGAACTTCGCGTGCCGGACCCAGTCCCGGATCGTCCCCTCGTTGCCGAGGGTCAGCCCTGCCAGGTGCTCGCGGGCCCGGTCGATCGGGATCCGGCGGCCCGCCGTTCCGATCACGGCGACGATCTCGCCTTCGTAGTCGAGCTGCTCGCTCTCCGGAGGTCGCACGAGCGGGGCGTCGTGCGCGGTCAGGGAGTCCGGATACCGGATGAACACGCTCGGGTACGGCGCGTCCGTCGGGTCGGCGTACTCGGCGCTGCGGCCGCCGTAGTTGACGCCGATGCAGAACACCTTGCGCGGCCAGGTCAGCGTGCGCTCGAAGGTGATGGATGCGACCAGATGATCGGCCGGATCATCGAGGAAGGCATGCACGTCGGCGAGTCGTCGCTGGCGGATCAGTTCGTCGAGGGAACCGACTCCGGCGATCCTCGGTGCGAGATCGATCACTCCGGCGCCCGAGCGATCGAGGACGCCGAACGTCGATCGGCCCTCGATCGAGAAGCTGAGCAACCGCATGGGCGTCCCCCTTCGGCCCGGTGAACGAGCCGAGCAGATGTTAATCATTGGGTCCGTGCCGCATCTCATCGTCGAGTATTCGGGCAACCTCGCGGCCGTGGTCGACATCGACGCGGCGTTGGCGACGATCCACACTGCGGCGGCCGAACACGGGCTCCCACCCTCGACGGGCTGCGCACCCGAGGGAGCCCCGGGCCCACTTCGTCATCGCCGACGGTCATCCGAGCAACGCCTTCGTCGCCGTCACGGCGCGCGTCGGACCGGGGCGTCCCGCCGAGGACAAGCGCAGTTTCGTCGAGGCGCTGCTGCAGGCGACCCAGCGGGCCTTCGCCAATCCGGTGCTCGACATCGCCTACAGCGTCGAGCTGCAGGAGATCGATCCGGAGTTCCGGATCAACGTCAACGAGATCCGCCCGAAGCTGGCCGAGCGCACCCGGCGACGGGCGCACACGGACCCCTAGACGGGCATCGTTCGTCCTGGCCGAAACCTCCGCACCCGCCGTCGGCGATCCGGATACTCTGCGCGGATCGCCGAGACACTTGCCCCCACCACGACGAACCGAAGCGCCTACCGAAAGCTCTTCAGCGCGTCGGTGATCTCCAACCTCGGCGACGGGGTCGGTCAGATCGCCTACCCCTGGCTCGCCTCCGCGGTCACCCGCAACCCCTTGCTGATCGCCCTCGTGGCGGTGGCCCAACGGCTCCCGTGGCTCCTGTTCAGCCTGCCCGCCGGTGTGATCACCGATCGCAACGATCGGCGAGCGCTGATGAGCCGGATGAATGCGATCCGTGCCGTGCTGACCGTCGGGGTCGCCGTGCTCGTGCTCATCCGCAGCTCCGACCTTCCGGGCCCTGACGAGATCGCCACGGCCGTGGTGAGCAACGACGCCCTGCTGTATCTCGCCATCCTCCTCGCGACCCTGTTGCTCGGGACGTGCGAGGTCCTCTACGACAACTCGTCGCAGACCTTTCTCCCCGCGATCGTCGCTCCGGCGGACCTCGAACGGGCGAACGGTCGGATGTGGAGCGCCGAGATGGTCGCCAACTCCTTCGCCGGCCCGCCGCTCGGAGCGCTGCTGTTGGCGGCGGGCTTCGCCCTGCCGTTCTTCCTCGACGCCGGGAGCTTCGCCGCGTCGGCCGCGCTCATCGTGTCGATGCGCGGCGTGCCGCGGCGCCAGCGTCCGCTCGGCGACACGCCGCCCTCGTTCCGTGCGGAGCTGAAGGAAGGGCTCGGCTGGCTGTGGGCACACGAGCTGCTGCGTCCGCTGGCGATCACCCTCGGCCTCCTCAACGCCATCGGCATGATGACCACGGCCAATCTCGTGCTGTTCGCCCAGGAGTCGCTCCACACCAGCGCAACCGAGTTCGCCTTGCTCGGCACGGGGGCCGCCATCGGTGGCGTCCTGGGTGGCTGGATCGCCTCGCCCGTCGCCAAGAAGCTCGGCCCGGGACCGTCGTTGTGGCTCGTGCTCGTGGGCGGCGGGGTGTTCACGGCCCTCATCGGATTCGCCCAGAACTGGTACCCGGTGTGGCTGCTGACGTTGCTCTACATCTGCCTCGGCGTCATCTGGAACGTGATCACGGTCAGCCTCCGGCAGCGGATCATCCCGGACCGGCTGCTCGGACGGGTCAACAGCGTGTACCGCTTCTTCGCCGGGGGGATGATGCCGCTCGGATCGTTGCTGGGCGGGGCGCTCGTCGTCGCGGTCGACAAGTTCGCGTCTCGGGACCTGGCGTTGCGAGTCCCGTGGTTCGTGGCCGGCGCGCTCCACTTGGTGCTGTTCGCATTCGCCGCGCCCAAGTTGACCACCGCGGCCATCCGTCGTGCCGAGGCGCGCCCGGTCGGCTGACCGAGGTCGCCCCACTGTGGGAGCGAGGCCCCGCAGTCGGGTGACGGATTGCGCGAATTGACCACCCTTGGTTCACGCCTTCGGGTGAATGCGGGTGTAGTGCCCGACGAGCGTTGGGTAGGTGCTCACGGTCGTCGAGCGCAAAGGAACCGTGATGCCCGTCCTGCCGTCCACCCGACCGAGTCGAGTCGTCGTCGAGCCGGTTCGGCCGATCGTCGACGGGGGCCGCTTCGCGGCGAAGGCGACGGTCGGGGAGCCGACTGCGGTCGTCGCCGACGTGTTCACCGACGGGCACTCACTCGTCGCCGCTGCCGTGCGGTATCGGCAGGCGGACCTGCCCGGTGCGTCCTGGCACGAGGTGCCCGCGACGAGTGCCGGCAACGATCGGTTCGAAGCCGCGGTCGTGTTCTCGGACTGCGGCGTCTGGGAGTACGAAGTGCTCGGTTGGATCGACCACTTCGAGGGTTGGCGTCGAGACACGCGCACCAAGATCGCTGCGGGGGTCGGTGTCGACGTGGAGTTGCAGGCCGGTGTGGCGCTGCTCGAAGCCATGCTGCCCAACGCATCCGGGGCGGACCGGACGTTCCTGGAGGCGGCGCGTCGAGACCTCGCGGGCGCAGACGCGACGGTGCTCGACGATGCGTCGTGGCCCGAGCGTTCGTTCCGATGCTCACCTCGTGATCCGATCGCCCGGGTCGCGCCGCTGCGCGTCGACGTCGATCCGGTGTACGGCGCGTTCGGCGCCTGGTACGAGTTCTTCCCTCGCTCGACCGTCAGCGGGCTCGACGGGTTCGAAGGAGCCGTCGGCGGCGACCTGGAGGCGGCGCGCAAGCGACTCGACTACGTGAGTTCATTGGGGTTCGACATCGTCTACCTCCCACCGATCAGCCCGATCGGGATCACGAAGCGAAAGGGTCGCAACAACTCCACCGAGGCCGCGCCGGACGACGTGGGGAGCCCCTGGGCCATCGGGTCGGCTGACGGCGGACACACCGCGGTCTCGCCCGAACTGGGCACGGTCGACGACGTCGTCGCGCTGGTGGACGCCTGCCACGAGCGCGGGCTCCGACTCGCCCTCGACATCGCGTTCCAGTGCTCGCCCGACCACCCCTGGGTCACCGAACATCCGCAATGGTTCGCCCACCGCGCCGACGGAACGATCCAATACGCGGAGAACCCTCCGAAGAAGTACGAGGACATCTACCCGCTCGACTTCGAAACCGAGGACTGGCGTTCGCTGTGGGAGGCGCTCGCCGACGTGTTCCGGTTCTGGATCGAGCGAGGCGTGCGCGTCTTCCGGGTCGACAATCCGCACACCAAGGCCATCGCGTTCTGGGAGTGGGCGCTCGGCACGCTGCGGAGCGAGTACCCGGACACCGTGTTCCTCGCCGAGGCCTTCACTCGGCCGCGGGTGATGGAGCGTCTGGCCAAGGTGGGCTTCAGCCAGTCCTACACCTACTTCACGTGGCGGCAGGGCTCCGATGAGCTCGCGGACTACTTCGAGGATCTCTCGACCCGGACCGTCGACTTCTTCCGGCCGAACGCCTGGCCCAACACACCCGACATCCTGACCGAACAACTCCAGCGCGGCGGCCGAGCCGCGTTCGTCACCCGTGCCGTCCTCGCGGCGACGCTGTCGCCGAGCTGGGGGTGTACGGGCCGGCGTTCGAGCTCATGGAGCACCGTCCGGTCCGGGAAGGTTCCGAGGAGTACCACGACTCGGAGAAGTACCAAGTACGCCATTGGCAGCTCGACCGCGACGACTCGCTCGCCCCGCTGCTCGCTCGGCTCAACGAGATCCGAGCCGAGAACCGCGCCTTCCGGTTCCTCGACACGCTTCGCTTCCATCGCACGAGCGATCCGTCGTTGCTCTGCTTCTCCAAGGTGGATCGCGCCGGGATCTCACCACCGGTGCTCGTCGTGGTCAACCTCGACGAGCACCACGCTCATCAAGGCTTCGTCGACGTCGATCTCGCCGCGGTGGGGCTCTCGCCGGGGAGCGACTATCGGGTGACCGACCTCCTGGGCGGCGGCGCCTACGAGTGGTCCGGCAACTGGAACTACGTGGAGCTCTCGCCCTGGGCCGGCGCAGCCCATGTCTTCGTCCTGGAGGCCCACGGCGCGAGCGACACCGCCCGAAGCGACGAGGAACGATGGAGTGATGCTGCGTGAGCGCTGACTGGTACAAGGACGCCGTCATCTACGAGTTGCACGTCCGAGCGTTCGCCGACTCGAACGGCGACGGCATCGGTGACTTCGACGGTCTCACCGAGAAGCTCGACTACCTGTCGGACCTCGGCGTCACCGCGCTCTGGTTGTTGCCCTTCTATCCGTCCCCGTTGCGCGACGACGGCTACGACATCGCGGACTACCGCACGATCAACACGGACTACGGGAACCTCAAGTCGTTCAAGCGGTTCCTCGATGCGGCGCACCAGCGGGACCTGAAGGTCATCACCGAGCTCGTCATCAACCACACATCCGACCACCACCCCTGGTTCGAGCGTGCTCGTCGTGCGCCGAAGGGCTCGCGGCACCGTG
Source organism: Ilumatobacteraceae bacterium (assembly GCA_041394645.1). Classification (GTDB taxonomy): domain Bacteria; phylum Actinomycetota; class Acidimicrobiia; order Acidimicrobiales; family Ilumatobacteraceae; genus JAWKHV01. Next base: position 34,812 of record JAWKHV010000026.1, on the reverse strand, counting down.
ACTTCTACGTGTGGAGCGATGATCCGACGGACTACGCCGACGCGCGCATCATCTTCTCCGACTTCGAGACGTCGAACTGGACGTGGGACCCGGTCGCCGGTCAGTACTTCTGGCACCGATTCTACTCGCACCAACCCGACCTCAACTTCGACAATCCGGCGGTCGAGAAGGAAGTGCTCTCGGTCCTCGACTTCTGGTTCAAGCTCGGGGTCGACGGACTCCGGCTCGACGCCGTCCCCTACCTCTACGAACGGCCCGGGACCAACTGCGAGAACCTCCCGGAGACCCATGAGTTCCTGAAGCGCCTGCGCCGTCACATCGACGCCAACTTCGAGGGCCGGATGCTCCTCGCCGAGGCCAATCAATGGCCCGAGGACGCGTCTGCGTACTTCGGCGATGGCGACGAGTGCCACATGAACTTCCACTTCCCCGTGATGCCTCGACTGTTCATGTCGGTGCAGTCCGAGAACCGGACCCCGATCGTCGACATCCTCGACCAGACACCCAAGCCGCCCGACGGTTGCCAATGGGCGACGTTCCTCCGGAACCACGACGAGCTGACCCTCGAGATGGTGACCGAGGAGGAGCGCGACCTGATGTTGCGGGCGTACGCCCGTGATCCGCAGATGCGCATCAACCTCGGGATCCGGCGCCGCCTCGCGCCGCTGCTCGGCAACGACCGACGCAAGATCGAGTTGATGAACGCCCTGTTGTTCTCGCTCCCTGGAACGCCGGTGCTCTACTACGGCGACGAGATCGGCATGGGCGACAACGTGTACCTCGGTGACCGAGATGGCGTGCGCACACCCATGCAGTGGACCGCCGATCGCAACGCGGGCTTCTCGTCGGCGAGCTCCCACCGGCTGTACCTGCCGCTCATCACCGAGCAGGACTACCACTACGAGAGCGTCAACGTCGAGAACCAGAGTCAGAACTCCACCTCGCTGCTGGCGTGGATGCGCCAGCTCGTCACCCTCCGCAAGCGACACCGGGTGCTCGGCCGGGGCGAGATCGAGTTCCTCGAGCCCGAGAACCCGCACGTGCTCGCCTTCGTGCGGACACTCGACGACGAAGCGCCGATGCTCTGCGTTGCGAACCTGTCGCGGCTCGCCCAGCACGTCGAGCTGGACCTCCGGGAGTTCATGGGCGCCACGCCGGTGGAGGTGTTCGGCCGGACTCGCTTCGCGCCGGTCGGGGAGATGCCGTACTACGTGACGCTCGCGCCCCACGGCTTCTTCTGGTTCTCCCTCGAAGCGATGAGCGTCGACGTCTCCACCGGGCAGCTGCCTCGGTTGGGCGGCTCGCTCGCGGAGGTGCTCGCCCGGCAGCCGCAGTTGGCCAAGGCGCTGGGCCGCTGGATGCCCCAGCGGCGCTGGTACGCGGGCAAGGCGGCGACCGTACGTGATCTCGTGGTCGACAACGTCGTGCCGCTCGAGGGCAGCGATGGCACGCGCGGTGCGTTGCTCACGGTCGTGGTGTCGTTCACCGAAGGCGACGATCAGTGGTACTCGGTACCGGTCTTCCGGGTCACCGACGACCTGGCCCGAACGATCGAGAACCTCCACCCCGACGCGATCATCGCCCGCCTCGACGACGACGCCTTGCTCATCGACGCGATGTCGGACGCCCGGGGAGCGGCAATGGTGATCGACGCCGCACTGACGAGGTCGAAGCGTTCCGGCCGGCAGCGCGCCCTGCAGGGCAACCCGCGTCGCACCGGTCTGGCGCAGTTGTCGAAGGACCATCGCCACGTCCATCTGCTCGGCCTGGAACAGTCCAACTCGTCGGCCCTCGTCGACGGTGGGTTGATCGCCAAGCTCGTGCGCCGGATCGAGCCGGGCGTGAATCCCGACGTCGAACTGCCCCACCGCCTCTCGCAGGGCGGCTTCCCCCAGGTCCCCGGTCTCGCCGCGACCCTGGACCTCCAGCTGCCGAACGCGGCGGGGCCGGCGAACGTCGTGATCGTTCACGATGCCGTCGATCACGAGACCGATCTGTGGGTCCACGTGGGCGACGAACTCTCGCGGCTCATCGATGGCGGGGCGCCGTTCACGAGCACGACGGAACTCGACTCGGGCACCGCCGCGATCGTCGGGCTGTTGGGTCAGCGCCTCGCCGAGCTCCATCGCTCGCTCGCCAACGCGGGTCGGGTCAAGGATCACGGTGGGACGACCAGCGGTCGGAACGGGACCAAGCGGGCCAATGGGGTCGATCCGGCGCTGGACTTCGAGCCGCAGTCGTTCACGCTGCTCTGGCAGCGCAGCATCGTGCAGACCCTGCGGACGTCGTTGCGAGCGACGCAGCGCATGTTGCGCGGCCAGCTCGCCCAACTCGACGACGACGCCAGCGGGCTCGCCGTTCCCTTGCTCGAGCACGGCGATCGGGTGCTGTCGCGGTTCGAGACGTTGCGGACGACGAAGCTCGATGCGAGCCGTATCCGGATCCACGGCGACCTGCACCTCGGACAGATCCTCTGGACCGGCAAGGACGTCGTGTTCATCGACTTCGAGGGTGAACCCGGTCGCCCGATCACCGAGCGATCGATCAAGCGGTCACCGCTCGCGGACGTGGCCGGCATCGTGAGGTCGTTCGACTACGCGATTCGTTCCGCCATCGACGTGGCGTACGAGCGGGGTCGCGTCTCGGAGTCGGATCGCAACGCGGTCGAGCGGTGGCGAATCGCGTGGAGCCGCCACGTGCGCACCCGGCTCCTCGACGTCTACGAGGAGCACATCGGCCCCGGGCTGGTGCCGGCAGCACGCGACGAACTGGAGCTGCTGCTCGACACGTACGCGCTGATCAAGTGCCTGTACGAGGTTCGTTACGAGTTGGCGAACCGCCCGCACTGGGTCTCGTGGCCCCTCGCCGCGATCGCCGAGATGGTCGGCGACGCGGTGACCACCTGACGCCCATCGAGACGCGGGGACGAACCCCGGAGAGGAACCCAGATGACCATACACACGAACGCCGCGCCCGCGCTGGGGATCGACCCGGTGGACCTGCATCTCTTCGGTGAGGGAACGAGCCGATACCTGTATCGGGTGCTCGGCGCCCACCCCTCCGGTTCGGGCTGTCGCTTCGCGGTCTGGGCCCCGAACGCCAGGACCGTGCATCTCGTGTGCTCGGCGGACGATTGGTCGGTGGAACACGAACTCGCGCCCAGCGACAGTGGGATCTGGAGCGGATGGATCGACGACGTCCCCCTCGGCACCCACTACCGCTACCGGATCACCACCCAGGACGGCCGGCGGCTCGACAAGGCAGATCCGGTGGCGGCCTGGAACGAGGAACCACCCGAACAGGCCTCGATCGTCGTCGATCTCGACTACGAGTGGTACGACTCGGCGTGGATGGCCGATCGGGGCGCGAAGATCGCGCTCGACGCCCCGGTGTCGATCTACGAGGTCCACCTCGGCTCGTGGGGTCGCACCATCGGCGACGGCCAACGCTTTCCCACCTACGACGAGCTCGCCGGGCCGCTCGCGGATCACGCCATCGCCCACGGCTTCACCCACGTCGAGCTCCTCCCGATCATGGAGCATCCGTTCTACGGTTCGTGGGGCTACCAGACGACCGGGTACTTCGCTCCGAGCGCTCGGTACGGGGGCCCGATCCAGCTGATGCGGATGATCGACCACCTCCACCAGCGCGGGGTCGGGGTCATCCTCGATTGGGTCCCGTCCCACTTCCCGAACGACGCCCACGGGCTCTACGAGTTCGACGGCACCCACCTGTACGAGCACGCCGATCCGCGCCAGGGCTACCACCCCGACTGGAACTCGGCGATCTTCAACTACGGCCGAAACGAGGTGCGCTCGTTCCTCATCTCGAGCGCGATCTCGTGGCTCGACCGGTTCCATGTCGATGCGCTGCGCGTCGACGCAGTGGCCTCGATGCTCTATCTCGACTACTCACGTCGCGACGGGGAATGGATCCCGAACCGTTTCGGCGGCAACGAGAACCTGGACGCCATCGAGTTCCTCCGCGCCTTCAACGAAGCGGTGTACGCCGAGTTTCCCGACATCGCCACCATCGCCGAGGAGTCGACCGCCTGGCCGATGGTCAGCCGACCCACGTACGTCGGGGGACTGGGCTTCGGGTACAAGTGGGACATGGGGTGGATGAACGACACGCTGGGCTACCTCGAGCGTGATCCCATCCATCGCCGCTGGCATCACGGAGAGATCACGTTCCGGTCGGTGTACGCGGCCTCCGAGCACTACGTGCTGCCGCTCAGCCATGACGAGGTGGTGCACGGCAAGGGATCGCTGCTGTCCAAGATGCCGGGCGACGACTGGCAGCGGTTCGCCAACCTGCGCACCCTGTACGGGATGCAGTGGGCCCAGCCGGGCAAGAAGCTCACGTTCATGGGCGGGGAACTCGCGCCGTGGACGGAGTGGAATCACGAAGAGACGCTCGACTGGTCGCTGCACGACGAAGGCTGGCACGCCGGGGTCCGCCGGCTCGTCGCCGACCTGAACGATGCGTACCGCTCGCTCCCAGCGCTCCATCGCGGCGACAGCGAGCCGGACGGCTTTCGGTGGGTCGAGGGCTCGGACTCCGACAACAGCGTGTTCGCCTGGCTCCGCTGTGACCCGACCGAGGGCGGCGCGCCCCCCGTCCTCGTCGTCGTCAACGCGACTCCGACACCGCGCCACGACTACCGCCTCGGGGTGCCCGTCGCGGGGAAGTGGCGCGAAGCCCTCAACACCGACGGCGTGGAGTACGGAGGCTCGGGCGTCGGCTGCGGCGGCTCGGTCCACACGGTCCCGGTCGATTCGCACGGCTTCCACCGCTCCGTCGTCCTGACCCTCCCGCCGCTCGGCGTGCTGTTCCTGACTCCGGACACCTCGGCCCCGGTCACCTGAGCCGCGACGGCCACCCGCACCGTCGCGTCAGGAGGGGGCACGCGGGCACGGGCAAGCCGGCGCGGTCACCCCAGCAACAACGTGAGGTAGCGGCGGAGGTGAACCAGGCTCTCCACCGCCACGGTCGGATCGTTGGCCGCCTTGCTCGTGACGAACGCTCCGTGCACCACCGTCATCATGAATCGGCCCAGGCCGGCGGCGTCGACGCCCGGTGGGTCGCCGGCTGCCGCAAGGGCCTCGGCGAGATCGGACTCGAGCGTCTGGGCGTGTTCGAAGATGGCCTCGCCGCAGGCATCCCGCAGCTCGGGGTGCGTGAGGAACACCTCCTGGACCATCGTGCCGGCCACACAGCTGTAGTCGCTCGGCGTGCCGCGAACCATCGCCAGCCGCAGATCGACGTAGCCGAGGACGCGTTCGAGCGCGGTCGGAGCGCGGTGATACTCGGCCTGTTCGAACATCGCTCCGGTCACGGTGGCCCAGTGCTCGGCGGCGGCGACGCCGAGGGCCTCCTTCGACTCGAAGTGGTGGAAGAACGCTCCCTTGGTGACGCCCGCGGCCCGGCACAGGTCGTCGACGCTCGTCGCGGCGAAGCCCTGTTGCCGGATGACGTCGAGGGCGACGTCGAGGATTCGACGCCGGGCTTCACCTCGCGGCACCCGGCGCTGCGCCGTCGAGCCTGTCGTCACGATCCGGCCGCGACGGCTCGCTCGACCGCAGCCCGCATCTCGTCGAGGTCGAGCCGCTGCATGGCGAACATGGCCTGGTTGGCGGCGGAGGAACGCACCGGATCGGGATCGGTCAGCAGCTCGATGAGCCCGCCCGGCACGACCTGCCACGACACGCCGAAGCGGTCCTTCAGCCAACCGCACTGCCCTGGCTCGCCCCCATCGGCGAGCAGTGCGTCCCAGAACGAATCGGCCTCGACCTGGTCGGCGCAGTCCAGCCGGATCGAGAACGCCTCGTCGAGCGTGTAGCTCGGCCCGCCGTTGATGAAGGTGAACGGCCGGCCGTCGATCTCGAGGTCCACGACGAGGGGCTGGTCCGGCTCGCCTCGGCCGCCGGTGGGCACCATGACCACGTTGGTGATGCGCGTGTTCGGGATCGTCGCGGCGTAGAACTCGGCGGCTTCGAGGCCGGCGTGATCGAACCAGAGGTTGGGGGTGCAGGTGGGCATGCCCGGAGCATAGATACCGACCGGTCGGTATGTCCAGGGATACGACGAGGATGCGACCGGTGATGCGATCCAGGGGAGATCGTCGAACCCGTTCGTTCATCGCGGGATCCCGACCGCTCAGCGGGCCGAACCCCGCGATGAACACGGACCGAGTGAGGCCCGGGGACCGGCCGGAGTTCTCGGCCGACTTCCCGTCGCCGATCCGTCCGCGGCGCCAGCCGGTGGACGATGGGTTTACGCTGGCGTCATCGCCGGGCCGAAGGGGAAGGACCACCGATGACCGAACTGCGTGATGCCGAGGACCGAGTCGACGAGGCTGCTGCGGCGCCGCCCCGAGCGACGTTCCGCTCGTTCGAGGAGTCGACCAAGGAGGAGTGGGATCTGATCATCCCCCACCTCGCCGTCACCCAGGAGATGGTGGCCGACCACGTCATCCATCTGCTGAAGGCGCTGGAGAGCGATCACGGGGGATTCCCGGTGAGCCGGCTCGAGCACAGCCTCCAGACCGCGACCCGGGCCGAGGAGGACGGCCGAGACGAGGAGTACGTCATGTGTGCGCTGCTCCACGACATCGGCGACACCCTCGCCCCGTACAACCACCCCGAGATCGCGGCGTCGATCGTCAAGACCCGCGTCTCGGAGGCCAACCATTTCATGGTGGCCAACCACGGCATCTTCCAGGGCTACTACTTCTGGCACTACATCGGCGCCGATCGCAACGCCCGAGAGCAGTTCCGAGGCCACGAGTACTTCGACTACACCGAGGAGTTCTGCGCCAAGTACGACCAGACGGCGTTCGACCCGGACTACACGAGCGCCACCTTGGAGCACTACGAGCCGGCCATCCGGCGCTTGTTCGCTCAGCGCTGACCGGAGCGCGGCGTGGCCGCCGGGCGGGCGGCGAGCCGAGCGAGGCGCCGATCCCAGCTCGCTCCGGCATCGAGGAGCCACGACACGGCGCGGCCAGCCGCTCGGTCGTGGCCCGGTAGCGGACCTCTCGCCCGGTCCGCTCCGAGGTGACCAGCCCTGCGTCCGCCAGCACCTGCAAGTGCTTCACGATCGCTTGGCGGGAGCACGCGTGGTCCTCGACCAAGCGGGTCGCCGTGTCCGGCCCCGATCGCACGAGTCGCAGCAGCAGGGCGCGACGAGTCGGGTCGGCGAGCACCCCGAACAGGGCATCGAGTTCGTCGGGGAGTCGTTCACGCCGCGAGGGTGAACTGAACACCCGCGGCCCGAAGGCACGAGCCCGTGACGGTGATCCCGACGGTCGACGTGATGGAGACCGACGTGACGAGGGCCGACGGGCCGGGGACCGGGGCGACGAGGGCCGAGGCGCTGAACCAGGCTGCGGCGAGTCCCGGACGCGACTCGCGCACCGTCAACCGACTCCCGTCGCCCCACGGGGCCACGACGAGTTCGACGCTCGATTCCTCCGCTGGCGAGTCGCTCGGCCACCAGCGGAACCGCACCGCCTCGCCCGGCACGACCTCGTCCAGTTCGACGGTCCGCTCGATCCCCTCGTCGTCGACGACCTGACCGCCGGAGCCCGGTGCCACCTCGACCTCGGATTCGTGGACCAACCAATCCGGCCACCGGTCGCCGTCCCCGACCAGCTCCCACAGTTCGTCGGGGCTGAGGTCGAGGTCGAGTCGGCGTTCGAGGGCCGAGTTCTCCGGGATCGAGGCGGGTTCGGTGGCGCTCATGACGTTCAGCCTATTCGCAACTGATCGGTTGCAACTCGCAGCGGGCTCGGACACACTTCCGATGTGCAATCGAATGGTTGCACATTACGAGGAGGTCCGACGTGCTCATCCCCACCGTCATCGAATCCACCGGTCGCGGCGAACGCGCCTTCGACATCTACTCCCGGCTGCTCGCCAACCGGATCGTGTTCCTCGGTTCGGCGATCGACGAACACGTCGCCAACCTCGTCATCGCCCAACTCCTCCACCTGGCGTCGGAGTCGGACCAGGACATCTCGATGTACATCAACTCCCCGGGCGGGGACATGGTCGCGATGTTCGCCATCCACGACACCATGAAGTTCATCGCTCCGGACATCGCCACGATCAACGTGGGGCAGGCGGCGTCGGCCGCCGCGGTGCTCCTGGCCTGCGGAACCCCCGGCAAGCGTTCGACGTTGCCGAACACGCGGGTGCTCATCCACCAGCCCCACGGTGGGGCGCAGGGCCAATCGACCGATCTCGAGATCCAGATCGCCGAGGTGGTCGAGATGCGCCGCCGGATGGTCGGGCTCCTCGTCGAGGCCACCGGGCAGCGCGAGGCGAAGATCCTCGCCGACATCGACCGGGACTACATCCTGCGCGGCCAGGCCGCCGTCGACTACGGGCTGGTCGACCACGTCATCGATCGGGCCCCGGTGCGGGGTGAGTCGATCGCCCATCCCGACGCCCTCGCCGTGTGAGGCGCGCCCCGACGCCCGTGCAGTGTTCGATCAGGCGGCTGGCCCCTGCGCCGCGGGGTCGAAGCGGCGGGCCGGGTCCTGGCGGTAGAACGAGGACAACACGCCGTACAGCTCGGGCTTGAGCGATCGCATGTCGAGCGGCCGACCGAAGAACGCTTCGGTGGCCACGGCGAAGAACTCACCCGGATCGGTGGCGGCGTAGGGGCGCAGGACGGGATCGAACGCCCCGCTTCGCAGGTGTTCGAACTCTCGGGTGCAGATCCGCACCCAGGCGTCCGACAGGGCCGGGTCGTCGATCGGCGGCGTTCCGTCGACGGTCCCGTCGAGCATGTCGAGCTTGTGGGCGAACTCGTGGAGCACGACGTTCTCGGACATGTGGAGGTGCCGAGCCGAGCGGCGGGCATCGCGCCAGGCGATGAGGATCGCCCCTCGCCCGTGCTCGGCCTGGCCGATGACGGTGGAGGGGGTGTCGGTCACCGTGCCGGCCGGGCCCGACCGGATCCCGGGCAACGTGACGGCGCGAGGATGCACGACGATCGAGTGCACGTGCCGGAACTGCTCGATACCGAGTTCGAGGACGAGGAGGGCCGCGCCCCCGGCGATCGTGACCACCATCTCGTCGGTCAACTCGAAGCCTTGGGCTGCCTCCCACCGCGCCTGGGTGACGAGCTCACTCCCGAGCTCGACCAGTCGCTGGCGTTCCTGCTCGTTGAGGATGCGCCACACCGCGAGCGAGGTCGAGGCCAGTTCGGCGAATCCGTCGAGCGGTTCGCTGCCTCGTCGTCGGCGCCACATCGGGCCAACCTACCGGGGTGCAAAAACACATCAGCCCATGGACCGGGGCGCCAGTCCACGGGCTGATGCGGGTGCGGGCCAAGCATCGCGAACCCCGCCACACCGGGCAACCCGATCGCGTCACAGTTTCATGACAGGTCGTGCCAATCGCGTTGGGGCCGTCGGACCCGCTCAGTCCGGTCGAGTTGCCGTGACCATCCGATCACACGCCTCGCGGTACAGCGACGCCAGGTCATGACGGCCTTCACTCGTGAAGTGGGCGAGGAGCTGGAGGCCCAGTTCGTCGGCGTGGGCCCGGACGCGCGTCGCGCCGCTGGCCCGCAGATCGCCCACGCCCCGCGGCAGGTCGAGGGCATCGACGGCCTCGGTGAGTGCCGCCCCGCCGAGGGCGTCGAGGAGCGCCCAGGAGAGCAGCGTGTGGCCGGCGGCCTGGTCCGAGGCACCGTCGGCGCTCAACGCCGCGGCGCACTGGAGGTGGTAGGAGAGTTGGCCGAGGGCGCCGATGTCCAACGACATCGTGCCTGGCAGCGGAGGTGCTTCACCCATGACCTCATGGGACCCCAAGGAGTGCCCGGGGGTCAGGGCCAGACGGTGCACCCGGTTCGGTCCAAGGTCCCAGCGCGACCTCGAGATCGAGACGTCGTTTGGGACCGCGGACACCTCCGGGGGGTTGGCGGACAAGAGTAGGGGTGATGCAGATCGAGCCACCGGTGACCCTGCCGCCGCCGGACCCCGGATTCGACCAACGGCTCGCCGGCGCCCGTCCGGCGCTCGAGCGGTACGTGCGACGCCGGGTTCCGGCCGCCGATGTGGATGACGTGGTGAACGACGTGGCGCTCGTCGCCTGGCGGCGCCGCGACGAGCTCGGAGGCCGTGAATTGCTGCCCTGGCTCTATGGCGTGGCGGCCAACGTCGTGAGGAACCGGTCCCGTTCGGAGCGCCGCCGTTTGCGGCTGCGTGAGCGCCTGGTCGGGCTACGCTCGGCCCACGTTCCCGACGCCGCCGACCAGCTCACCGCCGATGACGGGCGGGTGCTCGGTGCCCTTGCCCGGCTCAGTGTCGACGACCAGGAACTACTCCGCCTGGTGGCGTGGGAACAGCTTCCCTATGCCGACATCGCCGAACTCCTCGGGTGCACACCCAATGCTCGTCGCCCTGCGGGCCCGTCGAGCCCGCAACCGTTTCGCCGCCGAGCTCGCTGCCGTCGGCATCCTTCCCCCGACCACTCCCACCGGAGGCCGTCATGTCTGAGTTCCGAGAGTTCCCGCCGTCCGCCCCGGACGACAACGAGTGGGTCGTCGAGCGGCTGCGGGCCGCCGACCCGGCAACCCGTTCCGCCACGCGATCCACCGTGAGCGAGGCGCCGCGATCGCGGGCGCTTCCCTGGGTCCTCGGTGGCGGCGTCGCCGTCGCCGCCGCGCCGCTCGTCGTGCAGGTGGTCGTCGGTGGTGCCGGCACCCCGACGCCTCCGGCGAGCGCAGCCGCGCTGCGGCCGAAGCGACCAGCGTCTCCGCCTCGGACGGTCTGCACATGGTCGTGAACTACGAGGCCGGCGACGTGAGCGAGCTCGACGGGGCCGACGTCTCCGGGACCGTGGAGCTCACCGAGGCCGGCGGCGACCTGGCGGCGGTGATCTCCTCGATCCGGATCTCCTCGCCCATCTCGACCAGGTCGGCGACGGCGGGCCGGGCGATCTCGTGTCGAACCTGCTCGGCGGGGTCGAGGAGATCGAGGTCCGCTCGGTCGACGGCGTCCTCTACGTGCGGCTCGGCGACGGCCCGTTCCAGCAGCTGCCGGACTTCGGGAGCGACCCGGCCACGGTGTTGGGCGAGATGGGTCCCGGTGCAGCCGACCTGCCCGATCCCGAACGCCTCTTCGACCGGCTGGCGGAGATGACCGACGCCGAGCGGGTGGGCACCGCCGTGATCGACGGGGTCGAGACGACCCAGTACCGGGGAACGGCGACCTTCGACGGGTCGGATCCGTGGCTCGACAACCCGGCCGCCGGCGACCAAACCGTCTCGGGTGAGGTGACCGCGGACGTCGACCTCTACGTCGACGTCGACGGACTGCTCCGTCAGGTGGTCGTCGACGGCTCCGCCTCGCACGACGAGGTGACCGACCAGCAGTTCCGGGTCGTCACCACCTTCGACGTGGGTTCGGACCTCACCGTCGCGGTCCCCGAGAACGTGGTGCCGTTCGAGCTCTCGAACCTGTTCGATCTGGGCGACTGAGCGTCACGTCACCTGGCGATGGGTGCGCAACGGCGCGGGCATCGCCAGGTGGTAGCCCTGAGCATGGGTGACGCCCAGGGCGTTGACCTCGTGGAGCACCGCCGCGCTGTCGACGTGCTCGGCGACGGTGGTGGCACCGAGCTCGCGAGCGATCGAGACGATCGACCGGATCAACAGCCGGTCCCGTGAGTTGGCCGCACAACTGGTGACGAACTCGCCGTCGATCTTCAGCACGTCGAAGTCGAGATGCTTCAGGTAGTAGAAGCTCGAGAACCCGGCGCCGAAATCGTCGAGGGCGAACTTGCAGCCGAGCGCCCGCAGGCGATCGACCCCGACGCGCGCTGCGGCGATGTTGGCGACCGCGGCGGTCTCGGTCACTTCGAACACCAGACGCTCACCGTCGATCGATGCGTTTGCAACGAGTCGTTCGACCCCGCGGTGGAAGTCGTCGTTGCCGATCGTCGCTCCGGACAGGTTGACGCTGACGCTCCCCGTCGCTTTCGACGCGAGATGTTCGACCGCCCGCTCCACCATGAACCGATCGATCGCGACCGAGAGCCCCGCCCGTTCCGCGAGGTACATCCACACCGACGGTTCGATGGGGTGCCCATCGCCGTCGAACAATCGAACGAGCAACTCCTCGTCGTCCGAACGACCGGAGGAGAGCTCGATGATCGGTTGGCTGAACACCCCGAGTTCGTCGCGTTGCAACGCTCGTTCGACGCGCGACACCCAGTCGACCCGCCGATCGAGACGGGGGGTCGAAGCCGGGGACGCTTCCCCCGCCATCCGGAAGGTGTTCCGTCCGGCGTCCTTGGCCTCGTACAGCGCGCGGTCGGCGGCAACCAGGATCGTGCTCGGGGTGTGGGTCGACTCGTCTACGACCGCCACCCCGATGCTCGCCGTGACCGGTGAGGTCTCGGCGACGCGACGCAGGTACGGATCCGACTCGATGAGTTCGACGAGTTGTCCCGCGAGCCGCTCCGCGTCCTGCCGAGTCGCCTTCGGCGCGATCACCACGAACTCGTCCCCGCCGAGCCGGGCCAGCACGTCCGAGGAGCGCAGACGTGACTCGAGGAGCCGGGCGACGTGGATCAGCACCCGGTCGCCGGCCCCGTGCCCGAGGGCGTCGTTGACCTCCTTGAAATGGTCGAGGTCGACGAGGAGCAGCGCTCCCGCGCGCCGTAGCGGCTGACGCCGTCGCAATGGCCGAGCAGCGCCTGGTCGAACGAGCGGCGGTTGGCGAGCCCGGTGAGCGGATCGTGGTCGGCGAGGTACGAGAGCCGATCCTCGAACTGGCGCTGCTCGGTGATGTCGACCACCTGGAGCAGCACGCGGCCTCCGGGCGAACGGCGATGCGTGAGCCGCGTGTCGCCACCCAACGGGTCGCGCTGTTGTCGAGCTCGATGCGGTGTTCGATCCGAGCTCCGTTCGAGCACCGGTCAAGACGGCCCGTAGGTCCGTGGTGAGGAGATCGTTCGGTGCGGCCCCGACGACTTCGAGGAACGACCGACCCGCGAGTTCGGTGGTCGGCTCCACGCCGACGAGTCGCTCGCCGGCGATGTTCACCTCCCGGATCCGTCCTTCGGCGTCGAGCTCGAACATCCCGATCGGAGCGTCATGGAACGCAGTGCGGAAGCGCTCCTCACTGGCCCGCAGCCGCAGCGATTCGGCCCGACGAGCCGAGATGTCGCGGCACACGGCGATGAACCAGCGACGCTCGCCGACCTGAGCCTCGTTCAGGGTGAGCTCGATCGGGATCGCCCGGCCATCGGCGTGTTTGCCGACCAGCTCGCGCGGCGTCCCGATGGAGCGTCCGCCGCCGCCGTCGAGGAAGCGCTCGACGGCGCGCTGATGGTGCGCAGCGTCGTCCTCGGTCATCAAGATGTCCACGCTCTGGCCGATCACGTCGCCGCTGCGGTGGCCGAACAGTTCCTCGGCACCGTGGGAGAAGAGCTCGATCCGGCGGTCCTCTCCGATCGCCACGATGCCGTCGCTGGTGGATTCCACGATCGCCTGGAGCCAGGCCCGGTTCTCCTGGAGTTCCTGCTGCACGGTCCGGGTCTCGGTGATGTCGACCGTACGCGCCCCGATCTCGATGAGTCGACCGTCGGTGTCGCGCACGGCGTGGAGGTGGTGGATGCCGATGCTCCACGTGCCATCGGGCCGAGCGAATCGGCGCTCGAAGACCGCCGTCTCGCGCAGTCCGATGGCGAGCTCGGCGATGATCCGTTGCTCGACCGCCACCTCGGCCGGGTGGGCGAACTCCTGCCACGAGTGTCCGATCAACGCGTCGACCGGTCGGCCGACCAGCCGGGCGAACGCCGCGTTGACGCCGAGGATCGTGCCCGAGGCGTCGAGCGATTTGGTCGGGACCGGCGATCCGGCGACCGAGGCACGTTGGCGATACTCGGCACCTTCGAGTCGTTGCCGTTCTTCGTGGGCCTCGGTGATGTCCCGATGAACGGCGATCCGATGGACCTGATCGTCGGTCGGGTTGGGATCGAAGGTCGACTCGATCCAGCGGAGCTGACCGGTGACGCTCCGATGCCGCCAGACCCAGGCGCGTCTCGCCGTCGGTGCTGCGCCGGCCGTGAGCGCCTCGACGAGTTCGGCGAGACGCGATTTGTCACTCGGGTGACATGCCTCCCACAACCGGGTGCCGAGGAGATCCCGTGCTCGCCGCCCGATGACGTCGACACTGTTGGCGCTGGCGTGCACGACGTCGCCGCGCGAGTCGTGCACCGTCACGACCACTCGTCCGGCGTCGGCGACGCGCTGGCTGGAGGTGCGGTTGGCGACCTCGTCGCTGACGTCGTAGAGCAAGGTGATCGTGCTCATCACCGTCCCGTCGCTGCTGATCTCGTGCGGGGACGAGGTGATGCGTAGCCAACGGAAGCCGCCGTCTCGCTGCTCGATCCCGAGTTCGACGTCGCGGATCGTCGTCTCGGTGTGCAGCGACCGGCTCAGCGGGAATTCGTCCGGCGCGCACAGGCTGCCGTCGGTGTGGATCACACGACGGCGTCCTTCGGTGAAGTCGCCGTCATCGGCGTCCAACAGGCGCTGGGCGGCGCGGTTCTGATGCACGACGATTCCCGAGGCGGCGCGAACGACGATCCCGATTCCGGCGGCCTCCAGCACCTCGGCATCACGAACGATCATCGTCGGCTCCTGCATCATGCGAGCGATCACATTGACGCTACGCAGGCCGGATCACCGGCGTCACTGCGTTCGCAGAGACATCGTCCGAATGGCTCGGTCGGCCAGACTGGGACCGATGTCGCCGCGCACCAAGTCCATCGTCGGAGCGATCGGCACATTGCTGCTGGTCATCGTAGTCGCGTGGTGGTCGTCGGGAAGTTCCGGTGACGAGGCGCCGGCTGCGACGCGTTCGGTCTCGGTCGAGGACTCCACCGAATTGGGTGAGTCCGAATCACCCCCGAGTGCAGGAGAACTCGCCGAGTCGACCGCGCCGATCGGCGAGACGAACGACGAGCGCGGGGCTGCGGCGTGGCAAGTGTGCGTGCCCGACGGCTATCCGACCGTGACCCTCGGCGAGCTCCCCGATCAAGCGATCGAGGTGCTCGAGCTCATCGACGACGGAGGGCCGTTCCCGTACCGGCAGGACGACAGCGTCTTCCAGAACCGGGAGGGCGAGCTCCCGGATCACGAACGCGGCTACTACCGCGAGTACACCGTCGAGACGCCGGGATCGCCCGATCGAGGACCTCGCCGGATCGTGGCGGGCGAGTGCGGTGAACGGTTCTACACCGCGGACCACTACGACTCGTTCGAGTTGATCGAGGAGGGATCATGATCCCCCGAACGGGTGTGCATCGCACCCGACTCTCGACCCCTGCGGCGGCAACCGCCGCGCAGTTCGCCGCGGACGGATGGACGACCTGGCTCGTCGACGGCGGTGACGGCCGAACCAAGACCGAACTGCTCGCCGCCATCGCCGAGGCCGGCGACTTCCCCGAATGGTTCGGCGGCAACTGGGACGCCCTCGTCGACCAACTGCGGGATGCGGCGCCGCCCGAGGGTCCGGGCGTCTGCCTCCTGATCGATCGATCGGATCTGCTCGGCGCAGGGCTCGCGATCCTCAGCGACATCGTCGGTGATCTGGTCGCCGAGGGAGCCCGGCTCGCGCTGATCCTGCGCGGCCGTCAGCCGCCGTTTCGTTCTGTGCCCTGATCCCCCGGCGCGAGGACGCTACGGGCGAGCGGTGCCGAACGTCGTGGTCCACGCCAGGGCGACGGCGGTGGCATGGCCG
Organism: Ilumatobacteraceae bacterium; assembly: GCA_041394645.1. Lineage (GTDB taxonomy): Bacteria > Actinomycetota > Acidimicrobiia > Acidimicrobiales > Ilumatobacteraceae > JAWKHV01. The sequence goes on along the minus strand of JAWKHV010000026.1, from coordinate 19,043 downwards.
ACGTTCAACGAATCGACACCGCGGTCGATCGGGATTCGGGCCCGGACCGTGGCGGCTCGCTGTGCCGAACCGGAGAGGCCCGGTCCTTCCGCGCCGACCAACAGCACGGTCGGCAACGAGGGGTCGAGCCGGCGGAGATCGATGGCGTCGGCCGCCGGTGTGAGCGCGACGACCTGGAAGCCGGACTCGACGCACGTCGTGAGGGCGTCGGGCCATGCCTCGGCCCGGACCACCGGCAGGAACAGCAGTTCGCCCATCGAGACGCGCACGGTGCGACGGGCGTAGGGGTCGGCGCAGGTCGGGTCGAGCAACAGCCCGTCCGCACCGAAGGCTCGGGCCGTGCGGGCGATGGCGCCCAGGTTCTCGGGATCGTTCAGACCTTCCAGCGCCACCACCACTCGAGCCGAGGCGAGCAGCGCCTCCAGGGTCGGCGGCTCGGGTCGCACCGCAGAGGCCACGATGCCGCGATGGAGATCGAACCCGGTGACCGCTTCGAGGACGTCGCGCTCGGCGACGAAGATCTCGACGCCGGTTCCCTCCACCATCGCGAGCACCCGATCGAGTCGTTTCGGGAGAACGAGCACGGACCGGATCGGCAGCCCCCGCTGCAGGAGTCGTTCGAGCACGGTGGCACCTTCGGCGACGAAGATGCCTTGCGCCGCCTCGGCGACCCGTCGCCCCTGTGGATCGCGCAGCCCGACGTAGTCGGCCAGCCGGGGGTCGGCCGGGTCGGTGATCGGCGTGGTCACCCGCTCATCCTGGCAGCGATAACATCGAACACATGTACGACTCCTGGCAGCCCTCGCTGTTCGGGTCGGTCGCCGTCGATGTGCCATCGGTCGATCCCTCGTTCCACGGGCTCGAGCGGATCCAGCTCGATGCCGACTCCTGGATCGACCTCGTACCCGGCTGGCTGCGTGGCGCCGACGACGTCTGCGCCAGTGCGATCGAGCGACTTCCGTGGATCGAGCGCGAGGTCGTCATGTGGGACCGCCAGGTCCCCGAGCCTCGCCTCACGTGGTGGTGGAACACCGATCAGCCCGACCCCGAGCCGCTGCCGGTCTTCACCGAGATCCGCCGCGCCCTCACTGCGCACTACGGCATCGACTTCGATTCCACCGGATGCAACTGGTACCGGAACGGTCGCGATTCGGTGGCCTGGCACGGCGATCGGGTCCGACACCTGGTGCAGCCGATCGTCGCCATCGTGAGCGTGGGCTCGCCCCGCCCGTTCCTGGTGCGGCCGCGAGGCGGCGGATCATCGATCCGGTTCGTACCGGCCCACGGCGATCTGCTCGTGATGGGCGGACGCTGTCAACACGATTGGGAACACTGCGTGCCGAAGGTGGCGAGCAGCGGACCGCGCGTGTCGATCATGGCCCGGCACCGCTGTGAGTTCACAGCAGCCGGTGTGCGGCCGCCCAGCGGCTGAGTTCGCGCCGGTTGGAGAGCTGGAGCTTGCGGAGGACGGCCGAGACGTGGGTCTCGATCGTCTTCACGCTCAGCACCAGTTCCGCGGCGACCTCTTTGTAGGTGTAGCCCCGGGCGATGAGCCGGAGCACGTCCCGCTCGCGTGGCGACAGCTGATCGAGCTCGGCGTCGGTGGTGCCGACGTCTCCGGTGCCGCCGGCCGCGGCGAAGGCGTCGAGGACGAAACCGGCCAGGCGAGGCGAGAACACGGCGTCGCCCTGGGCCACCCGGGCGATGGCGTCGGCGAGTTCGTCACCGTTGATCGACTTGGTGACGTACCCGCGGGCACCGGCGCGGATGACGGCGATGACGTCGTCGGGGGCATCGGAGACCGACAGGGCGAGGAAGCGCAGCTCCGGATGGCGAGGCAGGAGTTGGGCACAGACCTCGGCGCCACCACCGCCCGGGAGGTGGACGTCGAGCAGGACGACGTCGGGTTGGGCGGCGGGGATCATCGCCACCGCCTCGGGGACGTCGCCGGCCTCGCCCACGATCTCGTGGGTGCGCTCCAACTCGGCGCGCACTCCCGAACGGAACAGGGCGTGATCGTCGACCAGGAACAGCTTCACGGTTCCACCTTTGCACTCGGGGCACGATCCCGCTCGGCGGGGCGTGGGACGAACAAGCGGACCTCGGTGCCCGCTCCGGGTCGGGATCGAACCTCCGCCGATCCACCGGCGCGCTTCATGCGTCCGATCACGCTCTCGGCCAGCCCCCGGCGTGACCGGTCGACCTCACCGGGATCGAAGCCGCGGCCGCGGTCGCGAACGAACGCCGAGATGGTGTCGGCCTCAGCTTCCACGTACACGTCGACCCGGTCCACACCCGCGTGTTTGCACGCGTTGGTGCAGGCTTCCCGAGTGGCGGCCACCAGCGCCGACACCGCTGGGCTCGCCGGCGCGTCGCCCACGCAGACCAGCTCGATCCGGATGCCGTGGTCGTCCTCCACGTCGGCGAGTTCGAGCGCGAGCGATCCGGCCAACGACTCCGCGCCGGGCGGAGGACCGGTGTGGAGCCAGTCGCGCAGCTCGCGCTCCTGACGGCGGGCGAGGCGGGCGACCTCCCGGGGATCGTCGGACCGCCGCTGGATCAGGGCGAGGGTCTGCAACACGCCGTCGTGCAGATGGGCGGCGATCTCGGCGCGTTCCTCGACCCGGATCCGCGCTCGGCGCTCCTCGTCGAGTTCGTCGCCGAGCCGGGCGAGGTTCGGACCGAGCAACAACGCCACGCCGACCGCCGCCAGGCCCGCACTGACGAGGGTCCGTCCCATCGTGGCGAGATCACCGTCGACGTACAGGAGGGCGACGAGCCCGGCACCGATCATCACGAGGCCGACCGCGATCCGCAGCGGTTTGCGGTCGCCGAGCTCGTCCTGACCGCCGGCCCCGCCCCACACCAGCGCCACCCCGGAGGCCGCGGTGGCGCCGACGATGCCGACGGGGTCGGAGAACCACATGCCGACCGAGCGGAGCATGAGGGTTGCTCCGAGCGCCGCCAGGACGAGTCCGATGCGTTCGGCCATGTCGGCGTTGCGGCCGGCGGTCGCCTCGTCCTCGGTGGAGGGATCGCTGAGCGGCAACACCGCCCAGGCCACGCCATAGACGATCAGGCCCGTCCCGCCGGCCACGCTCAACAACAGCACGGCGAACCGCACGGCCGAGACGTCGAAACCGGTGCGACGGGCGGCGCCGCTGCAGACGCCGGCGAGCAGGCGCCCGCGGCGGGACCGTTCGATTCCGGATCTCCACGTCGCGGTTACCATCACCACCGATTGAAACACCTCGGGGTCCACGCCACATCAGGGGTGCACCCTGAACCGCGACCAGGGTTCTTCCAGGGTCGACCCCCGATGCGCCGAGACCGGCGTCGGCGCACCATGACGTCATGACCGAGCACTCCGCCTCCCACGACGAACGTCCCCTCCCCCCGCCGCCGTCCCCGTCGGCGTGGAGGCTCCTGCGTGCCGACGACTCCAAGCTCGCCGGGGTGTGCGGCGGACTGGCGGCCGCCACCGGGTTGGACGTGACTCTCGTCCGCCTGGCGTTCGTCGTCGCCGGGCTCTCCGGGTTCGGCATCATCGCCTACCTCGTCCTGGCCTTCGTCGTTCCCCGCCAGCGTGCGGGCGAGGCGCTGACCCCCGCTCCGGCCGACACCCAACGCTGGCTCCGGGTCGGGATCGCCATCGCCGCCGCGGCCTCGCTGCTCAACCTGGTGTTCGACGGCCCGCCGTTCACCCACGGGGGCGGATTCGGGTTCGGCTTCCTGCTGTTGGTCATCGGCGCCTTCATCATCTGGACCCGGCGAGGCGGCCGGGTGCCCGAGCAGTGGACACGGCGCATGACCCCGGCCGGAGCCGGAGCGAGCGGCGGGTCCGCCGCGTCGAGCTCGTCGTGGGCGCCGCCCGTTCCGGGGAGTGCGGCCGGAAGCGGCACCCGCGTCACGTCACCGTCGACACCAGCCAGCCCGCACATGCCGGCTCCCGCCCCGGAACCGGTCGACTCCCGCCGCTCCCGTCGCCGCGACCGCCGTGCCCGTCAGGACGAGCGCGGCGTGGGCCGCCCGGAGCGCCGCCGCACTCGGGGGCTGGTGATCGCGGCCCGGGTGATCGGTTGGTTGGTGGTGTTGGCCTCGTTCCCGATCGTCGTCGCCCTGATCGCCGTCAATCGGGCCGACATCCTCTCGGTGCCCGTCGCCGGCCTCTGGCTCACCCTCGCCATCCTGGGCGTCATCAACCTCGCCGTGTGGTCCTCCGCCTCGCGCTCGGTCGCCCCGGTGGCGGCCTCGATCGTGGGCCTGGCCACTCTCGGCATCGTGGTGGGTGCCGTCTCCAGCTGGAACGGGCGGATCGGCGAGTCGGTCTCGACGCCGGTACGTCGCACCGAGCTCCTCGACACCTATCGCCTGGCGATCGGTGCCCAGACCGTCGACCTCTCCGGCTACGACGTGGCCTCGGGCCCGATCCAGGTGACCATCGACGTCGGTGCGGGCTACAGCCAGGTCGTGGTGCCCGACGACGTGAGCGTGGAGGTCCACGCCGCGGTCCAGGGCGGCGTGCTCTCGCTGTTCGGGACGGAGCACGACGGGTGGAACGTCACCGAGTCGGCGTCGGTCGACGGAGCGACGAGGACCGGAGGGGCTGCGGGCGAACCGTCGTCCACTCCTCGGATCACGGTCGACGCCGACCTCGAGTACGGGCGGTTCGAGATCTGCACCGCGAGCGACGCGATCACCGTGTCCGGTCACCTCCAGTGCGGACAGTGATCGCGATGTGGCCGTACTTCGTGTTGGCGTTGCTCGCCCTCGCCGCGGCGGTGGTCGTGGATGATCCGAACGTCCCGTCATCTCCCGCCGCCCCCAGCGTCGACCAAACCGGACCGATGGGTGCGACGTGTCCTTCGGACGGCGGAACGTGGAGATCGTGACGATGAACCTGATGGTCGAACTCGGTGGGGCAGTGACGGCGTTGTTGATGGTCGCCTTCCTGGTGGCGTCCTTCGCCGTGGCGCACGAACGCGATGATTGACGATCTGACGATCTGACGGTCTGACGGTCTGACCGTCCAGTCAGAGGTCGACGGTCCCCTCGACGCAACACACGGCGTGGCCGCCGACCCAGACCTGACCCTGGTCGTCTCGTCGGAGGGACAGCCGTCCGGCCCGACCGATCGCCGTTCCCTGGGACGCCGTGTACGACTCGGGCAGCGCACCGGCACCCATCAGCCATTGGGCGAGAGCCGCGTTCAGTGATCCGGTCACGGGATCCTCGCCCGCTCCGAGCGAGGTCATGAGGAGCCGGACCTCGACGTCGGCCGGGCCGCCCGGCGAATGCGGGCCGATCAACCCGACGTCCACCCCGGCCGTCGCCAGCGCGGCGTAGTCCGGCACCGCGGCGAGGACGTGCTCGGCGCTCGTGAGTTCGAGCGCCGCGAAGGTGGGACCGTTGCTCAGCACCGCACCGCGCACGACGGCGTCGCGAGGCAGCCCGAGTCCGACGCACATCGCGTCGACGACATGGTCGGAGAGTTCCGCTTCCGTCAACGGTGGCGCCGCGAACTCGACCCGGCCGCTCGCCTCGTCGAGCACCAGGGTGACCAGCCCGACGCCGCACTCCTGGACCACCACGCCCGGGGTCCTCGGCACGCCGCCGGCGCGCAGCCACGCCACGCACGAGCCGATGGTCGGATGTCCGGCGAAGGGGAGCTCGGTGGTCGTGGTGAAGATCCGGACCCGGTAGTCGGCGGCCGGATCCGTCGGCTGCAACAGGAAGGTGGTCTCGGAGAGGTTCGTCCAGTTGGCGAAGCGGAGCAGTTCGTCCTCGCCGATGCCGGCTCCGTCGAGCACGACGGCGAGCGGGTTGCCCCGGTAGGGCACGTCGGTGAACACGTCGAGCTGCTGGAACGGGCGGCGCATGGCGCCCGACACTACGGCAGACGACTTGCTCCGCTGCGCGGTGTTTGGTCAGGCTGGCGCGATGTCCCAGCTCGATCGAATCGTCGTCGTCGGAGCCTCGCTCGCCGGGCTCCGTGCGTGCGAGAACTTGCGCACTCGGGGGTTCGAGGGCGAGATCGTGCTCGTCGGCGGCGAGGCCCATCGGCCCTACGATCGCCCGCCGCTGTCGAAGAAGGTCCTCGCGGGGGAGTGGGCCGGCGAGCAGATCGAGCTGCGCAAGGGTGAGCCGTTCGATCAGCTCGACCTCGACCTCCGGCTCGGCGTGCGGGCGACCGCGCTCGACCCGCAGACCCGCACGCTCACCCTCGCGGACGGTGAGACGCTCACCTACGACGGGTTGATCCTGGCGGTCGGCGCGACGTGCCGGCGGCTGCCGGGGCAGGAGGAGATCGAGGGCGTGCACGAGCTGCGGACCCTCGACGACTCCCTCGCCCTTCGCGACCGGCTCGCCGACGGAACGGCGCGTGTCGTGGTGATCGGAGCGGGCTTCATCGGGCTCGAGGTCGCGGCGACGGCGCGTTCGAAGGGCTGCGACGTGACCGTCCTCGAAGGAGCCGAAGCCCCGATGATGCGCGGGCTCGGAGCCGAGATGGGCGCCAAGGCGGCGACGGTGCATCGCGATCGTGGGGTCGATGTGCGCTGCTCGGTCACGGTCGCCGGGCTCCTGACGGAGGACGGTCGGGTGACCGGGGTGGAACTCGGCGACGGCTCGGTCGTGCCGGCCGACGTGGTGGTGGTCGGCATCGGGGTGAGCCCCGACACGCAGTGGCTCGAGGGCAGTGGGCTGACGCTCTCGGACGGCATCGAATGCGACGAGCTGCTGAGCACCGGACTCCCGTTCGTATATGCCGCCGGGGATTGCTGTCGATGGACGAACCCGTTGTTCGGCGAGACGGCCCGGATCGAGCACTGGACGATCGCCGCCGAGCAGGGCGCCCACGCCGCGGCCAACCTCCTCGCCGAGGCCGCCGGCGACGAACGAACGCCGTACGCACCGGTCCCGTTCTTCTGGAGCGACCAGTTCGATCGCCGGATCCAGTTCCTCGGGCGGTCGACCGATGTCGACGAGATCGTGCTCGTGCACGACGATCCCGAGACCGGCAAGTTCGTGGCGCTCTACCGGAGTGGGGACCGCCTGCGCGGCGCCCTCGGGCTGTCGATGCCGCGCCAGCTCATGTCGTTCCGGGCGTTGCTCGCCGGTCAGGTCTCGTGGGACGAGGCGTTGGAGTACGCGGCGTCGATCTGACCGGTTCGAGCGCACCTTGCGGCCAACGGTGAACGGCGCCGGCGGCCGCTCGGTGATGGGTGAGCCCGGGCGGATCGATCGCCACGTAGCATCGCGCCATGCCCACCCGTCCCGACCCGGAGCGTCTCGCGGCATTGCGCTCGCTCCGTCGAGCCCACGCGGTCGTCGAGCGACAGATCGATCGCGCGTTGATGACGCAGCACGAGTTGCCGCTCACTTGGTTCGAGATCTTGCTGGCGTTGCAGAACGCCGGTGGCCGGTTGCGCATCCACGAGTTGGCCGAAGAACTGATGGTCAACAAGTCGAGCCTCAGCCGTCAGGTCGACCGGCTCGAAGGGCTCGGTTGGACTCGTCGTGATCGTTCCGACGAGGACGGGCGGGGCATCGTCGTGGTGTTGACCAAGGCGGGCCGGGCGACGTGGAGGAGCGCGCAGCCGACGTATCGCAAGGTGGCCCAGCAAGTGCTGTGCGCCCACCTGACCGACACCGATCTGGTCGCGGTCCAACGTGCTCTCAAGGTGCTGACCGGCGAGTGAGCTACGGTCGATCGGTGTCGCCCCGCCACTCGAGGAGGCCCGGTGGACACCGCCCCCGACCCTGAACCGAACGATGTCGCGTCCCGCAACGACCACGCGCCCGACGACCCGCCGACCGACCCGCCGGTGACGGACTCACGCCCGACCGTGCCGACCCCCGTGATCGCGGGCACCGGCCGGGGTCCAGCTGGACCGGCCCGACGGTGCACCGGACGCCGGAACACCGGCCCCGGCCCCGGCACCGGCACCGGTATTGGCACCGGGACCCGACCCGGGCGGCTCCCTCGCCCCGGGCCGCCCGCTCCCGCCGCTCGCTCCGGCGATGGCGGCCGGCGCACCGGTTCGGGCGCGCCGGGGTCGGCGCTCGCTGCGCCCGCCACACCTCCCGTACCGCCGAGCGACTCGGGGACCCGGCGCGGTGGCCGGGTGCCGCGCTCGTCGCCGTCATCGCCGCCTTGCTGGTCGGTCTGGGCGGACTCGTGCTCGGTCAGGTCCAGGCCCGCCGGGCTCGCGACTCGCGAGACGTGATGGAGACGCGGCTCGCTGCGCTCGAGGACGAGATGGACACCGAGGTGTCCGGACTCGAGGAACGCCTGAACCAGACCCAGGCGACGAGCGCGGAGCTCGAAGCGACGCTGGCCGAACGCGACGCCGCGCTCGCTGCGGCGCAGGATGCCGCGGATGCCGCCTCCGCCGATGCGACCGCCAAGCAGAACCAGATCGACGACCTCACGACCCAGCTCGACGAGGCCCAGGCGGCGGCGGCCAGCGTGGCGGGAGTGTTCCCCGTTCAGCTCGAGGACCTCAACAAGCTCGACATGACGGTGCTGGGTATGCCGCTCACGTCGCGCTCGACCGAGTGCTCCTACAGCCAGGACACGTGTGCCGCGCTCGGGGCCTCGAGACTCGACGCCGACATCTACCTCGACAACTCGGTCTGGAACATCACGGTGCGGGATCGCAACGTGCCGTACTTCCAGGCCAAGTTGGTGCTCGACGAGACCGGATCCTTCAGCGGTTCGGAGTACGTCAACGCCGAGGGCACGTGCGCGGACGGTTCGTCGTCCAAACCGTTCGCCACGATCTACGTCAATCCGGTCGAGTTCACCGTGGCCGACGGCAAGCTGCGAGCCACTCGCTTCCGCGGCTACTTGCGCGATTCGATGGAGTGTGGCGACACCGATCCCTACTCGTCGCTGGCCTTCGAGGGCCGGCTGCCCTGACGAGCCGCGGTCCGGGACCGACCCCTCGGTACGCTCGACGGCGTGACTGCGAGCACGATCCTGTGGTTCCTGGTTGCCGTCGTGATGTTCCTGGTGATCTGGAAGGTCGGGATGGCCATGACCCGGAGCCTGACCACGATGCCGCCCGAGCCGCCGCCGACGGGCGAGATGCGACGGGTATCGAAGCGGTACCGGTGCAGCATCTGTGGCGTGGAGTTGCGGCTCACGATGGCGCCCGACGAGGACCCCCCTCCGCCCCGCCACTGCATGGAGGAGATGGATCTCCTCCCGCCTCGCTACGAGTGATCGGCCGGCCGTGCGCCGAAGTTGTCCACAAGTTGGGGACAACCTCGTGGATAACGACATCGTTGTAACTCGTCGTTCACGTGCTGGTCACGAAGTCGCCGTCCGATCGTCATGAGCCGTTCGGCCCAGGCGACCGATAGGTGCACTACCCGTGGTGCTGTGGATGCATCTAGTGATATTTGGTGGCTGTCCACAGGCCGGCGAGGATGCTGGCCATCCCGGCGAACAGGTACCACTGGTTGCGTCCGCCCGGCACGAAGCCGAGGTAGTACAGCATGATGATCAGGGCGCCGAGGATCCAGAAGGCGAACATCAGGATCGGCACCCAGCGCGGGCTCTCCTTCAGCTGCACCGGAACCGGCGGCGTGTACCGAGACGACGCCTGAGCGGCGTGCTTCGGCTCGACGCGGTTCGACGAGGTCTTGGGTGCTTCACCGGGCCGTGTCCCTTTCGGGGTCACACGCCCGCCACCTTTGCGCTTGGGAGGGGCCACGAGGAGTCGAGTCTAGAGGTCTGTGGGCGGTCGAGGGCCGCACGCTCGTCGAACTCGCTCGAAGCGGTGGGCGCGTTCGAACGCGTTCGACGCGACGCCATGCGGCACGGCAGGCTGTCGGACGTGGCTCGCGTGCTCGTCCTCGACAACTACGACTCCTTCGTCTACAACCTGGTCCAGTACCTGGGAGAGCTCGGCGCCGAGCCGTTGGTGTACCGCAACGACGAGCTGACCGTCGCCGAGGCGCTCGACATCGCCCCGGACCTCGTGCTCTGGTCACCCGGACCGGGTCGCCCCGAGGACGCCGGCATCCTGTGCGACGCCATCGCTGCCTTCGCCGATCGCGGGATCCCGTCGTTCGGCGTCTGCCTCGGGCTGCAGGCGATCGGGCAGGTCTTCGGCGGCGAGGTCGTGCGGGCTCCGGAGCTGATGCACGGCAAGACGTCGTGGATCCGTCATCACGGCCACGGCGTGTTCGCCGGGTTGCCCTCGCCGCTCGAGGCGACGCGGTACCACTCGCTGGTCGTGGAGCGCTCGACCCTGCCGGGCTGCTTCGAGGTCACGGCCGAGACCGACGACGGGATGATCATGGGGCTGCGCCACCGGGACCTGCCGGTCGAGGGCGTGCAGTTCCACCCGGAGTCCATCCTGACCAGCCACGGTCACGACATCCTGCGCACCTTCCTCGGCGCCGCCGTCACCCCCGCCGGCTGACCGGATCAGCCCGGTCGAGCGGGTCGGTCAGCCCGATCGAGCGACGCCCCGTCGGGCCGACTCGAGCTCCGACTCGATCTCCGCTCAGGGCGGGGTCGTGGTGGTCGTCGTCGACGACGGCGGGGCGGTCGTGGTGGTCGCCGCCGTGGTCGTGGTCGCCGCCGTGGTCGTGGTGGCGGCGGTGGTCGTGGTCGCCGCGGTCGTGGTGGTCGGGATCGTCGTCGTGGTCGTCGTGGTGGTGGTCGTCGTGCTCGTCGTCGTGGTCGGTGCGGCCTTGGCCACGTTGATCACGACGGTCGAGTTCTTCTGCACCGCCGTTCCAGCGGCCGGAGACATGGCGATCACCGTGCCGTCACGGGAGTCCCCGGCGCTCACGGTCACGTCCTGGACATCGACCTTCAAACCCACGTTGGTCAGCTCGGTCACGGCTTGGATCGCGGTCTTGCCGATCACGTCGGGGACATCGACCGGGGCGGCTCCGGACGACACGAAGATCGTCACCGTCGAGCTTCGGGCGAAGGTGGTGCCGCTCTCGGGATCGGTGCGGATCACCCGGCCCGCCTCCACCGCATCGGAGGCTTCCTGCTGGACGTCGGGCACGAAGCCGAGTTCCTGGAGGGCGAGCACCGCAGCTTCCTCGGTGTCGCCTCGAAGGTTGGGGACCGCTTCCTCCCCGGCGCCGGCCGAGACGAAGATGGTGACCGGGGTGCCCGCGGTGACCTGCTCGTCGGCCTTCGGGTTCTGATCGATGATCATCCCTTCGGCCCGACCCTCGGGGTCGTCGACCGCTTCGAAGGTGATGTCGAAGATCCCCGCCTCGTTGAGCGTGGCGACCGCCTCTTCCTGGCTCTTGCCCAACAAGTTGGGCATGGCGAACGGTGTCGGCGACGGGTTGTACACCAGCGTGACCTCGTCGTTCTCGACCACGGGCGTCCCGGCGACCGGGGTCTGGTCCCACACGATCCCGTCACCGACGCCATCGCGGGCTTGCGGGGTCGGAACGGGCACCAGCCCGAGTTGCTCCACGGCGGCGCTGGCCTCGTCGATGGTGAGGTTGCGATAGTCCTCGAGCGAGAACGGGACGGCGCTGGAGTTGCCGTCGTCGCTGAGGATCTGGAACAGCGCGATCCCGCCGGCCACGAGCGCGGCGATGGCGAGGAAGGCAGCGAGCACGTACAGCCCGGTCCGTTTGGGCGGGTCGTAGTAGGCGGGCGGCGGGGTCTGGCCGCCGCCGGAGCGCATCGGCGCCTGGGGCATCGCGGTCGTGCGGCCGTAGGCGGCGGTTCCGGTTGCCGCCGGCATCGCGGTGGTGCGAGCCGCCGCGGGGGTCGCGGGGATCGCCGTCGTCGCGGCGGCGCCTCCTGCGGCTGCACCGGCGCCGGGCCCCAGGATCGACTGGAGGGCGTGAACCGGCTGTCCCTCGCCGAACCGGCGAAGGTCGTCGCGGAGGGCCTCGGCATGCGGGTAGCGAAGGTCGGGATTCTTGGCCAGCAGCTTGGCGACGATCGCCTCGAACGGGCGGGGGATGTCGGCCACGATCTGGTTCAGCGGCTGGGGCTGGTCGTGGACCTGCTTGTAGGCGATGGCGACGGGGTTGTCGCCGCTGAACGGCGGCTTGCCGCTCACGAGCTCGTACAGCACGATCCCGAGCGAGTAGAGGTCGCTGCGCGGGTCGGGCTGGCCGCCCTGGGCCTGCTCCGGCGAGAAGTACGTCGCGGTGCCCATCACCGCGCCGGCCTGGGTGAGGTCCTGCTCCACGGCGGAGTTGAGGGCCCGGGCGATGCCGAAGTCGGCGACCTTCACCCGGCCGTCGTTGGCGATCAGGATGTTGGCGGGCTTGACGTCGCGGTGGACCACGCCGTTCTTGTGGGCGAATCCGAGGGCCGAGGCGACCTCCATGCCGATCTCGGCGGCCTGCTTGGAGGCGAGCTGCTTGTTGGCCTTCAGGATGTCGGCGAGCGTGCGGCCGGCGATGTACTCCATCGCCATGAAGTACGTGGGTCCCTGGCGGCCCCAGTCGTACACGCTGACGATGTTGGGGTGGTTCAGGTTCGCGGCCGATTGCGCCTCGCGCCGGAAGCGCTCGACGAAGTTCGGGTCGGTGGCGAACTCGGGGAACAACACCTTGATCGCGACCGGTCGGTCGAGGAGTCGGTCGCGCGCGAGGAACACGTCGGCCATGCCGCCGCGTCCGATGCGTGATTGGACCTCATACCGGTCGTTGAAGACCGGGCGTTCGGTGCTCGTCATAGGGCGTTCCCCGAGGTTATCGACCGTCTGCTCCGACCCGATGTCGGTCGCCGACGCTGCGTGGTGGTTTGCGACACGATCTGGTCGATCTGTCTCGGTGCGTTCGATCCGATCACGACGGCACCACGGCGAGTCCGAGATCGAGCATCTGCTTGGCGATGGGGCCGGCCAGCTTGCCGCCGGTCCCGGCCGAGATCTCGTCGTTCACGCCCTTCAGCATGACCGCCACGGCAAGGCGCGGTGCCTCGGCCGGGGCGAAGGCCATGATCCAGGCGTGCGAGCGCTCGACCTCGCCGGTGTTGTTGAGCTGGGCGGTGCCGGTCTTGGCCGCGGCCTGGATCCCGTTCTCCAGCGCCATGCAGCAGCGGGCCGTGCCCCGGTTGACGACCTCGACCATCAGGTTGGTGAGGGTCTGGGAGGTCTCGGGTGACATCGGCGTCTTCCACACCTTCGGGCTCGTGCGGTCGAGCACCCGTCCCTGGTGGTCATAGGTGGCGGAGACGACGAAGGGCTGCATCATCCGCCCGCCGTTAGCGACCGAGGACACGAGCGCCATCTCCAGCGGTGTGAGGGCGTCCTCGTTCTGACCGAAGCCGCATCGCGAGCAGCGGGGTGGCCTTACCGAAGTCGGCCACGGTGCCGAAGTAGCTCGCGGCCGGGCGGGGCAGGTCGAACGGGGGCGCCTCGTTGAGCCCGAACCGATCGGCGCCGTCGACCATCGCGGCCGCGCCCATCTGCACTGCGAGGCGGGCGAAAGGGGTGTTGCAGCTGCGGGCGAACACGGTCGTGAAGTCGCCGCCGCAGACCGAGCCGCCGTAGTTCATGATCGGGTCGGTGGTGAGTGCGGGGTGTACTCGCGCTTCGTCGGGGAAGAACGAATCGAGGGTGACCGCGCCGGTTTCGAGCGCGATCGTCGTCGTGATGACCTTGAACGTCGAGCCCGGCATGTAGCGCTCCTGGTAGGCGTTGGCCAGCAGCGGCTTCTCGGGCAAGGAGTTCAGGTAATCGATGAGTTCGCCGGCGGCCTTGGTGTCGTGGACGGCGATGTCGTTGGGGTCGTAGGTCGGGTGCGAGTACATGGCGAGCACGCACCGGTGCGGGGATCGAGCATGACGACCGATCCCTCCCGGCCGGCCAGCAGCTCGCGGGCCTTGGCCTGGAGGTCGGAGCGCAGGGTGGTCTCGACGGTGCCGCTGCGATCGTTGTCGGTGTTGAAGATGTCGGTGACCCTGCCGAGGAGCTGGCGCACCTCGGTCCCGTTCAGCACCCCGTTCTGGGTCTTCCGAGCTGGGTCGCCCAAGGCGTACGAGTAGTAGCGCCGGTGACGTTGGCGAAGAGATCGCCGGTCGGGTACTGCGCTGGAGCTTGTAGTCGTCGTCGGTCGGGACCGAGCGGGCGAGCACCACACCGTCGGCCGAGAGGATCTCGCCCCGCGGCTTGGTGAAGGTCTTGATCGCTTCGCGGGTGTTGCGGGTGTCGGTCGTGAGTCGCTCGTGCTGGGTCACCTGCAGCACGTTCAACTGCACGAACAGGATCAGGTAGCAGAACAGGAGCTCCGGCCGCGAGCTGGCGGATCTGGCGGTTCACGGGCGACCGCCCACGGAGAGCTCGTCGAGTTCGGCCCGAGCCGTGGCCTTCGTACTTCGCCAGCCGGCGCTCGTGCCACGACGGTTCGTTCGGGAGTTCGCCGATCCGGCGCGGTGGAGTCACTGATGCGCATGAGGATATGCTGAGCAGGACGTAGTTGGACGAGCGAGGAGCCGCCGTAGCTCACGAACGGCAGGGTCACGCCGGTGAGCGGCAGGACGCACGACCCCGGCGAGGATGATGAACGCCTGCACCCCGAGGATCGTGGTCAACCCGACGGCGAGCAGCTTCCTCGAAGGTCCGTTCCGACCGCATCGCGGTGCGCAACCCCGCTCGACCATGAGCATGAAGGAGCAGGATCGTCGTCAAAAGCTGAACAGCCTGAGTTCCTCGCCGATGGCGGCGAAGATGAAGTCGTTCTGGGCGAGCGGGATCTCTGGTCGGCAACCCGAGCCCGAGTCCCGAGCCCGTCAGTCCACCGCTGCCGAAGGCGAACATCGCCTGGGCGATCTGGTACCCCTTGCCCTCGTAGTCCTGCCAGGGATCGAGCCAGATGTTCACCCGGGTCTGGACGTGGCCGAAGAGCCGGAACGCCGTGAACGCCGCTCCCGCGAACATGAGGGCGCCGATGACGAGATAGCTCGCTTCTCCGTGGCGACCCACAGCATCACGACGAAGAGGGTGAAGAACAGCAGCGAGGACCTGAGGTCCTTCTGGCCGACCATGCATCACCACGACCGAGATCGCCCACGCCGCGGCGATGGGGAACAGCGCCTTGGTTCGGGGAGGGTTGAACGGCCCGACCCGCCACGTCCCGGCCGAGATCAGCTCGCGGCGCTCGGTCAGATAGCCGGCGAAGAACAGGGGCCAGGCAGAGCTTGGCGATCTCACCGGGCTGGAAGCCGACCGGGCCCAGGCGGACCCAGATCCGGGCGCCGTTGATGTTCCGCCGATGACGGGCAGGAACGGGAGGAGCTGGAGCGTGATCCCGACGATGAAGAAGGTCCATTGGTAGCGGCGCAGGTCGTTGACCCGGCGTACTGCTGGCATCGCATCGCCGACGTAGAGGGCGATGCCGACGAGGGTCCAGGTCGCCTGGAGTCCGGCCAGGCCCTTGGCGTCGAGCCGGGCGATCATCACGAAGCTGATGCCGCTGAGGGAGCGCAGGCGGCGAGCGGGAGCAGGATATCCGCTGCGTGCAAGTGCGAGGCGGCGGGGTGGGTGTGGCATGGGCCGCCACGAGCAGGCCCAGATCCCGAGGAAGGGTCCGAGTGCCAGCGGATGTTCGAGCGCTGCAGGCCGAGGGCGGTAGAGGGTGGCGGTGCCGTGGATGGAGACGCGATTCAACGCTGCGCTGAGTGGGTTCCGCCGGTGTCGGGCGACCGGCGAGTTGGCGCTCATCCGCTGGTGGTCTCCGAGGCGGCCGCCGATGGGCGCGGAGCTGCTCAAAAGCCGGTGCGATGGTCGATTCGGCGTTCACTGCCGTTCGACGTCGGGAGGGTGGTCGCCGGTTCCGTCTCGTTCGTCACCGCAGGCGCCAGATCGCCGAGGAATGCGCCAATGCGGCCCGCACGCTGTCGAAGGTCTCGCGGTCCTCGATCTGCTGGTGCCGGATCCGTTGAGGTCGTCGCGAAAGTGGTGTCGGTGACGCGTTCGACCGTGGCGTCGAACCACAGGATCTGGGTTGGGCTTGCCCTTTGCAGACGACGACCTCGTCGCCCTGGAAGCCGAGGAAGTAGCCCGAGCGGGTAGAGCGCCACCCCGGTCACGAGGGCGACGACCACGGCGGCGATGGCGACGGCGGCGGCGTAGCGGCGCCAGTCCGGGCCGCGCGTCCGGCGGCGCACGGCGGGAGCCTGTCGGTGGTGGGTCCGTCGCCGATCGGCCCTTGCCGGCGGGCGGATGGGGTGAGTCGGGGGCACCGCCATCGGTGGCGTCCTGCTCGTCGGTCGCCGCGACCAGGGTGGCGATCGAGGAGCGGCTCAGGGGACCGGTCGGGTCGGTGGTCCCGCCCGCGCCGGTGCCACCGCCGCTCGCCTGGGCTCCGGCATCAGCACGCCCCCGGCACTGGCCTCCGGCGTCGGCCTGGCCTCCGGCGCCGGCTCCCTCCACGGTGGGTGAGGTCACGGGGAGTACCTGGGTCGAGCCGCCCGGGAGGGTTGCCGCGGGTGGGGTGTCGTCGAGGCGCAGGTCGTCGCCCCACTCGGCCGCCTCCTCGGGGCCGTCGGCCCAGTGCGGTTCGAGACCGAGATCGAGCGGGTCGTCGACGGTGACCCCGTCGATCACGTCGACCACGACGACGGTGGTGTTGTCCCGTCCGCCGTGGCGATTGGCGGTGGCGACGAGTTCCTCCGCTGCTTGCTGCGGATCGGCGACCTCGGTGAGCAACTCGGCGATCGTCTCGTCGACGACCTCGTCCACGAGCCCGTCGGAACACAGCGAAAGGTCGCCGGGCACGGAGGGGGCGCATCGTCCGCGTCGACCCGGACGTTGGGCTCGACGCCCAGGCGCGGGTGATGATGTTGCGGTGTGGGTGGGTGCGGGCTTCGTTCTTGGTGATCTGCCCCGTGGTCACCAGGTCCTGCACGTAGCTGTGGTCGACCGTGAGCTGCTTCAGGATCCTGTTGCGCACGACGTAGGCACGCAGAGTCGCCGACGTTGGCCAGGGGTGGAGCAGGCGGTGGCCGTCCTCGTCGGCGAGCAGCCCGATGGCGGTGAGCGTGGTGCCCATGCCTTGGCGATCGGCGGTGGCGTTGGAGGCCTCGAAGATGGCCCGGTTCGCCGCCTTGACCGCCTCGACCAGCGCATCGGGTGTCTCGATGGCGGGGGAACCGGTGAGGTACTGGCGCAACGTGTCGACGGCGATGGCACTGGCGACCTCGCCGGCCTGGTGGCCGCCCATGCCGTCGGCGACGGCGTAGACCGGACCGTGGACGATGAAGGCGTCCTCGTTCTCGGGTCGGACCCGTCCGGAGTCGGTGGCGGCGCCGATGTTGAACTCGGCCATCACGCCACCTCCAGCACCGTGTTGCCGAACTGGACCTGATCGCCGCGCGACAAGCGGTTGGGCCGGTTGATCGGCTGACCGTTCAGGTAGGTGCCGTTGGTGGAGCCGAGGTCCTCGAGCATGACGTCGTCGCCGTCGAGGAAGATCCGGGCGTGCAGGGTGGACACGAAGGTGTCCTCCTGGAGCACGATGCCCGAGTTCGGGGTGCGGCCGACCGAGAGCTCACGGTCGAGGGAGTACGACGTGTTGGCTCGGCTGGCCGGCTCGACGATGGTGATCCGGGTCGGGCGACCACCCTTGGTCTTGGGCGGGCGGCTCGTGGACCGGCCGGGGACCGGGGCGATCTTCGGGGAGGGCGCGCCGAGCGTCGGGTCCACCGGCGGTTGGGCCGGGACGGCCTGGGTCCGCACTTCGCTCCACACCGCCCACAGGACGCGGGCGAAGAAGAGATAGAGCAGGCCGAGGAGGCACAGCTTGAAGATCCCGAGCAGCTGGTCGGACATGTCGCTGCGGGAGGTCAGTCCGTCTCGAAGCGGAGATGGATGACGCCGATCGTGATCATGTCGCCGGGACGAAGGGGCTTTTCGGAATCGATCCGGACGCCGTTGAGCTTCACGCCGTTGGTCGATCCGAGGTCCGAGATGATCCAGGTCCCCGAGACGTTGCGCAGCTCGGCGTGGCGGCGTGACACGTTCGGGTCGGCGAGGATCACGGTGCATTCCGGGAGGCGGCCGATGGTGGCGGTCTCCTGGCCGAGCGGGACGGGGTCGCCGTTCGGGAGCACGATGCGGGCGTTGGCGCCGGCGGGGGCGAGATCCTTGATCTGGGACGAGATGCCGAATCGGCCCGGCTTGAGCTTGTTGTCGACGGCCAGCTCGACCACGAGCGGTCCGAGGAAGTGGTAGTCCTCCTCGCGGGCGTACTCCCGGGCGGCCTCGGCGAGTTCGGTCATGAGGGCCTCGTCGATGTCGGCGAAACCGGCGTGATCGTGGGGGCTCAACCAGAACGTGTACTGGTTCGGGACGATGCGCCGTCCCTTGACGTCGAGGGAACGGTGCTCGTCCATCTCTCGGACGAGACGTCGGCCCAGTTCGATGGGGCGAACGCTGCTCTTGAAGGCGCGCGAGAACACACCCTCGACCATACGCTCTACGCCGTGCTCGAACGATTGCAAGCCCATGTGAAGGTGAAACGCTAACGCGTCGAACGCATGTTGGGACCCCGGGCCGCCTTCCTCGTGCGCAGGTCGGCCGGTCCGTCTGGATCGTGGGATCGGTCCTCGTGACCGGGCGCGAAACCCCCGCACCTCGCAGGGGTTCCGCGCCCACCTCCCGGGCTCCCACGGTGACCGGGTGCCGAAATCGTGTCGTCTCGACTCCGGTGGAGGTGCCTACGGTGGTCGGGATGGAGGTCACGTTTCGTCGAGGCAACGCCGGCCGGACGTGTGGCTGGGAGGCCGTGATCCCGCCCCGGACCAGGGTGCCCGGGCCGACGATGGCGGCGGGGGCCGATGTGCCCCACGACCTGGCCACCTTCGTGATCGAGCAGGAACTGGGGCTGGAGCACGGGTTCTGGGGGTGCGTGGCTCGAGGGGCGCGGTTCCGGACGCTCGGACGGAAGCGGACGCCGCAGGGGCGGGCGGTGATCGAGCGGTATCGGCCGGAGCTCGATGCGGCCGAGGAGCGGGTGAACGAGGAGTTCTTCGTCTGGCGGGCGGGCCGGGCCTCGGCGGTCGGGGAGGCCCTCGACGAGATGGCGCGCCG
>JAWKHV010000025.1:0-77351 GCA_041394645.1 Ilumatobacteraceae bacterium | reverse complement strand
GGTCCAGCGCCAGACCGGCGCGCTGATCGCCCAGCGCACGATCATGGGGGTGCCTCGCCTGTACACGGAACACGCCGTCATCGAGTGGAACGGTCGTTCGTGGACGGTCCGCAAGCAGGCGCGCTACCTCCTGGAGACGATCGATTCCCTCGTGGTGGATGGCTCCCAGGCGATCGTCGAAGGCATCCTCGATCTCTGCGTGCACTGGCTGTCGCCGGCCAAGGTCGGAGCGACGCTCGTGTACGACTTCGATCCTCGCGACGAGCGTGCCACCTCTCTCGATCTCGACACCGCGATCGAGACGCCGCGCCTATCCGTCCTGCTGCGCCATCACTACCCCGCATTGTTCGCAGCCCTGGGCCAGACCGACCTCGCCGGCCTCGTGGGTCCCGACGGCGTCGTCGAGCAGATCGGGGTGGGCCTGCGATCGTCACTCGAGTCGGGGCTGGCCGTTCCGCAGAAGGGTGGGATGCGGCACCGCTCGGCGGCCCGGTTCACCTGGGACCACCATCACACGATCGCGTTCGTCGTCAGCGAGGACGGCCCGGTCACCGTGTTCCGTGAGGGACGGCGGCTCAAGATCTGCGATCCGAACACCCGAGAGTCCGCGGCCACCGGCTGATCACCCAGGTTCGACCTCGGTGGGGGAGACCGACAGGTCCATGAGCCCACCGGCGGTGGGGGAGAACCCGCACGCGTCGAGGTAGAACCCGGCGAGATCGTCCTCGAATCCCACGTGCAGGAAGTCGCATCCCGCCGAGCGGGCGCCGTCCCGCGCCGCGTGGACGAGTCGGACACCGATGCCGCGGTGCCGAACCGACACGTCGACCATCACGTCCTCGATGAAGGCGTGGACCAGCCCGTCCCACAGCACGTTGACGAACCCGACGAATCGATCACCGTCCCGAGCAACGACCCAGCCCAGGCTGTGCGCTCGGCACAGGGCGACCCAATCCCACTCTGACTCGTCGTACAGGCGGGTCTGGAACGCCTCGGCGTGGAGGGCATGGATCTCGGCGTTGTCGAACGGCGCCCGCCAGACGACCGTGATCTCGTCGACCGTGTTCTCATCATTCGACATCGGGGCTCCAATCGGGGAATCGCATGGGTGTGCGTCGGGTTGTCGTCTGGGACACGGGACGATCGAAGGAGCCGACGACATGGCCAGAGCAGTATGGAACGGCGAGGTCCTCGCCGAGAGCGACGACACCGTCATCGTGGAAGGTAACCACTACTTCCCCGCCGCGTCGGTTCGCCCCGACGTGATCCGGCCCAGTTCGACGACCACGGTCTGCCCCTGGAAGGGGACGGCGTCGTACTACACGATCGTGGCGGGCGGGAAGGAGAACCCCGACGCAGCCTGGTACTACCCGACCCCGAAGGACGCCGCGGCGGAGATCAGGGATCGCGTCGCCTTCTGGCGTGGAGTCACCGTCGAAGCCTGACCCGCCACCGCGACCATGATGGCGGCATGTCCACAGCTGCGTCGGTGCCGTCGTCGCCCGCCACCGACGACGAGCGGAATGGCGAGGACCCCCGCGCTCATATCGCACTGATCGCGGCCGTCCTCGGATTCTTCATCGTCACCTTCGACGCCGTGGTGGTCAACGTCGCGCTGCCCTCGATGCGCGACGACCTCGGTGGGGGGATCACCGGGCTCCAATGGGTGGTCGACGGCTACACGCTCATGTTCGCCGGCCTGCTGCTCGGTGGGGGAGCGTTCAGTGATCGACGCGGTGCCGACCGCGCCTTCCTGATCGGCGTGGTCGGGTTCGTCGTGGCCTCGGCGGGTTGTGGTCTTGCGCCCAACCTGCAGGTGCTCATCGCGGCCGGTTCGTGCAAGGGGCCACGGCGGCGGTGATGATGCCGGCCTCGATGGCGCTGATCGGTCAGGCGTACCCCGACCCGAGGCGCAGACCCGAGCCATTGCCATCTGGGGCGTCGGCGGGGCGCTGGCCGCCTCGTCGGGTCCGGTGCTCGGTGGGGTGTTGACCATCGTGTCCTGGCGGCTCATCTTCCTGCTGAACGTGCCGGTTGGCGCGGCCGCGGTGCTCTGACGTTGCGGGTGCGGGCGTCGTCTCGGCGGCACGTGTCGTTCGACATCGCCAGTTTCTAATCGCGATCCTCGCGATGGGCGGACTCACCCTCGGGGCGATCGAAGCGGGGAGCGCGGGTTCGCGGATCCGTCGTCGCTCGCCCTCGTCGTCGCGGTGCTCGCCTTGCTCGCGTTCGTGGTCCGTCAACGACGAGCGCCCCATCCGATGGTGCCAGCGGAGTTGTTCGTCAGCCGCAACGTCAGCGCCGCCATGGCGGTGGGCTTCGCGTTCGTGGTCAGGTACTACGGCGTGCCGTTCGTGATGAGTCTGTATCTGCAACAGACGCGAGGGCTCTCCGCCCTGCACACCGGGTTCACGTTCTTTCCGATGATGATCTCCGGGGGGATCCTGAGTCCGTTGTCGCCGCGGGTCGTGGATCGGTTCGGTGCGGCGCGTGTGATCGTGGGGCTGACGCTGATGGCCAGTGGGCTCGTGCTCGTCGCCGTGGCGACCGCCAACGCCGCACCGGTCGGCATCGCGCTCTGCTGCTCCCGGTGGGCGTGGCCGGTCCCTTGATCATGCCACCCACGATGGCGCTGCTCCTGAACAGCTGTCGCCGAGCCGCTCGCCGGGACCGCCAGCGGCGTGTTCAACACCAGCCGCCAGCTCGGCAGGAGCGTTGGCGGTGGCGGTCTTCCGGGCGATCCTCGGCCGATCGGAAGCGCTCGGCGACGGCCTGGCTCAGCATGCTGACGAGGCGCGAGTGGTGATCGCCGGTGCCGGTGTCCTCGCCGCGACGCTTCGAGCGCACCGGCCGCGCTCTGCGTCGCTGAGCCCCGCCGTCGATCCCGCTCCGGCCGTCCGCTCGCCGTCGAGGACCCGCGCCGGGGTTCGGCGCGCTCAGGACGCCGATGCGTCGTCCGCTAGGCGGTAATGTGTCCGCGTAGCGCTTCGTCGGCTGCGACCTGGGGAACTGTGGAGGGCATCTGTCATGGCTTCGAGCAAGAACGGGCAACCATCGGAGATCTGGCGCAACTA
This sequence comes from Ilumatobacteraceae bacterium, assembly GCA_041394645.1. Lineage (GTDB taxonomy): Bacteria > Actinomycetota > Acidimicrobiia > Acidimicrobiales > Ilumatobacteraceae > JAWKHV01. Next base: position 74,277 of record JAWKHV010000025.1, on the reverse strand, counting down.
CGTCGATCAACGACCGATCGCGAGCCTGTTCATCACCGCGCTGTTCGCGACCCAACTGGGCACGTACTTCGGATACGTGTTCCCGGCCGTGGGACTTCCCGTGCTGCCGTGGCCGCTGTACAACGGCATCCTCGCCACGACCATCGCCGACGGCTTCAACGGCGCCGTCGCCACCGAAGGGGCCTTCGCCGTCACGTCGGACGCCTTCTTCACCGGGCACGCGCTGCACTTCATCAACGGCATCGTGTTCGGGGTGCTCTACGGCGTGCTCTTCAAGGACGGCTTCCCGCTGAAGAACACCTTCGGCGGCAACATCGGCAAGGGCCTCGTCTACGGAACGATCATGACGATCATCTCGGCTGGGCTCCTCGTGCCATACGCCTACGTGCCGAACCAGGGGTACGGCTTCTTCCTGTTCGACGGACCGGACGGTTGGAAGCTCCCCGTTCGGGATCCTCGTCTGGCACCTGATCCTACGGGCTGTTCCTCGGCGTATTTGTGGCAGCCACGACGAGCCGACGAGCTCGCCACCGCATGACATCGCACAGGTGACCGTGCCGCGCTCGGCGGGCCGACGTCGATCGGCCCACCGAGCAGTCCGGAGGAGCGGTCAGCCCATCTCGTCAGGCCATCTGGTCAGCCCATCTGGTCAGGACTTGGGTGTCTGTTGGTACAGGGCGAGTCTCCACTCCGAACCTTCTCGGAGATAGGTGCTCGTCATGATCCCCGTGAAGTCCTCGCCCTCTCTGCGATGCCCGGTGCCCGTGTACACGAGCGCCACCACGTCAGAACTCACGGGGACGAGTGCCGGGTCGTCGATCTCGTACGACGCCCACGGCGGCGCGTCGTCGAGGGCAGCCACCACCGCGTCCCGGTTCATGATCGCTCCGTTGGCCAGCACCATTCGGGCCTCGTCGGTCATGAGGGCTCCGTAGAAGCCGCTGCCGGTTCCGTCGCACAGCGACGTCCATCCGGCGCGTTCGAGTTCCAAGAGTTCGTCGAGTCGTCCAGCCATGCGCCTGGTCTTCCCGATCGTCGGCCGCCCGAACCGGCGGGTGGGCCACCAACGACGCGGCCTCGGGTCTCTCGACGATGTCGGCGGGAGCTGCTCGGCCCGGCGGCTCCCTCGGCGAGCGCTCCGGAGGATCGGGTCATCACTCCTGGTAGGATCCCCGGCGTCGGAAGCCCCGTCTGGCTCCCGATGTGCAGGCCTTCCGTTCACGTCGGTTGCATCTGCTGATCGACAACAGGAAGTAGTTCTCCACAGTGACAAGTTCGAAGTCGGGCGCACGTCGCGCCCTTGCCGCTCGCTTGGCACTCACCACGTCGCCGACCCACTCCCGGTCGCATCGTCAGTGATCGCCCCTTGCGCCGACCTGACGTCTCGTCGTCGGCGCACCTCGTTCCGAGAGCTGTCGCACCGGACGCGTCCGGACGCACCTCGACGAGTTCGTTCTCCCATCGTTCGCGCCATCCCGGCGCGTACCCGGCCGTGATCGGCCATCAACCGCTCGCCAGAGCGCAACGAAAGTGAGTCTCCCATGCAGGGAACCGTGAAATTCTTCCACGCCGAGCGCGGCTTCGGATTCATCACCCCCGACAAGGGTGAGGACGTGTTCGTCCACGTCTCCAACCTCCACCCCGCCGCCAACGCCACCCTCAATGACGGCCAGACCGTCGAGTTCGAGATCGGCCAGGGGCGCCGAGGCGACGAAGCCCGCAACGTCCGCCCGATCTGAGCGAACCCCCTCGTACTCGACCGTCAGGCCGCCGGCGCCTGACGGATCGAACGACCGTGCCGGTGCCGCCCTTGACACATTCTTGGACCGCAGACAGGAGCCTCGAAGATGGCCGCGAAGAAGCAACCCGTTCAGACCCCGAAGAACCCGTATCAGACGTCGACGAATCCCGATGAGCTCAGCCCGGCGAACCGCGTCGCGTTCGAGATCACCGATCGTCGCGACCTGATGCCATCGGTCGACCGGATCATGAACGCCGGGCTCGAGGAGCCGGCTTGCGGTCGGGCCCTCACCCGGTTCCGCGACTCGCTGTCGAACATGGGGGACCCGCACCGCGATCCTCATGCGCGATCGAGAGCGTGGGCGGCGGCCAGCGAAAAGGAGTCGCCGGCATGACAGTCACGCCTCGGCGAGCGCGCCGAACAGGGAGATCACTCGTGAGCCAGCCTCGCTCGAACAAGCGTCACCGCGAACTCGCTCGGCGTGACAAGGCGATCGCCAAGGCCGCCCACTGCGACGAGCGCAAGAACGAAGAAGCCAACGCGACGTCCGACGCGGTCGTCGATCAGGGCGTGCTCGCTGCTTCGCTGCGCTGCGCATAAGTTCGACGACGACCAGTCCGTTCGAAGAGTTCGAAGCCGCCCGGCAGGAACTCATCGAACGACTCAACGTCACCTGACGTTCGTGACCTGACGTCGCTCGGGCTGGCGTCACCAGGCGATCTCGAGCGTCCGTTCATGACGTGACGTCGCTCGGGGTGGCGTCACCAGGCGATCTCGAGCGTCCGTTCATGACGTGGCGTCGCTCGGTGTGCGTCACCAGGCGATCTCGAGCGTCCGTTCGTGACCTGGCGTCGCTCGGTGTGCGTCACCAGGCGATCTCGAGTGTCCCGTTCGTGACACAGAGGCCGACCGCGTTCACTGCGAGCAAGGCCAACACCACCAACCCCACGATCGCCAGGCGGCGCCGCGCTCGGGGTGAGGACCCACCCGAATGTGCCGGTGGCATCAGCCAGTCCGGGAGCAAGCCCGGCGCGGGCTCACCGACGACCGTCGAGATCGGGACGGCGTCCGGCGGCACCGGCGCGTCGGGGTCGCCTTCGAGGGCCAGCCGAGTCAGTTCGTCCAGCGAGACCGTGCCGCGAAGCTCGGCCGTCTCGCCGGGCTCGCTCGTCCGGCCCGAGGCACCCGATTCGGTCTCCATCGTCCCCACACTACGGCCCGTGCGCTGGGCCGCGAGTCCGGCGCGGGCACGAGACCACGACCCTTCCGTCACGACCCCCGCTCCCTAGGCTGGCGCGATGAAGTACCGCAAGCTCGGCCCGACCGGCCTCGACGTCTCGCCCATCTGTCTCGGTTGCATGAGTTTCGGTGTCTCGGAGCGTGGATCCCACGCTTGGACCCTCGACGAGGAGGCGAGCCGCGGCTTCATCCGCCAGGCGCTGGACGCCGGGATCAACTTCTTCGACACGGCCAACGTCTACTCCGACGGCACGAGCGAGGAGATCGTGGGGCGGGCGCTGAAGGACATGGCCCGGCGCGAAGAGATCGTGCTCGCAACCAAGGTCTGCTCGCCGATGCGGCCCGGCCCGAACGGGCGGGGGTTGTCGCGCAAGGAGATCATGTTCGAGATCGACCAGAGCCTGCGCCGCCTGGGCACGGACTACGTCGACCTCTACCAGATCCACCGATTCCGATCCCGTACGCCGATCGAGGAGACGATGGAGGCACTCCACGACGTGGTGAAGGCGAACCAGGCGCTGCACATCGGGGCCTCGTCGATGTGGGCCTGGCAGTTCGCCAAGGCCCAGCACGCAGCCAGCCGAACGGAACGGGTGGACGGTTCGTGACCATGCAGAACCACTACAACCTGATCTATCGCGAGGAAGAGCGCAGATATTTGCCGCTCTGCGCCGACCAGGGTGTCGGTGTGATCCCGTGGAGCCGCTCGCCCGCGGCTACCTGACCCGCGATCCGAGCGAATCGAGCGCTCGGCGAGACCGACGAGTTCGGCAAGACGCTCTACGGAACGGCCGATGCCGGGGTCATCGGCGGTGGCCCGCATCGCCTCCGAGCGGGGCGATGCCGAGGGCACGGGTGGCGTTGGCCTGGGTGTCGAAGCACCGTCGGTGAAGCGCTCCGATCGTCGGGGCGACCAAGCCCACCACATCGACGACGCCGGTCGCGTCGCCGGATCGAGCTGAAGCGCGCCGGAGATCGAGCGCTGGAATCGCCTACTCACCGCAACCGATCCAAGGTCACGGCTGAATCGGGGGATCGAGGCGTGAGCGGCGTCGGGTGCGGGAACGCCCCGCACCATGACGACCGTTCCCCAAAACGAGACGCCCCAACTCACGAACGAGGGTGCCGGCCCCGTCCCTGAAGCGAATCGGCCCGGGCATCACCCCGAAGCCGAGCAGGACAAGCCCTACGCCAAGTTCGCCGAAACCTTCGGGAACGAGCAGACCGGCACCGGCCATGACTCCGAGCGACCGAAGCTCGGGTTGGTGGTCGGCGGTCTGGCCCTGGCGTTGGCCGGCCTGGCCATTCGTGCGATCGTCCGCCGGTTTCGTACCTCGCGCACCGACCAGCTCACCCACTCCTTGGCCAAGACGGTGAGCGACACGGCCAGATCGGTGACCGACACCGTCGGAGTCCGTGAAGGACCGGCTACCCGGCTGAGCCCGCCGGGGCCGGCTGGTCGTCGGCGGTCAGCCGAGCAGTTCTTGATCCTCACCGAGCAACGGCGCTCGTCGCCGGATCGCCCACGGAGTCCGGGTCAGCCGGTACGGCTGACCCGGATAGGTGAACGTGCGGCCCAGCTCGGGATGCTCGACCTCGACCGGCCAGCCGCGAGCGATGAAGTGTGGGTCGCCGAAGATCTCGTCGGGGAGTACCACCCCGGCGGTGATCCCGTGGCGCTGCGCCGACACGAAGAACTCAGTGGCCCCGGCCGCGATCGGCCACCCGAACTGCTGCGCTTACGCGAACCGACACCAGCATCTGTTGCACCAGCGGATCCAGCGAGATCCGCCGCCGTGATGCGCTCGCGCTCGGCACCCATCTCCAGGAACACCGAACCGTCGAACTCCTCGCGCAGGCCGAGTGAGTCCAACCAGTTCAAGAACATTCGGAATTCGGCACCACGCCGTGCGCCTGTGCCGGCATTCACGTAGCGCCCGTCGGCACAGCGCAGTTGGGTCGGCTGGGTCGGCACGGTGTTGGCGTGACGCCCCGTCTGCCGCTCCACCTCGACGCCGCACACGAGATAGCCGTAACTCCCGATCTCGGTCGTGACGCTCGCCGCCGCGTGCGCACTGACGTCGATGTGCTGTCCGGTCCCGGAGATCTCGCGGTGCACGATCGCGGTGAGGATCCCGATCGCCGCCCAGTGCGACGCGGTGTGGAACCCCTGGTTTCCTCCGCCTCTCACGGGCGGGAGGGAGTGATCGTCGTAGCCACACATCCAGACCGGCCCGGCGCCGGCGAGCAGCGTCAGATCGGTCAGCGGCTCGGGATGCAGGACCGACACCGTGACGAGACGCTCGTCGTTCGCCGCCCACTCCGCCCGATCGAGCGACTCGGCGGCGAGCAGGACATCGGACGACTCGACCAGGCGGTGTAGCGCCTGACGGTCTGCGGTGTCGTTGGGATCGACGACGACGCTGCGTTTCGACGTGTTGTAGTGCCACCACCAGAGGCTCCGCTCCGGCCCGGGCTCATCGTCCAGGAACGGCGGCCACGAGCGTTGGACGCTCCCGCCGGGCGGCGCGACCACCACCACCTCGGCACCGAGGTCGGCGAGCAGCTTGCCCGTCCATGCGGTCAGCTCGTGGGTGAGCTCCACCACCCGCAATCCCTCGAGCGGCCCGCTCATCAGATCACTCCGGCGTCGGCGAGGACGCCGATCTCGTTCGACGACAACCCGAGCACCTCGCCGAACACGAACTCGTTGTGCTCGCCGAGCAACGGTCCGGCTCGACGGATCGACCAGTCGGTCTCCGAGAGGTGGACCGGAAGCCCATCGACGCGGCGGTCACCGTGCTTGGTGTGGTGCGCGGTCGGCCACAGCCCCCACGCCGCTGCGACCGGATCCTCATCGGCTCGCTCCGACGGACTGGCCACTCCGGCGACCGGGACACCGAGCGGCGTCAAGGCGGCAACGACCTGATCCCGAGTTCGCGTCGAGGTGAATGCCTCGACCATCGAGTCCAGCGCGTCGAGATCCGCGAATCGATCCAGTGGCGCGGTGTCAGCCAGGAGCGGACGCAGGCGCGACCAGTCCTCGTCGTCCCGACAGGCGACCGCCACCCACCGGTCCGGCTCACACGTGCGGTAGATGCCGTGCGGCGCCATGAGCGGGAACTGGTTCCGGTTGGAGTCGGGCTGGCCGGGGCGTCGGAACGGGCGTCCGTTGACGGTGAAGTCGAGCAGGCCCGGGCCGTTGAGCGCGGCGCCCGTCTCGGTGCAGGAGATGTCGATCCACTGGCCCTCGCCCGTCTTGGCCCGGTGGTACAGCGCGGCGAGGATGGCGATCGCCATCCCGTACGCACCCGTGTGATCCATGTAGGAGTAGCCCCAACCGGCCGGCTCGCGATCGGGGAGACCGGACGAGAAGGTCAGCCCGCACACTGCCTGGGTGATCGGACCCCAGGACTTGAAGTCTCGATACGGTCCTTCGTGGCCGAACCCGCAGTTCGAGGCGTAGACGACGTCCGGGCGGAGTTCGCGCAATCGCTCGTAGCCGAATCCGAGCCGCTCCATCACTCCGGCGGAGAAGTTCTCGGTCACGACGTCGGAGATGCGAACCAGTTCGGCCAGGAGTTCGCGTCCTCGCTCGGTGCGTAGGTTGAGGGTGATCCCCAGCTTCTCGACGTTGTGGTTCAAGAACCCGGAGCCGGCCTCCTGGGTGGTGTCGCCGTCGATCAGCGGCGGGAGCTGGCGCACGATGTCCACAACCGCGCGCCACCGGATCCTCGATCCGGATCACCCGGCGCCGAACGCAGCGAAGATCCGGGTTGCCCCGGCTCCGGCCAGCCTGACCGGACAGATCACAGATGCGCAGATGCCCCAGCGCGGTCACGGGCGGAGGGTAACCAGTCGATGCCGTCGAGATCCGACCGTGCGGGTCGGCGAGTCCCACTCGGGGTAGACCTGTGCGATGCACGAAACCTCCGACCGCGGCACCCGGGCCAGCGCCCTGGCGCGCATCGAACGGCACTTCGACCGCGGTGAGTTCCTCGCCGATCTGGCCCGCCGCGTGGCGATCCCGACCGCGAGCCAGGAGCCGGGATCGGCCGTGGTGATGGAGCGGTACTTCCGCAACGAGATCGGTCCCGTGCTCGATCGCCTGGGTTACGAGTGGTCGCTGCTCGACGACCCCGTCGACGGTGGCGGGCCCTTTCTCGTCGCCCGTCAGGTCGAGGGCGCGTCGGAGCACGCCCGACGGTGCTGACCTACGGACACGCCGACGTGGTGCGGGGACAGGACGATCGTTGGACGGGTGACCGGAACCCGTGGGAACTCCGAGTGGAGGGCGAGCGGATCTACGGGCGGGGCACCGGACAACAAGGGGCAGCACTCCATCAATCTCGCGGCGCTGGAGACCGTGCTCACCGAGCGGGGCCGGCTCGGCTTCAACTCGACGATCCTCCTGGAGAGCGGGGAGGAGGTCGGCTCGACGGGACTGGCCGAGATGTGCCGAGCCCATCGCGACCTGCTGGCCGCCGACGTGCTCGTGGCGTCCGACGGGCCGCGTCTGCGACGGGGTCGGCCCGTGGTCTTCGGCGGGACGAGAGGGGCGATCAACTTCACGCTGCGGCTCGAGTTGCGGTCCGGCGGCCACCACTCGGGGAACTGGGGCGGGCTCCTCGCCAACCCCGGACTCGTCCTGGCCCACGCGCTGGGATGCATCGCCGACCGCCGTGGTCAGATCCTCGTTTCGGAGTGGCGGCCCACCTCGCTCACCCCGGAGGTGCGCCGCGCCCTGACCGGGTTGGAGCCCGGTGGCGATCCCGAGGACGGCGGCCCGCCGATCGACACGGACTGGGGCGAGCAGTCCCTGACCCCCGCCGAGCGCGTGTTCGGTTGGAACAGCTTCGAGGTCCTGGCCTACGAGACGGGATCGCCATCCAAGCCCGTCAACGCGATCCCGCCGTCGGCCGTGGCCCATTGCCAACTTCGCTTCGTCGTCGGGACCGATCCGGACGACGTCCTGCCGGCATTGCGCCGGCACTTGGACGCCAATGGGTTCGGCGCGGTCGAGATCGAAGCCGACGAGGCGCGGATGCATGCCACTCGTCTGGACCCGCACGACCCGTGGGCACAACTCGCCGTGGCCTCGATCGAGGAGACGCTCGGGATCGCGCCGGACGTCGTGCCGAACCTCGGCGGCTCCCTGCCCAACGAGGTGTTCACCGACATCATCGGCATGCCGACGGTATGGGTCCCGCACTCGTATCCCGCGTGCTCCCAACACGCGCCGGACGAACATCTGCTCGCCCCGCTCGTGCGGGACGGGCTGCGCATGATGACCGGACTGTTCTGGGACATCGGCGCCCTGGACCGCTCACCGGGCCGATGAGGTTTCGCTCCACTCGGACCCCGTGGTGCCGCCTGCCCGTTCCACCCGCCGAAGCGACGTGATGGTCAGGCTCGTCAGGAGCAACACCGCGCCGGACAGCACGCCGCTCACGAACGGCACCCACTCTGCGCTCGAGGTGGTGGCCAGACCGAGCCCGAGCGCCCCCAGGCCGCTCAGCGCGACCCCGGGAGCGAGCACGCTGCGCTCCGCCAGACCCGAGCGAGGCGAGGAAGTGGACGCCGACGACGAGCGCCACCCACGCCACTCGGCCTCGGGCGGCGCGTCCAACAACCGCATGACCTGGAAGCCGACGAACAGCACGACGAACTCGACGACGACCACCCAGCGGTAGCCGGTGCCGAGCATGGCCTCGCGGCCGGCGTTCGCGGTCAGCTCTCGATGAAGTGCGCCGAGCCGACGAGGCGAGGGCGAGCCGCCGCCTCGCTCAGCCGTGCTGCGAGCAAGATGGTGACCGCTGCCACCGCAGCGGCAGCGGACAGCAGCAGTGTCGCCGGTCGGGAGCGGGTCACCCGAGTTGACGAACACGAACATAACGCCGAACACGGTTCCGATGGCGATTCCGACGGCGGCCCATGCCCGAGCCTCCCCGCCGGAGCCGGAGGTCAACCGACGACGTCCCGGGCGTGGCGACGAGGTCGTCGGACGGAGGGTGATGTCCTCGGAGGTGTGGCGGTGCCCCTCGACCTCGATCGCCGGCAAGATCCGGTCGATCAGCGCGGAATCCACCAGTTGCGGTCGCCGAGCAGTTCCATCGTGGCGGAACGAGGATCATGCGGACGATCGTGGCGTCGACCAAGACCGCGATCGCCAGGCCGAGACCGAACAGTTTCAGCTGTGGTGGTCGTCACCGAGGACGAAGGCCGAGAAGACGAAGAACATGATCAGCGCAGCGGCGGTGATGACCCGTGCCGTGGCCTGAGGCCATCGGCGGCAACCGGACGCGTTGTCTCCGGTGCGGTCGTATTCCTCCGCTGATCCGGGAGAGGAGAACACCTCGTAGTCCATCGAGCCCGAACACGATGGCGAAGAGAGACATCGGAACCCACGCTTCGATCGGGCGGCTTTGTCGACCCCGATGAGCTCACGGCCCCATCCCCACTGGAAGATGGCGACGGTGATCCCGTAGGCAGCACCGATCGACAACAGGTTCATCGCACCGGCCTTGAGCAGGACGAGCACACTTCAGAACACCGCCATGAGCAAGACGAAGCTCAGCAGGAGCACGACGCCGATGAGCAGTGCCATCCGCCCCGCCATGTACGGGGCGAAGTCGACCGATCCGGCGGTGAGCCCGCCGCGAGTGCGTCGACCCCGCTCGCCGGGATGACCTCGTCGCCGCAGCGAGTGCACGAGATCGGTCGTGGCTTCGTCCTGAGGCGCGCTCTGCGGATACACATCACCGGGCGAGCGACTCCGAGATCGGGTTCGGGGCAACGAGCCACGTCGTCGGTCTGGCCAGGCCGATTCACGAACGCATCGAGGGCATGGATCAGGGCGGCCTCACCTTGGACGGCCAGGAACAACGGACCGTTGGTCCCGGGCCGAAACCCTCGGCGACGAGGTCGTAGGCCCGCCGCACCGTCTGGTCCTCCGGATAGTTCCCGTAGTCGCCGAACCCCAGCGGATGCGCGAACAGGGGGGCGCCAGGACCTGAGCAAGCCGACGGCGGCGCGGCCGGCCAGGGACGGCGTTGCACGACCCGGCTCCAGCGATACCAGACGCTCTGTTCCCGAGGCGCTCGTGCGAGGCGGAACGAGTCGGCGCAACGGCTTGACGAAGAAGCTGACCACGACGATCACGACCGCGCCGGGCAGGCCGCGCGCCCGGCGTCCCCGTCACCACGGCGAGGATCGAGCGGAACACGGCGAGGACCAGCGCCGAGCGCCGCCCCAGGCGGTGATCGATCCGCCGGCCGACCCAGCCGAGCAGGGCCAGCAACAACGTCAACGATCCGGCCATCATCATCAGCACGCCGGCCGACGAGGCGAAGCGCGATGCCCTGCACGAAGTCGAGGCCCATGAGGAACAGGCCATCAAGGAGATCACGACCATGGAAGTACCGGCGAACAACACCGCTCGCCCGCTCGTGTCGATGGCGTCGACGACGGCGTCCTCGACGTCGAGTCCGGCCTTCAAGCCTTCCCGGTACCGCGTGACGATGGCGCGTAGTCGGTTGATGCCGGCCCAGGCCGGTCACATCGCCACCATCGCCGAAGGTGAAGTCAGGCATGGAGATGAAGTTGCTGCCCAACGAGACCAGGGCCGAGCCGATCCCGAGACCGAACAGGCGACGCCGATCGGGAGCCCCATGGCGGTACCGAACCAGCGCGACGATGAGGATGACGACGGCGGCGATGAGGGCCGTAGACTCGCTCGCCGGCAGTTCGAACTCGGAGAAGAGGTCCCCTCGTACTGCTCGATCTCGAGCCCCGGGCAGGGCGGGTACCGAGTCTCCGAAGTCCTGGATCTCGCTCCCCAGGTCCAAGAGTTCCTGGAACTCCCTCGTGTCGGCGATGTCGAGCTGAGCGAAACGCGATCGTGCCGTCCTGACTGATCTGCGCCGGGTTCTCGAACGGTGTCGTGACAGTGATGTCGCCTTGCGCCTCCGAAGTCGTAGATCGACTGCAGCGCCTCACGCACTGCGGGATCGTCGAAGCCGGATTCGTCCTTCGCCACGATCTGTGCGACGAACCCGGCACGATTCGGGTCCGAGGCGAGCAGCAGTTCCTGGACCTGTTTCGATTCGCTGTCGGGCAGCGTGAAGTCAGTCAGTAATCCGGGCCCGACTGCGCCCGGCGATCACGTTGACGCCGACGAGCAGCACGATCCAGGCTGCGATGACGACCCAACGGTGACGAACGCAGGAGCCGGCCAGCCAGGCCCCGACACCAGGGGATGACGGAAGGGTCGATCGCATCGTGACTCCGATCGGAGATGGGATTCAGGATCCCCCGCCTAGCCGCGATCAGGTCACGGGACGGCCACATTTCCAGGCTGTTCACGCAGCTGAATTCCGGCGATCGACCAGATGGCTCAGCGCAGTGGCATCCGGATGGCAGTCGAGGCGGATATTCCTGGCCGTTGAAGTAGGTGTTGCGCACCAGCTCGGGCACGAGTGAGCCGAACTCCGGCTGGATTGCCGGAGATAACTTCGGGAACGGCACGAGGTTGCTCAGCACTTCGAGCACCTTCTCCGGGACCCGAGCATCGGCAGCGTGGCGAAGATGCCCGGCGATCGAGTTGGCACGCACGCCCTCGTTCATCAGGTCGCGAGCCATCAGGGCACGAGTCCGTTCACGCCGGCTTTGCAGGGGAGCCGTATGCCACCTGGCCGACCTGGGCATCCTGCGCGCGACGGATGCCGTCCAGGGTGATCACGCCGCGCTCGCCGTCTTCGGCGGTTCGAGGTGCTGCACCATGCCGAGGGCCGAGAGCGGCGCGACCGGTAGCTCGCCACGAGGATCCCTTCGGCCACGAAGAGCACGTAGTCCTCGGTCGAGAGGCGGACCCACTCGCCGGTCTGGCGGTTCTTGCCGACGGTCTTGCCACCCCGGGCCGCCATCGCACAGTGAACGAGGATCGCTCCTGGCCGTGCGCCTCGCGGGCCAGCACAGGCGTCCACGACGCTGTCCTCGTCGAGGATGTTGACCTTACCAAAACTGGCCGCCGATGTCCTCGGCGACGGTCCGACCGCCGGCTTCGTTGAGATCGAACACGGTCCACCTTCACGCCGGCTGCCGCCAACGCGTACGCGGTCGCACGGCCCAAGCCGGACGCCGCCCCCGTCACGACGGCTGCGGTCTCTCCCTGCACGATCTGCATGATCTTCCCCTTGCTCGTGGCTCGCTCTCGTCTGCGGAAGCTAACCAGGCGGGTGTGATCCGCCCGAAGCGAGCGGCGTTGGTCACCGAGGGAATCCGACCGGGTACCGATAGCGTGCTCGTGTCCGTCGGTCATCGTGATCCGGGCGTGCAGGCCTTCCGATCGTCGGTTGCATCTGCAGACCGAAAACAGGAAGTACCCCTCACATGAATCCCCCCACATTCGGCGCGCTCGGCGTGCCGCAGGATCTCGTCGCGCGCCTCGCGGCCGACGGCATCGAGTCGCCCTCGCCGATCCAGGCCGCCGTGATCGCGGACGCCATCGCCGGGCGAGACGTCACCGGTCGTGCCCCGACCGGCTCCGGCAAGACCCTCGCCTTCCGGGTTGCCACGATGGTCGCCAATCTGACCAAGGCACGCAGGATCCGCCCGACGGCGATGGTGCTCGTGCCGACGCGTGAGCTCGCCCAGCAGATCGCCGACGTCGTGCGGCCCCTCGCACAGGCCCGGGGCGCAAGGTCGTCGCGCTGTACGGCGGCGTGGGCTACGACGCCCAACGCAAGGCCCTGAACGCCGGCGTCGATGCGATCATCGCCTGCCCCGGCCGGCTCGAGGACCTCATGTCGATGGGGGCCGTCCACCTCGACGAGGTCGATCAGGTGATCATCGACGAAGCGGACCGCATGGCTGACATGGGCTTCCTCCCGGCCGTGAAGCGGCTGGTCGGCAGAACCGCTCAGCCCCGCCAGGTGATGATGATCTCGGCGACCTTCGACGGCGCGGTGGGCAAGCTGTCCGAGGCCATCCAGCAACGGCCGGTCCGTCACGAGGTCGGCCCGGCGGGTCCCGACATGACCGCCGCCAAGCACGTGTTCTGGCGGGTGGACCGCACGGAGCGACCGACGCACACCGCGGAGGTGGTGACGAGGCTCGGGTCCACCATGGTGTTCACCCGGACCCGGCACGGCGCCGATCGGCTCACCAAACAGCTGAACCGGGTCAGCGTGACCGCGGCGGCCATCCACGATGGCCGGAGCCAGCCAGCACGAGAAGGCGTTGAAGGCGTTCGCCGACGGATCCGTCGCCGCGCTCGTCGCCACCGACGTGGCGGCTCGAGGAGTCCATGTCGATGCCGTCGCCGGTGTCGTCCACTTCGACGTTCCGGCCGACTCCGCAACCTACGTGCACCGTTCAGGCGAACCGCTCGCGCCGGTGCCACCGGCGTGGTCGTCACCCTGGTGGAGCCCGAGCACCGGCGCGACGTCGCTGCGATCCAGCGGGCGATCGGGGTGACGGGGAAGATCGGTTCGCCGTCGCTGGCCGACCTCGACCACACGACCCGCTCATCGGACCGGGAAACGGCGGCTCGGGCGTCGGCCCCGAAGCCGGCTGCGACCCGGCATCGAAGCCGACGACTCCGAGCGGGTCACCGGCGACAAGCCCCGGGCCACGAAGCAGACCGCGGCGAAGCCGGGGTGGGCCAGTCGCGTCGAAGCCGGGTGGATCGAAGCCGTCCGGATCGCGGCCCGCCGCAGGCGAGTCGGTTGCCGCGCCGCACGGTGCCTGAAGCCGATCACGGCTCACCGCGAGCACGGCACTCGTTCGGCTGGCACTCGTTCGGCTGGCACTCGTTCGGCTGGCACTCGTTCGGCTGGCACTCGTTCGGCTGGCACGGTCCCCTTCTTCCACGCAGGGAAGGGCCGGCTTCATCACCTGAAGTGACGACGGTTCGGACGTGTTCGTGCACCACAGCGTGCTCTCACCAAGATCAACACCGGCCAACGCGTCGAGTTCGCCGTTGAGGACGCAAGGGTCTCGAAGCCGTCGACGTCGTCGCGGTCTGAACCCTCCAGCCCGGCTCGATTCGGACACCGCTCCGAGTCTCGGCGGTCAGATCCCCCGCCCTAAGGTCCCGCCGGGGACCCTGGGGAGGGAACGATGACGTACGAGACGCACCGCCTGTCGCACGACGGAGCCGTCGATGCCGACGGCCACATCCTCGAGCCGAGCGACCTGTGGGAGCGCTACCTCGAACCCGAGTATCGCGATCGCGCCCTGCGCGTCGTGCGTGACGAGAACGGACTCGACGAGCTCGAGATCGACCGGACCCGGTCCAAGATGTCGCGCCGGGGGTTCCCGTCGACGCTCGCCGCGATGGGCCGGCCCGATCTGGCGGTGATGGCCAAGGATCCGGACATCACCTACGACAACCACGCGCCGCTGCCGGCGACGGACGCCAAGGCCCGCTTGGAGTACCTCGACGCCGAGCACATCGACGCGGCGATCATCTACACGACCACGGGCCTGCTCTGGGAGGCCGAGCTGGACGACCCGGAACTGTCGGGCGCCTATTGCCGCGCCTACAACCGATGGGTGACCGACTGGTGCTCGGAGGGGGAAGGTCGGCTGTTCGCGGCCGCACACCTCTCGCTGTTGGACCCGGAGGGCGCCGCTCGGGAGCTCGAACGAGCGGTCGGGGCTGGTGCGGTCGGTGGGTTCGTGGCGCCGTTCACCCACCTCGCCAAGCCGTTCGGGCATCCCGACAACGATCCCGTCTTCGCGGCCGCGCAGGATCTCGGTGTTCCCCTCGCGCTCCATCCGACCTTCGAGCCGCAGTGGACCAAGGGAACTCGAATGGGGACGTGGGAGCACGTGCGAGACCTTCGCCTCACCGCCTCGGTCCAGGCGTCCGATGGCGTGCGCCATCAGTTCTCGACCCTGTTCGACTACGGAGTGTTCGACCGCTTCCCGGATCTGAAGATCCTCGTGCTCGAATCCGGCGGAGGCTGGATCGGCTACTGGCTCGACCGGATGGATGCGGTCTACTCGCACACGGCGATCGGCGAACGGGTGCCGTTGAAGGAGCCGCCGTCGCACTACTTCCGGACCCGTTGCTGGATCTCGTGCGATCCGGACGAGCGGACCATCCCGGCGCTCGCCGAACGGTTCGGCGTCGAACGGTTCATGTGGGCGTCGGACTTCCCCCATGCCGATCACACCCCCGAGTACGTCCTGCATGACCTCGACGCGCTTCGTCGATGTTTCCCCGCCGGTCGGGCTCGCCGTCGGTTCCTCGGTGACAACTGCCGAGAACTGTTCGGACTCCCGGCGACCGCCGGGGTCGTCGGCGGCGCTGACCCCGAATCCGATCGGGTGCATGCGCCGGCGTCGTCGGTCGCTCGCCTCGGCGCGGCGTCTGCCAGGGTGAGGAGATGATCTCGACCTCGACCCACGGCGCGGTGCGAACGATCGTGCTCGACCGTCCGGACCGTCACAACGCGCTCACCTTCGCCGGGCTCGCCGCGCTGGCCGAGGCGATCCACGACGCCGAGGCCGACGACGCGATCAAGGTGATCGTCCTGCGCGGCGCCGGAGCCTCGTTCTGCGCCGGCGACGATCTGGACGAGATCGCCGCCGCCTATCGGCACCCCGTCGCCGGCCGACCACGTCAGCCTCGGGTGAGCCAACGGGAACGGCTGGCGATCGAGCGGCGCTTCGCGGCGGTCGTCGACGCCGTGCAGACCTCGTCGACGCCGATCATCGCCCGGGTCCACGGCCATTGCGTGGGGATGGGCCTGTATCTCGTCGAGTGTGCCGACCTCGCCCTCTGCGCCGACGGCACGCAGTTCGCCCACACCGAGCAACGGCTCGGGAACGCCGGGAACACGCCGAACCTGCCCGGCCTCATCGTCGCCGCCGGACCCAAGCGGGCCCGGGAGCTGCTCCTGCTGTGTGAGACCTTCGACGGACCGACCGCCGAACAGCTCGGGATCGTCAACCGGAGCGTGCCCGAGGAGCAGTTGGACGCGCTGGTCGAGCAGTGGGTCGCCAGGATCTGCCGCCACGACCGTGACGCGTTGGCGACGGGCAAAGCCGCTCACAACATGGCCCTTGCCGTGCTGGGCATCGCCGACTACACCCGGTTCGCCTCGGTCGCTCACGCGCTGGCGACGAACCTCAAGCGCGACCCGACCTGAACCGCGGACCGCCGGGCTGGTCGATGGGCGCGATCACTCCGACTCGGCGGCGCGGTCTCCTGGCAGATGGCCCCGACGATGGCCGCCTTGCCAGTCCTCCTCGACCGGTTCGGGCTTGGATCCGAGGATCGTGAGTTGGGGTGCTTCACGCAGCGAGCGCTTCATCTCCGCGAACCCCGGGAACTCGGCCAACGTCGTCACGGCGTCCCAGAGCCGGACCGAATCCTCGGGAGACGGCACCCGCGAGATGACCGGGCCGAAGAAGCTCAGGCTCCGCGGTCCGGCCGAATCCGTCGAGCCGTCCCGGTGGAAGGTGATGATGGGGGTCCCGACGTCGCGCCCGGTCCTCGACAGGGCGAAGTTCGTCGTCGAGGAGCTGATCCCGAGGTGTCGTCGAGCGCATCGGCGAAGCGTCGGGAGCCCAGCGGCGGCGAGCGCCTCGGTGATGACGTGCTCGGTGGTCGACAGCCAGGTGCGCATCCCGCTTCTTGGCTGCTGATCCCGGTAGCTCTCGCCATAGGCGGTCACGGGGGCGTCGAAGCGTCGACCGTGCTCGGCTCGGACCGCCGCAGCTTGGAGCATCCGGAGCGCGGTGTGCCCGTGCTCGTAGCCCTCGAGGAACTCAGTGCCGTAGTCTTGTGCTTGTTGAGCAGCCGGAGCGAGATGAACCGCCAGTCCACACTCAGACCGGTGGCGGCGCTCACCTGGCGCACCCAGCGTGAGGTGATCAGGCGAACGGACACACGGGATCCAGAAGAACTCGATCGCGTCGGGTGTCTGCGGGGGCCGGATCGATCATCGTCATGACCCGAATCCTTCCACTCCTCCGATCACGTGAGCGCCGCCGTACACCAGCGCCCGCAACTGAGCAGGGAAGTTGAAGGTGCCGGACAGCAACAGCGCGGGTCATGAACACGACCGTGAGCCGTTCGGCGGGGTCGACCCAGAAGCTGGTCGAGGCGGCGCCGCCCCACATGAACTCGCCGGCCGAGCCGACGATCCCACTGGCGCGGGGCCCCTTGGAGACGGCCACGGTCAGACCGAAGCCGCGGCCCTCGAACCCGACCTCGCCGTACCCGAGCGGGAGCGCGAAGTCGGCCATGTCACCGTCGCCGGCGAGGTGGTTGCATGCCATCAGCTCGATCGTCTTGCGGCCGAGGATCCGACGACCGTCGAGCTCGCCGCCGTTCGCGAGCATGGTGCAGAAGCGGACGTAGTCGGTGGTGGTGCCGACCAGCCCGCCGCCCCCGTTGAACAGCTTGGGCTTGCGGAGGTAGGTGCTGGTCGTGGGGTCGTCCACCAGGACCAGCTCCTTGCGCCCGTTGCGCCCGTAGCACGCCGCGAAACGGTCGACCTTGTCGCCGGGCACCCAGAACTCCGTGTCGGCCATGCCGAGCGGCTCGAAGATCGCCTGGCGGAGATACTCGTCGTACGGCAGGCCCGACATGATCTCGACCAGCCGGGCGGCGACGTCCATCCCGTGGGAGTACAGCCACTTGGTGCCGGGCTGGAACCGGAGCGGCCACGCCCCGAACGCCTTCGACATCGACTCCAGGTCGTGGTCGGCCAACCAGCTCCGCTCACCGAGGACGAGGTCCTTGTTCTCGAAGCCGTACCCGATGCCGGAGGTGTGCGACAGGATGTCGCGAACGTTCGGGGCGCGGTGGGCCGGAACGACGCGCGTACCGCCCGCTCCGTCGTCCTCCTCGACCGTCATGTCCCGCCACTCCGGGATCCACCGATGGATCGGATCGTCGAGCTGGAAATGACCCTGCTCGTACAAGGTCATCATCGCCACGCCGGTGATCGGCTTGGTCATCGAGTAGAGCCGCCAGATGGTCCCCTCGTCGACCGGCACCGATCGCTCCCGGTCCCGCTCGCCGAAGCTCTCGAAGTAGCCGAGCACGCCGTCCCGCACCACCGCGACCTGGGCGCCGGCAATCTTGCCCGGCTCGAGGTAGCGCCGATTCAAGTGCTCGGCGATGTTGCCGAGTCGTCGTTCGTCGAGTCCGGCTCCCGCAGCGTCGACCTTCATCTGCACCCCCTGGGCGATCGTGGTCCGCTCGGGCGAACCGTTGTTACAAGATGTCACATCGAAGTGGAGCAGCGATCACCCGAGCGCGTCAGCGCCCCGAGGTGAAGTCGGGCGGTCGCCGCTCGGCGAAGGCACGCAGCGCCTCGCGGTTGGCGGGCCCGCCCGCCAGGACGGCGAGCTGTTCGTTCTCTCGCCGCACGGCATCGCGCAGCCCCTCGCGGCGGGCCCCCATCAACAACCGCTTGTTGGCGGCGAGCGAGTCGGTGGGCAGCGCGGCGAGGGTACGAGCGTGCTCCATCGTCCGGGTCATGAGGTGCTCCGGCGCGCAGACCTCGAACGCGAGCCCCGCCGCCACGACCTGCTCCGCCGAGAACCACTCCGACGACTGCAGCATCCAGAACGCCCGCTGGTGACCCATGAGGAGCGGGAACGTGTAGGTGCTGGCGGCTTCCGCCGAGAGACCGAGGGAGGTGAACGGGCAGCGGAGGCGAGCGCCGTCTGCGATGAACGCGAGGTCCGCCACGCCGACCAGGGTGCAGCCGATGCCGACGCCGAGCCCGTTCACCGCGAGCAGGTACGGCTTCGGGAAGTCGATGATCGAATCCATGAATCCGTCGAGACCGTGGCGGGACACCACGCCGGTCCCCATCTCCTTCAGGTCCGCGCCGGCGCAGAAGGCCCGCCCGGACCCGGTCAGCACGAGGACCCTGACCGACGGGTCCGCCGCCGCGGCCAGGAAGGTCTCGCACAGCTCGTCCATCATCTGCATGCTGAAGGCGTTGAGCGCCTCGGGCCGATCGAGGGTGACGACGAGGACACCGTCATCGAGGCGGGTGGTTAGCGTGTCCATCGGCGGAGTTTCCCACCGCGCGCATCGCGACCCGCCACCGCAACGGGACTCGCTCGATCGGGTTTGTACCGTCGCTCGGTCGGGCAGACACCTGCGGTGCGTCTCAGCTCCCTTCCCGACTCCGCCGTCTCGGCGATCAGCGACCAGCTCGTCGAGCGGCTGGCCGAATCGAGAACGGACCTCCCGGAGATCCACGACGTCGCCTCGGCGCTGTCCCACGTCCAGGCCTACGAGGATCGCCCGGTGCCCGTTCCGGCAGTGATCGCCGGGCTGCCCTTCGTCCAACCACTCGTCGGTGGCGCCGCGAGCCTCGCCCGCTGGAGCGCCCGTCGCCGGCTCAGCCGGCTGGCCCGTGGCGACCGCGGCCACCGTTGCCATCATCGCCGGTTCCCGGCTGCGGACCGCACGTGGAAGCGGGCGCTCGGCGAGCTGCGGGTGCTGACCCGAATCGCGACGTCGGGCCCTCGTGAGGTCCTCAGCGACGAAACCGCGTCGTCGGTCGCGATCCAGCAGTATCTGTCACCGTCGACACCGGTCGATGCGTCGCGACCCGTGGGAGACCTCGTCCCCGCACTCGCGGCCTCGGTGCTCCGATCGGTCATGCCCGGCCGCCATCGGGACCGGCGCACCCGCCAGCGGCTGAGCGGCGGCGCAGCAGACCACCCTGACGCGGCCGACCCTGGTTCGGAACACCGACACCCCGACCTCGACCGGTCCGGCCCGGTCGTGCGCGTTGCGTCCTGACGCCGCCGCGGTCCACCAACATCCTCCCCACTCACCGATCCATTCGCCATCCACAAGGAGTTCCCCCATGGCCAGTTCCACCCGCCCGTCCAACAAGCGAGCCAGTGCCAAGCGAGCCAGTGCCAAGCGAGCCAGTGCCAAGCGAGCCGCCAAGCCGGCTGCCGCGGCAAGCGCCCCGTCGTTCGTCCTCCACGGTCGACGAGGCCGCCGCCACACCTCCGAGAACGTCTCGTCGGTCTCCTCGACCCGACAAACCGCCAAGACGGTGCCCGGGATCGAGCGGGCCGACGGCGCCGAGATCGCCGCGATCCTTCAACGTCGCCTCGTTGCGTACGTCGACCTGTCGCTCACGCTCAAGCACGTCCACTGGAACGTGGTCGGTCCCGCCTTCATCGGCGTGCACGAGATGCTCGACCCGCAGTACGCCGCGGTCCAGCTGATGGTCGACGGAACCGCGGAACGGATCGCGACGCTCGGGAGCTCCCCGAACGGACTTCCCGGCAGTGTCGCCTCGACGCGCGGCTGGGACGATTACGAACTCGGACGCGCCGACGTGCAATCGCACCTCGCCGCCCTCGACCTCGTCTACGACGGAGTCATCGAGAGCGCCCGAGGCGAGCTGGACCAGCTCGAGGAGCTGGACGCGATCACCCACGACATGGTCGTGGCCCAGATCGCCCAACTCGAACAGTTCCAGTGGTTCGTTCGCGCCCACCTCGAAGACGCAGCCGGTGGCACGGTGGCCATGGGCGAAAAGACCGAGCTCGGCGCGGCGACGAAGGCCGCGCGCGCCGCCCGTCGCTGACGGACCCGCTCCACGCCTCGCCGGGTCGGGCCGGGCGCTGGCACACTGCCGCGATGGCACGACACGACAGAACCGGATTCGACCTCGATGAGATCGACCGACTGCTGACGACCACGAAGCAGGTCCGCAAGCGTCTGGACCTCACCCGTCCCGTCGAACACGAGGTGTTGCTCGAGTGCATCGAGCTCGCCAATCACGCGCCGATGGGCGGCAATCTCGAGCGCAATCGGTGGATGATCATCGACGACGAGGCCTCGAAGTCGTTCATCGCCGAGCGGTTCGCTGCCGTCGGTCGTCCGTACCTCGCCATGAACGCCGAAGCCCGAAGCGATGATCGAAGCCAGAAGGTGATCGATTCGGCGGAGTTCCTCGTCG
Source organism: Ilumatobacteraceae bacterium (assembly GCA_041394645.1). GTDB lineage: Bacteria > Actinomycetota > Acidimicrobiia > Acidimicrobiales > Ilumatobacteraceae > JAWKHV01. The sequence goes on along the minus strand of JAWKHV010000025.1, from coordinate 53,328 downwards.
ACCACCTCGCCGAGGTCCCGGCGCTCGTGCTCGCGATGCGGCTCGATCGTCCGCCGGTCGACTCCCAGGGCGGTGCGGCGGCGTACTACGGATCGGTGGTCCCCGGGGTGTGGAGCTTCCAGCTGGCCGCACGAGCTCGGGGAATCGGGTCCGCCTGGACCACGTTCCACCTCGAGCACGAAGCCGAAGTGGCCGAGCACCTCGGGATCCCGAGTTCCGTGACGCAGGTCTGTCTGCTGCCCGTCGGCTACTACACCGGTGACACGTTCACCCCTGCGCCGCGTCGGCCGGCGGCGGAGGTCACCTACCTCAACCGCTGGAAGGCACCGATCTCCTGACCCGAGCGCCGGCCACGGGCGTCCCACGTCATGTCCTGCGGTGGTAGGCGAGGGACGTGACCGGCTCGAAGCCCAACCGGCGTGCCACGGCGGCGGACCCCAGGTTCGTCGATTCGTGCCGGTAGAGCGGTACGTGGCCGATCGCGACCAGGTCGTGGACGCACGCCGCTGCACACCACGCAGCGAGGCCACGGCCGCGATGGTCGGGGTGGACGAGCACGGCGATGTCCCCGAAGCCGGGATCCCAGTCCCACACCTGGGCCGAGGCGTAGGCGACCAGATGTTCGCCGTCCGGCCCGTCGTCCACCACCACGACGATCGCCACTTCCGAGTAGTCCTCGAGGTCGTCGAGCGCGGCTTCCTCGACGTCGTCGGGATCGTTGCGACCGGTGAAGGCTCGGATCAGTTCCACGTGTTCGGCCACCTCGGCGCGCAACCGTCGGTGGTGGTATCCGTCGGGGAGCGGTGGCAGGGTCGGTGTCGATCGGAGCAGATACTGATCCGCCTCGGCGAACAGCTCGAAGCCGAGGGCCGCGAGCGATTCCGCCAAGTCCTGTCGACCGATGGTCCGTTCGTCGTGGGCGAGCGGACCGAGGTCGGTGGCGACCGCCGGGTCGCACCACAAGATCGCGTGGGCACCGGCCCAATACGCTGCGATCGCTCCGGATCCGGCCCGGTCGGATCGAGGAGCGACGGTGGTGCCGGCCCGGGCCAACGCGGCGGGGTCGACTCCGGCGGCAGCGGCGAGTCCGGCGTGGAAGCGATCGCGGTCGGCGGCGAAGGACACGGGTCACGGTAGCTGAGCCCCCGGTCCGGCTCAGCGTATTTCCGCCCGCCGACGCAGGTAGCGCTGCTCGGGAATGCTGCGGGTCAACTCCGCCGCCCGAAGGAACGCGGCTCGGGCGGGCTCGCGTTGCCCGTCCCGTTCGAGGAGGTGGGCGCGAGCGGCGTGGAAGCGATGGTTCCGCTCGAGGACCGGGGACTCGATCCGGCGGAGCGCTTCGAGCCCCGCCTGCGGTCCGTCGGCCATCCCGACGGCGACGGCGAGGTTGAGCGCAACCGGTGGTGAGGGCGCGATTCGGTCGAGCATCCGGTAGAGCACCGTGATCTGGCGCCAGTCGGTCGTCTCCGCCGTCGGGGACTCGGCGTGCACGGCCGCGATCGCCGCTTGCAGCTGGAAGGGCCCGACCGGGCCGACGGGCAGGGTCGACTCGAGCATCGCGACGGCGCGAGCGATCATCGCCCTGTCCCACCGTCGTCGATCCTGGTGCTCCAGCGGTATCAGCTCGCCCTGTTCGTCGGACCGGGCGTCGAACCGAGCGGCACCCAGCAGCATCAGCGCGAGCAGCCCGGTCGTCTCGCCGTCGTCGGGCAGGGCGCGGTGGAGCCGTTCGGTGAGCCGGATCGCTTCGCGGGCCAGATCGAGGTCCAGCAATCGGTCGCCGCCCGAGGTGGTGTGACCCTCGGTGAAGATCAGCGACAGCGCAGTACGGACCGCATCGAGGCGGGCGGCCACGTCGTGGGGCGCGGCCGGAGGCAGTGGTTCGTCGGCCTGCCGGAGGGTGGCCTTGGCCCGGCTGATCCGCTGGGCCATCGTCGCCTCGGGAACGAGGAATCCTGCCGCGATCTGGGCCGTCGACAGCCCGCCGACGGCACGCAGGATCAGGGCGATCCGCGATGCGTCGGTCAGGTCGGGATGGGCGCAGCGAAGCATCAAGGCGAGCGTGTCGTCGTGGTCGACCACGACGCACGGCTGATCCGCGGCCGGAGCCGTCGCGGCGGGATCGACCACGACCCGTTCGCGGCGTTGGCGGGCCGCCTCGGCCCGGTGGCGGTCGACCAGCCGGCGCGACGCGACCCGCACGAGCCAGGCTCGCGGGTCGTCGGGCACGCCGGATCGCGGCCAGGAACGCGCCGCATCCACCAGCGCGTCCTGGACCGCGTCTTCACAGGCGTCGAAATCCCGCGACCGTCGCAGCAGGGCGGTGAGGACCAGCGGCGCCTGCTCGCGCCAGATCAGCCCGACGTCATCGGTCACTCGTCGGAGCCACCGGGCCACATCGCCGGGCGCAACTCGACCGTCTCGCCCGGACCGGAGAAGTAGGCCGCCACCTCCTCGGCCCGTTCGCGAGACGCCACGTCGATGAGGAAGAAGCCGGCGAGCTGCTCCTTGGTCTCGGCGTAGGGACCGTCGACCGAGACCCGCGCCCCTCCCTCGTACCGGAAGAGGGTGGACGAGCGCGGATCGGCCAGCGCCTCACCCCCGATCAACTCACCCCGTTCCGTCATCTCGGCCAGGACGTCGTCGAACTCCTTGCCGAGGCGAGCCTGCTCCTCGGGGGGCAAGGCCTGGAACTCGGCCAGCGTGTCGCAGGTGGGGTGGCCCCACGGCTGCGGATTGGAATGGATGAGGATCACGAACTTCATCGGTTGCTCCTGGGTCTCGGTCGACCGGTCTCGGCCGTCGGGAGGAACGACGGAGACGTGACCGCCGGCTCGACATCGGGTCCCGAGGAGGTCCCGGCCAACGGCCGAGGCGAGCGCAGGACGGGTTGCCGGGTCGTCGGACCTCACCCTACGACGGCGGGTCTGCGAGCATCGGGCGATGGGGATGCAAGAACGGGGACGTGGGGTCGACGAGGTGATCGCCGAACTGCACGCATTGCGAGAGCACGACGTGCGTTGGCAGGAGGGCCGGACGTTCGGGCTGGTGTTCGACGGTGGGCCCAGCGTGCATGACGTGGCCGAGCGCGCCGCGATGATGTTCCTCCACGAGAACGCCCTGAACCTGGCGGCGTTCCCGTCGTTGCGCCAGATCCAGAACGACGTGGTCGAGTGGACTGCCGACCTGCTCCACGGGTTGCCGCACGCGGCCGGGTTCCTGACGAGCGGGGGGACCGAGTCGATCCAGTGCGCGGTACTCGCGGCGCGTGAGCGCGGGCGGGCAGAGCGGGGGATCGCCCACGGGGAGATCGTGGTCGCGGCCTCGGCCCACGCCGCATTCCACAAGTCGGCGCACCTGTTCGACATGCCCATCCACACCGCTGCGGTGCGTGCGGACTGGACGGCGGATGTCGACGCCATGGCCGAACACGTCAACGAGCGAACCGTGCTCGTCGTCGGTTCCGCACCCCAGTTCCCGCAGGGCGTCGTCGACCCGATTCCCGAGATCGCCGCCTTGGCCTCGACGGTCGGAGCGAACTGCCACGTCGATGCCTGCATGGGCGGGTTCGTGCTGCCGTTCGTCGAGCGCCTCGGCCACGACGTGCCGCCCTGGGACTTCCGGGTCGAGGGCGTGCATTCGATCTCGGCCGACGTCCACAAGTTGGGATACGCCCCCAAGGGAGCGTCGGTCATCCTCCACCGGAGCCGCGAACTCCGGAGGTACCAGACCTGGATGTTCGACGGCTGGCTCGGTGGCGCCTACGGCTCGCCGAACCTGCAGGGGACCCGATCGGGCCTTCCGATGGCTGCGGCCTGGGCCGTGATGCAGCATCTCGGAATCGAGGGCTATCTCGAACGAACTCGCGACGTGCTCGCGACTGCCGCACGGATCCGTGCCACGGTCGGTTCGATCGACGGGCTGCGCATCCTCGGCGACAGCCGGTTCCACCTGTTGGCCATGGCGTCCGACGGTGCCTCGCCCGATCCGCTCGATGTCTTCGCCCTCGGTGCGGCGCTCGGCGAGCGCGGTTGGTATCTCGATCGACAAGGCCCGCCGGACTCGCTGCACGCCACCGTCAGCCGGGCCAACGTCGCCGTGATCGAGGACTTCCTCGCCGATCTCGTCGCGTGCGCTGACGGCGTACGGGGTGCCGGCCGCGGCGACGCCGGGGCGGGGTACGCCACGGTCGACTGAAGGATCGGAAAAGTTCCGGTCCAACGGTCGATTCGACGATGTCGGTTCGTGGTGATGGCGTGAGGCAAGCTGCCGAATCCGGCTCGACGAGCACCGACCACCGCCCCAGGAGAAGTTCATGCGTCCTTTGATCGTCACCACGTTCCTGTCCGCCGACGGCGTCATGGAGGCTCCCGGCGGAGGGACCCACCGCAGCGCCGGATGGACGTTCCAGAACATCGAGTTCGTACCCGAGGCGTACGAGATGAAGGGGCGGGAACAGGAGGAGGCCGGGGCCCTGCTCCTCGGCCGCCAGAGCTACGAGGAGTTCGCCCCGGTCTGGCCGACCATGGACGACTTCGCCGGATACAACGCCATGCCCCGCTACGTGGTCTCGACCACGATGGAGCGCGACGACGAGCGGTGGCCCGCCACCATTCTCCGCTCGGTCGACGACGTCGCAGCGCTCAAGCAGACCGAGGGCGGGCCGATCCTCGTGCACGGGAGCGCGACGCTGGCGGCCGGCCTCTCCGACGCCGGGCTGGTCGACCGGTATCAGCTGCTGGTGTTCCCGGTCCTGCTCGGCGCGGGCAAGCGGTTGTTCAGCGAATCCGACGTCGATGCGGTCAAGCTCGCGCTCGTCGAGTGCGAGGCCTACCGCAACGGGATCGTCAAGCAGGTCTACGACGTCGTTCGCTGACGACCCGACTCGCCGAAGTCCCGCCCAGCTCGGCGAGCGCTCGTTCGCGGGCGGTGCGATGGTCCGCCTTGCCGTTCGGGGCCCGGGGCACGACGTCGACGAACACCACGTGACGCGGGGCCTTGTAGCCGGCCAGGTCGGACTTGACGGCGGCGATGACCGCAGCGGCGTCGAGCGATGCGGTCGGCTCGACCGAGACCACGGCGGTGACGGCCTGTCCGAATCGCTCGTCGTCGACCCCGACGACCAGACAGTCCACGACCCCTGGCACCCGTTTGACCGCTTCTTCCACCTCCTCCGGGAACACCTTCTCGCCGCCGGTGTTGATGACCTGGTTGCCTCGGCCGAGCAGGATGATGGTTCCGTCGGCGGCGACCTTGGCCATGTCGCCGGGGAACGAGTACCGCTCACCGTCGATCTCGCGGAAGGTGCGGGCGGTCTTCTCCGGGTCCTTGTAGTACCCGACCGGGATGCTGCCGCCCGCGGCGAGGAAACCGACCTCGTCGGATCCCGGTTCCACCTCGCGCCCGTCCTCGGTGAACACTCGTGTGGTCGGGGTTGAGCACGAACGTCGCCGTCGCCGAGGACGACTCCCGGGACGTGACCTGGGTGGCCATGGCCCCCTCGCTCGAGTTCATGATGTCGTGGAGCGCGATCTTCGGCAGCCGCTCCAGCAACGCCTGCTTCACCTCCGCCGACCACATCGCCCCGGACGAATAGATGCGCTGGATCGACTCGACCGCGTAGGAGTTCCCGCTTCGCTCGCCTCGTCGATCGCTCGGATGATCGGCTTGGAGAACGCATCCGCCGACGAAGCTTGAGGTTGGTGATCCCGTGCCGCTGGACCAAAGCGGCGAGCAGTTCGTGGGCGTCGAAGCTTGCTGACGTGGGGGTCACGACGGTGGCCCCACCATCGCCTGGGGGAACAGGCGCGCCGAGCGTCAGCCCGGTGCCGTGCATCAGCTTGGCACGGGGCGGTGACGAGCCGTTCGTGGGGAGCGAGGGAGGCGCCACGGAGAGGGACACGTCGTCGAACGAGGTCAGCGGATCCCGCCCGACCTGGAGGAGGGCGCCGACGCGAAGGCCGTGGCCCAGACCACCGTTGCGGAACATGACGCCCTTGGGCATCCCGGTGGTCCCGCCGGTGTACAGGAGGAACAGATCGTCGGGTGACCGCTCGATCCGCTCCATCGGCTCGTGTGCGGCGATGAGCGCTTCGTAGTCGTGGGCACTCTCGATGACCGACGTGTCGTCGTCGCTCACCTGGACGAACAGCGTCACCTGCGGCAGCTGGCCCGCGACCCGTGCGACCCGATCGGCCAGCGAGGAATGGAACACCAGCGCTTCGGCATCGGAGTTCTCGACGAGGGTGAACGGCCTCGGCGTCGAGGTACCGATAGTTCGTTGACCGGGACGGCTCTCGCCTTGAGCGCTGCGAGCTCGGCCTCCAGATACTCCGGACCGTTGAAGAGGTAGAAGGCCACCTTGGACTGGACGCCGAGCCCGGCCGCACCGAACGCGGCGGCCAACCGAGCCGCCCGTTCGTCGACCTCCCGCCACGAGCGGACGGCCTCGCCATGGATGAGGGCGGGGCGGTCACCGACGGCGTCGGCGATGGCTTCGTAGAGCGTTGCGAGGTGTGCTTCCACCGGCCGATGCTCTCATCGGTCCGCGACCCCGGCCGAGCCGAGGTGCGGGCCCCCGGCCGGCGTTCGGCGCCGGCGAGCGGGCGCAGTACGGTCGGAGAATGTGACAGGACTCCGACGTTCCACGGTGCTCGAAGCCGCCGACGCCTTTGCCGCCCTGGGTGCGCTTCCGGCGGCGAGGCCGACCGAGGTGCCGGGAGTCCAGGCGTCGATCCTTTACCGGGACGAGTTGCTGTTGTCGATGGCCTGCGGACTCGCCGACGTGGAACGCGGCGCTCCGATGACGACCACGCACCGGTTCCGGGTCGCGTCCCATTCCAAGACCTTCACGGCGACGGCGATCATGCAGCTCGTCGAGCGGGGCAAGGTCCGCCTCGACGATCGTCTCGGCGAACTCGTGCCCGAACTCGCCGACGCGGCGGTCTCGCCGGTGACGATCAGAGAGCTGCTCGGCCATGCGGGCGGCCTGGTTCGCGATGGATCGGACGGCGACTTCTGGCAGCTCTCCCGCCGGTTCCCGACCCTCAACGAACTGCTCGACCTCGCCGGCGATGCCGACTCGAAGGTGCTCTCGCGAAGCGAGCGGTTCAAGTATTCGAACGTCGGCTTCGCCTTGCTCGGACAGGTCATCGAGCACGTGACCGGTTCGACCTACTCCGATCACGTCCGCCACGCCGTCATCGATCCGCTCGGGCTGAAGCGCACCACCCCGGAGCTCGACCACGTCGAGGACCATGCCACCGGCTACAGCTCGCTGGCGTACTGCGACAAGCGCATTCCGATCGACCACATCACGACCGGAGCGATGGCCGCCGCGACCGGGTTCTCCTCGACCGCGGATGATCTGGTCCGCTACGCGTCGGCGCACTTCGCCGAGGACCGTCGGTTGCTGAGCGGCCAATCGCATCGGCTCATGCAGCGTGACGAGTGGGACGTCGGCGACGAGACCCAGTACGGCCTGGGCTTCGCCGTCGCCGAGGTCGCGGGGCGGCGGGTCGTCGGCCACGGGGGCGGGTTCCCCGGGTTCATCACGCGCACCTGGTTCGATCCGGTCGAGGAGGTGGCCGTCTCGGTGCTCACCAACGCGATCGACGGCCCCGCGCTCGGGTATGCGGCCGGTGCGTTGCGGTTCCTCCAACTCGCCGACACCGCGACGCCGGATCCTGCGGGCGAATCGATCGACCTCGCCCGGTTCTGCGGCCGGTACGCGACCCTGTGGGGCGTCACCGACCTCGTGGTGCTCGGCGGACGGCTCCACGAGATCCCACTCGGAGTGCCGGATCCCGGCGCCACCCCCATCGTGCTCGACGTCGTGGACGACTCCACCCTCCGTGTGGCTTCGGCGAGCGGGTACCACTCGCCGGGGGAGCGGTATCGGTTCCGCTTCGACGATCACGGTGCCGTGCAGTCGTTTCGGGGGAGCAGCGGCTCGACGAGCAAGCCGCTCCACGTCTTCGCCGGCGAGGTGTTCGACCGTTCACGCGTCCGCCTCGGGGGAGCCTGAGCTCGGCCCCCGACAGGTCGTACGGAGAAATCGACTCAGGACCGAGCGACGGCCACTCGTAGTCTGCGTCGATGGAGCGATCCGCGCTGTGGCGCGAGCGCGACGTCGCGCTGATCTTCGGCGCCGGTGTCGTCAACGACATCGGGGATTGGATGCTCGAGATCGCATTGCCGGTCTACGTGTACCTCGAGACCGGTTCTGGGCTGAAGACGGCGGCGGTCTACGTGATCGAACTGCTCGTGGGAGTGGTGCTCGGACCGATCGGTGGCAGTCTCGCCGATCGGTGGCCGCTGCGTCGAACCCTGCTCGGCACCAACGTGGCCCAGGCCGTCGGACTCTTGCCGCTGCTGGCCGTGCAGCCCGGTCGCATCTGGCCGGTCTACCTCGTGACCGTGATCCAGGGCGTGATCCGCCAGCTGAACGATCCGGCGTCGTTCGCTCTGCTGCCACGATTGGTCGACGACGCGCGGCTCGTCGAGCTCAACTCGCTCCTCGCGTCGGGCTGGGCGTTCTCCCGACTCGTCGGTTCGCCCCTCGGTGGTGCCGTGGTCGCAGTCGGGGGGATCAAGACGGTGCTCGTCGCCGACGCGCTCACCTTCGTCGTCGCCGCCATCGCGATCACGCGCATCAGCGATCGCGCCGAGGTGCTCGCGGCTGGTGGCACGGCCGAGGAGGAGTCGACGGACACGTCGGTTCGCGCCGGAATCAGGGTCGTAAGGTCCCTCCCTCCGGTGGCTGCCCTCGTTCTCGTGCGTGGACTGGCGGCGATCGCGTTCTCCGCGTTCCCGGTGATCTTCATCGTGTTCGTCGCCGATTATCTCGACGGCGGCGGGACCGAGATCGGTCTGATTCGGGGCACCTCGGCGTTCGGTGGCATGGTCGCAGCCGTCGTCGTGGGACGAGTCGCCAAACGCTTCCATCCGGCCCAGGTGATGGTGGTCGGTTACCTGAGCTTCTTCGTGATCGGACTCGGCTTCGTGAACGCCGTCGCGGTCACCACCACCTTCTGGGTCTTCCTCGTCCTGTTCGGGCTCACCGGCTTCCCGAACGTGACTGCGTCGATCGGTACGACCTCGACGGCACAGCTGCTGTGTCCGCCCGCCGTGCGCGGTCGCCTGGCTGGGCTCATGGGGGCGGCTGGCTCCATCGGCGCCGGGATCGGCTCGATCGGTGCCGGCCTCCTCCTCGAGGTGTTCTCGGCGCGAGTTCTGTTCAACGCCCAGACCACCACCCTCGGCGTGGCCGGTGTCGTCGGCTATCTCCTCGTCCTGCGTCCCGTTCGCGCCGACACGCCTGCAGCCACCCCCTGATCAGGCGCCGGGAGCGGCGAACATCTGCCCGATCCGCAGCTTGTTGCCGAACGGGTCCCGAATGCCGAAGTCGATGCCGTAGGGGCGTTCCTCCGGCTCGTCCATGAACTCGACGCCTCGCTCGCGAAGCGTCGCCGCCACCGCCAGAGCGTCGGCGCACGTGAAGAACAACGAGCCCCCGATGGCGCCCTTCGTGAGCGACTCACGGGTCGCTGCGGCGGTGGCGTCATCCATGATCGGGGGACCGGGGACCTCGAGCAGGATCTCGCGGGCGGCATCGCCGGGGACCCGGACGGTCAGCCAGCGCATGAACCCGAGGTCGATGTCGTCGGCCACTTCCATGCCGAGCTTGCCGACGTAGAAGTCGAGGGCCTGGTCCTGGTCGAGGACGAAGATCGAGGAACGAGAGATCGATTGGAGCATGCGACGATCGTACGAACGCCGAGTTCAGCTCGCTTCTCCGAAACTGCTCGGCCGGGTCCACGCCTTCACGAAGCACGTGGGGACCGCAGGCATCGCCGCGCTCTGGCCCCGGAAACTCGACGGCGCGCAGCCGACGATCTCCTTGAACGTGCGGCTGAACGAGCCCAAGCTGGAGAAGCCCACCGCGAAACAGATGTCCGTCACCGGGTCGTCGGTGGCGCGCAGCAGGTACATCGCTCGTTCGATGCGACGGCGTTGGAGGTACCGGTGCGGGGTCTCGCCGAAGGTCTCCTTGAACGCTCGGATGAAGGCGGCATCCGAGATACACGCGATCGACGAGAGGGCGCGGATGTCGAGCGGCCCGGCGAAGTCGCGGTCCATGGCATCGCGCGCCCGCAGCATCCTCCGATTCCGTTCCTCCGACGGGGTGAACACGGGCCCAGTCAAGCGCGCAACCGGGAACGGTTCAACGAGCACCGAGGCGGTCGAGGATGTTGCGGGTGATGTTCTCGACGTGCGGGTCCCGGCCGGCGAGGCCGTGGGCCCAATCGGTGCTCCCCGACGTGACGACGGTTCCCCCCGCGGGCGAGGTGTACGAGCCGAGCACGGCGTGTCCGTGGGCGATCCGCTCGACGTCAGCGGGATCCTTCGTCCCGAACAGGCGGCTGGCGATGAACTCGATCTCGCTCGGCTCGTGCGGCGCGGGCGGCCGGGCCGCGGTCGTGCGGGTGAAGTGGGCGGCCGGGGCGGTGCCGAGGATCTCGAACGTGGCCGGCGTGCCGTCGACGCCCGTGGGGTACGGAAGCCCGTCGCGGTAGGTGAAGTCGCAGCCGTCGCACTCGTAACCGACCGTGACGGCGGCGGCTCCGAGCACGTCGCCGTAGTCGAGCCCGGTGCCCTCGAAGATCCAGTGGCCGGCGCGATGGATCGTGTAGCCGCCCGCACCGAGGGTCGCCCGTTTCCCGATCCGGTGGTAGCCGCCGCGACTGAAGCTGACTCCGGTCATCTCGTTCTCCGGTCGTTCCAGGAGATGGTCGGACCAGATGGTCGTGAGCTCCCCCTGACGCTCGGTGCCGAACACGGGATCGTGCTTGAACCGGCCCTTGAAGCCGACCATCGTCGCAGCCGGCCCAGCGTCGGAACGATCCTCCATCCGAACCTGCCAGAACGGTGTTCCCGGAGAAAACGCGGCGTTCCGGCCGGCCGCGATGTGGGCCTCGACCGTGTCCCGCATCGGTCCTGACCAGTACTCGTCATGGCCCACGGACAGATACAGGAGGTAGTCGCCGTTCGCCAGCAGTTCGGGGTGGTCCTCGAGGTCGGCGTTGGTGATCACGTCGATCTCGTAGCCGTTTCGTTCGGCCCATTGGAGGAACGGCAACTCCCAGTCCGGCCAGCCTGCCGACCCGCCCATGGCGAGAGATGGTTCAGCTGGAGATATCCCACGTGGGCGCGTTCTGCGGATCCGGCGGTGCGGTGCCCGTCACCCGACGGCCAGGCCCAGCGGCTTGTAAAGGTAGCCCGGCGACATCGGACGTTGCAGCGAGACCTGCGTACCGCCCGTGTAGAGGTTCGGCCCGCCGAAGTCGTTGTAGGCATGCCAGGTGTTCGTCGACAGGGCGAGCAAGCGCGTGCGGTCGGTACACCGGGTCGAGGACGCACGACGAAGAACGCATGACCTCGCCGGCGTTTCCCGCCGAGGTCGATCTCCATCAGCACCTCGTAGTACCCGGAACGCCACGATTCGTCGATGGAGAGACTCATCGCCGCAGGCCAGTCGCAGCCCTGGCTCGCCGCATCGGGCGGTGGGGTGGTGGTCGGCCAGGATCGACGAGTCGGAGAACACCACGTCGCGCGTCACGCCGGCGCGAGCGATCTCGACCGAGACCGGCCGTCCCTCCGGGAGGACAGGTGAAGCGACACCAGTCTCTCCTGCGGTCGCCGACTGGGGCCAGCAGTATCCGGTGATGGTCTCGAACGCCATCGTCGAATCGTACGGGTGACGACGGGGCGCGGGACCACCGCTGCCCGCCCGCGTGCCGTTCCGACCCGCCGAGCGCTTGCGGCCCGGCCCGGCCGATGGTAGTCTACTGTGAGTTGCGTGAAGCAACTCACAGACCCGCGTCTCGCCGCCGATCCTCGCAGTGCGTCCCGCTGCTCGTCCTTCGGTGGTCGCTCGTGAGTTGGGTGTCCGATCTGCAACTCGACGACCTGAGCGGTGGGCGCTTCCGCGGCCGGACCCACGAACATTGGACCGCACTCCAGGGGGTGCATGGCGGGGTCGTCGCCGCGCTGGCCCTCGCCGCCGTCGAACGACAGCTGGCGTCCGACGGGGTGGACGATTCGGTCTCACTGCGGGCCGCGACCATCGGCTACGTGAGCGGCACCGTCGTCGGAGACCTCGACATCGAGGTCGACGTGGTGCGCCGGGGTCGGTCGCTCGTGACCACCCACGCGAGCACGACACAGGACGGCAAGACGACCACGGTCGCCCGGTTCCATCACTCGACACCGTGGGACGGGGTCGAGTTCTCCGACGCGATGCCGTCACCCCCGATGCCGCCGGATGCCGAGCGGCTCGATCGTGAGCGGCCGGCTCACGTGAACAACGTCGAGACGTACCTCCATCCGTCCACGCAGCTCTTCGGCGGAGCGGAGCGGGCCGAGTGGCTGGCGTGGAGTCGGCCGTTGGACGGGGCGATCGTCGACAGCGCCTGGCTGCTGATGTACGGGGACTACTTCCCGCCTGCCGTGTTCACCCGAACGACGGGACCATCGCGTGCCGTGACGATCGAGTACTCCCTCCAGGTCCACGTCGCCGGCCGGGAGTGGGACCTCGGAACCGACGGCCTCCTGGCCGCTCGGATGCACGCGTTCCATTCGCACGACGGCTTCGCCGTCGAGGACGGCACGGTGCACCTCCCCGACGGCAGGTTGCTCGCCACCACCCGCCAGACCCGGCTCGCCGGCTGACGAGACGGGTGGTGGAGATCGCTCCGCGCTCCCGCAACCGGAGCTCCGTCGAGCCGGCCTCGACTCAGCCCTCGATGGGCTCGGTCACGATCTCCACGGGGAAGTTCTCGAGCATCGCCTCGACCCGGAGCGGGTCGAGGCCCAGCTCGGCGACCTGAGCGAGGGTCCGGCGACCCGACAGGGCGCGCACGAGATCGAACCGCGACGCCGGGCTCGCGGCCACTGCCGCACCCAGCTCCTCGTCGGCGTCGCTCGTGCGGTCGAGCAGCCAGGCGTGGGCGACCGCGATGGCGAGCGAGTCCTGCCCGCCCGGCATCCCGACCGCGTTCCGGAGGTCGTGCTCATGGGTGACGGAATCGAACACGACCTGAGCGTTGGTCGGCGGTGGGATCATCGGCAACACGCCGTCGAACGCCGACAACGCATTCCACTCATCGGCGAGATCGGCCAGCGAAACGCCGGCGCGGCGGTCGACCTGGGCTTGGGTCCAGGCCTCGGTCGTCACCCCCTCCAGACGACCGTTCAACACGTCGTCGGGGACCCCGACGAGATGAGCGGCCAGCTCTCGAACGGTCCACTTCGGGCAATGCGGGACGGGCCGGGACGCCGCGTCCTCGGGAAGCTCACGCAACAGCGTCGACACGCGCTCGCGAAGCTCCGCATACGCGGCGCCGATGACCTCGGGAGATTTGGGATCGCTCATCGCGTCGGACGCTAGCGGCCGCTCAGACTGCGGCGGTCCACCGTGTCGCGGTGCAGGTCGTGCCGGAGGACTCAACCATCCCAGGCCCTCGCCGGCACGGAGACGAAGCAGGACCGGCCGGCCACCGGCGATGGGTGCGGGATGTTCGACCTCGCCGATGCCGCGGCGCTCCTGCCCCGAGCGGGCGAGCAGCTCCTCGACGACGGCCCAGTGCACGGCGTTGTTGACGTGGCCGAGCACGTCGAGATCGACGGCTCGAAGCGGCCATGGCTCGGGCTCGGCGTCCGCGTCGGCGGCAGCCAACTCGAGTCGCGCCGAGGCGCGCCGCCCGCCGTTTGCCTCGCCGTACAGCCGGTGGAAGTCGTCGTCCAGCAGCGTCGGGCGGCCCGTCGAGGCGTCGACCCTGACCCAGAGGCAGACGCGTCGATGTGGGCGCCGGAGCCGCTGATCCGGGTTCGGCGCTCGGCCACGATCGTCCGAATCCCGAACTCCAGGTGGTGAGTTCGACGTCCTCGCCCAGCACCGCGGGTGCACCGGCGCGAATCATCGTCCGGCGCACCACCCAACCGGAACGCGCTGGCCAGACCGGAGTCCTCCACGTCGTCGGCGGCGACGTCCTGCAAGTAGCGCGATCGAGTCGAGCCGCAGGTGACCGGCAGGATCGACGTCACCCAGCCGGACCCGCCGGGAGCTCAAAGCGTCGCCCGCGATCCGGGACAGGAACGAACTCGCTCGCGGGCCGCTGCACAGATGCGACCCTACGTCCCGTCCCGGCCGTGAGTCTGGGCCTGGTCCGATCCCGGAGCCCCGACCGTCGTGGCTGCTGTGTGAGACTCGGCGGTCGTGAGCGAGCACGAGGAGCATTCGATGAACGGTGCGCAGAGCCTGGTCCGGACCCTGATCGACGGTGGGGTCGAGGTGTGTTTCACCAACCCGGGCACCTCCGAGATGCACTTCGTGACCGCGCTCGGCGAGACCGACGAGATGCGGGCCGTGCTCGGTCTCTTCGAGGGCGCCGTGACGGGGATGGCCGACGGCTACGGACGGATGGCCGGCAAACCGGCCGCGACGCTCCTGCACACCGGGCCGGGCCTGGCCAACGGTCTGGCCAACCTGCACAACGCTCGGCGCGCCGACACCCCGATCGTCAACATCGTCGGAGACCACGCCACCCTATCACCATCAGTACGACGCACCTCTGGCCGCCGACGTGATCGGGTTCGCCCGTCCCGTCTCGGGGTGGGTGCGGTCCTCGCCCGATGCCCGCTCCGTCGCTGCCGACGGCGCCCGGGCCATCCAGGCTGCCACGCAGCCGCCGGGCCAGATCGCCACGCTGATCCTCCCGGCGGACACTGCGTGGGAGCCCGCGGAGGGTCCGGCCCCGCCCTCCCGACCATCGCTCCCGGGACGGTGTCGAGCCGGGCCGTCGAGGCGGCGGCGGCCGCACTGCGCGACGGCGTCGTCCCGCGATCCTGCTGCGCGGCGCCGTACTCCACGATCCCCGAGCGCTCGATGCGCTGGCCCGGATCGCCGCCACGACCGAGGTACGGCTGCTGTACGACACGTTCATGCCACGGATCCGGCGCGGAGCCGGTCTCGTCGCGATCGAGAAGCTCCCGTACTTCGCCGAAGAGATCGTGGCGTCACTCCAGGGGTGTCCCACCTGGTCCTCGCAGGGGCCAAGGCTCCGGTCTCGTTCTTCGCCTACCCGGACAAGGCGAGCTGGTGCGTTCCCGACGGCACCGAGGTCTCACCTCTCGCACGCCCACGAGAACGGTGTCGCTGCGCCTCGGGCGCTCGCCGGCGATCAGGGCATCCGCCGCTGCGTCGGTCGTCGATCTCGTCCGACCCGACGAGCCGACCGGTCCGTTGCACCAGTTCAGCGTGGGCCAGGCCATCGCTCGGCACCTGCCCGAGAATGCCATCGTCGACGAGGGCGCGACGAACGCAGCCGGTCCTGGCTCGCCTGCCGCACTGCTGCCCCGCATGACGCCATGGCGCTCACCGGCGGATCGATCGGCTTCGCCTGCCCTGCGCCGGGCGCTGCGGTCGCCTGTCCGGATCGCAAGGTGGTCTGCCTCACCGGCGACGGCGGCGGCATGTACACCCTGCAGGCGCTGTGGACGATGGCTCGCGAGCGGCTCGACGTCACGACGGTGGTGTTCTCCAACCGGGCCTACGCCATCTTGAAGGTCGAGTTGGTCCGCACCGGAGCACTCGACAGTGTCGCGACCCGCCTGCCGTTGATGGATCTCGACGACCCCAACCTCGACTGGGTCAAGCTGGCCGAAGGGATGGGCGTCAGCGCAGTGCAGGTCGACACCGTCGAGTCGTTCTCGTGCGAGTTCGCCGCCTCGATGGCCGCGAACGGTCCGCGGCTGATCGAGGTCACCCTGTGAGCGTGACGTCGCTGACGCCGCTCGACTACCTCCAACTCATCCTGACCGCCCGCGTCTACGACGTCGCCGTCGAGACCCCGCTCGATCCGGCGCCCCGCCTCGGCGAGCGGGTCGGCAACACCGTGCTGTTGAAGCGCGAGGACACCCAGCCGGTGTTCAGCTTCAAGCTGCGCGGTGCCTACAACAAGATCGCCGGGCTCACCGCCGACGAGCTCGCCGCCGGCGTCATCTGCTCGTCCGCCGGCAATCACGCCCAGGGCGTCGCGCTCGCCGCCCGCCGCATGGGGTGCGCGGCGACGGTGGTCATGCCGGTGACGACCCCGGCGCTGAAGGTCGATGCGGTCCGCTCGTACGGCGCGCGCGTCGTGCTCCACGGCGACAGCTACTCCGACGCCTTCGCCGAGGCATCCCGACTGCAGGCGGCCGAAGGACTCACCTTCGTGCACCCCTTCGACGATCCGGCCGTGATCGCCGGGCAGGGAACGATCGCCATGGAGCTGCTCCGCCAGCATCAGGGTGCCCTCGACGCGGTGTTCGTCGCGGTGGGCGGAGGCGGCCTCATCTCGGGCGTGGCGGCGTACCTGAAAGCGCTCCGTCCCGAGATCCGGGTGATCGGCGTCCAGACGATGGACTCCGACGCCATGGCGAGATCGGTCGCCGCGGGCGAACGGATCGAACTGGAGGACGTGGGCCTGTTCTCCGACGGAACGGCGGTGAAGCTGGTGGGCGAGGAAACGTTCCGGCTGGCTCGATCGCTGGTCGACGAGTTCGTCCTCGTCGACACCGACGCGGTCTGCGCCGCGATCAAAGACGTCTTCCAGGACACCCGGAGCATCCTCGAACCGGCCGGTGCATTGAGCGTCGCCGGGCTCAAGCAGTACGTCGACGATCACGGTCTCCAGAATGCGGGCCAGACCTTCGTCGCCATCGCCTGCGGAGCCAACATGAACTTCGACCGGCTCCGGTTCGTGGCCGAACGGAGCGAGGAACGAGAAGCGCTGTTCGCGGTCACGATCCCCGAACGGCGGGGCAGCTTCCGGGAATTCGCCGGGCTCGTCGGGGCCCGAGCGGTGACCGAGTTCAACTACCGCATCTCCGACGCCGACGCGGCCCACGTCTTCGTCGGGATCTCCGTCGCTCCGCACGAGGACTCGGCGTCGATCTCCGAATCGTTTCGCGCTGCTGGGTTCGCCACCCTCGACCTGACCCACGACGACCTCGCCAAGCAACACGTCCGACACATGGTGGGTGGACGCAGCGGGTTGGCGCGCGACGAACGCCTCTACCGATTCGTGTTCCCGGAGCGCCCCGGTGCGCTGGCCCGGTTCCTCGACGCCATGCACCCGAGCTGGAACATCTCGCTCTTCCACTACCGGAACCAAGGGGCCGATCACGCCCGGGTGCTGGTCGGCCTCCAGGTGCCGCCCGAGGACGATGCCGCCTTCCATCGGTTCCTCGACACCATCGCCTATCCGTATCGCGACGAGACCCAGAACCCCGCCTACCACCTGTTCCTCTGACCGACGTCAGCGGTAGCGACGCCGGAGGTCCTCCTCCAACACCGCCACGGCCGGGCCGAGCACGTTGTTCTCCTTGTGGACGTGCAGGTGCGTGTCGGCGTCGAGGCGGGCGACGGCCCGAGCGGCGTCGGCGAGGCGCGACTCCTCGCCGGCCAGACCCCGGGCGTTGCGGACCACGCGCCGCAGCAGATCGAACAGCTGGAACAGGTGATCGTGCTCCCGGCGGGTCGCCGAGAACTGCCCGGCCAGGGTCCGGCAATGCACGTGGGGGAGATGCCCCGACGTGAACAGCTCGCCGATCGCCGGGAAGAGGATCTGCTCCTCGTACCGGAGGTGGCGCTCGGTCTCCGAGCGCAACGAGGCGAAGCAACACACCGCATCACCGAGCCACGGGACGTACCGACCGTGGACGCTGTCGAGATCCTGCAGCGACTCGTCCAATCGGGCGAGCTCGGTCCACAGCGGCACGTGGTGGACCTCCAGGATGTGGGCGCAGAGGTCCACGACGTTCATCGATGCCCACGCGGGCAGGGGAGCGTCGGCCGCCCGGCCGGTCAACTCGTCCAGGAACGACGCCGGGTCGAGCCCACGATCGGAACACACCATCTCCAAGGTGCGCTTTCCCATCGAGCAGTAGTCGACGTGGCGGTGATCGAGGACCGGAGCGAGCTCGGGGTGAGCGGTCACCAGGTCGCCGAGGGTCATGGAGGCATCGATCAGACTCATGCGTCCTCCAGCCTGCGCCCCGCCCGGCCGGCGCTGGAGGGACGAACGTCCCGAAACGGACGTGCTGTGCGGACCGTTGCCCGCCGACGGACGGGCGTCGGGCGGTCGGTGCGGCGCGCGCCCGCCTCATGTGGCAGCCTCACGAGGTACCAATTGCTTGGACGAGCAACGATCTTCAGGGGGTCCTGGATGGCAATCGCAGGGATGCACTCGGGCATCGCGACCGACGAGGCGATGAACCTCGCCATGTCGGCGGGCGCCCAACCGCTCTTCGAACAGGTCAAGAGCTTCATCAAGAACGAGATCGACCCGATCACCGAGGAGTACTTCCGGCTGGGCGAAGGCCGGGCCGATCGGTGGAGCTACGGCGAGGGTCAGCTCGAACTGCTCGAGTCGGTGAAGGCCAAGGCCAAGGCCAACGGGCTGTGGAACTTCTTCCTGCCCGACGCCGAGACCGGCGAGGGCCTCTCGAACCTCGACTACGCCTACATCGCCGCCGAGCTCGGCAAGAACCCGATCGCGTCGGAGTGCTTGAACTGCTCGGCCCCCGACACCGGCAACATGGAGGTCCTCGAGCGGGTCGGCACGCCGGAGCAGAAGGAGAAGTGGCTCAAGCCGCTGCTCGCCGGTGAGATCCGCTCCGCCTACGTGATGACCGAGCCGTGGGTCGCCAGCTCCGATGCCAAGAACGTGTCGTGCAGCGCGGTGCGCGACGGCGACGAGTGGCTGATCAACGGCGAGAAGTACTACGCCTCGGGTGCCGGCGACCCCCGCTGCAAGATCTTCATCGTCATGGTGAAGACCAACCCGGACGGCCCGCCTCACCAGCAGCAGAGCCAGATCCTGGTCCCCAAGGACACCCCCGGTGTCGAGATCCTGAACGCCATGCAGGTGTTCGGCGACGACGACGCTCCCCACGGTCACATGCACATCCGGTTCAACAACGTCCGGGTGCCGTACGAGAACGTGTTGCTCGGCGAAGGCAAGGGCTTCGAGATCTCCCAGGTCCGCCTGGGCCCGGGCCGCATCCACCACTGCATGCGATCGCTCGGTGCCGCCGAGAAGGCCATGGAACTGATGGCGTCGCGTGCCCTCACCCGAGAGGCGTTCGGCAAGCCGCTGTACCGGCTCGGCGGGAACCTCGAGATCATCGCTCGCAACCGCGTCGAGATCGAGGCCATGCGCCTGATGGTCCTGCGTGCCGCACGGGCGATGGACCTGATGGGGAACCAGGAGGCCCGGGTCTGGGTGTCGGCCGTCAAGGCCATGGTCCCCGAGCGGGTCTGCAAGATCATCGACTCCGCCATCCAGATCCACGGTGCCACCGGCATCTCCCAGTGGACGCCGCTCGCCCGCATGTACCAGTCCCAGCGCACACTGCGACTGGCCGACGGTCCGGACGAGGTGCATTGGATGGTCGTTGGTCGCTTCGAGATGGCGAAGTACGAAGCGATGCTCGCCGCCGGCGAACTGGCCCGGCTCGCCGGACCGGACCTGTCGTTCAAGTTCTCGGGACCGTGATCACCGAACACCGCGGGTCCTGAGGGACTCGGGTGTCGACGACGGGCCCGGTGGTCAGCTGATCGCCGGGCCCGTTCTCGCGTCTACTCGCCGATGTCCTCGTTCCAGATCTCCGGATGCTCGGCGACGAAGCCCTGCAGGAGCTCGAAGCATCGGTCGTCGTCGAGCACGACCACCTCGACGCCGTGCTCGGCGAGCCAGTCGTGCCCGCCGTGGAACGTCCGGGCCTCGCCGATGACGACGCGCGAGATGCCGAACTGCCGGACGAGACCAGAGCAGTACCAGCACGGCGACAGCGTCGTCACCATCGTCGTGCCGCGATAGCTGCGCTGCCGGCCGGCGTTGCGAAAGGCGGCGGTCTCGCCGTGCACCGACGGGTCGTCGTGCTGGACCCGCCGGTTGTGGCCCCGCCCGAGCAACGTGCCGTCGACCGCGAACAGCGCGGCGCCGATCGGGATCCCGCCTTCGGAGGCACCGAGGCGCGCTTCGTCCAGCGCGACCTCCAGGAGTTCGTGGTCGCTCGGGATCTGCATGGCCACACCTTGCCAAAATCGTGGGGTCGCCGTGGCCGTGAGCGGTTGACACATCTCGGGCTCCGTGAGACGGTGCCATGGGGTCGCCTCGATCGGGGGGTCGGCGGCGGACCCGGAAGGGGGTCGAGTCCGATGCCGTTGAGCAGCGCTCCCGTGCAGGCCTTGCTCGGGTCAGATGCCGTCGCCCACGTGTGGACGCGGCACGCCGATGGAACGCCGCAGGTCTCGGTGGTCTGGGTCATCGCCCAGGACGACGAGATCGTGTTCGGCACCCACACCGACAGTTACAAAGCCCGGAATCTTCGTCGGGATCCTCAGGTGATCCTGTCGATCGAGGACGTCGAGCGCAACGAGCGCGGCTACCAACGGCATCTCGTGGTGCGAGGCCGGGCCACCATCGAGGACGGGCCCGATCCGGCCCTCATGGATCGTCTCGCGATGAAGTACCTCGGGCTGTCCCGTCACCCGCTCGCGATCCGAGACTCGCCGACGAGTGTGGTCGTGCGGGTGAGCGTCGATCGGATCAGCGGTGTCGGTCCCTGGATCGGTGAGGAGCGGACGCTCCACGACGCGTTGACGTAACCCGATCGGGGACGGGAACGTCTCGATCTCCAGCCAGATCTACCAGGCCCTGTGTGTTTGTCGGCCGGGTGGGTGGGGCACTTCGGTCCGGTGGATCGAGGTCGTCACCCGGCCGACGACTCCGACTCGATGAGCGGCGAGGAGGGGGACGCCGTCGTCGTCACGCCCTGGCGCGCCGTGGTCGCCGTGGTCTCCGTGCTCGGGCTGATCGTCCTGGCCCGTTTCGGTTCACGTCTGGTCGATGTCGCCGGCGTCGTCACGACCGCAGTCGCGCTGGCGTTCCTGCTCGCTCCGCTACGCAGTCGGTTGGCGCGACACGTGGGCCAGTCCGCGTCGCTCGTCATCACGGCCCTGGCCACCGCCGTCGGGGTGATCGTGGCCGGAACGGTCGTGCTCAACGACCTGAGACACCAGACGGCGGCCGTCGCCGATCTGCTCGTCGCACGGATCGAGCGACTCCCCAGCGGCTCGTTCCTGGGGCGGACCGTCGATGCGCTCGGGATCGAGACCTCCCTCACGTCGTGGCTCGGTCCCTCCTCGAATTTCGTCGCCGGGGCCGACACCAGCACCGCGCTCGGCCAGCAGTTCGTCGACCTCGCAGTGGTCGTGATCCTCGCCACGTTCCTACTGGCCAACCGTCGATGTTCGACGCCGTCGTGCGTTGGTGGCCTCGGCCAGAGCGCGCTGGCGTTCGCCAGATGTGGGCGGACTCCGAACGAGGGGGCGCCGGCTACGTGCGCCGTTGTCTGGTGCTCGCGATCGCGTTGGGTCTCGCCGTCGCTGCGGTCGCCGACGTGTCCGGGCTGCCCGCCCGATCTCGCTCGGTGCGTGGGCGGGAGCCTGGTTCGTCGTCCCGATGGTGGGACTCCCCGCCGGCATGCTCCCGATCGTCGGCGTGGCCCTCGTGGCCGACGGCCGAATCGGTCCGACGGTCGCCGTGGCCCTCGGGCTTCGTCATCGGCGTCATCGGCATCGCCGTTCGCCGGCGCCTCGTCGACCGCCGCACCCATGCCCTCGGCGCCAGCGCCCACGCCGGAGCGATCGCGATCGGATCGCGCTCGGCGGCCTGGCCAGGACAACGGTGTGCCTCGTCCTCGTGTCGATGGCCGTCGCGGCCATACGTAGCCCGTCGTCGAGTCGCTGGCCTCGTTGGCGAGTCGCCCAGGGTGAGGTCATCGAGCTCGGTCCGCTCCGGATCCTCGCGGCTGGCCGGGGGTGATCACCGTCGTGGCCGCCACGCTGCTCGGCGCGCTGGTCTGGGCGCTGCTCGCCCGAGCAGGGAGCGTCATCGTCTGGCTGCTCATCGGGTCGTTCGTGGCGGTCGCCCTGTCCCGACCGACCGCTGCGATCGAACGTCGGACTCGGCTCCACCACGCCCACGCCTGCGGCGCTGGTGGTCGCCGTGGCCGTCAGTACCTTGACGGTGCTGGCGGTCTCCGGAGCGGGGGCGAGCGCCGACGCCGCAATGCAGGCGACCGAGGACCTCCCGGACATCGTCGCCTCGTTGGAGTCGGCCCCGGTCATCGGAGGATGGCTGAGCTCGCACGACGCCTCGGTGTGGGTCGCCGACCAGATGAACGACCTCCCGACCAGGCTCGGCTCGGCCGGGGACTCCGGTCAGTGGCTGCAGTTCTCGGCGATCGCCTGGCCGATGTGTTCTGGACCGGACTCCTCGCCATCGCATTCCTGCTCGATGGACCCCCGTCTGATCGGCACGCGGCCCGTCGGCGGAGAGTGCCCGCTCGGCATCGTCGTCAGACGACCCGGGTCATCGGGGTGACCGGCGCCGCCCTCGGTGGAGTGCGCGGCGGGAGCCTTCGTCGCGTCCATCAACGGCAGCGTGGTGTTCATGATCGCCATCGGCCTCGGCATCGGGTTGGCGCCGATGCTGCACGCGGTGTGGGCGTTCGTGTGGAACTTCGTCCCGCAGATCGGCGGGTTCGTCGGCAGGCTCCCGTTGCTCCTCTTCGCCCTCGTCGCGGGCCCCGTCAACTGGTGCTGGCGGGCGTGTTGTTGTCGCCTACCAGTTCGTGGAGAACAACCTCATCCAGCCGTCGTGATCGGCTCCGCGATCGACGCTTCCCGCCTGGGTCACCCTGGTGGCGGTGGCAGGTGGGGCGGCCGGCGGTGTCGTCGGGGCGATCGTCCTCCGCCGCTCGTCGGTGTGATCAAGACCATCGTGAACGAGATCCACCGCCCGGACTTCCCGGGGGCCACCGTCCCGGCCACTCCTCGCTCCACCTGCGCCGACCGAGGCGTTTCCTGCGTCGCTCGGGCCTCGCTGACGGCAGACTCGTTGCCATGTCCGAGCCGTGGTTCCGCAGCGCTGTCGTCTACCAGATCTATCCCCGCAGCTTCGCCGACTCCAATGGCGACGGTGTCGGCGACCTCGGTGGTGTCATCGAGAAGCTCGATCACCTGGCTGCGCTGGGGGTCGACGTGGTCTGGCTCTCTCCGATCTACGTGTCGCCTGGGACGACAACGGCTACGACATCGCCGACTACTACGACATCGACCCGACGTTCGGGACCGCTCCGGGCAGTTCGACGAACTGCTCGCGGCCCTTCACCGCGACATCAAGATCGTCATGGACCTGGTGGTGAACCACACGTCCGATGAGCACCCGTGGTTCGTGGAGTCACGCTCGTCGCTCGACAACCCCAAAGCGATTGGTATTGGTGGCGAGCGCCCCGCGACGGCGCCGAACCGAACAACTGGGGATCGTTCTTCTCCGGCCCGGCGTGGCAGCTCGACGAGACGACCGGCGAGTACTACCTCCACCTGTTCTCCAAGAAGCAGCCCGATCTCAACTGGGAGAACCCGGACGTACGCGACGCGGTGTACGAGATGATGCGCTGGTGGCTCGACCGCGGGGTCGACGGATTCCGGATGGACGTCATCAACTTCATCTCCAAGGTGACCGATCTCCCCGACGGGCGCGTGCACGAGGGGCACCGGTACGGGAGCATCGCCCCGTTCGTCTTCAACGGTCCGCGGATCCACGAGTTCCTGCAGGAGATGCATCGGGAGGTGTTCGCCGACGGGAGGGCGCCTTCCTCACGGTGGGGGAGATGCCGGGTGTCTCGGTCGAGCAGGCCAGGCTCTACACCGATCCGGCCCGAGCCGAGGTCGACATGGTCTTCCAGTTCGAGCACATGGGGGTGGATCAGGGCTCGACGAAGTGGGACGTGTTGCCGCTCGATCTGGCGCGGCTGAAGGCGGTCCTCGGCAAGTGGCAGGACAGGCTGGCCGAGGTGGGCTGGAACAGCCTCTATTGGAACAATCACGACCAGCACGTCGTGTCCGCTTCGGGGACGACGGGCAGTTCCGGGAGGCGTCGGCCAAGGCGCTCGGGACGTGCTCCACCTGCTTCGCGGTACGCCCTACGTGTACCAGGGCGAGGAGCTCGGGATGACCAACATGCCGTTCGAGTCGATCACCGAGTATCGGGACCTCGAAGCGGTCAATCACTATGCCGAAGCGGTCGGGCACGGGGCGGACCCGGACGAGGTGCTGGCCGGACTGGCGGCGATGAGCCGCGATCACGCACGCGTCCCGATGCAGTGGGACGACTCGCCGTACGCCGGCTTCCAGCACGGTGGAGCCGTGGATCCGTGTGAACCCGAACTTCGTCGAGATCAACGCTGCGGCCCAGCGACGACGAGGAATCGGTGTTCTCGCACTATCGCCGGCTCATCGAGTTCCGGCACTCGGAACCGGCCGTGGCCTCGGGCAGCTTCGAAATGCTCGCGCCCGACCACCCGACACTGTTCGCGTACCTTCGTCGACTCGGCGACACCGAGTTGCTCGTGGTCGCCAACCCGAGTGGCACACCGCTGAACCTGGCCGACCTGGTGGACGAAGGCGTGGTCCGGCGCCGACACCGTGCTGCGTTCCGCGTCTCGCAGTGCGGAGCAGTACGGCTGGAAGCTCGCGCCGTGGGAGGCCGCGTGCTCCGGCGAACAACTGCGCTGAGCGAACCCGGCCCGGTCGGCCGCCACCCTGCGAGAGCACGAGGCGTTCGATCGGTCTGATTCCTTGAAGCATCCCTGCGCTGTGCCGATCCACCGGATGGCCGCACCCTCCGCACCCGCGGCCATGGGAGTTCATCGTGAGCCGAGCGCGCCGAATCGGTGCGGCCGTCGTCGATGCCACGTCCACCGTTCCATTCCTCGTCGACGGATCGGCCCATGCCGAGATCGTCATCGAGCAAGCAGAGCTACGCCGGTGATTCTGACGATCTCCGACTACCTCGCTGACGGCATCGCGCCCGGGGGCGCCTATTCGGTCCAGCTGATGGAGGACCGCGGGGTCATCGACGACCACGAGGACACCGACGAATCCGACGTGCCCTACGACGTTCCCGTGCTGGTGCTCGCCTCGGGTGACGACATCTCGAGGCGCTACGACGACGACGGTGATCTCCTGCCGATCGAGATCAGCTCCCCAACGACCTGGTCGGCGAGAGCTTCTACGTGCTCGCCCAGGGTGCCGACGACGGTGCCGGTGACCCGTGGCGCACCGAGACCGACGACTTCGCGATCCAGTACCGGCAGTCGTCGGTGCTCGTCGCCGACGGAGCGCGGGCCGGAGCAACGTTGAGCATCGGGGCCGAGCGGGGCAACGAGACCGGTGGGTACGTCGTGACGGATTGGACGGGCCGGACCTCGACCCGTTCGAGGTGGCGTGAGGCGACGACTGGACCACGGCGGTCTCCCGATCGAGTTCACGGTGCCGGTCGACGACGAGCGCTTCGTCGACGACGGGTTCTCGGTGACCGTCACCTTCCTCGATGGCGCCGCGAACCGAGTGACGTCTACGAATCGATCACCAGCGACGAGCCATTCTCGATCGCGCCGGCGCCTGCTCGCGTGGTGACCGACGAGCGGCTGCAACTGGGCGACACCGAGACGATCTCGCTCGTCGGCGGGGCCGAGGTCGGTGCGGCCGACGTGGCCGTATATGCCGGTGAGGTCAAGGTGGCGACGCTGGCGACGGACCTCGAAGTGGATCAGGTCGGCGGAGATGCCGGGCTGATCCGATGGACCGTTCCGAACGCGGCGAAGTCGCTCATCGGGACGGACCTGGTCGTGAGATCACCTCCATCGATGATCCGGCGTCCTTCGACGGCAGCCGGTCTCGATGCCGTTCCGCCTGAGCGGTCCTCGATCAGTGACATCGCCGTGCCGGCCGGTGGGTGGGCAATCGGTTCCACCGACGTCATCTCGTGGACGAGCAACGGACCGACCGGTTCGACGGTGGACATCTCCTTGGTCACTGCGTCCGGTCGGCGCAAGACCTTGCTCAGGAACGTCCCGAATCTCGGGTGGGCCGATCTCACCATGCCGATCAAGACCGCGACCGACGAGGGCTACACCTTCGTCACGGCGGGCTCGAAACAGCCTCGCCGAGCGAGGGGTCAGCAACGAGTTCGCCGTGGTCGAGCCGGAGGGCTACACGGTGGATTCGACGGCGACGGCACGGCGATCCGGGGCCAAGAGGTCAGCATGATCGTCGCTGCACCGCCGGACGTCCAGGTCGACGACCAACTCACAGACCTCACGGCGAACAACAAGCGGGTCAACAGGTGGCGAAGGTACCGACGGCGACCACCTGACGTTCGAGGTCCCGGCGGAAGGTGGAGATCGCCGACGACCGCTGCGCGTTGTCCGTTTCGATCTCCGGCGTGCGCAACGCTCCGGTGCAGTACGTGCCGCTCGCCATCGTCGGCGCCCCGCCTACAGCTCCAGTGGCGGAGACCAGGTGACGAATGGCCAGACGGTTTCGGATCGTGTGGAACGACGCCGCCGATGGCACGGTGACCGTGACCCTGGACGACGGCTCGTCGACCAAGCTCCTTGCCCGGCGGGTACCGACCGTCGGGGGTTCCGGAGTGTTCGAGTGGTACGTGCCGGACTCGCTGGAGCCCGGGCAGTACGAGCTCACGGTGACGAGCGATGCCGAGCGCGACGCCACGGGTGACGTGATCCTCGAGGTCTCGGCCAACCCGGCCAGTCTCGCCGGCTGAGGCCGGGCCGCCGCACGGTTCTCGGCGCCCCGTCGGCCCGCTGCAACCCCGGCCACTACACCACTCGCACCACTGCGCACCGTCACCAGACGACATCTCTCGGAACTATTTCGAGGATCGGCCTTGAACGTGCCCGGGACTGTGCCGACAGGACGGATACCTACAAGCAAGTGGTGTCTTGACCCTCGGTGGGGACGGCACCCGCCCTTTCCAGGGAGTGGAATCCATGAACCGTACTCGTCGCATCGTCAGGGTGGCGCAGTCGCCCTCACCGCGCTGCCCTTCATCAACCCCTCGTCGGCGAGCGCCGCGACGTCCGTGACCGTCGATGTCGCGTCGAGCGTCGCTGCCGGCGAAGTCGTCGAGATCACACTGGCTGACGACGGCGCCGCCTTCACCGGAGCTTGGGAAGTCAAGCTCGTCGACGGTGCCGGCGACGGCATCGGTGCGACGAACACCGACGTCGAGACCGTGATCGCCAGCGGTGATGCCGCCGACACCGATCTCGGCGCGAGCGCCACGCTCGAGTATCTGGTTCCCCTGGATGCCGCGGCCGGCACCGACTACTGGGTCGTGCTCAGCTATGACACCGGCAACACCGCGGTCGACGTCGAGACCTCGGCGGCGTTCGAGATCACCTCGAGCGACATCGTCGTCGAGGGCACGCAGCAGCTCGGTGACACCGAGACCGTCCATTTCGAGAAGGACGTCTCCGGCCTCACCGGGGCCTACGCCATCAAGGTGTTCAGCTCCGACGACACCGAGATCGGCACGCTCGCCACCGGAGCCGATGCATCCGCCATCGCCGACACGGCCTGGACCATCCCCGTGAAGTCGAAGACCCTCGTCGCCGACGGCACCTACTACCTCTCGGTGGTCAGCACCGAGACGACCGAGGCGTTCACGGCCTTCAACTCCAACGAGTTCACGCTCGCCGTCCCGACCACGACGCACGTCATGGCGCCCGACACCTGGGGCGCAGGCGCCACCGAGACGGTGACCTGGAGCAACATCGGTCCCAACGGTTCCCGAGTCGACATCCTGCTCGTCCAGGGCACCAAGGCGAAGAAGATCGCCAAGGGTCTGCCGAACACCGGCTCTGCCGAGGTCGAAATGCCGATCAAGGCCGCCGCCGGCGTCGACTACGCCATCCGCGTGGTCGGCTCCACCAAGGGCACGGGATATGCCGACAGCGCCGCTGTCGAGATCACCGAGCCGTCCGGCTTCTCGGTCTCGGTCGACGACGACACCCTGTACCGGGGCCAGACCACGATCGTCTCGGTCGAAACCGACGACACGATGCCCGTCGACGTCAACCTGGTCGACACCTCCACCGGCAAGGCCGTCGCCAAGATCGCCAAGAAGGCGACCACGGGTGACTACGAGTTGACCGTCCCGGTCAAGAAGATCGAGCTCGACGCCGCCGGGCGCTACGAGATCCAGGTCGTCCCCTCGAAGATGAAGAAGATGGACGCCGTGGCAGTGCCGGTCACCATCGAGGCCGTGCCGACCTTCACCGTGTCGGCCGACAGCGACGGCGCCAACGTCGAACAGGGTCAGACCGTGCGGTTCGACATCTCCGAGCCGGCGATGGGTACTACACCCTGACGGTCGGCGACAGCGTCCGACAAGAAGGTCCTCGTCTCCGACGGAGTCGGCGTGGCCGAGTGGGTCGTCGACGCCAAGAAGTACGCCGCCGGCACCTTCGACGTGTCGATCGCCAGCGCCGTGGACACCACGGTCAAGTCGACCACCACGTACACCGTGGCGGAGAGCACCTTCACCGCCGCTGCCTGACCGAGGCGATCCTTGCGGATCGCTCCCGATCCACCTGCTGACCGAGGCGGCCCTCCCGAACGGGAGGGCCGCCCCGGTCGTCTCGGTTGGGGCGACGGGTGAGAACCTGGTGAGGTACGCCTCCGCCGAACCGTGGCGTGGTCGATCGGCCCGTACCATCGGCGAGATGTCCGCCGCGCGCCGAACAACGTCGATCGTGTTGACGCTCGTCGGCGCGGTGGCGCTCGATCGGTCTCGCCATGCGGCTCGTCGACGACCAGCTGTTCGACACCGATCACGTGGTCACGACCGCACACGAGACGCTCGACGATCCCGCGGTCCAATCCGTCCTGCGGACCGAACTCGATCGGCAGATCACCGAGCAGGTCGGCGCGCCGTTCGCCTCGGTGGTCGACCTCGCCGTGAGCCGGGTGCTCGCCGATCCGCGCTTCGATCAGATCTTCGATCTGGCGGTTCGCGAGACCCACTCGATGCTCGTGGGCGGGAACCGCTCGACACTCGTGTTCGACCTCTCGGCTGCGGTCCCGGTCATCGAACAAGGCGTGGCGCAGGTGGACCCCCGTCGCCGCCCAACTGCCGGACCTCACACCGTCGTTCCGGGTTCGATCTCGCCCAGCGCGACGAACTGCCCAGGATCTGGACCTTCGTCGATCGGTTCCACCGAGCCTCGATCGCCCTCATCGTGCTGGGCGCGCTGTTGGTGGCCCTGGCGCTGGTGATCGGGCCGGGTCGCTGGATGCTGTTCCTGATCCTCGGTGTCGTCGGCGTGGAACCTTCGCCAAGCTCGTCGGCATCGCCGCCGATCGGGCGGGACCGGAGCTCGCCGCACGGCTGGGATCCGTGTCGACGGCGCCGGCGGCGACCGCAGTGGCCGAGCGCTTCGCCCAGCCCTTCGCCTCCTGGGCCGACACCGGGCTGATCGCCAGCGGTCTGGTGGCCGTCGTGGGCGTCGCCGTCCGGCTCCTCACGCCCCAGCGAGCTCGGTGGGTCCCCCCTGCGACACCGGCCGACGATCAGCAGCGGCGGTCTGGTGATCACGAGGGTGATCCGACGATCGTCGACGGTTGCTCAGCGAGACAGTGCTCGCTCCAACTGGGCCTTGTTCATTTTCGACCGGCCCTCGATGTTCGTTTGTCTCGCTGTAAGCTGGTCGTACGTCCGGCCTCAGCCCCGGAGTGGGACCGAGGCCACCCCGCCGCCTCGGACGAGAGGTCCCTCGGTCGAGGTCGTGCTGGCGGTCTCCGATTCTCCGGCCCGAGCTCGCTCCTTGTTGACGGTGGGCGATCTCGGCGGTGTCCTCGTCCTCGCCTCGATCGAGCTGGCTCTGGTTGATGTGTTCGTACCGGCGTTCGCGCTTGGCGCTCCACGCTTGCTGGCATCGTGGTCCTCTCGGCTCGTTGCGCGGCGGTCGGCCCATGGCCGCTCGCCTGCTCGTCGCCGTTCCCTACCCGCTGGCCCGCGCCGTCAGACTCGCTCGATCGGTGCACCGGCGCGCTCGACCGGCGGCGCGCTCGTTCAACTGGGGGAGGTCGGGTAGCCGGCGTAGGACTCCTTGAACACGCCCGAGTGCAGGAGCACCGGCGCGACGAGGCCCGTGGTGGTGTCGGTCAGCGTGGTCAGCGTCCAGTACGACTCGGTCCGCTTGCTCTGGCTCAGCCCAATGACTTCACGGCGTGTCGCGTACGTCTGGTCCACGAACACCGGACCGTTGACGAGCTTGATCTGAAGGTCGAGGAACAGCCCGAACGACGGCTGGCGCACCGGCCAGTTCTGGCCCGACTTGTGGGCGAGCACCGAGATCATCTCCATCGGGACGATCGCCCGGCCCCACGGCGATGAGGCACCACCGTCCGGCGTGTACCACGGGTGTGGCTCGGTGATCCGGTCGACCTTCTCGGCGAGGGAGAACGGATAGAGCTTGCCGTTGCGCTCCTCGTGGCTCATCGACACGTCGGGCCCCTCGGTCGACATACCGACCTCGAGCTGATCGATCACATACAGCGCCGGGATCGCCCTGCGCGGCACGGCGAGCCTCGAGCTCGGTGACGGATGGTCCGGGCCGACGCTCATGGTGCCGGCGAGCACCGGGGTGCCGTCCTCCTTCTGGGCTGCGATCCGGGCCGAGTCGGCTCCGGTCCGCTCGATCGTCGCCGTCGCCTGGACCTGCTCGCCCTCGACCACCATCGTGCGGAAGTGGCTGGAGATGCAGCCCCGCTCGAACCAGGACGTCCCCCACAGTGCCACGCCGATCGGATCGAACTGGCTGAAGTGGGTCGGTCCCTCGATCGGTGCGCCCGAGAGCCCGAGCGACGACGCCGTTCCCTCGTCATGGACGCTGGTGTGTCCGGCGACCTCCTGCTCGGCGAGCATCTGCGCCGGCGAACGCCACGGCCCCGTCACGGTGATCTGTGTCTCGAACCCCATGGCCGTGGACCCTACGAGGTCGCTCGCCGGGCCAACGGCTCGGACTGTCGAGGACTGCCCAGGACCGACGGGACGAACTCGGACCCGAGTGCGTGCAACCACCGATAGCGTGCGACGTCCCTGTACGGATCCCGAAGGACGTGAGAGCACCCGAATTGAGCGAGCCGACCACTCCCTACTACCTCCTCGACGAGCGACGCCTCGAAGCGAACCTCCAGATCATCGAGCAGGTCCGCGCCCGATCGGGCACGAAGTCAGTGCTGGCCCTCAAGTGCTTCTCCACCTGGAGCGTCTTCGCGCTCATGAGTCGGTATCTGGACGGCACCACGAGCAGCTCCGCCTACGAGGCCCGGCTCGGACACGAGAAGTTCGGCGGCGAGACCCACGCCTACAGCGTCGCCTACGAACCCCACGAAGTCGTCGAGGTCGCGTCGTTCGCCGACAAGGTGATCTTCAATTCGGCGTCCCAACTCGAGCGGTACCACGAGGTCGTCCGGGCCACCTCCGGGACTGCGTCGATCGGGGTACGGGTCAATCCGGGCGTGAGCGCCTCGCACTTCGACCTGGCCGATCCGGCCCGACGCTTCTCCCGGCTCGGGATCGTCGACCTCGACGAGCTGCGGCGGGTGCAGCCGTTGGTCGACGGGCTGATGTTCCACTTCAACTGTGAGAACACCGACGTCGAGAGCATCTGCGCATCGCTCGACCTGATCGCCGAGCGGTACGGACCGGTGCTCGAGGAGATGGAGTGGATCTCGCTCGGTGGCGGGATCTCCTTCACCAGCCCGGGATACGACCTCGACCGCTTCTGCGATGCGCTCGCCGAGTTCTCGACGAAGTTCGGCGTCCAGCTGTACCTGGAGCCGGGCGAGGCCGCCGTCACCGGGGCGGCCGAGCTCGTGACGACCGTGCTCGACGTCGTGCACAACGAGGTGCCGATCGCCGTCGTCGACGCCTCGTTGGAGGCCCACTTCCTCGACCACCTCATCTACCGCACGACTCCGAACGTGAGCTCGCCGCCGGCGGGCGATCATCGGGTGATGGTCGCGGGTCGGACCTGCCTGGCCGGCGATGTGTTCGGTGACTTCCAGCTGGACCGTCGGTTGCGTGTCGGTGACGAGGTGAGGTTCGCCGACGCTGCGGGGTACACCATGGTGAAGACCACCTGGTTCAACGGTCTTCGCATGCCCACGATCGCGGTTCGCCGGCTCGACGGAACGGTCGAGACGGTCGGCAGCTCGCGCACGACGACTTCGTGCGCACTCCCGTCCCACCTTCGGTCAGGCCGTTCCATCCAGCACACGAACGTCACGAAAGGGTCCGTGATGAAGCGCAATCTCCTCATCATCGGCGCCGGCGCCGTCGCCCACGTCGCCGCCCACAAAGCAGCCATGCACAACGACGAGCTCGGCGACATCTGCATCGCCTCGCGAACGCTGTCCAAGGCCGAAGCGATCCTCGACAGCGTGAAGATGGATCACGCAGTTGATCCGTCGCCCCGGTTGCACGCCCGACAGCTCGACGCGATGGACATCGACGACCGAGGCGCTGATCCGTGAGACTGGTTCGCAGATCGTGATGAACCTCGGCTCCGGTGCTCGTGAACATGAGCGTGCTCGAGGCCTGCCTCCGGACCGGAGCGCCTACATGGACACCGCCATCCACGAGGACCCCCGACATCGTGTGCGAGGACCCACCCTGTACGCCAACTACGAGTGGAAGCGGGCCGAGCGCTGCGCGGAGGCCGGCGTCACCGGTGATCCTCGGCGTCGGCTTCGACCCCGGCGTCGTCAACGCCTATTGCGCGCTCGCCCAGAAGCACCACTTCGACACCATCGACACGATCGACATCATCGACATCAACGCCGGGAGCCACGGCCGGTACTTCGCCACCAACTTCGACCCGGAGATCAACTTTCGCGAGTTCGTGAAGGTGTGGACCTGGATCGATCGCGACTGGAAGGAGTTCCCCACCCACACGGTGAAGCGGATCGCCGACATGCCGGTCGTCGGGCAGCAGCCCGTGTACCTCAAACGGTCACGACGAAGCTGCACTCGCTGTCGAGGCACATCGACGCCAACTCGATCCGCTTCTGGATGGGCTTCGGCGACTACATCAACGTGTTCACGGTCCTGCGCACCCTCGGCTTCCTCGGCCACCTCCCGGTCACGCTCGACGACGGCACCGAGGTCGCTCCGCTCAAGGTCGTCAAGGCGCTGTTCCCGGATCCGATGTGACGCTGGCTCCGAACTACACGGGCAAGACCTGCATCGGCAACGTCGTGAGGGCACCAAGGACGGCAAGCCCTGGCGAAGCCAGCTGATCTTATCAGGTGTCGGATCACCAGGCCGCCTACGCCGGATGTCGAGTCGCAGGGGATCAGCTACACCGCCGGTGTTCCGCCCGTCGCCGCGGCGTTGCTCGTGGCCCGCGGTGAGTGGGACACGGAACGATGGTCAACGTCGAGCAGCTCGACCCGGATCCGTTCATCGAGATCCTCGACCGGATCGGCCTGCCGACCATGTTCTCGCAGCTCGAACCGGGATCGAACGTGTTCGACGGCACCGTCGGCGATCTGGATCGCGGAGATCGCCGCCTCCACCGCAACCGTCACGGTGTCGGCCGCCGATCCGATGATCGCTGTTCGGCCGAGGAGCTGACGGCCGTAGGCCCGCAGGCCGGGGATCACCCGGCCTGCATCATCGCCCACGTCGTCGCGGCGAGCAGACTTTCACGACCTCCCCCGCGGCACTCGACTGGTACTCGATCTGCAGGATCTGACGTCCACGACGGCGAGGATCCCGGTCGTCCAACCGCCATGATGTCCTCAGTTCGAAGACCGCCCGATCGGTTCCCGGGATGTCGATCGCCTCGTAGCAGTCGCACAGTTCGCCGCCGTCGAAGTCGCGGTTGCTGATGCGGTAGAGCGTGGACTCGGGCGCCAGTGGGTCGGCGTTGGGGCGTCCCACGAGCATGAGGACCAGTCCGCTTCGTCGATGCCCGTCGTCTCGACGACCGACGAACCGGTGAACATCGCCGACGCCGTGGGAATGTCGACCAACGAGCACAGTTGTGCCGCAGTCCAATGCCCGACGCCGCTCTGGCCCGGCGTCCTGCTCCTCGCCGGTGGATGCGCTCGCCCCGCCGCTCGGCCCGGCGCTCGTCGAGGTGTCGCCGGTCATGGCCGAGATACCGGCAGCATCGCCGGTTGCGGAGGGGTCGCCGCCGCTGCCGCACCCGGCCAAGGTGGCAGCTGCAGCGCCGAGCACGAGGAGAAGTCGGGTCGGTCGGGTCATGGCGGTCGGGCTCAGCACCTGTTCACGAGGGATGCCATCAGCATGCTCGGCGGGCGTCCGGTCCCGGAGCTGGAACCTTCCTGATTCGAGCCCGAACTGGAGATGAGTCCTCACTCGCTGGGGCCGTCTCGGGTCCGAGGGGCGGTCAAATTCACCCCTTTGGCGTTGGAACCGGCCCGTCCGGCCCGGGCGTTGACTGACCAGCGTCTCAGGCGCGCCTGCATCGGTCCTACGGCGCGCCCCTGCTGTCGTTGCGAGCACTCGTTGCGGCGTGGGGCGAAGAACCAGCTGACCTGCTCATCTGCGGCGGGCGCGTTGTCTCCGCTCACCTGGGAATGGGTCGAGACCGACCTCGCCATCGCTTGACGGATCGATCGTCGGTTGGGGGCGACGCGAGGCCCGCGAGAGCTGCACGTCGATGGGTCGGCGATCACGCTCCGGGTTCATCGACGCCCACATGCACCCCAGCCCGTCCGGGTCGGCCGACGAGTCAGCGCGAACCGTGCTGCTGACCGTACTACCGCTGCGGTGTGCGATCCGCACGAGATCGCGAACGTGCTCGGTTTCGACGGCATCACCGCGCTTGATGGAGGCCGCCTGCGAACTGCCGTTCACGTTCGGGGTCGGGGCTTCGAGCTGCGTGCCCGCTTCATCGTTCGAGAGCGCCGCGCACACGTTCACGACGAGGGACGTGGACCGGCTGATCGGGGAACACGGCCACGGGCGTGGCGGAGGTGATGAACTTCCCGGCGGTCGTCAACGGGGATCTGTTCTCTCCGGGTGATCATCGCCGCCGCCGGTTGGCGCCGTGTCGACGGCTATGCCCCTGGATCGGGCCGCGACCCGACGCCTACCTCGCCGGCGGGGTCGAGTCCGACCACGAGTGCGGAACGTTGAGGAAGCGGCAACCGAGACGGCGCAAGGGAATGCGGGTCTTCCTTCGCCACGGCCCGCCAGCCGCACCCCGCATCTGCTGCCGAGCTGCGCCTCGAGCCACGGGACCGCGGGCACGACGTTCTGCACCGACGATTGCGAGCCCGACGCCATCCGCCGGGACGGTCATATCAACCAGTGCGTGCGCCTCGCGGTCAAGGCCGGGCTGGGACGAGCGCGATGCACTCGCGATGGCGACAGTGCTGCCGGCCCAGTACCACCACTTTCGCACCTCGGTCAGCTGGCTCCGGCTTCCAGGCCGACCTGCATCTTCGCCACCCTCGGCGCAGTTCCGCCCGACCGAGGTCTTCCACGCCGGGTCGTCGCCCGGGATGGAGTTCCGATCGAGGCGTGGCGGTGCCGGAACGGGCTCGTCCGGTCTCGTTCTACGACACGGTCCGGCTCGGCGCGGTTGCCGGAGCCCTCGGACCTGGATCTGTCGTCGAGCCGGAGACGACCGGGTACAGTGCCATCGGGTCCGGGGCGACCGGATCGGTTCCGAGGCCCGACGGCGTGATTGGGCGATCCGACCGAAGCTCGTGCGCGCCGCCCTCATCGAACGGCATCAATGGCGACGGGACGGATCGGGCCTTCGGCATCGCCAGGCTTCGGCGCACTGAACGGCGCGATCGCGCCGACCGTCGCCCACGACGCCGACCTGTCGTGGTGGGCGGTCGGACGACCCGGGGTCCGCGAGGACATGCCGTCGCTGCGGCCCGAGTCGCTCACCTCGGCGGGGATGGTGGTGCAGGACGGGCGCGGACGTTTAACTGGCGCTGCTGCTCGCCGGCCTGATGAGCGATCGACCCGTGGACGACGTCATCGCCCACCTCGACTGGACCCGGCGCTGCCGCGGCGGCGATCGGTGTCGAACCTCGAGAATCCGTTCGCGGCGTTGAGCTTCCTCGGCTCCACGGTGGTGCCGGAGCTGCGCCTCACCGATCGTGGACTGTCGACGGTCGATGGTCGCTACCACCGATCTCGGGTGAGCTGACCGCAGCGAACTGAGCCCGATCACCGACGGTTCACCCTGTGACACCGATGTGTCATGGTGAGCGAATGAGCACGACCTTGGGTCTTGTCGTCGGCACCCGCAAGGGCGCGCTCGTCCTCCGGGGCGACGCATCCGGTCGGATCGATCTCGACGGTCCGATCCATCTGGGCCATATCCAGCAAGCACCTCGTCACCGACCCGATGCTGGACACCTGGCTGATGGCGGCCAAGACCGGGCACCTCGGACTGACGGTGTTCCGG
Organism: Ilumatobacteraceae bacterium; assembly: GCA_041394645.1. Lineage (GTDB taxonomy): Bacteria > Actinomycetota > Acidimicrobiia > Acidimicrobiales > Ilumatobacteraceae > JAWKHV01. The sequence goes on along the minus strand of JAWKHV010000025.1, from coordinate 16,878 downwards.
AGCCGTGACGCCGGCGCCACCTGGGTCGAGGCGTCGTCGCCGCCCGCCTTCCGTCCCGGCGACGCCCACGGTCGGGCGGTGCGCACGGTGTTCTGGCTCACGCCCGGCCACGCCGACAAAGCCCGGCGTCTGGTACGCCGCGCGCCGCCCCAAGGACTGTTTCGGACCGAGGACGGCGGGGACACCTGGTCCCCGGTCGACGGATGGAACGATCACCCGAACTGGGGAACGTGGGCAGGAGTGGCCCGACGTGGAAGGCACGCGCCGGACGGCTCGGTCCTGCACTCGGTGAACGTCGACCTCGGGACCCGGCGCACCTGTACCTCGGGCTGTCCGGCGGCGGCGTGTTCGAGTCCACCGACGCGGGGCGGACTGGGCACCGCTCAATCGGGGCTGCCGAGCCGACTTCTTCCCCGACCGTATCCGAGTTCGGGCAGGACCCCCACTGTCTGCGGGTGCATCCGCTCCAACCGGATCGGATCTATCAGCAGAACCACTGCGGGATCTATCGCCCGACCGACCGACGACGAGGCGGGTCCACGCATAACATGCCCTGCGAGATCGGTGACATCGGATTCCCGGTCGAGCTCCACCCCGAGACCCCGACACTGCGGGTGTTCCTGATGGATGGCACTGATGGGTGGCTCCCGCACCAGCCCGGGCGGCGTGCCGGCGGTGTACGTCACCCACGACGCCGGCGAGTCGTGGACCGCCCAGACCAACGGATTGCCGGCACGCGGGTGGCTCACCGTGAAACGACAGGCGATGACGACGAATCGCGGAGCGACCCGGTTGGCGTGTTCTTCGGGACCACCAGCGGCGAGATCTGGGCAGCTTCGACGAGGGCCAGAACTGGCAGCAGCTCGCCGCCCATCTGCCCGAGGTGTACTCCGTGGAACCGTTGGGCGATGAGGTTCGCATCCCGACCCCGCCAAGTGAGCTACACTGCGGGAGCGCTTTCAACGACGAGCCGAAGGTGCCACGGTGGGCGAATTGCTCGCCGACCTCGACCGCCAGTTCCCCGGATCCGGTTCCGATGGTCGACGAATGGGGGCCACAGGTCCGCCAGCACATGGTGGTGTGGCTCGGTCAGGAGCGCTGCCGTGATCTCGCCGTCTGGTGACCGGGTTCGACGAGGTCGTCATCATGCAGGCCCTCTCCGGCGGAGGTCGCACCGACGGCCGTTTCTCGCGGCCGCATGAGCGCCGCGCCCTCTCCCCGGATCATCGACCGGGCCTGCTCGACCCCGCCCCTTCGTCCGTGGTGCATGAAAGCGCCGACGGCCTGACCGGGCGAGTGGTCGAGGTCGGCTTCGGGAGCGGTCTGAACATCGCCCACTATCCCGCCGCGGTCACCGAGGTCCTCGCCGTCGAACCCTCGGATCGTTCGCTCGACCAACGGCCCGGGCCTCGGATCGACGCCTCCCCGACCTCCTCGTCCGCCGGGTCGGCCCGACGGCGAGACTTCGCCGATCGTGGACGTCGCGCGACGCCGGCCTCGTCACCTTCACCCTGTGCACGATCCCGGACGTCGACGCGGCCTCTGGCGGAGCTGTACTGCGTCATCCGCCCCCGGCGGAGCCTCCATGTCCGAGCACGGGTTGTCCCCGGACGGACGAGTCGCTCGCTGGCAGCGTCGTATCGACCCGCTCCAGCAACGACCGTTCGGTATGCCAGCTTCACGCGGGAGCCCGACGTGCTAAATGAGCGAGTCATTTCTGTGATCGAGTCACGGAGCAGCGTTACGCCGCTGGTCCCCGTCCGTGGTCGTGGTTCACCCTTGGCGATCGCCCGTCGACCGTGAACGGGTGGAGTGTCGGCGGTGAGGTCAGTCGAACGCCCAGGCCGCGACCGCCGTGCCGCTCACGTCGCCGCGCCAGATCGTGCGGGCCGGAGCATCGCTTCCTGCGCCGGCGGCCACCATCAACGGATGAGGTGCTCTTCGCGGGATGACACAGCCGGGCGCCGGGTGCCGACGCCCAGCCGACGAGCGACCGAGCTCGGTCGGCGTCAGCGTGGAGGGGCGTCGTCCAGCCACTCGTGGAAAGGCGCCGACCTCGGCGGCGGCGGCAAAGAACCGATTGAGGTTGTGATAGCTCAACCCACTCCCGACGATCAGACCTCCCTGGCATCGCGCAGCTGGCCGCAGCGCGGCCCCGATGGCGAGGTGATCGGCGTGGATCGAGCCCGGCGTGCAGCGACATCCAACACCGAAACACCGGCGTTCGGGTACATGACCTTGAGCGGGACGGTACAATCCGATCCCAGCCGTGCTCGTCGTCCACTCGGGCCTCGATCCCGTCGGCGGCGAGCAGGCGCGCCACCTCGCGAGCGAGTGCCGGCGCACCGGAGGCCGGATAGGTCAGCTCGTAGGTCTCGGCGGGGAAGCCGAAGTAGTCGTAGATCAGCGACGGGGCCGGCCCGCCGGTGATGCTCACGACCGGGGATTCCCAGTGGGCGGTGACGACGAGGACGGCGCTCGGCCGCGCCGGCAGGGTGCCGTCGAGTTCGGCGAGGAAGCGAGCCATCGGCCGGAACGTCTCCTCCATCGGACCGTCCATGAAGAACGCGGGACCGCCCCCGTGCGGGATGAAGACGGCGGGCATCGTGGTGCTGGCAGTGGCCATGTCCCCAGTGTTCTTGCCGGGTGAAAAGTTGCGACCGCAATGAACCGCCGGAAGGTGCTGGTCCGTGTCCGGTGGTGGGGCGTCGGGCCAGGAGTTACTGTAGGCAACCTCAAGATTGCTCGAGGGGGAGCCCGTGGCCGTTCGTCCGTTCCGATTCGCCGTGTCTGCGTCCGCCGCGCCATCGGGTGCTGCGTGGACCGAGATCGCTCGTGCCGCCCAGGACCAGGGGTACTCGACCCTGCACGTCTCCGATCACTACGTGGATGCCGCGTCCAACGGGGGCCAGATGCTGGCGGCCATCCCGGCGATGGCCGCGGCGGCCGCGGTCACCGAGACGCTGCGCGTCGGGGCGAGGGTCCTGTGCATCGACTACCACCATCCGGTGGTGCTGGCGAAGTCGATGGCCACCCTCGACCTCCTCTCGGGCGGGCGGCTCGAACTCGGGCTCGGCGCAGGCTGGGTCGCGAGCGAGTACGAGGCGATGGGGCTGGAGATGGACGCCGCACCCGTTCGGATCGAACGGCTCGAGGAGACCGTCGCCTTCGTGAAGGAGTTCTTCGCCGGCGCGCCGCTCGAGGTGAACACCGCCCACGTCCGCGCCGCCGGTTTCACGGGCGAGCCCGCCCCGGTGCAGCAACCGTCGCCGCCGATCATCATCGGTGGGGGAGCCCGCAAGGTGCTCACGATGGCCGGCCGGATCGCCGACATCGTCAGCTTCAACTTCGACAACCGGGCCGGCGTCGTCGGCGCCGAGGGTGTGCAGTCGTCGTCGGCGGAGGCGATGGACCGCAAGATCTCCTGGGTTCGCGATGGCGCGGGCGATCGTTTCGGCGAGATCGAACTGGAGGTCGGCGCCTACTTCACCGCGGTCACCGACGACCCGACGGCGGTCGCCACGAGGATGGGCGACATGTTCGGCCTGACGGCGGAGGCGATGCTCGATCACCCGAATGCCTTGATCGGTACCGTCGATCAGATCTGCGAGACCCTGGTCGCACGGCGCGAGCGCTACGGGTTCAGCTACGTGACCGTCGCCCAGCGCAACGCCGAGGCCTTCGCGCCGGTGGTGGCCCGGCTCGCCGGGAACTGAACGCCCCGGGCGCCTTCGCCCCCGTCAGCCGCCCTCGTTCGACCTGCCCGGTTGGCGCTGGGCGAGGAAGGCCTTCGCCCGGGCTTCGTCGGCGACGGCGAGCCATGCCTCGAGGAGCACGTCCTGCAGGGTCGTCTCGTCGACCGACTCGAGTTGGACCAGCAAGGCCGGGTAGCCGGCCAGGTGCTCGATGTCGAAGTAGACGTCGGGGCGGGTCTCGAGCAGGGCGGCCTTGTCGTCCATGCCGTCGGTGGACACGGCGAGGATCTCCCCGGTCGGGACGGGCTCGGCGCCGAAGCGTTTGACGTCGGCTTTGGAGAACGGTCGGATCCAGGCGAACCCGGCGCCGCCGGTGGTCCACGTCCGATTGCGCCACTTGGTCGTCTCGCCGACGTCGGGGAACTCGGCGACGATCCGAGCGACATCGTCTTCGCTGCTCATGGACCGAGCCTATGGGCCTGCCGACCCGGTGTGCCGACGATCCGGGCCGGGCATCCCGCAATCCGTTTCGCACGACGCAACGAAGGAAGAAGTATGCAGATCGACCTCGAAACGCTGACGCAACGCTCTGCCCGGTCTCGACCTCGAAGGCATCGATTTCGACGCCTTCTGCCCGCGACCCGCTCGACGCCGACGTGCTGCGGTGTCTGCGGTACATGCACGACGTGGAGTTTCACACGATCTGCTACCTGGAGGCGACCTGTTCGTGACCAAGGCCCACCGGGACCCGACGATGACGACCTTCCTGTCGTTGTGGGTCTACGAAGAGTTCTGGCACGGCGAGGCGATCGCGAAGGTCCTCGAGCTGCACGGTGAGCCGGCCGGTGCGGATCGGATCGCGCCGATGCGTCGCCGGGTCGCGTCGCCGGCACGATTGCTCCGATCGTCCAGACGGGCCTGTCCTCGTGCTGGCGATGCCCTCACGGCCACTCAGGTCACCTGGGGTGTGGTCAACGAATGGACCACCCAGGCCGGGTACGCACGACTGGCCGAGCGGGCGGCCACCCCGTGCTCAGCGAGCTCCTGAAACGGATCAAGAAGCAGGAGGGCCGCCACATCGACTTCTATGCCTCGCAGGCCGACGAGCGGCTCCAAGGCCAGTTCGCTGGCCCGCCGCCTGACCCGCTGGGCGCTGCGCCGTGGCTGGTCGCCGGTGTTCCGACGATGCCGACCTCCGGAAGTGGAGTTCGTGATCTCTACTTGTTCGCCGGTCCCGGTCGCCCCACCCGTCGTCGAGCGGATCGATCGGCGGATCGATCGGCTCCCCGGGCTGGCCGGCCTCTAGTCCGCCGCCGGCGCGGTGGAGCGCTTCGGGCGCCATCCGGTGGCGCAGCGGATCCACCACTCCGAAGTGGCCCTCGCCGCCTCGAGATCCCGCTGAGCGGGAGCAGGCCGACCGGACCGAGGCCGTCTCGACCCTGCGGCCCGGTCAGGGCTCGGGTGTGGTCATCTCCGAGACGCGGCGACTGACGAGGCGGTCCGATGCTGAGGATCGCGCAGGAACCGCCGGCCTCCCGCTCGGCACTTGACGCTGCCACCGAGTCGGCGCGTCCTGGGTGTCGTCGGGGACCCGTACTTCCTGCCGGACGGAGAACACGTCCAGTTGGCGCGCAGCTCAGGTTCGGCTCCGGGCCGAAGGCGGCGAAGGTCCCGTCGTGATCCGAGACGTGGTCGGCACAGGCGCGCGACGCCGGGGCGAAGCCGTCGAAGCGTCCGTGGGTGACGACTCGAAGATGCGGCTCATGTCCGGCACTGTAGCGAGCCACTGCAGCCGCGACCGGCCGGGTTTCAACGTGATGGTGTATGTCTTGAGCGGTGAGCGTCCGACGGTCCGGGGCGCACCGTGTCCGGAGGGAGAGGAACCGCGCGATGTTCGGCATTTCGGTACGTGAGACGGGTGGGCCCGAGGTTCTGGAGTGGGTGGATGCCGGATCCGGAGGTCGGCGACGGGCAACTGCTGGTGCAGGTGGCGTGTGCGGGTCTCCAACTACATCGGGACACCTACCACCGTGGCGGCCTGTATCCGATGTCGATGCCGTTCACGCCGGGGATGGAGGGGCGGGGCACCGTCGTCGCGGTCGGTTCGGGTGTGAGCATCCTGGCGGGCACCCGGGTGGCGTGGCCGTCGGTCATGGGTGCCTACGCCGAGCGGGCCGTCGTGCCGGCGGACCGGGTGGTGGTCGTTCCCGACGGAGTTCCGTTCCCGATCGCGGTGACCTTGATGGTCCAGGGATGACGGCCCACTATCTCGCCTCGACACCTTCCCCCTCGCCCCGGGGCATCGCTGCTTGGTCCACGCAGGCGTGTGGGTGGTGTCGGGCTGTTGCTCGTCCAGATCGCCAAGCAATCCGGGGCCGAGGTCGTCGCACTGTCGGCACCGAGGACAAGGCCGAGCTGGCCCGTCGAGCCGGTGCCGATCACGTGATCCGCTATCGGGACGTCGATTTCGTCGAAGTGATCGGGACGTCGATCGGCCCGAAGTCGATCGACGTCAGGTACGACGGCGTCGGCAAGTCGACCTTCGCCGGGAGCCTCGCGGTGTTGACGCGGCGGGGCACGATGGTCTCGTTCGGCAACGCATCCGGGCCCGTCGATCCCGTGACCCCGCTGCAGCTGATGCAGGGCGGTTCGCTCTACCTCACCCGTCCGAACCTGGCCGACTACGCCGTGACGCCCGACGAGCTCGCTCGCCGCGCCGCGGATCTGTTCGGGTGGTACCGCGACGGTTGGCTGGACGTCACCATCGGCCACGAGTTCCCGCTGCGCGACGCGGCCGAGGCCCACCGGCTGATCGAGAGCCGCGGCAGCGTCGGCAAGATCGTCCTGGTCGCGAGCGAGGGCTGACCCGAGTGCCGGCTCAACCCGGCTCGGTCCGAGCGGTGAGATCGTTGAGGAGCCGGGCGCCGGTCTCGGCGTCGTCCACCGTCACGGCGAAGGCTCTCCCCCCGACCAGGTCCACCCGGATGCTGGTCCCGGCGCGCAGCACCACGGCGGCGCGGCCGAACACCTTGACGCTGCCGCGGTATCCCCAGCCGCCCCATTCGCCGGGGCGCACGTCGATGACGGTCGCCGAGGCGACGCGGTCGAGCGGGAAGCGGGTCCGAGGGAGTCCCAGCGGGCCCCAGCGGATCGTGAGGCCGTGCCGATCCACGATCACCCGGACCGTCCAGAACTCGACGGACAGCACCAGCACGATCCCTCCGGTGGCCAGCAACATCGCGGTCGAGGTCGCGACGCCGGCGATGACCAGGGCCGCGCCCAGTGCGGCGAGCGTCCACGCCCACGGCACGACCATCCGGCACGTCCACACCGCCGACTCCGACGACGCCAGACCGAGCCGAGCGACCGACCCGCGAACCTCTCGGCCGTCCGATCCGGGGAGCTGCAACGCCAGCGCCGACACCGCGACGGCGGCCGCCGTCGGCACTCCGAGGACGGCGAGCATCGCCAGTGCGGAGGGGCCGCCTGCATCGCGCCACGACTCGATCCCGGTCTGGGTGAGTGCGGTCCAGACCGCGATCGCCGAGAAGAGCGACACGATGAACATCGCGAACGCCGACGCGGCGGCGATGATCGACCGTTCCCGGGTGCGGCGGACCGCGACCGCCACGGTCGCGCTGCCGACGACGCCGACGATTCCGACGATGATCAGCAAGGTCCGGCGTGACATCGAGCCGTCCGCAACGTTGCCGGAGCCGAAGTGACTGGCGATCGGTTCGGGCAGCTGGGTCCAGCGGGCCCAGAGCGCAGCGCACCCGACGGCGGCCGTCGCGATCGGTAGGGCGACGAGGATTCGTCGGAGCGGGGCGGGGGCGATGTTCACAGCTGGACCTCCACGAGCGACCGGATCTGGGCGTCGCTCAACCCGAGTCGCCGAGCCGCCCGGACGAGGTCCCTCGCCGCGGACGTCAGTTCGGCGAGACCGGGCGCGCCGGCGAGGACGGTGACACCGCGGCCCCGGCGCATCTCGACCAGCCCTTCGTCGCGCAGTACGGCGTAGGCGGCCCGAACCGTGTGCATGTTGACGTCGAGGGAATCGGCGAGATCCCGGATCGGCGGAAGCGGGTCACCCGCGCCGACCTCGCCGCGCGCCACCGCGCCGCGAACCTGGGCGGCGATCTGGGCGAAGAGCGGTTCGCTCGCCGACGGGTCGACTCGGATGAGCATGGTTCTAGTATAACTAGAACAATCGAGATGACAAGGTGTGAGCGGCTGGGGTGGGCTGCTCCTTCGGGCTCAGGCGAGGGCGGCGCGCAGGGCGGCGAGGCGTTCGGGGGCGACGCGGTACCAGACCCACAGACCGCGCTTCTCCCGTGTGACCAGTCCGGCGTCCACGAGGATCTTCATGTGATGGCTGACGGTCGACTGCGAACGTCCCGACGGTTCGACGAGGTCGCAGGCGCACACTTCCGACGGCGACGAGGCGACGACCGACAGCAGGCGGAGGCGGATCGGATCCGACAGGGCGGCGAAGGACTGCGCCAGCACGGTGGCTCGTGTCTCGTCGAGCGCGGTGTCGCTCACCGGCGAACAGCAGGCGAGCGGGTCGTCGGCGGTGATGCTGGCGCGGTTGCTCGTGGCGGCGTCGCGGCGGGCCATAAGCGCGACTGTATCGAAGAACGTCGAAGAAGTTCGCCCCTCCATATTGACGATCGTCGAAGTAGTCGGCACACTGCAGTACATCGACAACCGTCGAAGTGATCATCCGCCCCCGGAACACTCATCGAGGAGCATCCCATGTCCCGTGTCCAGCTCGCCCTCAACGTCGGCGACCTCGAAGCGTCGATCGACTTCTACCGCAAGCTCTTCCAGGTCGAGCCGGCCAAGATCCGTGAGGGCTACGCCAACTTCGAGGTGGCGAACCCCCGCTGAAGCTGGTGCTGATCGCCGGCGACGGCGAGCCCGGAACGCTGAACCACGTCGGGGTCGAGGTCGGCTCCACCGACGAGGTGATGGCTGCGGCCGGACGAATGAGCGAGGCGGCGAGCAGACCACGTTGGAGGAGCAGACCAGTTGCTGTTTCGCCGTGCAGGACAAGGTCTGGGTCCACGGCCCCGAGTTGCCGTGGGAGATCTACACCGTGCTCGGGGACGCGCCGGTGATGCATCCTGACGACAGCGGCTGTTGCCTGCCCGACGACGTGAGCGTGGCGTTCAGCCCCGGCGCCCAGCCCAACGCCTGCTGCTGAATCGCCGGCCGGCGGCGGACCGAGCGCTCAGCGCTGGGGAAGGACCTCGGCCCACTCTGGCATCGCCTTCCACTCCGCCTCGGGCACCTCGTGTCCCGCCCGAGGGGCGTGGGCCGAGAGCTGACCGTCGCGGAGATTGTGGAGATACCGAGGGCAGTTGAAGAAGGTCCGGCCCACGGTCACCTCGACCACGAGCTCGGCCTCGGCGAATCGGTCCAACCACTCCGCCGTGTCGTGGACGCGAGCGGTTCCGTGGATCCGGACCCGCTTGGGCTGCTCGAAGTCGACGAACAGCATCGAGATCTTGCCGGTGTCGGCGATGTTCCCGAGCGAGCGGTACATCCCGTTGCCGTCGTAGCTCGGGAACAGCAACGTCGAGCGATCGACGAGCTGCACGAAGCCGGGCGCGCCGCCCTTGTAGGAGACGTCGGGCCACCCGTCGGCGTCGACGGTCCCGAGGAAGAAGAACGAGGCGTGCTCGATCATGGGCACCTGCCAGTCGGCCACGTGGTCGCTGACGATGCGTTGTTCGAGCCGATCGGCGAGGCGGGTGGAGTCGAACTCCTCCTGCAACGAGCGTGGTCCGCGGTAGAGACGAGGCGCGCCCATCCGCCGAGCGTAGAGGGCGGTGGCGTCGCGCGAGGACCGGGCGCGAGAGACTGGGCCGATGCGCCGCCTCGCTGTCGCTGTCGTGGTCGGCTCGCTCGGGGTCGCCGCGTGCGCTGACGATGCGCCGACCGCACCGGCACCGGGACCGCGCCGGTGGCGGCACCGGCCACGCTTCCCCGCTCCCCGAGATCACGGTGCCGAGCGGTTCGCTCGTCGCCGTTCCGATCCAACACCGCCAGGACGTCGCAGCCGGGCAGTTCGAGGTGAAGCTGATCAACGACGGCCCCGACGGCTTCGTCATCAGCGCCCTGCAGTTCCGCTGGGACGGCCTGACGAGCGACCAGGTCAGCGGGGCGCCCGTCGCCGTCGGCCAGCGGATCGATCTGCCCCTTCCGCTCCCCGACGCGTCGTGCCGCGTCGACGGGGGAGTGGAGACGATGCCCGACATCGCCGACGCGACGGTGCAGCTGACGCTCGACGACGGCACGCAGCGTACGGTCCCCGTGTTCGACCGCGACCGGGTCGCCCGCTCGCTGTACCTGCGCGACTGCGAACGACAAGCGATCGACGACGCCATCTGGCTGCGGTGGGAGGACCTTCACCCCGTCGAGGTGGAGGGACGACCCGTGACCGAAGGAACGCTCCGCCTGACCCGACGGGCGGCGACGGGGGAGGTCGTGGTGCAGACGATCGGCAGTTCGGTGATCGTCGCCCTCCAACCGGTGGGGGTGGATTCCGGTGCGCCGGTGCTCCGACTCGGTGCGACGGACGACGAGGCCTCGGTGCAGGTCCGGTTCACCGAAGCGCGCTGCGATGCCCACGCCGTCGCCGAGACCTCACAGCCATTCCTGTTCGTGGCCCAGGTGGAGCCGGGCGACGGGTTCCTGCATCCCTACGTCGTGGCGCCGGACCCCACGCTCGACGCCGAACTCCGTGAGACCCACGCCGCCGGATGTGAAGCGCTCGACGAACTGCACCCGCTCGACGAGCCTGCCGGCTGACCATCTCGCTAGGTTCGGCCTCGCCAACGCTCGGGGAGCGGGGCATCGGAGGAGCTGAACAGTGGCCGACGTCGTCGCCGAGATCGACGGACCGGTGGGCATCGTCCGCCTCGACCGTCCGAACAAACTGAACGCCGTCACGTTCACGATGATCGCCGAGATCGAACGGGCCATCCGCGAACTGGCCGCCGACGAGCGGGTCACCGGGATCGTCGTCACCGCATCCGGTCGGGGATTCTGCGCCGGACTGGACCTGGAGGACCTGGCCCGGGCGACGTCGACCGGATCCGGATCGTCGAGCCACCGGGACCCCGAGGATCTTCCGGCCCTGTTCTCCTACATCCTGCGGATCCCGAAGCCGGTGATCGCAGCCGTGAACGGTGTGGCCGCCGGCGGTGGCTTCGTGCTGGCGATGATGTGCGATCTCCGCTTCGCCGCCGAGCACGGTGCATCGTTCACGACCACCTTCTCCAAGCGAGGTCTGATCTCGGAACACGGCACGAGCTGGCTGCTGCCCCGCCTGGTCGGAACGAACGGGGCGCTCGATCTGCTGTGGTCGTCGCGCCGGATCGACGCCGCCGAAGCGCACCGGATGGGATTCGTGGATCGAGTCGTGCCCGACGATCGGCTGCTCGAGGAGGCGTGCGACTACGTGCGCGACCTCGCCGCCAACGTCTCGCCCCGCTCGCTCGCCCGGACCAAGGCGTTGGTACTGCGGGGTTGGTCGCTTCCGCTGCGCGAGGCCCTGGAGGAGGTGGACTCGGAGATGGATGCCGCCCTGTCCCACCCGGACGCGACCGAAGGGGTCGCCTCGTTCGTCGAGCGGCGACCGCCGCGCTTCCAGCCCTGGACGGGTGGGCTGCTCTGACCAATCTGGACGGCGAGATGAGCGGCGCCGCCGGGGCGACTACGTTTCAGGCAGAGGTGGCGCCCCCGACCCACCGCCGATTCGAAAGCAGGAACCCCACATGTCCTCATCGTTCGCTCCGGGCGTACTGACCGGCGACGACGTCTCGCGCCTGTTCGCCGACGCCAAGGCCAAGGGATACGCCCTTCCCGCCGTCAACTGCACGGGATCGAACACGATGAACGCGGTGATGGAGACGGCGGTCGCGATGAACGCTCCGGTCATCATCCAGTTCTCGAACTCGGGTGGTGCATTCGTGGCCGGCAAGTCGCTTCCGGTCGAGGCGAACCGGGCCTCGGTGCTCGGTTCCGTCGCCGGCGCGCAGCACATCCACCTGCTCGCCGAGCACTACGGCGCTCGCGTGATCGTCCACACCGACCACTGCGCGAAGAAGTTGCTGCCGTGGGTCGACGGGATGGTCGAGGCAGGCGAGGCGCACTTCAAGGCCACCGGCAAGCCGCTGTTCTCCTCCCACATGCTCGATCTCTCCGAGGAGCCGATCGAGCAGAACGTCGAGATCTCCAAGGGCTACCTGGAGCGGCTCACCGCCATGGGGATGACCCTCGAGATCGAACTCGGCATCACCGGGGGTGAAGAGGACGGAGTCGACAACACCGGTGCCGACGCCAGCTCCCTGTACACCCGGCCCGAGGAAGTCGCCTACGTCTACGAGGAGTTGAGCAAGGTCAGCGATCGCTTCACGATCGCCGCGGCGTTCGGCAACGTGCACGGGGTCTACAAGCCGGGCAACGTCAAGCTCACGCCGACGATCCTGCGCGACAGCCAGGCGTACATCCAGGAGAAGTACGGCACCGGCCCGAATCCGGTCAACTTCGTCTTCCACGGTGGCTCGGGTTCGACCGCCGCCGAGATCGCAGAGGCGGTGAGCTACGGGGTCGTGAAGATGAACCTCGACACCGACCTGCAGTGGGCGTTCTGGGACGGCATCCGCCGCTACGAGGCCGACAAGCACGACTACCTCCAGGGTCAGATCGGCAACCCCGACGGCGACGACAAGCCGAACAAGAAGCAGTACGACCCGCGCCAGTGGCTCCGCAAGGCCGAAGAGAGCATGGTCGCTCGGCTCAAGCAGTCGTTCGAGGAACTCAACAACGTCGACACCCTCGGCTGAGCATGCCGGGTCGAGCGAGCTGGGACCGTCACCTTCACGACTTCCATCTCGCTCGGCCCGGGATCACCGAGGCGGTCCTCGCGACCTGTCGGGACGACTCCGGTCGCACCCCGTATCAATGGCTCGTCGAGGGTCTCGACCCCGACACGCGGATCGTCGACCTCGCCTGCGGCAGTGCACCCACGGGTGCCCTGCTCGGGAACGAATGGCTCGGCGTCGATCGGTCTGCGGCCGAGCTCGGCGAAGCACGCGCCCGAGGTCGGCGTTCGGTGGTGCGGGCGGACGTCTCCCGGCTCCCCGTCCGCTCTTCCTCGGCCGACGCCGTGGTGTGTGCGATGGCGCTGATGCTCGTACACCCTGTCGCCGAGGTGTTGCGCGAGGTACGGCGGGTTCTCGGGCCGGGCGGTGAGTTCCGAGCGTTGGTGGCGGCGCGCCGGCCGGTCACCGCCATGGACGTCGTGAGCTACGTGAGGCTGTGCGTGTCCGCCCGCCGGATTCCCCGGTTCCCGCCCACCCCGCTTCGCCGCGACGCGAGCGAGCTGTTCGCCGAATGCGGTCTCGTGATCGCGACCGACGAGCGCCTTGTTTCGTCGCCGATCTGGCGCGACCGGAGGACTGCAGGCGCTTCGTCGAGTCCTGGTACTCGCCGGAGCGCGCCCTGGGGACTCGCGGGAACCTGGACTCCCTGCCCGGTTTGGGCTCGATCGGTGTTCCGTTGCGACGCATCGTCGCCCGCACTGTCTCCTGACCGGAGCGGGCTCCGCGAGCAGGGTGTGGAACGTTCCGCGATCCGAACGTTGCGGTGGCGCCGAAGGCGGCAGAGCCGGTGGTCCCCGGGTCGGTGGCACGGCCGGGCCCGTCACCCCGGGACCTGCGTCACGACCTCACCGAACGGCGCGCCACGGATTCGGAGTGGGGCCCGAACGCTGGGAACATGCCGTTCTGACCCCACGAATCGAGGAGGACCGATGGACTTCGAGGTCTCGGAAGAGATGGCCGTCCGGCTGCAGATGATCGACGAGTTCATGGCACGAGAGGTCATCCCCCTCGAGGGCGAGATGCTCCACGGCGACCCGGCCGTGCTTGACGAGGCCGTGCGCGCCGCCCAGGACAAGGTGCGGCAGATGGGGCTCTGGGCGCCCAACCATCCCGTCGAGTTCGGGGGGCTCGGACTCTCGATGGTGGATCACGGTCTGTTCGCCGAAGCGGTCGGTCGCAGCCCGCTCGGCATGCTCGTGTTCGGAACCCAGGCTCCCGATGCCGGCAACATCGAGATCCTCCACCTCTACGCCAACGAGGAGCAGAAGGAACGGTTCCTGCGCCCGCTCGTCGCCGGTGAGGTGCGCAGCTGCTTCTCGATGACCGAGCCGGAGACAGCAGGCTCGAATCCGACCCTGCTCGCGACCACCGCTGTCGCCGACGGCGACGACTACGTCATCAACGGCCAGAAGTGGTTCACGTCCTCGGCCGACGGAGCCGCGTTCGCCATCCTCATGGCGGTCACCAACCCCGACGCGCCACCGCACCAGCGGGCGAGCATGATCATCGTCCCGACCGACACCCCCGGGTTCGAACTGGTCCGCAACGTCAGCGTGATGGGGCATTCGGGACACGGCCACGCCAGCCACGCCGAGGTGAGCTACCAGTCGTGCCGGGTGCCGAAGGCGAACCTGCTCGGCAACGAGGGGGAAGGGTTCAAGATCGCCCAGGAACGACTCGGGCCGGGTCGTATCCATCACTGCATGCGCTGGCTCGGGATCGCCCAGCGGGCCTTCGAGATGATGTGCACGCGGGCCAACGACCGCCAGATCGATCTCGATGGCGGCACGCTCGCCGACAAGCAGGTCATCCAGCACTGGGCCGCCGAGATGTACGCCGAGATCCAGGGGGCTCGGCTCCAGGTGCTCCACGCCGCGTGGAACATCGATCGCTACGGCGCCAAGAACACTCGCGACGACATCGCCGCGATCAAGTTCGTCGTGGCCAACACCATGTTGAAGTCGGTCGACCGGGCGATCCAGGTCCACGGCGCACTCGGGGTCACCGACGACACCGTCCTGGCCTACTGGTATCGCCACGAGCGCGCCGCCCGCATCTACGACGGTGCCGATGAGGTGCACAAGACCAGCCTCGGCCGTCGGCTCCTGCGCAAGCACGCCAACGCACCGACCTGAGTCGGCGGTCGCCCCGCCGACCTCGTTCGGACATGAGACGCCTTGCCCACACGGAGCCTCCTGGGTCGGCACTGGTCGAGTGCCGACACCTACGATCGCCGCGATGGGGGCCAGCGACCACGACGACCACGAGGCGATTCGGGACGGGATCCGTCGGATCTGCGCCGACTTTCCCGACGAGTACTGGGCCGAGCGACGAGGCCCACGAGTTCCCCTGGGCGTTCTACGAGCGGCTCGCCGAGGGGGCTGGGTCGGGATCGCGCTCCCGGAGGAGTTCGGCGGCGGGGGCCAGGGGATCACCGAGGCCTCGATCATGTTGGAGGAGATCGCAGCCTCGGGCGCGGCGATGAACGGCTGCTCGGCGGTCCACCTCTCGATCTTCGGGATGGAGCCGGTCCGGCGCTACGGCTCGCCGGAACTGGCTGCGGAGGTGCTGCCCCGGATCGCGACCGGTGAACTCCACGTCGCGTTCGGCGTCACCGAGCCCGACGCCGGAACCGACACGACCTCGATCCGCACGCGTGCGGTCCGGGACGGCGACGAGTACGTGGTGCACGGTGCGAAGGTCTGGACCACCAAGGCCCCGCTGTGCGAGATGTGCCTGCTGCTCGTCCGCACGACCCCGCGCGACCAGTGCGCGAGTCCCACCGATGGGATGACGTTGCTGCTGGTCGACCTCCAACGTCCGGAGGTCGACATCCGACCGATCCCGAAGCTCGGGCGCAACGCCGTCGTCTCGTGCGAGGTCCGCTACGACGGCCTGCGCGTCCCCGTGTCGCGTCGGGTCGGCGAGGAAGGCCACGGCTTTCGGTACCTGCTCGACGGGCTCAACCCCGAACGGATCCTCATCGCCGCCGAGGCACTCGGAACCGGGCGGGCCGCGCTTCGCCGCGCGGTCGACTACGCGAAGAACCGGGTGGTGTTCGACCGGCCGATCGGCCAGAACCAGGGCATCGCCTTCCCGCTCGCAGAAGCCCACATGAAGCTGCGTGCCGCGGAACTGGCGATCCGTGACGCCTCACGACGCTTCGACGAGGGCCTGCCGTGCGGCGAGGCGGCCAACACGGCGAAGTACCTCGCCGCCGAGGCCGGGTTCTTCGCCTGCGACCGGGCCCTGCAGACCCACGGCGGCATGGGCTACGCCCGGGAGTACCACGTCGAGCGGTACTGGCGCGAAGCCCGGCTGATGCAGATCGCACCGGTGAGCCAGGAGATGGTCTGCAACTACATCTCGGCCAAGGTGCTCGGCCTGCCCAAGTCCTACTGACGCTCGGCGGCGACGCGCAGCCGTTCGAGGGTCTGCTCCACGCCGCGCGCCAGCCGGCGCTCCTGGCCGATCAGGCGGTAGTAGGCGAGGACGATCCCGGGCTCGCGCCGCATCTCCCAGCGCTCGGTCACGACCGTGCGCTCCCCGTCCGCCTCGAACTCGTACTCCCACACGGTGTTGGGATCATCGGCATCGGAACCGACCGCGAACCCGAAGAACCGGCCGGGCTCGCACCGCACGACGGTCGAAGTGTTCGTCCATCGCCGTACCACCGGAAGGGCGACCGTCGTGGTGAACCGCGCCCCGAGCGCCGGTCCGGTGGCCGGCGGCTCCCATCGGCACGACCGCACGTGCGGGCTCCATTCGGGCATCCGAGTGACGTCGGCGACGAGTCGCCACACGTCGTCGGCTCGGGCTGCGATCGTGATGGTCCTCGCTCCGGCGATCTCCATCCCGACAGGCGTAGCAGCCGACGCTCGGATCGTCGGCGTCGGACCAGGGCTGCATACAGTCGCCACGGATCGAAGGAGGTGCGCGATGGAGTTCGATCTCATGGCGCTGTCGGGAACGTGGGCCGAGACGTCGTTGCTCGCCCGGGATCTGGAACGGGCCGGGTTCTCCGGGATGTTGTTCACCGAAGCCGGCCAGACCCCGTTCATGTCGATCGCGGCGGCCGCAATGGCGGCACCCTCGCTCCACTTCTGCACGGGCATCGCCGTCGCCTTTCCGCGCAGCCCGATGATGTCGGCCCAGATCGCCTGGGAGCTCGCTCAGAACACCGGCGGCCGGTTCCGCCTCGGCCTGGGCAGCCAGGTGCGCAGCCACGTGACCCGCCGGTACGGGGCAGAATTCGAGCCGCCCGCCCCTCGGATGCGCGACTACGT
>JAWKHV010000024.1:0-88270 GCA_041394645.1 Ilumatobacteraceae bacterium | reverse complement strand
GGCAGTGGGCGATGCCGCTGAGGCTGACTGCTTCACCGTCTCGGTGGCCGATGGCCCGGTTGATGGTGAGGGCCTGTTGGTAGTGGTCGGCTGCGTCGTCACAGCGGCCGTGGCAAAAGCGAGCGAAACCAGTCGCCCGCAAGGCCTCGGCGTGCAGCGACGTGACTCCAGAACCGAGCGCGCACGCCGTGGCTTCTCGGGCCAGGTCCTCGACGGTGGCTTCGTCCACCGCTTGCGCAGCATCGAAGACAACCTCGGTCAACAGAGCGGCGACATCTGCGAAATCGCCAGGTACCCATGACGAACGTGGCAACCCGATCAAGACACGGGCTCGCGCGACTCGTGCCACGATGTGCTGCGATGCGGCCGCCTCGGCCTGCAACTGTCGAACAGCCTCATCGTTTGTCGCGATCGAAGCGAGACGAGCCAATTCCAGGGACCTCACCGGCGACCGAGAATCCGGCCGCGCCATCGCCAACTCAAGAAGCAGCGCCGCGCTCCGAGCATCACGACCAGTGTCGCCGCCGGCCAAGAGCAGGAGCAGCGGCGAAGTGGCGCGATACCGCCACGGAAGCCGTCCGCTGGCATGGGGGGGCGCTTCTGCGATCAAGGGATCGGCTCGTTCGCTCAGTGCATCGAGTACGTCCACGAACGCGTCAGGGTCGCAGCCGACCGTCCGTGCCACATCCTCTGCTGTGAAGACCGATCCTTCCAGCCGCGCGACTCGTAAGGCATCGAGCAAGTCCCCCGTATCCCAGTCCGTGCCCGCAAGATCTGCTGTCAGGCGATCGATCACATCGAACGCAGCGTGATCGGCAGATGCCGAGGAAAAAGCCCATCGACCCTCGTCGTCGCGCCTGACGACCCCGTCGCGCTGCCATCGCTGCCACAGGGTCTCGGTGACCAGCGTGTTCCTCCGGCCGTACTGGACCAAGGCATCGATCACATCCGCGTGTGCCGGTCCTGTCCACGCCTCGAGGTCGCTACGGCCCAACGATGGAACAGGCCACCATTCCGCGCGCTGGCGTTCACACAAGATGGCGGCGTCTCGCCCCGGCCCCACCGCCTCGGACGGGGAAGCCGGGAGCGCGCAGTCAAGACCGACCAGCGTCACCACACCGCATCGAACCGCGATATCTCGGAACCACAGGCGAATCTCGCTGAGCAAGCCCGGGTCACGGTCTGCGTGTTCGATCGCAAGCACCAGGGTGACTGCCTCAGAGAGCCGATGCAAAAACGACAAAACCTCGGCAACCGGCACCGCAGGCTCCCGGCGAGGTAGCGCACGCCATTCATTGAGAAGTGACGCACCGGCAGCAACTCCACACGATTTCGCCTGCTCCAGCGCCGCCTCAGCGACTGTTCCCCAGACAGTCAGATCCGCCGATGCGTGCATGGTCGTGAAGTCGGCGCCGGGTGCGCCACTGTCGACCGTCGGTATCAGCTGCGGGGCGCCATCTGTGTCGAAGGACAGTCTCACGGTGACCGCTCGTCGGCCCCCCGGCGCAAGGGCCAGCCGCAATGTCTCGCCGAACATCGGGCCGAAGTCGCCGGTCAGGAACACCACGCAGCCTGCACCCCCAGCTCGGGCGCGAGCGACATATTCGCCGAGTCGTTCTAGCGCCTGACGAGGAACGGGACGAATGGGCGCGCCGTGGTTGGCGCCGACGCTGTTCATTCCAGCAACCCCCACCCCGTGGCAACACCGCTGCTCGTCAGGGGAGCTCGCGTCCTTCCTCGTACTCTCCAGCCGGTGGGTAGCCGCCGCATAGTTGTCAATTCTGCCACGGCGTGCACAAGGTCTCGCCCGCCCAGCCGATGAACCACGGTCGGTTCAGATGAAGTCGCTCAGGTGGTCGATCGACACCTGGCGGGCAAGGTGCGAGCCGATCTCGGACAGATCGTCGAGATGTTTCACGGCGTCGAGCTTGGCGACGTCGCTCGAGCGGATGTGTCCGAGCCCCATGGCATCGAGTCCGGGTTGGCTGATGTCGGCGTTGTAGCGCACGTAGCTGAACAGCGGGGCGATCGCTGCGCTCGGCCCGACGAGATCGCCGACCTCCCGATCGATGGCTGCCCCGTGGCGACAGTGACCGAACAGGCGGCAGAGGCGGTCCTGCTCCACCGACGCGCTGTTCATCAGGAACGAGATCGTGTTCTCGAGGTTTCGCTTGAGGTGGTAGTCGCCGATCGCCGCGCCGGTGTTGCGCTTCGGCATCGCCCCGGTGCCGATCGAGACGGTGAGCAGGTTGTCGGGGCCGGTGGGCCAGCCCAGCCCGTACGCGGGTGCCGTCGCCATCACGAACTGGATGAAAGCGGGGTTGTTGTATGCCGTCACGCCCCCGTCCTGGAACATGAACTCGCGCGCTCCCACGTTGATCGGCTCGGGTGGGAAGAAGAACGGAGCCGCGGTCGACGCTCGTACGACCTCCCACAGCAACAGATCGAGGTTGCAGTCATCGGCCGCTCGATCGAGACCCGCCACCATCCGGCCGCGCACGTTGTACTTCGCCGTCGTGCAGTTGGACAGCGGCCATGGTGAATCGGTCGAGGCGTTCTGCAGCACACACAGCAGCAGCGTCCGCAGCCGCTTGTCACCGAGGGTCGTTGCCGGTCCGAACGCTTCTGCGAGTTCCGCGCCCAACGAACCCCCGTCGTACACCGACCAGATGCGTCCGTACAGCGGCCGTTTGACGAACAGCTTTGGTGCCAACCGCCGATACAGCTGCTCGATGCGTTCCACGGAGAATCCGAGCGAGAGCGACGCGGCGATGATCGCTCCGGTCGAGGTGCCGGCGATGTAGTCGAATTCGTCGGCCAGGACCAGGTCTGGTCGTGCTCGATACTCGCGCAACTGCCGCTCGATCTCGCTCAATACGCGCAGGCTGAGCATGCCGCGCAAGCCGCCTCCGTCCAGCGACAGTAGTTTCTTCGGGCCGTCGAACGACTGGCGTGACTCGTACACCGCGACCTCCTCTGCTCGTCGAGAACGTAGCGCCCGGTCGGCTACCATTTCGCCGAATGGGAGGGCGGAGCGGTCATGGAAGTCGTTGATCGGGCCTGGCAGCTCCATCGACAATGGTCGGCCGTCGCTACCGATGCTCATCAGCGACTGAACCGCATGCGCATCCGCAACTTGCTGCTGCTCTCCGCCGGGGCGATCGCGGGAGCCGTAGCTGGGTTCGGTCGAGAATCCGATCTCGTTGCCCGCATCGCCAGTGCGGTCGGCGTGCTCGTACTCGGTCTCGCCGGCGTGATTCAGCAGCGATACCTCACTCCGGCCGAGACGCAAAGCTGGATGTCGAGCCGTCATGCCTCGGAACGGTTGAAGGCGGCGGTGCTCCGAGAACTGGTCGCTGCGTCGGCGGGTTCGGAGCCGGACTCCGCGCTGGCACACATGGTCGATCAGACCCAGAAAGACCACGGGAACCTGCTAGCGCCGGCCGGAGCGGCCGAGTCCAGTTCGTTGCCGGTCATCCGATCCCTCGACGACTATGTACGGCTCCGCGTGAACGAACAGGCGGACTGGCACAGAACCAAGGCGAGCGGACTCCAGGCCCGTAGCGATCGGCTGAGAACGCTCGAACTCGCCGCCACCGTACTCGGTGTCGTGGCGAGCGCCTTGGGAGCCATCGTCTCCGATGTCTTCACCGCGCCGATCATCGGCATGTGCACCACGATCGCTGCCGCGCTCGCCGCACATCTCGCATCGTCGAAGCTCGGTGTCGTCGCCGCCGACTACGTGCGCACCGCGACGCGGCTCGAGACGCTCGCTGGCCGTGTTCCTCGAGAGGGCTGCGCCGTCGGTGAGGCATTGGGCTACGTCGACACCGTCGAAGCGGTGCTGGCGGAACAGAACTCACGATGGCTCGCGGCTCTGGGCAGCGAGTAGCGAAGCGAAAGGAGCGAGCAACTGTGTGGCTGGTACACGCCGGGCATCGGATCGACGCCTCCGATCGTCCGACCCCGCGATTCCCCGAGGCGAATGTCGCCAGAATGGAGCAGCGCCTGCTCCGGTTCCTCGACGAACTCCGGCCAGGCGGGGTCGTGGCGCGGCCGCCTCTGGCGCCGATCTTGTCGTGTTGTCCGCCGCTCAAGAGCTCGGGCTCGACACGCACGTCTCGCTGCCGCTGCACCGTGACGAGTTCCGCCAGCGCTCCGTCGAGGACGGCGGGCGTCGATGGGTGCAGCACTTCGACCGAGTGATGGCGGCGGCGCGAACGGTGGACGAGGTCGATCTGTCGGCTCATGACGATTGGTACCTGCGCGGCAACGACGTGCTCCTCGACCAGGCCCTCGCACTCCGAGACGAGCTGGATCAGACCGCGCAGGTCCTGGCGATGGCGGTGCGCGTGGGCTCTGGCTCCGGTGCCCAAAGCGCGACCGACGACTTCGCCGCTTCGGCGCGCACGCGCTCCTCCCCGTCATCGACCTCGACCCCTCCCTCAGCACCCAACGCACGGCCTTCGTCGTGATGCCGTTCGGGAGCAAGCGGGACCACACGCGCAACGGCATGCAGATCGACTTCGACTCGATCTTCAGCCGCTTGATCGTGCCGGCACTGGAGGACGCCGATCTCGACTGGTCCCGCGCCGACAGGTCGGTCGAGGCCGGAATGGTTCACGTCGCCATGTTCCGGGACCTGCTCGGCGCCGATGTCGTGCTCGCCGACCTGACGACGGAGAACGGCAACGTCGCGTACGAACTCGGCCTACGCCACGCCTTGCGGCCGAAGTCGACCGTGCTGATCCGACGCGAGGGCGGGCGTGCGCTGTTCGACCTGAGGGTGCTGCGCGAATGCCGATACGCCATGGAGGACACCACGTTGTCGGACGCCGAGGCCGCAGCGGCGTTGCCGGAACTGTGTGGGACCCTCCGCCAGGCCGCGGCGGTCGATGCCACCTCCGACAGCCCGTTGTTCGATCTGTTCGAGATCGACCCAGTCCCGACGGTGCGACTCCGGCACCAGGTCGATCGAGTCGTCGAGGAACTCACCCGGGTTTCCCGCTCGGTCGATCAGTTCGAACGGCTGGCCCGAGTCGGCGGGTTGACGGCGAACAAGGTCACCGAACTCGTGGCGTTGTCCGCCGAGGTCGGGGCTCGACTGGATCCTGCGAGCATCAGATCCACTCGGTTCCGGATCGGGAGTCTGCTCCGGGAGCACTGGGCACTACGCCGTCGCCTTGGAGATCCTCGAAACACTCGCTGACAGCCCGTCGGATCCGGGCTTCGCCGAGGTGCGCAAGGAGCAGGCGCTCTGCCATCGCCGCCTCGACGATCGACCGGGCGAGCATTGGGACCGTGCCCTCGAACTCCTGCACGACGCGCTCTCCTGCGAGTACCTGCCGGCGGATACCTACGGAGTGGCCGGTGGCCTCGAGGAAGCGCACGGCGTTCACCGGTTCGACACGGATCGCGGCAGCCCTGGCGTCGCTCCGCAACGCGCCGCGCTACTACGAACGGGGCCTCGAGCGCGACCGTTCGAACTACTACTTCTTGCTCAACGTGTTGACCACGGCGCGGCTTGTAGGTCTCCTGACCGGCGAGGACGGGAGCGAAGCGAAGGCCTCGGCGAGATCCCTCCTCCCCGTCGCCAGGTATCACGCGCAGGCCGCGGCATCGGACGATCGGTATGCGGTGGCGACGCTCGCCAGGATTGGCCTACACCGCCTACGTCATGGACCGGGACGACGCCGACCGGGCCGAGGCGGTCACCCGATACCGACGGACGATGGATCTGGTGCCGAGCACCGATGAGATCCGAGCCATGCGTGAACAGCCGAGATCTACCGGCGGGTGGACCATGAGTGCGCAGACCTGCTGGCGGAACTCCTCGCGCGATCGTCCGATCCGGAGATCGTCGCTGACCGACGTCCACGGACGGGTGAGCTGCACGTCGTCGACAGCCGCAACGTGAAGACTGCCGCGGTCGACGGTCAGACCCGATCCAGGTGCGGCGGGTCTTCGTCGTAGCGGAGGAGCGCCCACCACTGATCGACTCCCGCCACGAACCGGTCCGTTCCCGGTACGACGGCGAGCGACGCCGCCGCCGAACCGAGGCGAAGACCGGCGAGCATCTGTCCGGTGAGTGGATCCCACACCCGCACCGTGCCGTCGTGGCTGCCGGAGATGATGCGGGAACGTCCATCAGCGCCGGTCATTATTCCCACCGCCCGCACGGGGCCGGTGTGGCCGGTGAGGATTTGGGGGTGTGGTCGGGATGGTCCGGGTCCCACACCCGCACCGTGCGATCGTGGCCGCCGGACACGATGCGGGGACGTCCATCAGCACCGGTCATCACCCCCACCGCCCCCACCCAGTCGGTGTGGCCGGTCAGGACTTGGGGGCGTGGTCGGGATGATCGGGATCCCACACCCGCACCGTGCGATCGTGGCTGGCGGACACGATGCGGGGACGTCCATCAGCACCGGTCATCACCCCCACCGCCCCCACCGAGCCGGTGTGGCCGGTGAGGACTTGGGGTGTGGTCGGGATGATCGGGGTCCCACAACCGCACCGTGCGATCGTGGCTGGCGGACACGATTCGGGCCGATCCATCAGCACCGGTCATTACTCCTACTGCCCGCACGGGGCCGGGGTGGCCGGTCAGGACTTGGGGGGCACGGTCGGGATGGTCCGGGTCCCACACCCGCACCGTGGCGTCGGTGCTGCCCGAGATGATGCGGGGACGTCCATCGGCACCGGTCATTATTCCCACCGCCCGCACCGGGCCGGTGTGGCCGGTGAGGACTTGGGCGACACGGTCGGGATGGTCCGGGTCCCACACCCGCACCGTGCGATCGTGGCTGCCGGAGGTGATGCGGGGACGTCCATCAGCACCGGTCATTATTCCCACCGCCCACACCGAGCCGGTGTGGCCGGTGAGGGCTTGGGAGGTGTGGCCGGGGTGGTCCGGGTCCCACACCCGCACCGTGGAGTCGTGGCTGCCGGAGGTGATGCGGGGACGTCCATCAGCGCCGGTCATTATTCCCACCGCCCGCACGGGGCCGGTGTGGCCGGTGAGGACTTGGGGTGTGGTCGGGGTGGTCCGGGTCCCACACCCGCACCGTGGAGTCGTGGCTGCCGGAGATGATGCGGGGACGTCCATCAGCGCCGGTCATTATTCCCACCGCCCAC
The DNA here is from genome assembly GCA_041394645.1 of Ilumatobacteraceae bacterium. Lineage (GTDB taxonomy): Bacteria > Actinomycetota > Acidimicrobiia > Acidimicrobiales > Ilumatobacteraceae > JAWKHV01. The sequence goes on along the minus strand of JAWKHV010000024.1, from coordinate 81,133 downwards.
ACGGAGTTGGTGTGGCCGGTGAGGACTTGGGGTGTGGTCGGGGTGGTCCGGGTCCCACACCCGCACCGTGCGATCGTGGCTGCCGGAGATGATGCGGGGACGTCCATCAGCACCCGTCATTATTGCCACCGCCCTTACCCAGTTGGTGTGGCCGGTGAGGACTTGGGGGCGTGGTCGGGATGGTCCGGGTCCCACACCCGCACCGTGCGATCGTGGCTGCCGGAGATGATGCGGGGACGACCATCAGCACCGGTCATCACTCCCACCGCCCTTACCCAGTCGGTGTGGCCGGTGAGGACTTGGGGGCGTGGTCGGGATGGTCCGGGTCCCACACCCGCACCGTGCGATCGTGGCTGCCGGAGATGATGCGGGGACGACCATCAGCACCGGTCATCACTCCCACCGCCCACACCGAGCCGGTGTGGCCGGTGAGGACTTGGGGGGTGTGGTCGGGGTGGTCCGGGTCCCACACCCGCACCGTGCGATCGTGGCTGCCGGAGATGATGCGGGGACGACCATCAGCACCGGTCATCACTCCCACCGCCCACACCGAGCCGGTGTGACCGGTGAGGACTTGGAGGGTGTGGTCGGGATGATCCGGGTCCCACACCCGCACCGTGGAGTCGTCGCTGCCGGAGATGATGCGGAGACGACCATCAGCACCGGTCACTACTCCCACCGCCCCCACCCGGCCCGTGTGGCCGGACAGGACCTGGAGGAGCCGATCGTCGATGCCCCCGAGGGGCAAGATCGGAGCCAGGTGACCTGGTCCAGCAAGCTGCCGCAGTTCTTCGCGTCTGGGCTCTCGCTCGAGCCGGCTTGCCACGGTCGCGGCGATCATGCCCACCGGTTCGTCGGCATGGACGAGATGGGCGATGCGAGCGATGCGAGTGCGGAGCGGGTGGACCCGGTGATCGGGCGGCAGCGCGTCCACGAGGTTCTCGAGAGCGCGCACCACGCCCGAGTACCCGTGCAGGTGCCAGAGCCGGACGAGCCAGACCAGATCGGTCGCCAGATCGTCGAGGGCGGGATGGTCTGCCGCGCCGACCAGGTGGTCCGGCAGGTGCCGCCAGAGATACAACTCGTCGTCGGGGAGATCGTTCCAGCGGCCCGATTCCGGGCGATGGGCGTTCAGCAGTTCGGCGTGGCGCGTCGTCTGTTCCGACGCATTGCACAGGAGGTAGTAGAGCTGGTCGTCGTGGAACCCGACGTGCTCGCCATCCACGTCGAGCAGTCGGCCGGCTTCCAGCCGCGCCAGCAGCGCATCGGGGTTCTGAACGCCGTGATGACGCCAGACCCGTTCGATGGTGGAGCGCGGAATCGGCGTGTCGGGCGGGAACACGACGAGGTCCTCGTATCGCTCTCGCTCGACGTCGGTGAGCGAGTCGAGCGCGACGCGCATGGCTCGCAGGTTGCCGTCGGCGTCGGCGGGGTACAGGCGGCTCGATTCCCGGAACCGCACGGCGAGTTCCTCCCACCCGACCCTGTGGCGAGCGGCGCCCGCGGCGAGACGGAGGGCCAGCACGATGCCGTCGGTGGCGTCGGCAACCTCCTGCGCTGCGGTTGGGAGGTGCTCCACGCCTGTGGCTCGCCGAAGGAATGCCAAGCGTTCCTCGCCGTCGTACCGGTCGACGGGGAGCGGCGCGGCAGCGAGCCCGGGAGATCGAGCAGGCTTCCTCGTCTCGTCGTGTACAGCACCCGTGCCGTGCTGCCTCCACCGGCCACGTCGAAGGCCGTCGCGCCTTCACCGGACCAGACGTCGTCGACGATGACCAGGGCGGCGCGATGGCGAAACGCGGCGCGCAGTCGTTCTCGCCGGGCGGTCGTAGTGGTCGCATCGGTGAGGTCACAGCCGACGGCGGCGGCGAGACGCTCGTGGAGATCGGCGAGGTCGGGCCGATCGCCGACCGTCACCCAGAACACGCCGTCCGGGAAGGCGCGGCGCACTGCTGGGTCGTGAGCGAGAGCTGCCGCGAGCACGGACTTGCCGATACCGCCTTGGCCGAACAGCCCGTAACGCTCGGCGGCCGTGAGTCCCGTGCGCCCCGTTCCTGGGCCGAGCACCGCGTCACGGATGCGATCGAGCGCCGCGGTGCGAGGTTGGTAGTCCGCCGGGAGGGACGGGACGCCGAACAGCTCGCCGGTCCGCTCGCCCGGCGTCAAGGCCTCCACGCGCTCGACAGCCGGCGCGACGACGCTTGCTGCGGGCCTGCCATTGGTGCGGTCCGATCGCTGCGGCAGCCAGTCGGCCAGGTTTCGTGAGATCTCGGTGAGGACGGCCTCCTCGTCCGCAACTTGATTGAGTGCGACGTCGGTCGGGTGAAGGAACTGGAGTTCTGCGTCGGCCAACTCCTGGTGCGTCCCAGTCGCAGGAGCGGATCAGCAGCGGCGCGATGGGAACGCTTCGCGGAGCGCAGATGCGGCCATTCCTGTTCCCAGATGTACGTCGAATCGAGGCAGTCCGTGCTCACCAGAAGGATCGCAGCGCCGGTCTGGTTCAACTGCTGCTCGAGTTGCGTGCTCCACGGTCGCCCCGGTTGGAGATGCTCGTCCCACCAGACCCGGTAACCGAGTTTCTCGGCCCGTCGTTTGAGATGGTTCGCAACCTTCGTGCACACGTCCGATCGACGTGGGAATACGAGATGAAGAGCAAGTCTCGTTCGAGAGATGAGCGCTCCTCCATCCTGCGCGTGTCTAGCAGGTGGGAACTACGATCACCGTTCGATGATTGGAGGTGAGGACACACAGTTCGACGTGTTCGTGACCTTCGAGAGCGCTGGAACGCCGCGCCCTCATCGATCGCATCACCGCGGAATTGACGGAGAGCGGCCTGCAGGTGTTTGCGGAGATCGACGGTTCGCTCGACGTCCGCCATCCGACGACGGAGTTGATCGAGCGTCATCCTTTGTTTCGGAGCCGGGTGATGATCCGCATCCGGAGCCTGTCCGTGGAGCTCGCCAAACGCCCGATGCGGGAGCAAGCGATCGCAGAACGGCTCGGCATTCCGGTCGTTCTCGTCGTGGACGACGACCTTCTCGAGCGATCCTTCGCCACCGACGTCGCGGAAGTGCGACGGGTGCCGGTCAGCCGGCTCGGTTCCGGTGCGCTGCCGGCGGCGGTCACCGACGCGCTGAACCGGGGCGTGGAGAGTTCGACGAACAACGAAGCGGCGGCCGGACACATCGAGGTCACGATGCGTGCCTACGGCACGGTCGGGGAGCGTGCGGGTCTCGGGCCGCCACACCGCCCCGAGGTGAGACGTCACGCGTACGTCGCGCTCCTCGGAGAAGCCGGTAGGGAGTCGCTCCTCCAGGCGGCGCTCGAGGTGCTCGAATCGGGCGTGATCATCGACCGCCTCTTCGCGTCCAATGCAGGAGTCGTCGCGGCGGTCCGGCACCGACTCGGACCGGACGCGATCGGGCGCTTGCAGGAACTGGACCGACTCATGGCCGAGGTCCACCCGGACTTCCATGTCGCCTTGATCGAGGCCGATCGAGTCGAGTGCTTCGTCGCTCCGGACGACCTTCCCCCTGGAACCGGCGTGAGTCTGCGAGCCGTCGTGAGCGCGTCGTCCTCGACAGAGCCGAACGTCGCAACGGACGTTCACGGCCACCGCGCCGTCGCTCCCTTGTGGCCGGTCCCACCCCTTGCCGACGTTCAGGCCCACCCACACCTGCTTCCGGTGATCGTCGTGGCCACGAATGGCCAGCAGGATCGAACCCGTCGCCGTCGATCAGCACCTTGGGCCCACGCCGGACCTCAGGCGTGGATCACCGGTATGTATCCCAAGCTTCCCGCCGATGCAGTCGTCGTGGCTCTCCGCACCTCGGCCGATCTCGAAGCGCTCGGCGCCGCGGTTCGAACCCCGGACCAAGGCCTGACCGTGGCGAAATGAAACTTCGCGTCTTCATCAGTCACAATCGGGCCGACAACGATCTCGTTCGGGCGCTCCATGCCGCCATCGGCGAAGACGATCGCTTCTCGCCTGCGCTGGACATCGAGAATCTTCATGCGAGCGACGAATGGCGTTCGCTCGTGCACGCATGGATGGACGAGTGCGACGCCGCCGTGATCGTCCTCAGTTCCGGGGCCCTAAGCTCTGGATGGGTCCGTCACGAAGTCGAATCGCTGACGGAGCGACGGAGACGTTCTGGCACCGAGTGGCCTCGCCTCATCGTCGTTCGGATCGGGTTGACGGCCGAGCGCGTATCGCACGTGTTCGACGCCGCTCGACTCAACGACGCCCAGTCGATCGACGTGCCGGATGGTGCAACGCCCTTCGATGTCATCGTCGGCAGGGTCCTCACCGAGTTGAAACGGATCGGAAGCCGCACCGGAGCCGACAGATCGGTGCGTGACCGCATGTTCATTGCTCATCTCGGTCACATCGGCTTCCTGCCGGAGGCCGTCAAAGCTCAGATCGAACGCGCCGTGGACTGGCGAGAGGCGGCGCAGCACGACGACGAGTGGTCGGTCGCCCAGATGCTGCGGAGGAAGCCGCCTGGTCGGCTCGGCGGCTGGTTGTCGACGACAGCGCTTCGCCGCGATCCGCACGGCAACCCGACGCCGATGAGCTACTCGACGTGCAGAAGTCTCGTAGCGATCGGCACCAGCGCCGCACTCGCCGACGCCGAGACGATGTTGCGACTCGGTGACACGGTCGACAGCCCTGGGGGTGGGCGAGGAATCGTGCTCGCCGACGATCAGTTCACCGTCGAGGCGTACTTCCGTGAGACGTGGCTGCATCGCCACGGGCTGGAGTGCCCTCCGCTGCGGGTCGTCACCGGGTCGACCTCAGCGCCAGACGGTGACCTCGTCGGCACGCTGATACGCCGGATCGCACGGAGTTCGTGCCCGCCGCTCGGCGCGACGACGTGGACGTCGTCGCGCAAGCGCAGCAGCGGCTCCGCGATCTCGAGGCGATGGAGCGACCCCGTGTCGTGGTACTTCAACATGCTGACGGATTGACTCCGGCCGATCTGGAAACCGTCTGCGACAACTTTCCGGAGCTGGTGCTCCTCGTGATGACCGGTCCGAACTTCGACTCGTCGAAGGCTTGGTGTGGCGCTGCGCCGGAGTGGATCCGCTTTTCTCCGCTCGGCGAGGACGAAGACGAGTTCGTGGCCTTCTTGCGGAGGGAACGTGCCGTTCGCCGGGAGTGGGAGTTGGGTCTGGAGCATTGGACGATCTGCCCGACGCAAGGGGAACCGCGTGACCGATTTCGCCAGCCGCATCCGCACTGTCAGCGAGCGAACCGATCAGATCGCACGCTCCCAGGGCGACGTCGCGGGCCGAGGACGCTGACTCGCGGACGGCTCGCGCTACGTCGTCTGGGATCCGAACATCACGGTTGCCGTCGAGGTTGCCATTGCGACGGGGCGCCCGCTGCTGATCACCGGGCCTCCGGGCACGGGAAAGTCGCTGCTCGCCCGCAAGATCGCCGACGATCTGGACCGGAACTGCCTGACCCACGTCGTGACCGCTCGCACGCAGGGGCAAGACCTCATGTGGAAGGTGGATCACGTCCGCCGCCTTCGTGATGCTGGCGTCGACCGCGAGACCTTCGACCGGACACTAGACGCGATGCGTCGAGCCTGGTCCGTTGTGGTGGGCGTTCGACCCCGAGTCCGCCGCCCGGAGGGGTGGCGATGGCGAGCTCAGCGTCGAGGACGCGCCACAACCGCCCGATGACTTCGACCCGGCGCGCCGCGGCGCGGTGGTGCTGATCGACGAGATCGACAAGGCCGAGCCCGACGTGCCGAACAGCCTGCTCGTCCCGCTCGGTGAGATGGCGTTCGACGTGATCGACCTCGGCATCCGGGTGAGTAGCGCTACGGCAACCTGGCCGATCGTCGTGCTCACCTCCAACCAGGAGCGCGACCTGTCGCCGGCGTTCGAACGCCGATGCGTTCGCATCGAACTGTCCCTGCCGTCGAACGGCGACCTTCGGGCCATCGGCCGCTCACACTTCGACGGATGGGAGGCGCTCGAACAGGCGATGGACGAGGTGTTGGCTCGGGTTCAGCCCAAGGATGAACCTTCGAACGTTCGCCGGGTCGTGCCGGCAACGTTCGTCGACCTGCTCCGTGCTGTGCGCGGAGGGGGGATCAGCCCTGGGAGCGAGGCGTGGTCGCAGCTGTTGGTGTTGCTCGGCCTCGAAGGGAGCCGGCACCCGTGAACGATCCGCTCGCTCGAGCTGCCGATCTCGTTCGGGTTCTCACGACCGCGCCCCCTCGCACGGCCGACGACATCTCGGCAGTTGCGGCGGCGCTCGGTCTGGTGTCTGGACCGATCGAACCCTCGTGGGGCGAACCTCCATCGCCACCGTCTGCGGACCCGCCGACGACGCCAATGCCTGCCTCGAGCGCCGTGCCTACTTCTGGAGCGCCCGACCGCACCGACGACGCCGTCAGTTCCGCGCCGGCTCGTCGTGCCTCGAGAACCCTCCTCGAGGCGAGCATCGCTCCGTACGTTGCCGTGTGCCTTGCGATCGCCGGCCTCGCGGTAACCAGTTGGTTCGTCAGCGGCCGGACGGGCGTGGCGACCGGGGTGGCGCTGGCAGGCGGCGCGGCGGCGTTGATCATCGCTCGAGCGCGTCCGGCGGTCGCCGATCGACGGGATCGCGGCGGGGTGTACCGCGTGGAGATCGAGGAGGTGACCGACGAGGATCGATCGACCGAGATCGAGCGGGCCTGCAGAAGCGAGCGCCCCTCTGATGCGGAGCCGCAGCGGTTGGCACCGATGAGTTCCCCCCCGTTTCTGGTGGCACGGAGCCGGGCCGCAGCGATGTTCAACGCCCTCGGCTCGGAACGCCGCACCGAGCACGGCGCGGTCGACCTCGAAGCAATCGTGCGGCTCGCGGCTGAGTGCGAGGTACCGGAGCGGATACCGGCGATGACCAGGCGGCGATGGGTTCCGATCGACTGGCTGTTCGTGGATGCTGGGCCAGCGTGCGCGCCGTACCGGCATGACTTCGTCACGATCCAGCGAACCCTCCTCCGCGCCAATCCCGGTGCGACCGTTCGACACTTCGACGCCGACCCTCTGGCATCGGGTCGTCGACGACTACGGCGACGTGGTGGACCCCGCCGTCGTCGAAGTTACCCTGCCGGGGAGCCGGCTGTTGGTACTCACCGACTTGTGCTGGGCCGATACCGGTCGGTATCGCCGGTGACATGGCTCGAGTTCGATCGGCGACTCGCTCGCGCCGGTTCGAGCGCTCGGTACGCGACGCCGTACCCCCTCGAGCGGATTCCGCCCGCGCTGTGCAACCTGCGAACGATGTGTCTGGGTGATCTGTCGACGAGCCGCCGGAACCGATCGGGGAGCGCTCGGTGACGAGCCGACTGATGATCGTGCTGCCGGGCGCGGGACGAGCCCTGAGGAGCTGATCGCACGTGAACGCGATGACGTCGTAGCCCTCGCCGAGATCGTCGCGCTCGCAGCGACGGTCGATACCGCCCTGTTACGGCGGGCTCGCCTCCGCTTTCAGCGCCTGCTGTGCATCCCGCGGTCGAAGGTGACCTGTGGACCAGTCCACTGGTGAACGCCCGGTCCACCGAAGTCTGCTCGCTGCCGATCGATGTCGCCGTCGTTGCTCGACGGCTCGCACGGCGCCCGTACCGGGATGAGCTGTGGCGGCGGTGCGGGAGTGGCACGCTTGACGGATCGAGCGACGGTTCGCGCCGAAGAGCACCTGCGGAGCGCTCGGCGGCGCCCACGCATGACGGGGCTCGGGAGATCGAACGGATACCGGATGATCTCAGGCGGCACGTCACAGACGGCAGAGTCCCCGCCATCACCCGATGGGCGAACGGCTTCATCGCTCGTTTCCGCAACGAACTGCCTGCGCACCACCCTGGAGAGCGATCGAAGTCGCCCTCACCGAGGAGCTCAGCCAGTTCAGCAGACCGGGGCGCCGTGTCCGTCGTGGCGTACGAGAACGCACCGTCGTTCGAAATGGGTCGGCACCCGGACACCGACGTCGTGTCGGTGCCGCTGGCCGACGGACTCGACTTGCCGTCGAACTGGTCGGATCGACGCAGCTCACCCTGCTGCCAGTCGCGCGAAGGCCCGCGACGCTCGTTCCGGAGCGCCAGGTCAGTTTCGCGTGCATCGGCGACGCGGACGATTCGGCCTGCCGAGGAGCCCCGCTCGCTGACGGGGGCGTGGGATCAATCCGGCGAGTCGCGCCCAGTTGGTCTTGTCCGGTCACACCGACCGGGTGGGGCGGTGGGGCAGACACCGGGGCCGATGGTCGCCTCGCATCATCTCCGGCAGCCACGATGGCAACGGTGCGGGTGTGGGACCCGACCATCCTGATCACACCCCTGGTCTTGTCCGGTCACACCGACCGGGTGTGGGCGGGGGTGATGACCGGGTCGATGGTCGTCCCCGCATCATCTCCGGCAGCGACGATGGCACGGTGCGGTGTGTGGGACCCGGACCATCCCGATCACACCCTCTGGTCTTGTCCGGTCACACCGGCCGGGTGTTGGCGGTGGGGTGATGACCGGGGTCGATGGTCGTCCCTGCATCATCTCCGGCAGCTGGGATGGCACGGTGCGGGTGTGGGACCCGGACCATCCCGATCACACCCCTGGTCTTGTCCGGCCACACCGACCGGTGGTGGCGGTGGGGGCGATGACCGGGGCCACGGTCGTCCCCGCATCATCTCCGGCAGCCACGACGGCACGGTGCGGGTGTGGGACCCGACCATCCCGATCACACCCCCGGTCTGACCGGTCACACCGACCGGGTGTTGGCGGTGGGGTGATGACCGGGGCCGATGGTCGCCTCCTGCATCATCTCCGGCAGCCACGACGGCACGGTGCGCGGACCCGACCACCCCTACCACACCCCCGGTCTTACTGGCCACACCGGCCCGGTGGTGGCGGGGTGGGATGACCGGGGCCGATGGTCGCCCCGCATCATCTCCGGCAGCCACGACGGCACGGCGCGGGTGTGGGACCTGACCACTCCCTACCACCCCTGGTCTTGACCGGTCACACCGGCCCGGTGTTGGCGGTGGGGTGATGACCGGGGCCGATGGTCGCCCCGCATCATCCGGGCAGCCACGATCACACGGTGCGGGTGTGGGACCTGGACCATCCCGATCGCACCCTGGTCTTGACCGGTCACACCGGCTCGGTTCGGGCGGTGGGGTATGACCGCCGATGGTCGCCCCCGCATCATCTCCGGCAGCCACGATCACACGGTGCGGGTGGACCCGGACTACCCCGACCACACCCCCTGGTCTTGACCGGTCACACCGGCTCGGTTCGGGCGGTGGGGGTGATGACCGGGGCCGATGGTCGCCCGCATCATCTCCGGCAGCTGATGGCACGGTGCGGGGTGTGGGACCTGACCATCCCGATCACACCCCTCTGGTCTTGTCCGGGTCACACCGACCGGGTGTGGGCGGTGGGGGTGATGACCGGGGCCGATGGTCGTCCCCGCATCATCTCGGGCAGGCTGGGATGGCACGGTGGGTGTGGGACCCGGACCATCCCGATCACACCCCTCTGGTCTTGTCCGGTCACACCGGCCCGGTGTTGGCGGTGGGCATGACCGGGGCCGATGGACGTCCCCGCATCATCTCCGGCAGCGACGATGGCACGGTGGCAGGGTGTGGGACCCGGACCATCCCGATCACACCCCTCTGGTCTTGACCGGTCACACCGACCGGGTGGTGGCGGTGGGGGTGATGACCGGGGCCGATGGTCGCCCGCGCATCATCTCCGGCAGCTGGGATGGCACGGTGCGGTGTGGGACCCGGACCATCCCGGATCACACCCTGGTCTTGTCCGGTCACACCGACCGGGTGTGGGCGGTGGGGGTGATGACCGGGGCCGATGGTCGTCCCCGCATCATTCCGGCAGCGACGATGGCACGGTGCGGGTGTGGGACCCGGACCATCCCGATCACACCCCTCTGGTCTTGTCCGGTCACACCGGCCGGGTGGTGGCGGTGGGGGTGATGACCGGGGTCGATGGTCGCCCCCGCATCATCTCCGGCAGCCACGACCACACGGCGCGGGTGTGGGCTTTCCGTCCGAGCCTACCGTGGCGTTGTGCGCATCCGGTCGTGGTGCCCTGGCGCTGTCGCAGGCGCGGTCGCAGAATTGGCCCGAACGCGGACCGACATCTCGGCTGTGGTAGCGAGCGTGGCAACGGCGTTCTCTCCGGTTGCTGCTTGCCGAGAGGGCCGAGGGCGGCCGATATTCGGACGTGCTCACCGAACGTGCCCTCGCCTCTTCGGTCGCGCGCCACAAGGCGCGGCCGACACCAGGTGGTTCGATTTCACCGGCGGAGCTACCCCTCCGAAGCGCCACGTCGAGAACTTGTTCCGGCAACTCGACATCCCGAGGGCAGGCGATCGGTGGTCCTTCACCGATCTCGGCAGGTTCGGCGGCCCTGTCCTCAAGATCGTCGTCTGGAGCAAGACGGCGGAGCACCGCTTGTTCTGCCCGACGACAAGTGGGGTGCTCGGGCCACGCCGTTGACGTTGCCGCTCGTCGACGTGCTCGTTGCGTCGATGACGAACCTCGGAGTCGGCCGGTCGTGATCGGTGACCACGAGCTGCGCGACCTCGGACGAGTTCGTCGGCTCGATCGCCAGCTTGCTCCAGCGGTCGGCTCTTACGACGCCGCATCTCAACCGCTGGTCATCCCGCTCGCGCGCGATGGTTCGAGCGACGACGGTGCCCGATCCGCCCAGTCGCGCCGTCTCCTGGACGAGTCCGGGAGCGGTCGCCGGATCGACATCGACGTGCCGCCGCCGTTCGTCACGACCGGGGGCGTCTCAACTTCGGGCAGCGGATGTCGATCGTCGCTTCGGCCAGCATGCGATGCGCGAGTACTTTGGCAGCGCACGGCGGGGCCGTCCCGGATCGGTAGCCGAGGCCCGGCAGTCTTCCGGTGCAGCCGATCTCGAACTCCCCGGCCCGCCGAGCCAACAGCACCCAGACAGACACGCTGCGATCGAGCGCGGCTCGTGCACCGATGAGGTCTCCGCCGCGAGCCCTCCGCAGATCACGAGATCCTGCCCGCCCAACCCCAGCCGCCGAAGAGTCCCTCGATCTCCGCCTGCACCTGCGGCACCTCACCCTCGGGGAAGCGGGGCGTCGCCCGTCGGGCGCGCCGGTCATGTGTCTGGTCATCACCACCACCACCCTGCGGAAGTGATGTTGGTGGCGTAGCACGTCGAGCGATCCGACGCCGTGACTGTACCCCGGCGATCGTCGCCCGCGGACAGAAGCGGCGTGTGCGACGGTCCGACCCTGAACGGGCAGGACCGGCGCGCATCAGGCCGCTTCGATCACGGGAAGTAGCCGGCGATGTCGGCGATGAGGTGCGTACTGCGCCAGAAGAGGCAACCGTCCCGTTCGCGCCGACCTTCGTGATCACCGCGCTCGCCACGGTGATCCGCGTTGCGGTTGAGGTTGCTCGTGTTCGGTTGAGCGGCCCTGCATGGCCACACGGTCACGTAGCCGTCGGCCGAGGTGTCCGGTGGTCACGTTGAGCACCACTGCGGCGGCGCCGTCGGGCACTTGCGATCGCCCGCGTCCGGTCACGTCCAACACCACGCTCTGACCTGCCGACGGCTTGGACCCCGAGTACCCCGCCAGTCCGGCCGCAGCGCGAGCTCCAGGAGCCGCTCGGGCACCAGGCCGACATAGGTCGACGCGGGGAAGTAGCCCTGAACATCGGCGAGCAGGTGCGTACTCGCCGCTGGTCAGGCAGACGGTCCTGCCGTGCCCACTGGTGACGACCATCGCGACTGTGCCCTGGGCCTGACGTTGAGGCTGCTCGTCCCTGGTTGGTGTCGCCGCACGGCCACACCGTCACGTATCCGTCAGCACTGGCCTCGGTCGCCGTGACGTTCAAGATCACGGCTTTGGCGTCGTCGGGCACCTGGGAGGATCCGCGGCCGGCACGTCGAGGATGAGCTTCTGCCCCGCACGGGGCTTGGTGCCGGAGTATTCGGTCTGGCCGGCGGCGGGCTTGCGCCCCGGCGTGTTCCGGCACCGTTCCGATGTGTGCGAGGACGCAGGGAGATACCCCGTGATGTCGGCGAGAGATGGGTGCTGGTACTCGTGTAGAGACAGACCCGCACCGCCGGATCCGATCGCCGAGACGACCACGGCAACGGTCCCACCGGCCCGGGACGTTGAGGTTGCTCGCCGTGGGCGAGCGGCGCCGCACGGCCACACCGTCACGTATCCATCGGCGCCGGGCTCCGTCGCCGTGACGTTCAGGATCACCGCTTTGGCGTCGTCGGGCACCTGGGACGATCCCCGGCCGGTCACGTCCAGCATGATGATCTGACCGGCCGCCGGCTTGATCCCCGAATAGCCCTTGAGCCCAGCGGCAGAGCGAGTCTCGAGCAGCCGCTCGGGCGTGATCCCCACGACCTCGGACCCGACCTCGGCCGGCACCACCCCGGCGGCCTTGGGGCGGAACGTGCCATCGAGCAGGAAGGCGGCGATGTTCGGGATCATCGCCTGGCTGGCAGTGGAACCCGAGGCAGGGAACAGCCAGTCGTAGTCCATGGTGACACCACACGACCCGTCCTGTTCTTGAAGTCCGTGGCAGCGAAGGCTGCCGGCGACGGCCGTTCGTATCGATCGACGCCGATGGTCGTTTCGATCAGGAACGTCGGCCATTGCGCCAGGGGCGACGAACGTCCACGAGGAGATGGACTCGGGCGTGGTCGAGATGTACGGCGCCGCCTCGGCGATGCGAAGCGCTACCGTCTCGTTGCATCGGCAACGTTCCTCGAGCCCGCCGACCTGAAGTGGCTTGGTCAGCACCGAGTTGAGGAACGCTTCGACGCTGTCGTTCAGGTCCTCACAACACGGCCGCTCACCCGTGATGAAGAGCCCGCCACCCGACTGGACGTAGGACGTGAGCGTCGATCGCTCCTCCGCGGTCAGCGGGCGGGTCGACACCCGGAACACCGCGCCGTACTGCCGAACGTCCGCAGGCAGGGTGTTGGTGCCGGTGGCGTTACCTCCGGCGGCGTTGACTCGCTTCACGATGTTGTCGATCGCCGACTTGCTGCCGCTGGGTCCGTACACCAGCACCGTGGTCGAGCCGGCGATTGCGGCGCCCTCGGCGTCGACCGAGTCCGCCACGTAGGACACGTCGCCAGTGACGGCGACGTCGAAGGCGCATTCCTCGAACCCGGCACCGAGACGGACTCCCGCATCGCGACACGCTCGCTCGGCGGCGGTCCGTGCTGCGGCGGGAAGGCTCGAGTAGGTCGTCGTGGAACTCGGCCGGCGCGGCGTCGACTGGGCGGCGGACAATGCGTTGCGGAACAACGAGTTGTTCGCGGAGACCGACCACGCATCCAGGAACGCACCGTGGACGGCCGTCGGATCCGACAGGTCCACGACCTGTCCCGACAAGAGGCGTCCGTCGTCGGACGGGTCGCCGTTCAGGTTGCCGTAGAGCCCGCGCACCTTGCCGCTCAGCGAAGGGGGGACGATGATCTGCTGGGTCGCGCCGGTGCGGTCCCTAACCGCGATCATGAGTCCGTCGCCACGAACGACCACGTACGCGCCGTCCTCGTGGAACACGGTGAGATCGCCCACGTTGATCCCCTTGCCGTCGGGAATCGGCGTTGCCTTCCCGTTGATCGAGACCGGCAACGCCGAGCTCCGAGCCAGGTTCGGAGCATCGCCGAAGGCCACGGTGGATCCGTTCGAGCGGATGGCCAGGCCGTTGATCACCGACACCGTCGTCGACGAGCCCGGCCGGGTGAACCGGGCGTGGATCCGCAGCGAATCACTCGGATCGGTGGACTCCACGAGTACGAACTCGCCCGCTCCCTGGAACGAATAGCGCCGCCCATCGAGGTCTGGAGATGGGGGTCGCCGAACGCAATCGCGCAGCCGACGGGCCGCGACGGGCCGCGCCGCGAGCGGGCCCACGGCGCGTCCGACGACCGCTCGTACGAGCACCTTGCACCTTGCTTCAGAACGAACGTCCCAATGGAGCCGATAGTGGGCGGCGTGGGATCCGGACAGGTGTCGGCGCGACCAAGTACGACCTCCGGTTCGACTTGGTCCGGTTCAATCTTGTGATAGGTGCCGGATCCGTCGAGGACGCCCAGCGTCGGCGTGAGTTCGAGGCGAGATGGGGAGTATGCACGCATCGCCTTGGCGGCAGCCTCGAATCGTGCGCGGTAGGTCTTCCAGTCGGCACCGGAGTCGACGTACGCGGCGGGCGCGACGTAGGCCTTGTCGAAGAAGTCAGGGAAGATGTCGATCGTGGCGTGTCCAACGAACGCTTCAGCGTGATTGACGGCCGCTGTCGTGCTGGCGACGTACTTCGACGAGAAGTGGTAGTGGTTGTACGTGCCCTGCTTGGTCCCTGTCACCAGCCAGTTCGTCTTGATAGCTGGGTGCGGCCACGGAGGAGCCCGGCCCAGACTCGGTCCATCCGTTCGGCATCAGGATGACCTCGAAACTTCCACCGGCTGAGTCCGCCGCGACGAACTTCTTGAACACCGGTTGGCCTGGCCGCAGCGCCGCAGCGCCCTCGGGCTGGTGAAGGACTGACTGGCCGCTGGCTTGAAAGCTCCCAGACCACTCCGTTGGCGTCGACGAAATCGTTGCAGCTGTACATCGAGTCGAAGTCCATGGTGCGGTCAACGGTCAGGCTGCCGGCCGATGTCCGGCGTCGCAGTTCGCCGACTGGCTTCATCGAGTACATGTAGTTGCGTCCGAGGTGCCAGCCGAAGCGGGCTTCGCACTCGGCCTTCGTGGGGGCCGGCAGCGCCGTGTGCTGCTTGGTGAAGGTGCCGGTGAGGCAGGAACCATTGGTGATCCGGCTCGTCATCGAGATCGTGTACGTGCCAGGCTTCGCGCAGGCGATGCCGGACGTCGAGCGTCTCGTTCGCCTCGCCGTCGCCTTGTCGGTGGTGACGACGCCGTCGCCCCAGTTGGTCGTCACGTCGAGGCGTGCACCCGCGCGAACTGGTGATGTTCACCGCGGTCAGTTGGCTACCGACCTGCTTCGGCGGCGCAGTCGCCTGAGGCCGTGCGTTGGGGAGCGCTCGACCATCCGCCCTCGGGAATCGGCACGCCGTCGATTCGTGACTGGCCGATCGCTTCGTCCGACGTTCCCAGGCTGACGACGATCGAGCCCCCTTCCGGCACTTCCGGCTCGGTCTCACCGACGAGCACGCCGGTCTGTTCGGTATCCGTTTCGGTAGGGGGCGATTGGGCCGAGACGGTGGTCGTCGAGAACGACGACCACAGGAAGCGCGCCCATGATGACGGTGGCGAGGCGGGATGTGGATCGCATGATCGCGATGGTCCGGGCCTTTGCGTTTGCGTTGCCTCCAATTGCCGTCCGCAATCCTTGCGCAAGACATCTTCGACAGGCTCCGAGCGTGCTTCGCCCGTCGCATTGCCGCTGCGGTCGCCACGACGCATCGCCCGTCCCGTGGCACTCCTTGCTGCTCCGCGCGGTCCCGCTGCTGCGGACACCCGTCGCTCGAAGAAACCAGATGTCCCCCGAATCTCCAGGTTGGCTCCGCTGGCTGTCGTGTTGGCCGCGTGCGGATCGACCGCCGTGGAGCCCGCTGCGCCGACGCAGGCGCCCGCTGCCAGCATCCCGGCAGATCCGGCCGCCGCACCGATCACGACTGCGGCGACCCAAGACACCACGACCACGGCGGCTGTGGACCTCGATCCACCCCGCCGGACACTGGCGCGGCGACGACGGTTGCGATTGCGCCGACGACCGAGGCCACCACGACGACGGTGTTCGTACCCGCCACGTCGGACAGTTCCTCGATCAGTTCGACCTCGTCTCGCAGACGGCGAGGCCGAGCCGCTCGTTCGAGCATCGACGAAGCGGTTGCCGCAGTGGCACCTGCTGGGTGCTCTGACCGCACGGGTCATGGCCCGGCGATGATGTCTCGCTGCCGGGAGGAATCGCCGAGTTCGGCGGGCTGTGTCTGTCGTTCATGGACGAGTCGTCGGCGCCGCCGGACACCATCGGTCTGTGGGCGGCAACCATCCGACCGACCGGCTGCCGGGTACGACGCCGCCAGTCCGGTGTTCGGCGATCTCTTTCTCTCACTTCCGCTCGTCGGGCCTCAGGCTCGGCGACGGAGCGGGACGTTCAGGCCGCCTACCCGACCTCGCCGATGATCCACGGCGGCTTCGTCGACATCTTCCCGGTCACAGACGAGGGACGAGCCTTCGCCGTCGTGTTCGACCTGGCGACGATCCCGCCCGCCGGTGCGATCGAGATCGCGAGCGGTGCCCCGTCGTCCATGGCCTTGTGGAGGCAGGGCGGATGACCGTCTTGTCGCCCTTCCACCTGCGAACCGGTCTCTTCCGTTCGAGGCTCCGGCGGCGAGCACCGCGACACCTCGCCGTCCCGTCGGTTGCTGTGCTCGCTGCGTGCGGGACGCTGGCCGCCTGCGGGACCTCGCCGGGTGACGCCTCCAGCCCGACTGGAACGATCGCGCTGACCACGGCGCCGGCTCCGCTCACCGCTGCGACCGCGCCGACCACCCGCGCCGAAGCGGTCGACTGGTCGAACCGCCGGAGTCGTCGGTCGTCGCCTCAGCGGCGACACCCGCGGTCTCGTCAGCGAGTCAGTCGACCGAACCCAGCGCCGGCTCGACCTCAGCAACGACGACCGCCGCAGCGGCCATCCCCTGCCGCCCGGAGTGTTCTCCCTGGCCTCCTTCCTCGACGAGACGGGACTCGACTTCGACGTCCAGAGCGGAACCTCCGTCGAGGAGGCCGACGCAGCGGTGAGCGATTGGTTCTCGTACCCGTCGCAGTACCTGAACGTGACCGGGGTCGGAGGCGAGTGCCCGACGATCTTCCTCGATTGGTCCAACGTGCGCCTCGTCTTCACCTACGACCACCTCTATGGCCTCGAGATCAAGGCACCGAGTACCAAGGCGAGTACATCTTCGGCACCTCGCTCAGCGCGGTTCTCGGCATGAACGCAGACGCCGCTGCACAGATCCACCGCGACGCGCCGCGTACGGGACCGACGGCGTTCTACGACGACGGACTGGTGGTCGAGGAAGCCGGTCAGCAGTTGGTCCTCGTGATGGACGATGGTGTCCTCCCCACGAGCCGAGATCACCGATCCTCGACTCGACTGCCCGTGACAGTTCGAAGCCCGACTTCTCACGACATTCTGACCTGTTGGGAGGCCCGCCACCCCTTCCGCTGCGGATCTCTAACCAGGTTCCTGCTGACCGCCTTGCCGGTCGAAAGGATATGTGGCGCTTCGACGCACAAGGCTGCGTCCACCTCCAGTGATCCTAGAAGACCTCGCTCGCCGGACCATCTCTTCGTGAACGGTCACGGGGATGTCGGTAGTGGTCATGCCAGCGGTGGTGGCCGAAACGGTGGAGACCAGGAGGTGGTTGACCACGGACGCGGATCGTGATCCTCATCTCGCCCATCGGCTCCAGGAGCTCGAAGAAGGAGGTCAGTTCGCCGCTACAGATGAAGCCCTTGGCCAACTCCACCATGGAGGCGTCCAAGTCCATCGACTGGACCGCCAACTCAGAGTGTCCTGTCGAACTCGGGGTCGGCGCACATCGCTTCTGGGTCTTGGTTCAGGAAGGTGGTGAGGGGGTTCGCCGACAGCGAGATGAGCGCTTCGTCAGCCTCGTTGCGATCGAGATCTTGTGGACGACGTCGTCAGCGTCCGTCCACTGGCCTCGGCATTCAGCCGCACCGCTTCGGATTTCTTCGAGTCCGCGCTCGCGTCGGCGGCGTCCACGTAGTACGACACCGGCGCGCTGATCGTGATGGCGTTCGGCAGGGCGCTGGGCGCCCGAGCGGCGAGGTGGCGACGGTTGGGTCGGCGTTGATCAGCCGAATCCGCGCTTCTCCTGAGGTGCGAGACGGATGTCCTTCCCGCAGGAGGCACCTCTTCGACCCCGATGACCGGAGGCTGATTGCCTATTTCGGCGTCGGCTATGTCGTGCCACTCGGGACCCAGCTCGCTCGGCCGAAGGAGGACACACTCGACGATGGCGGCTGCTGGCGCTCCCCACAGGTTCCGGTCCGCACCCACTGATGTCGTGGCGGAGGAATCAGCGGTCAGTGACGACGACTTCACAACGCTGCTGCAGGCGACAACCGTGAGGGTGGACCCAACGGCGCAGCCGAGCGCGATAAGAACATTGCGAGGCAGCATCGGTCATCCGTTTCCGATGGATGTGATCTTGGCGGTGACCGACGGATCGACATAGGCGAGATGGGAGCGGTAGGCCACCGCCACGATCGCCGAGCCGTCAATCCAGAAGAGCCGTTGGAGCGGAAGAGCTTGCTGGGCGGTGGTGAATTCGAGCACCGCTTCCTTCATGGTCACTTCGCCGGAGCAGCCGTTGACGAAAGTCTGTAGCTCCGACCATCGTTCCTGGGCACTCGTGGTGGAGCCGACGTCCACGCGCTGTATGACGATGCCGCCCTCATTGGCGTTGGCGAGATAGTCCGACGACCTTGAAACGCCGGGAATCTGGAAGCCCATGCAAACATCGTCAAGTGGAGGTGCCGGGTCGGCGAGGTGGGTGACCGACTGCCAGTCGGAACCTAGCGCCGAGGCGAGATCGCACGACACCTGGAACTGGCAGTCCGTGTCCGGGCGAAGCGCCAGATTCCCAACGTAGATGCCTCCACCGACTGCCGCACTGGCAATGACGGTCAGCGCCGCATTCATGAGTCGTCGGAGCGAGCGTGGCCACACCCGGTTCAGGCTGCGCGAGAGGATCCTCTCACGCAGCTGCCGGGGTAGGTCGGACACGCCGATCGGATTCCGTACCCTGTCCCGTAGCCAATCGCCGATTGGAGTTCCGGCGGGCGCCATCTCCAATGCTCGGTCGAATGACTCATCTGAGTCGTGGACCAATGAAGCCGCCAGGCCCAGGCGAGCGATCTCGGAGATCTCCACTTCAACGCCGGGGCTCGGCGTCCATTCCTTGCCGATGCAGTAAACGACCCACGGCCTGGTACGGCGTCGAAGTTGCTTGCGAACGTCGGCGGCCCACGGCTCGGCATGATCCATGCTGGTCTCGTCGAGGTAGACGGATCGCCGGCCGTAGACCCGCTCGAGTTCCCGTGCGACGCTCCGAGCGAACAGCGTGTCGTACTCCGTACGTCGATATGCCACGAAGATCTTGCCGCGGTACCGACGCCACCATCCTCCGCGTTCGGCGAGTTCGGCTGTCGCACTGGGAGCCCCGTTGTCTGCTCTCACTGGCACGTTGCGAACACCTCGACTCGGCGGTTCTTCTCGTACGCCTCCTGGCCATCGCCCGGCTCGATCGGCTCGGTGTCGCCCCGGCCTTCCGTGGTGATCTCCCGACGAGGCGCGTCGGGGGCAGCCCTGATGATCTTGGCCACCGCCTCGGCGCGGCGTTCCGACAACTCTTGGTTAGTGCCACTCCTCCACGGTTGGGCGTCGGTGTGGCCAACGATGAGTAGCGCAACAACTCGTGAATCCAGTTGGGAGTTCCAGGCTCGGATCTTGTCTTGCGCTGCTTCCGTCAACTCCGCCGACCCCGGCACGAAGAACTCGCGCATGGTCCACGCCTCGCAACGTGGCTGGGTGACCGTCGTGGGACCCCCGGTCGTGCTGGAGAAGCTCGTTGGATCTTCAACGCCCGACTCGATAATCGGAGGCGCAGTCGGCAGGCTTTCGCCCGAGACCGTAGGAGCGGTTGGCAGCTCTTCTCCCCGGTGCTGTCCTGAGTTGGCAGGGTGGGTCCAGGCGGCGGATCTGGGTTGGGACGTAGACTCAGCAGTCGCTGCGGGCAGCGCTTCGACAGCCTTATCGGACTGGGATGAGCATCCCACGGCGAGCGCCACTTCAGTGAGGAGGGCGGAGCGACCGGGGAGCGTCGAGTCTTCCGTCGTGCGGTGCGATTCATCTTGTTCCTCCGGTGTCTACGCCGATACCCACATGGGAATCGACACGATCTGGCCAGGACCTGCCTGGAACTGGCAGTCGAAGCGTCCGGATTGGGCGTCCGATGCCACGCGGAACGAGAGTTCGAATGGCACCTGCTCGTTCGCCGAGACGTTCATGGTCTGTTCCGGCTCGAATGACACCCGTTCGATCGGGCAGCTTCCGTCGACGAAGGTAGGTTTCAGATCAACGGGAAGCGTTGAGAGCCCGGCGAGGATTGCCCGATCGATGTCGGAGCTGTCTGATTGCACGTACTGCGCAACTCCGCCTGTATCGAGGGCGAACTGACGCGCTTGGGCGCTCTCGGGCTCGTCCGGTGTGAGCGAGATCACCATCACTTCTTCGCGGCCGCACGATCCGCCAACTCGTCGAGTTCGACCGTTCGGCATCGCTGGGTCGGTCGTTGGGGTCTTTGTCGGCGTCAGTAGCGAGGATGAGCACCTTTTGGGCGTCGGGTCGGAAGCGCACCGTGGCGGCGTTCGGGCCACTGCGAAGCTCCACGACTCAGGTCGATCGTTCGAGTCCAGCGAGCTGAGTCGGTCCAGTGCGGGTGATCGCTCCGACGTCGCCACCGAGGGTGTCGAGCCGGAATGGATAGTTGCCGATTGCCCCACCGCAGCAGGAGCTGTCGATGAAGCTCACCAGGGCTGCTTCTAGGTTGGACTCAAGCGCGAGGTCGGCGAGCAACTTCGGAATCAGCTCCCGCATCGCGTCGAGATCGTTCTCGTAGCTGCCGCTCATGTCGACAACGAAGACGAGATCAGGAGCCCGGAATCTGGGTGCGACGGCTATCAGCTCTGCGCTGAGGTCATCCCCGGGTGCGACACTTGATCGAAGCGCGACTCGCGCCACCGGATTGCGGCTGAGATGGGCGAGCCCGAGAGCCAATGCAGACAAGGCCCCGAAAACAGGCACGAGCGCTACCACACTGGCCGAGCGCGGCTTCGGCGGCGTTCCTCGGGGCGACGAACCTCGTTGCGAGCTCATGACAGTGCCGTCGTGACGGGAGGTCTGTTTGATCGTCGGCCCTGGTGCCGTTGGCCGAGTGGGGAGTGGTCGGTGCAGCGGGCGGGCCGTCGTCCTGGCGCGTGTCCATCTCGACGTCAGGTTCGCCCGCAGCCGCCACACTGCCGGGAAGTTCGGCGTCGGCGCCACTGCTCGTGCCACATCGCGGCGAGGGCATGGAGATGTCCTCGAACTCCTCCTGGCCGTCCGGGGTACTCAGAGGATCCGTGTAGTCGAGAGCGCAGCACGCCGAGGCGCTCCAGAAGACGGTCAAGATCCATGACGTCCGCCACGGGCTCCGTTGCCTTCGGCGTCAGTTGTCCATGCTCGGCGGCGACGGCGCGTTCGAGGGTGAGGAGCTTGGCGGTGGTGACCGCACCCGCGAGGCCGTGCGGAGCGAGCCTCCGCAAGGTTCTCGACGACGGCCTCAGGTGCTTCCTCGAAGGTCGTCCCGGGCTCGCGGTAGGACGCTCGTGCTTGAGCGATCGGTCATGGGAATCGGACTTCGTCAGCAGCGCGAGTGCGGCGGAACCGAATGCTGGGACGCCCGACAGAATGATCCACAACGACACCTTCTCGGTGCAGAAAGCCCAGCCCGGTTGATGCTAGTGGTCCGTCGCTGAATTGGCGGGTGGGTTAGTGTTGGGGCATGCCGGTGATCGTTGCTGCCCCGTTGGAGGTGTCCGCGAGGAGCGGGCCGAGCTCGCGGCGGATGGCTCGCTCGACGTCGTTGCCGCATCGCTGTGTGGTGCAGGCCTCGGCGTTGTTGGCTGCCGATGGGGAGGCGAGCGCGGCGATCGCTCGGTGGCGTGTTCGACGACGCCGGACACGGTGCGGCCTGGCGGGCAAGTTCGAACAGGGCGGTGTCGGGCGGTGGGGTCGATCGCGCCGGGGCGGAGCCGCAAGCCTGAGATCCCCCAGGAGGTGATCGGCGCGATCGTCGCTGACACGTTGCACCCGTGCCCGACGACGAGTCGATGGCCTGGTCGGCGCGGACGATGGGTGAGCGCCACGGCGTCGGCCAGGACACCGTAAAGCGTATCTGGCGGGCCCGGAAGTTGCGGCCGTGGCGGGTGGACACGTTCAAGCTGTCCAACGACCCCGCGTTCGGAAGAAACTGGTCGACGTGGTCGGTCTCTACCTCGACCCGCCGGAGCGGGCGGTGGTGTTCAGCTTCGACGGAGCCAGTGTCAGGCGCTGGACCGGACCCAGCCGTCGCTGCCCATGAAGCAAGGGCGCGCTCGGACGATGACCCATGACTACAAGCGCAACGGGACCACGGATCTGTTCGCAGCGCTCAACGTCGGCACCGGCGAGGTGATCCACCAGACACGCAAGAGCCACAAGGGCGCCGACGTGCTCTCCTTCTTCAAATGGATCGATCTCCACACACCCACGACCTTGAGATCCACGTCGTGTTGGACAACCTCTCCGCCCACAAGGCCCCCGAGGTCCGCGAATGGCTGGCCAAGCCACGCCAGAGCACGCTGGCACCTGCACTTCACCCCGACGAGCTCGTCATGGCTGAACCTCGTCGAAGGCTGGTTCGCTCAGCTCACCAACAAGCGGCTCCGCACCGGGTCGTTCAACAGCGTCGACGCCCTCACCGAAGCGATCGACATCTGCAGTCTCACACTGGAACGACGACCCCAAACCCTTCACCTGGACCAAGACCGCCAACGACATCATCGCCAAAGTCCAACGAGGCCGCGCCACCTCACCGCCAGACCAAATCCGCGACGGACCACTAGGCAGATGAACACAAGACAACTGACGATGACTCCGACCTGAACCCGACCTGGGTGCGTGTCTCCCGCGTCGGCGTTTGGCTTGAGGTAGGCCACTGTTGACGAACCAGCGAGCTTCCCCGCCAGCCACACTCGCGAAGGAGATGGAGAGCGACGAGAGATAGGCGAGATACTGGTTCAGATCCCGGTCGAAGCTCTGAAGCGCACCTGCAACGATGATGACGTCGCCGGTGATCAGGGCGGCGTTCGCTATCGAACTGACCCAAGGCAGGAGCGTGAGCGGGCTCGCTGCGTGCGCCTGTCGTCGAGCATCGGACAGGAGTGTGAGTTCCTCGTTCGCACGAAGGATCGCTGCCTGGGCCATTCCGATCGACGGCACCAGGTTCGCTCAGCCTCTTGGTCTTCGGCCAGCAGACGCTGAACACGCCTGTTCATCAATGCGTCGTGCATGACGTGGAAGCGGGTCATGCGGCCGAACCGGTCGCGTTCCTCATCGGCGTTGCCGTGCGCGGACGAGGCGTCGGTCAGTTCGCCAGACGCCAATGAGCGACGCTCGGCGTGTCATCGGGCGGCGACGAGCTAAGTACACAGTGACTGCTGCCGCTGGTAGCAGGAAGAACGGCGACACCACCGCTGACTATCTCGAACGTGGACAAGGGCATGGGAGGTCCTCCGAGGTGATCAGGCGAGTTCGCACTGGGCACCGGCAGCGACGAGATCGCTGCAGCGGTCGGCCCGAAACGTTCGACGTTGGTGACAAAGTCGCGGGCGGGCGTCGGAGATACGTCCGGGAAATTGGCTTCGCCGACAATTCGAACGAGCACGTCGTCCGGTCGATCAACGGCCGACATGTTCGGGAGCCATGGACCGAGGTCGACGGGTCAACGACTCGCAGATCGAAGTCCGATGTGCGATGCACGCCGCCCGTGACGAGGATGATCTCGGCCGTCGCGTCTGCATCAAGATCCGTGAGCCGTCGAAGCGCCGCATCGAGGGCTCCGACCAGATCGACGCCACGACGGGTCGGCCGTGTTGAGACCCGGCACGAGTGAGTTCACTTGTGAGAGCACCTCTTCCTGGGCTGCGGCTCACTCACGCTGTTCCCTTTCCCGCGATGTGCCGTTGCCAGCGTCGGAAACGAAGTTCCGTAATTGGCGGCCTCGCCGAGGTGAGCGGAGTCATCGACGCCCCTGACCCGGAATCCACGACGAAAAGTCGGTGTCGAAGCCTTTCAGTGCTAGCCCGCTCACCTCGTCGCGAATCATCGTGTCCAGCGGCGCCCGAGGATCCCCAGGGTCAATGATCATCACTGCCCGCGACGTGGGGTGCTCGTTCATGACGGTCAGCGGACGCCCTTCATCTGAGGGCCCACGCAATCGCGCCAATGAGGAGTAACGCCAAGAAGCCGGCCTGTAGCTGTCCGGCAGGCCTCCGGACTTTCGCCGTATTTTCCGCCGGAACTTTCGTCCAGTTTCGCCATAGATCGAACACTACTCCGATCCTTTGCGTCGATATTGCGCCGGGAGTTGAGGTCGATACGGTGAGGGCGGTATGGATAGGAATCCTCGTAGATTTGCCTTTCGAGATGAGACCTCTAGTAGACGATTGAATCGCTGGGTGGCCGGGATACTTGGCGAATAGTGAACAGGTGAGGATGCACGAGCCGAGAACCCGACGAATCGCAGCACAATGCAGACAAACCACAGCGTCTCTCACGTGACAACTGGCGACACTGCTCGGCGATGTCCGTGTCTCGGCATCGCCTTCCCGGGTCGGCTCGCCTGGGCGAAGGCAGCCGGTCCCAGCGCATTCACGATTCGACGATGGGCGTCGGCCGCTTGGTTCGTGAACGACCAAATCGTGCCAGCGATCGCTCCGAGGAAGAACGCTGCCTCCTTGTTCGCCCGGCGCTCTCCAAGCGCGGCCACGACTCCGACCAATTCCTGGTACGCCCGTTCCCGGCGCCCGGCCTCGCAGGCATCGAGCACCGCCGAACGGCGTCGCCGAGCGCTCGGCGATCGCTCGACCCGTTCGCTCAGTCACTCCGATCTGCTGTCGAAGGCACCCGAGGCCTGCTCTCCACCAGGGTGCACCCGACCTCTCGAGCCAACGACTCACACTGCACCAATTGCTCGATCGCACGTTCCGGCGAACGTTGGGCGCACGCCCCGGCCATCGCGTGCAACCCCATGGCGCGTATCAGTGGGCTCCCGGTCTTCCGGGCGTAGCGGAGGACTCGCAACGCCGCCGGGATGCCGTGCTCCGGGCGGCCGGCCATCGAACACAGGATCGCCTGGAGGTACCACCCCAATACCTGACCGAGCGGGTCCCCGGTCCGAGCGGTGTACTCCTCCAGCGGATCACCTCGGGGGTCGGCTGCGGGGCATAGGTCCGTTCGTCATGACCTCGACGATTCCTGCCGAGAGGAACAACACGACACCGATGAGGTAGCAGGGCGCAGCCCCCGCATCCACGAAGCGGCGAGCCTGCTCGGCTGTCGCCGCCGCACGGGCGAACTCGCCCATCAGCGGCGTTGGCCACGGTCACGCGAGTACCGACGCCGACCACTGACTCGGGCCTCGCACGTCGACCAGTTGCTCCGCCCAGATCTCCACCTCGGCTCGCTCGCGCAGCTCGCTTCGTCGACCAACGCCGCCACCAGCCGGGCTGCGGCGAGGGTCCGGCTCGACGACATGCACGAGTCGAGCGCAGCGTACGTTTGGCGAAGTCGTCGTTCAGGCGTCGGACCATCGCTCCCTCCGATGAGCCTCGCTTCGAGCAGCGCAATGACTCGGCGTGCTCGACCATCGTGTCCGGCGAACAATCTGGGCGACCAGGTCCGTCTCGAGCGATCGCCGAGCGAACGGCCGACGTCGGCGACAGGCGTGAGCATCAACCTGCGGTTGTCATCAGTCGTCCGCTCACTCGCACGAGTCCGCTGTCGACCAGCTCGAGCAGCGGGGCCAGGCGCACTGCCGACGCCAAGCTGCAGACAGCAGCGGCCTGGACCAGCTCGAAGCTCACGTCCGCAGGGAAGTGCGCGGCGCTGTGAAAACAACGGCGGGCATTGAACGAGACGTTCGAAGGAGTTCACGATCTCCTCGACGAGTCGTGATGAGCGCCTCCCGTGACGAGGTCGAGTCGGCGCGGCGCCGACGTCAGTTCCGAAGCGACGACGGCGGGTGGAACGTCGTCGAGCCGTGCGGTGATCAGCTCGATCGTGGCGGATGGCCGTCGGTCCCGGCGGCGATCGCTCGGGCGGCGGCTGCGTCGAGCGCAGGCGGAAACGGGCGAGGTCGGTCGCCAGCGCGATGGCCGCCGGTCGGCTCAGCGGAGCGAGGTGCACCGCCGATTCGTCACCAGGCTCGAGCCGGTGCCGACACGTCACGGCACCGACGCCATGGATGACCAACGCAACCGATCGAGAATCATCGCGCCCACACCTCGGCGTGATCGCACCCATCGAGCACGATCAAGACGCCATCCGGTAGATGCCGCGGTGTCGTTCCACAACACTCTAAAGTCAGATGGGCATCGCCTCCAAGGGACCACAGCACCGCGTCGTCAGTCCCACAGGTGGCGACGTCATGGCGCACCTCGCTTCCTCGGCCCAGCCAGTGCGTGACCTCGGCGGCGCGAGACTTCCCGATGCCGGGCAGCCGCCGATGATGGACACGAATCGATCCACGCCAGTCGATCGAGCACCATCCGCAGGTCGTGGTCACGGCAAAGACACATTGTCGAGAACGAGGCCGGCATGGCATGGACCGTCGCCGGCGGTGGGTGAGGCGGCTCGCCCGCCGTCGCGTCCGGCAGGTCCGCTGGGTTCCTGGATCTCGGCGCCGGGCGCGGTGCCGTAGCCGTCGAGGAGATGGGTGCGGAACTCGTTGAGGTGTCGCAGGGCATCGGTGGGTCGCCCGAGGCCGGGCAGGCAGGCCTGCACGGCGCACGACCGTTCACTCGTCGGCAACAACGAGACGCTGTTCGGCCATCGACGAGCGCTTCGGCCACGGCACCGTGCACCAGCAGCAGCTCTGCGTGACGTTCGCAGGCGTGCTCAAGGCGGCGTGCAGGCGGACGACGTCGGCGTAGGCGAACTCGTCGTGGGCGCTCCCCGAAGGTCGCCGCGCCACATCACCAGCGCGTGCCCTGCCGCCGCGAGCGCCTCGGCGAGTCATCGCGTTCGCACCGGCGCACGCATCCTCGACCATCGAGATCGCGAGGCCTGCGGCGGAAGGTCGAGTCGGAACCCACTCGGCGTGCGCACGATGTGTTCCTTCGCGGTAGCCGTCGCAGCCGACTGATCTTGCTCATCGGAATTGGCGTACTCGCGCGGCCGGGACCCCATCCACAGGGCTTCGGCGAGGGCATCGATTCGGATCGTGCAGCCGCGATGGACGACGAGCAGCGCCAACAGGCCGCCGCTCCCGTGGCCGAGATCTCCTGCTGGCGGATGCCGACCTGGCCGAGCACGTGCACGAGCGTCGGCACGGGAAGTTGGACGGATACGGCTGGCTGGCCAACCGATCTCTCTGATCGGTTGGGACCAGCTCGTGGGCCCTCCGACTGTCACTGACTCTGCGAGCAAGGCACCGTTCATCGCACACGAGTCTTGGTGGACACCCTTGCGCGCATCTTGCGGTGGGAGCGCTCAGGCGTGCGGATCGCTGCAAGGTGTCCACATGGCAGGCTCGACATCGTGGCGGTCGCCGCCCGACAGCGGCTCGACCGAAGAGCTCATGACCGCCTCTTGGCGTCCCGATCCCGAGAACCCGAACCAACTCCGCTGGCACGACGGCACCAACTGGACGGAGCACGTCAGCTCCGGCTCCGGCTCCGGCTCCGGCCCGGCCATGTCGCCGCCGGCCGCCGTCGCCTACGCCCAGCCGGTCGCCCCGACCGTCTACGCCGTGAAGCCGACCGATCCGCGACCGAGCGCGAAGGGCATGGAGATCGCGTCGATGGTGCTCGGCATCTGCGCCCTGACCCTCGGCTTCTTCTGCTGGCCGGTCGGCATCATCTGCGCCATCGTCGGTCTCCCGCTCGCCTGGGTGTCACGCACCCGCATCTCCAAGCCGGAGTGGAGCGACGAGGGCGGCGGGCAAGCGACGGCTGGTCTGGTGATGAACCTCATCGGCGTGGCCTTCGCCGTGATCGGGATGATCTTCATCGGCGGTCTGTTCAGCGCGCTCGCCTCGGCGGGCGGATGAGCGCAACTGGCCGGGGCGCGGGCAGCGCCGGGGCCGGGGCGGCCGCCTCGCAGCTGCTCGCCCCAGCGCTGTCCATCCCGTTCGCCATCTACGGCGTTTCTGTCGTCGCGCTGGAATCGCTCGGAGTCGACGTCTCCACGCCGTGCCCGATGCGGGACCTCACCGGCGTGCCCTGCCCCTTCTGTGGCGTCACTCGCAGCGCCCTCGCCGTGGCGGGCGGACATGCCCCGGCGACGGGAGCGGGTGCGATGGCCGTCGTGGTGATGATCGCCGTGATGACCGTCTCGAGTGCGTGGCGGTGGTCGCGGAGCCGAGCCGTGCCGTCGCTGGCGACGTCTCGCCGGTATCTCGCCGCCCTGGTGGTGATGCTCGGCGTCAACTGGCTGGTCCAGATCCGCCCCTGGTTATAGGTCGAATTACGGTAAATTGAGTTACAATAACTGGCATGGAGCGGCCTGCGGATCTGTTCGATCGGACGACGGAATGGAGCGTGTTGCGCTCGTTCGTCGAGTCCGATCGGCCGGGAGCGACGCTCGCACTGGTCTACGGTCGGCGCCGCCAGGGCAAGACGTACCTGCTCGACGCCATGTCCACGGCTTGCGAGGGTTTCTTCTTCTCCGCGCTCGCACAATCGCGCACCCAGAATCTGGCGCGGCTTGCCGACCACTATCGAGCGTTCGCAGGGATCGGCGCACCGGTCCACTTCTCGGACTGGGACGAGGCGCTGCGGTCCGTGATGGCCCTCGGCGAGGGCGCAGAACGTCCGGTGCCGGTCGTGATCGACGAGTTGCCGTATCTCCTCGCCGATTCGCCGGAACTGCCATCGCTGTTGCAGGAGCTCCTTCGTCCCCGCTCGGCCGCGGCGACGAGATGGCGGACGAGGTTGGTGTTGTGTGGCTCCGCTTTGTCGGTGATGCGTGGACTCCTGACCGGCTCGGCGCCGCTACGCGGACGGGCCTCGGCCGAACTGATGGTGCACCCGTTCGAGTTTCGAGAGGCCGCCGAGTTCTGGGGCGCTCGAGACCTCGACGTCGCCGTTCGTCTGCATGCGCTCGTCGGCGGCACGCCGGCCTATCGGGACATGGCGGCGGCCTCGGGTCCGCCGCCGGCTCGCTCGTTCGATGAGTGGGTGGTCCGGCATCTCCTGCATCCGTCGTCGGCGATGTACCGCGAGGGGCACGTGCTGTTGGCGGAGGAGGATCGGATCACGGACACCTCGCTCTACTTCGCCGTCCTCGCCGCGATCGCTTCGGGGCGCTCTCGACGCAGCGAGATCGCGCAGGCGATCGGGCGCGCCGACGCAGCCATCGCTCATCCGCTCGCGGTGCTGACCGAAGCCCGGTTCGTGGAGGCGTCCGACGATCCACTTCGGCAACGGCGCACCAGCTTCCGGCTGGCCGAGCCCATCCTTCGGCTCCACCAGTTGGTCGTGGCTCCGAACACCAGGTTGCTCGATCGGGGGCGCGGCACGGACGTGTGGGATGCACACCAGGACACGGTGTCGGCGCGGATCTACGGTCCGCACTTCGAAGGGCTGGCCAGGAAGTGGGCGGCGGATCACGCCTCCCAGGAATCGCTGGGTGGTTTCGCGAACAAGGTCGGGAGCTCCACGGTCTCGTGCCGCGCCCATCGGGTCACCCATGAGCTCGATGTGGTGTGTGTGGAATCCGTGCCTCAGCAGCCCTCGAGGATCATCGCCCTGGGAGAGGCGAAGTGGTCGAGTTCGTTGGTCGGCGTCGACGTGTTGCACCGGCTCGAGCACGCCCGTGAGTTGCTGCCCGACGCCGAGCACGCGCGACTGCTGGTGTTCGCTCGGCGTGGTTTCGACGCCGAGTTGCGGCGCGCCGCGGCCGCTCGGAACGACGTGGAACTCGTCGACCTCGAACGGTTGTACTCGGGAACCTGAAGTGGATGGCCCCCGCGGTCGAGGCTTGGAGGGCCTCGGGGTCTCGTCGAGTAGAACGCCAGCGCCGCTCGAGTCGATGCCGGGTGCCGGACACGAGGACGCGCCGCTCACCCGCCGGTGCTGACTGGTTCAATTCCCGATCGCAGTCGCGCCGTAGAGGGCGACCGCTTCGAGCGGGGTGCCCTTGGCATGCCAGAGGTAGCCGGGGAGAAGCTTCGTGATTCGAAATGTGACTCCGCAGCCGTTCGGGCAAGCCATCGGCAACCCTGAGTCGGCGTGCTCGCCAAGACGCTCGAGCTCGACTGGGTACAGCCGGGGCCGCTCGTTTCGTAGGAACTGGCCGACATCGACAGCGACATCGGTGTGTGCGCTGCACCCCGGGCACTCGAGCAGCGGCACAGTCCATGCCTCGTTGTCGAAGACGTCGTCGTCGGCGAAGCCGCCGCGACCTGTCCGACGTCGCCGCATGGCCTCGAGCCGCTCGGGAGCCATCATGTCGGGGTGGCTGTTCGTGAACAGGCGAGCGAAGCGCCGCCTCTGCGCGTCGGTCAGTGTGACGTCTTCGAGGTGATCGTCCACGCTGGTCTCGTCACCAGACGTCGGGTCGACGACCCGGAGGCGGGCGTCGTTCTTCCAGTAAGCCCGGCAGAAGAGTTCGCCCTGGGTCCACCACGAGCCGAGATAGGCCTCGACGGGTCCGACCACCCAGAACTCCGTGGACGCCTTGACGATGTCGCTGATGACCGCCAGGAGGTTCCACCGGAACATCGGTGGGAGGATCGCCTCACTCGAGGTCAGCCCGCCCGGCTCGAGGAGGATGACCTCCTGGCGGCGACCGTCGTGGAACTCACCCACACGGAGCTGACGCTCGAGGGCGAGGGCGGCCGGCTGTTGAGCGCGTCGGTAGCTCACGAATGCATCGGTCGACTCCCAGGGCGTGGGTGGGGCCGTCCCGTCGAGGCCGGGGATCGCTGCGCTCAACAGCCGGCGGAGGGGACGGCGTGGTCCCATCAGCCCCAGTTGTTCGACGACCCATCGCACGATGTCATCAGTCGACATTGAGCCCGGATAGGTCGCCGCGCCGCCGCGTCGACGGGGTGAGACGTTGATCGGCAGGTACGAGCGGGACACTGCGAGAACGTGGTCGTTGCGCCACGGATACGGCATCGGCGTGTAGCGATGCGTAGCGGCCGGTCCCGGGGTCAGATCGAGCACGACAGCGTCGGCGGTCGCCACTGATCGGATCAGCGCAATCGGCCGGTGGTCGTCGACGACACGGAGCTCGACGAGCGGGAGCGCACTCCGGAGCGCATCGGCCAGCTGGGCCCCAGGCTCGTCGCGGGTGGGGAACACATCGAGGCGCACGTCCGCTCGGTCTCTACTCGTCCCAGCCGAGGATTCGGCGGCAGTGCTCGGATCTCCAGGGCGTGCCCTCGAACAGCGCGGCGAAGGCCTTTGTTACGTTCTCGACGATCCTGACCGACCACAACGTCGTCCTGGCGAGGACGATCGGCCGGTCGGGAAAAGTGCCGTGCTCGCTGGCGAACCGAAGTCAGGCACCATCAACACGTGCGTTCTGCGCGAACCGCCCCCCGTCGACTGTTCCTGAGTACGACGAAGCGGAAGTCCGGGACATCGCGTCCGAGCTGCTCGGGCAGCGTCCCGTAGTCCGGCCTCGCCGGTGAGCGGGAGACGAAGCTGCTCCGTGCGCGATCCTGCTCGGCAGTGCCGCAATAGGTGAACGCTGTTGACCGCACCTCGAACGACGTGACTCGGCCGAGGTCGTTGTAGCCCGCGAGATAGCCGCTCTCGCTGAGAAGCACTTGAACGGCATCGTGCACGGTCGTCGTCGAGGCGGAGCGGCGGCTGCCGCCCGCTGCGTCGTAGCGCCGTCGTGCCTCGACATTGAGGAGCACGTCCCTCGCCTCGAGGAGCTTCCGCATCATCTCGGCGTCGCCACCTCGATCGGGGTGGTGCTTCGAGGCGAGCTTCTTGAGCACGACCTCGATGACCTCCACGCTCGCTCGCGGGTGAACCTGGAGAAGTTCGTAGTAGTCGTCGCTCGCGCTCGCGGAGCTCATCGCAATCCCACTCCTTCTCGACTCCTGGGATGTTCCGAGCGGCGCTCCCGAGCCGGCAACATCCGGATGGCGCATGATCACATGGAACGTCCAAGGTTCCAAGGGGCCTCGACACCGCGCCTGGTGCAGCGGGCGGCGCAGAATGGCGCTGCTTGCTCGTGTCGGGCGGTGATGGTCGTCAACGTGCATCCTTCGCCCGGCGACGAAGATCGACGGCTGGTCGGGACCCACGCAACGGCCCGGCGCCGTCCGCGCCGGCGAGCTGTCGTGTGCGGGCCGCTTGGGTGCCAGAGCCCGGTCTCGACGACTGGGCGGCCTTGTGATCACCTCACGCTCGTCAGCGTACGAACTGCTTCACCCACCGCCCCGCCTGTCACCGATTCGCTTGAGCGCCTCGCTGCCGCGACGGGCTGAGTCGGTCGCCGGACTCGAAGCGACGAAGGCTCGCACCCAGTCCGGGTCGGTGTAGGCGTACTGGCGCAGCGCCCAGCCGATCGCCTTGCGAGCGAAGAAGTCGGATCGAGATCGAGCCCTCGACATCACCGCAGCAGCTCCGTGTCGGTCGTTGACTTTGCACCGAGTTGGCTGATGATCGACACCCGCCGCACCCACAGGTCCGGATCGCGCACCACCGCCGCATCTCCGACGTGATGACCTCCCGATGCGCGGCGAGCAGATCGCCGACGAGGTCGCGGTCTCGTCGACCAGATCCCACCACGCGAGCGAACAGGCCCCTCGTACAGCGCGAGCGACTCCGGGTCCCGAGCGAAGGGGCGGAATGCAGGAGAAGCGCGCCACCGTCAGCGCGGCGTAGCGATCCTCCCGGAACGACGCCTCGTCCCACAGGGACGGATCGTCCGTTCCCACTCATCGCGCCCGCCCGGCCGGTGCTCCGAGACCCGCACCACGGATCGCACCGTCGATCGCAGCTCGGCCATCACGATCCCCCGATACGGCATCGTCGACTTCATGTAGCGCTGCTGCTCGGGCGCCCGCTCCGGATCGCCCATCGTGTCGAGGACCGCTCGGATCTCGTCGGCGAGTACGTCGGGCATGGCGTCATCCTCGCCGAACGGCGCCGCTTCACGGAAGCTTCACGGATACCCCTCGGGCACTCCACACACCGGTCGTTCCATCAGGTGCAGCGGGAGGACGGACTCCCGCACCGACCGAAAGGCAACGCCGCCATGGCTCCCGACACCGCACCGATTCCAACGACCGCATGGCCCCGGCCCGGCGTGGCCTGCCGCGAAACCGGACGCTCGGTGCGCTCGCCCTCGTCGCGGCAAGCGCCGGGTCGTTCGCCGCCTGCGGCTCGGATCCGAACGACGCCGCACCCACCGCCACGACGGCGGCGGCCGTGACCGAAGCCACCGAGACGGCCACCGCCGAGACGACGAGCGCCGCGACGACGAGCGCCGACACGACAAGCACCGAGGCGACCAGCGACGCAACGACGAGCGCAGGCACGACGCTCACCCCACCGGCACCCTCTCCGCTGAGGACGAGGCCAACCTGCTCTTCATGCGTCAGGAGGAGAAGCTGGCCGCCGACGTCTACACGTGCTGTACGACGAATGGGGCCTGCGCCCGTTCCAGAACATCACCCGGTCGAACTGACCCACCAGGACGAGGTCGCCACCGTGCTCGCCGCGTACGGACTCGACGACCCGATCGCCGACCTCGCCCCCGGCGGGTTCCTCGACCCCGACCTCGCCGCCCTCTACGACGACCTCGTCGCCCGCGGCCTGACCTCGGTCGACGAAGCGCTCCAGGTCGGTGCGCTCATCGAGGGAGGTCGACATCCAGGACCTGCGCGACCGCCAGTCCGGCATCGCCGACATCGACGCCATGTACGACCGGTTGGAGGCCGGGTCGGAGAACCACCTGCGCGCCTTCGTCCGCAACCTGGACCAGCGCGGCGTCGAGTACGACCCCAAGTACTCGACCCCGCCGACGTCGAGGGCGATCCTCGCTGACGCCGGCACCCACGGCAGCGACGACCACGCCAACGGGGACCCTGCCGGCGGTGGGATGAGCAGCGGAGGCCAGGGCGCAGGCCACGGCAGCGCATCGACCGACACCACGACGGGCTGACCGCTCAGACGGTGAGCAGGTCGGTCCGGGAGAAGTCGTCGCCGACGAACAGCAACGGGATCGATCGCTGGCGGGCGAGGGCGTAGGCGAACGTGTCGCCGTAGTTCAAACCCGCCGGGTGACGCCCCTTGCCGAACCGCCGCCACGCCGTGAGGGCGAGCCGGGCCAGCGCCTCGTCCACCGGAACGATCTCGATGCCGATCCGATCGAGCAACTCGTCGAGCAGTTGGGTGCCGGCAGCTCCGACACGAGCCTCGATCACGATGCCCAACTCGACCCGCGTCGCCGCACTCATCACACAAGATTCGGAGACGAGCGACGCTTCGACGCGGCCGTCGTCCTCACCGAGCAGCACAGCCACCACGGCGGATGTGTCGACAACGATCACCCGGGCAGCCCGTCACTGTCGTAGCCGAGCAGCTCGTCGGTCGGCCGGTCGTCGAGCACCGGAAGCGCCCGGAACCGCACCACGATGTCGCTCAATCCGCCCGGTCGGCGCCGTCGGCGCTCGAGGTCGAGCCGAACCTCCAGCGACGCCTCGACGGCGGCCGTGATCGACTCGCCCGTCAGTTCGGCAAGCTCACGCGCCAGCCGATCGGCCCGCTCGCTCTTGATGCTCAACGTCATGGCACCAATCAACCTCATCAGGTGGAAAGGTGTCAACGGTCTTGGCGGACCGAGCCGGAGCCCTCGTGGCCCCCATGACCGGGCCAGTAGGATCGCCAGCTGTGCTCGAACTGGCGTCACCCTCGCCTGCGACGACTTCGGAGATCGCCGCTGCCCTGGCCGGAGTGGCGCGCCGCGGCGATCTGATCGTCCTCGCCGGTGACATGGGCGCCGGCAAGACCGCCTTCGCCCAGGGCTTCGGCAAGGCGCTCGGGGTCACCGACCCGATCACCAGTCCCACCTTCACCCTCGTGCACAGCTATGAGATCGGCAGCGGTCGCCACGCCATGACCCTCCACCACGCCGATCTCTACCGGCTCGACCGCATGGCCGAGGTCGCCGACCTCGCCCTCGGGGAGCTGCTGGAGGCCGACGGCATCGTGCTCGTCGAGTGGGGCGACGTCGTCGCCGCCGCCTTCGGTGACCACCTCGAGGTCCGCCTCGTCGCCGACGATTCCGACGATCTCGAGTTCCGGGCCATCGCCGTCACCGGCGTGGGCCCGCAGTGGGCGAAGCGTTGGGAGCAGGTCGTCGAAGCCCTCGCCCCCTGGACCGTGGCGGAGGACGACTGGTGCTGATCCTGGGAATCGAGACCGCCACCGAGCGGGTCAGCGTCGCCCTCGGCGGCCACGAAGGTGTGCTCGGCCTCTTCGAGGTCTCTCGCGGGCGACGCCATGCGGAGACGCTCGCACCGGCGGTGCGCTTCCTCTGCGTGCAGGCCGACATCGAGATCGAGGAGATCGGCTGCATCGCCGTCGACATCGGCCCCGGCCTGTTCACGGGGATGCGGGTCGGCATCGCGGCGGCCAAGGCCTTCGCCCAGGGGCTCCACCTGCCGATGATCGGCGTGTCGAGCCTCGATCTGCTCGCCTTCCCGTTGCGCTTCTCCGAGCGGGTCATCGCGGCCGTGGTCGACGCCCGCAGGGGCGAGCTCTTCTACGCCTTCTACCGACAGGTGCCCGGCGGCGTGCAACGCATCACCGAGCCGACCGTCGGCCGCGCCGAGGACCTCGCCGCCGACCTGATCGCCCGGAACCAGGACGCCGTGTGCGTCGGCGACGGCGCCCTCCGGTATCGCGACGAGATCGAGGACCTGGTCCACGTCGAGTTCGCCGAGCAGTGGCTCGGTCAACCGAGCGCCGCACCGCTCGTTCAACTCGCCCACGCCCGTGCGCTCCGAGAGGACTGGGTGAACCCCTGGGAACTCCAGCCGATGTACCTCCGCAAGCCGGATGCCCAGATCAACTGGGCGATGCGGGAGGGAGCCCGGTGAGCATCGTGTCCCGACTCCTCGAGCGCCGGCTCCACGACACCTACGGGGTGCGGCTCGAACCGATGCGTCGACGTCACCTGAAGGAGATCCTGGCGATCGAGAACCAGGTGTACCCGAAGCCCTGGACGCCCGGTGTGTTCCAGAGCGAGATCGAGGGCATCAGGACCGGCGAGCGCTACTACGTCGTGGCCCGCCGTGCCGGCGTGCTCGTCGGCTACGCGGGGATGCTCTTCGCTCCCGACGAAGCGCACGTGACCAACATCGCCGTTGATCCCGCCCAGCAGCGCGGCGGGGTCGGGCGCACCCTGCTCTGCGATCTCGCCTGGACCGCCCGCGAACGCAACCTGTCGGCCATGTCGCTCGAGGTCCGGGTCAGCAACGACCCGGCCAAGGAGATGTACCGCCGCTTCGGTTTCCAACCCGCAGGCATCCGTCCCAAGTACTACGAGAACACCGAGGACGCCATCGTCATGTGGTGCCACGACATCGACACGCCCGAGTATGCGGCCAAGCTCGAAGGGCTGTGCGGATGAACGTCTTCGCCGACGATGCGACCGTTGTGCTCGGCATCGAGACCAGCTGTGACGAGACCGCCGCCTCCCTCGTGATGGGTGGCACCGACGTCTTGTCCTCGGTGGTGTCGACCCAGGTCGACCTGCACGCCCAGTACGGCGGCGTGGTGCCCGAGATCGCCAGCCGGGCCCACCTCGAACTGCTCAATCCGGTGATCGCCCGGGCCTTCGTCGAAGCGGGGATCGACGAACACCGAGTCGACGCCGTCGCCGTCACGATCGGCCCCGGCCTGATCGGTGCCCTGCTGGTCGGGGTGTCCGCGGCGAAGGCGCTCTCGCTCGCCTGGAACGTCCCGTTCGTCGGCGTCAACCACATGGAAGCCCACCTCTATGCGGCGTTCCTCGAGGACCCGACGTTGGAGCTGCCGCTCGTCGTGCTCCTCGTCTCGGGCGGGCACACGATGCTGATCGAGATGCGCGGCCATGGCGACTACCGGCTCCTCGGCCAGACGATCGACGATGCCGCCGGCGAGGCCTTCGACAAGGTGGCCCGCTACCTCGGACTCGGCTATCCGGGTGGACCGATGATCGACCGTGCTGCCGAACTCGGTGATCCGAGCGCGATCGACTTCCCGCGCGCCATGCTCCACGACGGGCTCGACTTCTCGTTCTCCGGCTTGAAGACTGCGGTCGTGAACCACGTGAAGGCCAATCCCGATGTCCCGACCGAGGACGTCGCGGCCTCGTTCCAAGCGGCTGTCGTCGACGTGCTCGTCGCCAAGGCTCGCCGCGCCGCCCGCCAGACCGGTGCCAAGGGACTCGTCCTCGGTGGGGGAGTGGCGGCCAACTCGCTCCTGCGCGACAAGTTCGCTCGCGCCGCCGAGGAGGACGGCATCCGGTCGTTCCTGCCGAGCCGGGCGATGTGCACCGACAACGCGGCGATGATCGCCTCGGTCGGCTGGCACCGGCTCCGCTCCGACGGGCCGACCCCGCTGGAAGCCGGCGCCAACCCCAATCTCCGATTGCAGTTCGCGTGAGCCGCGGATCGAGCGGAGCCCAGGCGCAACGGCACGAACTCTTCGTCGTCTGCATCCCCGGGCTCGAGGGCCTCCTCGCCGCGGAGCTCGAACGGCTCGGGCTCCACCACCCCCGCCCCCGACACGGTGGGGTCGAGACGACGGCGACCGATGCCCAGGTCTGGTCGGTGAACCTGCGCTCCCGCCTCGCGACCCGGGTCCTCGTCCGGTTGGAGCGATTCCAGGCCGAAGCGTTCGCCACCCTGCAAGCGGGCCTCCGGCGCATCGACTGGGCGCGGTGGCTCGAACCCGGTGGCGCGGTCGGGCTCAAGGTGGCTTCGGCCAACTCCACCCTCTTCCACACGGGTGCGGTCTATGAACGCGCCGAAGAGGTCCTCACCGAACGCGGCTTCCAGCTCGTGCCGTTGCTCGACGCCCCGGCCCAGGTGCTCCACGTCCGGCTCGTCAACGACGTCGCCATGCTCAGCATCGACGCCTCGGGCGAGCCGCTCCACAAGCGGGGTTGGCGGCTGGAGACGGCCAAGGCGCCGCTGCGCGAGACCCTCGCCGCCGGGCTGCTGGCCCACAGCGGGTGGGACCGCAAGCGCCCCGTCGTGGACCCGTTCTGCGGGAGCGGCACGATCGCCATCGAGGCCGCGCTCACCGCTCGTCGGGTCGCCGCCGGGATCGACCGGACCTTCGCCTTCCAGCAGTGGCCGAGCTTCGACGCCGCGGCCTACGAGCGGATGCGCAACGGTGCCCGCGCCGACGAGGTCCCGGGCAAGGCCACGATCGTGGCCGCCGACCGCGACGAAGGGGCGATCGCGGCGGCTCGTTCGAACGCCGAACGGGCCGGCGTGGCCGACGCGATCGAGTTCCGGGTGGCGTCGATCTCCGACCTCACCCTGCCGCAACGTCCCGGGTGGATCGTCACCAACCCCCCGTACGGAAACCGGGTCGGTGACGACGACCTCCGCAATCTCTACGACCGCTTCGCGACCGTGCTCCACGAGCGTGCGGCCGGTTGGCAGGTCGAGCTGATCTCGGTCCACCCCGAGACCGGTGGTGCGCTCGTCGATCGACTCCGCCTGCCGATCGAGGATCGGGTCACCACCAACAACGGCGGGATCCCGGTCGATCTCGTCCGCACCGTCGCCCTCCGCCCCGCGTAGTCGTCATCGGCCGCGACCGGCTTCCCGACAACGACTGGAGCGTGCGGGCCGACGCGTCAGACGACCGAGACGATCCAGCCGGTCACGGGCGTGGCGGTCGAGTACCCGGCGGCATCGGCGAGCACGTGGGTCGTCGCCGTCGAGAACATGCACACCGTCCCGGTCGCCGAGAGTTGCACGACCACCAGGTTCGGCACGTCCTGGCCCGCGACGAAGTTGAGGTTCGAAGCTTCCGGCCGGGGCCGGTCGCACGGCCAGACGGTGAGATAGCCGTCGGTGTCCGGCTGGGTCACCGTCACGTTCATCGTCACCGCCGTCACGCCGGAGACCGGGATGCCCGCCTCGCCGGTGACCTGGAGCACGAGGGCGTCGGCTGCATTCCCTTCGAGTTTGGTTGCAGGTGCACCGATCCCGAGGCGAGTGTCGAGCACGCGCTCCGGTGCCACGTCCACGAACCCGGCCGTTGCCTCGGGCGAGTACCACATCGAGGCATCGGCGATGAGATGGGTGGTGGCCGTGGAGAAGAAGCGCACCGTCCCGGACGCCGAGAGCTTCACCGTCACCAGGTTCGGGATGTCCTGACCGGCGAGGAAGTTGAGGTTGGACGCCTCGGGACGGCTTTCGTCGCACGGCCAGACCGTGAGGTAGCCGTCGGTCTCGGGCTGGGTCACCGTGACGTTCATCGTGACGGCGGTGGCGCCCTCACTCGGGACCCCGGCCGCTCCTGCGACCTGCAACGTGAGCGTGCCGTTGGCCGAGAGCTTCGCCGACGGTGCACCGGTCCCGGCGCGGGTGTCGAGCACCCGGGTGGGGGTGATGGCCGACGAGACCGAGCCGCTGTCGTACTCGTAGGTGCCGGCCAGGTCGGCGAGCACGTGGGTGGCGGCCGAGGCGACGATGCAGACCTGCTTCAACGTGCTGAGCCGGACCGTCACGAGGTTGGCGACATCCTGGTTCGCCGTGAAGTTCAGGTTCGACGCCACCGGGCGGTCCTGGTCGCAGGGCCAGACCGTGAGGTACCCGTCTCCTTGCCCGCCCGTGACGGTGACGTTCATCGTCACGGCCGTGGTAGTCCGGCGTGACGTACTCCGACAGGTCCAGCTGCGCGTGGCGTGTCGGCGACGAGGGATTCGGACGGACGGGTGTCGAGCACACGAACCGGGCTGATCGGGCGGAGACCCGGGGCGTCGAGCTGCCCCTGCTGGCTGACGAGTGTGGGCGGGAGGGCGGTCGGATCCGGGCCGGTCGGGGTGAGATAGCCGAGCAGGGTGACCCGTATGCGAGTACTACGGAACGACAAGATGCAGAGCGAACTCGCCGATCCGAACGAGGCGTTCACGATGGCCGACACGCGCGTGGTCCCATGGACCAGCAGCGCCATCTCCGGTCGGCCTTGGTCGCATCCCCAAGCCTGCACGAAGCCTTGCTCCGACGGATCGATGGCCTCGATGAGATAGGTCGCGCCCGAAGCCGTCGAGGGCACCGCTCCGCGCGGCAACGTGGTGGTCGTCCCGGCGTCCGGTGCGTCCTCGTAGATCCGTTGCGGAGTCGCGAGCGCGCGGTACTGCAGTCCGCCGGCGAACGGGGTGGTCGCGACCGAACCGAGCACGTCCTCGATCAGATGGAACGGCTGGGTCGAGACGAGACACAGCGGTGGTGCCGACGGATCCGAGACGACGGCCCGGGCGTGGTACGTCTCGGCCTTGAACACCACGGTCGGGTCGCCGGCCGGTGCGCCGCCGCACGGGTAGACGTCCGCGGTGCCTGCCGCCTCCATCCCGGACATCGTGAAGCTCACGACGCCGCTGCGGAGTTGGACCGGGGTGTCGGCGGCGAGCTTCCCGCTGGCGCCCATGCCGCTGTATCGGGTGTCGCGCACCCGAATCGGTGCGGTGAGCGAGACCCGGCCGAGGGTGACGTCTCCGGCGGCAGACGTGGGGGACGGGGCCGGCCCCGGAACGATCGATCCCGCGACGAGTACCGCCGCCGCTGCGAGCCAACGCTTCTTCATGACGTCTCCCGGACTGGTCGCCGGCCCGCTGCCGGCGTCGCCTGACGCTAGGCGTGAGCGCCTGCGCTGGCGGCTGAGGCGGACAGCCCATCTCCTGACCCCGTAGGGCCGGCCGGATGCCGTGTGTCGGCGGGATGAACTCGGCGATCGCGGGGGTGACACCGGCCCGTCGGATCGCTACGTTCGGGGCACGGAGTAGAAGCAGTCAGGCACCGCCGGGTCATTGCTCCGCCCAACACCTTCGCCGCGAGCGCGGCACGATCGTGAAAGGCCGACCCATGACCGCTTCCTCCCCCTCCGAGTACTCCCTCGCCGAACTCCGCCTCGAATCCACCGTCGGTGGCATCGGTGTCGAAGCCGAGGACCGCCCGATCCCCGTGATCAGCCTGGCCGACTTCGAGCAACGTCGCGAGGAGATCGCCGATCAGCTGTGGCGAGCCGCGACCGAGATCGGGTTCTTCCAACTCTGCGACCACGGCATCCCGATGCCGGTGGTCGATGCCACGTTCCGAGCGGCCGCCGACTTCTTCGCCCTCCCGGACGAGACCAAGGCCCAGTACCCGTGGCGGCGCGCTCTCAACGCTGGCTGGGAGAAGCAGGCCCAGGTCCGCCCCTCGACCAAGGTGGCCGACCAGAAGGAGTCGTACCAGATGACCCGGCCCCACATGGACCTGCCCGAGGTCGGCAGCCTGTGGCCGACCGAGACCGAGGTCCCCGAGTTCCGCTCCACCCTGCTCGAGATGGAGCGCCGCGCCTGGCAGGTGGCGATGGACGTGCTCGGCTGCTTCGCCGAACGACTCGGGTTCGATCGCGACTTCTTCGCCCGGGCGCACGAACCCGACGGCGAGGGCTACCAGAGCACGGTCCGGCTCCTCCACTACTTCCCGATGAGCGCGGATGACTTCGAGGCCGGTCAGTGGAGAGCGGGCGCCCACACCGACTACAACTGCCTGACCCTCCTCTTCCAACGCACGGGACAGTCCGGCCTCCAGGTCTGCCCGGGGCGGGACGCCACTGCGGGGATCTGGACCAGCGTCGAACCGCGCGACGACGTGATCACCTGCAACATCGGCGACATGTTGATGCGCTGGAGCGACGATCAGCTCCGTTCCAACCTGCATCGGGTCCGCGGGCCGCGCCCCGGCGAACCCGTGGTCGATCGCTACAGCGTCGCCTTCTTCGCCCAGGCCAACAAGCCGGCGCTGATCGAGAGCCCGAGCGGCGCCTACGATCCGATGACCGCCGGCGAGTACCTGCAGCAGCGGATCAACGCTAACTTCCAGCAGTAGCCGTCGCCGCGTCGGGGATGGCGGATCACCAACAGCGTGTGTCGAGCGAGACGACGCCGGTCTCGGTGGCCACGTAGCGCGTCTCGCCGACGGTGACACCGCGCGCTTGGGCGTACTGCATGTGTCGGGTGCCGAGGCGTTCGATCTCCAACGTGTCGGGATCGATGCGGAACTGCACGAACGGTGGCGTCAGCTTGTCGACGCGCCCGCCGAAGAAGATCCCGAAACCCTCTTGTTCGTTGGGGACGAGCGGATCGAGGTCGGCGAGTCGGGTGACCGAGCGGGTCTCGGGGTCGAACACCTCGACCCCGCCAAGCCTGTCGGTCCCCTCCGGCGAATAGCCGTCGAAGCCGTGGAAGATGAACCCGCGGCCGTTTCGCGCCGCCACGATCTTGGTGGTCGCGGCATCGAAGTACGCCGGCACGGGTGTCCGCACTCGGGTCGTCGTGTCCAACCACGACAACGCTGCGCCCTCGGCCGCCGGTGACGAGTCCACGAGATACAGGCCGTGGGGCGTGGCGGCGACGCGAGAGATCCGCCGAGCGATGATCGTGACCTCGCCCGTCGCCGGGTCGTACTGGTACATGTTCCGGCGACCGTCGGTCCCCGTGCCGACGACCCGCAACACGCCGTCCGGAGCGACGTTGAGCCGACCGGGCTCGGTGGCGAGGTCGGCTCCGGGCGAGGTCGTGACCGCCACGGGAATCCCTGCTCCGGGCGGCACGGCGAGCACTTCGTCGCCGGCGACGTAGACCGTGCCGTCAGACCCGGCGGCGAGGTCACCGATGGCGCCCCAACCCCCCTCGGGTTCGGGGGCGAGTGGTCGGGTGGAGCCGTCACGAGGATCGAACACCACCGGACGGACCACGCCGTCCGCATCGGTCAGGGTGATGGCGAGCAGCCCACCGGGCAGGGTGGTCGGCAGCGCCACGGAGGCTTCCGGGTCCTCGGCGATCTCCACCGGGCGGGCGACGCGATCCGTCTCGTCGAAGGTCCACAGACCGAACCGGCCCGTCGTGCCGTCCTCGCCGGCCGCGTCGTCGTCGCCGGCCGTGTCGTCGTCGCCTGCCGTGTCGTCGGCCGCAGGCGTTGCGTCCTCGGCGATGTCCTCGCCGGCGACCGGGCGCACGAAGTACACGCTCGTGCCGCCCTCGTCGGTCCACGTCCGTTCCACCGCGGTGAA
Source organism: Ilumatobacteraceae bacterium (assembly GCA_041394645.1). Taxonomy (GTDB): domain Bacteria; phylum Actinomycetota; class Acidimicrobiia; order Acidimicrobiales; family Ilumatobacteraceae; genus JAWKHV01. Next base: position 37,999 of record JAWKHV010000024.1, on the reverse strand, counting down.
TCCTCGGGCACCCGTGCCGGTGTCGCCGTCGGGCCAGCTGATCTCGTTGGTCCGGCAGCGCGCTTCGCTGCGGTAGAGGTCGACCACCGTCACCCACGAGTTCGCCGCCTGCACCTCGGGGTCGGGATCGGGGTCGGGGTCGGGGGCTGCGGTACACGCCGCCGAGGCCACGATCCGTCCCGCCGATCGGCTGATCACGCGGTACGAAGCGCTCCCGCTCGGCGGCGCTTCGTCGTCGAACTGGACCGGCTCGTTGGCCGCAGTGTCCCGCCCCTCGTTCGCCACGGTCCCTCGAACCTCGAACCCCTGACCGGGAACGGTCTCTCGGAGCACGACGGCATCGGCGTCGTCCCCGCCGTCGAGGAGGAACGACACCCGCCAGCGGTCGATCGCGTCCCCGTTGCGCCGCGCCCGGCACCACACGCCTTCGCGATTGCTGATGCCCGTGGAGATGACCGCACAGGGCACGGGGCCGAGATCGGATCGCCCGGCATCGACCGTCAGGCGGTACCGGAGGTCCTGGGCTCCGACCTGGTCGAGCGGTGTGATGGTCATCCCGACCGGAACCAGCGAGCGATGCACCTCGCTCCACTCGTTCCCCATCGCCGTCTCGAGCGTCGCCGACTCGAATTCGGTGACCTGAGCGTCCCACCCGAGTTCGGCGCCCACGTCGCTGGCCGAGACCCAGCACTCGGCACCGGCCGCCATCGCGACCGCGGCGCGCGTCGCGCTCCGGTTGTTCGCCGGGTCGTCGAGTCCGGTCGCGATGGCGACGGGGACCAGTGCCGCTGCCGCAGCGAGGGCGATGGGCACGACGCGCCGGCCCGCCACCGGAGGCGGAAGATGGAGTCCGTCGGTCGAGTCGTCGTCGGCTGCCGTCGGCAGCGGCTCGAACGTCGCGTCGATCGGGGCGACGAGGCGCGCCGGGTCCGGCGGCCCGTGGACGTCGTCGAGCGTCACCGTCGGCGTCCCGCGTCGGCGGACCGCCGCGGTCATCCGCCGCCGCAGGCGATGTAGTGGTGCTCGAAGTCGGGGTGCCAACGCTGTTCACCTCCCGGTGTCGGCCGCGCGGCCATCGACCCTATGTTGAGGAATCCGATCGATCCACGGGCCGTTCGGCCGGTGTCGCGCCACCACTTCGTGAGCGTTCTCGTGAGTGCCTCGCTCCGCCGGTACTCGGCCGGGTACCGTCGCCGGGATGCACGCGATGCAACGGCTGCGCCTCGCCGTCGGCATGGTCGTGGTGGTGGGCCTCGTCGGCACCGTTGGCTACATGGCCTTCGGCATGTCGTTGCTCGACGCCATGTACCAGACCGTGACGACGATGACGACCGTCGGGTTCCGCGAGCTCACCGAGTTCGGGTCGGGCGAGAAGGTGTTCACCATGGTGGTGATCGTCCTCGGCGTCAGCACCGTGCTCTATACGTTCACCCTCGGGGTCCAGGTCGTCGTGGAGGGCCAGCTGGGGGAGTTCCTGGGAAGGAAGCGCATGGATCGCAAGATCGCCTCGATGCACGATCACGTCGTCGTCTGCGGGTGGGGGCGCGTCGGTCGCTCCGCCGCCCATCACCTCCTCGATTCGAGTGCCGAGGTGGTGGTGATCGACCAGAACCTCGAGCGGATCTCCGACATCGGCATCCCCGTCGTGGTCGGCGACGCCACCCTCGACGCCACGTTGCGTGCCGCCGGCGTCGAACGCGCCCGCGCCGTGGTGGCGGCGCTGGAAGCCGATGCCCAGAACCTGTTCGTCACCCTCTCCTGCCGGGCGATCAACCCGGGCCTGTTCATCGTGGCCCGCGCCCGGCAGGAAGAGAGTGTCCCCAAGCTCGAACAGGCCGGCGCCGATCGGGTCGTGAACCCGCAGGAACTCGGGGCCGCCCGCATGGCCTCGTTCGTCGTCCAACCCAACGTCGCCGAGTTCGTCGACGTCGTGATGCACGAGCGGTCGATGGAGTTCCGGATGCAGGAGGTCGAGATCCCAGAGGGTTCCACGCTGGCCGGGTTCAAGCTTCGCGACATCAACCTGCGTCAGCGGGCCAACGTCCTCGTGCTCGCCCTCCGCCTCGCGGACGGGACGTTCGTCGCCAACCCGGATCCCGACTTCGTGTTGTGTCCGCACCAGGTGGTCATCGCCGTCGGGATGGACGAAGATCTGCGTCGGTTGGTGGAGGTGGTGAGATGACCCGATCGTCGGTGACACACGTGCTGCTCGACCTCGACGGCACCTTGAGCGATTCCGAGCCCGGGATCCTGCGGTCGCTGCAGTGGGCGTGCGAGGTCGAGGGCTTCCCCGTGCCCACCGATCAACAGGTGCGATCGGTGATCGGTCCGCCGTTCGAGATCGGCCTCCCGTCGATCGGCATTCCCGACGATGCGCTGGCCCGGGTGATCAACACGTACCGATCGCGCTACACGACGATCGGGGCGTACGAGAACACGATGTACGACGGGATCGTCGAGCTCCTCGACGCCCTGTCCGGCGCCGGTCTGTCGTTGAGCGTCGCGACCGCGAAACCGGAGCAGACCGCCCATCCGATCCTCGACTACTTCGGGATCAGCGATCGGTTCGAGGTCCGGGCCGGCGCCACCTTGACCCAGGAGCGGCGGACCAAGGCCCAGGTGATCGAGTACGCGCTGTACGAGCTCGGTCTGGCCCACGACGAGGACGTCGGCTCCAAGGTGATCATGATCGGTGACCGCGACCACGACGTCCATGGCGCGCTCGCCCACGGGATCCCGTGCCTCGGGGTCACGTGGGGATACGGCTCACCCGAAGAACTCCTGCGCGCCGGAGCCGTCGCCCTCGCCGACGAGCCGGCCGAGTTGTTCGACCTGGTGGTCGGCCACTCCTGGAGCGTTCCGACCGAGGAGTGAGCCCCACCCGCGCCGAGTTCGCACCCACCGGTTGGGACCTCTGACACGTGAGTTCTGACCCGAATGGGTCAACCCGATGGGTAGCGTCGGGGTCGTGCACGTACTCGCTGCGGCACCCGCAGATCTCGTCGCCGCCCGCCAGCAGATGGCGTTGTCACTCGGCTGGCACATCGTCCTCGCCTGTCTGGGCGTGGGGCTCCCCGTGTTGCTCCTCGCGGCCGAGGGTCGCTACCTGCGCACCGGCGACGAGCGATATCGCCGCTTGGCCCGCCAGTGGTCCAAGGCCTTCGCGGTCCTCTTCGCCGTCGGGGCGGTCTCGGGCACGATCCTGAGTCTCGAACTCGGCGTGCTGTGGCCCGGGCTGATGTCCACCTATGGCGACGTGATCGGTCTGCCGTTCGCGATGGAGGGCATCGCGTTCTTCCTCGAGGCCATCTTCGTCGGGCTGTACCTCTACGGCTGGGACCGGCTCCCCCCGAAGGTCCACTGGTGGACCGGCGTGCCGATCGCGCTGTCGGGAATCGCGTCGGCGGTGTTCGTCGTGGCGGCCAACGCCTGGATGAACCAGCCACGCGGGTTCACGCTCCTCCCCGATGGAACGGTGACCGAAGTCGATCCGGTGGCGGCGATGCTGAACCCGGCCTTCGCCCCCGAAGCGATCCACATGGTCTTCGCCGCGTTCATGGTGACGGGGTTCCTCGTCGCCTCGGTGCACGCCGCACGCCTGGTCCGGCGCCGGGCGTCCGAACTCGATGCGCTGGCGTTCCGGGTGGCGTTCACCCTGGGCGCGGTGATCGCCCCGCTCCAGATCGTCGCCGGTGACTACGCCGCCCGGTTCATCGCCGAGAACCAACCGGTCAAGCTGGCTGCGATCGAGGGGCTCGAGGAGACCCAGGCCAACGCACCGCTGTCGATCGCCGGCATCTTCGAGATCCCGAGCGGGTTGTCCCTCCTCGCCCATCACGATCCGAATGCGGTGGTCATCGGGCTGGACTCGGTCCCGCCGGAGGATCGCCCGCCGCTCATCCCGATGTTGCGGGCCAGTTTCCAACTCATGGTCGGGATCGGTACCGGTCTGGCCGGGCTGGCGCTGTGGTGGGGCGTCGCCTGGAAACGCAAGCGCCGGGAGCCGACCAGCCGCTGGTTCTGGCGAGCCGCGGTCCTCGCCGGCCCGGCGGCGGTCATCGCCCTCGAAGCGGGCTGGATCGTCACCGAGGTCGGTCGTCAGCCGTGGATCGTCTACAACGTCATGCGCACGTCCGAGGCCGTGACCGAGGCGGCCAACATCCGCTACGGGTACTACGGCTTGATCGTCGTCTACGCCGGGTTGACGGCGGCGACCGTCTTCGCCCTGCGACGGCTCAGCCCGCCGAGCGTGGAACCCCAGTTGCCCGTCCCGCCGGCCGACGAGATCGACGAGGCGGACGAGATCGACGAGGTCGACGAGATGGACGCTGACGCCGGGTCGCCGGGATGAGCGCCGCCCAGGCTGCGCTCGCCGTGACGTGGATCGGCGTGACGCTGTACGCACTGTTCGGCGGCGCCGATTTCGGGGCCGGGTTCTGGGACCTCGTCGCCGGCGGCGCGGACCGGGGGCGATCGCCACGCCGGCTGATCGAACGGGTCATCGCACCGGTCTGGGAAGCGAACCACGTGTGGCTGATCTTCGTGCTCGTCATGCTCTGGACCTGCTTCCCGCCCGTCTTCGCCGCCGTGGCGTCGTCGCTGTACCAGCCACTGACGCTGGCTGCGGTCGGCATCATCCTGCGCGGCGCGGGCTTCGCCATCCGAAAGACGATGCACGATCTCGTCGAGCAACGCTTCTTCGGTGCCGTCTTCGCCACCTCCTCGGTGATGACGCCGTACGCGCTCGGCGCGGTCGCCGGCGCGGTGGCCTCGGGTCGCGTGCCGTTGGGCAACGCCCAAGCCGACCCGTGGACCTCGTGGGTCAACCCGACGAGCGTGCTCGGAGGCGTGCTCGCGGTGGGCGTGTGTGCCTACGTCGCCGCGGTGTTCCTCTGCCACAACGCGGTGGTGGCCGGAGACGACGATCTCGTCGACTACTTCCGGCGCCGAGCAACCGTGACCGCAGTCGCGGTCGGCGTCCGTGCTAGCCGGGATCGCGGTGCTCCACCGCGACTCCTGATCTGTTCGACGGCCTGACCGGACGTGGGCTCGGCTTCGTCGTGGTGTCGGCCGTGGCCGGGATGGCGTCGATCGTGCTCCTCGCCCGCCGGGGGTTCTTGTGGGCAGCTTCGTCGCGCCGGTCGCGGTCGTCGCCGTCATCTGGGGGTGGGGACGGCGCAGTACCCTACCTCCTGGAGCCCGACGTGCACTACACCGACGTGGTCGGGGCCCACGCCACCCTGGTCGGTGCCCTCGTCACGCTGGCGGTGGGATCGTTGGTCCTCGTCCCGTCGCTCTACGCCCTGTACCGGTTCGCCGGTTCCGACGTGAGCGCGGTGCACGGGCCCGACGAGCACTGAACCGCGGGTTCGGTCGTCGGGTTCAGCCGGCGGGGGGATCGGTGGCGGCGAAGGCCGCCTCCACGGCGTCGAGCAAGCGGGCCGAGCACCCGGCCAGGTCGACGGGCGGGGCGATCTCGGTGACGATCCGCTCGGCGATGGCGCGGAACTCGACGGCGGCCGGCCCGTCTCCGGCGAGCGACACCGGTTGTCCGGCGTCCCCGCCGGCGGCCACGGCCGGTTCGATCGGGATCCGGCCGAGCAGCTCGGCGCCGATCTCGTCGGCGAGCGCCTGTCCGCCACCTTCGCCGAACAGCGCGTACGACTCGCCGTGCTCGCACACGAACGCGCTCATGTTCTCGATCACGCCGGCCACCCGCAGGAACGAGCGGCGGGCCATGTCGGCTGCTCGGATCGCGACCTTCTGGGCCGAGACCGCAGGGGTGGTGACGATGACGAGATCGGTGCGAGGGAGCATCCGGGCCAACCCCATCTGCACGTCGCCCGTGCCGGGGGGCATGTCGATCAGCAGATAGTCGAGGTCGCCCCACTGCACGTCGTGGAGGAACTGCTCCACGGCCTTGGTGAGCATCAGGCCCCGCCACATGAGCGCGGTGCCCTCGTCCTCGACGAGGAACCCGGTCGAGACGACCTCCAGGATCCCGTCCCCGACCGCACGGATGTTCGGCTGGATCAACGGGCGTTCCTGGCCCTCGACCTGCTCGGCCTCCAGTCGGTCGGTCATGCCCAACATGCGGGGGACCGAGAAACCCCAGATGTCGGCGTCGAGCACCCCGACGCGCAACCCGCGCGCCGCGAGCGCAGCGGCGAGGTTGACGGTGACCGAGGACTTGCCGACGCCACCCTTGCCCGAGGCGATGGCCAGGATCCGCGTGGAGACGGGGATCCTGGTATCCGGCGCTTGTTCGCGGGCGTTCCACCGGGCCTGGGACATGGCGTGGGCCCGCTCATCGGGATCCATCTCGCCCCACTCGATGCGGACCTGGTCGACCCCGGGATGCGAGCCGACCCGGGTCTCGACGTCCCGCTTGATCTGGGCCCGCATCGGGCAGCCCCGGATGGTGAGCTTCACCCCGACCGACACCACGCGGTCCTCGACGTGGACGTCGTGGATCATGCCGAGGCTCACGACGTCGGAACCGAGTTCGGGGTCGATCACGCCACGGAGCAGTCCGAGGACGTCGTCGGGGGTGATGACAGCGGAGGAGGGCACGGCGGGCATTTTAACGGAGTATCCCGTGTATTCTCTCCTCATGGCCGATGCGAGCGTCGAGAGTGCCCGACCGGAGGCGCAGTGGCGTCCCGGCGCCGTGCCGCCGCTCGACGTGTTCAAGGCGCTGGGCGACAACACCCGCTACGCGATGTATCTCGAGCTGCTCGTGGCCCGCCGTCCCCTCGCCACCGCCGAGGTCGCCGAACGCCTCGGACTCCACGTCAACACGGTGCGGCCCCACCTCGAGCGCCTGCGCGAGGTCGGTCTGCTCGAGGTCGAAGTCGACGCACGCGGTGAGGTCGGGCGTCCGCAGCATCGCTACTCACCCGCGTCCGACGCCCCGGCGTTCGGCTTGAAACCTCCTGCTCAGCCCGTACTCACCGAGCTGCTCCTCGACGTGATCGACCTCGGCGGAGCCTCCGACGAGGCCTACGAGGCCGGTCGTCGCCACGGTGCTCGCCGAGCCGGGGCCTATGCCGCCGCGCCCTCCTGCCTCGAAGCGCTCGTGGCCGAGTCCGATCGGCTCGGCTTCGACCCCGACGTCTCGGAGCTCGATGCCGGTGCCGAGGAGGTCGCGGCGCTCGTCGATTTCACCCACTGCCCGTTCTCCCGCCACGTCGAAGCCCACGCCGAGATCGTGTGCCGCCTCCATCAAGGGGTCGTGGAGGGTTTCGTCGACCACATGGGCGACGCTCGCGTCGCCGAGTTCTGCAATCTGGCTCACCGGACCCCTTGCCGGGTGGCCATCACCGAGAGATAGCGTCTCCACCACGTCCACTGGACCATTCCTTCGAGGAGGAACGTCAATGATCACGTTGACCGACAATGCCGCAGCCAAGGTCAAGGAGCTGCTCGACGCCGAAGGCGAGCCGGAGCTGGCGCTTCGTGTCGCCGTGCGTCCGGGCGGTTGCTCGGGCTTTTCGTACGAGATGTTCTTCGACGGTGACGTCGACAACGGCGACAACGTCGTGGACTACTCGGGCGTCAAGGTCGTCGTCGACCCCGCCAGCGCCCAGATGCTGGTCGGCGCCACGCTCGACTACAAAGACGGCCTGCAGGACGCCGGGTTCTCGATCAACAACCCGAACGCGTCCAAGACCTGCGGCTGCGGCCAGTCCTTCAGCTGAGGCTCCGCCTCCAGCCGTGGTGATCGGCTCGTCCGGCGATGCTCGCCGACGAGCTGATACCTGCGACCACCCTCGCGCCGACGTCGTGCCCTGACCTTCTGAAGTGAGGGCGGTGGGCCGATGTCTCGTCAGAGCACGGCGGTGACGGCGGCGAGCATCTCGGCTTTGTCCATCACCGCATCGAGCCGGGTGACGATGGTGCCGGTGGCGTCGGCGACGAACAGGACCGGCTCGAAGGCCAGGTGATACGCGTCGACCGCCGGTGCCGCCTTGGCGATCGTGCGGTCGGTGTAGACCTCGCTGTGCACGAAGACCGCGTCGTCGCCGGTCTCGTCCCGGACCTCCTCCAACAACCGGAGGACGGGTCCGCAGAACCCGGTCTGGCAATAGGCGGGCGTACCGATCAAGTAGACGACCGGCTTCCCGGTGGCGAGGGCCTCGGTGAGCGTGACCTCGTGGAAGGGGCACATCGGCTCGTCGGTGCAGATCGGATCCACGCCCCGGCCGTCGTCGACCGTCGGGGTGTCGAACGGCGGCAGCGATTGGCCGACGAGCGGGATGGGGATCGCCGACGGGTCGCTGAGCTGGAACGCCTGACCATCGGGATTGGCACCTTCGATCGAGAGGCGATAGATCCCGGGCTCCTCGATGGTCGGGGTGAACAACCAGTAGGCGTTGGGAATCCCGACGTTGTGCCTGGTACCGATCAGCCCGTCCACCACCACGTTCTCGTCGAAGTCGAGCACCTTGGCGTTCACGGTCTCGGGGCCGTCTTTGAAGAACACGCCGTCCTTGCCGAACGAGACCGGGAGCCGCACCGCCCCCGGCACGAGCACCGAGGTGTTGAACCGGCCGAGGACCAGTGCACCATCCAGGGAAGCGTTCGAGCCGCCAGCAGATCCGCCGGACGTGTTCGCGGCCCCGCCGCACGCCGCGAGGGCGAGGGCTCCGGAGCCGGCGAGGAACGTGCGTCGAGACAGCGAGACCACGGGTTCCGACGCTACCCGGGCCATCCAGCGATGTCCCTTCGACCCCGGGACGTGTGACGGAGGGCGACCCGGCCCGGCGGGTGACGAGGCATATCTCCGCCCGTGTCGGGCTCGACACGCCCGGTGCGGATCGAGGCGCAACGCCCGTGCTCAGCCAAGATTTCACGTCGTTCGCGGCCCGTTGGCCTTGCTCTCTGCGACGGCGACCTGGCAAGGTTCCGCGCTGATTCGACCGTCGGTGCGGGATTGTCAAGGGGACAGGTGGACCAATGAGCAGCGAGCCGCGCGGCAGCTGGCGCAAGATCCTCCCGCTCGGGCTGCTCGCCCTGGCCGGGCTGTTCGTCGCCTCCGCCATCGTGATGATCCCCTGGGTCCAGAACGATCTGACCGATCGGGTCGAGGCCAAGGCCGCCCAGCAGGGCATCGCCGGTGTCTCGGCCGACTTCGACGGGCAGGACGGCACGATCCGGTGCTCGCAGCCCGTTGCCGATCTCGCTGAGCTGAAGCGCATCGTCCGGGGCACCTGGGGCGTGCGAGTCGCGTCCTACGAGGGCTGCACCGAGGCCGCTCCGGTCGAGACGACCGCGCCTGCCCCCGTGGCGGCCGTCAGCGAGCTCGCCGCCACCTCGACCGTGTCGGCCGGGACCGTCGGCGTCGTCCTGGCCGGGGTGGTCGACACCCAGGCCGAACGGGTCCAGCTCGTGGCCGACGCCTCGGAGGCGTTCGGCGCCGACAACGTGACCGACCGCCTCACCGTGGCCGGTGTGGACGGCGTGGACTCCGACGCCGACGCGGCTGCCCTCGGGGCGCTGACCGCAGCGTTGGCCGGCGACCTCGTCTCGGGCGAGGCGGGTTTCGACGGTCGACGGCTCTACCTGCGAGGTGTGGCCGCCGACGCGGCCGCCGAGGCCCGCCTCCGTACCGCGGCCGCCGACGCCGGTGCGGCCGATCCCGACGTCGAACTGTCCGTCGCCGAGCGGGGCGCTCCCGTCGTGACGCTCGGGGCCGACGGCAAGCTTCGCCTCACCGGCACGGTGGAGACCGAGGCTCAGCGCCAGGCCCTGCTCGACGCCGCAGTCGCGACGTATGGCGCGGCGAACGTGATCGATGAACTCGAGGTGCTCGGGGTCGAGCCGGCCACCCAGGACGACGACATCGCGGCCCTCGCCGAGTTGATCGCCGCTTTCGACCCCGACCTCGCCTCCGGTGAAGCAGGACTCGGCGATGACGGGCTCTACCTGAACGGGGTCGCCACGAGCGCGGCCGGCGAAGCCGCCTTGCGGAACCTCGTGTCCGGGGCCGGTGGGGCCTCGGACCTCAAGGTCGCCGAGGCCACCGGCGCCAACGTCCAGGCCGTGCTCGATGCCGGCTCGTCGGCCATCCGCCTCACCGGGACCGTGGAGACCGAGGCCCAGCGTCAGCAGCTGCTGAACGCCGCCACCGACGCCTTCGGTGCCGACAACGTGATCGACGAACTCGTGGTGCTCGGCGTTGCGACCGGCACGCAGGACGATCAGATCGGGAACCTCACCGCGCTCATCGGAACGATGACGCCGAACATGGTGGAAGGCGTCGCCTCCTTCGACGGCACGAAGCTCGCCCTCACCGGCGTCTACGTCGACGACGCGGCGCTCGCTGCGCTGGAGTCGGCGGCGAACGCCGCCGGGGTCGATCCGGCCGACGTCACCCTCGCCGGCCGGGAGGTCGCGACCGCCGACCAGGCGGCCGAACTGGAACAGCGACTGAACGATGCGGTGGGTCTGCGCCTGATCCCGTTCGATCCGAGTCAGGCTTCCCTCCGTCCCGAGGCGGACGCCATCTTGGACGAGGTCGCCGCTTCGCTCGTGAGTACGCGGGTGTCCAGATCTCGGTTCGACGGACACACCGACGCTGATGGCAGCGAGGCCGGCAACCTCGCCCTCAGCCAGGCCCGGGCCGACACGGTGCGTCGGGCTCCTCATCGACCGGGGTGTCCCGGCCGAGCAACTCGTCGCCAACGGCTATGGGGAATCCCAGCCGGTGGCCCCGAACGACACGCCGGAGAACAAGGCGAGGAATCGCCGTGTCGTGTTCTCCGTCGTGACGCAGTGACGCACTGACTGACAGGTCGAAAGGACACCGCCGTGTGGTACACCCTCGCCAAGTTCTTCCTCTGGGGGCTCGGATTCGCGCTCTTGGGGGCGATCATCGGTTGGCTGCTGCGTTCGCAGCGATGCTGCCGCCAGCTGACCTCGGCCCGCCGGACCACGGTCGATCAGGCCGAGGTCGAGCGGTTGCGGCATCGCGTCGCGAACCTCGAGCCGCTCGTGGGGGAGCGTGATGCGCTCAAGGCGCGCGTCGGCGAACTCGAGTCGGCGTCGAAGGCCGGAGCCGGTGCGGCCGTTGGTGCTGGTGCAGCCGCTGGCGCGGTCGGCGCCGGCGCGTTGGCCGGAGGGGCGCTGGGCCTCGCCGACGGATCGGACGTCGTCGTCGACCCCGGTGCGGTCGAGTCGGAGACGGTGGTCGAGTCGGAGACCGTGCCCGCCGCAGTGGAATCGGACCCGGTCGAGCCCGTTGCAGCCGAGTCCGATGTGGTCGAGTCGGCGACAGTCGAGTCGGTGGTGGTCGAGTCCGAGACCGTGGTGGAGCCGGGGACGACCGAGCCCGTCATCGTCGAGACCGACGTGGTCGAGACCGTGGTCGAGTCCGAGACGGTGGTGGAGCCGGAGTCGGTGGAGGCCGACGCGGTCGCGCCCGACGGCGTGACGAGCGAGGTGGGTGCCGACGCAGACGCCAGCTCGAGTGGCATCGAGTCGCTGGCCGACCTCGATGCCGGTGCCGGGGCGGATGTCGATGCCGACGCTGCTGCCGACGAGACGGCGTCGGTCGAGAGCGATGCGACGATCGCCCGCGGGATGGAGCGACCCAGTATCGACGAGCAGGACGTCGCTCCCTCCGAGAACCGTGGCTCGGTCGAGGACGTCGCCTCGGCCGAGGATGTTGCACCGGTGGACGGCATCTCGAGCGCTGGGGCCGATGCGCCGCAAGGGATCATGGGCGTCGGAACGCCGATGCCGTCGGACGATCCGTCGCTGTCGAACACCGAGGGTCTCGGCCTCACGTCGCTGGCGGCCCCGGCTGGCAGCGGCCAGTCCTTGGCCGGATGGTCGGCGCCGTTCGATGCCGATCACGCTGCGTCGGTCATGGGCCGCCGGTTCGCCGCCGATGACCTGACCATCATCGAAGGGGTCGGCCCGAAGCTGGAGGAGACCCTCAAGGGCGGGGGAGTGGCGACCTGGGCGTCGATGGCCGACTCGTCGCCCGAGGCGTTGAGCGGCATCCTCGTCGCCGCCGACGCTCGCAACCGCATGCACGACACGACGACCTGGCCGCACCAGGCTCGCCTGGCCGACGTCGGCGAGTGGGAAGCGCTCAAGGCGCTCCACGACCGGCTCGACGGGGGCAGCCACGGCGGCGGAATTCCGGCTGGATCGGCCGGTGGGTCAGCTGGCCCGCCGACCCTCCAAGGCTTCGCCAACGTCCGAGGCGATCACGACCTCGGCGAGGCGGCGCGCATCCTCGGGCGCACCATCCGGCAGGACGACCTGACCATCGTCGAGGGGATCGGGCCGAAACTCAGCCAGGTGCTCAACGGAGCCGGCATCACGACCTGGGCGGAGCTCGGTCGCTCCGAGCCGGACGGGCTGAAGAACATCATCGTCGCCGACAACGAGCGCAACCGGATGCACGACCCGGGGAGCTGGCCCCGCCAGGCCCGCCTCGCGGCACTCGGTGAGTGGGAAGCCCTCAAGGCCCTGCAGGACCGGCTCGTCGGCGGGCGCTGACGCCGAACGCCCATCGTCCGAGCGCTCATCGCCTCGACGTCCGCGGCCCGAGTGCCCGTCGCCCGGACGGCGTGCGCCCGGAGCGGTGGGTGACCGGCGTTCGTAGGCTGGTGCTTCGTGCCCGACGTTTCGTTCTCCCTCAACGGCCAGCCGGTCACCGTCACCGGAGCCGACGGCTCGCTGCTCGACACCCTTCGCACCCGGCTCGGCATCACGTCGGCGAAGGACGGCTGCAGCCCGCAGGGACAGTGCGGATGCTGCACCGTCCTCGTCGACGGTCAACCGCGCGTCTCGTGCGTCACGCCGGTCGGCCGCGTCCGTGGCCGCGAGGTGACGACGTTCGAAGGGCTCGAACCAGCCGTGGCCGCTCGCTGGACCGAGGCCCTGTGCGCCACCGGTGGGACCCAGTGCGGGTTCTGCACCCCGGGGATCGCCACGCGGCTCGCTGCCGTCGAAGCCAAGGCGCCGCTCGACGAACGGGCCGTGCACCAGGCGCTGCTCGCGCACCTGTGCCGATGCACCGGTTGGCAGACCATCGCTGAAGCGGCCCTCACCGACCCGACCTCGGACACGACCTCGGTCACGACCACCGATCGAGATCTGGCGGCCGCCGCCCGGCGCGCCGAGCTGGAGGGTGGCGTCCATCAGCTCGTCGGACCGGAGGTCGCCGCGGGCCGAGGGGGGTTCGCCGACGACACTGCGCCGGCCGGCTCGCTCGTCGCAGTCCGTTCCTCCGATGGTTCGTGGGCGGTCGCCGAGACGATCGACGAAGCGCGGCGCTCGGCCGGCAAGGTGCAGGGGCGACGGACGACGGCGCCGGTGACCTGGCCGCTCGAGCTCCCCGACGGCGAGTGGGCTCGGACCTTGCGCACGACCTGGGTCGAGCCGGCGTACCTCGAACCCGATGCCTCGTGGTGTGTGCCGGGCGGCGAACCGGCGTCCCCGGTCGGCAACGGTGGTGCCTTCGGCGGAAAGCTCGGCACGCCGATCAGCGAGGTCGCTCGGCGGCTCGCCGAGGAACATGGCCGACCCGTCCGCGCCGCCTACAGCCGCGAGGACGTGGTGCTCCTCGGCCCCAAGCGTCCTCCGGTGGCGATCGGCGTGCGGGCGGACGGAACCGGCGTCGTGCGGGCGGTCTCGACGCCGGGGCTCTCCGAGGTCTTGATGGGAGCAGCTCCCGAGCTCGCGATCGACGAGGTGGAGGTGGCGGGGCTCCCGACCAGCGTCGCCCTTCGAGCCGCCGGGTGGGCCGAGGTCGCCGTGGTCCGATCGTCGCTCGGTCCCGGCCCTGATCGGATCGTCGCGCCGAACGGTGCCGAGGCGTCGGCCCGCTTCGACGAGGACGGCACCGTTCAGGTCCGAATTCGATGCGGGCAGGTGCTCGACGCGACGGTGCTCCGCAGCTACTGCATCGGCGCGGCGCACATGGCGCTGGGCTGGGTCCGATCGGAAGGGTTGTCCGTCGACGCCGACGGCGTCCCGCACGATCTCACCATCCGGTCGTTCGGCATCCTGCGCGCCGGCGACATGCCCCGCGTCGAGATCGAGATCGACGACTCCGACGACGGTACGCCCGTCAACGGGTCGGACGCGGTGTTCGCCGCCGTGGCCGCAGCGGCGTGGCGCGCCGAGGGCTTTCCCCCCGACTGGCCGTGCCGACGCTGATCACCTGATGCACGTGGACGAAAATCCGCGGGGCGGGGTGCAGCGAACGACGAGGTATGGCATATCGCGCCAAACCACGGTTCTTCGTGATCGTCGCCGTCGTGGGATTCGGCATCGGGGCAGGTGTCGGAGCGATCAGCAATGCCTCGGCCAGTTCGGGTTCGACCGCTGCCGAGCCGACCCCGACGCAGCCGCAGCTTCCCACCGACGGCGGACCGGTCACGACCCTCTCCCTCGTCGGGCCAGCGGCGACCGCGGCCGCAGCGAACGGCGCCGAACCCGCCGCGGCAGCGGCCTCGCCGACGGTTCGGGCCCAGGCGGTCCGATCGACCACCGTCTCCGTGGCGTCGGCGCCCGCCGCTGAGGAGGCACCTGCGTCTTCGCCCTCGTCCTCGGAGCCTTCGTCGGCTGCGGGAGAACCGGACGACACGCCGTCCTCCGACCCCGGCGAGCCGCTCACGTACGTGATCCAGCCGGGCGACACCCTCTCGGGCATCGCCTGGTGGTTCGACCTGAACGGATATCGAGAGCTCTACGAGGCGAACTGGGAGATCCTCGGCGACGATCCCAATCTGATCTTCCCGGGTCAGGTGATCACGATCACGGGCGGCGAGATGAAGATCGGCCCGGCGGATCAGGCCGCCGCCACGAGCGGCTGAACCTCGGTGACGGTGGTGCCGTCGTCGGCGAACCGGCCGAGCAGACCGACCTGTCCACAGCGGCACTTCCAGGCCAGGACGGGACCGGACTCGGTGTCGGCGAGTCCGAAGATGGCGGACTCGGTGAGCAGCACACGGCTGCCGTGGCGGGCGCAGTAGACATCGAACATCACTTGGCTCCTTCTCGGCTACTACGAATCTGTCGGGCGTGGTCGAACGGGTGGACGGCGGCGAGCCGGGCGGTGAACTCGTGAAGTTCCATGTGGCAAGAATGCGATGAATATGGGCAGAACCGACAGTGACAGAACTGACCACATCCGTTAGATTTCTGCCATGAGGTTCGGAGAACGCATCGCAGTCGTGGTGTTCGACGGGTTCGCGCCGTTCGAGATGGCGGTGCCCTGTGAGGTGTGGGGCATCGATCGCGTCGACATGGGAGTGCCGCGCTCGGAGGTCAGGGTGTGTTCGACCGATGCGTCGCCACTGAGCACCGGTCTCGGGTTCTCGGTGGTGGTCGATCACGGGATGGAGGCGCTGCGGTGGGCGGACACGATCCTGATTCCTGCTCCCCCGAAGCCCTTTCCGGAACGTGCTGTTCCGAGTGAACTGATCGACGCATTGTGGAAGGCGCACCGGCGAGGGGCGCGCATCGCCTCGCTCTGTTCGGGCGCGTTCGTGTTGGGCGCGGCGGGCTTGCTGGACGGCCGGCGAGCCACGACCCATTGGATGTACACGGATCTGTTCCGGCAGATGTTCCCGCACGTCGAGTTGGACCCCGCGGTGCTGTACGTCGACAACGGATCCGTGCTCACCGGTGCCGGTACGGCGGCGAGCATCGATCTGTGTCTGCACCTCGTGCGGATGGACCGGGGAGCCGAGGTCGCCAACACGATCGCCCGGCGAATGGTGGTACCTCCTCACCGAGACGGTGGTCAGGCCCAGTTCACCTTGGCGCCGGTGCCTCGCGAATCGAGCGACGACGACCTGCGCGCCACGTTGGCCTGGGCCGCCGGCCATCTCGATCACGACCTGTCGGTCGACTCCCTCGCCAAGCGGGCGGCGATGTCGCCCCGCACGTTCGCCCGGCGGTTCAAGGACGCGACGGGGACGACGCCACTGCAATGGGTACTGCACCAGCGGGTGGCCCGGGCCCAGCACCTGCTCGAGGTCACCGATCTGGGCCTGGAGGAGGTGGCGGAGCGATGCGGATTCGGTACCTCCGCCACGCTGCGCCAGCACTTCCACCGGGTGCTCGGCACCACGCCGGGCTCCTACCGGCAGACCTTCGGTGGAGGCCAGTTGGCCGAGCGCGTGTCCTGAGCGGGGCCCGCTATCCTGGCCACGCCCGTCACGGGGACGTAGCTCAGTTGGCTAGAGCATCTGGTTTGCATCCAGAAGGTCGTGGGTTCGAGTCCCATCGTCTCCACCACGGCGGTGACCTGCCCAAGTGGCCCCCGCAACTCAGCTTCCCGAGGTGGGATGCGCAACGAGGCTCGTGTGGCGGGTGAGTGCGGCGAAGTCGGCGTCGGAATGCAGGATCGGTACCCGAGCACGGATGGTTACCGCGCCGATCAGGCAGTCGATCATCTTGCGTACGGTCTCGCCGCTGCTCCGACAGCGCCGGTACAACGCCGCGGCTTCGTCGTAGTCCGCCGAAGTGATCGGGATCAACGTGGCTCGAGCGAGCAGGCGCCTCAGCTCGCCGAGGTGGCGCTCGTTTCGCGCTCCGGCGAGTACTTCCATGCTGATGGCGTCGCAGATCGCGATGTCGGCGTCGAGGAGGGCATCGACGGTGTTGCACACCTCGGAACCGGTGTCGCGGAGGAACTCGACCCACGCCGAGGTGTCGACGACGATCATCCGGTCCGGCTGCCTCGCAGCTCGTCCAGATCGCCGTCCCAGCCCGAGCCACGCAGCCCCCGCGCCGATTCGAGGTCGAGCGGCTCGGCGGCAAGCCGGCGCAGCGCCAGGTTGACCGCGTCACGTTTGGAGTCGAGTTGGTAACGCTCCATGACCGCCCGGCAGGCATCGTCGTCGATGTCGATGTTGGTGCGTGACATACACCAACGATACACCAGCCGAGGTGCGCCCGCCCCGTGCGATGTCGAGGTGGGCGGCATGGCGCGGGTAGGGCGGACGCTGCTCGGCCCGGACCGATCCGGTCGCGTTCAGCGGCCGACTCGCCGGCGGGCCGGTCGCTACGCCGGCCGTTCGAGGCCAAGCGAGCGGGTCCAGACCTTCGTGAGCGTCTCCACCACTCGGTCCTCGTCGTAGTCGAGGTCGAGGATCGTCCACTCGTAGCAGAAGCGGTCCACCATGTACGCCAGAGCGTTCGCCGTGTACACCGGATCGAGGTCGTCGTAGACGAGTCCCTCGCGCTGCCAGCGCATGATGGCGTGGCTGAGGCGATCCTCGAATCGCTGGCGGAAGGCGAGGCGACGCTCGAGCAGCTCGTTGTCCTGTTCCGCGATCTGCAGGAGCAGGCTCATGAGCCGGGCGTTTCGGCGATAGCCACGCACGTACGCCCGGTTCGAACTCTCGATGCCGGCGATCGGATCCGACGACGGCGCCCGGTCCTCGGAGTGCTCGACGAGATCCTGCTCGACGGTGGCCATCAGGTCCTTGAACAGGTCCGACTTGGAGTCGAAGTAGTTGTAGAAGGTGCCGGTCGAGACCTTGGCCTCGGCGGCCACGTCGGAGAGGCGGGCGGCGTGGAACCCGTCTCGCTCGAACACGACCCGAGCGGCGCGCAGCAGTTGCTCCCGGGTCCTCGCCCGTCGCTTCTCGTAGCGGTTCGGCTCCCCGGCGCCGTCCGCCGCGTCGCCCTCGTCGGTCCGCACGTCGTTCGTCGCCTCCGCAGTTCGCTGGCCCACGCCGTGTCTCCCCATGCGTCGCACGCGGCGATGCCCGTTGCGAGCGCATCGTTCGATCGAGGTGGAAAGACTACGAATACCACGGCCCGGCGATCAAGAATGAGATTGACGCCAGTGTCATGTTGACCTACCGTCCAGGCGTTGGCAGATGGGGGTCAGCCAACCGGGGCCGGCAGGCGGAGTCCACGATCGAGTGGACCCGTCCCGGACTCCGTCTCAACGCCAACGCCCGAGGAGCCGACATGGCACACACCGAGCACACCGTGATGGTCGTCGGCGCGAGCGGGCTGGTCGGCACCGCGGCGGTCGAGCGATTCCTCGCCGACGGCGCCGAGGTGATCGCCGTGTCGCGGCGCGCACCCGAGGTGACGCCGAGTCCGCGTCTCCGGCACCTCCCCCTCGATCTTCGCGACGCCGATGCCTGCCGGGCCGCGGCGCCGTCGTTCGCCGAGGTGACCCACGTGGTGTACGCGGCGGTCTACGAGATGCCCGGGCTGGTCCCGGGCTGGACCGATCCGCACCAGATGTCGGTCAACCTGCAGATGCTGACCAACGTGCTCGATGCTGTCGCGGCGAGTCCCGTGCGCCATCTCAGTCTCCTGCAGGGGACCAAGGCGTACGGCGCCCATCTCCATCCGATCCGAGTTCCCGCCCGCGAGAGCGAGCCACGCGACGCCCACGAGAACTTCTACTGGCTCCACGAGGATCTGGTGCGCGAACGCTCGGCTCGCGAGGGCTGGTCGTTCACCATCTGGCGACCGCAGCTCATCGTCGGGCCCAATCACGGCGTGGTGATGAACATCCCTCCGGTGATCGGCGCGTACGCCGCCATCAGGCGAGCCGAGGGTCTGCCGTTCTCCTTCCCCGGCGGTGCGCCGTGGGTGTGGGAGGCCGTCGACACCAGGCTCATCGCCGACGCCATGTCCTGGGCGGCGAACGAACCGGCCGCGGCCAACGAGACCTTCAACATCACCAACGGTGAGGTCTTCGAGTTCCGGGACATGTGGCCGGCGTTGGCCCGGACGCTCGGCGTCGAGGTGGGGCCCGACGAGCCGCTGTCCATCGCCGAGTACCTCCCTCCCCGAGCCGAGGTGTGGGACCGCATCGTTCGCGAGCACGACCTCCGCCCGGTCGCGCTCCCGGAACTGCTCGGCGAGTCGCACCACTACGCCGACGTGTGCTTCGCGTTCGGCGCCGAAGCCGCACCGCCCCCGACCTACCTGAGCACCGTCAAACTGAAGCAGGCCGGCTTCGGCGGCGCGTATGACACCGAAGCGAGCTTCTGTCATTGGCTGCAGGTGCTCATCGATCGACGGATCCTCCCGCCGCCCAACTCATGAGGCCCTGAGCCGCTCGGGCGAGGCCCAGAGTTCCGGACGGTTCAGAATTCGGGGCGGTGGACGGGGTTCGCCGCGTCGCGCAACGCGTCGTCGAGTTCGTCGGTCGTCCACTCGTCGCGGCGGTACACGGTGGCCTCGCGCGGGTGCTCCCAGATCGCCAGCTTCGTGCCGTTGAACGTGAACAGCTGACTGCGCAAGTGGTCGGCACGCGCGCTGCAGAGGTACGCGACGATCGGCGCGATCTCGGCCGGCGCGCCGAACCCCATCTCGCGTGGTTGCGGCGCCTGAGCTCCGGAGGCCTCGGCGCGCTGCCGGGCGCCCTCGAACACGACCTGGGTCATGTCGGTCTCGGCCACCGGCCACAGGGCGTTGGTGCGAATCCCGAACCGAGCCAGCTCGAGGTCCCAGGCGTAGAGCATCCCCATGATGCCGGCCTTCGACGCCGCGTAGTTCGTCTGTCCCACCGAGCCGACGAACGCCGAACCGGAGATGACCTGCAGCAGGAGCCCGTGGCCCTGCGCCTTCATCGCTCGAGCGGCATGGCGGCTCACGGACCAGGTCCCACGGAGGTTGACCGCGATGACGTCGTCGAACTCCTCGGGGGTCATGTTCATCAGCGTCCGGTCGCAACGATGCCGGCGTTGTTGACCACGGCATCGATGCTCCCGTAGCTGTCGACGCAGTCGCTCACGAGTCGATGGGCGGTCTCGTCGTCGGCCACCGAACCCACGCTGGCGCGAGCGACCCCGCCGTTGCTCACGATCTCGTCCACCACTGCGTGCACGAGTTCGCCGTTGGTGCCGTTCACGATGAGCTGCGCCCCTCGCCGGCCCAATTCGAGGGCGAAGGCCCGACCGAGTCCGCGTGACCCTCCGGTCACCACGATCCGTCGTCCAGCCAGATCATCCATGCGAAATCGCCTCCATCACGTCATCGTCACCACTGAAGTCGTACTCGTATCGGTCGCGTCCGCCGGCAGTGAACCAGCGGTAGCTGTCGCGGTAGCCGTCCTCGATCCCGAACGACGGCGTCCAGCGGAGGTGATCGAGCGCCTTGCCGACGTCGAGCACCGAACCGCCCATGATCGCCTCGCCCCAATGGACCAACGGCGGACGCTGCCGCCGGGCGACATCCATCGGCACGCTCACGATCCTCGGTTCGACCCCGACGACCCTGGCCATCAGATGGACGGCGCCGACGATGCTCGTCACCTCGGTGCCGGCGATGTTGTACGTCTGGCCGGCGACGCGGTCGTTGCCGATCACGGCGACCATCGCCCTCGCGACGTCCTCGACGTGCACGAGGCTCAGGAACGCGAACCCTTCACCCGGTACGAAGACGGGTCGGCCCTGCTCCAGCCGGGCGAAGAAGATCGGATCCCGGGTCACCAGCGGGCTCCGTGGTCCGAGTGTGTGGGACACCCGCAGACTCGTCGCCGGGAACCCGGACTCGGCGTGCTCGGCCATCAGCCGCTGCTCGCAGCGCACCTTTCCGACACCGTAGGCCTTGCGGGGGTCGTCGTCGCCGGCGTCGTGGGTCCGGAACGTCTCGCTGACCGGTTGGACGAAGCTTCGCCGGTACACGGCGGCCGAGCTGGTGAACACGTAGTGCCGCACTCGGCCACGGAACATCTGGATCATCGGCTCGATGTCGTCGACGACGTAGGCGGTGTTGTCGAACACGACGTCGAAGTCGTCGACCCGCGAGGACAACGCGTCGCGGAGCGCGCCGGGGATCCTGCGGTCGGCGTGAATCCGCTCGACTCCCTCGGGCAGGTCGCTCGGGTGGCTGTTGACGACGGTGACTCGGTGGCCGACGCGGGCGAGCTCGTGGACGAGGGCTCGGCCGATGTAGCGGTTGCCTCCGGTCACCAACACGCGGGCTCGATGCTCGGTGGAGGCACCGGGCGGCTGCGACGGTTCGACGTTCATGGTGCTCCGGTGGTGGTTGGTGGCCGGACAGCCGGCTCGAGGCTCGTGCGCACAGGAGCGCATGACGCCTCGCCCGTTGTACTCATGACATGACGCTGACGTCAACCTCAACGCGATCCGACGAGGCCGACAGCGGGGCGCAACGGGCTGGAGCCCCCAGAATCGTCGCGAGCCTCGAAAAGCTCCGTCCGACAAAATCCGGCGGGATGCCTGCTGCGAACACTCGGCAAGCGGGTCGGCATCCGCCGCCGATCGATGCGCTGGACACCGGAGGAACTCCAATGACGGACCACCACTCGACCGACGTCGAGGAAGCGGCTGATCAACAGTCGTCCGGCGAGGCCAAGCACCTCAGTCGACGAGGTTGGCTCGGCATGGCCGGACTCGGCGCGGGCGTCGCCGGCGCCGCGTTGATCAGCCGGCCCGGCGCCGCGGCAGCCAACGACGGCGACAACGTCAGCGTCGGCGGCACCTTCACCGGCGACACGGCCACCAGTTTCGAGAACACCACGACCACGGCCGCCATCGCCGGCCCCGCCAACGCCATCAAGGGAGTCATCAACTCGGCGACGAACGGGAGCCACAGCATCCTCGGCACGACCGCCGGTGATGGCCATGCGGTCGCCGGTGTGGCATCCAAGCTCGACAACGCACGCGGCGCCACCTGGGGCCGTCACCTCGGCGCCGGCGCCGGAGTCGAGGGGGAGAACCAGGCCACGGACATCGCCATCGCCGGCCCGGCCAACGGGGTCAAGGGGATCATCACCGAGGCGTCCAACGGGAGCCACGCGGTCCTCGGGATCACCGCCGGGGGCGGCCACGCCGTCGCGGGCGACATCGAGGCCACCGCGCCCAACACCGTCGCGGCGACGTGGGGTCGCCACAAGGGCACGGGGGCCGGCATCGGGGGCATCTCCGTCAGCGGCTACGGCGGGGAGTTCGTCGGAGGAAAGGCATCGGTACGGCTGATCCCGAGCACGGGCGTCGCAGCCGGCCCGCCGACCGACACCGGCCATCTGCGCGGCGAGCTCTACGTCGACGGCGTGGGCGACATCTACTACAACGTGAGCGACGGCTCGAACTTCACGAAGCTCAACTCCCAGGGAGGAACGAACCTGTTCGTCGATCCCGAACGGGGCTTCGATTCACGTTCGCCGTCCAACAAGTTCGGTGCGGGAGAGACCCGCAAGGTGAACCTCGCCGCGACGACCAGCCTGCCCACCGGCGCCAGGGGCGCGGTCATCAACCTCACCGTCTCCGATACCGACGGCTACGGATACATCACGCTCTACAACGGGGACTCGACGACCCGGCCCGACACCTCGGCGGTGAACTGGTCCGCCGTGGGCACCGTCGTCGCCAACTCGATGCCCGTTGCGCTCGGCGCCGATGGATCGGTCAACGTCTTCGCCTTCGGGGCGACCCACGTGATCATCGACGTGATCGGCTACATCCTCTGAGCTGGCCAAGCCTCTGAGCTGGCCGAGCCTCGAGGCCGATTCACCGCGGGAAATCGACCCCGGAGCGGGCTCGAACCCGCGATGAATCGGGCCGCCCGAGCGCGTGCGAGGCTGGGGCATGACCGAGGTTCTGCGCGTCGCCCAGCTGTCGGACACCCACTTCCGGGAGCCAGGGGCCGAACCGGAGGGCGGGCACAGCTACGACACCTCCGAGGCCTTCGAGGCCGTCCTCGAACATCTGGGAGGGCGGGACGACATCGACCTGTTCGTCGTCACCGGCGACCTCGCCGACCACGGGCGGGCCGAGCAGTACGAGATCGCGTCCGCCGCGCTCTCACGGCTGCCCGCGCCGGTGCATCTCGTCCCGGGCAACCACGACAACGACGACCCGTTTCGTGCCGGCGTGGCCGACAGCGGACTGCCGGCCCCTCGGGTGACCCTCCACGATTCGTGGGCGTTCGTCTACGTCGACACCAACGCGGGGCAGATGATCCCGAGCGAGAACGGTGATCGCATCGATCCGCCCGACGGCGCTCGGCTCCACGGCAACGGGGCACTCGGCGACTCGGAGTCGGCGTGGCTCGTCGACACCCTCGCCGAACTGGACGATCGGCACGTCTTCGTGTGGCTCCACCATCCGCCCGCCGCGGACGTGCCGCTGTGCGCCGACGAGCGCTACACCGCCGAGTGGACGGCGCTCATCGATCGCTTGCCGGCCGTGCGCGGCTTCGGGGGTGGTCACACCCATGTGCCGTCGGCCTACGAGTTCGCCGGGCGGCCGGTGTTCGTCGCCCCGTCGCTCAAGAACAACTTCGACCTCGCAGCCAACACCTGGCTCCCGCCCGGCTACCGCACCTATCGATTCCACGCCGACGGTTCGGTCACGAGCGATCTCGTCCTCGTCGACGACGAACGCTGGCCCCGGCGGCCGTTCGGGCGGGCCATCCGGTCGTTGCTGATGGGCGAGATCACCTACGCGGAACTGGCCGAGATCGTGGCTCGTCGCTCCTCGTGACAGCATGGCTGGCCGGACGGGCCAGACGGCACGGCTGAGGTGCCAGGCAGGTGGCCCGGGCGCCCGAGTGCGCCGGGAACCGGTGATCAGCTGGCAGACGCCCGACGGCGGGACAGTGCGTCGATCGAGGCGAACAGCAACAGCACGAGTCCGTTGACGATGAACTTCGGTCCCGCGTCCGAGAAGTCGACCGGTCCGATCTTGCGGAGCAACGGCAGCCCGTTGTTGATCAGCGCGAAGACCAAGCCGCCGAGGACGGCGTTGACGATCCGGCCTCGCCCACCGAACAGGCTGGTCCCGCCGATGACGGCGGCGCCGACCGCGATGAGCAACGTGTCGTTGCCGCCCGTCTGAGGGTCGACCGAGTTCAGTCTCGAGGCCAGGACGATGCCCGCGATGCTGGCGAGCATCGCCGAGACCAGGAAGGCCGACATCTTCACCCTCGACACGTTGATGCCGGCCCGGCGAGCCGCCTCCGCGTTCCCGCCGACGGCGTAGAGGTGGCGGCCCCAGGCCGTGCGGTCCAGGACGAACGTGAGCGTCACCGCGAGCACCAGCACCACCGGCACCACGACCGGAACGCCGCGCAGCCCGTTGGCCCCGCGAGGTGAGTTCAGGATCCAGGTGGCCACGCCCCACACGATGGTGATGAGGGCCGCCTTGCCGGCGACGACTGCGAGCGGTTCACCGACCAGGCCCTGTCGGCTCCGGCGAACGGCCCGGCTGGCCGCGCCGAGCGTGTAGCCCCCCACGACGATGGCGAACAGGGCCCAACCCACCCACACCGCCATGTTCTTGTTCTCGATGGCGTTGACGACGGAGTTCTCGATGCGAATGGTGCCCCCTTCCTTGGTGAGGAGGAGCAGCACCCCCTGCCAGGAGAGGAACGTCGACAGGGTCACGACGAAGGACGGGATACCGATCTTGGCGACGAGCCAGCCCACGAAGGCGCCCATGGCGGCCGCGGCGGCGAAGGAGAAGAGCAGCGAGATCGGCAGCGGGAGATCGTTCTTCAGTCCGGTGGCCACGACTGCGGCGCAGACGCCGGCGGTGTACCCGGCGCCGAGGTCGATCTCGCCGAGGAGCAGCACGAAGGTGACGCCCATCGCCAGCACGCAGATCGGTGCGGCCTGCGTGAAGTAGTTGCCGAAGTTGAACTTCGACGGGAAGCTCTCCGGGCGCAGGATGCCGAACACCGCAGTGAGGGCGACCAGCGCCATGACCGCCGGAGCCAGACCGAGGTCTCCGCCTCGACGGAAGCGCTGGAGGTAGTTGCGCACCACGTCGCTGGCGCTGGCCGTCTGGGTGTCGAGCGCGAAGTCCGATCCGGCGAGCTGAGGTTCGAGATGGGTTTCGTCGATGGTCATCGGAGGCTCAGATCTGTACGTGGTCGACGGCATCGAGGCCGATGGATCCGGATCGGCCGGTGGTGATCAATTCCACCACCTGTTCTCGGCTCGAGTCGGTGGTCTCGACGATGGCGGCCATCCGGCCGAGGTAGAGGCACGCCACGCGATCGGCCACCTTGAACACGTCGTTCATGTTGTGGGAGATGATCACCACGCCGAGCCCTTGGTCGGCGAGGCGGCGGACCAGCGCGAGCACCTGCGCGGTCTGCGCCACCCCGAGCGCCGCGGTCGGCTCGTCGAGGAGCACCACCTTGGAGTTCCACAGCACGGCCTTGGCGATGGCGACGGTCTGGCGCTGTCCGCCCGACAAACCCGAGACCCGTTGCCGGACGGTCTTGACCGTGCGCACGTTCAGCGACGCCAGGGTTTCGCGGGCCAGCCGCTCCATCTCCGCTTCGTCGAGCAGACCGTTGCGGCGCCGCTCCCGTCCGAGGAACAGGTTCTGGACCACGTCGAGGTTGTCGCACAACGCCAGGTCCTGATACACGACCTCGATGCCGAGCTCGGCGGCGTCACGCGGACCCCGGATGCTCACCGGCTGGCCGGCGAACCGGATCGTTCCGGAATCGGCGGCGTAGATGCCGGTGACGCACTTGACCAACGTCGACTTGCCCGCCCCGTTGTCGCCGACCAGGGCGACGACCTCGCCGGCCCGGACGTCGAAATCCACGTCGTGCAACACGTGCACCGGGCCGAAGCTCTTGTTGATCTTGCTGACTTCGAGGAGCAGTTCGCCCACTCCGGCCATCGTCTACTCCCTCATCCGGTCGCGGTCGCAGCACCGAGTCTCCTCCACCCCATGGATCGGTCGTCCCGGACACGTCGTGTCCGGGCCGACCCACACAGCATGGCTCAGCTGATGCCGGCCGCGGTGCACTCCGCGGTGAGGTCCTTGCAGACGTCGTCCTTGCTGACGAAGCCGTCGGCGATGACGTCCTTGACGCTGTCGGTGTAGATCGCCACCGGGGTGGCGAGCACGGCGGGAACCTGGGTGCCGAGTTCGGAGTCGTCGACGGTGCCGTTGGTGGTCGGAGCCTTGCCCGCCGCCAGTTCCACCGCGGCGCTGGCCGCCGCTTCGGCCTCGGTCTTGACCGCCTTGTACACGGTCATGCACTGGTCGCCGGTGAGGATGTTGCGCAGTCCGTCGACCGTCGCGTCCTGACCGGTGACGGGCACCTGCAGCCCGTTCTTCTTCAGCACCGCGATCGCCGCGCCACCGAGGCCGTCGTTGGCGGCGAGCACGCCGTCGACCGATCCGCCGGCGGTGGCGAGCATCTGCTCGAAGATCTGGCCACCCTTCTGGTTGTCCCAGTCCGGCACGCTCTGGTCGTCGACGAGGGTCCACTCACCGGAATCGAACTTCGGGGTGATGACGGCGTCGTAGCCACTCTTGAAGAGGGTGGCGTTGTTGTCGGTCGGCGAGCCGTTGAGCACGGCGATCTTCGGATTCGTGACGCCCTTGTCGTCGATGCACTTCACGAGGCCTTCGCCCTGGAGCGTTCCGACCTTGACGTTGTCGAACGAGATGTAGACGTCGGCACCGCCACCCAGGGTCAAGCGGTCGTAGTCGATGGTCTTGATGCCGGCGTCCTTGGCCTTCTTCAGGATCGTCGTACCGGACTCGGAGTCGAGGTTCACGATCATGAGGACCTTGACGCCCTCGGCGATCATCGAGTCGGCGATCGTGGCCATCTTCTGCTTGTCGCCCTCGGCATTCTGGATGATCGCCTCGTAGCCCGCCGCGCTGATCGCCTCGTCGAGATACTTGCGGTCGGCGGTCTCCCACCGGGCCGACGACTTCGAGTCGGGAAGGATCACGCCGATCTTCCCGCCACCTGCGGCCGCAGCGGCCGTGGTCTCCGGAGCAGCGGTGGTGGCGGCACCGGACGATTCGTTGCCGTCGGAACCGCAGGCGGCGATGAACGCGCCTGCCACGACGAACGAGCAGGCGGTGCGGAACACGCGCGAACGCTTCATGGATATCCCCCTCAGGATTCGGACCGTCTCGTCGGTCCAGCAGGCCCGACCGTAAGGCGGGGGTCGTGAACGAGGTGTTGAAATCCAGCGTCCGGCGTGAACAAGTTGTGAAATCCGCCACGTCACGTGGTCGGTGGGTCACGTTCCAACTTGGCGATGAACCGGTAGCCCTGGCGGGGCTCGGTGGCGATCAACGGCGAGGCACCGGGAGCCTCCAGCTTGGCGCGCAACCGCCTCACGTACACCCGCGTGTACTCGGTCTCGGTCGCGTATCCCGGCCCCCACACCTGGCGGAGCAAGGCAGCGTGGGTCATCAACTTTCCCGGGTTGGTGACGAGCTCGCGCAACAAGGCGAACTCCGTCGGGGTCAGACGCACCGGCTCGTCATCGAGACAGACGAGCTCGGCCGCGAGGTCGACGCTCACGTTCCCGAAGCGGAGCAGGCCGCTGGAGTCCGAGCTGGGAGCGGGGCGGCTGCGGCGCAGCGTCGCGTTCATCCGCGCCAGGAGCTCCTCGATCCCGAAGGGTTTGGTGAGGTAGTCGTCGGCGCCGAGGTTGAGCGCCCGCACCTTGTCGTCCTCGTGGCCGCGAGCGGAGATCACGATGATGCCGAGCCCGGAGCGCTCCCGGAACTCTCGACACAGCTCGAACCCGTCGGCGCCCGGCAGCGTCAGATCCACCAGCGCGACGTCGGGACTGCGATCCATCAACAACTCGACCGCGTCGGAGCCGTCGGTCGACACCACGACGTCGAACCCGCGCACCATCAGGTTCGAGCGGAGCAGGTCGACGATGTTGGGGTCGTCCTCCACGAGCATCACCGTCGTCACGACGGGCCCCCGTCATCGAAGGTCGAGGAGGCAGACGGTTCGATCGGCAGCCGGAGGGCGAAGACCGTACGGGGCGACGCGTCGTCGATGACGAGCGAGCCGCCGTGCGCGGCGGCGATCCCTCGTGCGATCGCGAGGCCCAGCCCCGTTCCCCGGCTGGTCGCGCCGCGCACGTTGGCGTCGAAGATGGCCTCGGTCGGGATCGTCAGACCGGATCCGTCGTCGCCGACCCGGATCGTGACGACCTGGTCGTCGAAGGTGGTGACACAGCTCACGGGGGGCCGTCCGTGGCGAATGGCGTTCTCGAACAGATTGACGAGCACCTGTTCGATGCGGTCGTGGTCGGCCCAGATCGGTGGCAGTCCATCGCCGACCTCGATGCTGAGATCGCTCGGATCGGCGAAGACGCACGCCGCCGCCTCGTCGAGCAGCAGCGCGAGATCGCACCAATCCGGATGGAGCTTCAACCCGCCGCCCTCGAGGGCCGACGAGTCGAGCAGGTCCGTCACCAACCGGCCCATCCGCGCCGATTCGGTCGAGATCCGTTCGAGGAACCGTTGGTGAGTGTCGCTGTCCCAGGAGACGTCGGGCTGGCGAAGGGTGTCGGCGAACCCTCGGATCGCGGTCAGCGGGGTGCGCAGCTCGTGGCTCAGCCGGTACAGGAAGTCGCGTTGGATCGCGTTGGCCTGCCGCAGCGCGGCGCTCTCCCGCAGGGCGTGCTCGGCCGCCTCGCGTTCGAGGGCCAGGGCCAAGGATCGAGCGGCGTCCTCCAGCAGGTCGAGCGCAGCGGAACTCATCGTGGTCGAGCCGGTCCACCGGGCCGCGAGCGTCGCCCCGCGCTCGCTGTCGGAGATGACGACCGCGGCGATCCCGTTCGGGAGGACCTGGGCGCGGTGGATGACCGCCGGGACGACGGTCAGCGAACCGATCGCTTCGTCGAAGAACGCCCGGGCCTCGGCGCGATCCTGGCACTGGTCGGACCCGTCGGACTCGTTGGATTCGTCGGACTCGGCCGGGCCGTCCGAGCCCTCCGGACGGTCGGACTCGACGACCGCTCGACACACGAGCACCCCGTCCACCTGCTCGAAGAGGGCAACCGAATCGGCGCCCACCGCCTGGCAGAGGGGGAGCAGCGCCACCCCCACGCCCGCACCGGCGGGCTCGGGGCCGGCGAGGCGGTCGAGCAGGCCCCGGAGGGACTCGAGCAGCTGGTTGCGTTCGGTGAGTTCTTCGAGCAGCGCCTCGCGTTCGATGGCGACCGAGGCCAGGTTGGCGTGCAACTCGATCAGCTCGAGCTGATCGGGCGACGGGCAGCCGATCCGGTCCCGCAGCCCGGCGATGACGCCGACCACGCCGCCGGAACCGACGATCGGGACCGCCCACGCTGGCCGCGTGGGGCCGCACGAACGGATCGTCCGTCGTGTCCTCGAGCACCACCGGCGACCCGTCGACGGCAGCTCCCACGACCCCGCCGCGCTCACCCCAGGGAATGCTCGCCAAGCCGCCGCGGGCCGACGGGTCCAGGCCGACGTCGGCTCGCAGCACCAGCAAGGGCCCGGTTCCGGACACGTGGTGCCGCTCGGCCGGGTTGGACTCGGAGGCGGACGGGGTTCGCTCCGTGAGCCACAGGCCGAGCTGCCCGGACGTCAGCGCACGCGCCAGCGAGTTGAGGATCAGGGGAAGTGACGCCGCCGGCTCGACCTCGGCGAGTTCGTCCACCAGGTGCCGCAACTGGTGGAGCTGGCGCCGGGCCATGGAGTCGGTCGACGTTCCGGACATCAGGGCGATGACGTCGTCGGGGTGCACCTCCAACGGCGCAACGGTGGCGACGATCTCCCCGGCTCGCATCACCGCGATCCGATCGGCGAGCGCGAAGACCTGATCGATCCGATGGGAGATCATCAGCACCGCGAGCCCGCGATCACGGAGTCGGACGAGCAGCGCTTCGAGCGCCCGGGCCTCCACGACCCCGAGTGCTGCCGTCGGCTCGTCGAGGACGAGGATCCGGGCCCCGGTTCGCAGGGCCCGGGCGACCGCGACCATCTGCCGTTGACCGCCCGACAGCTGGCGAACCGGTACGTCGAGGTCGGCGATCCGGACGCCGATGTCCTCGAGCAACCGCTCCGCGGCCCGCCGCATCCGGTCGTCCTGGCGTCGCACCCGTCCGAGCTCGGCGCCGAGGAAGATGTTGGCGACGGCGTCGAGGTTGTCGCACAGCGCCAGGTCCTGCCACACGACCGCGACCGACTCGCCCGGGATGAGCTCGATGGTCCCCCGGTCGGCCGGGGTCATCCCCGAGATGCATCGCACCAACGTGGTCTTGCCGGCACCGTTCTCTCCGACGAGGGCCACGATCTCGCCCCGCTGGACGTCCAGATCCACTTCGAAGATCCCGCGATGCGGTCCGAAGGTCTTCGTCAGTCCCCGGACGCTCAGCACGCGCCGAGACTATCCACGGACCAGAATGCGGGTCGTGAGGCATCGCCGATGACGAGAGAGCACCGGTCGACCGGGACCGCTGGTCTCGGGTGAGACGGTGCGGCGAACTGCTCGCCATGATCCTGCGCGAGGTCCACCGAAGCGGCGACGCTGTCACGCTCGGAGCTCGTCGCTCGCACCGGCCTGACCCGCAGCGGCGTCGGTGCCCTCGTGTCCGAGTTGGTCCGGGTCGGACTGGTCGAGGAGACGACCGTCCAATCGGGCAGCCCGGGGCGGCCGTCGTTGATGGTCGCCCCCGCGTCGTCGACCAACGTCGCGATCGCCGTCGGTCTCGCCGTCGATTCCTTGACCGTCGCCGCAGTCGGACTCGGCGGCGTCGTGCTCGCCGCGAGGTCGTCGAGCGCCAGCCGGGAGCGTCCGGGTGACGACGACGAGGTGCAGCACGACGTGGACTCGGCGGTGGCGGAGATCGAGCGTTCGATCCAACGCCTCGTCCGCTCGCTCGATCCGGCGAGCCGAACCCTCGGGGTCGGCGTGGGGGTCGTGGGACTCGTCAACCGCCACGACGGCAGCGTCGCCGTCGCCCCGAACCTGGGCTGAAACGACGTCGCCCTCGCGAAGCTCTTGAGCGAGGCGTTGTCGGACACCGTCGACGTCGCGGTCGCGAACGAGGCCGATCTCGCGGCCTTGGCCGAACTCCGTCGAGGCGCGGCGGTCGAGCGAGCGAGGCCCGCTCGTGTGGGGTGAGGTCGGCGTCGGTGAGGGCCTGGTGAGCCGAGGTGCGCTGGTGCGAGGCGGCGCCGGGTTCGCCGGGGAGGTCGAGCACCTCCGCTCGACCCGGACGGCGCGGTGTCGGTGCGGGGCGGTGGGTTGTTGGGAGACGCTCGTCGGACAAGCCGCCCTCCTGGAGCGAGCCGGCCGGCCCGCATCCGCCGGGCGGGCCGGCGTCGGCGCGGTGCTCGCCGCGGCGGCCGGCGGTGAGGCCGAGGCGATCGGCGCGCTCGCCGTCTGCGCGCGTTGGCTCGGCCTCGGTCTTGCCGCGCTGATCAACGTGTTGAATCCGGCCGTGGTCGTTCTCGGCGGGCTCTTCGCCCCGGATCCATCCGGCGATCGACGAGGCACTCGGCGCGGAGATCGAGCAGCGTGCCCGCGTCCTCGCTCGACGGTCTCCGCGTCGTGACCTCGCTGCTCGGCCCCGACGCGCCGCTGATCGGGGCGGCCGAGCTCGCCTTCGACGCCGTGCTCTCCGACCCTGGCCGCCTTGGAGCGAATTATTCCGAGACGTTGACAAACGCGTGAACGGGGTGGAAACTGCGAACCGAAGCCGTCGCGAAGGAGAGCACCGTGTCCGAATTCTTCCGGGAGGTGGCGGAGCCCGTTCGCTTCGCCGGCGCAGGACGATCCGACGAGGATTGTCGTACCAGGTCTACGATCCGCAGCGGGTGGTCGCCGGCAAGACGATGGCGGAACATCTGCGCATCGCCGTGTGCTACTGGCACAGCTTCAACTGGCCGGGCAGCGACGTGTTCGGTGCCGGGACCTTCGACCGGCCCTGGCTGCAGGTGGGGGCGGACCCCATGGACGCCGCCCGGGCCAAGCAGGATGCGGCCTTCGAGTTCTTCACCAAGCTCGGCACCCCGTACTACTGCTTCCACGACGTGGACATGGCTCCCGAGGGCGCCACGCTGAAAGAGAGCCGGGCGAACCTCGACCAACTCGTCGATCGGGCCGCCGAGCTCCAGGCCGAGTCCGGGGTCAAGCTGCTCTGGGGGACGGCGAATCTGTTCTCCCACCCGCGCTACGCCGCCGGTGCCGCCACCAACCCGGACCCCGACGTGTTCACCCACGCCGCGGCGCAGGTCTGCCACATGCTCGAGGCGACCCACCGTCTCGGCGGTGAGAACTACGTGCTGTGGGGCGGACGGGAAGGCTACGAGACCCTGCTCAACACCCGGATGAAGCAGGAAGCCGACCAGCTCGCCCGCTTCCTCCACCTCGTCGCCGAGCACAAGCGCAAGATCGGTTTCACCGGCACCTTGCTGTTGGAACCCAAGCCGCAGGAACCGACCAAGCACCAGTACGACTACGACTGCTCGACGGTGCTCGGCTTCCTCGAGCGCTACGACCTCCTCGGCGAGTACTTCGTGAACATCGAGGTCAATCACGCCACGCTGTCGGGCCACTCGTTCCACCACGAGGTCGCCTTCGCGATCGACAACGGGATCCTCGGCAGCATCGACGCCAACCGCGGCGATCCGCAGAACGGCTGGGACACCGACCAGTTCCCGAACTCGGTGGAGGAGATGTCGCTCGCGGTCTACGAGATCGTGCGGGCGGGCGGATTCCGGACCGGTGGCTTCAACTTCGACACCAAGCTGCGCCGTCAGAGCCTCGACCGCACCGACTTGTTCCACGGTCACATCGGGGGCATCGACACCCTGGCCCGCTCGTTGCTCGTGGCCGCCGCGATGATCGACGACGGGGTGCTGGAGCGGGCTCGCGACCAGCGTTACGCCGGTTGGTCGAGCGAGCAGGGGCAGCGCATCCTGTCCGGCGCCGTCGATCTGGCCACGTTGGCGGACGAAGCGGTGTCGTCGGATCTCGACCCGCAGCCGGTGTCGGGCCGCCAAGGAGTGGTTGGGGGTGAGGTCAACCGGATCCTGTGGTCCACGGATCCTGACCCGCCCGATCGCCCGCCGTCTGGTCGCCATCGTCTGTTCGTCGCCGCTCGATCAGACGGTGGCCGACTCCTCGACGTCGTCGTGGCGCGTCAGCGCTCGGCACGGTGAGCCGAAGGTGACCGGTCGTCGCTCGACGAGTTCGAGCCGGGCCCGTTCCGACTCCGCCAGCGAGCGGGCCAACTTGAGGCCGATGCCGTGTCCGGCCTCGCTCGCCCGTTCGGCGAACGGGGCCCTGCTCGTTCCCAGCGTCCCGTCGTCCTGGACCGACACCGAGGATTCCCCCTCGTTCATCGATGCTGCGGTCACCACGGTGTGACCGCGCGACCGTGCTTCAGCGCGTTCTCCAGGAGGACGTCGAGGATCTGATCCGCCGCGGTCCTCGACATCCAGGCCAGCGAGACCTCGATCACGGAACGCAGCAGCCGATGCTCGGCGCGGTAGGCCGGCGTCCATCGCTCGACCGCGGCTCGGGCGACGTCGGCGAAGACCAGCTCGGTGCGGTCGTCGATCGTGCCCGCGCCAGCGAGCAGGTCCGCTCGTGGTCTGCTCCAGGCGGGTCACGGCCCCGAGGATCTCGTTCAGGACCAACTCGTGATCGGGGCGCGGGAAGGCGAGCTCGGTCTCCACCGCGACGCGCAACGCCGCCAGTGGCGTTCTCAGCTGGTGGGAGACCTCGTTGGAGAACGCCCGCTCCCTCGCCACGGTTCCCTGCACCAATG
Organism: Ilumatobacteraceae bacterium; assembly: GCA_041394645.1. Classification (GTDB taxonomy): domain Bacteria; phylum Actinomycetota; class Acidimicrobiia; order Acidimicrobiales; family Ilumatobacteraceae; genus JAWKHV01. The sequence continues at coordinate 4,488 of JAWKHV010000024.1, read as the reverse complement.
TCGCGCTCGTCGTCAGCGTGCGGCCCAGATCGTCCAACTCGGCCAGGCCGGTCTCGGGGACCTCGGTCGTCAGCTCGCCCCGGCCGATCGCGTTGGCGGCTCGCTGGAGATCGCGCAACGGCGCGGTGAGCTTCTTCGCCGATGCCGAGCCGAGCAGGCCGGCGAGCACCACGATCGACCCGGCCAGCGCCATCAGGATCAACACCTGGCGGCGGCTCGCCGCGGACGGGTCCTCGTACTCCTCCGAGACGCGCAGCGCCCCCATGCCGCCGTCGTTGCGGGGCACCGGAACCGCGGCCACCTGCTCGTCGCCGTCGGCCGTCTCCCCGAACCCTCCGGACAACGCCACGATCACGGCATCGTCGCCGACGTTCGGCCCCTCGCCGCCGACGAGGAAACCGCGCTGGTTGTAGATCCCGACGTCGTGGATCTGACCGTTGTCCACTTCCTCGACCGAGGCGATCGAGAGCGGTTCGTCGGGAAGGATGCTGCTCGCCATCATCGAGGCCTCGCGCTGCAACTCGAGACGCGATGCGTGCAGGTTCCGGCTGTGGACCGCCAACGAGGCCGGCACCAACAATGCCAGGACGGCCAGCGTGGTCGTGGCGACCACCAGCCACACGACGCGACGCGTCACGTCGCCCCGTCCCAGCGGTAGCCCACCCCGCGGACCGTCGAGATCGGGCCGCCGTCGCCGGTCTGCACACCGAGCTTGCGTCGCAGGGCGTTGATGTGGACGTCCAACGTCTTGGTCGAACCCCACCAGTGTTCGTCCCACACATCCGCGATCAGGTCTTCGCGCGCCACCACCTCACCGGCCGAGCTGACGAGACGGATGAGGAGGTCGAACTCCTTCGGACGAAGCTCGAGCTCGACGCCGTCGTGGAAGGCGCGCCGGGCGGCCGTCTCGATCACGACCGAACCAGCCTCCACGCGGCCGGGCGCGAGGGACCCCGCTGCGGCTGCGCGGGTGGCGGCGAAACGGAGGTGCGTGGCAACCCGGGCGAACAACTCGGCGAGGCGAAAAGGCTTGGTCACGTAGTCGACCGCTCCCGACTGGAGACCGACCACGATGTCGGTCTCGTCCGATCGCGCCGTCAGCATGACGACGGGAAGTGCGGGACGGGTGGTGCTCAGCTCGCCGCAGAACTCGATCCCATCGCCGTCCGGCAGTCCGACGTCGAGAAGCACGAGATCCGGCCCAGGTCCGTCGGACAGCGCCGCCCGGGCCCCTTCGAGCGAGGTGACACGGGCGGCGTCGTACTCCTGTGAGCGCAGGGCCCGTACGAGGCTCTCGCCGATGAGCTCGTCGTCCTCGACGACGAGTACACGTTCCCCAACCATCGTTCGGAGGATATGACGAGCACCGGGTGGGATGGGTTAGCGCGAGGTAAAGCCTGGCCGCTCAACGTTGTCCGTTCGCTGACTGGCGCCTCACCGTTCACTTCCGGAGCCGACCGCAGGCTGATCCCGTCCTCCACACCCCGTTGGAGCGACACCGTGAACGAACCCGCAGAAGGATTCAGCATGTCTCGCATCACCACCGCGACCACCACCATCAACACGGCTCGCCTCGCCCGCCGTGCCGCGTTCGGCAGCGTTGCCGTCCTCGTCCTGGGACTGAGCGCTTGCGGAAGCGACGGCTCGACGAGCCAAGCCGCGACGCCCGCGGTGGCGGCGACTGCCGCCCCCGCCGCGGCCCCGGCCGGCAAGGTCTCCGCCAACGACGCGTCCAAGGGCGAGCTCGTCTCGGCCATGGAGGCCGCCGGCATCGCCAACGCCGACAAGTGGGCCGACGAACTGATCGAGTACCGCCCCTACTCGGCCGATGACGGCAGCTGGGAACGAGTCGCCGGCGAGCTCGAGAAGTACAACGCCAGCCCCGAGACGATCGATCAGATCCTCTCGCTCCTGGACCTGTGAGCACCGCGATCGCCAGGACCGACGAGCCGAGCGGGTTGCTTCGCAGCAGCCTGCTCGGGCTGGCGGTCCTCGGTTCGGCGAGTGGTCTGGTCGAACTGGCGACCCTTCGGCACTGGAACAGCACCGAGCAGCTGGTGCCGTGGATCGTCTTGATCGTCGTGGCCGCGCTCGCCGTCGCCGTCTGGTCGAACGCGTCCCCTGCGCTGCTGCGACTCGCTCGGCTCGTGGCCATCGGCGCCGTGGCGTCCTCGATGTTCGGCATGTTCGAACACATCAAGGAGAACTACGACACCGCGCCGCTCGACCGTCACTACGGTCCGCTGTGGGACTCGATGTCGGGCTTGTCGAAGGTGTGGCACGCGGCGACCGGCTCGGTCGGGCCGAGCCCCCTCCTCGCCCCGGGACTGCTCGCTCAGGCGGGGCTGTGTCTGGCGTTGGCCACCGTGGCCCATCCCGCGTTCCGCCAGGGCGACACCCTGGACCCCGCGATGCTCTTGGGGGCACCGTCGGGTTGCGAGTGATCCTCGGCTCACCGCGCCGGTTCGAGGAGCTGGGTCCGGCTCAACGTGGCGTACAACCCGCCGGCCTGCACCAGTTCGTCGTGCGTCCCGCGCTCGACGACCTGGCCGGCCTCGATCACAGCGATCTCGTCCGCCGCCCGCACCGTTGCGAGGCGGTGGGCGATGACGATCGAGGTTCGGCCGACCAACGCCGCGTCGAGCGCCGCGTGGACCGCCGATTCCGATTCGGTGTCGAGGTGTGCGGTCGCCTCGTCGAGCACCACGACCGCCGGGTCCTTCAACAGCAATCTCGCGATCGCGATCCGTTGCTGCTCGCCGCCCGACATCCGGTAGCCCCGGTCGCCGACGACGGTGTCGAGCCCGGCCGGCAGTTGGGACACCATGGGCCAGAGCTGGGCGGCGCGGACCGCGGTCTCCAGTTCGTCGTCGGTGGCGTCGGGCTTGGCGTAGCGCAGGTTGTTGGCCAAGGTGTCGTGGAACAGGTGCACGTCCTGGGCGACCACACCCACCGTGTCGCGAACCTCGGCCAGCGTGGTGTGGCGCAGATCGACGCCACCGATGCGCACGCTGCCGGCGGTGGGATCGTAGAGCCGGGAGACGAGCCCGGCGATGGTCGACTTGCCGGCGCCGGACGGTCCGACCAACGCCAGGGTGCCGCCCGGGCGGACCCGAAGCGAGATCCCGTGCAGCACCTCGACCGGTTCGGACGTCTCGAGCCGAGCGACGCCCTCGAGCGACGCGAGCGAGACCTCCTCGGCGGTCGGGTAGCGGAACCGGACGTCGTCGAACTCGACACCCACCGAGCCCTTCGGGAGCGGTTGCGCCGGGTCGCCGTCGACGATCATCGGCTCGAGATCGAGGACCTCGATCACCCGCTCGAAGCTGACGAGGGTCGTCATCACGTCGACCTGGACGTTCGAGAGCGAGGTGAGCGGTCCGTACAGGCGGCCGAGATACGCGGTGAGGGCCACGAGCGTGCCGATCTGGAGGGAGCCCTGGATCACGAACACGCCACCCAAGCCGTAGACGATCGCGGTCGCGATGGCGGCGATCAGCGACAGCGCCGTCATCACGACCCTCGTGTACATCGCGGCTCGGACCCCGATGTCGGCGACCCGGCCGGCGCGTGACGCGAAGGCGGCCGATTCGTCCTCCGGTCGGCCGAACAGCTTGACGACGAGCGCGCCGGAGACGTTGAACCGTTCCGTCATCAGCTGTCCCAGCTCTCCGTTGAGTCGATACCGCTCTCGGGTGATCGAGGCGAGGCGTGATCCGACCCAGCGCGTCGGGAAGATGAACAGGGGCAGGAGCGTGAGCGCGAGCAGCGTGATCTGCCACGAGAGCGCCGTCATCGCGATCAAGGTGGTGACCACCGCGACCACGTTGCCCACCACGTTGGAGAGCGTGGACGTGAAGGCCTGCTGGGCGCCCTGGACATCGCTGTCCAGGCGAGTGACGAGCGCTCCGGTCTGGGCCCGGCTGAAGAAGCTGATCGGCATCCGCTGCACGTGGTCGAACACCTGCGTGCGCAGATCTCGGATCAGTCCCTCGCCGATGCGAGCGGAGTACCACCGTTGGATCACGCCGACCGCGCCGGACACGACAGCGAGGGCGCCGACCGCGATCGCGAGCGTCACGACCAGGCCGCTGCGTGCTCCGGCGATGCCGTCGTCGATGATCGCCTTGTACAACAGGGGAGTGGCGGCGCCGATGAGCGCGTCGCCGATCACGAGGGTGAGGAACGCCGCGATCTGACGCCGATAGGGCCGGGCGAAGCCGACGATCCGTCGGATGGTTCCCGGGGCGAACTGGTGGTCGACCACCGATCGGTCCTTGGTGAAGCTGCTCGTGGCGCGGGGCATGGGCGGTTCTCGTTCTCGTGGTCTTCGTGGTCTTCGTGGTCTTCGTGGTGATTCGATCTCATAGTGAGTATGACTCACTAACGGGAATGGTGAGTGCAACTCACCAACTGGAATGGTGAGTATGACTCACCAACCGGAATGGTGAGTTCAACTGATCACCTGGGAGAAGTATTCCGGCGACG
>JAWKHV010000023.1:0-96168 GCA_041394645.1 Ilumatobacteraceae bacterium | reverse complement strand
GGTGGCCGATGCCGTCGTCGACGGTCCGATCGCATGGACTCAGGATTCAGCGACGTTCCTGTTCCTGCGACGCGACGGGATCGCCGCCTACGACGTCGCGACGGGCTCCGTCGAGTTGGTCGTTCCCGGCGAGTACTCGACATTCGCTTCGCGCCCGTGAACCCGGCCGGCGACCACACGCCGAACTATCTTCGGGCTCATCGCTCTTGCGCGACGTCCACGGTGACCCTCGACAAGGAGCTTCTCGATGGGGATGACGATCAAGCCCGGTACCCGGTTGTTCAGCGCGGTGTGCACCACCGAGCTGGTGGCGGTGCGGGCGCCGGCCGGGGAGATCGAGCTGACCATCGGCGGCGCCGCTCCCGTCGCCTCGGCCGACGAACGGGACGGATCGGGATCGGTCGTCGACGGCCACGGTGGCGGCACGTCGATGGGGAAGCGGTACGTCGACGACGACAACACGATCGAGTTGCTCTGCACCAAGCCCGGTGACGGGCTCCCGGCGCTCGCCGGCACCCCGTTGCAGATCAAGGAAGCCAAGGCCCTGCCCTCGAGCGACTGAGGCGAATCATCTGGCCTGGCTCAAGCCGAGGTCGGTGAATCGACGCCCAGCGTCGAGTTGATCCGGCGCCGTCGTCACCCTGGGTAACCCTGACCCGTTCGTGATCCCGCGAGCTGGTCAGTTGGCGTCTACTGGTCGTGCGAGCCCGTGGCGGACGGGTCGCGCGGGAGGTGACCACGATGGCGGCACGACGTACGAAGATCCGGGCCCTGGCGATCACGCTGGCGTTGGTCGGTCTGTCGGTCCCGGCGGCGGCCAGCGCCGAGGGTGGACCGGACGTGGCCGTCGGTGGGTCCCTGGATCGCGTGGGCGGAATCGCCGGTGCCGTGCGCGCTGGCGACGCCGCCCGGTCGGCCCCGTCCGCTGGATCCGACGATGCCGCTGCGGCCTCGGCCACGGCCGGCGCCGCGCTGAGTGTCGGCGCCCGGTGGCGTCAGGACACCCGCGGCGATGTCAACTACCCGCCGGCCGACATCACCGAGTCGGTGCTCGAGTTCGATCAGACCGGGAGCCGGTTCACCGCCTCGCTCCGAACCCAGTTGTTCGACGACCCGTGGGGCTACGACTGGGCGGTCAACTACAGCGCAGCGGTCTGGGACCTCGACGTCGATCTCGACGGGGGCGCCGACCTCCAGATCGCTCTGGTGAACCTCGGTGATCGCTTGGCAGGAGCGGTCGTCGACGGCGACGGGAACGTGCGGTGCTGGGCCGATGCTTCGGTCTCGCCGGGCGAACGTCGCTACGAGGTGAGCGGGCCGGTCTGTTTCGACGTCGGCCCGAGCATCGGATGGGGCGCCGCGCTGTACCACGACTTCGGCACGATTCACGTCCTCGATCTGGCTCCCGACACCGGGTGGTACGAACCCATCCTGACCGGAGCGCTGTACGGCGTTCCTCCGACGCCGGTTTCGCGTTCGATCTGGTTCGCCGATCGAGGGTTCGCCAGCGTGACTCCGTTCCGTGTGATCGACACCCGTTCCGGCACCGGCGTCCGAGCGCCCATTGCGTGGAAGGTCGGCGGCGACTACGTCCTCGCCTTCTCGGTGGCGGGCATCGACGATCGGGTTCCGAGCGATGGCGTCGGCGCCGTCGCCCTCAACGTCACGGCGACCGGCTCCCTGGCCGCCGGATATCTCACCGTCTCCCCGTGCGACGCGCGGCCGGAGACGTCCACGCTGAACTTCGGGGCGGGACAGACCGTTGCCAGCGCGGCGATCACGCCCGTGTCGGCGGCGGGGCCGTCTGCACTCGTCCGTCGCCGTGGACGTCATCGTCGACCTGCGGCATGGTTCTCGTCCGATCAGGTCGTTCCCTCCGAGCTCGCCGAGCGGGCGTTCCTCCACACGGTCGTTCCGACCCGCTGGTTCGACACGCGGTCCGGGTCCGGCCTCGCCGAGCAGGGTGCCGGGCGAGTGGGGCCGGGTCGGACGTTGGAGGTCCCGGTGAGCCGGATCGGCTCCGTCGGGTCCGACGCCACCTCGTTGTCGTTGAACGTCACGGTGACCGATGCGGAAGCGGGCGGATACGTCACGGTGTTCCCGTGCGGAACGCCGCGGGAGGTGTCGTCGGTGAACTACGCCGCCGGTCAGACGGTCGCCAACGCGGTGATCACTCCCGTGTCGAGCCGGGGCACGGTGTGCTTCTCGGCCTCCTCGGCGGTCCACGTCATCGTCGACGCCAACGGCTGGATGTCGGGGGATGGCTTCACGCCGGTGGATCCCGTTCGGATCTACGACACCCGTTCCGACACGGGGTTGGCTCCTCGCCGGGGTCGTGTCGAGCCCGATGCACCGCTCCAGACGTCCGTTGCCCGGTTGGGCGGCGTGGTGCCGAGCGGTGCCGCCAGCGCCCTCGCTGAACGTCACGGTGACCGATCCGAGCGGCGATGGCTACCTCACCGTCTGGCCGTGCGGTGCCCCCGAGCCGGAGTCGTCGAACGTCAACTTCGTGGCCGGTCAGACGGTCGCCAACGCGGTGATCGCACCCCTCGGGTCCACGACCGAGGCGTTCTGTGTCACGTCGAGCGTTCCGGCCGACGTGATCGTCGACCTCAACGGGTGGTTCGCCGCCACCTGAGGTCCGGGCGGACGGTGGGCCTCGGCGGGTTTCGGCGGGCAAGACTCGTCTCGTGGACCGGCCGGAGCGAAGAAATGCCGACGTCCCAGGTCACAAACATCCGTTGGCCGGGCATGGGCCAGCGACGGATCACATGGACACCGATCGGGCGATCAGGTTCCGTGCGTTTGCACACGCACGACACCGCACTCAGGGCATATCTTCGTCGTCGCGGCTCGGCAGCGAGCGAACTCGACGACCTCGTTCAGGAGGTCCTCATCGTGTGCTAGAAACGATTCGATCAACTCGACGCCCTGCCCCCCGACGACCAGCGCGCTTGGTCCTGCGGCGTGGCGCGCCGTGTCCTCGGTCGCAGCCGCCGGACCTCGATGCGCCGACAGGCTCGCAGAGCACCGGTTCCAAACGGACCCAACGGCGCTCGCGCCGCCCGCTCGCCCGATGCCGCTGACGCCGCTCGCCGATCCGGCGGGGTGGAGTTGCTCCACCTCCTCGATGCCGACGACCGAGAGGTGCTCCAGGCCCAACTGTGGGACCAGTTCTCGACCCACCAGATCGCACTGCTGCTCGGGATCTCCGATGCCGCGGCCCGCAAGCGGATCTCCCGGGCGACGCAACGGCTGCGGGAGCGGTACGAAGCCAGCGGCGGGGTGGACCGATGAGCACCTCGTTCGACGAATTCCTGACCCACGTCGCACAGTCCGACCCGGCCGCTGATCTCCCGGTTCGCGCTTCTGTCGAGGTCGATCGACTCGTCGACGCGATCGTCGAGGTCCCGTACGTTCGCTCTGGTGGCGGCGGCCCACTCGGACCCGATCCTTCCTGTTCGCTGCGGCGGTCCTGACGGTCGGCGGGGCGGGAGTGGCCACGGCGACACGCACTCGACGCCGAACCGAACGGGGAGGCGACCGTGTGGTGCCGCGTGCGCGCCGACGGTTCCGCAGGCGGAGTGGTGATCCCGGCGGGTGCCGACCCCGTCGCCGACTGCGCCGAGCTCTGGAACGACCCGACTTCCGACCTCCGGGCCGAGGGCATCGACGTCCCCCGGTCGTTGGCCGGATGTCGGCGCGAACGGGACCGTCACCGTGCTCCCTGGAACCGAGCGTGCGTGCGCGGCGTTGGGCTATGCATCGTTGCCGGGTGACTTCGTGTCCGGACCGCCCGGCCTGTAGGCCTTCGTCGATGCCGTTCAACCATCCTGCGCGACGAGTGCCTCGACGCATCCACGGCGCGAGCACTCGTCGATCGGGAGCTGGCGCGGACTAGGTTGTCGGGTTGGACGGTGGATGTCGTCGACCTCGGTCCGCTGACGAAACTGATATGCGTCTCGGCATCGACGGCACCGAGCACCAGATCGTGCTCGTTCCAGGGCGCCCGTTCGGCTGACAACCGACTCACCCTGAGGAATCACCATGATCCGACCGCGCCTTGGCGCGACCGCACTGGCTCTCGCCGCGTTCGCCCTTTGTTCACCGTTTGCTGCATCGGCCGCACCTGTACAGGAGCAGCCCGAACCCGCTCTCGAGCACATGCTCGCCGATTTCGAGGGCACCACCATCGACCTGGCCGTCGACTGGAACGGAGCCACCGCCTGTGTCTCCGACGGTGTCGACACCACGTGCTACCGCTCCGAGGAGCAGATGGATCGAGCGCTCCGCTCCGATACAACCAGCGCCGGCACGACGGCGTCCCGGTCGGCGGCACTCGACCCGTCCACCGGCGTGATGGCCGCAGCGTCCTCGTCGTGTTCATCGTCGGTCCGGCTGTACAGCAACTCGTACTACTCCGGCAGCGTGTTGGCCTTCACGGCCCGAGGCATCGTCATCAATCTCGGCAGCTACGGGTTCAGCAACGTCACGAGCAGCTTCAAGATCGGGGCCTGCAGCTCGACGTTCTGGGACGGGTCGTACGGGAGCGGAGCGGTCTATCCCGGCTCGACGTGGGCATGGTCGGCGGCGTCGACGATGTACTCCGGATGGGACAACCGGGTCTCGAGCATCTACATCTCCTGAAGAATCGTGCTCGGGCGGTCACACGAACGTGACAGCTGGGCATGAACGCAGCGGACCGGAACGCCAGCGCCCGGCTGTTCCGATCTCGGTGGGGTGATCGCGCGATCCGTTGCGGTCACCCCACATTCTGTTTTCCGACCAGGTCGGCGGCGCCGTCATTGGCCGGACACCGTCGGCCCATGTCCCGGTTCGGGGTTCCGCCCCCTACCATCGGCGTGGGACGCCACTCACCCGCGCGGGTTCATGGGTCACCAGAGCGGGTACGGCGGCGCCGACGGCTCGACCGAGGAGACAACAGAGATGACAGACGAGGTTTCCACCCCCGACACGCTGGTCGGGATCTCGTTCGACGACCCGTACCGTGCCCGTGAGTTCCTGTCCGCGGTGACTCGACTGGCCAGTCGCAAGGAACTCGTGCTGCAGGACGCGGTGCTGGTCCAGAAGCGGCCCGACGGTCGGACCGTCGTCGAGGAGACGACCGATCCCCAGCCGCTGCCCTCGGCGTTCTCCGGGGCCATGTGGGCCGGGCTCTTCGGGCTCCTGCTCGGTGGGCCCGTCGGTTGGCTCGCTGGTTCCGTGGTGGGAGCCGGGGTCGGCGTGGCCGCGGCCAAGGTGATCGACCACGGTATCCCCGACGAGTGGGTCGACTGGTTCCGCCAGTCGGTCGAGCAAGACACCACCACGGTGGCCATCCTGCTGCGCGACACCTATCTGGAGTCCCTCGTCGAAGAGGCCAAACGCTTCGCCGGTGCTCGGTTGGTCTACGCCAACCTCGATCCCGGCACGCTCGATCGCCTGTCGCAGGCGCTGGGCGACGCCGCGCCGGGCGCCGAGGTGAGCCGGGCCGTCGACGACGACGCCGAGACCGACAGGGTGGAGACCGAAGGCCGGTGAGCAGCGACTTCGTGATCGTCTCCAACCGGATGCCCGTCTCTCGCACCGATGACGGGTGGGCGACGAGTTCTGGCGGTCTGGTGACGGCCATGTTGCCCATCGCCCAGTCCCGGCCGTCGTCGTGGGTCGGCTGGACGGGTGACACCAACGGGGCCGATCTCGAGGCCCTTCGTGCACGACGACGTGCGCTACGTCCCAGTCGAGCTGTCCTCGGACGAAGTGGAGATGTTCTACGAAGGCTTCGCCAACGCCGTGCTCTGGCCGCTCTACCACGATGCGCTCCGACCGCCGCTCTACGACCATCACTGGTGGCACACGTATCAGGAGGTCAACCGCCGGTTCGCCGAGCGGGTGTGCGCCACCGCGGCCCCTGGTGCCACGGTCTGGGTCCACGACTACCAGCTCCACCTCGTTCCGGGCTACGTACGCGAGCAGCGTCCCGATCTCCGTATCGGGTTCTTCCTCCACATCCCGTTTCCACCCGTGGAGCTGTTCGAGCAGCTGCCGTGCAAGCGTTCCCTTGCTCGAGGGAACCCTCGGCGGACGTCATTGGTTTCCAGACCCCGACCCACGCCGACAACTTCGCCCGCGCCGTCGAGCGGCTCGTCGGCTGGGAACCGACCGAGCACGGACTTCGCGCTCACGGAAGCGCGAGTCGACCGTGGCGGCCTTCCCCATCTCGATCGATGTCGCCGAGGCCGAACGGATGGCCCAACTCCCGAAGTCGCGGCGAGAGCCGACGAGCTGCGTCAGATCATCGGCCCCCGCCGCACCCTGCTCCTCGGCGTCGACCGCCTCGACTACACCAAGGGCATCGATCGCCGGCTGATGGCGCTGTACGAGCTGCTCGATCAACAGCGGCTGTCGGCCGACGAGGTGGCGATGGTCCAAGTCGCCGTGCCGTCACGAGAGGACGCTCCCGGCTACTCCGAACTGCGCGACGAGGTGGAGCGGCTCGCCGGTGCCATCAACGGGAGGTTCTCGACGATCGGCGGGACGGTGCTCCACTACCTGTACCGGTCGGTGGACTCCGTGGAGTTGGCCGCGCTGTACCGAGCCGCCGACGTCATGCTCGTCACCCCGTTGCGCGACGGGATGAACCTGGTGGCCAAGGAGTACGTCGCCGGCCACACCGCCAACGACGGGGTGCTCGTGTTGAGCGAGTTCGCCGGTGCGGCTCAGGAGCTTCGAGGCGGCCCTCCTCGTGAATCCGTTCGATGAGAACGCCGTCGCCGGAGCGATCGAACGGGCGGTGCGGATGCCGGTACCCGACCGTGCGTCTCATGGCCGCCCTGCGTTCGACGGTCGCTGGCGCCGACGTGCACTCGTGGGCCAACTCGTTCCTGGAGTGCCTCGCCGGCTCGTGAGGCCCGCAAACGACGGCTGCCCGCCCCACCGGAGTGGAGCGGGCAGCAGTTGTGCCAGTCGATCATTCGTGGGCTGCACCGTCGATGGGCGGGCAGCCCACCCCTGCCGGAATGATCAGACCGAGGCGGAGCGACGGCGGGACCCGGCGAGGGCTCCACCGCCCAGGACCAAGAAGGCCACACCGGCAGCCAGGAAGCCGCCGCTGTTCGAGCCGGTGGCCGGCAGCGTGTTGGCCGACACCGAGACGGTGGTGGTCGGAGCGACGCTCGTCGTAGGGGTCACCGTGGTCGGGGGCTGGATGACGACCGAGGTGGTCGGCGCCGCCGTGGTGGTGGTGGCCGCCGTCGTGGTGGTGGTCTCCGTCGTGGGCGGATCCACGGCGACCGTGGTGGTGGTCGCCTCCGTGGTGGTGGTGGCCTCGGTGGTCGGCGGATCCACGGCGACCGTGGTGGTGGTCGCTTCGGTGGTGGTGGTGGCCTCGGTCGTCGTGGTCGCCTCGGTGGTGGTCGGCGCCTCGGTCGTCGTCGTCGACGTGGTGGTCGTCGTCGTGGTGGTGGTCGTCGTGGTCGGCGTCGTGCACTGGTCGGCGGTCACCGTGAACGGGGTGTTCGCTGGACATCGCCACCGAAGGGTCCGCCGCCGTCCTTCCAGTAGTCGACCCAGGTGTAGGTGTAGTCACCAGGGGCGAGCATGGTGGAGCGAGTGACGCCGCCCTCGATCACGTCGAGGGTGTTGGGGTCGTCGAGCGGGGCAGCGGAGATGTCGCACCTTCCCGGTGTCGTACACCACCGAGCCGTTCTGGCTCACGGTGAGCTGCACGAACTCGATCTGGTCGTAGGTCGCGGCGAGCACGAACGTGCCGACCGTCGAGTCGCCGTCACAGGACTGACCGACGTAACCGGCGATGGACGCCGCGTGAGCGGTGCCCGGAAGGAACATCATCCCTGCGGCCGCAACCGCAGCGATGGCGGCGGGCTTGCGCAGGAACTTGAGGGAGCGGGAGCGAGAGGTCATCGACTGACCACCTTTCTGGCAGGCGTCGAAGCTGGTTCGCTTCCGAGACTCACATGAGATCGGAACTCAGCATCGAGGCCACATACGTTGCAGGGTTGTCCCGCACTATAAGCGAGCGTTCGAACGCAGGGCTAGAGCTGAGGTCACAAGTTCGGTTCGACCATCACATTCAGTGGTCAGTCGACCCTGGGAGCTGACGATTCTGGGGTCCGTCGCCGGACATGGGCCGTACGGCCTATGCCGGTCCGGATCGGGCAGAGGTTGCGAACGGGCCGGTCCCGGCGGGCGGTGCGGACCGACCACGTTCGCCGCTCGTTCCGGATCGGGAGGACGACCCTCCGGAACGAACGTTCCTGCTCGGCGTGGGTCAGACGCCGAGTCGGAGCTCATCGGGCGCAGGGGGCGCCCAGACCGATCCAGGGGGCGGGCGGCGTCGCCGGTCTGGGCCGGTCGAGACCGCGGAGCGCCTCGGGTTGACCGCGCCGGCTCGAGCGGCGCGTGCCGCGGCGAGCCGGTCGTTCGAACGCGAGGCCCGGCTCGGAGCGAGGACCCGGAAGGTGGCGAACCACACCACGGCGCTGCATCCGATGATCAACCCCCAACCGACCGCCGCCGAACCGAAGTCGGTGCCCGCCAGGATCCCGTGCACCGTGCCGGTCACGAACATCGGCAGGCTCAGGTAGTGGATGGCATGCCAGATCTTGCGAGGAAGCTTGCGCATGCCCCACGAGGTGATCTGCACCACCAGGAGCAGGTACATGGCTGCGATGCCCCAGGCGACCGCCCCGGGTTGCCAGCTCGCCGCCATCGGGACGAACAGATCCTCGGGGCCGAACTGGATGTAGCTGTCGGCCCACAGCCCGAACAGGTGGGCCGCGGTGAAGGCGAGCGTCAGCCAGCCCAGGTGCTTGTGGAGGTCGAGCATCCAGGCGGGCAGCCCACGTCGGCGCACCAGCTTGGACGAGACCGCGAGACCCCACACGATCGCCATGGCCATGAGGACCCAGAGCACGATCCCGCTGGAACGGGCGACGTACCACCAGATCTTCTCGGTCATGGCGATCATGGCGATCATGATGCAGACCTCGGCACGAACGCCGGGGCATCGGTGGTGGTGACCACGGAGCTGTCGGAGCGCACCAACCAGCCGTCCACGTCAGCAGCCCCGAGGAGACGAAGTCCCAGTTCCTCGCCGGCGATGACGGCCGCCTTGGCCAGACCCTCGGCGAGCCATGCCTGTTCTGCCCGAACGACCGCGGCCTCGATGCCCGTGTCGCTCGAGTATCCGCTGCGCGGGTCGATCAGGTGGTGCACCGTGGGTCCGCCGCGCTGCCAACGTCGAATCCTGGTGGTGCTCGTCACGATGGCGGCGTCGCGCAGCGGCACCGTTCCGAACGATCGCCCTGCCACGATCGGATCGTCGACCGGGATGTCCCACCCACGTGCGTTCGGGGTGACCCCCGCCGCGCGGACGTCGCCACCCATCGACACGCACGCCGAGGTCGCGCCTCGTTCGAGTAGCCCATCGGCGACGAGGTCGGCGGCGAGGCCCTTGCCGACGCCACCGAGGTCGAGCTTCGCGCCAGCAGGGAGCCGAATGTAGTTCCCGTCGATCTCCACGCCGACCGGCCCGCGCGACGGGTGCCCCCGAGGAATCGATCGAGTCGAGTCCGCGTCGATCTCGCGAAACGTCCGGTCATACCCGAGCTCGGCGATCCGATCGTGCATCGTCGGGTCGAACAGTCCGCTCGTCATCCAATGCAGCGACATCGCCCGGTCCACCGCGAGCGCCAGGTCGGCGCTCATGGGGAACCATCGACCGTCGGACTCGTTCAACTCGCTGAGTTCGCTGTCCGGTCGGAATCGGCTCCAGCACTGCTCGAGCCGGCCGAGCTCGTCGGTGACCCACTGGACCAGAGGCTCTGGCCCGTCGCCGATGATGATCGTTGCGGTGCTGCCCATCGACGGCACGGTGAAGTGCCGCCACGCTTTGACCTCGAGTTCGCTCAGCCGCATTGTGACCCCTGGCAGGAGGCGGCGGGGTGCCGCGTGGTCGGTGCCGCCGTCGGGGGAGGCGGCGGAGGTGCCGCAGTCGTCGGTGCCGCCGTGGGAGCGGGGGCTGGGGCTGCGGTCGTTGCAGGAGCCGCCGTCGGGGCGGGACCCGCCGGCGCCGCAGGGGCTGCAGTCGTCTGCGGCGCAGCGCCGGCGCCGGACGATCCCGAGGATCCCGAGGATCCCGAGGACCCGGAGGATTTCGACGATCCCGAGGACCCTGACGATGCGGCTGCCGGCGCCGGTGTCTCGAAGGTCGGTGCGAGCGTCGTCTGCGCCGCGACCTCGCGGCTCGAGGCGATGATCTGCTCGGCGACCGACGGATCCAACGGATTTCCGAATTGGTCGAGATACACCGTGCGGTGGATCTCGAGCACCTGCGTCGGAGCGACCGTCGTCGGCGTCGTGGTGGTCGTCGTCGGTGCCGTCGTCGAGGGCACCGTGGCGACCTCGGCCGAGTTGCCGGTGGCAGCGGCCGAAGCGGCATCACTCGACGCAGCGTTCGTCGAGGCATCGTTGGCCGAGGCTTCGGCGTGGGCCAACAAGGCCACCCTCCGAGGAAGGTGGACGTGCTCAACCCGGTGGCGAGCACTCGAGCGGCGGCGGCGGGCCGGCGGCGTGTGCGGCGGGCCATCAGTCGTCGTCCTCGTGCTCGCCGTGCGAGTCGTGGTGCGATTCCTCGTGGTCGTCGTCGTGCGACTCGTGCGACTCGTGCTCGTCCTCGTGGGACTCGTACTCGTCATCGTCGTCATGGTGGCCCGAACCCGTGCCCGTGCCGGCGGCGGTGCTGCCATGGGTGGCCGGGGCGCTGGGCGCCGTCGTGGTCACGGTGACGACGGTGGTGGGCGCCGCAGCGGGGCGGTCGATGCGGGTGCCGACGATCCGGTCGTGGCAGGGCTGGCCGGGGCGGCGGGCGCAGCTGCCGCCGAGGCCGCCGGTGTCGCTGGCGTCGCCGGTGTGGCGGGGGTAGCCGCACCGGCCGCACCCGAGGCCGCCATGGCACCCGCACCACTTCCGCGGCGAGCGCCGCCCCGGCGCCGGAGGTGGGAACCGGTGAGAGCGTCGACTCCGGCACTCGAACGATCACGGTGTCGTCGACGTACACGGTGACGGTGGTGGCGGCCCTGGTCGTCGAGGTGACGGCGCTGTCAGCGGACGGCGTGTCGAGCGCGAGTTCCGGCTGGGCCGGACGCTCCGCCGACGACATCAGCGGGACGCCTCCGGTGGCAGCCGATGCTGCGATGGCGGTGCCGGCCGTTGCGGTCACGGCGATGGCGGTGGCGATGGTGGTTCGACGATCCACGGTTGCTCCTCAGGGGTAGGCCCGCTTGTTGCCCGGAGACACGACGCCTCCGTCCGAACGGTTTGGTCGACTCCCGAGGACGAGCTCACTGGGCCGAACGGCCCACGCCCTCAGCTGGCGAGGCCCAGGAACTGGCGGATGACGGCCTGGCGCATCTCCTCGGCCGGACGGCTCCCGACCTGGCGATACTTGCGATGCAGCTCGCGGATCTTGGTCTCGACGTCCGCCGACGGGATCGGACGGGACAGGAAGTAGCCCTGAGCCATCTGACAGCCGAGCTCGCCGAGGATCGCCACCGCTTCGGGGCTCTCGACGCCCTCCGCCACCGTCTCCATGCCCAGGCTGCGGGCCAGGTCGATCGTGGAACGCACGATCGCCACGTCGTCGTCGTCGCCCACCATCGTCATCACGAACGACTTGTCGATCTTGACCTCGTCGACGGGGAGGCGCTTCAGGTACGACAGGGAGGAGTAGCCCGTCCCGAAGTCGTCGATCGCGATACGGATGCCGAGCTGGTGCAGTTCGCCGAGCGCCCGCAGCGCGCGATCGGGATCGGACATGACGGTGCCCTCGGTGAGTTCCAGGGTCAATGCGTCGGCGCCGAGCCCGTGCTCCTGCAGATGCCGCTCGACGGTCCGGGTGAAGTTCGGATCCGACAGGCTTCGTGCCGACATGTTCACCGACACCCGAAGGTCCGGCCACAGCTCCCGCCAGATGGCCACGTCGTGCAGCGCCGAGTCGAGGGCCCACTCGGTGAACTCGCCGATGAGGCCGGACTGCTCGACGAGGGGGATGAACTCGTCGGGCGGCACGGACTTGTAGGTCGGATGGGGCCAGCGGGCCAGTGCCTCGATCGCGAGCACCCGTCCGGTCGAGATGTCGAGCTGGGGTTGGTAGAATAGCTGGAACTCGCGGTGGGCGAGGGCCCGGCCGAGTTCGCCGGCGAGCGCCAGGCGTCGGGTGCTCGAGGTGTCGATCCGGTCGCTGTAGATCTCGACACCGCTGCGGTCGGCCTTGGCGACGTACATCGCCACGTCGGCGCGTTGCAGGAGCAGCTTCGGGTCGTCGCCGTGATCCGGGCTCACCGCGACTCCGATGCTGAATCGCACGGCCAGCGACAAGCGGTCCACGGTGTAGGGAGCCTCGACCGAGATCCGAAGCTGGTCGACGAAGGCCCGGATCTCGGCCTCGTCACGCAGTCCGCCGACCGCCACGGCGAACTCGTCGCCGCCGAGGCGAGCCACGGCGCCTCGAGGGCCGACGGCTGCGGTGAGGCGGCGACCGATCTCCTCGAGCAAGGCGTCGCCGGTGGTGTGACCGAGGGTGTCGTTGACCTCTTTGAAGGCGTCGAGATCCATCAACAGCACGACCGCCTTGGACCCGTCGGTCGCCGTCGCGATGCGTTCGGCGAGCTCGTCGATGAGCCGGGTGCGGTTGGACAGCCCGGTGAGGCTGTCGTGCATGGCCTGGAACTCGCGATCGATGACCTCGCGCCGCAGCCGCTCGACGAGCTCGCCGACCGTCAGTGCCACGCCGACGTGCTGGGCGAAGGTCTCGAGCACCTTCGCGTCCTCGTGGTCGAAGGTGCTGACATCGCTGAGGCGGTTGACGACCGCGAACACTCCGTGGACACCGTCGGCGACGAAGGGGGCGGCGACCAGATCCCGGACGCCGAGTTGGGCGCAGATCGAATCGCCCTCGCCCTCGGCTCCGCCGTCGGTGACGAGCATCGGACGCGGCAGGTCCAACAGCCCGGCGATGACGGGCCGCGGGGTGGCCCGGCTGACGAGTGTCTCGATCTCGCCGGCGCCGTTGAGTTGGCGGATCACGGCGCCGTCGGGCAAGGCGAACACGAGGTAGGCGCGTTCGGCGCGGAGCAGATCCCTGGCCGTGCGGAGCGCCGTGAGCGAGACCTCGTCGGTCTCGGTCACGCCGGCCAACGAGTGGGTGAACTCGTGCAGCAGGTTCAGGCTCCCGTAGCGCTGGCGAAGCTTGAGGAACGAGCGGTAGCCGAGCCAGAGACCAGCGGCGGCGGCGACGATCATCCAACCGCCGCGCCAGTCGACCCACAGGACCTGGAGCGCGAGCAACCCGAGCAGCGAGTTCGCCAGCGCGACCCCGGCTGCGATCTCGATGGAGTTGCGCAGTGCGAGTGGCTGCGAGTTCATCCAGGAGATCGCGGTCGAGACAATCGCGACGGTGAGCATTGCGCCGAGCGAGACCCCGATGACCAGCGCCACCCATCCGATCGGGGAGTTGGCACTGCTCCGCCCGGTGAGTGCATGGAAGGCGATGGCGGCGACTGCGACCTCGAGGGTCCTGCTCGCCAAGGAGAAGCTCAGCTTCAGCAGGCCGCGGCGAAAATGCATCGCCCAATCCAGAACGAGCGCGCCACCGAGCGCGAGCGCGATCACCCTGGGTTGCGTCGTCGCGAGCGCGACGAGCAGGACCATTTCGTTCAGGTTGACGCCCATCAGTTCTCCACGGAACTCGATGTAGGCCTCGAACCGCTCAGCGGCGACGAACGTCAAGAGCAGCAGTGCCGGGTGAAGGGCGACCGGGGACACCGGTCCGGCCACCATCGCCAACGGAATCCAGAGGGCGATCGAGGCCGCTCCGAGCCCGCTGCAAAGGCCGATGACTCTCCACGGCTTCAAGAAACCCACCGCCCCCGGTGCTGTCCCGATCTGGTGAGCCTCAAGCTCTCTGAGTAACATGCCGACGACCGAACGTGAGCAGTGCCGCTCCAGTCCGGCGAACCCGGATGCGCGCGGGCCAGTCCAATGACCGTGCGGTGTCGGGAGCGTCGGGAGGTCTCAGTCATGGGAGGAGGTGGCGATTCCGTGCGTGGAGTGACGTGGAAGTAAGTCCCCGACATTGAGGAGCCATGACGTCTGTCTTTTCTCAGAAGGTGGCGTCGTGACTCAGTGATCGGTTTCGGTCGGGTGTAGGAAGGGACGTCCCGCCTGCGCCCGACCGACGCCACAGTCCCTCAAGAAATCCTCAAGATCCTCAGCACCTCATGAATCCAGCGTGAGCACGACGGCTCCATTGGCCCCCGAGCAGGGCGATTCCGATTCCGCCGCCGACACGGCAAGTGGCCTGAGCCGAAGGTTCTGGGCCTTGCTCGCCGCGATTGGCGTGCTCGAGCGTGGGCGACGGCATGGTCGTCGTGGCGTTTCCGCTCCTCGCCAGCCGTCTCACGAGCGATCCCCGAGCCATCGCCGGGGTGGTCGTAGCCGCCACGCTGCCGGACCTGGCCGCCGTGCTCCTCGGTGCCGTGGTCGATCGCGTCGACCGACGTCGGTTGGCCGCCTCGGCCGAATTGGCCCGCGCCGTGATGCCTCGGTCTGTTTCGCAGCCGTCGTCGCCTGGATCAGCCACCCTCGTCCTGCTCTATGGGGTCGCGTTCCTCATCGGTCTCGGCCGGACGCTGACCGAGACCACCGCCCAGACGATCCTCCCGCAGATCGTGCCGAACTCGCAGTTGGGCCGCGCGAACGGGCTGTTGTTCTCCACCGAAACGGCCAGCGAACACATGCTCGGCCAAGCACTCGGGGGTCTGGCCCTCGCTGCTGCGCTCGCCCTTCCGTTCGCGGTGGACGGGATCACCTTCGCGTTGTCCGGGACCCTGCTCGTCTTCGCCGTCCCGGCCGGGGTTCGGGCCCTGGAGAGCGAAGGAGGTGAGTCACTCCGGCGCACGATCGCCGACGGCTTCCAGTTCGTGAGGACGGATCGGACCTTGCGCCTGGTGACTGCGCTGATCATCGGCTTCGCCTTCTGCCAGGCGGCTGCCACGAGCACCCTGGTGCTCTACCTCACGGTCCGGTCGGAGCGAGCGAGGCGGGGTTCGGCATCGTGCTCGCCCTCGTCGCCGAGGGCAGTCTGATGATCGGCGGGCTGGTCGCCGGGCAGGGTGGACTCGCGCTTTCCGGATCGACCAGATCCTCCTGTCCGCCGGCCTCGGCAGCGCCGTTGCCTTCCTCCTCGCTGGTGCGACCACCTCGCTGGTGGTCGTCGCGGTCGCACGCTGGTGGTCGAAGGATTCCTGACCGTCGTCGGAAACGTCCGCCTCGATCTCCTTGCGTCAGCGAATCGTGCCCGACCACCTGCTGGGCCGGATCTCCAGGCTGTTGCGTTCGGCGATCGTCGGTGCGTATCCGCTCGGCGCGATCGCCGGCGGCGTCCTCGCCAGCTCGGGCGAGTTGAAGACTCCGCTCCTCGCCGCCGCCGGGCTGCAGTTGCTCGTCGTGGCGCTCCTGGTGCGACCGCTCCGTCCTGCGATCTGGCGTGACGGAAGGCGGCTGGCCCATTGAGCCTCAGGTGAGGCGGCGAGATCCCCAGGCAACGCTCGGCGAGATCCGACCGGCAGATCAACAGGTCGGGCAAGTAGGGGTTCTCCGAGTTGTACTCGAGCGGGGCGCCGTCGAGCCGGCTGGCGTGGAGTCCCGCCGCGAGCACGACACCGACCGGTGCGGCCGAATCCCACTCGTACTGGCCGCCGCATGGACGTAGATGTCGGCATCATAACGCAGCACCGCCATGGCCGCAGCCCCGCCGGCCCGTCGGCATCGGGGCGCCGCCCACCGCCGCGCAGAAGTCGGCGAGAAAGGCCGGAGGCCGACTGTCGCTCGACAGCACCCGCAACGTCTCGACCTCGGGGGCTTCCGAGGGCGTGGCGACGCCCGAGACGTACGGTGTCCAACGAGGGCTGGGCCACCGCTGCGGCGGTGATCTGGCGACCCCGTTCCCACAGCGCGACGTGCACGGCCCAGTCCGTGCGGCCCTCCATGCCGTATTCACGGGTGCCGTCGAGCGGGTCGACGATCCACACACGGTCAGCGGACAGCCGCCGCGCTGTCGGCACTCTCCTCGGAGAGCACGGCATCGTCCGGGCGGGCCTCGGCGAGGCGAGCGAGGATCAAGTCGTTGGAGCGGGCGTCGCCCACCTTGCCCAGCGCCTTGCCGACCGGTTCGCCGGCGGCGAAGGACTCGGACCGGAGTTCCAGCAACAGCCGACCCGCCTCCTCGGCGATCTCCGCGGCCAGTCGTGCGTCCTGTTCGGTGGTCATCTCATCCCATCTCTTGCGACGCCGGGCTGCGTCGGTGGTCGTACCCTGGCCGACGATGATGGTCGTCACCAATCCGGATCATATCGCCACGACCCGCGGTCGAGCTCTGACAGTCCAGGGCCGCCCCCATTCGAGCACGCCGGCCGGATCGTCAGCATCGAGTCAGCGATTCGCGCCGACAAACGGTTCCAAACGACTACGGCGATCCGGGCCGAGCCGTCCGCGATCGAGGCCGTCCACGACCCCGGCCTCATCCGATTCCTCGAGTCGGCGTGGACGGACCACCAGCGGGCGTACGGGCACACCCGTGAGGTCGTGGCCGACGTGTTCCTCCACGCCCGGCTGCTCGACGGCATGGCGCCGGCCGCCGCGCCCGAGCACATCGGTGGCCGGCTCGGCGATTGGTGTTTCGAGACCACGACACCACTGGTCGAAGGGACCTACCGCGCCGCCAGAGGAGCCGTGGACGCCGCAGTCACGGCCGCCGATCTGGTGATCGGCGGCGCAACCACCGCCTATGCGCTGTGCCGACCGCCCGGCCACCATGCGGCCCGCTCCGTCTACGGCGGCTACTGCTTCTTCAACAACGCCGCCGTCGCCGCCCAACGCTTCGTCGACGCGGGAAGCGGACGAGTCGCCGTGCTCGACGTCGACTATCACCACGGCAACGGCACCCAGCAGATCTTCTACGAACGCGGCGACGTGCTCTACGTCTCGCTCCACGGCGACCCCAGGACGGCGTATCCCTACGTGACCGGCTATTCCGACGAGTCGGGCTCGGGTCGCGGCGCCGGAGCGAACCTCAACCTCCCGCTCCCGGCCGGCACCGGGGACGATGCGTTCCTCCAGGCGTTGCACCGTGGGCTCGACGCCATCACCGCGTTCGGCGTCGAGTCCCTGGTGGTGTCGTTGGGTCTCGACACCTACATCGACGATCCGATCTGCGATCACGCGGTGACGACGGAGGGGTTCGCAGCCTGCGGCGCCGCGGTCGAGGCCTTGGGCCTGCCGACGCTGGTGGTCCAAGAGGGCGGGTACGACGTCGCCTCGCTCGGCCGCAACGCGGTCGCGTGGCTCGGCGCCCTGGCCGATCGCTGAGGTGCCGCGGGCTCGGCCTCAGGTCTGCAGGGGCAGGAGGGCCTCGGCCGCTTCGGTGAGATGCGTCTCCCAGGCTGCTTCGTCGGTGGGCTCTCGCATCGGGATCACCACGAACTTCGAGGTGCCGACGTCCACGAACCCGGCGATGAGCCGCTGGAGGGCGTCCCACGAGGTCGCCACCACCGAGTCGACGTCGCCGTCGGGGCGTCGCGCAGCCAGGGCGTCGCGCACCGAATCGGGCAATGGCCCGTCGCTGTAGGGGATGAGCACTCCGAAGTGCTCGGGATCGATCTGCCGACCGTGCTCGGCCGCGACCCGCTCGACGACCGTTCGTGCCGCGGCGACGTCGCTCGGGGTGACGAACGATGGCAGCCAGCCATCGGCCAGGCGACCCACGCGCTTCAGCTCGGAAGGGGCCACGCCGCCCAGCCAGACATCGGGCGGGGTCTGGGTCGGTTTGGGTTCGACGTGGAGGCCCTCGAACTGCCAGCGGTCGCCATGATGGTCGATGACCTCGTCGCGCCAACATGCTCGGATGACGGCGAGCGCTTCGTCGAAGATCTTCGCTCGTTCGGAGCGGACCACGCCGAACGCCTGTTGCTCGCGCGGATCGGCGACGCCGAGCCCGAACGCCGGGAGGAGCCGTCCGCCCGACATCCGATCGAGCGTCGCCAGTTCCTTGGCCAGCACGACCGGGTTCCGGCCGGGCAGCACCATCACGCTCATGCCGAACTTGAGCTTGGTGGTTCGCGCGGCAGCGAACGCCATGGCGACCAACGGATCCGGGGCCTGGGCGCTCAGCCGCTCCGACACCCAGAGACTGTCGAACCGCAGCCGCTCGAGCAGATCGACGAAGGTCAAGAATCGTTCGTCGTTGAGCGAGGTGCGGACGCCGAGCCCGTAACCGATGCGAACCTTCACCCGGTCACCCTCTCACGCCACGACCGGGCCACGGCGAACGGACCGTCGGTCCGAGGTGCTCGAGACACCGTCAGGGGTGCTCAGTACATCGAGGGATGCCGGAACGGTGCGTGTTCGACCGGCACCGTTGCCAGCGCACGAACCCGCTCTCGACGGAACCCGACGAACGACGCCGCCACGATGGTGCCGAGGACCAGCCACATCTCACCCACACCGACGAAACTCGCCAACGTGACCGTGACCGCGACGGCGATCACCGCGCACAGGGCGGCCAGTTCGAAGGTGGAGCGCCAGTCGTGGCGGTGGTCGGGCTGCGTCATCACGTCCATCTGATGTCCAGAATCGGCCGATACATACGTCGATTCGAGGATTTGTCATCGAATCGGAACGAACCTTCTCGGATCGGTAACTTTCGCCAGATGGCTGCCCTCGATCCTCTCGCCCAGTTCCGCCTCGACGGAAAGGTCGCGCTCGTCACCGGTGCGTCGTCCGGACTCGGCGCTCGGTTCGCCCGCGTCCTCCATGCCGTGGGCGCTCGAGTGGTGATCACCGCTCGGCGGGCGGATCGGCTCGATGCCCTCGTCGCCGAGCTCCCGGGCTCCCTCGCCGTGGCCGGAGACGTCGCCGTCGCTGCGGATCGCGAACGCATCGTGGCCGCCGCCATCGAGTTCGGGGACGGTCGGCTCGACATCCTCGTCAACAACGCCGGACTCGGCATCGTCTCCCCGATCGAGTCCGAGTCGCTCGAGGACTTCGAACGGGTCGTGGACGTCAACCTCGTCGCGGTCTGGCACCTGATGAAGCTGGCGGGCGTGGCGATGGTCGCCCAGGGGAGTGGCTCGGTCGTCAACGTGGCCTCGATGCTCGGCCTCGTCGGGTCGACCCCGATCAAGCAGGCGAACTACTGCGCGTCCAAGGGCGGAGTGGTCAACCTCAGCCGGGAGATGGCGCTGCAATGGGGCCGCAAGGGCGTGCGGGTCAACTCGCTGTGTCCCGGGTGGTTCCCGACCGAGATGACCGAGGGGATGGAGAGCGACGAGGGGAGCCAGCGCTTCGTCCGCAACGGTGCGGCCATCGGTCGCATGGGAGCGGATCACGAACTCGACGGCGCGTTGTTGCTCCTCGTCAGCGACGCCAGCACCTATCTGACCGGCCAGTCGATCGTGGTCGACGGGGGCTGGACCGCCCGCTGAGGTCCTTGGACGTCCAAGTAGTATCGGGGGCGGTACGTCCGATCGATCCCCCGAGTGAGGGAACCCCGAGTGAAGGAATCCCGATGAGCGCGACCCCGTCTTCTGACATCTCCCGCATCGGCGTCGTCGGCTGCGGCCTCATGGGCTCCGGCATCGCCGAGGTCTGTGCCCGTGCCGGGCTGGACGTCGTGATCCGCGAGTTCGACTCCACCGCAGCCGAACGAGCCAGGGACCGAGTCCTCGGTTCGCTCGAGCGCGGCGTGCAGGCCGGCAAGCTGACCGACGAGGCCCGCAACGAGGCCGTCGAACGGCTGTCGTTCACGACCGACATGGACGAGTTGGCGGATCGCCAGCTCGTCGTGGAGGCGGTGCTCGAGGACGAGGGCGCCAAGACCGAGGTGTTCAGCCAGCTCGACAAGGTCCTGACCGACGAGTCGGCGATCCTCGCCTCCAACACCAGCTCGATCCCGGTGATGAAGCTCGGGATCGCGACCAACCGGCCCGAACAGGTCATCGGCATCCACTTCTTCAACCCCGTGCCGGTGCTGCGCCTCGTCGAGTTGGTGCCCAGCCTCCTCACCGCCCCCGAGACGGTCGATCGGGCGGCCGGGTTCGCCACCGCCGCGCTCGGCAAGAAGGTCATCCATTGCCAGGACCGCGCCGGGTTCGTGGTCAACGCCTTGCTGATCCCCTACATCCTCTCGGCCATCCGGATGATGGAGTCCGGTTTCGCCACCGCCGAGGACATCGACACCGGGATGGTCGAGGGTTGCAACCACCCGATGGGTCCGCTGCGCCTGGCCGACCTCATCGGGCTCGACACCACGATGGCGGTGGCCGACAGCCTCTACGCCGAGTTCAAAGAACCGTTGTACGCGGCGCCGCCGCTGCTGTCGCGCATGGTGGAGGCGGGGCTGCTCGGCCGCAAGAGCGGCCGAGGCTTCTACGACTACCAGCGCCGCTGATCAGGCGACCGCCGGTCGGCGGTCGGCCCACGGCGCCGCCGTTTCGAGCTGCGCGGCCACCCGGATCAGCACGTCCTCTCGCCCGTACCCTGCGGCGAGCTGGACACCGATCGGGAGGCCCGTCGCCGAGACGTGCAGGGGCAGGCTGATCGCCGGTTGGCCGGTGGTGTTGAACGGGGCCGTCAACGCGGCGAACGAACCGGCCACCGCGAACGGCGCGTAGGGCGCCTCCAGGTTCTGGGCCATCTCGCCGATCCGCGCCGGCGGCAGCGCCATGGTCGGGGTCAGGAGGAGGTCCCAGCCGTCGGCCCACCACTGGTGGAGGCTGCGCCGGTAGGTCATCACCGCGGCCTGGGCGTCGAGCAGATCGTCGGCCGTCAAGGTCCCGGCCCGCTCGTACAACGCCCACGTGAGGGGCTCGACGTCGCCGGGACCGAGCTTCCTGCCCAGCCAATTGCCCGCCAGGCGCACCCCGAGCGAGTCTGAGACGCCCAGAGCGCGGTGAACTGTGCGGGGAGCGAGGCGTCCTGGAGGAGTTCGGGCTCGCCGTCCTCCACGTGGTGACCGAGCGACTCCAAGAGTTCCGCCGCCCGCTCGACTGCCGCCGCGCACTCGGGGTCGAACGGGACCGGGTCCCGACCCGGACCACGCCGATCCGCAACCGGCCGGGGTCGGCACCGACCTCGGCGGCGTACGGACGGTCCGGGCTCGGGCGATCACGAGATCTCCGACGCCGGGACCCTGCGTCGCGTCCAGGGCGCGGCGGTGTCGCGAACCGTGCGGGTCACGACGTGCTCGACCCCGAGGGCGCCCTCGCTGCGGAACGGCCCGAGGCTGATGCGGCCCTGGGAGACCTTGAGTCCGACCAGCCCGCAGGCCGACGCAGGGATGCGGATCGAGCCGCCGCCGTCGGAGGCGTGAGCGGCGGGCACCATTCCGGCGGCGACGGCGCCGCCGATCCACCGCTGGAACCGCCCGACGAATGATCGAGATTCCACGGGTTCCGGGTGGGCCCGAACGCGTCCGGCTCGGTCGTGGGCAGGATGCCGAGTTCGGGGGTGTTGGTCCGCCCGAGGAACACGAGGCCGGCCGCCCGGTACCGCTCCACCAGCACGGTGTCGGTCGGGGCGGTGTACCCGGCCTCCGCCAGGGCGCGGATGCCCTGCGTGAACCGGTCGCCCTCGCTCATCGCCCACAGGTCCTTCAGCAGGAACGGGACGCCGCGAAACGGTCCGTCGGGCAGCTCCGCCGCCCCGACCGCGTCACGGGCCCGATCGAACAGCGTGGTGATGACGGCGTTGATCGCGGGGTTCGACGCCTCGATCCGCTCGATCGCGGCCTCGATCAGCTCGGCGGCCGACACCTGCTCTGAGCGCACCAGTTCGGCTTGGGCGGTGGCGTCGAGCCAGCGCGTTTCCTCGGCAAGGGTTCCCATGGGACAACGATCGCAGAATCGTCTGATGTGTCCGCTACCGGCGGTCGGTAGCGTCGCCGCTCATGCCGTCCGAACTTCCGTTGCGCGAGGTCCTCGCCGATCGTTCCGTGCGCACGCTGTTCATCGGTCAGTTCCTCATCTCGACGGCCGTCGCGATACAGGCGACCGCGCTCGGCAAGCAGGCCTTCGACATCAGCGGGCGAGAGCTCGACATCGGTCTGCTCGGCCTGGCGGAGTTCTTGCCGGCCGCCTTGTTGGTGCTCGTGGCCGGACAGATCGCCGACCGGCACGACCGGCGGCTGGTGGCGCTGTTCGGACTGTCCGGCGAGCTGCTGTGCGCCATCGCGCTGGCCGCGTACGCGTGGACCGAGCCGACGTCCACCCTCCCGCTGTTCCTGATCGCGCTCGGCTTCGGTACGGCTCGGGCATTCGCCAACCCCGCGCTGCGATCGATGCCCCCGATGGTCGCACCCGAGCACGGGCTGCACCGTGTCATCGCGCTGTACTCGACCGCGTGGACCGGCGCCGGGATCCTCGGGCCGGGCGCCACGGGTTTCTTGCTCGCCGTGCACCCGGGCGTCGCCTACACCACGGCCGGGGTGCTGATGGCGATCGGGATGACCACGATCGCCCGGGTCACCTTCCGGCGCCGTCCCGAGCCTCCGACGGACCGTCCGTCGGTCCGCCATGCGCTCGAAGGACTGCGCTTCATCCGCAACACGCCGATCGTGTTCGCGGCGATCTCGCTCGACCTGTTCGCCGTGCTCTTCGGGGGAGCGATCGCCTTGTTGCCGGTGATCGCGAGCGAGCGGCTCGGGGTCGGCGACATCGGGTACGGCTGGTTGCGAGCCGGGGCGAGCATGGGCGCCGCCGCGATGGCCATCGTGCTCGCCGTGCGCCCCATCAACCGTCGGGTCGGCTACGCGCTGTTCGTCGCCGTCGGCCTGTTCGGGATCTGCACGATCGTGCTCGGGCTCACTCGCGCCTACGTCATCGCCTTCGCCGCCGTCGTGTTGCTGAGCGCGGCGGACATGGTGAGCGTCTACATCCGGGGGACGCTCGTTCCCCTCGTGACGCCGGAGGACAAGCGGGGCCGGGTCCTCGCGGTGGAAGCGGTCTTCATCGGCGCGTCGAACGAACTCGGAGCGTTCGAGAGCGGCGTCGCGGCCGCCGCGTTCGGCACGCCGTTCGCCGTCATCAGCGGGGGTGTCGGCACCCTCGTGGTCGTGGCGTTGTGGATCAAGAAGTTCCCGTCGCTGCGCCGGGTCGACACCTTCAACGACCCGGAACTGCTCCGGGTGCCCACAGCTTGATGCCGGCCAGCAAGCCCGCGTTCGGGTCGATCTTCTCGACTCGCTCGGGGAGGTCGATCTCGATCCGGCGGGAGTTCCCGCCCCCGAGGTAGAGGTGGTCGAAGGTGAACAGGGCGTCGAGCGTCTTGATCGCCTTGGCCAGTCGCTTGTTCCAACGGGCGGTCCCGACGTGCTCGAGCGCGGCGTCGCCGAGTTGCTCTTCGTAGGTGTCGCCCTTCCGGAACGGATGGTGGGCGAGTTCGAGGTGCGGGGCGAGGCGGCCGTCGTCGAACACCGCGGACCCCACGCCGGTGCCGAGGGTGATGACCACCTCGACCCCATCGCCGCTCACCACGTCGAACCCTTGGAGATCGGCGTCGTTGACCAGGATCGTCGGACGGTCGAATCGCTGCTCGATCGCAGTCTGGAGATCGAATCCGATCCAGTCCTCCACCAGCCGGGGGTCCGGGTCGGAACCGGGCCCGTCCTTGCCGACGAAGTTGTGCGCCGACAACAGCCGGCCGTGGCGGATCACGCCCGGGAAGCCGACCGAGATCCGTTGGAAGTCCGGCAGGGGAGCGACGAGTTCGGAGAGGTGATCGACCAGCTCCTCCGGGGTGAGCGGGTGGGGGGTCTTGATGCGGGCCCGCTCACTGAGGGCTTCGCCGTCGGGCCCGAGCACCATGGCTTTGAGTCCCGTCCCTCCGATGTCGAAGGTGAGTGTGTTCGGGTCGGTCGGAACCTCGCTCATCGCTCCCCAGCGTAGGGGTCGGGTCGGGTCAGGTGAAGATGCGATAGAGCACGACCGGCACGATGATCCACGCCAGGACGAGCAGCACGATGGCGATCACCGCGAAGTTGTAGCTGTGGTCTCGCGGTGGATCGCCGCACGCGCCGATCGTCTCGTAGAGCGCGCGCAACGGTTGATCGGTGGAGGTCCGGATGCGGCGGCGGCTCACACCGGCGGCATAGAGGACGACCCAGGCCAGGAAGGCGAGGAGGAGACCGAGGATCACACCGATGACGACCACGCCGATCGTCGAGTCGGTCAACGAACGTACGAGCCCGGACACCGCCGACGACACGCCCGACAAGAACGCGCCACCGAGCAGGAAGGTCGGAAGGCCGAGTGGTTTGGCCTTGAGCCCCGTTTCGATCCGAGTGGCGTCGATGCGGGCTCGGCGCAGCATCCGGTGCTCGTCCGAACCCCACACGGCGTTGGCTTCGCGCCGTTCGTAGAGCTTGCGAATGCGCTCGATCACCGTGTTCTGGTGGCTCTTGACGATCCAGCGGTTCACCTGTTGCACCGCGTACTGCGCCACCGGCTTGAGGGGGCCCAGCCTGGGCATGGCCGCCGGCCGGGCCCCGTTGCGGTCGAGGACTTCGAGGGCCCGCATGGCGAGACGATGGGTCTCCTCGAAGCGGTCGGGCCGCCAGAGCGGCTTGATCTTCGAGAGCTCCTTGACGATGTCCTGTTCGGGCTTCCCCGCGCCACCGATCTCCTCGAGCAGCCGGCCGCGTTCCTCGATCGAATCGGCCCGAAGCACCCGGAGCGCGTCGATCCGATCGATCAACAACTCGTCGTGTTCGAGGTCGTGGACGGCGTCGGGCAGGGGACCGTCCAGGGGGTCGAGTCGATCGGTGTCCTCCACGCCGGAGGAAATTACTCGCGCATCCTCATGGTCCGCTCAACGGCCTGAGCCGGTCGATTCTGGATCCCGACTTCAGGTGGATCGCTGAGCACGTAGCGCAGGAATTCGTCACGGTGCGTCGAAGTCTTTCCTCGACAAGTGAGGAGAACGTTGCTTCAATTGCGCCGCGGCGCGAACCGCGACCCGGGGGGAGCGCTGGTTCGCCTCCTGCCGCGATCCACCCCAAGGAGAAACCTCAGATGCAGAAGCTCGTGAAGGAATTCAAGGAATTCATTGCCGGCGGGAACATGATCGAGTTCGCCGTCGCGGTGATCTTGGCCGGCGCCGTCGGCGCCGTGATCGCCGCCTTCACCGAGGGCGTGATGATGCAGATCGTGGCGGCCATCTTCGGCAAGCCCGACTTCAACAGCCTGTCGTTCGGACTCGGCAAGGCCGACATCATGTACGGCACCGTGATCACGGCGTTCATCAATCTCGTCCTGGTCGGTCTGGTGCTGTTCGCCATCATCAAGGCCTACAACTCGATGCGCGAGCAGTCCCCCGAGGAGACCGGGCCGAGCGAGGTCGACCTGCTCACCGAGATCCGCGACGCCCTGCGCGCCCGGAGCTGAGCTCGATGTGGTCCCGGCGGCGCAGGGCCGCCGCCGGGACGACGGCGGCCAGAACCCCACGTCAGTCGGGGTGACTTGTATTCGGCGGTCGGGGTCGCTTGAATCCCGCGGTGACCAACCGCCGCCTCGTGTCGTCGAGCCTCGCCGCTGTGGCGCTCGTCGTCGCGTCCTGCGCGACCTCGAACGGAGCGTCGCCCCCGCAGCAGGTCACGCTCGACAACGTCGGCGTGCTGCCCGCCCAGGTCCCCCTGACCGCCGCCACGTCCCTGGACAACCCCGTCGCCGAGACCGGAGTGGTGTCCGCCGGCGGTTCGACCCGGGACTCGGTCGAAGACGTTCGGGTCTTCATGGAGGGCGACTCCGTGCTCCGGGGGCTCACGATCGGTAGCCCCGATGCGCTCGACCTCTTCGTGGCGTCCCTCGGTTGGGACCTGACGGTCGACGCTCGCGATGGCCGCTTCACCGATGAGGGCGTCCGGATGATCAAGAGCCGGGCCTCGGAGGTGCACGAGGTGCTCGTGACGATGCTCGGCAACAACTATGACGGGGACCCGAAGCGATACGCCGAGGATCTGACCAGCCTGTTGCTCGACTATCCGGACGTGAAGCTGTTCGTGATGTTCACGGTGCCGGAGTTCGAATCCGAGCAGCGCGAGGTCAACGACGTGCTGCGCGGCCTGGCCGCGATCGACGATCGCATCGTGCTCGTGGACTGGGAGCGGATCTCGCGCACCTACGACGGCGTGCTCGGCTCCGATGGGTTGCACCCGACCGAATACGGCCGACTCGTGCTCGCCCAGGCCATCGGCCTCGCCCTCGGGCGGGCACCCGGCTCGGATCCGAGCGTCACCCTGCCCCGGCTCGGTGACGGCGACGTACCGGACGGGACGGCGACCGACAAGGGCGAGAACACGACCACGACGGCGTCGCAGACGACCTCGTCCGGCCGCACTGCGCCGACCACGACCACGAGCAGGCGCTCGACCAGCTCGACCACGTCCAAGTCCTCGACCTCGACGACCGCCAAGTCGAGCTCCACGTCGTCCACCTCGACGACGCAGGCCACGAGCTCGACGACGACCGACGAGTCCTCGACGACCGACGGATCGACGACCTCCTCGACTCGGACACCACCTCGACTCCGGACGGCTCCTCGACGACCTCCTCGACGACCACGACCGCGCCGTCCACCACCACCACCACGACCACGGCCCCGACGACGCCCACCACCACCTCGGCGCCCTGAGGAGCGCAGTCGTCACGGGGCCAGGGTCGCGCCCCAACCGCCCAGGTTTCGAGCGACGGTGAAGGCCGCGACCACCACGAGGAGTCCCGTGATGGAGGCCGGCCAGCGAGTGGCGATCCATCGTCCGGGAGCCCATCGCCATGGCGAGCCGATCGACCAACGCAGCCACGCCCACCACGCCGTGACCGCCGCGACGACCAGGAGCGGGAGGAGGGCGTTGGACCCGATCGCGGCGCCGAACTCGCCGCGCACTGCATGCACACAGGCTCGGGTGAGGCCACAGCCCGGGCAGTAGCGCCCGGTCAGCGCCTCGACGGGGCAGCGAGGAACCCCCCGGAGTTGGGGATCGACGGCCAGTACCGCTGCTCCACCGAGGGCGAGGGCCGCCGCCGTGACCAGCGGATACACCGGTGAACGAACATCCAGCCGGGTTGGGATCATCGCCCAATAGCGTAGAGGACCATGTTGCAGGTGTCCGGGCTGTCGGTGGAGGTGGGCGGTCGACTCGTCGTCGACGGCGCGTCGTTCACGATCATGCCCAAGGACAAAGTCGGCATCGTCGGCCGCAACGGCGCCGGGAAGACCTCGATGTTCAAGGTGCTCGGCGGCGCGGCCGAGCCGGCGGGCGGGTCGATCGTTCGCAAGGGTGGCTTCGGGTACCTGCCCCAGGATCCCCGCATCGAAGGCGCCCATGACGACCGCACGGCGGTTCGACACATCCTGTCGGGCCGCGGGATCGACGACGCCTTGATGCGGATCGAGAAGCTGCGGATCGCGATGGAGGAGACCCCGTCGGATCGGGCCGTTGCTCGCTACAGCCGCGCCGTCGAGGAGTTCCAGATCTCGGGCGGATACGCCGCGGAATCGGAGGCCCGGTCGCTCGCCGCCGGTCTCGGGCTGGCCCCGGATCGCCTCGACCTTCCGATCGGCGTGCTCTCGGGCGGCGAGCGCCGTCGCGTCGAGCTGTCCCGGATCCTGTTCGCCGGGTCCGACGTGCTGCTCCTCGACGAACCCACCAACCACCTCGACATCGACGCCAAGGCGTGGCTCCTCGGATTCCTCCGCCAATACCGCGGCGCGTTGCTCGTGATCAGCCACGACCTCGACCTTCTCGACGAAGCGATCACTCGGGTGCTGCACCTCGATCGTCCGACCGAGCACGCCACCGGCGAGGTCGTCGAGTACCGCGGACGTACAGCCAGTACGTCGCGGCGCGTCGGCGCGACGAGGAGTTGCAGGCCAAGCGAGCAGCAGCGCAGGCCAAGGAGATCAACCGGCTCCAGACCGTCGTGGATCGATTCGGGGCCAAGGCGACGAAGGCGGCGATGGCGCACAGCATCGAAAAGCGCATCGCTCGGCTCGAGTCCGACAAGATCGACGCCCCGACCAAGGGCAAGACGCTCGCCGTCAAGTTTCCCGATCCTCCCGCCGCGGGTGGCACCGTCGTGTTCGCCGACGATCTCGCCAAGTCCTATGGGGGACCGGCGATCTTCGAAGACGTCTCGTTCGACCTCGGTCGCGGCGAACGGCTGCTCGTGCTCGGCCTGAACGGCGCCGGCAAGACCACCCTCCTGCGGATCCTGGCGGGCGAGGTCCAGGCCGACCTGGGCGAGTTCCGGTTCGGCCACAACGTCACTGCCGGGTACTACGCCCAGGAGCACGACAACCTGGCCATCCACAAGAGCCTCCTCGACAACATCCGCGCCGAGGTCCCGCCCGGGATCCAGTTGACCGAGACCCAGCTGCGCGGGCTGCTGGGCATGATGGGTCTCTCCGGGGACAAGGTGCATCAGGACGCCGGCACCCTGTCGGGCGGGGAGAAGACCAAGCTCGCGCTGGCGATGCTCATGGTCGGGCGGAACAACCTGCTGCTGCTCGACGAGCCGACCAACAACCTCGATCCGCCCAGCCGGTTCGCGGTCGCCGACGCCCTCCAGGACTGGCCGGGCTCGATGATCTTCGTGAGCCACGACACCGAGTTCGTGGAGGCACTGGCCCCCACCAAGGTGCTGCTGTTGCCGGACGGACAACTCGACTACTTCAACGCCGATTGGTTGGAGCTCGTCAGCCTGGCCTGAGGCGCTCGAACCACGGGACGGAAGTCACACGGCCCAGTGGCTCGGATCGGGAACTCCGTCGGGCTTGGCGACGACTCGGTGAATGTGCGTGAGCGGGAGGACCGTCGCGCCCCAGCACGCGGTGCACCGGCACCGACGATCGAGGAGAAGTCGTGAAACTCAGCCGTTCCCTGTTCACCCGTTCGGTCGCCGCCGTTGCGGCGCTGACCATGATCGTCGCCGCGTGTGGCGACGACAAGGCCGACAGCACCGCCTCCGCCGCCACCGAGGGCGTGAAGATCGAAGGCGTGTGGGCCCGCAAGAGCCCGGCAATGGCCACGGCTGGTGCGGCCTACATGCAGATCACGGCGGCCGAGGACGATGCGCTGATCAGTGCATCGACCAGTTCGGACATCGCCGGCATGGTCCAGATCCACGAGGTCGTCCCGGTCGAGTCGACCGAGACCACCATGGGCGACATGTCGATGTCGGAGGACTCGATGGCCGGCTCGATGGACAGCGGCTCGATGGACAGCGGCTCGATGGACAGCGGCTCGATGGAGATGGGTGAGATGACGATGCGCGAGGTGGAGTCCATCGCCCTGCCCGCCGGTGAAACCGTCTCGCTGCAGCCCGGTGGCTATCACGTCATGCTCCTGGACCTGCCCGCCCCGTTGGAGCTCGGCCAGACCTTCACCCTCGAGCTGACCTTCGAGAAGGCGGGGACCGTTCCGGTCGAGGTCACGGTTGCCGAAGACGCACCGTGACGATTGGATGACCGCGGCCCCAGCCGAGGAGGGATTCGTGATGTCGGGTCGACGGACGATCGTGATCCTCGTGGCGCTGCTCGTCGGGGGACTCGCAGGGTGTGGCGGCGACGGTGGCGGCGACGCCACCGACGTCGTTCCGGCGATCGCCGTTCGGTCGTTGACCGACGAGTCCCAGTTCGACCTGGCGGCCTACCGCGGCACGCCCACCGTGCTGAACTTCTGGGCGCCGTGGTGCCCACCGTGCCGGCAGGAGATGCCGGACTTCGATTCGGTCGCGGCCGCTCGTTCCGATGAGGTCCACATCGTCGGGGTGGCCACCGGGACCGAGGAGGCGGCAGCGAAGGAATTCGCCGACCAGATCGGCGTCTCCTACGACCTGGTGTACGACGTCGACGACGTCGCCCTCAGCGACCTCGGGATCTCGGGCCTTCCGGCGACGCTGTTCCTCGATGCCGACGGCCGGGTCGTCGACTCGGTCAGCGGAATGTTGAGCGCGACCGACCTCGACGCCCGGATCGACGCCCTGCTCGCGACCTGAGCGTCAGGACAACTGGACCGGCGTGCCCGATTCCCGGGCGACGAGTTCGAAGAAGTCGTTGCCCTTGTCGTCGACGACGATGAACGCCGGGAAGTCCTGGACCTCGATCTTCCAGACGGCCTCCATGCCGAGCTCGGGGTACTCGAGCACCTCGACCTTGGTGATGCAGTCCTGGGCGAGCCGAGCCGCGGGGCCACCGATCGATCCGAGGTAGAACCCACCGTGAGCCTGACAGGCGTCGGTGACCTGCTTGGAGCGATTGCCCTTGGCGAGCATGACCATCGAGCCGCCTGCGGCCTGGAACTCCTCGACGTAGCTGTCCATGCGCCCGGCGGTGGTCGGGCCGAAGGACCCCGATGCCATGCCGTCGGGCGTCTTGGCCGGACCCGCGTAGTAGACGCAGTGATCCTTCAGGTACTGCGGCATGCCCTCACCGGCGTCGAGACGTTCCTTGATCTTGGCGTGGGCGATGTCGCGCGCCACGACCATCGGGCCGGTCAACATGACGCGGGTCTTCACCGGGTACTTGGCGAGCGTCTCGCGGATCTCCGACATCGGACGGGTCAGGTCGATCTGCACGACCGGCGAACCGTCGAGATCCTCGTGGGTGGTCTCGGGCAGGAACCGGGCCGGGTCGGTCTCGAGCTGCTCGAGGAACACCCCGTCGGCGGTGATCTTGCCGAGGGCCTGGCGGTCGGCGGAGCAGGAGACCGCGATGGCGACGGGACAGCTGGCGCCGTGGCGGGGCAAGCGCACGATACGGACGTCGTGGCAGAAGTACTTCCCGCCGAACTGGGCCCCGATCCCGGTCCCCTGGGCCGCCTTCAGGACCTTGGCCTCGAGCTCGTGGTCGCGGAACCCGTGCCCGAGCATGGTGCCCGCCTTCGGCAGCGTGTCGAGGTAGCGGGCGGTGGCCAGCTTCGCGGTCTCGAGGGCGAACTCGGCCGACGTGCCACCGATCGCGATCCCGAGGTGGTACGGCGGGCACGCCGCGGTACCGAGGGTCTTGATCTTCTCGGTGATCCACGGAACGAGGGCCTTTTCGTTCAGGAGGGCCTTGGTCTCCTGGTACAGGTAGCTCTTGTTGGCACTGCCGCCGCCTTTGGCCATGAACAAGAACTTGTAGGCGTCGCCGTCGATCGCGGAGATCTTGATCTCGGCGGGCAGGTTGTTGCCGGTGTTCTTCTCCTCGTACATGGTCAGTGGGGCCATCTGCGAGTAGCGAAGGTTGCTCGTCTGGTAGGTCTCGAACACCCCGCGGGCGATCGCCTCCTCGTCGCCACCTCCGGTGAACACGTACTGGCCCTTCTTGCCCTTCACGATCGCCGTTCCGGTGTCCTGGCACATCGGGAGCACCCCACCCGCGGCAATGCAGGCGTTCTTCAGCAGATCGAGGGCGACGAACCGGTCGTTCGAGCTCGCTTCGGGGTCGTCGAGGATGTTGCGGAGCTGCTGGAGGTGGCCCGGCCGGAGGAGGTGCGCGATGTCTCGCATCCCGGTCGCAGTGAGGAGGGTCAGCGCCTCCGGCTCGACCTGCAGGAAGCGGCCGCGCGGGGTCTCGAAGGTCGAGACGCCGTCCGTGGTGACCAGGCGGTAGGGGGTCTCGTCGGCGGTGAGCGGGAGGAGCTCGGTGAAGGCAAATTCCGGCATGCGTCCACCGTACGACCGCTCCGGCTGCACCACCAAGGCACCTCGTCCCGACGCGACGGACACGGCGGGCTTTGCCCGATCGGCGACCGGGTACCGGTCGAGCCATGGATGAACCGAGCACCGACGGCGTGCGGACGCCGTGGGGGACACAGACCACGCTGGCGATCGAGAACTTCCCGGTGTCGGGCCGCGGGCTTCCCGACGAGTTGATCAGTGCGCTCCTCCGCTTGAAGTCGGCGTGCGCGCAGGTCAATGCCAAGCGCCGCATCGTCGATCGCGACGTCGCCGAGGCGATCGTCGCCTCGGTCGAAGAACTCCTCGCGTCACCGCGACCGGATTGGTTCCCGGTCGACGTGTTCCAGACCGGCTCGGGCACCAGCACGAACATGAACGTCAACGAGGTGCTGGCGACGCTGGCGGCCGACCGCGTGGGACGGTCGGTGCACCCCAACGACGAGGTGAATGCCTCACAGTCCTCCAACGACGTGTTCCCGAGCGCAATTCGCCTGGCGGCGATCGGCCTCGTGGTCGATCGGGTGGTGCCGTCGCTCGAGACGCTGGAGCGATCGCTGCGCCGTCTCGCTGCGGCCCACCCGGATCTCGTCACGACGGGCCGCACCCATCTCATGGATGCCGTTCCGATCCGGTTCGCCGACGAGGTGGGCGGTTGGGCCCGAGCGGTGCGGCTGGGGGTCGAGCGGCTCGTCGACATGCTGGGTCGGCTGGGCGAGCTGCCGCTCGGCGGGACGGCGACCGGCTCCGGACTCAACACGCCCAAGGGGTTCGGCCACGACGTCGCCGCACTCCTCGCCGGCGAGCTCCAGCTCCCGCTGCGCGAAGCGGTCGACCACTTCGAGGCCCAGGGAGCCCAGGACGCGCTCGTGGAAGCGAGTGGAGCGATCAAGGTCGTCGCACTCTCGTTGCACAAGATCGCCGGCGACCTTCGCCTCCTCGGCAGCGGTCCGGCCACCGGTCTGCGCGAGCTCCAGATCCCTGAGCTCCAGGCGGGCTCGTCGATCATGCCGGGGAAGGTCAACCCGGTGATTCCCGAAGCGGTGCAGCAGGTCGCGGCCCAGGTCGTCGGCAACGATGCGGCGATCTCGTTCGCCGCCACCCTGTCCACGCTTCAGCTCAACACCGCAATGCCGGTGATGGCGCGCAACCTGCTCGAGTCACTGGCGCTCGTGGCCAACGTGTCACGCCTGCTCGCCGAGCGCTGCGTGGCCGGGATCGTGCCCTCGGCTGAGGTCATGCGGCGCTACGCCGAATCCTCGCCGGCCATCGTGACGGCCCTGAATCCCACGATCGGCTACAGCGCGGGCTCGAAGATCGCCAAACGAGCCATCGCGGAGGGGCGCACCATCCGCGAGATCGCACTCGAGGACGGGGTCGAGGCGGGGGTCCTCGACGCCGCGCTCGACGTGGCCAAGATGGCCGACGGGGGTTGAGCCCGGTGTCAGCCCGCGGCCGGGGTCGGACGGAACGAGGTCGGGTCCCCAGGGGCGGGGATCGTCGGCTTCGACCAGGAGCACGTGGTGGCGATGGCGTCGGCCACGCCGCGCCAGGCGACCGGATCCCATCCCTCTGCCGAGGCCTGGACCGACCCGTCGATCCGCACGAAGACGAACGCCGGAAGCCCGGTGAGGCCGAGCCCGGAGACGACCTTGCGGTCCGGGTCGCAAAAGACCAGGAACTCGTCCGCGTATGGCCCGAGGAACTGCTTGGCCTCGTCGGGGCCGCAGGTGATGATGAAGTTGACCCGGACCATGGCGCCGCGGAACGCCGTCAGGATCCGTACGGCGGTCGGGAGAATCCACGAACTTTCGTTCGTGTAGGGGTCCAGGACCACGCTCGCGAGGTGGAACGTGGTCAGCCACTCTTCCAATGGGCGGGCGGTGCCGCCGAGCGGGGCCAGTTCGAGATCTGCAGGCGCGTTGATAGCCACGGAGTGCGACGGTAGCAAGCCACCGCTACGGTTTCAGAAATATGCACCCGATCGAACGGCTCAGATACGTCGCCCGGGCATCGGGTGCGGACCAGCGGGTGCTCGTGCGCGAGACCGCGGAGGCCCTTCGTGGCCTCCGCCTCGACCCGTCGGGGTTGGTTTCGGCCTGTCGACGAATCGTCGAACGACACCCGGCCTCGGGCCCGCTGTGGTGGCTGTGCGCCCGCGTGCTCACCTCGCCCGAACCATTCGAGGAAGCCCGACGGTGCTCGTTCGAGATCGAGGACGAACCGACCGTGGAGCAACTGGTGGGGCTGCTTCCGGACGAGGCAACGGTGCTCCTCGTGGGCTGGCCCGACCTCGCGAGCGAGGCCGTGGCCCAACGAGGGGACCCCTATGTCCTCGTCGCCGAGGTGCACGGCGAGGCGGGACATCTCGTCCGGCGGCTCGAGCGCTGCGACATGGAGGCCCGCGAGGTTCCGCTCTCGGGACTCGGCTCGGCCGTCGCGGCGTGCGATCTGGTCCTCGTCGAAGCCACGGCGAGCGGTCCCGATGGAGTGCTCTGCGTCGCGGGTTCTCGTTCCGCCGCAGCGCTGGCGCGGACCACCGGCGTGCCGGTGTGGGCGGTGGTCGGCGTCGGGCGCCGGTTGCCCGAACGGCTGTGGTATTCGCTGCTGGAACGGGTCGGGCAGGGGGTCGATCCCTGGGAGCTCGACGACGAGGTCGTCCCGATCGAGCTGATCGATCGGGTGATCGGTCCAGGTGGGGACACGGATCCAGCCGCTGCGCTGGCGGGGAGCGATTGCCCGATGGCGCCGGAGCTGCTCCGTTCCAGCGCGATGTGAGCAGCCCGGATCGCACGGTGTGAAACCCGGGCATCCGGCGCGACGTCCAGATCCGGACGCGTGGGCCGCGACCATCCGAACAGCGTGCTCACATATCGTGCGAAACGGCGGCGGACCCCCCATTGACCGCCGCCCTACGGGAGGATCTTCATGAAACGAGTTCGTTGGTTCGTGGCGCCCGCCATGCTGTTCGCCGCCGCCGGCTGTGGCGGAGGCGGGGGCAGCGCGTCGGTGGACGACTGGTGCGACTTCGCTCGCGACGTGGAAGCGAACGAATCGTTGGACTCGATCGACGTCTTCGACCCCACCGAGGCGGAGAAGGGGTTCAACCTGATGCTCGACACCGCCAACGAGGCCGTGAAGCAGGCCCCGTCGGCGATCAAGCCGGACATCGAGGAGTTCCAGAAGGCCGTCCAGGCCATGTACGACGAGATGGACCGGGTGGACTTCAACATCATGGACGCCGATCAGGGCGCGATCGAGGACATCAGCAACCAGGTCGACGACGCCAACGCCTCGATCGAGGACTTCAACTTCGACGAGTGCGGCATCGAGAAGTCGACGGACACGACCGTCGCCGGCGAGACGATGACCGACGAGACGATGACCGACGAGACGGTCGCCGACTCCGGTTCGGCCGACACGACGGTCGCCGACTCCGGGGCCGGCTCGGATCCGGGCTCCAACGGCACCCTTCGCGACATGATGGTCCAGGAGTTCATGGGGCTCGGGCTCACCGAGGACGAGGCCGGGTGCATCGCCGACAACCTCGACTTCTCGAGCATGGACACCGAGACGGGCCCGGACATGGGTTCGATGCTGGAAGTGTTCGACACCTGCGGGATCGACATGACCCGCCTGGCCGAGCTGGGCGGCTGACCGCCGAGGGTTCGCTGATCAGCAGCGCTGGAGGATGCCGTCGAGCGCGGCGCGCTCGGCGGCCGACACCGTCAGATTCCACTGCGCTTTGACGCGCACCCGGTCGATCGAATACTGGCAGTGGTACGAGCTGTCCGGCGGAAGCCAGCGGTCGGGGGAGAAGTTGCTCTTGGCCTGATTGGCAGCTCCTGAGACGGCAACGAGCGTCTCGGGGTGATCGAGATCATTGGCGTAGTCGCGCTTGCGCTCCGCCGACCACGCCCAGCCACCCGATGCATGGGCTTCGGAGAGTGCGACGAGGTGATCGACCTCGATCGCGGTGGGATCGGTGATCGTGAGGCCCGTGTACGGATCGATCCAGGTTCCGGCGATCACCGTGCAGCCGGAGCTGCTCATCGTGACCGGGCCGTCGGCTTCGGCCAGGAGCACCTCGTGCCGGGTCCGTATGCAGTCGCCGTCGGCATCGATTCCTTCCTGCCAGTCCGACCGGACGTAGGGAACCGGCGCCGTTCCGACCGTTTCACCCAAGGAGCCGAGCATGGCGCGCGCGGCGCTCGCGGTCGCCGTTGTGGTCGTCGTGGTCGTGGTCGGCGCCACCGCCTGGGGTGTCGCGGCTTCGTTGGTGAAGTAGCCGGTGACGTCGAGGAGGAGATGACCGGACTCCGACGCATACAGGTCGACCAGGCCGGCGGAGATCCGAACCGCCACGGCGTTGGCGACCGTCTGATTCGACCGACTGACGTTCAGATTCGAACTCGCTCCGGGGGAGACCGGGTGCGGTGAGGCCTGAACCCATCCACCGTCGGTTGCCTCGACCGCAGTGAGGTTCGCCGCGATCGCCAGAGCGTCGCCCACGACCGAGCTGAGGTCCACCGTCGTCGTCCCGGAGCGAAGGGGAGTGCCGGACGTCGATCGGGAGTCGAACGCCCGCTCCGGGGCGAGCGGGACGAACAGGCCCGACGTGCTCGCCGGCGCCGACGAATCGGTGAAGTACCCCATCACGTCGACGACGAGATCGGTTGCTCCCCAGGTGTAGAGATCGATGGCGCCGCCCGTTCCGACCGGTGTGACGACGAGGTTCGCAACGGTTCGTCCGGGGGCGACGTTCAAGTTGGAGGTCGCCCCGGCCGCGACCGGGGTGGGTGCCACCTGCACGTAGCCCGCCGACCGGGGATCCACCGCAGTGACGTTGAGCACCACCGCGCCGACCCCCGTGCTCGGGATCCCTCCGACGCCCAGCAACGGAAGGGTCAGCGTGGTGTTTCGCGGGGTCGTCTCGACGTACCGCTTCGGTGCTCCCGGGAGTGACTCGCAGGGGATCCCGTCGGCGTCCGCATCGAGCTTGGCGACGTCCCCGTACCAGGGGAAGTAGAAGTCGAACCAGGCCTTGGCCTCGGCCCACGTGGCGAAGTCTGCGCAGTTCTTGGAGTTGCCGGGGTTGCCGGGTCGGCCGGTCGTGGACGGGACCGGAGGCGACGTCGTGGTCGTCGTGGCCGCCGCGGTGGGAGCGGGCGCCGCCACGGTCGTGGTCGGCGCGGTGGTCGTGGTGGTCGGCTCGACGGGAACGGCCGGCGCGCCGGGCAAGGACTCGCAGGGTTGGCCGTCGTGGTCTTCGTCCAGGTTGGCCACGTCTCCGAACTGGCCGACGAACGCCTCGTACCAGTCGACGGCGTCCTGGTAGTCGACGAAGTCGGTGCAGTCCTTCTGATCGCCAGGATTGACCGACGAGCGCCGGGTGTCCAGGACGCGGGACGGGGTCAGCGGGATCAGCCGGCCGGCCGACGACTGGGTCGCGGGCACGAAGTACCCCGCGACATCGACGATCACCTCGGCTGCGAACGTCGCGTACACCGAGATCCGGCCGCCCGATCCGAGCGGGACGAACGCCGCGTTGGGCAGATCGGCGATGTACGGATCGATGTTGAGCGTCGAGGCGTCTCCGGGCAATGCCGCCCCGGTGGGGAACACCTGCAGCCACCCAGTCCCGCTGGCGCCGGCCGCGGTCACGTTCGCCACGATGGCGGTGGCGGTGGTCGGGATGGACGCGCCGGTGATCTGGAGCGCTCGCACGGTCCCGGCGGCGAGCGGTTCGGCCGAGGTCCCCAGCCCGGCTCGCGTGTCGATGACGCGGATCGGCGCCGCCAACGCCACGAATCGACTCGTCGAGGCGAGCTCGCTCCCCGGCGCGTCGGCAGCCGCTCCGGGCCGGTCGGCTCGCTCGGCGTTCGCCGACTCGGGCCGTGCCGTGCCGCTTGCGATCGTGACTGCCACCAGCGCGACCAGCGCCGCCGCCCATCGCCCTCCCGGTCGTCTGCCCCGCGTCAAGGTTCTCTCTCGTTCATCCCGCACAGCGGTCGAACCTAGTCAGTCCGAGAGCTCGGAACCTGAGTCATCCAGATCAGCCCAGATCAGCCCAGATCAGCCCGGATCAGCCCGGATCGACCCGGTCCGGTAGCGTCCGGCGGCGTGACTTCGCCTCGATTCGACGCCGTGCTCTTCGACGCTGGTGGGGTGCTCGTGATGCCGGATCCGGGCGCGATGGGCGGTGCGATCGAGCATCTCGTCGGACACCACGCGGTCTCCGACTACCGGCGCGCCCACCACGCCGGGCTGCGCGCCTTGGAGCGCCACCTGTTCTCGCTGGGCCCCGGCGCGGTGGGCGGAAGCGTCTCGCTGGAACGCGAGAACTGGAACGACTACCTCGCCGGCTACGCGATCTCCCTGGGCCTGGCCCCCGATCGGCGAGACGACGCGGTCAGTGCGTTGCGCCGCGTGTTCTCCAGCTTCGTCTGGCGAGCCCGGATCGAGGACTCGATCGGAGCGCTCGGGGCGCTGCACGGGCGCGGTGTTCCGATGGGTGTCGTGTCCAATGCCTCCGGACAGATCGAGTCCACCCTTCGATACCAGGGCGTGTGCCAGGTCGGGGTGGGCGCGGGTGTCCCGGTGCGATGCGTGGTCGATTCGCACGTCGTCGGGGTGGCCAAGCCTGATCCGGGCATCTTCGCTCCGGCGCTGGAGGCCCTCGACCTCCCCGATCCGTCACGGGTGGCCTACGTGGGCGACTCGTCCATCAACGACGTCATCGGCGCGGCCGCAGCCGGCCTCACGCCGCTGCAGCTCGACCCGTTCGACCACTACCCGGACGCCGACCACGAGCGGATTCGCTCGGTCTGGGAGCTCCTCGACTGGGTGTGACCCACCGAGGGTGTGCCACCGTGCTCCCATGACGATCATTCGGGCGCAGGACCGGGCCGACGGCATCTACTTCGGAGAAGGCCCCCGGTGGCACGACGGGGCCCTCTGGTTCTCCGATTTCTTCGCCCACGCCATCAAGCGGTGGACCGCCGACGGTGGAACCGAGATCGTGGTGCGGCTCGAAGGCGATGCCCAGCCGTCGGGACTCGGTTGGTCCCCGGACGGCACCCTGCACTTCGTGTCGATGCTCGATCGCCGGCTGATGCGGTGGGAGGGGAGCGGGGATCCGACGGTGGTCGCCGAGCTCGCCGACCTCGCCCCGTTCCACTGCAACGACATGGTGATGGCGGCTGACGGCACGGCATACGTCGGCAACTTCGGCTTCGACCTCCACACGTGGGAGTCGGAACGGAGCATGAAGGAGATCCTGAGGGACTCGCCCGCCACCAATCTCGTCCGCGTCCGGCCCGACGGCACCGCGGACGTCGTTGCCGAAGACCTGCGATTCCCGAACGGCATGGTGATCCTCGGCGACGTGCTCGTCGTGGCCGAGACCATGGGCCAGTGTCTCACCGCCTTCGACATCGCCGGAGATGGCACGCTGAGCGGTCGCCGGGTGTTCGCCGACCTCGGACGGCGACTGCCCGACGGCATCTGTGCCGACGCCGAGGGCCGGATCTGGGTGGCCGATCCGTCGAGCACCGAATGCGTGCTCGTGGCCGAGGGCGGCGAGGTCGTGTCGACCGTCCAGCTGTCCCAGACCCCGTTCGCGTGCATGCTCGGTGGCGCGGACGGGCGCACCCTCCACGTCCTCACCTCCACCGAGTCGCATGCGGATCGGGCGCTACAGGCGTGCAGCGGCAAGATCGAGACCGCGGTCGTCGACGTACCGCACGGCGGACGACCGTGAGCGGCTCCGACCGGGTCGAGCAACCCGGCGGCCACGTCTCGCCGCGCTGGGCCCAATGGCGCGCCGCCCTGCCCGTCGACGAGTACGAACGACGCTTCGCCGCGATGGAGGCCGA
This sequence comes from Ilumatobacteraceae bacterium, assembly GCA_041394645.1. Classification (GTDB taxonomy): domain Bacteria; phylum Actinomycetota; class Acidimicrobiia; order Acidimicrobiales; family Ilumatobacteraceae; genus JAWKHV01. The sequence continues at coordinate 56,501 of JAWKHV010000023.1, read as the reverse complement.
CGGTGCCGCGGTCCACGGCGAAGCCGACTTCCTCGACACGCTCGCCGGGCCGGCGGCGACCATCCTCGACGCGGGGTGCGGAACCGGGCGTGTGGCGGTCGAACTGGCCCGCCGTGGCCACGACGTCGTGGGCGTCGACCTCGACGACGACATGCTGGCTCCGGCGAGAACCAAGGCGCCCCATCTCGAGTGGGCGTGCGCCGACCTCGCCACGTTCGATCTCGGGCGCCGCTTCGACGTCGTCGCGCTGCCCGGCAACGTCTTGTTGTTCTGCCAGCCCGAGGCGCGCCCGGCGATCGTCGAGCGCTGCTCGGCTCATGTCGGCCCCGGGGGCTACCTCGTCCACGGCTTCAGCCTCGAGCGACGGCGAGATGCGATGACCGCGGAGGCGCTCGACGAGTACGCCGAGCGCGCCGGACTCGAGCTCGTCGCTCGATACGCCGGCTGGGACCGCGAGCCATTCGAACCGGGCGTCTCCGAGTACCAGCTCTCGGTGCACCGCCGCCCGGGTTGATCAGAAGTCGGGCGAGTCCGCCAGGCGGCGGGCGATCACCTTGAGGCACAGCGTCTCGTCCGCACCCTCGAAGATCGACAGCACCCGGGCGTCGACGAACAGCCGCGAGACCGTGTACTCCTCGGCGTATCCCATCCCGCCGTGGATCTGCATCGCCTCGCGGGTGACCCACTCGGCGGCCTTGCACACATAGGCCTTCACCATCGACGCCTCGGTGGCGCCCTGGCCCTTCCCCATCAAGGTGGCCACGTGGTAGGCGAACTGCCGCCCGGCCTGGATCAGTGCCGTCATCCGCCCGAGCTTCACCCGGGTCAGCTCGTACTCGATGATGTTCTGGCCGAAGACCTTCCGGTTGTTGGCGTATTCGAAGGCCGCCTCGTAGGCGGCCTGCATCACGCCGACGGCCCGGGCCGCGGTCTGCAGGCGACCGTTCTCGAACCCTTCCATCTGGAGGTAGAACCCTCGGCCGAGCCCGTCCTCGCCACCGACCAGGTTGTCCGCCGGCACCCACCAGCCGTCGAGGGCGACCTCGTAGCTGTGCATGCCCCGGTAACCGATCGTGTCGATGGCCCGGCCTTCCATCTTCCCGACGCTTCCGTCGGCCTGAGCGAACTCCTGCGCGAACTGGAAACCGTGCCCTTCACCTTGCGGCTTGGGCACGATGAAGAGCGACAGGCCTCGATGGGCCTTGGAACGATCCGGGTCGGTGCGGGCCAGGAGCATGAGCACATCGGCGCGAGCGGCGAACGTGCACCACGTCTTGACGCCGTTGATGACGTAACCGGGCGCGCCGTCCGGCCCGGCCGCCGGGGTGGCGGTCACGGTGAAGCCGGCGACGTCCGAGCCGTAGTCGGGCTCGGTCGCGGCGACCGCTGCCATCACCTCGGTCGAGGCGAGCTTCGGCAGCCACTCGGACTTCTGATCCTCGGTGCCGCCCTTCACGAGGGCCCGGGTGAGGATCTCGGGGCGGGTGATCAACGAGCCGCCGATGGCGAGCGAGCCCCGCGACAGCTCCTCGGTGGCCACGACCATGGCGAGGTACTCACCGTCGCCTCCCTCGGAGAACCCGCCGTACTCGGCCGGCACCGAGAGACCGAAGGCGCCCATCTCGGCGAGCCCGGAGATGATGCGCTCCGGCACGTCCTCGTTGTGGCGATGGACGTGCTCGGCGACCGGTTTGATCTCGTTCTCGGCGAAGGCTCGGAAGGTGTCGCCGACCATCTCGAACTCGTCGTCGAGGTGGTTGGGGCCCGGCTGATCGGCGAGGGAGGCGAGGAACTCCGGAGCCCGGTAGGTGGCCACGAAGTCGTGGGACTCGGCGAAGACGTCGGCCTGCACGCCCCACAGCTGCTCCCGCCCGATCAGCTTGCTGATCAGATCGTGCAGGGCGTCGGCGACGAAGGCGCAGGTGAGCTTGCCCTCGACCTCGCCCTTCGCCCCGTAGTCGAGCATCGCCCGACCCGTCGCGACCGCCGAGGCGGCGTGAGCCAGGTCGTAGGCGAGGACCTGATTCTTGTCCGGCCCGCCCTGGTCGGCGAGTTTGCGCAGGGCCCGCCCGACGGCGGCGTGAGCGGTGTCGAGATGGGTCGCGGCGGCCTGGAGATCGGGGGCGGTCATGCCCAGTGACAGTACCGACCAAGGGCCGGAGGCCCGGAATCCAAGTCGACAAAGCCGTCCTGCGACCCAGGTGGCGTGTGCCACGCTCGGGAGATGCCCTCCTCCACCCCCGTCACCCCCACCCGCGTCGCGGTGTACACCGGCACGAATCTCGGCAGCCGGGGGGTCTATCGGGCCGCCGCCGAAGAGCTCGGTCGCCGGCTCGCTCGGAGGAACGTGGGCCTGGTGTACGGCGGCGGTCACGCCGGGCTCATGGGCGTCGTGGCCGACGCCGTGTTGGCCGAGGGGGGAGAGGCGATCGGGGTCATCCCCGAGTTCCTCGCCGACAAGGAGCTCGCCCACACCGGACTCACCGAACTCCGGGTCGTGCCGGACATGCACACCCGCAAAGCGGTGATGGCCGATCTCTCGGTCGGCTTCGTTGCGCTGCCGGGTGGCTTCGGGACGCTCGAGGAGATCACCGAGATGCTCACGTGGACCCAGCTCGCGCTGCAGGCCAAGCCGATCGTGTTCCTCGACGTCGACGGTTACTGGCGGGCGATGTTCCAGTTGGTGCACGACATGATCGACGGTGGGTTCGTGCGGCCGGAGCACCGGTCGCTGGTGCTGCGGGCCGAGTTCCCGGACGAAGCGGTGGCCTTGGCGACCGGGCCCGTGCCCGAGGTTCCGAACAAGTGGGTCGACCTCGAGGTTCGGTGACGGCCGCCCCGCGGCCGGACTACCTTCGCCGGCATGTCGGACTTCCCGGTGCAACCCCCTGCCGTCGCCTGGCCAACGCTCGCGTGGCCCCAGCGCCCCCTCGATGACCGTGACGTCGAGGCGCTCGTGGACCAACTCTTCTCCGACGAGGGCACCTTCGGCCTGTCGTTGGCGCTCGTGGTGGTGCGAGGCGGCGAGATCGTCACCGAGCGCTACGGCCCGGAGTGCGGGCCCGACACCACCCTGATCTCCTGGTCGATGGCCAAGAGCATCACCCACGCCGTGTTCGGGCTCCTCGTGGGAGACGGCCTGGTCGACCTCGACGCCCCGGCGCCGGTGGCGGCCTGGGCCGATGACGATCGGTCGGCGATCACGATCCGCGACCTGCTCGAGATGTCGAGCGGCCTGCATTTCGTGGAGGACTACGTCGACGGTGAGGCGTCCGACGTGATCGAGATGCTGTTCGGGTCGGGTCAGGGCGACCACGCCGCCTACGCCGCCGACCAGCCGGCCGAGCACCCGCCGGGAACGGTGTGGAGCTACTCGAGCGGAACCACCAACATCCTCGCTCGGATCGCCACCGACCTGCTCGGCGGGGCGGCCGATCCCGACGGTGGACGGGGGCGCATGGAGCGGTTCCTCGCCGATCGCCTCTTCGGCCCGCTCGGGATGTCGTCGGCCAGCCCCAAGTTCGACGACCGCGGTACGTTCGTCGGGTCCTCCTACGTCTACGCGACCGCTCGCGACTTCGCTCGATTCGGGTTGCTGTACCTGCGCGGCGGGCGGTGGCAGGACTCGGCGCTGCTCCCCGACGGATGGGTGGAATCCGCCCGCACCCCGGCCCGGGCGACCGTCCCGACCTCGGAGCGACATGGTTACGGGTCACACTGGTGGACCTGGTTCCGGTCGCGATCGGCCTTCTCGGCGAACGGATACGAGACCCAGCGCATCGTCGTCGATCCCGAGCGTGACCTGGTGATCGTCCGCCTGGGCAAAACCCCTGCCGAGCTGGGCGAACGCGTCGACGAGCAGCTGGATCGGCTGCGCACGGCGTTCTCGGTGGTGCCCCCGTCGTGAGACGGGTCCCCGGTCACTGCGCCGTTGCGTTGATTGAATGGACGGTCCGGCGAGGCGCCCTGCCTGTCGCTGAACCCGTGTGGGTGCGTTACGAACGTGAGTATTTCGGCTAGCAAGAGACAGGTGAACCGCCCGCTGCCATCGCCGCGAGAGGGGGGCGACGACGACTTCGATGCGTCGGCGGTCCCGCTCGCGCCGCGCCTGGCCCGGTGGCCGGTGGTCAAGGGGACCCTCAAGGTGATGGTCAGCCTCTTCCTGATCTATTACTTCGTGATCCCGACCATCCCGCTGTTCCTCGGTGCCGCCGAGGACATCCGGCGGGTGGACCCGTTCCTGATCGGTTTCGGGTTCGCGTTGGAGCTGCTCGCCCTGTTCTGCTATTCCCTGCTCACCAGGGCCGCACTGCCGGAGCACTCGATCTCGCTGCCCCGGCTGTACCGGATCCAGCTGTCGACTCGCGCCCTGTCGGGGGTGATGCCGGCCGGGAGCGCGGCGAGTTCCGCTCTCGGATACCGGCTGTTGACCCTGTCCGGTGTGGCCACCACCGACGCCGGGTTCGCGCTGGCGACGGTCGGGCTGGGCTCGGCGGTGATGCTCAACATCATCCTGCTCCTCGGCCTGCTCGTGTCGATCCCGATCCGCGGTGTCAACCCGTTCTACGGCACCGCAGCCATCGTCGGCATCGTCCTCATCGGCCTGAGTGGAGCGATCGTCGCCGGCCTGTTGAAGGGACAGCAGCGCTCCGAGCGGATCGCTCGTTGGGTGGCACTGAAGCTGCGTCTCGACGCCGACCGGGCGATCACGCTGGTCCGCCACGTCGCCGACCGGATCCGTGAGTTGTTCGACGATCCGCGCTTGCTCGCCCGGGTCGCGCTGTGGGCCGCGCTCAACTGGCTGCTCGACGCGGCGGCGTTGCTCGTCTTCCTCCGGGCCTTCGGCGGGCACATCGCACTCGACGGACTGATCATCGCGTTCTGCCTCGCGAACGTGATGGCGGTGATCCCGATCACGCCGGGCGGGCTCGGAATCATCGAGGCGGTGATGATCCCGACGATCGTCGCGTTCGGGCCGAGCAAGAGCGTGGCGGCACTCGGTGTCGCCGCCTATCGCTTCGCTCAGTACTGGTTCCCGCTCGTGCTCGGGGCCGGCGCCTATCTCAGCCTGCGCGTGGGGCCCTGGTCGATCGACCGGAGAGACCGCCTCCGGAGCCTGCGCGAGGAAGCCGCCCGAGCCACCGAGGACGACACCAGCGGCATCGAATGGGCCGAGGCCTATGGCCGTCGTCGCCGTCCGAGCGACGAGACGAGTGATCTGTCGTGGCCCCCGGCCCCACGGTCGGAGTGACCAGAGGGGCTTCTCGCCGCTGACGCGATCCCGTTATGGTCGGCGCTCATGACGATTCACGAGCGTCCCTTCGGCCGCCATCTCGAGGACTTCGTGGTGGGAGACGTGTACCGGCACTGGCCGGGCAAGACCATCACCGAGTACGACGATCATCTGTTCTGCATGATCACGATGAACCACCATCCACTGCACACCAACGACTGGTTCGCCTCGAAGAGCGTGCAGGGCCGCAACGTCGTGGTCGGGAACCTCGTCTACTCGCTCGTGCTCGGCATGAGCGTCCCCGACGTGAGCGGGGCGGCCATCGCCAACCTCGAGGTCGAGACGCTGCAGCACAAGTCGCCCACCTTCCATGGCGACACCATCCACGCCGAGACCCGGGTGCTCGACGTCCAGGAGTCGAAGTCCCGCGACGACCGAGGCGTGGTGACCGTCGAGACCAAGGCCTGGAACCAGGACGGCAACGAGGTCTGCTACTTCCGTCGCCGGGTGATGGTCTGGAAGCGCGCCGCCGCGCCGCAGCGCGAGCGCCCCTACGACGCGGATGGCGCCTGGTCCGAGTGACGATCGAACGCGACACCCTGGCGGCGGCGTTCGAACGGACCGCGGCGAGTTACGAGCGGGGCCGACCCGGGTACCCGGCCGACGCCGTGGCCCATCTCGCGCAGGAATTCGGGTGGGCGCCCGGTCATCGGGTGCTCGACCTCGCCGCGGGGACCGGCAAGTTCACCCGGATCCTGCGAGACCTCGGCGCCGATGTCGTGGCCGTGGAACCGCTGGCGGCGATGCGGGCCCAGCTCGAAGCGCTCCTGCCCGACGTCCGACCGATCGAGGGCAGCGCGGAGGCGATCCCGCTCCCGGACCACTCGGTCGATTCCGTCGTCGTCGCTCAGGCCTTCCACTGGTTCCGGCCGCCCGAGGCGTTGGCCGAGATCGCCCGCGTCCTGCGCCCGGGCGGGTGGCTCGCCCTGCTCTGGAACGAGGCCGACGAACGTCATCGCCCCGTGAAGGTGTTGTTCGAGAAGGTGCGCGAGGTCGGGAACCGGCCCGACACGATCGAGGTCGACTGGCGCGCCGTGCTCGACGATTCGAGCCGCTTCGAACCCGCTCGGCGGGGCCGGTGGCGCTGGACCGACACCGTCGCCCACGCCGATCTGCTGGCCTCGATCGAGTCGCGCAGCTACGTGAGCGTCCTCGAACCGGAACGTCGCCGAGAGTTCCTCGCCGAGGTCGCCGAGGTGTTGGCGAGCTACCCCGAGCCGTTCACCCTCCCGTACCTCACCGAGGTCTACTGGTGCAGGACTCCGGAGACGAGCTGACGGAACCGGTCGAGTCCTTCGACGCCTTCCGACAGGCCGTCGTGACCTGGGGTGTCCCGAGATTGCGCGACCTCCCGTGGCGGCGCACACGCGATCCATGGGCGGTGCTCGTGTCGGAGGTGATGCTCCAGCAGACGCAGGCGGCTCGGGTCATCCCCAAGTGGGAGGCATTCCTCGCCGAGTTCCCGGATCCTGCGGCCTGCGCGGCTGCACCGCTCGGTGCCGTGCTGCGGGCGTGGCAGGGGCTCGGGTATCCGCGGCGAGCCAAGCACCTCCACGCAACCGCCGTCGCCATCGTGACGGAGCGGGACGGGCGCTGGCCCGACGAGATCGATGCGCTCATGGCGCTTCCGGGGATCGGCCCGTACACCGCTCGCGCCGTGCGGGCGTTCGCCCACGAACTCCCTGCTGCGGTGGTGGACACGAACGTGGCACGCATCCTGGCTCGGGTCACGGGAGCACGACTGACGGCGTCACGAGCACAGCAACTCGCCGATCGGTGGGCGGACGACGACGAACCGTGGACGTGGAATCAGGTCCTGCTCGACCTCGGCGCCTCCGTCTGCCGGCCCCGGCCGAACTGCCCGGCATGTCCCATCCGGTCGTGGTGCGAGTGGCACCGCTCCGGGTGTCAGGAGCCCGATCCTGCGGTCGGCTCGGCTGGGGTGAGCGTGCGTCAAGCCCGCTTCGCCGGTTCCGATCGCCAAGCCCGGGGCGAGGTGCTGGCGCGACTCGGACGCGGTGCGATCGGCGCCGACGAGGTGGCTGCGCTCATCGAGACCACCGCCGAGCGGGCGGCACGAATCGTCGACACCCTCGTCGCCGACGGCTTGGTCGAACGGGCCGGCGACGGTCGCGTGCGGCTACCCGGTGGGTGAGGGATCGTCGGGATTCTGAGCCGTCGTGGCGGTCTCGATGAGCCAGGCCTCGACGTCGATCACCAGCGCCATCGGGGCCGAACGGTCCAGACAGATCGCTCCCGCCCCGTTCGCAGCGACGGTCGCCAGGTTCGCCACGGTCGTTCCCCGCTCGACGTTCAGGTTCGACACGTAGGCCAGCGGACCGTCGGCGCACGGGCCGGCGGTGACGTAGCCCCCTTGTTGGACGTCGGTGCCGACGATGTCGAGGACGGCTCCCACCGCCCCCGGCGGCGCGCCGAGCTCGGGATCGCCGAGATCGAGATGCACCCTCGCCGTCGACGCAGGTCCGGTCGGTCGCGTGTCGAGGAGCCGGCGGGGCGAGACCGGCCGGAGCAGGGCGACGGTCGTCGACCCGTCGACCGCGTCCGTCGCCGCCAGGTCCACGATGACGTCGGTCCTGGTCGACGAATACACGCACAGGCTGCCGTCGTCCCCCAGGGCGGAGAACGCCGCCGCTGCGGCCGTCCGGTTCGCCGACACGTTCAGATTCGAGGACGACGGAACGTCGCTCGTGCACGGGCCGGGGGAGACGCTGAGGAAGCCGGCGGCTTCGGGCTCGACGGCCGTGAGGTTGATCGCCACGGTGTGCGCCCCGCCGACGGCGGACCCCATCGGGATCGACAACGTCCCTCCGGCGTCGACGGCACGCTGGACGACGCGCAGGAGCTGCTGGGCACCGAAACGGGTGTCGACCATCCGCACCGGGGCCTCGAGCGCGAGGGGAGCGCCGTCCGGGCCGATCCAGCCGGCCACGTCGACGAGGAGGTCGGCGGGTCGATCCGATCGAAGACACAACGCCCCGGTCGGGCCGAGACGGACGATGGCGGCATTGGCCACGGTCTCGTGCACGGCCAGATTGACCATCGACGCCTCGGGGATCGCCGCGCCGCACGGGTAGGCCGTCACGTAGTTCGTGGCGCAGGCGTCGACCGCCGTGACCGTCACCAATGCCGCCGAGGCCGAGGCCGGAATCCCTGCCCGCCCGACCACCTGCACGCCGAGGAGCCGGTCTCCGCCCGGCGGGAGCAGGTACGGGCGCGTGTCGACGAGACGAACCGCCTGGTCGAGCCGGTGGATCCCGCCGTCGGTACTCACCCACTCACCAGTGGACTGGACCGCCGGTGAGGCGACGTGGCTCGGTGCGCAACGCTCGCTCGGTTCGCTCGCGGTGGCGCGGTCGAGCACGTCGCCCAAGAACTCGGCGAGGCCGAGTGCTCCGGCCGAGTTGAGGTGGAGGCCGTCGCTCGCGAACCATTCGGGATGGGGATGCGCATAGCCGTGGAAGTCGGCGACGACGAGTTCGTCGTACTCGGCCGCCTTGGTCGCGAGCACCGCGTTGTGCGATCGGTAGGCCCCGGCGTAGGTGCCGCCTTCGTGGTAGGTCAGCCAGACCACGGTTCGCACGCCTTGGCGACGGGCCTCCGCCATGAGCTGATCGACCGCGCTGGAGATCGAGGCGTCGTTGTACCCGGCTTCGACGACGAGCACGTCGCCGAAGTCCCCTTCGTGCGCCACGAGCGCATCGAGCGCGGTGTTCGGGGTGAGACCTTGGGCCGTGCAACTCGTGGTGACCAGCCGTCGGCAGACCTCGGCATCGACGAGGACGGAGTGGCGTGCGGAGAGCGCGGACTCGGCCGCCGGCGTCACCACGACACTTCTCAGCACCGAATCACCCACGAGGATGGCTTCGGGGACCGGTGGCTCGGCGGGCGGCGCGGCCGGCGTCTCCCCGGCTCGGTCGCTTCCGGCGCCGGACCAGGTCAGCACCGCCGCGAGCAGCGCTGCACCCATCACCGTTCGGGACCGTCGTTGCATGGCCGCACCGTACTGTCGGCAGCCGGACCGGATGATGGATCGCTGTGCGACGGACGTCACGCGGCCAGAGATTTACATTTTGTCCAAGCGTTCTCTAGCGTCGCGTGCTCATCGGGGGAGAACGAGGAGTTCTGGTCACGTTCCATGGGGTTCGCGGTTCGACGCCGTGCCATGGCGAAGACGTCCAACGGTACGGCGGCAACACGTCGTGCGTCTCCCTCGCGGTCCCCGGTCAGCGGCCGATCCTGTTCGACCTCGGCACCGGTCTGCGCTATTTCGGCCTGACCCAGCCGATCGACGGGACGTTTCGGGGCGCGTGCCTCCTCACCCACCTCCACTGGGATCACGCCCAAGGGCTGCCGTTCTTCAAGCCGATCCTCGCCGCCGGAGCAGAGCTCGACATCTACGGACCGGTCCAGCCGGACGGGCGCACGCTCGATGAGGCCGTGCGGAACTTCTTGAGTCCACCCCACGTTCCCGTCGGGATCGACGCCCTGCCCGGAACGATTCGGATCCACGACGTCGGGAACACCGAGTTCCGGATCGGTGACGCCGAGATCACCTCCCGCCTCGTGCCGCACGTGGGGAACACCCTCGATTCCGTGACCTGGAACGGCGTCAGCATCGCCTACATCTCCGACCATCAGATGCCGCTCGACGGGTCCTTCGCGGCCGGTGCGAACGTGCGCGAGCTGGTGCAGGACGTGGACCTGCTGATCCACGACGCGCAGTACACCCCCGAGGAGTTCGCAGAAGCGCGACTGGGGCCATTGCACTCGGAGTTCGCCGTCTGGCTGGCGCGCGAGGGCAACGTTCGCCGCCTCGCGCTCTATCACCACGATCCGGTGCGCGACGACACCTCGATGGATGCCCTCCGCAGCCCGGCTCCACGAACAGGGCTCGGCGGCGGGATCGACGTCTTCGCCGCAGCCGAGGGCCTGGCCATCCACCTCGATCCGAGCTGATCGGCGCCCTCCTGGACCTCGTGGCCATCGCACTCGGCCTGGTGATGGCCCTCGCCGGGGCATCGAAGCTCGCCAGCCCGACCTGGCCGGCTCAGGCCGGAGACTTCGGCGCCGGCGTTCGCCGTCCCGGTCCTGCCGTGGGTCGAGCTCGGGTTGGCGTCGATGCTGGTGATCGGAGTGGCTCGCCCGCTGGCCGGGGCGGCCACTGCGGTGTTGCTGGCCGCCTTCACGACGTTGATCGCCCTGCGCCTGCGCGAGGGCATCCGACCGCCGTGCGCCTGCTTCGGCGGACGCTCGTCCCGCCCGATCGGCGCCCGCACCGTGGCGAGGAACGCGGGGCTGTTCCTCGCCGCCGTGGCCGTGGCCGTCTTCAGCTGATCTCGCCCGACGCGTCACACGACGTCGAGGAGGAAGGCGAGGGTCATCGCTTCGTCCCGCCAGGCGTCGTAGCGCCCCGACGGGCCGCCGTGTCCGGCGCCCATCTCGGTCTTCAAGAGGATCGGAGCGGCGTTGGTTCGCATCGCTCGGATCTTGGCGACCCACTTGGCCGGCTCGTGGTAGGACACCCGCGGGTCGTTGAGGCCGGCGGTCACGTACATCGCCGGGTAGGCGCGCGAGGCGACGTTGTCATACGGCGAGTAGGACGCCATGTAGGACGCGTAGGGCTCGGTGCGCGGGTCCCCCCACTCCTCCCATTCGGTGATGGTCAGCGGCAACGAGGGGTCGCTCATCGTCGACACGACGTCGACGAACGGCACCCCCGCGATCACGGCTGCGACCGCGTCCGGGTCCAGATCCATCGCCGCGCCGACGAGCAGCCCGCCGGCCGACGCGCCGCGGATCGCGATGCGATCGCGGGCGCCGACTCCTTCCTCGACGAGGTGGCGGATGCACGCGGTGAAGTCCGTGAACGTGTTGCGTTTGGCGAGCAGTTTCCCGTCGAGGTACCAACGACGTCCGAGCTCACCCCCACCTCGCGGATGGGCCAGCGCGAACACCCATCCTCGGTCGAGCAGCGAGAGCCGGGCCACGGAGAAGTACGGAGGAACCGAGGTCTCGTAGGCGCCATAGCCGTAGAGCAACACCGGCGCGGATCCGTCGAGGGCGGTGTCGTCGCGGTGCACCAGGTCGACGGGGATCCGTGTGCCGTCGTCGGCGACGGCCCAGGTGCGCGTCGAGCGGTAGCGGGCGAGGTCCACTCCCAGCACGGGGGTCTGCTTGAGCATCCGGCGCTCGTTCGTCGCCACGTGCTGCTCGTACACCGTGTGCGGGAGATTGAGGGCCTGGTACGAGAACCGCAACGTCTCGGAGTCGTACTCCGGGTTGTCCCCGAACTCGACCTCGGCCGGGGTCTCGCCGAGCTCGACCACCGATTCGGATCCGTCGCGGAACCGAACCCGCAGCCGTTGGCGGGCGTCGGCCCATTCGTGCAGCACGAGATGGCCGGCGAACGGTTCGGCGGACAGGATCCGCCGGCCCGCCACATGGGCGTCGAGCACCTCCGTCGCCGATGGCCGGTCGATCGGCGCCGTCAGCACCTGGAAGTCCTCGGCGTCCCGGTTGGAGAGGAACACCCAACGATCGCCCCAGTGCTCCGCGGAGTACTCGTGTCCTTCGGTGCGGCCGAGCAGCGTCGCGGGCGACGCCGTCGGTTCGCTCGCCGGGATCCACCAGCACTCGGTGGTGAGCTTCGATTCGCTGTGGAACAGTACGGCCGCTTCGTTGCGTGACATCTCGACCGTCAGGAAGAAGCGATCGTCGTCCTCCTGCACCACGAGTTGGTCGCTGTCGACGGGGTGCCGAGGCGATGGCGCCACACCTGATACGGGCGCATCGCCTCGTCGGGACGGACGTAGAACAGGACCGTCGAATCGGCCGACCACGCCGTGCCGTAGTACGTGCCGCTGATCCGTCGTCGAGATCGGTTCCAGCGGTGAGGTCGCGGAACCGCAGCTCGTACTCCTCGCCGCCGTCGGTGTCGACGGAGTAGGCGAGCAGCCGGTGGTCGGGCGAGATGTCGAAGGCGCCGAGCGCGAAGTAGTCGTGGCCGGCGGCTTCCACGTTCTCGTCCAGGAGCACCTGTGAATCGGCGGTGTCGGCCGAGGTGCCCCGACAGTGGATGCCGTAGTTCGCGCCCTGCTCGGTTCGGGTCACGTACCACCACGGGCCCTTGCGGACGGGTGCCTCGGCGTCGGTCTCCTGGATCCTGGCCTTGATCTCGCCGAAGATCTCGTCGACGACGTCGCCGCGTTCCGCCATCCACGCGTCGGTGTGGCGGTTCTCCGCTTCGAGGTAGGCGATGGTGTCGGGGTCGTCGCGATCGACGAGCCACGCCCACGGGTCGTCGACCTCACCGGTCGGGCGATTCCAGGTATGGGGTTTACGGGGTGCGACCGGGGCCTCGGACATTCCGAGAGCCTGACACGTGGCAGGGCCCGGCATCCGACACGGTACGGCCGGTAGCGTCGGAGATCATGCGGGTGTGGATCGACCAGGACCTCTGCACCGGCGACGGATTGTGCGTCGACCGGTGTCCGGAAGTGTTCACCCTGCTGGAGGACGGCATCGCCTACGTGAAGGAAGGCGGTCAGGCGCTCAACGATCCCGGCGGGTCGCGCAGCTTGGCCGACGTCCCCGGCCGTTCTCACTACGCCGTGATCGAGGCGGCCGAGGTGTGCCCGGGGGAGTGCATCTTCGTGGAGATCCCCGAGCCTCCGGCGGACGACTGACGTCCTTCGATACTCTCGGGCCGTGGCTGAGTTCGACGCACTGCGCTTCCGACAGGTTCTTGGACATTTTCCCACCGGCGTGACGGTGGTGACCGGGAGCCACGAGGGCGTGCCGCACGGCATGACGATCGGTTCGTTCACCAGTGTCTCGCTCGATCCGCCGCTCGTCGGGTTCTTCCCGATGGAGAGTTCGGAGAGCTGGAAGGCGATCGAGGCGAGCGGCCGGTTCTGCGTCAACGTCCTCGGTGCCGATCAGGCCGAGCTGTGTTGGCGATTCGCCAAGCCCGCCACCGAGGACTCGCGTTTCACCGGACTCTCCTGGCGGCCATCACCTCTCGACTCTCCGGTCCTCACCGGCGTCATCGCCTGGATCGACTGCGAGATCGAGTCGGTACACACGATGGGGGACCACCTGTTCGTGCTCGGGCGCGTCGCCGATCTGGACACGTGGGACGGCGCGGAGCCGGCCCCGTTGCTCTTCTTCCGAGGCAAGCTCGGCGGGTTCAGTCAACACGACTGAACGCCCGCGAGTCAGTCGTCGCTGTTCGATTCCGATCGTTCGAATCGTTCCAAGAGGGCCTCGAGCGGCTCGGGCCAGGCGATGAACCGGCCACAGAGGTAGTCGACGCCGAGATCCCGGAGCCAGACCAGGGTGTCGTCGGATTCGACGCCCTGGGCGATCGTGCGATGGCCGACCTCCCGGCACAACTTGACCGTCGAGTCGACGACCATCCGCTCGTGCGCCCACTGCTCACTGTTGGAGACGAGCTGACGATCGAGCCGGACGACCTCCGCACCGCACCGATCCCGATAGATCAGGTCGCCCGGTTCCTCGCCCGCGTCCTCGATCGCCAGGACCACGCCGACGTGTCGCAGTTCGGTCGCCGTGTCGGTGAGTGCGTCCCAATCCGAGACGGTCTCGGGGTCGCACAGCTCCACCACGAGCCCCGACGCATCCATCGCCGCAGTGTCGAGGCGGGAGGCCAGACGCGACGCGAACATCCGATCCTCGAGCTGAGCCGCCGAGGCGCTGAACGACAAGTAGCACCGATCATCGGGAAGCGCTGCACGAATCAGCGGCAACGCCTCCACGACGTCGGACAGCACGAAATCGGCGAGTGCCCGGGCCAGATGAGGGTCGGTGACCCGGTCGAGGAAGTCGCCCGCCTCCACCCAGGTCTGGGTCGGTTGCACGATTCGCAGCACCGCTTTGGCACCGGCGGGAACGCCATCGATGTCGGTGACCAACTGGTACGCCATGCGCAGCCGACGTTCCTGCCAGGCCTGGTGCACCGCGTCCTCGTCGAACTCGTACGACCCGGCCTCCCGTCCCGCGAGGCGATCGAGCCATCGCGACCACTTCGACCGCTCGTCGGCGGTCAGCGGGCGGCGGCGCGACGTGCGCAACGTGCGAGAGGCGGGCATGGTCGATCACTCCGGAGCGGCTTGGGCAGGGCCGAGCATACGAGAATGAGCCGCATGAATCACTCCGGGGACGCCGAGGTCGCCAAGCGTCACGTCCGCGCCGCTGCCCGCGCTCGCCGCCGGGCGATCGGTGTCTCCGCGAGCGACGCGGCCGCAGCGGGGGTCGCAGCCGAGCTGCTTCGACGGGTGCCGCCGATGGCGCGCATCGCCTCGTTCGTACCGATGGGCGACGAGATCGACATCTCGACCGCCAACAAGCACTGGCTCGCCACGGATGGCCTGATCCTTCCCCGGGTCGAGGGGCGCAACCTGGTGATGGTCGAGGTGGGACCGGGGACCTCGTTCCAGCGATCCGGTTTCGGGGTCCTCGAACCGCTCGGACCGTCCGTCGACCCGGATTCGATCGATGTCGTCGTCGTGCCGGGGTTGGCGTTCGATCTCGCCGGGAGCCGCCTCGGCTACGGCGGCGGGTTCTACGACCGCTGGCTCCCCACGGCTATGCGAGCGTGCACGATCGGCGTCGCCTTCGACGATCAGCTCGTGCACGATCTGCCCATCGATCCCTGGGACCGGCCGATGGACGTCGTGATCACCGAGCGGCGAACGATGTGCTGGTCACGGGGGCCCTGAGTCGGCGGGCCTTGAACCGCGCCGGACCGTTGGTGACGGTTCGTTCAGGAGTCCCACAAGTCTTGCCCAAGGTGCTGGAGTGCCAGCCTGATCGTCCGATTCCATGGACCATGAAGCGTGTGGAGCGTCTGGCGGTCGGTGGAGTCGTCATGGTTGGCGCCGTGATCTGGCGTGCCTTCGTGGTCCCGTCGGACCTTCCGAATCTCTGGAGCTTCTCGCGACTCGTGCCGCCGGTGAAGGTCGCGGACGTCGCAACGATTCCGTTGTTGCTCCTCGGTCTGGCGATCCTGGCCGGGGGGCAGCGGCGCAGTGCCGTTCGGACCGCAGCCGGCGTCGTCGCGCTGGCGGTCGCGGTGGCCTGGCCGGCGCTGAAGTTCGCTCATCTGAGCCCCGTCGTGCTGCACATCAGCCGCACCCACGGAGTGCATGCGCACGACGCGCTCGCACTCCCGGTGCTGCTGGCCGGACTGGTGCTGCTGGCCCCGTGGCAGACGCCATTGCCCCGTCGGTTCGCCCCGGTCCGGGTCCCGGCCCGCTACGCACGAGCCTGAACCCGGCCCCGGGAACGGGTCGGAGCGGGGTCGGGCGGAACGGTCAGACCGGCCGGCCGAGGAAGCAGAGGAACTCGGTCTGCTCGTCGGCGCCTTCCGGGCATGGCGTCTTGGGACCGAAGACGCCGGGTCGACGGATCATGGCGTCCATCGGCTTGAGGCCGGAGTACGCACCGGCCACGAGATCGGCCGGGAGTTGTTCGTCGCCGCCCACGGCCCGAGCCAGATCCCAGGTGTGGACGAGCACGTCGGAGGCGACGAGGCGACCGAGCACCTGCTCGGCGGGCATCGGTCCCATCGGCCCGGGAAGATTGACCGACAGATCGGCCGTGGCCAGTGCGTCCCGCATGGCGGTCGAAGCGAGCCCAGCCGTCAGGAGCGGACTCGTCGTCGGTCATCGTCGGATGCTCGGATGCGGTCAGGCCGTTGACGATGTTGATGAAGTTGTCGCTGACGTGGGTGACGACGTCGCGCGCCGTCCAGCCCTCGCACGGCGAGGCGTTGGTCCAGGCATCGGCCGAGGCGGCCTGGACCCGGGCGTCGAACCCGTCGATCAGTCGGGTCATTCGATCGGTGACTTCGCTCATGGGCGGGACGGTAGCCCTTCGGAGGCGACCTCAGTAGTACCAGGGATATGGGGTCCAGTCGAGGCTCGCTTCTCCAGAAACGAATCCCGACCCTCGGCGGCCTCGTCGGTCATGTAGCCGAGCCCGGGTCGCCTCTCCCGCGAAGATCTGCTGGCCGACGAGGCCATCGTCGATCAGGTTGCAGGCGAACTTGATCATCCGCTGGCCCATCGGGCTCTTGCCGTTCACGATCCGGCCCCAATCCAACGCGAACCGTTCGAGGTCGGCGTGGTCGACCACGGCGTTCACCGCCCCCATCCGTTGCATCTCCTCGGCGCCGTACTCCTGGCCGAGGAAGAAGATCTCGCGAGCGAACTTCTGGCCGACCTGGCGGGCGAGATAGGCGGAGCCGTATCCGGCGTCGAAGCTGGCCACGTCGGTGTCGGTCTGCTTGAACCGGGCGTGCTCGCGGCTCGCGATCGTCAGGTCGCAGACGACGTGCAGCGAGTGTCCGCCGCCGGCCGCCCAGCCGGGCACGACGCAGATCACGACCTTGGGCATGAACCGGATCAGGCGCTGCACCTCGAGGATGTGGAGCCGACCGGAGCGACCGGGATCGATCGTGCCGGCGGTGTCCCCCTCGGCGTACTTGTAGCCGTCCTTGCCCCGGATGCGCTGGTCTCCACCGCTGCAGAAGGCCCACCCACCGTCCTTGGGCGACGGGCCGTTGCCGGTCAGCAACACACACCCGACATCGGTCGACTGCCTCGCGTGCTCGAGCGCGGTGTAGAGCTCGTCGACGGTGTGGGGGCGAAAGGCGTTGCGGACCTCGGGTCGGTCGAACGCGATGCGAACGGTTCCGTGCGCCTTGGCCCGGTGATACGTGATGTCGGAGAACCCGAACCCCGGGACCTCGTCCCAGGCCTCGGGGTCGAACAGGGCGGAGACGGAGGGCGAGCTGGCCATGGCCTCAGCCTGCCCGATCGAGCTCGGTTCGGGCCAGAGCGGTGGCAGGAGGCGCTGGGATTGTTACTATGCACGTAGTGCAAATTCCCCGACCGCACGCACCCCGGGAGCAGCGATGAGCTTCGATCTGGACCTCTCCAAGTACGAACTCGGCTGGGCCGACGACGAACAGTACGTCTTTCGTCCCGAGCGCGGCGTCAACGCCGACGTCGTCGACCAGATGAGCTGGTGGAAGGGCGAGCCGGATTGGATGCGTGGCATGCGCCAGCGCAGCCTGCGGATGTTCGACCGCAAGCCGATGGCGGAGTGGTTCGCGAAGAACATGCCCGACATCGACTTCGACTCGATCTACTACTACATCAAGCCGACGAGCGCCGGCGTGGTCGACGAGTGGGACGCGCTGCCGGAGCAGATGAAGGCGACCTACGAGAAGCTGGGGATCCCCGAGGCCGAGCGCAAATACCTGGCCGGTGTGACCGCGCAGTACGAGTCCGAGGTCGTCTATCACCGCAACCGGGACGATCTCGAGAAGCAGGGGATCCTGTTCTGCGACATGGACACCGCGCTGCGCGAGTACCCCGAGTTGGTCAAGCAGTACTTCGGCACGGTGATCCCGCCCGGCGACAACAAGTTCGCCGCCCTGAACACCTCGGTCTGGTCGGGTGGCTCGTTCATCTACGTGCCGCCGGGCGTCGAAGGTCGAGATGCCACTGCAGGCGTACTTCCGGATCAACTCCGAGAACGCCGGGCAGTTCGAGCGGACGCTGATCATCGCCGACGAGGGCTCCAAGGTTCACTACATCGAGGGATGTTCGGCGCCGGTCTACACCAGCGACTCACTCCACTCGGCGGTCGTCGAGATCGTCGTCAAGCCGAGTGCTCGCGTCACCTACACCACGATCCAGAACTGGTCACCCAACGTCTACAACCTGGTGACCAAGCGGGCCCGGGTGGAAGCCGAGGGTCACATGGAGTGGATCGACGGCAACATCGGCTCCAAGCTGACGATGAAGTACCCATCGGTGTACCTGGTCGGCCCGAAGGCGACGGGCGAGGTGCTCAGCGTGGCCCTATGCCGGGCCCGGTCAGCATCAGGACGCAGGGGCCAAGATGGTCCACGCTGCTCCCGAAACGTCGTCGAAGATCGTGTCCAAGTCGATCTCCAAAGACGGTGGTATCACGACCTATCGCGGCTTGGTTCGAGTGGACGAGGGCGCCTACGGGTGCAAGAGCCACGTGCAGTGCGATGCGCTGATCCTCGACGAGGACTCCGAGCCGGACCCTGCCCTACATGGAGGTCGGCGAGCGCGACGCCCAGATCGGCCACGAGGCGACGGTGTCCAAGATCGCGGACGAGCAGCTGTTCTATCTCCAGAGCCGGGGCCTCTCCCAGGAGCAGGCGATGGGCATGATCGTGAACGGTTTCATCGAGCCCGTGACCCGCACTCTGCCGATGGAGTACGCCGTCGAGTGGAGCCGGTTGATCGAACTCCAGATGGAAGGCTCGGTGGGCTGACGGCTGCCTTCGACGGCCCCACCAAGTTGCGTCGCATAGCGCTGAACGTGAGATTCTCCCGGGTGTTGCCTTCGTTGTTCGAAGGCCGATCGTCTCAACAGTTCGCTCACGGTCACGAAGTGTGAGCGAGTCTGACTCGAGGACCAGCCTCGCCCAGGTGGGTTACCATGTCACCCGGAGCTTCTCTGTGGTGCGGGAAGCCGACACGGAGGATCGTCTGTCGTGGGGCGTTACGAACGACGAATGACGCAGCGAGTGGCTCAGTCACTCGCTCCGGGTGAGCGACTCGTGAGGTCGCTCGCCGTCACGATCGCGGACGAGGTCGCCGGCGATCGTGGCCGAACGAGGTGGTACGGCGCACCGATCCGGACAGGCGCAGGATCTCGGCGCCGCCGCGGCTGCACGAGCTCGATGGCGTGTTGGCCGGACGGGTGCTCGCGATCGTGACGGATCGGCGAATCGTGTTCTTCCACCGCCGGCCGTGGCGGGCGACCCCGGGTCGGTTCTTGACCGACATCCGATTCTCCGAACTCGGCAACGTGGAACTCGTGCGCCGTCGCGAAGCTCGGCCGCATCCGCCGAACTCCTGATCATCCGCGCCGACGGGTCTCTCGTACGATTGCAGACCGACGCCAACGGACGCAACGACGCCATCGCGTTCCAGCGAGCGATCAACGACCGACTGCAAGCGGCGGCCTGAGCGTCGTCTCCTCGCCGGCCGACGCTGGCAGACTGGAGTCGTGCCGATGCGTCAGGAGTGCAAGCAGTTCGAGCCGCACGTACGCCAACGGCGAGACGGTGCGCAAGTGCAATCTGGACCTGGCGCCCGACGCTCCGTGGCGGTGTCGAACGCTGCGCCGGTTCGAGCCGAGGTTGGCCGACGTCGCCTGGCAGCACGGTTCGCTGATCACGCCACCGACACCGGAGGAACCACCCGGTCTCGACGACGGGACCGCCGCTGCAGTGCTCGACGCCGCGGAGGACATCGTCAACGCCGCTGGCGTCGGCGCGATGGCGGAGGTCGAGTTGGAGCGCAAGTCGTCGGAATCTCGCTGGCGACGCTTCTTCCGACGCAACCGAGGCTGAGCACACCGTTCACCGCGATCGGCTCGGGAATTTCCACTACCTGGATGGTAGAATTTACCGCCGTGCCGAGTCCTACCCTCGAACTCACCGCGCTGCCGGACCGGACTGGCTGCACGAGCAGCGCCGGGCCGCAGCTGACCGGTTCGCAACCCTGACGCTGCCCACTCCCGAGCAGGAAGTGTGGCGGTACAGCCGCATCGACGACCTCGATCTGAGCCGCTATCGACCCGGCGTGGCGACCACCACCGTCGCCGGCGCGGACGGCCTGCTGGCCGAGCGGCGCGAGCGAACAGTTCGCCGCCGCCGATGCCTTCGAGGAGTTGGCCGGGGCCATCGCCGAGCCGCTCGTCATCCAGTACCCGCCGGTCGAGCCTTCGCCGACCCGGTCGTGATCGAGCATCGGATCGACGAGGGCGGGATCATGGCGGCCCCGGTGCTGATCGTGGAAGCCGGCGCCGACAGCGAGGTCTCGATCGTCCAGCGGTTCTCCGGCCCCGACGACGTGGACGTGCTCGTGCTTCCGATCGTCGAACTCCGTGTCGCGGCGGCCGCCCGGGTGTCGTATCTCGGCGTCAACCAGATCGGCCGGTCCGGTTGGTTGATCGCCAATCAACACGCGGTCGGTGAGCGGGACTCGACGATCTCCATCTCGAACGTGTCGCTCGGGGGTCACTACGCCCGGGTGCGCACCGACGCCGTGGCCGCCGGCCAAGGCGCCTCGGCCAAGCAGACCGCGCTGTACTTCGCCGACGGCGACCAGATGCACGACTTCCGCACGACCCAGCGGCACGGGCCCCAAGACCACGTCGGATCTGTTGTTCAAGGGTGCGGTCCACGACCACGCCCGCAGCGTCTACCGGGCTGATCAAGATCACCGGCGGCCGCGCCCGGAACCACGGCGTACCAGACGAATCGCAACCTGACCCTTTCGGAAGGGGCGTGGGCCGAGAGCGTTCCGAACCTGGAGATCGAGACGAACGACGTGCGGTGCAGCCACGCGTCGACCGTCGGCCCGATCGATGCCGAGCAGCGCTTCTACCTCGAGAGTCGTGGGGTGCCGCCGGAGGTCGCCGAGCAGTTGATCGTGCTCGGATTCTTCGACGAGGTCATCTCCCAGCTGCCCGACACGCCGCTGCGGGCCGAGCTGCGGCTCGCGGTCGCGAGCAAGCTCGCGGCACACGGACCGGCGCTCGCCGGCGGAATCGGAGGGTCCCGATGAAGGTCGTCGTCTGCTCGTTCGACGAGTTCGAGTCCGGCACCGCCCGGAAGGTCGAGGCCGAGGGTCGCGCCATCGCGGTGGTTCGCATCGACGACCGGGTGTACGCCATCGGCGACACCTGCTCGCACGCCGACATCTCCCTCTCGGAGGGCGAGGTCATCTGCGAGACCGCCGAACTCGAATGCTGGAAGCATGGCTCGGCGTTCTCGCTCGAGACCGGTGAGCCCCAGACCTTGCCGGCGACCCAGCCGGTTCCCGTGTACGACGCAGCCGTCGAAGACGGCATGGTGGTGGTCAGCTGGTCATGAGCACTCTGGAGATCCGGGGCCTCGAAGCCTCGGTCAACGGCAAGCAGATCCTGCACGGCATCGATCTGACGGTGTCCTCGGGCGAGGTACACGCCGTCATGGGCCCGAACGGGGCCGGCAAGTCGACCCTCTCGGCGATCATCATGGGCAAGCCCGGCTACGAAGTGCTGGGCGGCACCGTCACCCTCGACGGCGTCGACGTGCTCGCACTGTCGACCTTCGAACGCTCGGTGGCCGGGCTCCACCTCGTGATGCAGTATCCGAGCGAGGTTCCCGGCGTCCGGCTCGACGCCGTGCTGAGCGAGGCGCTCGCCGCTCGGGGCCGGAGCGATGCCGACCTCGACGCACTGTTGCGCGCCGAGGCGGGCCGCATCGGGTTCGACGAGCGGTTCCTGGAGCGTCCCCTGAACGTCGACCTGTCGGGCGGCGAGAAGAAGCGCAACGAGACCCTGCAGCTGGCCGTCCTGCGGCCGAAGATCGCGATCCTCGACGAGCTCGATTCGGGACTCGACATCGACGCGCTGCGGGATTGCTCGCGGCGGGTTGAGGCAGCCACGACCGAGGACGGCCTCGGCGTCATCGCCATCACCCACTACAACCGCCTCCTCGAGGAACTCCACGCCGACCACATCCACATCCTCGTGAAGGGTCGGATCGTGGCGTCCGGAGGCCCGGAGTTGGCCAACGTGCTCGAGCGCGACGGCTACGGAGCGTTCACTCCTGCTGACGTGGCGAGCGCCGAGGACGAGGGGCCGACCCGTTCGTTCGATCCGTTCGGGGACCCCTTCGGCCTCGGGAACGTCTGACCGTACTCTCAGACGACCTGGAACTCCCGGAGACGGCGGATGCGCTCTTCGGTGGCCGGGTGGGTCGAGAACAGCTTGGCCATCGTGGCCGCCTGGCCTCGTCCACCGCGCAACGGGTTGGAGATGTAGGCCGAGGCCTGGGCCGGCGAGACCTGCATCGGGATCCGCTGCGCGTAGGACTCGATCCGCTCGAGTGCTCGGGCGAGCGGTTCGCCCGTCCCGAGCAGGGCGGCGGCCCCACGGTCGGCCTCGAATTCACGAGAGCGTGATACCGCCATCTGGATGAGGCTGGCGGCGATCGGGGCCAGCAGGCTGACGGCGATCAAGGCGATGGGATTCGGCCGGTCCTCGTCGTCTCGTCCTCCGCCGAACATCGAGGCGAACATCGCCATCTGGGCGATCGAGGAGATGGCGGTGGCGATGGCCGCAGCGACCGACCCGATCAGGATGTCGCGATGCTTGACGTGCATCAGCTCGTGCGCCATGACCCCTTCGAGTTCCGCCTTGGTCATGGTGGACAACAAGCCCTCCGTCGCGCAGACCACAGCGTGATTGGGGCCCCGTCCGGTGGCGAAGGCGTTGGGTTGCTGACTCGGCGAGATGGCGACCCGCGGCATCGGCAGCCCGGCGCGTTGCGACAGATCGCGGATCATGCCGTAGAACGCCGGCGCCTGATGCTCCTCGATCACGACGGCCTTGGCCGACGCGAGGGCCAGGCGATCGCTGAACCAGTAGGACCCGCCCACCATGACCAAGGCCAGGACGAGGCCGATCATGAGGGCTCCGGAGCTTCCTCCACCGAGGATTCCGGCTACGGCGACGATGAGGCCTCCCAGTGCTGCGAGCAGCACACCGGTCTTCATCGTGTTGGCGAACATCGGGCGTGGATCCTTTCGGCCGGGCAGATGCGGGCATGCAGTTGCGATGGCCGAAGGTCTCTCCCACCTGCTCGAGCAGGCCGGGCCACCGGGCGTGAGCCGTGATGACGGTGGACCGAAGCGTTGAGGGCGCCGGGATACTCCCCTTCGTTTGTCGGACAGGATAACCGGACCCCGAGGTTCGCGGGACCCGATGGTCCGTCCGTCTCACCCGGTTCTCACCCTGACCCCGGCGGATACCGTGGTGCGCCGTGAGCGACGTGCATCCCAACGTGACCCGAGTCGTCGAAGCCGCCCGGGCGCGTGGCCTGACGATCGAGCCCCGCCGGTTCCCCGACGGCACCAAGACGGCCCAGGACGCCGCCGACGCAATCGGCGTGCAACTCGGTCAGATCGTGAAGAGCCTGATCTTCGCCGTCGACGGTGAGGTGGTGCTGGCCTACGTCAGCGGAGCCAACCAGCTCGACGAGAAGAAGCTCGCGGCAGCAGCGGGTGGATTGAAGTGCTCCCGGGTCGACGCCGACCAGGTGCGCACCGCGACCGGGTTCCCGATCGGTGGCGTGCCGCCGTTCGGTCATCTCACGCACCTCCCGATCTTCATCGACCCGGACCTGCTGCAGTACGACGAGGTCTGGGCGGCTGCCGGCACCTGGCACGACGTGTTCGGCATCGAACCGCACCAACTCGTCGAGGCCAGCGGCGGGATGGTCGTCGAGCTGAAGCGGGTCTAGCGCAGCAGCGCGACACTGGACGGGTGCGTCCTGCAGCGTCACCAGGCTCGCGAATGCAAAGCCGACGAGCCCGAGCGGCGGTCACCGCCGCCGTGTGCATCGCGCTCTTCGCCCCCGTCGTGTTGGACCGCGACAGCTTTCCGCTCTCGACGTACCCGATGTACGCGTATGCGCGCAGCACTCGTTCGACCATCGTGACCGCTCACGGCGTCGACGCCGAGGGCCGCATCGTCGGCCTCACGCCGGAACTGATCGGTGACAGCGACGACCCGCTGCTCGTGGTCGGCGAACTGCGAGCGGCGCTCAGCCTCGGGCGCGGCGACGTGCGCTGCGCCGAGATCGCCGAGCGCGTGGCGCGCCGACCGGCGTTGAACGACGTCGAGCGGGTCGAGGTCGTCAGCGAGCGCCACGACACCGTTGCCCGCACCCGCGGGGACTCGAGCCTGCTGGAACGCGACGTCCGTGCCGACTGCGCGGTGGAGCGCCCATGACGGCGCTGTCGACCGACGTGAGCGACCGGCGGAGCCTGTGGGGAGCGGTCCTCGGCGTGCCCGCTCCGGCGGAACGCCTCGCCACGTTCCGGATCGCGCTCGGAATCTTCACCCTGAGCTACCTGCTCATCCGCCTGCCTGTCTTCGTCGCACTCGGCGATCGCCCGATCGGCGACTTCGAACTGGTTGGCCTGCTCGCACCCCTCGCATCCCCGCCGGCGGCGTGGATCGTGTACGCTGCTCTCGCCCTGACGATCGTGGGTGCTGCTGCAACCGCGGTCGGTTGGCGTCATCGCATCGCAGGTCCGGTCGCTGCCGTCGGGATGTTGCTGCTCGCCACGCTGCGCGGGTCGTGGGGCCAGATGTTGCACTTCGAGAACCTGATCGTCCTCCATCTCCTGATCGTCGCGTTCGCGCCCGCCGCCGATGCATGGTCGCTCGATGCTCGCCGCCTGGATGCCGATTCGGCCGCCGACGACAGCAAGGTCGAGCCGAGCGTGCGCTACGGGTGGCCGCTGTCGTTGGCCGGCCTCGTCACGGCGATCACGTACGTCATCGCCGGGATCGCCAAGCTGCGCTATGGCGGGCTCGACTGGGTGGTCGGCGACACGCTCCGCAACCACATTGCCTACTCCGCACTCGACTCGACCTGATCGGCGGCACGCCTCGGTCTGGCGGAGTTCGCGATCGAGCAGCTGGGTGCCGCTGATCTTGCCAAGCTCGCAGTGGTGTTGGATGGGTGCGCTGGTCGTTGCTGGGAGGTCAAGTCTGCACCATCTGGGTCGTCGCGACCTGGTTGATGCATGTGGGGATCTACCTGACGATGGCCGTCGGCTTCCCGGCGCCGCTGTTCGGGCTCGCGTTCGCCCCGTTCTTCGCCCTCGAACGCATCCCTGGTCGATACGGGCGCTTCAGCAGAGTCTCGTTGAACGCCAGGACCTCTCCGATTGCTGCCTGACCCTGGCGGAAAGTTCTCCGTGAGGTTCGATTCCGGATCATCAGCGACGATCGCGCCGGATGCCAGGAGGCGGCGTAGGTCTGCAACGGTGCCGTGACGGCCTCGGGCGCGACCTCGATCAGGCGGTCGATGTCAGCTCGGTGTTCCGCCGAACCCACGTAGGACTCGGGGCGCTCGCCGTCGAGCGAGGCCATCCGTTCGCACCAGGTACGGAGGTCGTGCGTCGCCCCCGGCGCTGGGGAGGAGTCCGGCGAGATCGTGGTCGTCACCGGGCCAGCTGTCTCTGCCGTGGACGATGGGTCGTCATTGCGACAACCGCTCAGCGCCAAGATGGCGAGGAGGGTCAGCGCCCAGATCGCCGGGGTTCGGGCCACCGGGGGATCCTACCGAAGGCGACGTCGGGGTCGCTCGACGCGTACGCTCCTGCGATGCCCGCGGAGCAGGTGAAGGGTCCCGCGTCGTACTTCCCGTCGATCGAGAAGAAGTACGGCGAGCCGATCTCGCATTGGAAGGCACTGATCGCCGCGATGCCCGGAGCCAGGCATTCGGAGATGGTCGCCATGCTGAAGTCCGAGCACGGCATGGGTCACGGACACGCCAACGCCATCGTGGCCCACTACCGCGCCGAACACGGGCTCTGATCGACCATGGGCGGCTACGTGGCGCTGCTCGTGTTCACCGGAGTCTTGGCGGTGGCCGATTGGCTCGCGGTTGCCCGGGGCGACGATCGCACTCGGACGTTCACGAAGCCGGCGGTGATGGTGGCCTTGATCGCCGCCGTGATCGTCGGGGCGCCGGCGGGTGCCCGAACCGTGTGGTTCGTCGTCGCCCTGCTCGCCTCGCTCGCCGGCGACGTCGCGTTGCAACGCGACGAACGATGGTTCGTGGTCGGGCTCGGCTCCTTCCTCCTCGCCCATCTGGCCTACGTCGCGGGCATGTCCCGCCTCGACCCGTCGATCGGCTGGCTTGCCGTCGGCGCACTGCTGTGCGTCGCCGCGCTCGTCGCCGTCGGTCGGAGGATCGTGTCCGGCGCCGCGGCGTCCGATCCGGCGTTGCGAGTGCCGGTGATCGCCTACGTCGCGGTCATCTCCTCGATGGTCGTCGTCGGACTGGGAACTCGACGACCGGCCATCGTCGTTGGCGCGCTCAGTTTCTACGTGTCGGACTCGCTGCTCGGCTGGAACCGCTTCGTGGCGAGAGCGCCGTGGCGCGACGTCGCCGTGATGGTCACGTATCACGTCGCACAGGCGGCGTTCGTGGTGTCGTTGTTCTGAGTCACGGGGGCTCGGCGAGATCCGTTCCGTCGGGGCGCAGCGTGCGCCACGTACCATCCGGTCGACGGCGAACCGTGTAGCCCTGGTTCTTCCAACGGTTGTGGTGTCCGCAGAGCAACGAACCGTTGGCCGGGTTCGTGCCCCCGCCCCGGGCATACGGCACCACGTGGTCGCCGTCGGCGTCTCGGCCCCGCACGGCGCAGCCCGCGTATGCGCAGCGCTGGTGCTGGAGCAGCAACGCGTGACGCGCTGCCCGGGTGAACCGCCGGGCGCGGCCCTGATCAATCACCACCGAGGCCGAATCGACGAGGATCCGTCTGACGCTGCCGACGAGCATCGCCGCGACAGCGTCGGACGGCGCGAGCGGGACGCCGTGGAGCGTCTCGCAGCGCCGGCGGGCGTAGTCGCACGGATCGAACGGCTCGGCGGTCAGCGCCGTGTCGCGCAACAGCTCGCGTTCGAACGTGGCGAGATCGACCACCACGTTCACGACGACGTGAGGTCCGGCGCCGTCGCCGACCGAGGCCCGAGCCATGGCGACGAACGCGTCGGCTCGTCGTTGGGCCGCAGTGCGGGGCAATGCTCTTCCGGGACCGGCCGCCGCGCAGTCGGTGCGGTACTCGGCCTCGACGAAGGCGGCGAAGATCTCCTCGACGACCGCTCCCTGGGCGTTGCCGAGCCGTGCCGACACCCTCGTCCTCGTTCGTTCGTTCACCACGCTCGCGGTGCGTTGATCATGCGCCGATGCGTGATCGCGATCATCGCCGCGCCGGTCCACCCCGGCGGCGAACGATGCACAGCGTCGATCGAACTCCTCGTAGGAACATCGGTGGGCGTCGCCGATCAGGTCCTCTGCTGCCACGTCAAACGCCGCCGGTCACGTCGCTCTCGGCGACCGGCGAGCCGGCGGGGCCGATCCGAACCGATCGACCCGGTCAACACCAGTCCGCAAGGGCCTCCACGCGGCCGGACGGCTCGCCGCGCGCACGAGCGCTCGACTGGTGGCAGACGCCCAGTCGAGGCTGGCCCGGATCCAGGCCCCGACGGAGCGGTGACCGTCAAGACGGAACAGGCCCGACTGGTCGACGTCGCCGACGAGCCCAGCATCGAGGCCTCGATCAGGCGGCGTTGCTGCTCGAGCTCGAACAAACGGCTCGTCGCGTCCTACCACCGTTCCACGTCGGCGACGTGATCGGGAATGGTCCACGCGCACGTCTCATCTTCCAAGGAGTCGGCGAGCGCAGCAAGGCTCATGAAGGAATCCTCGCAAGGAGGGTGCATCAGAGTTTCCTCCGTTTCCCGACGACGGCTCCCATGGGTGCGTTCGCTGGCCGGATCGCCGGCCTTCCAGGCCTGCACGCGGCTCGTGCGTCAGACTCGCGCGGAACGGATCGAGGTGCGGCGCGGCGACGGCGAACTCTGCGGATACGTGGTCGCCCTCGAGCGGGGCGAGAGTAGCGAGGGCGGATGGTCGGCGCAGGTGGTGTTCGGCGTCGAGATCGGGCGTCACGCCAGCGAGGCCGATGCCCGACAGCACGTCGAGACCCGGGGTTCGTCGATCCTGAGGCCGAGCGGGATGGCAGCTCGACCTCGGTGAGGAGATCGTCCTCGTCCAGCAGGCCGACCTCGACGGTGTAAGTCGCACTCGGCCTCGTATCGATCCTGGTGCGCCGCAGCTGCGGATCAGCCGGGCCGAACTGGAGTCGGGTCGCTGGACGTTGACGCCGCCGGCGTGATCGATCAGGCGTCGGCGATCGACGACTTCACGAACTCAAGATGCGGAGGTGCTTCTCGGTGTCCATCCGCATCACCTCGAGCACGAGCCTCACAGGGTCTGGCCCTGCATGCCGTCGACGTTGTTGCAGCTCGTCGAGATCTTCGATGTCCTGCAACTCGGCCTCGGTGAGCCGATCCAGGATGGAGCGAAGCTCGGTCACGTGCTCGGCGTCGAGACCGGTCGGCACGCCCGAGAACTGGAGCTCGGCGATGTTCTCGAGGCTGTCGATCCACTCTTCGTAGATCCCGTGGTGGCGGCGCTCGTCCTCGGCGATCAACCCGGCGAGGAAGGACACGTAGGGGGACGGCGAGGCGACGAGTCGCTCGTACTCGCCGACGAGCTCACCCTCGCTCTCCAGGTGCTTGACGAGTCGGCCGTGGAGGTCGGCGTCGGCCGCCCCCAAGCCGGTGGGCACCTGCCCGTTGCGCTCGTTGAAGGTGACGTTCATGGACCAAGCGTCGCCCCGACGCGTTCCCGCAGACAGGGAACAAGGTCCCGGCATCAGCTGGCGGGTGATTCCTTGGATTCCTCGAGCGCTTGGAGGAACGTGTTCCACGAGAGCGTGGCGCACTTGATGCGCACCGGGAACTTCACCACGCCCTGGAGTGCGGCGAGATCGCCGAGCTTGGTGAGATCGACCGGCTCGGGCTCGGCTTCGGCCTCGCTGCCGTCGCCACCCATCTCGTGTTCGTGGAGCGACATCATCGCCTTGAACTGCTTCACGACCGCCACGGCCTCGGGGATGGTCTTGCCCTTGACGGCCTGGGTCATCATCGACGCCGAACTCTGGGAGATCGAGCAGCCCTGGCCGCCGATCTTGATGTCGGCGACCTGGTCGCCGTCGACGAGGAGATAGACCTCGATCTCGTCGCCGCACAACGGGTTGTGCCCCTCGACCCGAACGGCCGGAGGTGTGTCGAGCGAACCCCGGTTCCGGGGCGTGCGGTAGTGGTCGAGGATGATCTCTCGGTAGAGGTCGTCGAGGCCCGGCATGTCCCAGAACTCCTAGATGCTGAAGATGTCCGACGCCTGGCCGAGCGCATCGACGAGGGCATCGGCATCGGAGCGGTCGTTGTAGAGATAGAAGCTCGCACGCGCCGTGGCATTGGCGCCGAGGATTCGCATCAGCGGCTTGGCGCAGTGGTGACCGGCTCGAACGTAGACGTTGGCCTGGTCGAGTACCTGCGACAGATCGTGCGGATGGATATCGCGAAAAGCGAAGCTCAACGTGGCGCCGCGAACCTCGGGGTTGGTCGGCCCGTGGATCGTGATGTCGTCGCCGTAGCGGTCCTTCAACGCCGAAATGGCGTAGACAGCGAGGTCTTCCTCGTGGGCGCGCACGGCATCCATGCCCAGGCCTTCGAGGAAGTCGACCGCAGCGGCGAGCCCGGCCGCCTCGGTGATCGGTGGCGTCCCGGCTTCGAACTTGGCGGGGAGCGGAGCGGTGGTGAAGCCGTCCAGCTTGACGTCGGCGATCATGTTGCCGCCACCCAGGAACGGCGGCATGGCGTCGAGCAACGCCTCCTTGCCCCAGAGCATGCCGATTCCCGAGGGACCGCACATCTTGTGGCTGGAGAAGGCGAGGAAGTCGGCGCCCATCGCCTGCACGTCGGTCGGCTGGTGGGGCACGTACTGGCAGCCGTCGACGATGGCCAGGGCACCGGCGGCGTGGGCGGCATCGGTGAGGTGCCGCACCGGCGTGATCGTGCCGAGCACGTTCGACATCGCGGTGAACGAGAACACCTTGGCCCCGTCCAGCAGCCGATCGAGATCGGTGAGGTCGAGCTGACCGTCGGCGGTGAGCGGCACCCACCGCAGCTCGATGCCACGCTCGGCCGCGAGCATGTGCCACGGCACGATGTTGGCGTGGTGTTCCATGTGGGTCAGCACGACCACGTCGCCGGCCTGCAGGTTGGCCCGGCCCCACGCCTGGATCACCAGGTTCAGCGCCTCGGTCGCATTCTTCGTGAACACGACCTCGTGGGCTCGCGGTGCGTTGATGAAGCGTGCCACCTTGGTGCGGGCGCCTTCGTACACGTCGGTCGACTCGACCGCGAGCTGATACGCGCTGCGGTTGATCGGCGCGTACTGCTCCTCCATGAAGCGCGACATGGCGTCGATGACGCAATGGGGCTTCTGGGAGGTGTTGGCCGAATCGAGGTAGACGATCGGCTTGCCGTTGACCTGGCGCGACAGCAGGGGGAAGGCCCGGCGAACGGCAGCGACGTCGAGGCTCACGGGCGGAACCCCTCGTAGCCCTCGCGCTCGAGCCGTTCCGCCAGTTCCATCCCGCCCGACGTCACGATCCGGCCGTCCACCATGATGTGGATGTGGTCCGGGGCGACCTCGTCGAGCAGTCGCTGATAGTGCGTGATCAACACGATGCCGAGCTGGGGTCGATCGGCACGGATCTCGCGGATCCCGGTGGCGACGGTGCGCAGCGCATCGATGTCGAGTCCGGAATCGGTCTCGTCGAGAATGGCCAATTCCGGGCGCAGCAACGCCATCTGGAGGATCTCGTTGCGCTTCTTCTCGCCGCCGGAGAAGCCCTCGTTCAGGTAGCGGTCGACGAAGCTGGAGTCCATCCCGAGGCGCGTCATCCACTCCATCGCGGACAGCCGTAGCTCGAGCACCGAGAGGTCGATGCCGGTCCTCGCCGACGCGGCCTGGCGCAGGAACTGCATCACCGAGACGCCGGGAATCTCCTGCGGATACTGGAAGGCGAGGAACATCCCGGCCTTGGCGCGTACATCGGTCGGCCAGTCGGTGATGTCGTCGCTCTGGAACCGGATCGAACCCGAGGTGACCTCGTACTCGGGACTGGCGAGCAGCGTGCTGGCGAGGGTCGACTTGCCGCAGCCGTTGGGTCCCATGATGGCGTGGACCTCACCGGCGCCGACTCGGAGGTCGAGGCCGCGGAGGATCTCGGTGTCACCTTCGACCGGTTTGGCGTGGAGGTCGACGATCTCGAACAGGGGAGCGGTCACCGGGCCAAGTGTATTTGCACTATGGCCGTAGTGGAAACCTCTCGCCGCTCAACGTCGCAGCGCACGCCACAGACTCGGGTAATCGGCGTACTCGATGTTGTCGGTGACGTAGCCGGCCTCGCGCAGGGCCTCGTGGAACCGGGGCAGATTCCGGAACGGGATCCCCGAATCGACGTGGTGAGCCAGGTGCCAACCGATGTGGTACGGCACGAGGAAGAACCGGGCCAGGGGTCCCTGGCGGACCGAGTGGGTGGTCTGGCGGCGGTCCTTGGAGCGCTGCATCCCACCGTGTTCGGCGATCGCCCGCAGCCGGTTGATGACCCGCCAGACCGTGAGGTACGGCAGCAGCCAGAGCACCGGGTACACCCACCAGTGGCCGCTGAGCACGGCGGCGACGAGGAGCACCGCCTGGACGGCGAGGATCTTCAACACGGTGTCGCGCGAACGCCCCGGCGTGCGGAGCCCGGACAGGAACTGCTTCATCAGCTTCCAGCCCGTTCGGCCGGTCAGGTCACGGGTGAGCTTGCGGCGCAGGGAGTCGCTGGGCACGGGATAGCCGGCGTAGAGCGGGATGTCGGGCTCGTCGGGCCCGAACTCCTCGCGGTGATGAGCGGCGTGGACCCGGCGGTAGGCGTCGGTCGAGGTCCAGCCGGGATAGCCGAGGATCCAGCGACCGACGAGGTCGTTGGCCCGCTTGTTGGCGAACAGCACCCGGTGGGCGGCTTCGTGCATCAACGAGGCGAACTGGGCGTGGGCTCGGCCCATCAACACGATGCCGACCGGTACGAACCACCAGCCGAGCCAGACCGTGAGGGCGATCACGCCGAGGGTCTGGGCGTACAACAGCACCACGGTCAGGGCGTTGCGCCACGAGGCGATCCGCCGCAGCTCGGCGCGGAACTCGGCCGTCGGACGTCCGTCGGGCCGGATCTTCGCCGTCGGCGTGACCGGCGGCAGCGCCTCGAGTTCGGGGACGAGCGTCAGCATGCCGTCATCTTACACGAACGGTGACGGATGTCGATCGATCTGTAATGGGTCACCCACCGTACTGTCTCACCAGCCCCGGTCGATCCACTCCTGGAGGTGGGGGCGCTCGACGCCGATCGACGAGTCGTCACCATGGCCGGGAAGGATGACGGTGTCCTCCGGGAACGGGAACAGCTTGGTGTCGATCGAGTGGATGATCGTCTGGAAATCGCCGCCCTCGAACGAGGTGTTGCCCGGGCCGCCTGGGAAGGGGGTGTCGCCGGTGAACAGCAGCGGTGCTCCCTCGACCTTGAACGAGATCGATCCCGGGGTGTGGCCGGGGTTGTGGATCGCATGCAGTCGCAAGCGGCCGACCTCGATCACCTCGGCGTCGTCGAGGAACACGTCGTAGCCGACCTCGGCCAGACGAGGTGCGTCCTTCTGGGTCACCGCGACCTCGTAGCCCGCCTCTCGCAGCGCCGGCACGGCCTGGATGTGATCCCAGTGTCCGTGGGTCCGCAGCACCCGGCGAACGCCGAGGTTCGTGCAGAGCTCGAGGAGTTTCTCGTGCTCGTTGGCCGCATCGATCAGCACCGCATCGCCGGTCTGCCGGCAGCGAACCACGAACACGTTGTTGTCGTACGGGCCGACCACGAGCTTGTGGACTTCGAGGTTGGCATCGGACCAATGGAGCGTCGACATGCACTCCAGTCTCGCAGGCTGGGTGCGACAAGATGTCGTGGTGCGCGCCGATCTCGTCATCAACCCGGTCGATGCGACGTGGTCGCAGATCGTCTCCGTGACGCAGACCGGGGCTCGAGCGCGGCATGGCCGGTGTCTGGGTGTTGGACCATGTTGCGGCCAGCCCCTTCGGCGGGACGCGGATGGGCGAGTGCTTCACGCTGCTCGGCGCCCTCGCCGTGGCGTTCCCGCACGTCGAGCTGGGCCCGCTCGTCCTCGATGCTGCGGCTCGGCCGGTCGCGGTCTCGATCGCGGGGTTGGAGACGGTGGCACTCGTCGCCGGGGCGCGCCTGCGCATCGGGATCGGCGCCGGCCCCGGCCCCGGAGGACCGTTCGCCGTCGAGCGAGACCTGCTGGAGTCGCCCCCGCGTTCGTTGGGTGAGCGACACGCCCGGGTCGAATCGCTCGTCGCTGGGATCCGCTCCAGCGAGTTGCTCGCCGACCGCAGCGTCGTGATCGGAGCCAACAGCACCGCCCTGTCCGCGGTCGCCGGGCGTCTCGCCGACGGACTCAACGTCAGCGTCGATCATCCGCGCCGCGACGAGTTCATCCGGGCCGCGCTGGACGCCGCCGGCGATCGGCGGATCCAACGTTCGGCCTGGGCGAGGTGGCGCCCCGAACTGGCCGATCCGGCATCTCCCGACCGCCGAGCGCTGACAGGGGCCGGGTTCGAGGCACTGATGCTGGCGATCCGTCCGGCTGCGCCCACCTGGTGACTCTGCCCGCGTCCTGCTTGGTCGGGCGGGGCGTTTCCCGCTCCCGTCGTCGTCCCCTACGCTCGGATGATCATGGGGGAATCCGATCGTCTCATCGCTGACCTCGCGGCACAGCACGCCGCCGTGCCCGGCGGCCTGCTGCCGGCGCTCCATGCGCTGCAGGAACACTTCGGGTACGTCCCCGAGTCCAGTCGGCCCGTCCTGGCCCGCGCCTTTCGCCGGTCGGAGGCAGAGATCCATGGCGTCATCAGCTTCTATCCCGACTTCCACACCGAGCCCCGACCGTCGACCCGGTTCCAGGTGTGCCGGGCCGAGGCCTGCCAGGCACGGGGAGCAGCGGGGGTCTGGGAGGCGGCGGTGAAACTGGCCGAGGTCGACCCGGACCTCGAAGTCGCCGAGGTCTTCTGTCTGGGCAACTGCGCGTCCGGTCCCTCGATCCGCCTCGACGGACGCCTGATCGGCGACGTCTCGCCGGAGCGGGTGCCCGAGATCGTCGGGGGGAACGATCGGGACCCGGTCGTCTCGGTCGCTCGCGCTCCCCGACGCTGCTACGTGCCGATCGACGCGTCGGCGCTGGCCCGTGGAGCCGACGCCCTGGCCGAGGCGCTCGTCGGCTCCGGTCACGACGTCGTGCGGACCGGGAGTCGGGGCATGGCGTGGCTGGAGCCTCTGGTGGAGATCGAACTCGACGGTGTCCGTCACGGGATCGGTCCCGTCTCCGTCGACGCGATCGGCGAGTTGCTCGAGTTCCTCGACGCCGACCCGCGCTCGCACCCCGGATACGTCGGTCCGATCGACCATCTGGCGTGGATGCAGGGTCAGCAACGGGTGACGTTCGCCCGACTCGGAGTCGTCGATCCGCGGTCCTGCCGAGGATCACGAGCGGTGGGGCGGGTTGCGTGGGGGTTGCGGGCTGCGCTGGCGATGGCGCCCGACGAGGTCGTCGCCGCCGTCACCGAGTCCGGTCTCCGGGGCGCGGCGGCGCCGCCTTTCCCACCGGCATCAAGTGGAGCACGGTGGCCTCCACGCCGGCCGATCAACGGTACGTCTGCTGCAACGCCGACGAGGGCGACAGCGGCACGTTCGCCGACCGCATGCTCATGGAGGGCGATCCGTTCACGTTGCTCGAAGGCATGGTGATCGCCGGCTACGCCGTCGGCGCCTCCACGGGCTATGTGTACGTGCGCTCCGAATATCCCGAAGCGGTCGTCGCCATGCAGCGCCACGGCGAGCGCCCGCGACAACGGATGGCTCGGAGCCGACGTGCTCGGGTCCGGCTTCGCGCTCGACCCCGAGATCCGGGTCGGCGCCGGGGCCTACATCTGTGGGGAGGAGACCTCGATGCTGGAGAGCATCGAGGGCAATCGGGGCGAGGTGCGGGCCAAACCACCGCTCCCGGCGCACGCCGGTCTGTTCGGCCGACCGACGGTCGTGAACAACGTGCTGACCCTGGCCGCAGTGCCGGCGTGCTGGCCGACGGCGCCACCGCCCACGCCGCACTCGGCATGGGTCGGAGCCGGGGCACCCAGGTGGTCCAACTGTCGGGGAACGTGCGCTTCGGAGGAGCGTTCGAGACGCCGTTCGGCAGTCGCATCGCGAGTTGGTCGAGGAGCTTCGGGGTGGCACGGCGAGCGGGCGCCCGATTCGTGCCGTTCAGGTCGGGGGACCACTCGGTTCGTATCTCCCGGCCGATGCGCTCGACGTGCCGCTGGACTACGAGGCCCTCGGCGCCATCGGAGCGATGCTCGGTCACGGGGAGTGGTCGTGTTCGACGACACCGTCGACCTGCTCGCACAAGCCCGCTTCGCGATGGAGTTCTGTGCGACGGAGTCCTGCGGCAAATGCACCCGTGCCGCATCGGTTCGACTCGAGGGGTGGAACTCCTCGATCGGATCGCCGCCGGCGTCGACCCGGCCCCGAGCTGGCGCTGCTCGACGAGCTGTGCGAGACCATGGCGGCCGCCTCGTTGTGCGCCATGGGCGGACTGACGCCGATGCCCGTGCGGAGTGCGTTCCGACACTTCGCCGAGGACTTCCAGCGAACCGGAGGTGTCGTCCGATGATCCAGCGTGTCGATCTCGGAACTCCGCCGGCCGACCGCTCGCGTCACGGTGCCGCACGCTGTCGAGGTGACCATCGACGGCCAGGCGGTGGTGGTGCGCGAGGGCACCTCGGTCATGCGAGCGGCGGCGCTGGCCGGTGTCCCCATCCCGAAACTGTGCGCCACCGATTCGCTCGAGGCCTTCGGTTCGTGCCGCATGTGCCTGGTCGAGATCGACGGCGCGCGGGGCACCCCGGCGTCGTGCACCACGCCCGTCTCGACGGGATGCAGGTCGCCACCAGTTCGAACCGGTTGGCGAAGCTCCGCCGCAACGTCATGGAGCTGTACATCTCCGACCATCCGCTCGACTGCCTCACGTGCGGCGAACGGGGACTGCGAACTCCAGGACATGGCCGGGGCGGTCGGCCCGCGAGGTCCGGTACGCCGCCGGGGATTCGCACGCCGCTGCGGTCGTCGACACGTCGAATCCCCACTTCACGTTCGACCCGTCCAAGTGCATCGTGTGCTCGCGCTGCGTCCGGGCCTGCGAGGAACAACAGGGAACCTTCGCGCTTCACCATCTCGGGCCGAGGGTTCGCCTCCGCGGTCGCTCCTGGTTCGGGCGACTTCCTGGGTTCGGAATGTGTGTCGTGCGGAGCGTGCGTGTCTGCCTGCCCGACCGCCACGCTGACCGAGAACTCCGTGATCGAACACGGACACGGGAACCGAACCGTGCGGACCACGTGTGCGTACTGCGGCGTCGGGTGCTCCTTCGACGCCGAGGTCCAAGGCGACGCGCCGTGCGCATGGTGCCGGCCGCCGACGGGGAGCGAACGAGGGCCACTCGTGCGTGAAGGGTCCGCTTCGCATGGGCTACGCCTCGCATCCGGACCGGGTCCTGCGGCCGATGGTTCGCGAGTCGACGGACGACCCGTGGCGCAGGTCGAGTGGGACGAGGCGCTCGACCACACCGCCGCCAGGATCCGGGCGATCCAGGCCGAGCACGGCCGAGCGTCCGTGGGTGCGATCACGTCGTCGCGTTAAAGCACCAACGAAGAGGTCTACGCCGTCCAACGGATGGTGCGCACGGCCTTCGCCAACAACAACGTCGACACCTGCGCCCGGTGTGTCATTCGTCGACCGGCTACGGCCTCAAGACCACGTTCGGGACCTCGGCCGGCACGCAGGACTTCAAGTCGGTCGAGGCGGCCGACGTGATCCTGCTCATCGGGTCGAACCCGTCCGACGCCCACCCGGTGTTCGCCTCGCGCATGAAGCGCCGTCTGCGGGAAGGAGCCCGACTCGTCGTGGCCGATCCCCGCCAGCTGGACCTGCTCGACGCGCCGCACACGTCGCCGTCGATCCATCTCCAACTGCGGCCCGGCACGAACGTCGCGTTGATCAACGCGCTCGCGCACGTCGTCGTGACCGAGGGACTCGTCGACCGTCGCTTCGTGGAGGACCGTTGCGACACGGACTCCTTCGCCGATTGGTCGGAGTTCGTGTCACGCGCCGAGCACTCGCCGGAACGCACCGAGTCGATCACCGGTGTTCCCGCGAGCCTCGTGCGCGACGCGGCCCGGTCGTACGCGACGGGTGGGAACGGCGCGATCTACTACGGCCTCGGGGTCACCGAGCACTCGCAGGGTTCGACGATGGTCATCGGCATGGCCAATCTGGCCATGGCGACCGGCAACATCGGCCGCGACGGGGTCGGAGTGAACCCGATGCGTGGCCAGAACAACGTGCAGGGCTCGTGCGACATGGGATCGTTCCCGCACGAGTTCCCCGGCTACCGCCACGTCGCCGACGACGCCGTGCGCGCGTCGTTCGAAGCGGCCTGGGGGCGAGACCTGTCGGCCGAGCCCGGGCTGCGCATCCCGAACATGTTCGACGCCGCCCTCGGTGGGCGGTTTCGCGGGCTGTTCGTGCAAGGCGAGGACATCGCCCAGTCCGACCCCAACACCGCCCACGTCGAGGCGGCCCTGGCCTCGCTCGAACTCCTCGTCGTGCAGGACCTGTTCCTGAACGAGACGGCGCGATTCGCCCACGTGTTCCTGCCCGGCACGTCGTTCCTCGAGAAGGACGGCACCTTCACGAACGCCGAGCGGCGGATCAACCGCGTTCGTCCGGTGTCCCCACCGAAGACCGGTCGGCACGAGTGGCAGGTGGTGGCGGAGTTGTCCGAACGACTCGGCGCTCCGATGCCGTGGGAGGACGGCTCCGACATTCTCGACGAGATCGCCGCCCTGACCCCGAGCTTCGCCGGTGTCTCCTTCGATGTGCTGGACCGGGCCGGCAGCGTCCAGTGGCCCTGCAACGACGCCGCGCCGGACGGCACGCCGATCATGCACGAGGAGCGGTTCGTCCGCGGCCTCGGGTTGTTCGTGGCGAGACGCCGTTCGTCGCACCGAGGAGCGAACGGGGCCGCGGTTCCCCCTGCTGCTCACCACGGGCCGGATCCTGAGCCAGTACAACGTCGGGGCCCAGACCTGTCGCACGCCCAACGTGGTGTGGCACGACCGCGGCTGGTCCCGGAGATCCACGAGTCCGACGCCGAGAGCCGGGGAATCCGGACGGCGCGAGGAGGTCACCCTCCTCGAGCCGGGTCGGTTCGACGGTGCTGACCGCGAGGATCAGCTGGTCGGGTGCCGGGCTAGCCGGCGTGGTGTACACCACCTTCCATCACCCCGAGAGCGGCGCGAACCTCGTGACCACCGAGTTCAGCGACTGGGCCACGAACTGCCCGGAGTACAAGGTCACTGCGGTCGAGGTCTCGCCCGGCGTGCACCGGGCGTCGATCGACGTTCCCCACGGAGCGAGCCGTGCCCAGATGCTCGACCACATCGCGGCCCAGTTCGTTCATCTGCCTGACGACCGTGCACTGGAGTCGGTGGTGGGCCACGTTCGCGCCTTCTGGGAGCCGACGATGATCGACGAACTCCTCGACGGCGACGACCCGACGGGTCCGCTCGCGGTGCACGCGAGGGACCGGCTCCGGGGTGCTGCCCTCACGGACGCGAGCGCCGCAGCTCCACTTCAGATCGACTTGAACGAGGGCGTTCCCCGACTCGGTGACCGGTCCATCACGTCGATCAGACGTTGGACTCGGGGAAGTAGGCGGCCACGTTGCCGACCGGGGTCGGGAACGAGACGATCCGGAACCCGTGGGCGACGCGATCTCGTGGCCGCACCCGGACGTCGGAGGGCCAGCGATCACGTCGACCAACTCGTCAGCCACGAGTCCCAGCCGTACGAGATCGGCTGGGTTCACGAAGACGACGCCGCCCGCCTTCGATCCCGCGGTACCGGTCGCTCAGCCCGTAGATGGTCGTGTTGAACTGGTCATGCGATCGCATCGACTGCAGGACGAGCGTCGACTGTCCCCGTATCGCTCGTGCACCGGACCCGACCAGAACACTGCCGTTCCGGACTCGGTGGGGAACCGGCGTTCGTCACGGGGCGGATGGGGCAGCAGAAAGCCGGCGGGTTCCCGCACCCGCTCGTCGTACCGCTCGAAGTCTGGCACGACCTCGGCGACGTGATCGCGGATGAGCCGATAGTCGCAGCCCATGGAATCCCAGTCCGCCAGTGGGTACCAGGCGGGCGCCGAGCGCGGATGATGGCTGTCTCCGACCGGAGTTCGGGCTCTGGGGCGTGCGCCGTCCGAGCGAGGAGTGCACGATGCCGAACGAGTCCTCGACCGTCACGAACTGTGCTCGGCGTCGGTGACGTCGGCGTCGGTGCGGGTCAAGGCCGGCAGGATGATCGAGACCTCGCCGGGCACGATGGCTGCGGTTCAACTTGGTCGAGACGTGGACCGTGAGGCGGGCAGCAGCCAAGCCTCGCTCGATCAGTGCACGATCGGGGAAGGCCGCGGCGATGTTGCCGCCGAGGCTGACCACCGCGCCGGCGGTGCGGTCCCCGAGTGCCTGTGCGACGGAATCGGTGCCGCGCTTCGGGCGGCACGCAGTAGTTGAAATGCTCGCCGAAGAAACTGGACCACGGGGGCAAGTGCTCCCACACCCCCATCGTTCGGTCGCCCTGGACGTTGAGTGTCTCGAACCGGGCAGGAGAGGGCCGGCGCCGGGTCGACCGATGTTCCCCGTCAGAGGGCGAAGTTGGCGATCTCCCGGATCGTCGCCACGGAATCCCGGTGTTGCGTGATGCCCATCGCCCAGGTGACGATGATCCGCTTCGCCCTCGAGCACCTTGACTCCAGGAGTCCTCGAGGTCCTCGTCGGCCAGACCGGTCTGCCGAGCGAGTTCGGCGGGCTGCTCTGGCACGTACGGCCTGCTCGAAGCCGGCGAAGCCGAGGTGTGCTCGGAGATGAACGTGATCGACCTTGCCGTGTTCGAGGCACCGGCGCGAGCCACCGGAACAGCGCCTGGTCGCCACCGAGCCGGATCGGGAGATGGAGGTCGGCGACCCCCTTGGCCGGTCCCGATCGTGCCGCGGACGGTCTGGGACCCTTGGAACCGCAACAGTCCGGGTTCGGGCAGCGGGTTGACGGCAACGATCGACGCTGCGCTTTCGACGCACTCCTCGGCGAGGGTGTTGAGCATCCTCGGGTGGTTGGTGCCCGGGTTCTGCCCCGACGCAGAGCACGATCGGTGCAGTCGAAATCCTCGAACGTGACCGAGCCCTTCCCGATGCCGATCGCTTCGTCCAGCGCCACGCTCGTCGGTTTCGTGGCACAGGTTCGTACCAGTCGGGGAGATTGTTCGTGCCGAAGGCTCGGGCGAGGAGTTGATAGGTGAATGCGGCCTCGCTCGCCCGGCCCGACGTGTAGAAGATCGCCTTGATCCGGACTCGGCAGCTGACGCAGCTCGTCGGCGACGACGTCGAGCGCCTGTTCCCACTCGATCGGCCGGTAGTGCTGGCCGCCCGGCCACTTCACCATCGGGTGCGTGATCCGACCTGCTGGCCCAGCCGAAGTCGTCCTCGGTCCGGAGCTCGTCGATGGAGGCTCGGCGTAAGACCTCCGGCCCGCACGTGGTGGTCGCGGCGTCGGCGACCGCCTTCGCCCTGTTCTCGCAGAACTCGATCAACTTGCGGTCGGTCCGTTCCGGCCACGCACATCCAGGACAGTCGAAACCGTCGGTCTGGTTGATCTTGATGTCCCACGGCACGCTTGACCGGTGGCGGACACGGTCCTGCACTGACACCGCGACACGGCGGCCGCAGCCTCTGCGATCCCGTGCCGATGATGCCGTGTGATGCCGGGCCCACCGTCGTGGTCGGGAGTCAGTCGCAGAACTGGCGGCAGCAAGAAGCGCATCATCGTTGGCGCACCTTCCCGTTCAACGATGGGTTGAACTCCGCGTCTGTCTGACGCACCGCCACCTCGGCGTCAGCTGGGGCGGACGTCGAAGCCGAGCGAGAGCGCGACCGGGATCTGGCGGCGTCGACCGTCAGGTAGACGGAGCGACGGGGAAGGCGATCGGCCGCGAGGTGCAAGGCATCGACGAGGCGGACAGGTTGGTCCCGGGCGAGCCGGGCGGCGCGGTCGAGACAACGTTCTGCTGATCGACCGGAACGATGTACATCCGCTCGACGTCCCTGCGCACGAGGTCCTCGAAGTCCTGGCGGAGCAGTTCGCCCTCGACGATGCGATCGGATCGCAGCGATCGCCTCGGTCAGCGACATCGCGCTGGTGCCACTGATCGTCCTCGTCCATCGCCGCGAGGATCGCTTGGCGGGCCGGGCCCAGGTGGCGAGCGAGCAGGGCGAGGAATCGACGTAGACGGTCATCTCAGGGTCAGCCGCGAAGCTCGCGCAGCACTCGATCGATCCGCACCGTGACGAAGGTGGGAACGGGCTCGCTCGCCCGTGGCCGGTCGGATCGGGCCGGGGGCACGACCAGGCCGCGGGCGAGGTCGTCGAGGCTGAGGTTGCCGTCCATCGCCCGACGGGCCCGAGTTGGGCCGCCGGCTTGCCGCCGACGGTGACGACGATGCGTTCGCCCGCGGCTCGCTTGACGGTCGAGGCCACGTCAGCCCGAGGTCCCTGATCCCGATGCGATCCATCCGCTCTGATTCGTAGCCTCACACTCACCCTGTGTGTACACCGCTGTACATCTCACGATTCCGCAGCCCGGCTCGGCGGGGACAAACTGCCTGACATGAACTTCGCCTTCACCGAAGAGCAGGAAGCAACCGCGAAAGACCGTGCGCAGCTTCCTCGAGCAAGTCACCTGAAACCGCCGTGCGCGAGCAGATGGAGACCGAGGCTGGTTACGACCAGGCCGTGTCCCAGATGGGCGAGCAGATGGGCCTCCAGGGCCTGGCCATCCTCGAAGAGTTCGGCGGCTCGGGCTACAGCTTCGTCGAGCTCGGCATCGTGCTGGAGGAGATGGGTCGGGCGCTGCTCTGCGCTCCGTACTTCTCCACCGTGGTGCTCGCCGCCAACACCTTGATCCACCCGGCGACGACGCCGCCAAGCAGAGTACCTGCCCGGCATCGTGCCGGGCGAGACGATCGCCACCGTGGCGCTCACCGAGCCGTCGGGCAAGTGGGACGAGTCGGGCGTGACGATGGAGGCCTCCGGGTCGGGTGACTCGGTCACGCTGACCGGCACCAAGTCCTTCGTCCTCGACGGCCACACCGCCAGCTTGATCATCGTCCCGGCCAAGACGGCGGCCGGCATCAGCCTGTTCGCCGTGGCCGGCGACGCAGCGGGGCTCACCCGCACCCCGTTGTCGACGATGGACCAGACCCGCAAGCAGGCCAAGCTGAAATTCTCCGAGACTCCGGCCAAGCTGATCGGCACCGACGGCGATGGCTGGAACGTCATCTCCAAGGTGCTCGACCTCGTCGCCGTCGGCCTGGCCGCCGAGCAGGTCGGCGGGGCCCAGAAGGTCCTCGAGATGGCGGTCGAGTACGCCAAGGTCCGTGTCCAGTTCGGCCGCCTGATCTGTCTGTGTTCCAGGCGATCACCGCTACCGCGCGCCGACATGCTCCTCGAGGTCGAAGTCGGGCTGGCTCGCTCGCCTACTACGGCCTGTGGTGCGGCGGAGATGAACGACGAGCTTCCTCGGTCGCTTCCTCGCCAAGGCGTATTGCTCCGAGGCGTACTTCCACGCCACCGCCGAGAACACCAGATCCACGGCGGCATCGGCTTCACCTGGGGAGCACCCGGCCCACCTGTGCCTCAAGCGGGCCAAGAGCTCCGGCTTCCTGTTGGTGACCTGACCCCTACCACCGCATCCGCTGGCGCAGCGCATCGGTATCTGATCCTGGATCAGCGCGCGCATCGCGACCCCGCCTTCGTCGCGTCCCGGTGGCCGCATCCGGGCCCGGTGCCGCCCGCCGCCATCGTGCTCGTCGTGGTCGGGGTGGCGCTCGTGTTCGCGATATCGCCGGTGTCGTTGGCCAGCAGGGTTCACCTGGACTCGACGCCATCGTCAAGTGTGTACATCAGGACGCGTGCCGAAGCGGTCGACTACGTCGTTGCGTCTCAGCAACGACGTCCAATCACGGGAAGT
Source organism: Ilumatobacteraceae bacterium (assembly GCA_041394645.1). Lineage (GTDB taxonomy): Bacteria > Actinomycetota > Acidimicrobiia > Acidimicrobiales > Ilumatobacteraceae > JAWKHV01. Next base: position 13,383 of record JAWKHV010000023.1, on the reverse strand, counting down.
CACTCCTGAGGAACTGGCCGAAGCTGTCTGGGCCCATGCACTGGCTGTGGGAGAAGGGGTTGGTGCGCCGGACCAGGCCGTCGACCAGCGCAGATTCATCACCGAGCGCCCCGTGGTGCTCGAGGACGACCGCTACTGCCATTCCCATCGGCGGCGAAGCGGATAAATCCCGGTCGACGACGTCACACGGTGATCGCCGAGATCCTCGATGGCCTCCGGTATTGGAGGCGATCGGTGCCGCCGGACCGCCAGCCGAGGACATCCCGGACGTCGACCCACTGGCGCTGGGCCGAGCGCCACGGCGGGCGGTCTCGAACCCGGACCCGACGTCCAGGAAATCGAGCAACCATGAGTCAGCCCATGATTTCGACATCGCCCGTGCGGCTACCTTGGGGCCGATCGGAGAGATCACCGACGCGATGGGGATCCCGAGCGCTTTGTCGAACGCCGGGGCGACGATGTCGCCAAAGATCCGCCTCGACGCCATCGAACACCTGGCCGACCGACCTCGGGCGACGTACGTGCTCGTCACGGCGACGACACTCGACCCCGGGCTTGGAGAAGGCAGACCACCACGGCGGTCGGCCTCGCCCAAGTGCTCTGGCTATCTCATGCCGCCTCGACGGCGGCGCTGCGGCAACCATCGATGGGGCCGACCTTCGCAGGTGGCGCCGCCGGTGGCGGCTACAGCCAGGTCGTCCCGATGGAACGGCTCAACTCACCTGACCGGCGGCACTTTCACGCCGTCACCGCGGTGCACAACCGCCGCCGCCTCGTGGCCAACCATCTCCATCACGGCAACGCTTGAAGTTCCGACCCACAACAGATTCGTGGCGGCGCGTGCTCGACGTCAACATCGAGCGCTGCGCAACGTCGTGGTGGGCCTCGGAGGTCGGCCTGACGGCGTGCCCCGTCAGAGCGGCTTCGACACTACCGCATATCGAGGTGATGGCGATCCTGCGCCGCCGACTGATGGCCGACCAGAGTCGGCCCGCCCATCGTGGCGTGGCCGCTGGACCGTGACGGGAACCTTATCTACCGCCGAGCAAATTGCAGGGCGCCGGTGCGATGGTGGCGATCCTCTCGATGCGACTCCAACCGAACGTGTTGCAGACCCGCCGGGACGCCGCGTCCGGCATGCCGGACCGTTCAAACATCGCCCACGGCAACAGCTCGGTGCTCGCGGATCGGCTCGGGATCCACCGGCGAGTTCCTGATCACCGAGGCCGCCCGGGCGCGACATGGGGGCCGAGCGGTTCTTCAACATCAAGGCTGCGCCAGCGGTCTCACGCCCGACGCGCTGTGGTGGTGACGACCGTCCGTTCGCTCAAGGCCCACACGGGGCGGTACCGGATCGTGGCCGGGCGTCCGCTGCCCGAGGACCGTTGGCCGAGCGCCCTGAGGACGTCGTCGGAAGGGCAGCAATCTGGCCAAGCAGCTGGCCAATGTGCAGCGTCACGGTGTGCCGGCCGTCGTGGCGATCAATGTGTTCCCGGACGACCACGAGTCGGAGCTGGTCGCAGCATCGAGAAGATCGCAGCCGCAGCCGGGTCGCCTTCGGCTTTCGGTGCACCAACTTCGTCGACGGTGGGGCGGGGTGCGGTCACCCTGGCCAACGCCGTGGTCGAGGCGGCAACCACACCCGCCGAATTCCGGTACCTGTACCGTCCGAGGACCTGTCTGGGGACATCCGAGCCGTCGCCACCCAGATCTACGAAGGCTGTGCGGACGTGACCCTACTCCAAGCGGGCCGAGACCCAGTCGATCGCTACGAGCGGCTCGGGTTCGGCGATGCCAACGCGTGATCATAAGACCCACCTCGCTGGGCTCCGACGCCTCGTTGAAGGGGGCGCCTGTCGGCTGGACCTCGTCATCGACGAGGTCCGGCTCTCCGCCGGTGCGGGCTTCGTCACTCCGATCTGCGGTTCGATGGCGACCATGCCGGGCCTGGGTTCCTCGCCCGCGGCCCACCGGATCGACGTCGACGCGAACGGCGAGACTGCCGGTTCCCTGAACCGCAGCGGCGTTCGCTCGTCAGATCATCATCGAGAACGGAGACGACCGCTCGTCCGAGGTCCTGGTCGCCCGTGACCGACCACCGGTTACGACCTCGAGGTGCGGCGGCCGAGCGAGGACGAGGAAGGTCTCGGCGTCCATCGAGACCCTCCCTGCTCCGGCGGGACCTCCTTCGACGACTCCGCGGGCCTGACCGTCGACGATCGTGACCGGGAACGGTGCGCTCGATCGGCCGGTCACGCGGCCGACCACCGTGCCGCTTTCCGGTGCCTGGCTCGTTTGCCGACGACGATCGCACGGTACGCAGCAGGCGATCCACGGTGGGCCGCGCGGCGGCCGAATCGAGGTTCCGTTCGCTCGAGGGCGCGCCGATGTCGAGGTAGCGGGCGTAGCAGTTGAGCACCCGGATGCGTGAAAACGGGTCATCGTGCCGGACCCGGGTCGACATCCCGAGCGAAGTACGTGCCATCGGCCTCGGAGCAGGGTTCGAGCTGGAGTTCCACCAGGTCGTCCATCTGGTGAGCACGAGTCGCTCACCTGCTGGTGCTCGATCTTGTTCTGCTGAACTGCCCGATCTCGCCTGACGAGGAACTCTCCGTCGATGCCGGGCTGCGGCGGACTTCCGTGGAGCCTGCGCTCGGTGCCGATGATGGAGAGGCTGTCTTGACGGTCCATCCGGGTTCGTCGCGATCGACCACTGGTCGTCGAGGTCGTACACCCTTGCGGATGGAGCGCCAGACGGAGCGCAGCTTGTCGATGGTGTCGGTCGGGATCATCGGATGTCCGTTCGGTGTGGTCATCGGTCAGGCGGGCGTCTGGATCGTCTGCCACTCGCGGTGCTCCAGATAGGGCTGGAAGGCGGCCGATGGCGGACAGATCCTCCGGGCGTCTTCGGCGTCTTCATTTCGTACAGCCCCCGGGATGCGGTGGTAGCGAACGGTGTGAGGTCCCGCCAGTTCGAGCGCTGTCACCGGTCGGGGCGGGGACGACGACGGTCCGAACACCGCCGTCCGTCGGGGAAGGACGATCAACGGTACGCCGAACGCGGCATGGTGCCCGTGATTTTCGGCGACCTCGTGGTCGGCGCACTTCGTCGCGGTCGGGTCGTCGAGTGCTTCTGTCCCATGCCTCGCGGCGACCTGATCCGGCTCAGAGGAGTTCCGCGGCGACGTCGCCTCGTACGGTCGCCGACCGAAGATGGAGTGCGGTCCCGCAAGCGAGGTACCAGGCGTCGTGGAGGGCGGCATCGCGGCGTCGCAGCCACGCACCGACTCGCATCGGAGTCCACCCGTACGCGATGGGCGTTCCCACGGGATGGCGCCTCCCGTCGGGTCGGTTGACCTCTTCCAGGCTGAAGAAGCGCCAGTCGATCCTCGAGCCTGGCGCCGTCGACCCGAACTGCGGATCCACAGCGAGGTCTGGAACGCGTGACGGGCAGATGTGGGGCCGAAGAAGAACTCGATGCGATCGACCGTCTGCATGATTCCTCCCGGTGTTGGCCTGAAGCGAACCTAGTCGGGAGGTCCGTACGAGACGTTCATGGAAGGGTCCGAAAACGGCTCACACGGCGACGTCTGTGGCATGCTCTCGATACCGGAAGGAAGGAGGTGGTCCACAATCAACGGTAAAGATTCTGGGACTCCTGGAGGTGGCTGGCCGCTAGGCCGCTGATCGACCGTCTACAATACGTTGGCTCCACTCCATGTGTCGAGCCTCGAAAGAAGTCCTCGCGAGCATCCAAGATCGACCCATGGTTTCTCTAGTCGTTCGAGGGGCGCCCGATCCCGGGCGCTCGGCGCGCCTGAGCGCCCGGTTGCGAGCACGGCGCGTCTGAGCGCCCAAGCAGCACGGCGTGCCTGAGCGCCTGAAGCAGCACGGCGCGTCCGAGCGCCCAAGCAGCACGGCAGGCCCGAGCGCCGCGGTGCAACGAGAAGCTCATGGACGGTGATTCGCGAGCAACGGCCAGTTTCGACGACATGGAGCGACCCATCCAACTGGAGTATACACGCGGTACCTCGGCGACAAGCGCACGCAGCTCGTCTACGACCTGACGAGGGACCGACGAGGCCGTGATCGACGACATCGTGGCCGGTGGAGACTGGATCTGCTTCGGTCCCGGACACGCTGGCCGAGGCTCGCAACCGGGGCTACCGCGCCGGAGATGCCGGCGGGCGCACGCCTCGCCATCGCAAGCCTGGGCCTGGAGCCCGGCGCTCAGCCATGGAGGGCAACGGGACGTTCACGTCCTCCGGTCTGAAGCTGCAGCGGTACCTCGCCGTGCCGCACGGCCGAGAAGGCCGTGACCTCCTGCCTGGTGATGTGCCACAGCTTCCCGGTCGGACCGATCGACGCCTGGCGGTCGGGCGTTCAGCGATGGACCGGGTCGCGAACGAATTGGGCTGGGCGGCCGGGCGGCGTTTAACTTCCGAGGGTGCGGACGCAGCGAGGGTGACTTCGCTCCAGGGCTGGGTGGACGACCTGCGTACGCAGACGTCTACCTGCGCGAGCAGTCCGATCCGTACGGCATCTGGATCGTGGGGACGGCACACGGGTGTTCGCTGGGCACCTGTGTCGCGGCGAACGATCCGCGGATCAAGGGCGTGGCCGGTGTTTCGGTGCTCGGGCCGATTTCGACGACTGGGCCGCGAGTCCGCGCCGGTTCCTGGAACACGCTCGCGAGGTCGGCGGCAGTCCAGACACCGGGGTTTCCGCGACAGTCGACGAAATGGGCTCGGTGGTTCCGTCGCCTGCCCGGTCGGCGCAGCAGCGTCGCGCCTCGGTCCGTTCCATGCTCGTGCGGATCTGCTGGTGACGAGACGAGTCGGTTCCGATCAGCGACGCCCGCCAACTCGCTCAGGCGCGGGAACGCCGGCTGAACAGGTGATTCTCGCCGGAGCGGGCCACCGGCTGCGCCACGATCCGGAGGGTGATCGCGATCTCCTGGCTGGCTGGACCGGCGAAGCTCGCGATGATGGATCAGTGACGTCATGAGCGACGAGACCACTCGGCTGCCTATTTCGCAACGCGCTGGCACCGGACCCAAAGCTGCGGTGTGGAAGTACGTGACGGGCGTACGTGCAGCGATGGATACCACCGTCGGCTGCGGTGCCGATCTCGCCGCTGGGTATGCCGACTTCTCGGCGCCAGAGGCTCGGCGTCGGGTGGCCCTCGACGCCAACCCGGCGTTGCCGCAACTGTGCCGGCCGGGGTCGAGGCCGAAGTCGGCGGCGACGCCACCGATCTGTCCTGCTTCGGTGATGCGACGTCTGACGCGGTGTTCGCGAAAGCAACTTCTTGGAGCATCTGGACCATGGTGGCTTCGATCGTTGCTCGCCGAGGTCCGCGCGCTGCGGCCCGGTGGCCGGGTGGTGCTGGTCCAACCGAACTTTCGGCTCCAGCCCGGTGCCTACTTCGACGACTACGACACATCGGACGATCTGGACCGATCATTCGCTCGGCGATCTGCTGGTCGCCGAGGCCGGTACTGGTGCACGTCGAGGCCCGCTTCTTGCCGTTGGGACGCCGAAAGTCGCGGCGGCTGTCGTTCGGACACCGCCTCGTGCCCTGCGTACCTCCTGGCTGCCGAGCGTGCTGCGCCCGATGGCGGGCCAGATGTCTGGCCGTCGCGCAACGCTGACTCCTACACTCGAACTCCGGCATGGACGGCACGCAAACACCCTGCCTGCGCCGTCGTGATCAACTACGACGGCGGGCAGATGACGCTCGACTGTGTCGACAGTCTGCGTGCGACCGAGTGGCCGGCCGACCGGCTCGAGATCGTGGTCGTCGACAACGGCTCGATCGACGGCATCGCCGACCGGCTCCGCTCGGAGTATCCGTCGGTGCGTGTGCTCGAGCCGTTCTCGAACCTCGGATTCGCCGGCGGATGCAACCTCGGTATCCGGGCGACGGGTGACTACGACTACGTGGCGCTGATCAACAACGACAGCGTCGTGGAGCCCGGCTGGCTGGCCCCGCTGGTGGCACGGATGCGGTCGGGCGAGCGGATCGGAGCCGTCAGCCCGAAGATGTTGTTCTACGAGCGCTACCACGACGTCACGTTCGACGTCCCCGGAGCGCAGCGGCCACGCGGGGACGGCCGAGAACTCGGGGTGCGGGTGAGTGCAGTGCGGATCGACGGTCGGCGTCTCGACGAGGCGCGACTCGGTACCGACGAGGGGTTCCATGCACCCGAGCCGCCCAACGAGCGCCTCGGCGAGGAACTGGCTCGTTGGAGCTCGTCACACGGATCGCTGCGCATCGTGGCCCGAGACGGAGAAGTCCCGCAGGTCGTGTCCCTCCGGCTCCACAGCCTCGGCCGCCAACGGGTTCGCCTCACGTCGGGATCCACGTGTCTCGACGTGGTGACCGACGCCGAGCCGGTCTGGTTCGACCTGCCGATCGCCGCCCCCGTCGACGTGATCCAGAACGCCGGTTCCGGGCTGTTCAACGGCGGCTTCGGCGGTGACGTCGGGTTCCACGAGCCGGACCTCGGCCAGCGGGACGAGGCGGGCGAGGTCTTCGCCTGGTGCGGTGGCGCCGCGGTGCTCGATCCCGCCTATCTGAACGAGGTCGGGCTCTTCGACGAGCGACTGTTCCTGTACTACGAGGACACCGACCTCGCCTGGCGAGGACGACTCGCGGGCTGGACGTACTGGTACGAGCCGACATCGGTCGTTCGCCACCGCCACGCCCAGTCGAGTGGCGGGACCGCCTCGACCGTGTTCCGGTTCCACGTCGAGCGGAATCGCTTGCTGATGCTCGCCAAGAACGCGCCGGCGTCGGTCGCGGCAGGCGTGGGCGATCGTGCTCCGCGACGACGCTCGTTCCGTGATCACCTACGGAGTCAAACCGGCGCTCCGGCTCCGGCGTCCGATCTTCGCCGAGCTGCGGATCCGGGGGCGCATCGTCGTCGGCGCCGTCCGACTGCTCCCGACGATGCTCGCCGACCGGTTCGGGCAGCGTCCGCAGCTACCGACAGCGGCTCATGGCCTGAACCAGGAACGGCGGACGGCATGACCGGGCTCCGGATCGCCGTGTACAACCTGTACTCGGGCGACGTATGGCGGTGGTGAGCAGGTGGCTAGCGATCGTCGAGGTCCTGTCGGCCGATCACCAAGTCGACCTGCTCGGTCCCGAACCGATCGACGTCGAGCGGACGATGAGCCGGCTCGGTTGTGACGTCTCGCGGTGCGGATTCCGGCGCGTGGTCGACGACGCCGAAGCATCTGCGGCCAGCGCCGACTACGACGTGTTCGTCACCACGACGTATCTCAGCAAGGCGGCCAACCGAGCACCCGTCGGGCTCTACTACGCCCACTTCCCGGCCGATCGATCAGCGATCGTCCCCCGCCCGGCGGCGCGTGTCCGACACCTCGTCGCCCCGATGGCCGCAGCGCCGCCGCTGCCCGGAACGGCCGGTTACCTGCGCGACCGAATCGCGGCCGAGATCCCCGACTCGGCGAATCCGTCGACGTACCACAGCATCATCGCCAACTCCGAGTACACCGCGACCTGGATCCGTCGCTACTGGGACGTCGAACCCGACCTGCTGTATCCACTCCGTGCGGTCGATCCCGTCACCGCCCCAGCGCAACACGATCGTGTCCGTGGGTCGGTTCTTCGCCCGGAGTTCGGACACTGCAAGAAGCAGCTGGAGCTGGTCCACGCCTTCCGGGAGCTGTGTCATCGGGACGAGGCAGCCGGCTGGGAGTACCACGTGATCGGGGGATGCGACCATCGGAACCGGGAGTATTTCAACGAGGTGCGCAAGGCGTCGCTCGGGTACCCGATCCATCTCCACCTGAACGCTCCGGGATCGCTGGTGCTCGACACGGTCGGGTCGGCCAGCATCCTCTGGCACGGGGCTGGCGAGGACCTGGACGAGCACCCGGATCGCCGAGCACTTCGGTATCGCAGTGGTCGAGGTTGTCCGCCGGCGCAGTTCCGGTCAGCCTGGCAGGCCGGGCCGGCCGAGGTCGTGCTGGCGGGGTCGAGGGACGACACTGGTGGACAACGGAGGAGCTCGTCGAGCAGACGTCAGCGTTGATCGAGGATCCCTCGGAGCGAACGCTGGCTGGCGCTCGCAGCACGACGGCGCCGAAGACTTCGGGTCCTACCGTTCAGCACGCCCTGATCGGAGTCCTCGACGATGTCACGACTCGCGCCGGTCACGGCATCCGTTGAACCGAGCCGCGCCCCACCTGACCCGGTACCGTTTGCGCTCCGGAAAGGAAGGACGAGTGACCGGGCCGTGACGAAAGACTTGGCGACACGTATCCGACTCCGGGTGCTGGAGCGATCACATGCGGCCCACGTCGGACACATCGGGTCCTGCTTGTGCGTCGCCGACATTCTCGCCGCGGTGTACGCATCAGACTGCTTCTTTCTCGACGAGCCCTGATCGAGACCGTTTCGTGCTGGGAAAAGGGCCATGCCGGCCTCGCATGCTCGCCACCCTCGAGTCGCTGGGTTTGAGCGAGCCAGGGGTACTCGACTCGTTCGGGCAGGACGGCTCGTCGGTGGGCGTCCATCCTGAGTCCGCAACTCGGCATCGACTTCTCGGCGGGGTCGCTCGAGCGGGGTCTCGGTGTCGCCGTCGGTGCAGCGCTCGCTGCCCGAATCCTCGGTACGCCGCGCAAGGTCGTGGCGTTGTTGAGCGACGCGGAGGTGACGCCGGGGCGACCTGGGAGGCGGCTGCGTTCGCCGGCCACCACCAGCTCGCAATCTCGTCGCCATCGTCGACTCGAACGGGCAGCAGGCGCTCGGGAGCACCGAACAGATCCTCGCTTCGAGCCGCTCTCAGCGCTGGGAGCTCGCCCGCTGGGAGGTGCGCGAGGTCGACGGCCACGACGCCGAAGCGCTGCGCTTCGCCGTTCCCGTCCGAGCGTGGACCCGTCGTCGTCGTCGCCCGGACGGTGTTCGGGCGGGGAGTGTCGTTCATGGAGCGTTCGCTCGACTGGCACTATCTACCGATGACGGACGAGCACTACCGCACCGCCGTGGCCGAGGTCTCAGGCGCGGGAGTCGGACGATGAGAAACGCTGCGCTCGCAACTCGCGAAGCTCGCGGAACACGACGAGCGGGTCGTGTTCCTGACCGGAGACCTGGGTTACGGCGTCGTCGAATCGTTCTTCGAGCGGTTTCCCGATCGAGCCTTCAACGTCGGGGTTGCCGAGCAGAACATGGTGGCGATGGCGACCGGCCTCGCCGAGGCAGGGCTGATCCCGTTCGTGTACTCGATCGCCCCGTTCGCGACGCTGAGGCCGTTCGAGTTCATCGGAACGGAGCGGTCTGCAGCAGCTTCCGGTCCGGATCCTCGGTGTCGGCGCGGGATGGAATACGGAATCAACGGCCCGACCCACTATGCGCTCGAGGACGTCGGCGTTCTTCGAACACTCCAGGTATCATGATCGTCACGCCCGCCGATCCGGAGCAGACGATGCGTTCGATGGCCGCCACCTGGGAACAGCCCGGTCCCGTCTACTACCGCCTCGGCAAAGGGAACAATCCTGTCGTCGACAGCCCGACGGACGCTGGGACGAGCACCGGCGTGCAGGTGCTGTCCGAGGGCGGTGGCGGCACGCTCGTGCTGGCGCTCGGCGGCGTGGCGCATCGCTCGCCGAAATCCGCCGACGGTGCGCCGACCGCGGCCTCGACGCTCCACCGCGTTCGTCAGCCGTCCCGCACCCACGCCGGTCGACGCACTCCGAACGCTGTTCGAGTCGCACGATCGGGTCGTCACCGTGGAAGCGCACTATCTCCATGGTGGGCTCGGTTCCATCGCCTGTGAGGTCGCTGCCGAATGGAGCCCTGGCACCGTCGTGCGACGATGCGCCGTGCGCGAGTGCCGGTCCACGGCGTCGGTTCCGCATCGCACCTCGCGAACCGCTATGGCATCGGCCCGGATGCCGTGGTCGACACCGTGATGTCGATGGCGCACGCAACATGACACTCGGCGATTCCTGCGGTGCACGGCACGTTCCAGAGGTCGGTCTCGATCGTGCTGCCTGTCTACAAGCAGCGACCACATCGGCGCCCTCCTGACCTCGATGGGTGCGGTCCTCGGCGACGTCGCTCCGTGCTGCAGTGGGTGATCGTCGTGAACGGTCCAGACGACGGGTCGGTGCGGCGTGCCGAGGCGGCGTCGGCGCTTCCCGGAACCGTCGAGGTGCTCGAACTCGGCGAGGCCTGGGGACGGTTGCGCCGGCATCGCAGCGTCGACCGGAGACCTCATCTGCTTCACCATCCGGCGCGCACGACGCCCGGTGATCTTCGCACGGCCATCGCACTCGGACAGCTAAACGACGGCGCGGTGATCAAGGCCGTTCGGCGGTTTCGCGACAGCTTCCTCAGGCGCTCGGTTCCGTGCTCTACAACTTCGAGTCCCGCGCCCTGTTCGGGTTGGCGAGCTGGGATCTCAACGCACTCCGAAGTTGTTTCCCGAGCAGCTCGGCCTTGCTCGAGCTGCGCGAGCCAGGCGACCTACTCGACCTCGAGTTCCTCGCCGTGTGACCGAGCGGGCTACCAGTTGTTGGAGTACCCCGTGACCTCGGTGGCTCGGCACGGCGGGACCTCCACGACGAAGTTGCGTTCTGCGGCACGCATGTACACGGGTGCGTGGGGGCTCCGCCGCCGGCTCGTCAGATGAGCGGCGCCGAAGCGCGCTGGGACGCCGACGGCGCGGTGCTGCGCGACCCGAACGAGGTCGTCACCTTCCCGGTTGGCCCGATCGACCCCGAACTGCTCGCCGGGGTCGAAACCGGGAGTTCTGGTCGGAACTCGCCGAGCGGGGCATCACCCTGCCTGTCATCGCTCAGATACGAACACGCAGTGGTCGCATTGTCCACGGGTGTGACCGGTCACCCGTGTCGTCGGGCCTGCGTCTGCCGCACCGTCGGGCATCGTCGTCAGACCGCGAACGGCACCGTGTCCACGTCGCGGCACCCGCAACCCCAATCAGGTGGTCGAGTTCGGCCCGGCAGCCGGAGTGATGCGCGCAGCGACCGGTCCGCTGGAGCCGGCGGCGGACGTGGCCTCGTTCCAATGCGAACGGAGTTCCTTCCGGACGCTGTACCTCACGATCTGGCGATGTCGTGGTCGCTCCACGCCAACACGGTCGGAATGAACGCCGTGGTCGATCTCGACGACGGAGCGCGGGTCGTGTGGTGGCCGCCGTCCATCGAGGATGAGCACGGACCGCGCCTCGATCGAAATCTGATCCAGCTGAACTCCATCGCCGCATCGGACACCCTCGCCACATCTCACTTCACGGCGTCGACCGCCGCACCGAGCGATCGCATGCCTGGCGACCCGGACTGGAAGGTCGATCGGACGGGCGTGGTGATCCGAGGCGACGGCGAGATCGTGGCGAGGGGGCTGACCCGGCCGCATTCGTGTCGGCAGTCCGGAACCCGCCTCTGGGTCGACGACAGCGGCTACGGCGGGCTGTGCGAGGTGATCGACGGCGACGTAGTGACGCTGTCGCGTCTGCCCGGCTGGACAAGGGGCCTCAGCGTGATCGGCGATCTGGCCGTGGTCGGTACCTCGCGAGTGATCCGTCGATTCGCGGGTTATGCACCGGGGCTCGACGTCGACGCTGCGACCTGCGGCGTACACCTCGTGGATCTCGCGACGGGTCGCATCCGAGGCTCGTGGACCTGGCCCTCCGGCAATCAGATCTTCGGCATCGATTGGATCGATGCATCGGTCGCGGACCGGTTCCTCACCGGAACGATGGCGGACGGCGAAACGGTGGCGGATCAACGCGGTGAGGTGGAGACCGCATGGTACCGTTTCCGTCCCCCTGGCTCCCGACTACCTGCTGCGGAGCCGACCCCGTTTGGAAGGTGTTGAGATGTCCGGTCCCAAGTGCTCGTTGGTGATGCTCGGCGCGATGTACGAGAACGGCGGCAACACCACACACCGGCATCTCGACGGCCACCCCGAGCTGTTCGTGTATCCGTTCGAATCGCAGATCGGCAGCCGACTCGGCTCGGATCAGTACTCGTCGATGTTCCCCGCCAAGTATCGGTGGCCGACGTTCGACCTGTCGGGCGAGCCGTTGGCCGATTTCCGATCGATCATCGACGAAGAGACCAAGATCCGGGCGCGCACCCCAAACGTGTCCAAGTTCCGCGACTGGCCCTTCGACCTCGACGACGACGAACGGGCGGCGCGTTTCGTCGAGCTCGTGGGGGAGTGGGGACGCACCCGTTCCAACAACGTCCTCGTTCTTCGAGTCGACCTTCGACTCGTGGAAGGATCTGCAGCGTTCAGGTCGCGAGCGGTACTACGTCGGCTACTCGCCGGTGCTCGTGGTGGACGCCGAGGCGATCCTCGCCGAGCTGCCCGACGCTCACTTCGTCCATGTCGTTCGGAACCCATGGTCTGCCTACGCCGACACCAAGAAGCGGCCCGTCCCGCTGCCGTTGCGGACCTACGTGCTCCAGTGGGCGCTCAATCAGCACCTCGCGCACGTCACGAAGGCTGCGTTCGGTGATCGGATGCACATCGTGCGGTTGGAGGACGTCGTCGAGGATTCCGTGGCTGCGCTCCGCCCGCTCTGTGACGCGCTCGGCATCGATTCGGCGGACCCGGCGCTCGGCCGGCCCTCGTGGAACTCCAAGACGATCGATCAGGTCTATCCCTGGGGCACGATCCGCACCGCGACGCCTGCCGCCAACCTCGCCACCGCCAACGAGCTCGAGGATGCCGAGAAGGCGGCCGTCCGGCGCTACGCCGGCGAGTGGATCGGCCGGCTCGGCTACGACGACTTCGTCTGACGGCGTGCCGATCCCGGAATCGATGCCTCGTCGGCTGCTCGTGACCGGAGCCGGCGGCTTCGTCGGGGCGAACCTGGTTCGACGTTGGGCAACGCAAGGGTGCGAGGTCGTGGCGGCGGTCCGTCCGGGCGGGGATCCGTGGCGCCTCGAGGGTTGCGATGCTCGAGTGGTCGAGGCGGAACTGAGCGACGTCAACTCGCTCCGCACCCTGCTTCGCGACGTCGATCCCGGCGCGGTCCTCCATGCTGCGGCACACGGTGCGTACTCGTGGCAAAACGACCTCGAATCGATGTTGGCCGTGAACGTCCGGGCCGTGTCCACGATCATCGACCACTGCATCGAGCGCGAGGTGCCGTTCGTGCAGCTCGGCTCGTCGTCCGAATACGGCTGGGTCCCTGGCCCTCCCGCCGAGACACATCGGCTGTCACCCAACAGCGACTATGCGGTCACGAAGGCCGCCGCGAGTCACCTGGTCGAGCACGCGGCACTGCGGCGCGGTCTCCGGGGTGTCGTCGCGCGGCTGTACTCGGTGTACGGACCGTGGGAGGACCCGCGGCGGCTGATGCCGACCGTTGCCTGGCAT
>JAWKHV010000022.1:0-104200 GCA_041394645.1 Ilumatobacteraceae bacterium | reverse complement strand
GCCCGCCGGCTCCCGGCACCCGGCGCCTGCCGCCGGAGACCTTCGACGCGGCGCGCCACGACCGGGCCGAACCCGGTTCGGGGGGCGACGCCCCGCCCTGGCATGACCCGGTCTGGGACGACGCCGCGTGGGGGCCGACCCGGTCGAGTGAGCCGCCATCGGTCGTGTCCGGCGCCGTCTCCACGATCCGGCCCTACCCGGACGTACCCCCGCCGGCTGCACCCCCGGTCCCGACCGGGGAACATCCGACGCTGCACACGGCGGGAGGGGTCGAACCGGGTGCCCGGCGGGCGGGCGGCCCACCGCCCGCCGACGCCTTCCCGCGCGCCGAGATCCCCGCGACTCGGCGAACGCGCGACTCGATCTGGACCAAGGCCACGCTGTGGATCCTCGCGATCGCCGTTCCGACGGCGCTGATGCTGATCGGAGTGTTGCTGGTGACCGGCCGGTTGTCCGGCTCGAGCGTCGATCGCGATCGTCCCACCTCGGCCCCGACCGCCAACACCGCCGGGACGGTCCTGCCCACGGTGCCGTCGAACGAGATCCCGATCGAGGTGTCCGGAAAGCCAGCGAAGGATGCCGAGGACCTCGCCCAGCACCTGCTGACGTTGGCGCGGGAGAACCCGGACTCGGTCGACGCCTTGGCCAATGGTCACGACGGCGATCGGTCGTTCCTGGCGGCATTCACCGACGGCGACGATCCCGAGAAGGTCATCGTCTCGCGACTCCTGACCGGACGCGAACGGTACGCGGTGCGCATCGCGCTGGTCCCGAGGTCGGATCGTCCGGCCTGGTGCGTGCTGGTCGACGTCGTGGTGAGCCGGGGCTACGCCAACGTGACGGCGGCGACGGAACTCGGCGACGTGCCGACGACCGGGGACCGCATCGACGCAGCCGTCGCGTCGTGTTCGGCCGCGTCGCTGCGCTACTCCGGTTGAGCCTCAGCCGCTCAGTCGGCGTACTCGTGATTCGGCTGGGGACGGACCAACTCCTGCATCCGCTCGGTGAGCTGGTCGACGGTCCACTTGGACATCTGCTCGACGCGAGCGCCGTGGGCCCAGGACTCCACCCGCTCCACCAGGCCGCCCTGCACGAGGAACGTCTCACCGTTGAACGCGCACTGCTCGCTGGCCAGATAGGCGACGAGCGGGGAGATGTTCGCCGGATCCCACATGTCGAACGCTCCCTCCTCACGAGGCGGCGCGATCATCGTGTCGAGCCCGGGTGTGGCGAGGGTCAGCCGGGTGCGGGCGCCGGGTGCGATGGTGTTGGAACGCACGTTGTAGCGGGTCAGTTCCTTGGCGATGATCTGGCTGAAGGTGGCGATCCCGGACTTCGCTGCCCCGTAGTTCGACTGACCGGGGTTGGAGAACAACCCTGACGTGGACGAGGTGTTCACGATGTTGCGAACCTTGGTCGATCCGGCCTTGGACTGTTCGCGCCAGTAGGCCGCGGCCCAACGGGTCGGGGCGAAGTGGCCCTTGAGATGGACCTGGATCACCGCGTCCCACTCGGACTCGGTCATGTTGACGAGCACCCGATCCCGCAGGATCCCGGCGTTGTTGACGAGGATGTCCAGGTCGCCGAAGGCCTCGATCGCCGAGTTGACGAGGCGCTGGGCCCCCTCCCAATCCGAGACGTCGTCACCGTTCACGATGGCCTCGGCGCCGAGCTTCTCGATCTCGCGCACGACCTCTTCGGCGGGGGTGATGTCCGAACCGGATCCGTCGTTGGCTCCGCCGAGGTCGTTCACGACGACCTTGGCTCCTTCGGCCGCGAAGAACAGGGCGTGTTCGCGTCCGATCCCGCGTCCGGCGCCGGTGATGATGGCGACCCGACCCTCAAGTGCTCCCATGGCGTTCCCTCTCACGCTGGCGGGCGATGTGGGCGGAACGCTACCGACCCCGATGGGTCGGGAACGAAATGGGGCGGAAACGACGCGTCAGATGACGGCGAGATCGAGGGCCGTGCCGACCGGCAGCTGCTCCCCGACGGCGAGCTGACGGTCCTGATATCCCACCCCGACGACCACGCCGGAGTCGATTCCCTTGATCTCGCCGATGGTGAAGCCGGCGGCTTCCAGCGCGGCGCGTGCGTCGGCCAGCGGCAGCATGATCACGTTCGGCACGGCCCGCAGGTCCGGCCCCTTGGACAGGACCACGTTGATGACCGTGCCCTTGGCGACGCTGCCTCCGACTTCCTGGTCCTGGGAGGCGATGGCCCCGGCAGGGATCTCGGCGCTGAAGACGGCCTCGCCTGCCTCGAGCACGCCGAGCGCCAGCGGTTCGACGGTCGCCGCGGCCTCGTCCATCGTCATCCCGACCAGATCCGGAACCGTTCGCGGGATCGGGCCCTTGGAGACGACCGCGGTCACGATCGTTCCCTGCACCACCTCGTCGCCGGCCGTCAGGGTCGGTTGGGCCGACACGACCCAGACGATGATCTCGCCGGCCGGCACCGCTTCGTCGTATCGCTCCTCACCGATCGCGAGCGTGAGGTGGGCCTCGCCCAGCAGGGCGGTTGCCTCGTCGACCGTGGCACCGACCAGTTCGGGCAGCGAGACCAGGGGCGGTCCGGCCGACACGTACATCGTGAACTCTTCGCCCTCGTTGAGGCTGGCTCCGGCCGAGGGTTCGGTCCGGAACACGTTGCCCTGGGCCTGGGATTCGGTGGCCTCGGCGCGGACGGTGACCACCCAGTCGAAGCCGGCGACCTCGTTGCGGGCCTGCCCCTCGGCCAGCCCGATCAGGCTCGGGACCTCGTGGGTCTTGGTCGTCAACTTGCGCAGCGCGATGACTCCGAGCGCCGTCGCGCCGACCAGCCCGATGACCAGCGCCAGGTAGACGAGGATCGTGGCCTTGGGTCGCGTCACGCTCTCGTCGGTGGCGTCACCGCGTTCGTCGAGCGCCACCACCCGGGCCTTGGTCGGCTCCGTGGGACGGGTCAGGCTCCCCGTGACGTCGAGATCGTCGCGCACCAGCGCGCCGGTCGAGTCGCGAAATCGGGTCAGTTCCGAGGTCGTCTCCTGGCCGGCCGGCGCCTCGAACAGCGAGGAGCTCCCGGTGGCGAGGGGCAAGGGTGCCGGCTTCGGCAGCTTGCGGGCCACGTCGACCAGCGACCGTCCGAACTCGGCCGCCGATGATCGTTCCTGTGGCTTGGGCCGACCGGCTCGCTCGAGCACCGACGCCAAGGCGCCCAGGTCGGCCGACACCGGCAGGAGCTTGTCGACGCGATTGGTCAATGTGGCCACGGTGGTGTCGCCACCGAAGGGCACGGTGCCGGTCACCGACCGGACGAGCGTCAGCGCCAGTGAATAGACGTCCGCCTTGGGACCCACGATGAGGTCCCGGATCTGTTCCGGGGCCAAGAACCGCGCCGAATCCAACTCGATGTCGCTCGCCTGGCGCAGCTCGTGGCGGGCGATCAACAGATCCAACCCCGGCTCGGCCACCCGAACCCGGCGGTCCTCGCCCAACAGCAGCCGGCTCGGCCGGATGAACCCGTGGACGAGTCCGGCTCGATGCGCATGATCCAGTCCTCGGCAGACGTCGAGTCCGACGATCAGGGCCTGCGAGGGGGTGAGGGTCCGTCCCCGGTCGAGGATGTCGGCGAGGCTGCCTCCACCGACCCGTTCCGTGACGAGGTAGGGAAGGTCCCGGCCGCCGAGGTGCTGTTCGCCGTAGTCGAGCACCGTCACGATGTTCGGGTGGCTCAACGCGACCAACGCCGCGGCCAACTCCCGGAAGCGCACGTGGAAGGCGGGCTCCGACGAGCCGGGTGCCACGACGATCTTGACCGTGACCTCGCGTTCGAGCTGCAGATCGACCGCGTCGTAGACGACGACGTCGCTCCCGGAGCCCAGATGCGTTCCGAGCTGGTAGCGGCCACCGAGCACCTGACCGTGAAGCTGATCTGCCGCAGACATGGCACTCGAAAGCTACCGGCTCGTCGCCCGACCCGCGAGGCACCCGTCCCGGCGACGACTTCTCGGCCCCGACGTGGGAACCACGGCTCGGGGTCGAGAGAATGAACCCATGCGCACGTCCCGGCGACCGATCGACCGCAAATTGCTCCTCGCGAGCGTCGGGTTGGCGATCGGCGTGGCGCTGATCGTGTTCGCCTTCACCAGCTCGGTCACCGGCAACGAAGCCCAGGGCCTCCCGGACGCCATCGAGAACATCGCACCCCAACGTGACGACGAGGTGCTGCGTCAGAGCCAGGTCCTCGCCGACCTGGCCGCCGGCTATTCCGGTCGGCTCATCATCGATGGCAAGGAACTCGAGGTGGTCGAGGTCCAGGCCACTCCGGACGTCCGGCCCGGCGAAGACGTCGGCTCCGACATCCTCGTCACCCGGTTCGACACCGGAACCCGGATCCTCACGTACCAACCGCGCGAGGGGGCGCCGATCGCGTCGTTCGCCACCGGCGTCCACCAGGTGACCGTGATCTACTGGCCGATCGCGGAGCCGGAACGAACCCGCTCGTTCACCTGGCAGTTCCGGGTGACCGCCTGACTCACCGCCCGGATCGTCAGGCCTCCGCCTGGGGTGTCGCCACGCCAGGCGGCAGTTCTCCGTTTCGAGCAGCACCCGGAAACCGTCCTCGTCGAGGATCGGGATCCCGAGCGCCTCGGCCTTGGTCAGCTTGCTCGCCCCCGGCTCGTTGCCGACCACGACGGCGTAGGTCTTCTTCGAGACGCTGCCCGGGCTCTTGCCGCCCCGGTCCTTGATCGCCGCCTCGGCCTGCTCCCGGTTGAACCCCGGCAGCGTTCCGGTGACGACCACGGCTTTGCCGACCAGGTTCTGGGGCAGCCGCGACACCTCCACCGAACCGAACTCGACACCGGCCTCCCGCAGCCCTTCGACCATCGCCCGATTGCCGGGCTCGGCGAACCAGCGGGCGATGGACGCGGCGATGATCGGTCCGACCCCGTCGGTCGACGCCAGGTCGGCTTCCGTGGCAGCCATGATCGAATCGAGGGTTCCGAACGCTCGCGCCAGTGCCTCACCGGCGGCGGGCCCCAACCCCTTGATCCCGAGCGACACCAGCACCCGGGTGAGCGGTCGGTCCTTGGAGCCGTCGATGGCCGCGAGGAGGTTGGTGGCGCTCACCGAGCCGAAGCCCTCCAGGGTGAGCAGGTCGTCCATCGTGAGCCGGTACAGGTCGGCCGGGGTCTGCACGGCCCGCTCGGGAGCGAGCTCGTCGACGAGCTGGGCCACGGTCCGCTCGCCGAGCCCTTCGATGTCCATCGCCTGCCGGCTGGCGAAGTAGATCAGGCGTTGCTGACGTTGGAACGGACAGGTCGGCTCGATGCACCGGGTGTCGGCTTCGCCCTCGACGCGGACGAGGACCGAGTGCTGCGGGCACGGGCACGTCGTCGGGAACTGCCACGGCACCGACTCGGCGGGACGCAGCGTGACGACCGGACCGACCACCTCGGGGATCACGTCACCGGCCTTGCGCACCACGACCGTGTCCCCGGGGCGGACATCTTTGAGCCGGACCTGGTCCTCGTTGTGGAGCGTGGCCATCTGGACCGTGGAACCGCCGACGAAGACCGGCTCCAACACCGCGAACGGCGTGGCGCGACCGGTGCGGCCGATGCTGACCTGGATGTCGCGCAGCAGCGTCGTGCGTTCCTCCGGCGGGAACTTGTAGGCGATGGCCCAGCGAGGTGCCCGCGACGTCGAACCGAGGCGGTCCCGCTGCGCGAGATCGTCGACCTTGACGACCACCCCGTCGATCTCGTAGTCGAGATCGTGACGGTGGGCCTGCCAGTAGGTGCAGCGCTCCATGACGTCGGCCAATGCACCGACCACGCACACCTCGGGATTGACCGGGAACCCGAGCTCGCGCAGGTACTCGAGCGTTTCGTGATGGCTCGAGAACTCCGGACCGCCCGAGACCTCGCCGAGCTGATAGCTCCAGAACGCGAGCCCCCGGCGGGCCGTCATCGCCGGATCCTTCTGCCGCAGGCTCCCCGCCGCCGCGTTGCGGGGATTGACGAACCGCTTCTCGCCCGCCTCGGTGGCCCGCGCATTCATGGCGTCGAAGCTGGCGAGGGGCAGGTACACCTCGCCTCGCACTTCGAGCACGTCCGGAACGACACCACCGACCGGCACCAGCTGCTCGGGGATCGCGGAGATCGTGGCCACGTTCGCGGTCACGTCCTCCCCCACTCGCCCGTCGCCCCGGGTCGCCGCCTGGACGAAGCGACCACGCTCGTAGCGCAGGCTCATCGCCAGCCCGTCGATCTTGAGTTCGACCGCGAATCGGACCGGCTCTCCCCGAGTGCCCGCTCGACCCGTTCCCCCCGCGCCGAGCTCGTTGGCGTCCATGGCGTTGTCGAGGCTCATCATCGACACCCGGTGCACGACCGGGGCGAACGCCGCGCTCGGCGCGCTCCCCACCTGTCGGGTCGGTGAGGTGGCGTCGGCGAGCTCCGGGAACTCGGATTCCAACGCCCGCAGCTCACGCACCAGCGCGTCGTACTCGGCGTCGGCGATCTCGGGATCGTCGAGCTCGTGGTAGCGACGGTTGTGGTAGGCGATCTGGGCGGCCAACGCTTCGGCACGCTGAGCGGCGTCGTCCGGCGTGGTCATCTACGCCCCGATGCTGAGCCGGGTCGCGACCGCCTGACTGTGCACGCGATGCGCCACCTGCCCGACCAGCCGGACGACCCGCTCGGCCACCGGCTGGGCGTGCAAGCCCAGCCCGCACGCCGGCGTGACGAGCGATTGGCTGCGCAGCAGCACCGGGTCGCAGCCTCCCTGGACCATCTCGCACCAGAGTTCGGACAGCACCCGCCACGGCCGCTCCACCGTCTGGGGGATCGGACCGTCGGTCGGGACCGCGCCCCAGGCGATCCATCCGCCTTCGCTCAAGTACCGGCCGAGGTAGCCCGACACTGCGGTGAGGGCCGGCGACACGGGCACCGAGATGACCTGCGGTCCAGCCGCGATCAGACTCGGCCAATCGGCGGGCCCGCAGCAGTGGACCCCGGTCATGGCGTCGGGCTCGATCGCGGCGAGCGCGGTCGACACCGCATCGATCGCCAGTTCGGGTTCGAGCGGATGTTCCGGCTCCATCACCGCGGGGAACGACGGCTCGTCGAGGACGACGAGCTGTGGGGCCTCGGGAAGTGCGGCGCTGACCGCCTCGCGAATCGCGGTCAGGTGGCTGCGAACGGCAGGAACGGCGATGCGCATCGCCAGTTCCACGGGCAGCCCGGCGCGCATCAGCGCCAGGGCGAAGGTCACCGGTCCGGTCAGCTGCCACTTCACCGGCCCGGTCCGACCCGCTGCGACCTCCAGAAACGCTCGGAACCCGGCGAAGGCGTCGCCCGACAGGTCCGTGACGACCGGTGCCTCGGGATCGAGGGCGTCGCGATCGATCTGGATCGAGGAGAGCGAGGCGACCTGGAGCCCTCGGACGCCTGACGCAACCTGGCCCAACATGGCCTCGGCGGGCGAGCGGCCGGGCAGGCTGGGCAGGCTGGGCAGGTCAGGGAGCTCGCCGAGGCTGAACCGCGCTGCGGCGAGGGGGTCGAGGTGCGGGAGGCTGCCGACCGCGGTGGCGCTGCCGGCAGCGAGCTGGATCTTCATGCGGTGGTCCTCCTTTCCGGGCTCGATGGGTCGAAGGCGATCTGCTGGCATCCGACCCCGCCGTTCGACCAGTCTTGCCCGGTGGCACTGCTCCAGCGCAACGCGAACCGAATGGTCCTGGTGTGGGCCGCCTTGCTCGCGTGGCTCACCCTCCCCCTCACGACCGGTCCGGTCCTCGCCGCGGCGCTCGACGGTCGGTCCGGTCCCGTCCAGCTCACGGCATCGATCGGGCTGTGGGCCGGCTGGGCCGCCGGGCTGCTCGCCCACCTCCTCCCGAGCGCCTGGTCCTTGACCGGCATGCGAACCCTCGCTCCGTTCGCCGTGCTGTCGACCGGCCTGGCGGCGGTCGCCGGCGGCGCGAGTCCAGCCGCCGTCGTGGTCGGGCTGAGCGCCTCGGCCGCGACGTCGGCGCTCGCGTTCACCGGGGAGGTCGGGCACCGTCAGTTGCAGGCGTCCGCCTACGGTGACGAGCAGCGCTTCGCCCTCCGGCCCCCCGGGGCGTTGGCATTGGGACCCCTCCAGGTGATGTGGCTCGTGTTCGCCGTCCCCGCGCTGGCCGGACCGCTGACGCTCGCCGCCCGCAATTGGATCGTCGGGATCGCGTCGACCGCGTTCGCCGCCTGGTTCGGCTGGCTCCTCGTGCGCCGTCTCCACCAACTCTCGGGCCGTTGGCTGGTGTTCGTCCCGGCCGGCGTGGTGGTGCACGATCCGGTGCTGCTCGCCGAGACCGCGATGTATCAACGACCCTCGATCGCGTCCTGCGGGCTGGCGTTGGCGGGAACCGAGGCCGCCGACCTCACGGGCGGAGCGCCGGGTCCTGCCGTCGAGTTCCGGTTGGCGACCGAGGGTGACAAGGTCGTGCTCGCTCCGACGCCGCAACGCCCCGAGGGTGTCGCCCTCCACGTCCGGTCGTTCCTCGTCTCGCCGACCCGCCCCGGTGCCGCGCTCGAGTCGGCGAGACAGCGGGGCTATCCGGGGTTCTGAGCCCGGCGATCAGCCGGCGAGTCCGCCGCCGAGGACCCGTTCGTCGGCCAGGTCGTAGAAGACCAGGCTCTGGCCGGCCGACACCCGACGCTGGGGCTCGGCCCACCGAACGACACCGTCGCCCAGCTCGGCGAGGGAGGTCCGGCCATGGGCGCTGCACTGCACCAGCACCGGACCGTCGACGGGGGTGTCGGCCCACACGAGATCGGTGACGGACTGTTCGAGGGTCATCAGCTCGGACTCCGGGCCCACCGTCACGACCGCGGCGCCGTGGTCGACATCGATCACGTAGCGACGTCGGGGTGCGCCGTCGAGGAGATGGAGGCCCCGGCGCTGACCCACGGTGACCAGTTCGACCGCAGGGAGCTCGCCGAGCTCGACGCCCTCCGGATCGACGACCTTGGCCCGACGGAACGGGATCCGGTCACCGAGGAACGTCTCGCGGCCACCGGTCGACGTGATGAAACAGACGTCCTGACTGTCCGGCTTGGTCGCGGTCCGCAACCCGAGGCGGGCCGCCTCGGCTCGCACCTGATCCTTGGTCAGGTGGCCGATCGGGAACACCGTGCGCGCCAGCGCGTCCTGGTCGAGCATGTGCACGACATAGCTCTGGTCCTTGGCGTGGTCGGCGCCGCGGCCGACCCAACGTCGCCCGTCGCGCTCGACGATCCGAGCGTGGTGGCCGGTGGCCACCGCATCGAACCCGAGCGCGGTCGCCCGGTCCAGCAACCGGTCGAACTTCAGATGTCGATTGCACTCGATGCACGGGTTCGGGGTCCGGCCCCGGCGATGATCCTCGACATAGGGCGCGACGACTCGCTCGTCGAACTCGTCGGAGAAGTTGAACACCAGGTGGTCCACACCGAGTTGCTGCGCCGCCCGGCGAGCGTCGTCGACGTCGGCCACCGAGCAGCAGCCCGAGTCGCTCTCGCCGCCCCAGAGCCGCATCGTCACGCCGACGACCTCGTGTCCGTCGTCGCGGAGCACCGCCGCGGCAACCGAGGAGTCGACCCCACCGCTCATCCCGAGCAGCACCCTCATGACGCCTGCCTCGCACGATGATCTCGCAGCCGGGCAACGGCACCGGCGACGACGGCGAGTGCATGGTCGACATCTGCCGCTGTCGTGGTGTGGCCGAGGGTCAGACGCAGCGCGCCCCGCCGGAGCTCCTCGCTCACGGCGATGGCGCGCAGTACGTGCGACGCCTCGATCGCGCCGCTCGCGCACGCCGAGGCGGCGCTGGCACTCACGCCATCCCGGTCGAGGAGGTACAGCAGCTCCTCGCTCTCGAGGCCGGGGAAGCACACATGGGCGTTGCCGGCGACACGAACCGATCGCGGCACGGTCTCGATCGCCCCGCACGCGATGAGCCCGTCGAGGAGACGATCGCGAAGGACGGTGAGCGAGGCCACGATGGTGGGGCGATCCTCGTCGGTCAGCCGCAGGGCGGTGGCCGCGCCGACGACGCCGGCCACGTTCTGGGTCCCGCTCCTCCGATCACGCTCCTGGCCGCCTCCTCGCACGAGCGGATCGATCGCCACACCGCGCCGGATCCACAGCACGCCGACACCCTTCGGACCGCCGAACTTGTGGGCGGAGAGCGAGAGCAGATCGACGTGCGCGGTCACGGAACGAAGGTCCAGCCACATCGCAGCCTGCACGGCGTCGGTGTGGAGCAACGCGCCGGGCGCACATCGACGGACGGTCGCGGCGACCTCGGCGAGCTCGGTCACGGTGCCGAGTTCGTTGTTGACGGCCATGACCGACACCACCGCGACGCGATCGCCGTGGGTCGTCAACGCCTCCGCGAGCGCGTCGAGGTCCACCGCTCCGGTCGAGGTCACCGGAACGACGATCCCGTCGTTCGCCTCGACGACCTCGCGGACGGCGTGGTGCTCGGCGGCGGGACACACGGCGAGCGCCGGGACCCCCGAGGTGCGGGCGTGCCGCGACAGCGCTCCGACGAGGGCGCTCGTGTCGGACTCCGTTCCCCCGCTGGTGGCCACGATCTCGCCGGCGTCGGCGCCGAGGCACTCGGCGATGACGTCGCGCGCCTCGTCGAGGGCGAGGCGGGCCCGGCGCGCCGGGGCGTGACTGCCCGACGGGTTGGCGAACTCGTCCCGAAGGTGCGGGACCATTGCCTCGAACGCCTCCGCTCGCATCGGCGAGCTGGCGGCGTGATCGAGATACGCGCTCCGGTGGTCCACGGGTGACACGCTACTGGGACGCCCGATCGCACCCGTGTGGCGCCCCCGGACCGAACGTGTGCTGGACTGGACCGGCATGCACGGCTACGGGCCCTCCACCTACGGCGACGGGTTCGCCGACGTCTACGACGAGTGGTACGACTCGGTCCTGGTGACCGACGAGGCGGTCGACATCCTGGCCGGACTAGCCGACGGTGGCTCGCTCCTCGAGCTCGGGGTCGGGACCGGACGCCTCGCGATCCCGCTCGCGGCGCGAGGGCTCCGGGTGACCGGGATCGATGCCTCGGCGGCGATGCTGGCCGAGCTCCGCCGGAAGCCGGGTGGGGAGTTGGTCGACGCCGTGGGCCTCGACATGCGGGATCCGTACCCCGGCGACCCCTATGACGTGGTGTTCGTGGCGTACAACACCCTGTTCAACGTGACCGACGTGGCCGATCAGCGGCTCGTGTTCGGCCGGGTGGCCGCGGCACTCCGGCCCGGAGGCGCCTTCGTGGTCGAAGCATTCGTCCCGGCGGGCACCGACGCCGCGCCGCCGGGCGGCGCCGCGCCGCCGATGGACCTGCGCCAGCTCGCGGCGGAGCGAGTCGTGCTGAGCGTGCACCGCCACGATGCTGCCAACCAACGGGTCGAAGGGTCCTACATCGAGCTGTCGAATCGGCACGGAGTGCGGCTGCGACCGTGGTCCATCCGCTACTGCACCCCCGAGCAGCTCGACGACATGGCCGGATCCGTCGGTCTGGTCATGGAACGGCGCTGCTCGACGTGGTCCGGCGCCCCGTACACCTGCGACGCCGAACACCACGTCACCACCTATCGCCTCCCGGACTGAAGATTCGGCCTATTCGCGACCAGGGATCCCGCGTTTCCCGGTGACCCGTCGTATCCTGTCCGACAGTGAGCCAGCTTCGCCTGAACCCCCTCACCGGACGTTGGGTGACGATCGTGTCGTCTCGTGCCGACCGCCCGAGCGACTTCGCGGTGCGTCCGGCCCAGATCGAATCCGATCCGTCTCGTCCCTGTCCGTTCTGTGAAGGCGGCGCCGAGGCGGTGCCGGCGATCACCGAACTGTCCGATTCCGAACGGCCGGAATGCATCGTCCCGAACCGCTACCCGGCGTTCGAGGGCGACGAGTCCTTGGCCGTGCGCAACTTCGGGCCCGTGCACGTGCAGGCCGAGGCCAGTGGGGTCCACGAGCTGCTCGTCTACTCCCAGGACCACGACGCCAACCTCGCCACGCTGAGCGACGACGAGATCGCCAGCATGATGCACGTGCTCCGCAAGCGGTTCACCGAGCACGCCGCCCAACCGCACATCCGGTACACGCAGGCCATCGTGAACCACGGGCGCGAGGCGGGCGCCTCGCTCGCCCACCCGCACGGCCAGCTCCTCGGAATGCCGTTCGTACCGGGCGAGATCCTGGACGAGGAACGGGCGTTCGCCCGCTTCGCCGGTGGCTGCATCCTCTGCGCCACGATCGAGGCCGAACTGGTCGACGAATCACGAGTGGTCCTCGCCAACGACGACTGTGTCGTGATCTGCCCGTTCTGGAGCGGTTCGCCCTACGAGATGCTCGTGATCCCCCGGAGCCACGAGGTCCATCTCCAGGATTCCGGCTCCGAGGAGCTGAGCGCGGTGGGGCGGGCCCTGCGCGACGCCGTGGGCGCCCTCGAGGCGCTGCACGAATACGCCCCGTTCAACCTGATCGTGCACACCGCGCCGCACCATCACAACGGGCCGTTCCACTGGCACCTGCACCTGGTGCCGAAATTGACGACGCAGGCCGGGTTCGAGATGGGCACCGGCGTGCTCGTCAACATCGTGCCGCCCGAGGCGGCGGCTGCCGATCTGCGCGCCGCCCTCGGCGTCAACGCCTGACCTCCGGCGCCTGATCCTCAGCGGGGCGCGAACCCCAGGATCCGGGCCAACGGTGCTGCGGTCGGAGCCAGCCGGCCGGCCTCCAGCTCCGGCCACAGCGCCTCCTGGGCCCGATCGAGCGGCAGACGTTCCCCACCGCGCGCGGCGAGCTCGATCAGCTCACAGGCCTGCTCGACGGGGGTCTCCTCGCCCGCCAGTCCGCGGGTGACCAGTTCCAGCAGCAACGGCTCGAGCACGCTCGCGTGCAGCAACTCGCGGCCCGACGTCGACACCTCGTGGGGAAGCACACCGTCGCCGTCGGCAGCGTGTTGCCACACCTCGACGCCGGTCGGCACCGACGGCTGGTTGGACTGCGCTTGGGCCAGGAGGTCCAGGGCCCGGGCGACCGGGGCGATCTCGCCGAGCCGCGACAACAACTCCGCCGACCGCTGGGCCTCCTGCATCACGATCACGACCTCGCGTCGTGCGAGGTCGGCGAAGAACCAGGCGCAGCTCGTGAACGACGCCAGGGTCGCCTCCTGGCTGTCGAGCAGCAGCCTCGCCACGGCCGGATCGGCGCCCGAGCGCACGTGTCGCCGGACGAAGTCCGTCCACGCGCCGGGTCGGGCCAGGACCTCGCCGAAGTCGTTTCGGGCCGCGAGCGGATCGGAGAACACTTCCGCACCCCGCCGCAGGAACACCTCGAACGCGTGATCACGCAACAGGGTCAGGGCCGCACGCAGCGGGCCGCGCCAGTGCTGCGACCAACCCGGCTGGCCGTCGGTGGCGCAGCCGCAGTGCTCGGTCCAACGCCCGATCCCGTGGGCACAGCTCCACGCCGAGGGCGGCACGTGATCGACTCGTGCCCGGTGCGCCAGGTCGAGCAGCGGCTCGAGGCCACCGGTTCGCAGGCCCTCGCGTTCCACCACATCGAACAGGGCATGAGCCACGCCTCGCTCGGTGAACCGATGGTGATGCCCGAAGGTCTCGGCGTCGGTGGCGGCCACGACGAGGCCGGACGGTGCCGCGCTCGCCATCCGGCCGATCATCGCCGTGGTGTCGGACAAGACGTTGCCGAACGCCAGATCGTGGCTGACCCAGCCCTCGTAGGCGACGAGATCGAGGGGGCCGGTCGGCCCGTTCCAACGCCCGACCTCCCCGGCCGGTACCGCCGGGAGCACCTGGTAGGGAGCCACGACGGTGAAGGAGATCCCGAGGGGCGGCAGCAACGCGAGCGTCCGCTCGTCGACCGCGGTCTCGGCGAACCACAGCCCCGCCGGGCGCCGGCCGAAGCGGGCCTCGAAGTCGGCGATCCCCCAGCGCAACTCGGTCACGGCGTCCTCGACAGGAGCGAACGGGAGGATGCTGTGGTGGAACGGATGAGCGATCGCCGTTCGGCCGACCCGATCGCCGGCGACGATGCGGTCGTGCACGTCGGGAGCCTCGAGCGCCAGCCAGTGCGCCAGCGTCGGACCGAGATCGAAGCTCATCCGTTCGAAGTTGTTGACGATCCGCACGATGCGACCCCGGTCGTCGAAGATCCGGGCGAAGGCGTTGGGTCGGTAGCACTCGGCCGTGATGCGGGCGTTCCAGTTCGGGAACGGCGATGCGGTCGGCTCGACCGGAACGGTGCCGGTCTTCGGGTTCGCCCGAGGGGTTGATGCGCGTGTCCGTGGACGACGACGGCGTCCGCGGTCATCGGCGACCGCCGAGCAGCACGGTCGACATCGGCGGCAGGTCGATCGAGACCGACGCCGGTTGGCCCTGCCACGGCCGGGCGGTGTCGGCGACGAGGAACCCGGGTTCGTCACCCTGGTGGGCCCGGAATCCGCTCCCCACAGCGAGGGCCGATCGGTGTCGAGCAGGACCTCCCACGAACCGGACCACGGCACGCCGATCCGGTACCCGGCGCGCGGAACGGGGGTGAAGTTGGTGACACACACCACGACCTCGTCGCCCGTTCGGCCCCAGCGAAGGAAGGCGAAGCAGGAGTGCACGGCATCGTCGGCGTCCAGCCACTGGAACCCACCGGGTTCGCGATCCTGCTCCCAGACCGCGGGCCAGGCTGCGGCGATCCGGTTGAGTTCGGTCACCGTGTCGAACACCCCGCGGTGCGGTGCGTGGTCGAGCAGATGCCACGGCAACGATTCGGCGAAGCGCCACTCCTCCCATGGCGCCATCTCGGCGCCCATGAAGACCAGCGGCGCACCGGGATAGGCCCACAACCAGCCGTACAGGGCGCGGAGGCCGGCGAACTTCTGCCAGTCGTCACCGGCCATCTTGGCCAGCAGCGACCCTTGCCGTGCACGACCTCGTCGTGGCTGAGTGGGAGCACGAACTGCTCGCTGAAGGCGTACAGGAGCCCGAACGTCAGGTCGCGGTGGTGCCACCGACGATGCACCGGGTCGTGGTGCATGTACTGGAGCGTGTCGTTCATCCAACCCATGTTCCACTTGTGGGTGAACCCGAGCCCGCCGACGTGCACCGGATGGCTGACCTGCGGCCACGAGGTCGATTCCTCGGCGATCGTCAACACTCCCGGGTGTTCGGCGAACACGACGGTGTTGAGGTGACGGAGGAACTCGATCGCCTCCAGGTTCTCCCGCCCCCCGAAGCGGTTGGCGACCCACGCGCCCGGCTCGCGCGAGTAGTCGAGGTACAACATCGAGGCGACGGCGTCGACCCTGAGGCCGTCGATGTGGAACTCCTCCAACCAGTACAGAGCGTTGGCGACGAGGAAGTTCTGGACCTCGTTGCGGCCGTAGTTGAACACGAGCGTGCCCCAGTCGGGGTGCTCGCCGAGGCGAGGGTCCTCGTGTTCGTACAGTGCCGTGCCGTCGAACCGGGCCAGGCTCCACGCGTCCTTCGGGAAGTGGGCCGGGACCCAGTCGAGGATCACCCCGATGCCGCGCTGGTGGAACACGTCGACGAAGCGCCGGAAGTCGTCCGGGGTGCCGTAGCGCGCCGTCGGGGCGTAGTAGCCGGTGACCTGATAGCCCCACGACGGGGTGTAGGGATGCTCGGCGACCGGCAGCAACTCGACGTGGGTGAAGCCGAGGTACTCGCAGTGATCGGCGAGTTGCTCGGCCGCCTCGGCGTAGCCGAGTCCTTGCTTCCAGGACCCGAGATGCACCTCGTAGATCCGCAGCGGCCGCTCGTGCGACGGCGTGGCGTCGCGCTGCGCCATCCAGGCCTGGTCCCCCCACACGTGCTCGCTCGGGCCGTCCACCACGCTCGCGTTGTCGGGCGGGCACTCGGTGCGCCGGGCCATCGGGTCGGCCTTGAGCACCACGCCGCCGTACTGGCCCTCGACGGCGAACTTGTAGCGCGAGCCGACGGCCGCACCGGACACGATCCCGGCCCAGACTCCCGAGGACGCCTGGGGGACCAGTGGATCGGCGCCGACCGCCCACTCGTTCCAATCACCGACCACGCTCACGGCACGTGCGTTCGGCGCCCAGACGGAGAACCGCACACCGCCGTCCACGAGATCGGCGCCGAGGATCTCCCAGAGCCGACGATGATTCCCTTCGCCGAGGAGGTGCAGGTCGACGTCACCGAGCAGGAGTGTTGTCACGCCGAGAGGTTAGACACGCTGCGGCGGGCTGGCGAGGGGCAGCAGTCCCGACGACTACCGTCGTCCCGTGCGCGTCGTGATGGTCTCGTGGGAGTACCCACCGCTGTTGATCGGCGGGATCGCCTCTCATGCCGAGGGACTGGCGACGGCGATGGCGCCGCTGGGCACGAGGTCGTGGTGTTCACCCTCCACCACCCGGATGCGTCCGAGGACTCGATCGTCGACGGCGTGCGGGTGCTGCGAGCGGATCGACCTCCCGTGGATCCCCGACGAGGACCTCGTGGCCCAGATGGCGTCGGCGAACCATCAACTCGTCCAGTTGGCCGCGGCCCTCGGCGGTTGGCGGCCCGAGGTCGTCCACAGCCACGACTGGATGGTGGGTTGGGCCGGCGACACGTTGAAGACGCTCTGGGGCGTGCCGCTCGTGGCCACGATCCATGCCACCGAACGCGGCCGGCACGGTGGCCACGTGCCACCGGGGCTGCCTGCGGTCATCAACGCCGCCGAATGGTGGCTGACGTACCAGGCGACCGAGGTCATCTGCTGTTCCGCGTTCATGCGTCGCGAAACGGTCGAATACTTCGAACTCCCCGCCGACAAGGTCCATCTGGTCCCCAACGGCGTCGAGCCGTCCGGGTGGACGCCGCCGGCCCCACCCCCGAGCGCGGCCCGCTCGTGGTGGCATGGGGTCGGGTCCAGTACGAAAGGGCTTCCAGGTCCTCGCGGCGGCGATCGCTCGGCTGCGCGGTCGGATCCCGGACCTGCGGTGCGTGATCGCGGGGCGGGGTCGTACCTCCCGGAGCTGCAGATGCAGGTGGACGTGGAGGGGGTCGGTGACCTGGTTCACCTGGCCGGCTTCGTGCCCGACGACCAGCTCCGGTCCCTGCTCCACCAGGCCTCCTGCGCCGTCATTCCATCGCTCTACGAACCGTTCGGGATCGTGGCCCTCGGGCCATGGCCGCCCGAGCTCCGCTGGTCGCAGCGCGAACGGGCGGACTCGCCGAGATCGTCGAGGGCACCGGAGCGGCGTTGCTCTTCGAGCCCGGGAATGCCGCTGAGCTGGCCGAACGCATCGAGACGGCACTCTCGGGCACCGACGCCGTCGCGGCGATGGTGCGGCGCGCCGCCGATCTCGTGACCGCCCGCTACGTGGGACGCCATTGCCGAGGCGACGGTCGGCGTGTATCGGGCCGCCCAGGTGGTTCGCGCGACCCGGTGACACGGTCGCCACACACTGACCGCCACTGGGCCGGTACGTTGAGCGACATGCAGCCCATCCACCGCTTCCGGATCGAACCGGCGATCCCGTCTTCGCTGGCTCAGCTCCGGGTACTGGCCCGAAACCTCCGCTGGACGTGGAGCGAACGGGCAAAGGCGTTGTTCGCCCGTCTCGACCCGCCGAGCTGGCAGGCGGCCGGGGGCGACCCCGTCCGCTTGCTGGAACTCATCCCTGCCGAGCGGTGGGCGGCGTTGAGCTCCGATGCCTCCGTGATCGCCGAGGTGGCTGCGGTCGCCCAGGAACTCGACGACGCCCTGCAAGATCCGCGCTGGTTCCAGCAACGAAGCTCCACCCCCCTGACCCAGGTGGCCTACTTCTCTCCCGAGTTCGGGTTGTCCGAGACGCTCGCCCAGTACTCGGGAGGCCTCGGCGTGCTCGCCGGCGACCACCTGAAGTCGGCGAGCGACCTCGGGTTGCCGCTGGTCGGCATCGGTCTGCTGTACCGGGAGGGCTACTTCCACCAGTCGCTGAACGCCGACGGTTGGCAGTTCGAGCAGTTCCCGCCCCAGGACCCGAACGGGCTGGCGATGGTCAACACCGGACTCACCGTCGAGGTCGAGATCGCCGGCGAGCAGGTCGCGGTCGCCGTGTGGCGGGTCGATGTCGGGCGCATCCCGCTCTACCTGCTCGACACGGCGGTGCCGACGAACTCCCACGATGCCCAACGGATCACGGACCGCCTCTACGGCGGCGACGTCGAGCATCGCCTCCGCCAGGAGATCGTGCTCGGGATCGGCGGCGTCCGGGCGCTGCGGGCCCTCGGTCTGCAGACGCAGGTGTTCCACACCAACGAAGGCCACGCCGGCTTCCTGTCCCTGGAGCGCATCCGCGAGCACATCGCGGGCGGCCTCTCGTGGGCCGAGGCGGTCGAGGCGGTTCGGGCAGGCGGCATCTTCACCACCCACACCCCGGTTCCGGCGGGGATCGACCGGTTCCCACCCGAGCTGATGCACAAGTACTTCGGTAACTTCGCCGGCCAGTGCGGGATCTCGATCGACGAACTCCTCGCCCTCGGACGTCGGGCCGACGAGCCCGAGGAGCACCGCTTCAACATGGCCGTGATGGGGTTGCGTCTCGCCGCTCGGGCCAACGGTGTGGCCGCCTTGCACGGCGAGGTCAGCCGGGACATGTTCCGGGCCCTGTGGCCCGACGTCCCGATCGACGACGTCCCGATCGGGTCGATCACCAACGGCGTCCACGCCCACACCTGGGTCTCCCCGAGGGTGAGCGAACTGCTGTCGGCCGAGGTCCACCCGGTGTGGGACGGTGCCGACGCTGCGGTGTGGGACGCCGCCCACAAGATCGACGACGCCACGGTGTGGGCCTCGCGGAACGCGGGACGCAGCGAGCTGGTGTCGTTCGTGCGCGAGCACCTCGGTGCCGATCTCCTCGATCCGGACATCCTCACGATCGGATTCGCCCGCCGCTTCGCCACCTACAAGCGGGCCAGCCTCCTGCTCTCGCAGCGTGAGCGCCTCATCTCGTTGCTCCGCAGCGCCGATCGGCCGATCCAGTTCGTCTTTGCCGGCAAGGCCCACCCGGCCGATTCACCGGGCAAGGAGATGATCCAGGCGATCGAGCGCTTCAGCCAGGAAGCCGGGGTTCGCGAGCGGTTCGTGTTCATCCCGGACTACGACATGGCGATCGCCCGGGCGATGTACCACGGCGCCGACGTGTGGTTGAACAACCCACGCCGTCCGTTGGAGGCCTGTGGAACCTCCGGGATGAAGGCCGCGTTGAACGGGGCGCTGAACTGCTCGATCCTCGACGGATGGTGGGACGAGGCCTACGACGGCCGCAACGGCTGGGCGATCGAGTCGGCCGACCACGACCCCGATCTGGCCCGCCGCGACCATCGGGAGGCGACGTCGTTGTTCGGCTTGCTCGAGCAGGAGATCGTGCCGCTGTTCTACGACCGCACCGACGGCGTGCCGACCGGTTGGACCGAGCGGGTCAAGCACAACTGGGCCACGATCGGGCCGGAGTTCACCGCGGCCCGGATGGTCCGCGACTACACGACCACCCTGTACGAGCCGGCGGCCGCGGCCGCCGAGCGGATGCACGCCGATGGGCTGCGCCCCGCCCGGGACCTGGCGTCCTGGAAGCAGCGGGTGCGGGCGGGCTGGTCGACGGTCCGGGTCGTCTCGGTCGACACCGGTGCGTCCGGTGACGTCGCCCCGGGCGGTTCCCACCCGGTCACCACCCGGGTCTCCCTCGGCGCCCTGAGGTTGGAGGACGTCGCGGTCGAGGTCGTCCACGGACGGCTCGATGCCGACGGATCCTTCGTCCACCCGACGTCACAGGCCTTGGCCCACAGCGGATCGCACGACGGCGCCGAGGTGTTCAGCGGGACGTTCCAGCCGACCACCGCCGGCAACTACGGGGTGACCGTTCGGGTGATCCCGCATCACTCGGACCTCGCCACCCCGATGGAGCTGGGCCGTATCACCTGGGCCTGACGGCCGTATCACCTGGGCCTGACGGCCGTATCACCTGGGCCTGACGGCTCGCGCTCATCGGTCGCCAGCGGGCGGGCGGCCGGTGAGCGCGACGGCTCGGACGGGACGCGAGGCCGGTTCGGGCCTCAGCTCCCGGTGAAGCGAGCCTTGCCGGGACCGTGCTCGAGAAAACTCTGCACCCCGATCTGGCTGTCCTGGGTGCGGAACGAGTCGGCGAAGAGCCGGCGTTCGATCAGCAGGCCGTCGGCCAGCGAGGTGCTGAGACCTTCGTCGATGGCCTGTTTGGTGAGGGCCTGGGCGACCAGCGCACCCCGGGCGACCTCGGCGGCCAGCGCCAACGCTCGCGACTCCAGTTCGTCGGACGGCACGACCTCGTCGGCGAGACCGATGCGCAGCGCCTCGTCCGCTTTGACCTGACGGCCGGTCAGGCACATCTCCTTGGCCCGTGCGGCGCCGACCGTGCGGGCCAGGCGCTGGGTGCCACCGCCACCCGGAATGATGCCGAGCAGGATCTCCGGCTGGCCGAACACCGCTCGCTCGGAGGCGATCCGGTAGTCGCACGCCAGCGCCAACTCGCAGCCGCCACCGAGGGCGTATCCGCTCACCGCGGCGATGACGAATCGGGGCAGGGCGGCGAGGGCGTCGAGGGCCTCGTGGAATGCGACCGTGATGACCGCCGCCTCCTCCGGGCCGCCGAACTCGTCGATCTTGGCGCCGGCGGCGAAGATCTTGGGGCCACCCGTGACGACGACCGCACCCGGGAGGTCGGCCGCCAGGTCGGCGACCGCAGCGTGCAACTGCCCGAGCAATGCGGTCGACAGGGCGTTGACCTTGGGGTGGTCCAGGGTGATCACGGCCACGCCGTCGTCACGACGCTCGACTCGGATCAATGCGGGTACTTCGTCAGCCATGCCAGCAAGGTAGTGGGTTCAGGCGTCGACGGCCGCGAGCATCTCGTCGGCCGCCGACCACGGGTCGATGCTGTGGTGAGCGACCCCGAGGGTCAGCTCGTCCCAGCGGTCCCCGGTGCACAGCTCGCGGGCCTTGGCCTCGAGCCGGCGAGCGACGAGCTCGCGGAGTTCTTCCCGAGAACGGAACTCGCGCCGCCGGGCGAGCTCCCCGGTGTCGGTGATGAACGCCCGGTGCTCCATGACGGCGTCCCACAGCTCCGGGATACCCTGCTGTTCGGACGCAACCGTGGTCACGATGGGCGGGCGCCACGCGTCGTGCGGGAGATCGGACAGCTCCAACATGCCTTCGAGGTCCCGTCGGGTCTCCTGGGTGCCGGTGCGATCGGCCTTGTTGATCACGAACACGTCCGCGATCTCCATCAAGCCGGCCTTGTTCGCCTGGACCGAGTCGCCCCAGCCCGGGTTGACCACCACGACCGTCGTGTCCGCCTTGCCGGCCACCTCGACCTCGACCTGCCCGACCCCCACGGTCTCCACGATCACCCAGTCACGCCCGACGGCATCGAGCAGCCGGATGGCCTCCGGCGTGGCGAGCGAGAGTCCGCCCAGGTGGCCTCGAGTCGCCATCGAACGGATGAACACCCCGGGGTCGGTGGCGTGGTCCTGCATCCGGACCCGGTCGCCGAGGATCGCTCCGCCGGTGAACGGCGACGACGGATCGATGGCGATCACCGCGATCTCCAGGCCGAGCGACCGCAGATGCCCGATGGTGGCGCTGGTCAGCGTGGATTTGCCCGCTCCGGGAGCACCGGTGAACCCGATCGTGTACGCCTGACCCGCCCGCGGAGCCGCCAGCCGGCTGACCGTTCGGGCGTCGTCGCCACCGCGCTCCACCATCGACAGCAGACGGGCGATCGCAGCTCGATCACCGCCGAGGGCGAGGTCGAACAGGACGTGTGGATCTCGTGAGCGCCATGACCCCGCCAGGCTGTCAGACCGCGCCGTCGAGATCGACATTCACCACTTCGGTGACGCCCTCGACCCGGTCCCGCATGATCCGCTCGATGCCGGCCTTCAGGGTCTGGGTCGACGCCGGGCAGGTCCCGCAGGCCCCCATGAGGCTCACGGTGACCAGACCGGTCGACTCGTCCACGTCCCGCAGGACGATGTCGCCCCCGTCGGCCTGCAGGGCCGGTCGGATGACTTCGATGGTTTCCTCGACGAGCTGGCGCATGGGCGGCTCATTGAACCAGCACGACACGTACCATGCCTACCCATGCCCTCGCTCCTCGCACCCCCGTGCCGATGGCCGCGCTGGTGCTCGCCCATCAGGGTGGTTGGGACGAGTTGATGCTGGTCCTGGCCCCGATCCTGGTGATCGGCGCCCTGATCCTGGTGGTCCAGCGGCGAGCGGACGCCGCCGCGGCCCAGGAGGCTCAGTCGCAGCGCTCGATCGACGCACCCAGCAACGACAACCGGCCGACGAAGTCCTCGTAGCCCCGCTCGATGTGGTGCACGTCGCTCAGATGGGTCTCCCCGTCGGCGACGAGCCCGGCCACGGCGAGGGCGGCGCCGGCCCGGATGTCGACGGAGCGAACCGGGGCACCCTGGAGCCGATCGACGCCGCGCACCACGGCATGGTGCCCATTGGTGCGGATGTCGGCCCCGAGCCGCTGGAGCTCTTCGACGTACCGGAATCGACCGGGATAGAGGTTCTCGGTGACGATGCCGACCCCGTCGGCGACGGCGAGCATCGTCACGAGGAGCGGCTTGTAGTCGGTGGCGACACCCGGGTACGGGAGGGTGGCGACGTCGGTCGACTGGAGCCGCCCGCTCGACCGCACGAGCAGCCCGTCGGTGAGATCGGTGACCGCGACGCCCATCTCCCGGACCACCTGGAGCAGCATCTCCATGTGCTCGGACCGGGCGTCGTGCAACACGACCTCGCCGCCGCACACCGCGGTCGCGGCGAGATAGGTGGCGGCTTGGATGCGATCGGGCACCACGCGGTGTTCGACGGCGTGGAGCTCGTCGGCCTGCACACCGTGGATGGTCAGCTTCGAGGTGCCGATGCCCTCGACCTCGGCCCCCATCGCCACGAGCATGTGGCACAGGTCGGCGATCTCGGGCTCCCGGGCGGCGTTGTCGATGACCGTGGTGCCCTTGGCGACCACCGCGGCGGTCAGGAGGTTCTCCGTGGCGCCGACGCTCGGGAACGGCAGGGTGATGTCGGCGCCGCGCAGGACCTCGGCCCGAGCGTCCACGTAGCCGTGATGCACCTGGAACTCGGCGCCCATGGCCTCGGGTCCTTGATGTGCATGTCGATCGGTCGTGACCCGAAGTCGTCGCCGCCCGGGAGGCTGATCCGGGCGGTGCCGAACCGGCCGAGCAGTGGACCAAGGACGTTGATCGAGGCCCGGATCCGCTCGACCAGCTCGTACGGCGCCACCGGCGTGATGTCCCCGGTGTTGGTCAGCTCGAGCTCCCCGTCGACCGTGCAGTCCCCACCGCACCGCACCCCGATCGCGCCGAGGAGATCGCACATGATCCCCACGTCCGCGATGCCTGGGACGTTGGTCAGCCGGTGTGTCCCGTCGGCGAGGATCGTCGCGGCCATCAGCTTGAGCACGGAGTTCTTGGCTCCGGGGACGACGACGGTTCCGGAGAGCGGACCACTACGACGGGCGACGATGCGGGACATGACCGCTCCATTCTGGCCCCGTCGGTGCCTGGAGCGCGGGATCCGGGCACGAAGGGCTGGACGCCGAACCGGGCGGTAGCCTCGCCCGCCGTGGCGACACTCCGCCGGCTCTGGGCCGCCGACGACCCCGAGCTGGACCAGGTCCAGCGACCCCGGGACGACCTGGTGCGCGAGCAACCGACGGGCCCGGGCCGCTTCGAACAGGCCCACGGTCCGTTCACCCGGTACGAACGGCGCCTCGACCCCGATCCGAGCGGCGGCGTGCTGGAGACCGTCTCCTATCGGGTCCGGGTGCCCTGGTTCGGGTGGCTGTTCCTCCCGCTGGTCCGGCTCACCGAGCGGCGCCGCCACCCCGGGGTCGCGCCCGGGCACCAGCCGTGGTGGGCACCGCGAGATCGACTCGACGAGCGTCAGGTCGCCGTGCTCGGCCTGATGGCGGCGGCGTCCCTGGTCGCGGCGTTCGTCAACACCCTCTTCACCCAGACGGTCAACTTCGCCGCCGACGAATTCGGCGTGGGCAACGGGGCGCAAGGCATCGCCGGCACCGTCGTGCGCTTTGGCATCCTCGCCGTCGCTCCCCTGGCGTTCGTCGCCGACCGGCTCGGGCGGCGGACGGTGATCGTCGGATGCGCCCTCGCCGCCCCCCTCCTCGCCTCCGTCGGCGCGATTGCGCCGAGCTTCGTGACCCTGACCGCCACGCAGACCGTCGCCCGGCCGATCGGGCTGGTGCTGGAGCTGTTGATCGGCGTCGTGGTCGCCGAGGAGATGCCGCGCAACTCGCGCGCCTACGCCGTGTCGCTGACCGCCCTCGCCGGCGGGCTCGGATCGGGCCTGTGTGTCATGGCCCTGACGCTGGCCGACCTCGGACCGACGGCGTGGCGACTGGTCTACGTGCTGTCCCTGGTCTGGGTGGTGGTGGCGTGGGACCTGTGGCGGCGGCTCCCGGAGACCCATCGATTCGAAGCTCATCGGTCCCATGGACCGGATGCGGCGCAGACCTCGGCCGAGCTCGAGGCCGAGGCGACCGCGGCGGCCGAACTCCGCCGCCAGCACCTTCGCCGGCTGGCGCTGCTCGCGACGGTGGCCTTCGTCGGCAACCTGTTCGTCGCCCCGGCGTCGTTCTTCCAGAACCGGTACCTCGATGACGTCCGGGGCTACAGCGCCGGGGGGATCTCGTTGTTCACGCTGGTCACGACCACCCCGGTCGGCATCGGGGTGCTCGTCGGTGGCCGACTCGCCGACAAGACCGGCCGACGGGTGCTCGGGGCGACCACGCTCGTGGTCGGCACCACGGCATTCGTGATCTCGTTCGGAACCGCCGGCGCCGCGATGTGGCTGTCGGCGGTCACCGGCTCGATCGTCCTCGGTGCCACCGTCCCGGCCCTCGGCGTGTACCGAACGGAGCTGTTCGCGACCGGGAGCCGGAGCATGTCGAGCTACCTGATCACGACCTCGGCGCTGGTCGGGGGCAGCATCGGGTTGTTGTGGACCGGACACGCGCTCGACGGCGGCCGCACGCACTTCTCGGTGCTCGGCCTGCTCGCGCTCGGTCAGGTCGCCGTGGCGGTGATCGTGCTCACCCGGTTCCCCGAGACCGCGCACAAGGAGCTCGAGGAACTGAACCCTCAGGACGCCGTGGACTACATCGCTCCGCCGGCCGAGGGCGAGGACGACCCCGGGATCAGGCCAGACCCTCCAGCCACGCCCTGACCCGGGCCGCGACGTCCTCGTTCGCGCCCCGCAGGTCGTGCCCCTTGCCCTCGATCCACTCGTGGGTGACCGGTCCGGGAATCGTCGCCGTCCAGGTCTGCAGCTCGTCCGGCGTCCCGAAACTGTCGCGAGTGCCCGAGACGAACAGGCAGGGAACCGAGATCCGGGGCAGATGCTCGACCCGGAGGTTGTCGGGCTTACCCGGCGGATGGAGCGGATAGCACACGAGCACGAGCGCAGCGGCGGGCAACCCGTCGGCCACTGCCATCGAGCACATCCGCCCGCCCATCGAGCGGCCCCCGAGCACGATCCGTTCCGGGGAGGCGCCGGTGCGCTCGGCCAGTGCCGCCGCCTCGGCCTCGATCGCCGCGATCAGCTTCGGAGCCCGGTCGGGTGCCCGCCGCCCCTGTTTGCGGTACGGGAAGTCCATGCGTTCGACCGGGAGCGGAGCCAACGCGTCCTCCAACGCGACGAGGGAGGCATGGGTGCGGTCGGTTCCGGCGCCGGGCGCGATGAGCATCGCATCCGCGCAGGAGATGGTGGGCGACGCAGTCACGCGAGCAGGATACGACGGGCCTCGGACAGCTCGACGATCGCCTGCGAGGCGGTGGTCTGATCGCCTCCGTGGTCGGGATGGACCTCACGCAGCCGATCCCGGTACTTCGCCATCACTTCCTTCTTCGCCGCCTCGGCGGTGCCCTGCGGGAACCCGAGCACCTCGAACGCCCACGCCTTCGGGTCGAGCAGCGAGTTGAAGCTCGCCGACGGTCCGGCGAGATGGGCGATGAGTTCCGGCCCGATCGGGCCCCGCCACCGCAAGCCCTTCAGGAGGGCGGCGGCGACGCCGTGACGAGACGGAATGGCGAGCCGCTCGGTGGCGTAGATGGCGCCCAACACCTGCTGGAGGGGCGAGCCGTGGCGCTCGAACTCGAAGGTGAGGTTCTCGCCTTCGCCGACGAGGCGGTGGACGCTGTGCGCGAGCCCGTGACGATCGACCTGGAAGCGATGCCGGAGCCGGGGCTGCACGACCCGTTCGGCCCGCTCGACCTGGAGGATCAAGCGATGGAGGTCGGCCTCGTTGTCGTCGGTGACCGCCTCGACGTTGGCGGCGACGACTGCGCCGAGCAGGACCCCGCCGAAGCCCGGTGCCGGGTCGGCCGGGAGGACGAGATGGCCGAGCGCGACCCGACGGGTCGGGGCGTAGGGCCGGGAGTGCCAGACCTCGAGCTCGGCGAGCAGCATCGTCAGGACGCTAGCGGTGGTCGCCGCAGCGCGCCCCGCCCAGCCGAGACTTCACCCGACCCGACGTCACACGTAGGGCCGCAGGAGATCGCGCAGACGCGTGGCAGCTTCCTTGACTGCGGCCCGGTCCATCTCGTCATCGCTCTCCTCGTCCGGGAGCAGTTCGCCGAGGTCGGCCGCTCCGGCCAGGATCGATCGCCAGGGCCCCAGTTCGACCCCGTAGGGCGGTCGGGCCGGTGAACACAACGTCAGCGCATCGTGGAGATCGGCGCTGGCCTCCTCGTCCTGTTTCCCCTTGCGCAGCTTGTCGGCCGCGACGAAGAGCCGTTCGAGCACCTCGGCGGGGTCTCGGCGTCATCGGTCGTCGAGGCGGCGTCGACGACCTCCAGCACGCCCGACGATTCCAGCTCGTCGAACACGGCGTCGACGCGCTCCTCGTCGTCCACGGCGACGAGCAGGACCGTGTCGTCCTCCCAGGCGAAGGCGATGCCGTCCTCGATGAGCCGGGACGCCACCGCACTGCGACCGGTGGCGCTCCACTCGGCCAGGTCGTACTCGGTCAGGTCGCCCGCCGGCTCCTCCTCCGAGCGCGGCAGCGGACCGTCCAGGGCCGGACCGTTGGCTTCGATCGGCTCGAGGAGCTTGTCGACCTGCTGCTCGAAAGCGACGTGGACGTAGAGCTCCTCGCCATCCCACGCATGGGGGATCCCCGAGCCGGCCATCACTTCGGCGACCTCGGTCCGCTGGTCGAGGGTCCACACGCCGAGCTCGTAGATCAGCTGATCGTCCTCGGGGAGGGCGAGGGGGTTCTCGATCGTGTCCGGGTCGATGACCGCGACGCCGCAGTCGGAGCAGGTCGTGACCCACTCGAGGTAGCTCGCGCCACAGACTGGGCACATGCGGGTGGACATCGGGACCTCCAGCGGATGGTCGGGTGGGTCGGAGCGAGGGTTGCTCGACGTCGCAGACTACGGCACGTGGCGGCCGAGGAACTCGACCACTCGGGCGTACTCGTCGAGCTGGTTGGCCCGCTGGCGAAACCCGTGACCCTCGCCCTCGTACTCGACCAGCTCGGCGTCTCCCCCGCCCCGCCGGATGCCCTCGACGAGGAGCCGGCTCTGCTCGATTCCGACCACCGGGTCGGCGTCGCCGTGCAGCACGAGCAGCGGGCGGGTGAACCGCTCCGCGACCCGCGCCGGTGATCGCTCCGCGTACCGGTCGGCGTCGACCACCGGGTCCCCGACGAGCACCCGGTTGTAGTGGGCCTCGAACCGATGGGTCGTCTGATTGAGGAGTTCGAGGTCGCCGACCGGATACGAGACGACGGCGGCCGCGAACGACTCCGGAGCGGCGGCGATGGCGTGCAGCGCCGTGAAGCCGCCCGCGGAGCTCCCCATCACGACCGTGCGAGCCGGCTCCGAGACGCCGCGTGCATGGAGTGAGCGCACCCCGGCGAGCACGTCCGCAGTGTCGAGGACACCCCAGCCCCCGTTCAACGCCTGTTGATGGTCCCGTCCGTGCCCGGTCGAGCCGCGGAAGTCCGGCACGACGACCGTCCAGCCGCGGTCGACCCAGAACGCCACTCGGGGCAGGAATGACACCGGCCAGTGATCCGTTGGGCCGCCGTGCAGCCACCAGATCGTGCGCCCCGTCGGCCCATCCGGCGGGTCGTAGCGGCGGCCGGGCACCGCCACCTCGGCCGCACCGTCACCGGAGCTCCACGACACGAGCGACGGCTCGACCAATCGTGCGGTGTCCCACCCGATGGCGCCGGCGCGCACGAGGACGGTTCGCTCGCCGGTCAGCGCGTCGTAGGTGACCAGTTGCGGTGGGGTCGTCGCCCCCGAACGCAACGCGACCACGGTCGCACCGGACCACGAGTTGACCGTGGACGCCACGACCGAGCGTTCGGGCCGCGCGAGGTCGGCGACGCCGGTCTCGTCGATCGGGGCGACCACCAGGCGACCGAAGCCCTGCTCGTCGCGACACCACGCGAGCTGGGTGCCGTCGGGCGACACGGCGTACGAACGTTGGCCCGGACCCCAGGTCGGCCCAGCGTGCTCGAACGGCTCGTCGGCGGCACACCGTTCGTCGCACCACACTCGAAGCCAGCCGTCGTCGTCGCGCAACGACCACTCGCGTCCGAGCCGGTCGACGGACGGCTGCTG
This sequence comes from Ilumatobacteraceae bacterium, assembly GCA_041394645.1. Lineage (GTDB taxonomy): Bacteria > Actinomycetota > Acidimicrobiia > Acidimicrobiales > Ilumatobacteraceae > JAWKHV01. The sequence continues at coordinate 75,504 of JAWKHV010000022.1, read as the reverse complement.
CGCCTGGCGGCCCGGTGTGTCCAGGAATGTCGGGGGATCGGCGGGGTGTGCGGCGACCAGCGACCGATGCAGCTGTCGTCCCAGGCCATCGCCGGCACCGACCACTCGTGCCAACGCAGCGATCCGTCCGGGGCCCACGCCGGATCGACGACGAAGTCGCCCGTCCCGAGCACGCGCATCGCCTCGCCCTCGGGCGACACGACCCAGAGCTCGGCGAGGTCGCCGACCACGAAGGCGATCCAACCGTCGGCCGCGACCGCCGGAGCCGTCGCCGGCCGGTCGGCGCCGAGCCCCGGGCCATCGACGCCGACCGCCACCACGTCGCCGCCGGGGAACGGCTGGCGCAGCGCGCGGCCATCCGCAGCGGCGTAGACGATCGCCGAGCCATCCGGGGTCCGCGTAGCTCCCCCTCCCCGGCCGGGTCGTGGATCCGGCCCCACCGTCACGAGCTGCTCCGGCCCACCGGCGGCGGGCACGACACAGATCGCGGGGCGCCCGCCCACCGGGTCGTGAACGAGATCCAGCGCCCGTCGGGCGAGCAACGAGGCTCGTTCAGGTCCCGGTTCGAGGTGCACAGCTCGGCGGTGACGTCCATCGGGCCGACCGTATCCCCCACGCCCTCTCCAAATCGTTCGACATCGGGCGGTCGGACCGGGCACAGTGTGGCCAGCCCGGGAAGCCGATCACGGCTCCCACGACGACGAGGAGGTGCAGCGATGATCACGATCCCGAACCGGAACCTGTCGGTCGACGCCGCCGCCCGCCGTCGCACGGGCTTCGCCGCCGCCTGACCCGTTCAGCCCGGCCCCGGTCTCCGCACCGCGGAGACGTCCACGGATCGTTCGTGTGTCGACCGTTCCGTCGGGCGATTCAGCATCACCCCCGACATCGACGATGTCTTTTCCGAGGAGTCACCTCATGTACCAACACCCAGTCGTCCTCAGCCAGATGGTCGCCGACCGTCACGAGCAGTTGCGGCGCGACGCCGGCCACAGCCGTCTGCGCCGGCTGGCCAAACCGCCACCTCGCGACATGAAGCGAGTACGCCGTCCCCGGTGAACCTTCCGCCCCGATCGTCTCAGGCCGTTCGGCCACTCGCTCGGGGCGGAACACCGGGGCTACGGTGCCCCGCATGGCGAACATGCAAGAGCCCGATCGCAACCTGGCCATGGAGCTCGTCCGGACCACCGAGTCGGCGGCGCTCGCCGCGTCGCGCTGGGTCGGGCGGGGCGACAAGAACGGCGCCGACGGTGCCGCGGTCGCTGCGATGCGAACCGTGCTGTCGACGGTTTCCATGGACGGGATCGTCGTCATCGGCGAGGGCGAGAAGGACGAGGCGCCCATGCTCTACAACGGCGAGCGGGTCGGTAACGGAGCCGAGCCGCTCACCGACGTCGCCGTCGACCCGATCGACGGCACCACGTTGACCGCCCTCGGCCGAGGCAACGCCCTCGCCGTCATCGCCGTGTCCGAACGCGGCACCATGTACAACCCCGGCCCGTGCGTCTACATGGAGAAGATCGCCGTCGGTCCCGACGCCGTCGGTTCGATCGACATCACGGCGTCTCCGACCCAGAACCTGCGCTGGATCGCCAAGGCCAAGCGCGAATCGGTGCGCGATCTCACGGTGATCATCCTCGACCGTCCTCGCCACGACGACCTGATCGCCGAGGTCAGATCGACCGGCGCTCGGATCAAGCTCATCAGCGACGGCGACATCTTCGGCGCGATCGCGACGGCCTCGGACAACCAGGTCGCCGACGTGCTGTTCGGAATCGGTGGAACGCCCGAGGGCGTCACCGCGGCTGCCGCGCTCAAGGCGATGGGCGGCGAGATCCAGGGCCGGCTCTGGCCCCGCAACGACGAGGAACGATCGGCGGCGATCGAGGCCGGCTACGACCTCGACCAGATCCTCACCACCGACGATCTGGTGCAGGGCGACAACTGCTTCTTCGCGGCGACGGGCGTCACCGACGGCGAACTGCTGCAAGGGGTTCGCTTCGACGGGCGCAGCGCCTCGACCCATTCGCTGGTGATGCGGTCTCGCTCCGGCACGGTGCGCAGCATCAAGGCGGTCCACCGGCTCGACAAGCTGAAGGACTTCGCGTCGGTCGACTACCAGTGAGTCGAACGGGGTGAGGCCGACTCACCCGACCTGCTTGGGCCGAACGAACGAACGTCACTCGTAGGCAACCGGCCACCGAGTCCGACTCGGTAGGGTGCGCGAGCCGGCAACGGGAGGAAGTGCGTGGCGTCAACGACCAACCCGCTCGGTGGAACAGCGCAGTGGGCCGAGCATCTTCGGAGCCGCCTGCACGAGCTCCCCGATCCACTCGACTTCGGGGCGCGGCGTCGGCCGGATCGACTGAGCGGCGCGGTCCATCGGGTCCTGCTCGCCCTGCCGTCGGCCGCCAGCGGGCCCCGTGAGGCCATCGCCGCCGTCGCGTTCGTGGCCGCCCGTCTGACGGCGCAACACGACTTCGTGATCGGGTGTCTCGAAGGACCGGATGTCGGTCGGCCAATCGAGGTCTCCATCGATCGCGAGACGACGTGGGCGACGTTGAACACGGTGGTCGCCGACCGGCTCGCGGCCAACGAGCCCGCCGAGTTGCTCGCGCTCACGGCGGAGCTGGGGCTCACGCTGAGGTCGGATCGCAATCCCTTCACCACGCTGGCCGTCCGCTGGGACGAGCAGAGCGACGCGTCGCAGTTGCCGCCCGCTGACGTCACCGTCGTCTGGAACGCCGAGCAGCCCGGCGTCGCCGAGGCCGAACTGCTCGCCGATCTGTTCGACGAAGCCGACGCCGTCCGGTTCGGTGCCCAGGCCAACGCCGCCCTTCGTGCGCTCGGCGCGGCTCCCGAGCTGCCGCTGCTCCAGCTCGATGTCGTCGGGGCCGAGGACCTGGCCCGGATCGATCGGCTCCAGGAGCCTCCCGGGCGCCGGGCGACACGAATCTGGGTCACCGGATCGCAGCCGCCGGCGCCGACCATCCCGATCGGGTCGCCGTGATGTACGGGACACGGTCGTGGTCCTACGGCGAGCTGGACGCTGGAGCAACCGCCTGGCCCGGGTGCTGCGTACCCACGGAGTCGGGCCGGACTCGGTCGTCGCGATCCGCATGGAGCGCTCGCTCGAGCTGATCGGCGCGATCGTCGGCGTGCACAAGGCGGGCGGGGCGTATCTGCCGGTGGACCCGACGTACCCGCCGGCGCGCCAGGAGTTCATGCTCGCCGATTCCGGTGCCCGCTTGGTGCTCACGACCTCGGCGACCCCGCTGACCGGCGTCGCGGCAGGCGTGACGGTGATCGAGCTCGACGGGGACTGGGCGTCCGAGGAGTCGACCGACCCGGTCGAGCCGCTCGGCGACGGCGACCATCTCGGCTACGTGATCTACACCTCGGGGTCGACCGGGCGGCCCAAGGCGGTCGCGCTGCCGCGGCGGGCCTTGGCCAACCTGATGGACTGGCAGCTCGACCGCCCGGACTTCGAGCCGGCCCGTCGCACGCTGCAGTACTCGTCCCCCAGCTTCGACGTCTCGTATCAGGAGATCGCCTCGACGCTGCTGTCCGGTGGCACGCTCGTACTGATCGACGATCTCGTTCGTCGCGACTCGCGGCCTGCTCGATCACCTGATCGCCGAACATGTCGAGCGGATCTTCCTCCCGAACGTCGCCCTCCGCGGGATCGCCGATGCGGCATCGAGTTCGGGCCAGGTTCCCGAGTCGCTGCGTGAGGTCTACACCGCCGGTGAGCAACTCCGCGTCGACTCAGTGATGCGATCGCTGTTCCACGCCCTGCCGGGCTGCCTCCTCGAGAACCAATACGGACCGTCGGAAACCCACGTGATCACGGCGTTCCGGCTCACTGGACCGGTCGAGGACTGGCCGGTCCTTCCGCCGATCGGCCGTCCCATCGATCGTTGTGTCGCCGAGGTGCTCGACGCCGAGGGGGCACCGTGTCCCGTTCGGGACGCCCGGCGAACTGTGGCTCGGCGGCGCCAACGTGGCTCGCGGCTACCTCGGCAACCCCGAGGCCACGGCCGAGCGTTTCGTCGACGATCCGTTCCGTACCGGGGAGCGGTTGTACCGCACGGGCGATCGCGTTCGCTGGTCGGAGGCCGGCGAACTCGAGTTCCTCGGCCGCACGGATCACCAGGTGAAGTTCCGCGGCTTTCGGATCGAGCCGTCGGAGATCGCCTCGGTCCTCTCCGATGCTCCGGGCGTGACCGAGGCCGCGGTGGCCGTGCGGCAGTCCCGGGCCGGAGCGGCGAGGCTCGTTGGCTGGGTCCAGCTCGACGATCCGCACACCTCGCTCGCCGGGCTCCGCCAGTTCGTCGCCGACCGGCTCCCCGACTACATGGTGCCGACCCACCTCGTCGTGGTCGAGCGACTGGCGCTGACTGCGAGCGGAAAGGTCGATCTGCAGAACCTGCCCGCCCCGAACTTCGACCGCAGCTCGCTCGACACCCCATGGGCCGACCCGACCACGGTGACCGAGCGGGAGGTCACCGAGTTCTGGCAGGCGCTGCTCGAGATGGACCACATCGGGATCGACGACGATTTCTTCGACCTCGGCGGGGATTCGTTGATGGCGGTGGAGCTGTTCTCGATGTTGCGCGACCGGTACGAGGTCGAACTTCCGCTCGGTGCGCTGGCCCAGACCCCGACCGTTCGCGGGCTGGCGGCACTGGTCGATCGCGCCCGCTCGGGTGGGTACCAGTTCGAGATCGTGGTCCCCATCCGCACCGGAGGCACCCGGACTCCCCTGTTCTGCGTGCACGGAGGGTCCGGCAACGTCGCCTCGTTCCCACGCCTCGCCCGTGCGCTCGGCGCCGACCAGCCGTTCTACGGGGTGCAGTGGCCGGGGCTCGTCGCCGGAGACAGCCCGCGCTCGATCGCGTCGCTGGCCGATCGCTATCTGGACGAGATCCGTCGTGTCCAACCGGTCGGGCCGTACGTGCTCGCCGGACAGTGCATCGGCGGGCTGATCGCCCAGCAGATGGCGCACCGGCTCGTCGAGCAAGGCGAACGGGTCGATCTCCTCGTCATGTACGACAGTCCGATGGTCTACTCCCCGGCCTTCACCCCGAGCGGCAGGCTGCCCGAGCTTCCCGACGCCGTGCGGCCGGTGCTCAATCGAGCGCTCGACTGGGCCACGTTCGGGATCCGACTGGCGAAGCGACGCAATCCCCCGGCGCAGGTCCTGCGGGTCAAGGCACGCCAGGCACTCCGGCGGCCTCCGCATCCCGACGACGCCTTCCTGCACGCCGCCAGCCTCCTCGCCAGCCTCGTCTGGCGGCACCGCCCACCGGTCGACGACGTGCCGACGCTGTTCGTCCACAGCGACGAGACCAACGCCGGCAACATGTCGCTCACGGGCACATGGAACGACGGCGTCCTCGGCTGGAGACACCGGCTCTCGGACACCTTCCAGGCGACCTACGCGGACGGCGGCCACAACGATCTGCTCTACAGCGACGATGCGGTCGCGGCGGTCCAGCAACGGCTCGACGCCGTGGCGGAGCGAGGCTGAGACGAGCCCCCGACGCCGGGGTCAGGCGGCGAACGGGTCGCGGTAGCGACCGAAGCGCTGCTTGGCCAGGAGCCACAGCACCGGCGGCTGGTCGACCAGGTAGCGCTTCCACCGGCGGCGCGGTTCGGTCACCGTCCGCCACGCCCACTCCAGACCGATGTTGGTCACCCACGGGGCGGGCGCTTCATCCGGCCCGCTTCGTACTCGATGGTGCCACCGAGCGGCATGATGAGCTTGGCGTGTTCGAAGCGGTCGCGGTTGGCGAAGATGAACTTCTCCTGACGCAGCGCCGGCAGCCCGACCATCAGCACCGTGGCCTCGGACGCATTGACCGCTTTGACCGCCCGGTCGATCTCGGCCAGGTCCTGGTCGAAGCCGAACGGCGGGCTGTAGCAGCCCACGACGATCTCGCGACCGACCTTGGCGTTGATGATCTCCGCCGCTCGTTCGGCGACGCCGCTTCGGCGCCGAGCATGAAGATCGTGATCGACGGGTCCGAGGCATAGCGCTCGTAGAACTTCGGGAAGTAGTCCGAGCCCGAGACCCGCTCCTTGAGCGGGGTACCCAGCAGCTTGGCTGCGGCGTACCAGATCTGACTGTCGCAGGTGATCATGTCGAAGTTCGGCAAGAGCTCGTAGAACGAACGATCCTTCTGGAACCGCATCAGCGAATCCGAGTGCAGGGTCAAGAAGACTCCCTCGCGCATGTCGAGGAGCTCGTCCATGGTGACGTCGTCGATCTCGACGTTGAGCAGTCTCACGGTAGACACCATCGGCCAGCCTACGGGCGGTTCAAGACCGGGCCAAGGATGCCCGTTCCCCAAACGGGGGATTCGGCGCCCCCGGCACTCAGACGACCGATCGCCGATGAACCGCGGCGCTGAGTCGTCGCACCACCGCTCGTGGCAAGGCCGAGGAGACGGCGACCGCGGCTCGCCACAACCAACCCGGCGTGCTCACGGGGCGACCACGCACGACGTCGCGAAGGCCCGTCGCTGCGACCTGGTCGGCGGTCAGCCAGACGAAGCGGGGCGCACTCGCCGACCGTCCCCGGCGCTGCTCACCGCCTGGAACTCGGTCCGGGTGAGACCGGGACACAACGCGGTCACGATAACCCCCGCGGAACGAACCTCGGCGTTGAGCGCCTCGGTGAAGCTGGTCACGAAGGCCTTGGTCGCGCTGTAGGTCGCCAGTCCAGGCATCGCCTGGAACGAGGCCACGGAACTCACGTTGACGATCCAACCCCTCCCCGCCGAAACCATCGACCCCGCGGCTGCGTGGCTGAGGCGGAGCAGGGCCACGACGTTCAACTCGACCTCCCGCACCAAGCGATCCGGGTCGAGGTCGGCCACCTCGCCCGAAGTACCGAAGCCGGCATTGTTGACGACCAGGTCGATCGGCGAGCCGGCATCGCTCACCCGACGCTCGACCCGAGCCAGGTCGTCGCGGTCGGTGAGGTCGGCGACCAGCACCTCGACCGAGGGATACTCGGCCGCCAGCGCCTCGAGTCGGTCCTCCCGACGCGCCACGGCCACCACCGGGATTCCGGCGGTGGCCAGTTGTCGAACGAACGCTTCGCCGATCCCGGACGACGCTCCGGTGACGAGGGCCGCGGTGAACGGGAAGGTGCTCAGTGCGTGGCGACCTTGCCGAGACCACCCACGGCGTTGAGCCGAGCATGGGCCCGGCGCAAGGCGCTCTCGATCTCGGCGTCGTGCTCGTGCTCGAGGGCCGTTTCGGCTCGATCCTTCGCCTCGCGGGCCCGCTCGACGTCGATCTGATCCGAGAGCTCGGCCACGTCGGACAAGATCGACACCTTGCCCGCCGACACCTGCACGAACCCACCGTGGACCGCGACGTCGAGCACCTGACCGTCGTCCTGGAAGACCCGGGTGTGGCACTCGGTCAACGCAGCGAGAAACGGCGCATGGCCGGGCATGAACGCCACATCGCCCCCACCGAGGGTGCGGGTGACGACCATGGTGGCTTCGCCCGAGAACAGCACGCGCTCGGGGGAGACCAACTCGACCTGCATCGTCGCAGCCATCAGCCGGCCTGCTCCTGGAGGGCCTGGGCCTTCGCGAGCACCTGGTCGACGCCACCGACGTTCAAGAACGCCTGCTCGGGGACCTCGTCGAGCTCGCCTCGCAGGATCGCTTCGAAGCTCTCGACCGTCTCCGCGACCGGCACCGTCTCACCGGAGACACCGGTGAACACCTCGGCGACGTAGAACGGCTGCGACAGGAACCGCTGGATCTTGCGGGCCCGGGACACCGTGAGGCGGTCCTCTTCGGACAGCTCGTCCAGACCGAGGATGGCGATGATGTCCTGGAGCTCCTTGTAGCGCTGCAGGTTCTCCTGCACCCCGCGAGCCACGTTGTAGTGACGATCGCCGACCACGTCGGGCTGGAGGATGGTGGAGGTCGACGCCAGCGGGTCCACGGCGGGGTAGATGCCGAGGGCCGCCACCTGGCGAGACAGCTCGGTGGTGGCGTCGAGGTGGGTGAAGGTGGTGAACGGCGCCGGGTCGGTGTAGTCGTCGGCGGGGACGTACACGGCCTGCAGCGAGGTGATGGAGCGGCCTCGGGTCGAGGTGATCCGCTCCTGCAGCTGCCCCATCTCGTCGGCGAGCGTCGGCTGGTAGCCCACGGCGGAGGGCATGCGGCCGAGCAGCGTCGACACTTCGGAGCCGGCCTGCACGAACCGGAAGATGTTGTCGACGAACAACAACACGTCCTGGTTCTGCTCGTCACGGAAGTACTCGGCCATGGTCAGCGCGGACAGAGCGACCCGGAGGCGCACGCCCGGCGGCTCGTCCATCTGGCCGAACACGAGGGCGGCCTTCTCGAACACGCCCGACTCGGTCATCTCGAGCATGAGGTCGGTGCCCTCACGGGTGCGCTCGCCAACTCCGGCGAACACCGACACACCACCGTGGTTCTGGGCCACGCGGCGGATCATCTCGGTGATGAGCACGGTCTTGCCGACGCCGGCTCCACCGAACAGGCCGATCTTGCCGCCGGCGACGTACGGGGTCAGCAGGTCGATGACCTTGATCCCGGTCTCGAACACTCGCTTGGAGGGCTCGAGGGCGTCGAACGCCGGTGCGGGACGGTGGATGTCCCACCGCTCGATGTCGGCGAACTCGGCGTTGTCGCCGTCGAGGACCTCGCCCCCACGTTCCACACGTGGCCGAGGGTGCGGTCGCCGACGGGCACCTGGATGCCGTGGCCGAGGTTGCGCACCTCGGTGCCGCGCTTGAGGCCGTCGGTCGGCTTCATGCACACGGCGAACCCGGCCCTGGCCGAGCTGCTGCGCGACTTCGGCGAGGACCGTGATGTCGGTGCCTTCGACGGTGATCGTCATCTCGAGGGCGGTGTTCAGCTCGGGGAGTGCCCCTCGGGGGAACTCCACGTCGATCACCGGACCGGCGATGGCGACGACCCGGCCGTCCTTCAGCTGAGTGCCGTTCTCTGTCATGGTCATGGCTGCGTTTGCTCCTGGTACGGCGGGGCGGATCAGGACGCCAACAGGTCGTCGGCGTCAGCGAGACGGATGGTGGGTTCCTTGTCCGAGCCGAGCGCCTCGGCACCGCTGACGATCTCCATGATCTCGGTGGTGATGGCGTCCTGGCGGGCCCGGTTCATGATGCGGCTGAGGGACTTGATCAGTTCCTCGGCGTTGTCGGTGGCGGACTTCATGGCCCGCTGGCGGAAGGCGTGCTCCGACGCGGCCGCGTTCAACAGCGCGGCGTAGGTGCGGGCCTCCACGTAGCGGGGAAGGAGGGTCTCGAGGATCGAGGCCGGATCGGGCTCGAATTCGAAGCCGGCCGGCACCTTCTCGCGATCGGCGTCTCCAGCCGATGCGACGAGCTCGCGCTCGAGGGGAACCAGGGGTCGCATGACGACTTCCTGGACGCCGGCCGACACGAAGCGGGTGTAGACGAGTTCGACCGAATCGACCTCGCCGTCGTTGAACATCTGCACGACACGCTGGCCGATGGCCTTGGCGTCGGCGTAGGTCGGGTTGTCGCTGAAGCCGGAGAAGGACCCGTCGAGCTGGTACCCGCGGAAGCGGAAGTACCCCTCGGCCTTGCGTCCCACGGCCACGATGGCGAACTCGTTGCCTTCGGCGACATCGGCCTTCATCTCGGCCTCGGCCTTGCGCAGCACGCCCGAGTTGTAGCCACCGCACAGGCCGCGGTCGGCAGTGATGACCACCAGACACTGCCGCTTGGGCGCATTGGCGTGACCCGACAGCAGCGGGCTACGGACGTCGCCGCCCGCGCCGGCGAGCTCTTTGACCACGTCGGTGATCTGCTCGCTGTACGGCACCGCTGCCTGGACCCGCTGTTGGGCCTTGACGCTGCGCGACGCGGCGATCAGCTCCATGGCGCGGGTGATCTTCTTCGTGGCCTGGATCGTTCGGATCCGTCCACGCAGGATTCTCTCCTGGCCACCGGCCATCTACTCGAACCTTTCTCGGTCGCTCGTTCCCGACACCCTCATGATCCTGCGATCACTCGGTGGCGAGGGTCTTGGCGCTCTCGGCCTCGCCCAGGTGGGCGGCCGCGACGTCGCTGGTGCCGACCATCGCGGACCCCGGCACGAACTGGGCCTTGAAGGTCTCGATGGCGTCACCGAGGGCGTCGGGGACGGCCTTGGTACGGAGCTCGTCGAGCATGCCGCCGTGACGGGTCCGCATGAAGTCGAGCAGCTCGGACTCGAAGCGCTGCACGTCGCCGACCTCGACGTCGTCGAGGTAGCCGCGGGTTCCGGCGAAAATCGACACGACCTGCTCCTCGACCGGCATCGGGCTGTTCAGCGGCTGCTTGAGCAGCTCGACGAGGCGGTAGCCCCGCTCCAGCTGGGCCTTGGAGATGGCGTCGAGCTCCGAACCGAAGGTGGCGAAGGCCTCCAACTCACGGAACTGGGCCAGGTCCAGCTTCAAGGTGCCGGCGACGGCCTTCATGGCCTTGGTCTGCGCCGCGCTGCCGACTCGGGACACCGAGATGCCCACGTCGACGGCGGGACGCACGCCCGACTTGAACAGGTTGTCCTGGAGGTACACCTGGCCGTCGGTGATCGAGATCACGTTGGTCGGGATGTACGCAGAGACGTCGCCGGCCTTGGTCTCGATGATCGGGAGTGCGGTCAGCGAACCGGCACCCTTCTCGTCGGACAGCTTGGCGGCCCGCTCGAGCAGCCGGCTGTGGAGGTAGAACACGTCGCCCGGGTAGGCCTCACGGCCCGGCGGGCGGCGCAGCAGCAGCGACATCTGGCGGTACGCCTCGGCCTGCTTGGACAGGTCGTCGTACACGATGAGCGCGTGCTCGTTGTGCTCCATCCAGTGCTGGCCCATGGCGCAGCCGGCGTACGGAGCGAGGTACTTGTAGGGCGCCGGATCGGACGCAGGAGCCGTCACGATCACGGTGTACCTCGAGGGCACCGTTCTGGCGCAGCGTCTCCACGGTCTGGGCCACGGTGGACCCTTCTGACCGATGGCGACGTAGATGCACTTCACGCCCTGACCCTTCTGGTTCAGGATCGTGTCGATGGCGACGGTGGTCTTGCCGGTCTTGCGGTCACCGATGATCAGCTCACGCTGACCCCGACCGATCAGGGTCATGGCGTCGACCGACTTGATGCCGGTCTGCAGCGGCTCGTGCACGGGCTTGCGGCCCATGATGCCGGGCGCCTGGATCTCGACTCGGCGCAGCTCGGTGCCGACGAGCGGCCCGCGGCCGTCGACCGGGTTGCCGAGGGCGTCGACGACGCGACCGAGCACGCCGTCGCCCACGGGCACGGAGAGGATCTGGCCGGTGGCCTTCACCGGCTGGCCTCTTCGATGTGGTCGGCGTCGCCGAGCACGACGGCGCCGATCGAGTCCTCGTCGAGGTTCAGGGCCAGTCCAACGGTGCCGTCGGCGAACTCGAGGAGCTCGTTGACGGCGCAATCGGGAAGGCCCGAGACGCAGCGATGCCGTCGCCGACTTCGGCGACACGACCGACCGTGCTGGCCTCGAGCGAGGGTGCGTACCCCTCGAGGTTCTTCTTGAGTGCCGGACGCGATGTCGGCAGCGGAGAGCGTGAGTTCAGCCATCAGTCGTTCGCTCCTAGAGCCGGGCCTTCAGTTGGTCGAGTCGGGTGCGGACGCTGCCGTCGATGACGGTGTCGCCCACGGTCGCCACGATGCCCCCGAGCACGGAGGGGTCGACGACGACCTTCAGGTTGACCTGCTTGCCGGTCGCATTGGCGAGCGCGGCTGCGAGTCGGGTCTGCTGATCTTCGGTCAGGGGCACGGCCGTGCGGACCTCGGCGACCTCGAGCCCCTTGGAGGTGCTGGCCCGAGCGACCAGCCGGTCGACGATGGCCGGGAGGTCCTTGCCGCGGCCGGAGCCGACGACCATGGACACCAGCTGCACCGTGGTCGGTGTGGCCTTGCCACCGAGCAGCGACTCCACCACGCCCTGGCGGCGCTCGGCGGGGATCTGCTCGTCGGTCAGCGCGTTGCGCAACTCGTCATTGCTCTCGAGGTTCCGAGCGAAGCGGAACAGCTCGTCTTCGACCTCGTCGATGGTGCCTTCGGCTCGGGCCACCTCGAACAGGGCTCGGGAGTAGCCGTCGATTCGTGTGTCGTTGCTCATCGGGCTGCACCCACCTTGGCGATGAAGTCTTCGATCAGAGCGGACTGGGTGTCGGGGTCGAGGCTGTTGCGAACCAGTTGTTCGGTCGCCTCGGACGACAGGCCGGCGATCTCGTTGCGCAGTTCCCCACCCGAGCGGGCAGCGAGTTGGGCGATCTCCTGATCGGCCTTGGCGTGGAGATCGGCGATCTCCTGGTCCAGACGAACCCGACCGTCGGCGAGCAGTCGCTCGGCTTCGGCGTCGGCCTCGGCGAGCAGGCGGGCCCGCTCGCCGTCGATGTCACCCTTGGCGGCACGGATCTGAGCCGCTTCGGCGTCGGCCGCGGACTTGGCGTCGGCGGAGTCGTCGAGTTCCTTCTGGATCTTCGCCGTGCGCTCGGCCATCGCCTTCTTGGCGAGGGGCAGGGCCACTTTGAAGAGCAGGCCGAACACCAACAACGACGAGATGGTGCCGTAGATCAGCTCGGCCTTCTCGGGCCAGATCCACGAGTGGGTCACCACGCCCTTGTCGTCGGTGACCAGGTGCCCTTCCTCGGCACGCACGATGATCGAGGTCAACAGGTTCATCGGGCCACTCCTGCGTTCACGACGGAATCGACCGTGGTGCGAACCAGCGTCGGATCGACCGAACGCCCGATGGCCAGCTCGGCGAGCTGGGCGCTCACCGACGCCACCGCATCGCCGACCTGATCGGAGGCGGCGGCACGCTCGCTGGCGGCCTGGGCGGTCGCCTCGGACCGGCGGGCCGCGATGGCGGCGTTCGCCTCGGCCAACCGAGCCGAACGCTCCGACTCGAGCTGCTGGCGTGCGGCATCGACACGAGCCCCCGCCTCGGCCTTGAGCTCGGCGAGCTGGGCCTGGTACCCGGCCACCTCGGCCTGGGCCGCAGCACGAGCCTGGTCGGCTCCTTCGTGGCCGGACCGGATCAGCGCATACCGGGCGTCCATGCCCTGCTTGACCCGAGGGAACAAGAAGAGCCGCATGAGGACGAGCAACACGATGAACGAGCCGCCACCCCAGAAGAGCTCCTTGAGCTCGGGGGCGATCGGGCTCGGGCCCGGATCTACTTCTTCGTGCGCGGCTTCCTCGCCCTCGGCGGCTGCGCGCGGCAGCACGATCTGGGCGTGGAACAGCTCTCCGCGTTGGGTGACGACGGCAGTCAGCACGTCAGCTCCTTGCTGGAGTCGAACGGAACGGAACTCGAATCGGACTGTCCAGCAGGATCAGAGACCGATGAGGATGAAGACCACGAAGCCGATGAGGGCGAGGGCCTCGGTGAAGGCGATACCGAGGAACATCGTGGTACGGACCATGCCGGCAGCCTCGGGCTGACGGGCCATGGCTTCGACGGACTTGCCGACGATGTAGCCGATGCCGATGCCGGGGCCGATGGCGGCGAGGCCGTAGGCGAAGCCGGCCGATCCGGCGGCCGCAGCGGCCTTGGCTTCGTCACCGGTGAGGTTGCTGGCGGCGGCGAGCTGAGCGAACGCTTCCATGGTTCTTGGTTTCTCCTGTGCTCTGGGTAGTGGGAGATCTGTGTGAGATCGGGGAGATCAGTGGGCATCCGCGTGGGCCATCGACGAACCGATGAACACCGCAGCGAGGATGGTGATGATGTACGCCTGCAGGAAGCCGACGAGAACTTCGAAGGCGGTGAGGAACACCAGCATGAAGAACGGGAGGATGGCGACCGGCTTGAGGGCGATCGCATCGGCCGCGACGAGTTCCTCGGTCAGCAGGGCGAAGGTCACGAGCAGGATGTGACCGGCCAGCATGTTGGCGAAGAGTCGGACGGTGAGGGCGAAGGGCCGGATCAAGATGTTCGAGACGAACTCGATCACGCCGACGAGCGGCTTGAGGGCGGTCGGCACCCCGGGCGGCCACAGCATGTGGGTGATGTAGCCCGCACCCTGGTGCTTGAGTCCGACGCCGTTGTAGATCAGCCAGACCAGCACGGACAGGAACAACGGGATCGCCATCCGGGCCGTGGCCGGCATGTACAGGATCGGGATGATGCCGGGCAGGTTGCAGAGGTAGACGAAGATGAACATCGACAGCAGGAACGGCGTCCAGCCGAGGCCCTGTCGACCCATCGTCTGCATCACGATGCCGTCCTCGACGAAGTCGACGATGGTCTCGGCCAGGTTGCGGACGCCCTTGGGCGCCTTGGTGCCGTCCTGGTTGCCGGCCAGCAAGAAGATCACGATGCCGATCAACGATGCCGCCACGGCGATCAACGCGATCTTGTTGAACGTCGGGAACAGGTCCTGCCAGCGCAGGATCGAGTTGATCTCGGGGAACGTGAAGCCGAACACGGTCATGTACCTCAGTTCGTCGGGGCGTGGTGGGGCTTGAGGCCGGGGAAGGCCAGAGATGCGGACACGTACCGGAGCTCCCAGACGAGCAGCCCCAGATGGGTCACGATGATGGTCAATCCGAGGGCCGGAAGTGAAATCCACGACTGATCTCGGACTGCGAGGACCACGAGCAGGATCAAGCCGAGCCGGACGAGGTAGCCGAACAGGCTCGCGCCCATCATCAGGCCCAACGAGATCCGGGCCGTGTAGGCCATCAACGCTGCGGACAACAAGAAGTTGACGAGCACGATGCCCACGCCGATGAGGCTGGACACCGCTCCGTCACGGCCCCACACCACACCGCACACCGCGATGAGGACCGGGGCGGCGAACAGGCCCCGGCGAGCGAGATCACGGCTGATCTCCTGCTCGGGTGCCGGGCCGTCGAGGGCCGAGACGAACTTGGGGCTCGCGCCGGACTCGCTCATCGACGCTTCGCTTCGAGCAACTTGGCCTCTTCGTCGCGCATCTCGGCATCGTAGGTGTACCAGATGCGTGCGAAGTGACCCACGATTCCGATGGCGAACAGGACCAGCGTGAACAGCGGGCGGGTCCCGGCGGCGCGATCGATCAGCCAGCCGACGCCGACGAACAACAACAGACCAAGGACGAACTCCATGCCCTTGACGAGCCCGTCATTGTTCGGCGAGGCGATGACGCGCTCGACGGTTCGCTTGTTCGGGAGAAGTTCCACGCAGTCCTCTAGGGCACATCGGCAGTTCCGGCGCGCGCGATGGGCGGCGGGAACGCTTGTGAACGAGATCGCAATCTAGGCGCAACGCGCCGTAGCTGGCAACTTCTGGGCGTGGTCTACGCCGAGATTTCCGAGGTCGCTGCCGTGGTCTCCAGCACCCGCTGGAAGAACTCGCGGTAGCGATCGGCGATCGTGGCCCACGAGAAGCGGGCGTGGGCGGCGGCGACGATCTCGGAGGTCGGGGGCCCGGCCCGCAACGCGGTCCGCAGGCCGGCGACGATGGTCGACTCGTCGGTGGCGTCGACGAGGGTGGCCGCGCCGTCGTAGATCCAACGGGTCAGGTCGTAGTCGTGGACCACGCAGGGCAGGCCGCTCACCAAGGCCTCCACGTACACGTTCCCGAAGGACTCGTCGGAGGAGAGGTGCAAGAAGGCGTCCGCGCACCGGTACAGATCGGGCATCCGGTCGGCGCTCACCGTCAAGCGGCGGTACCGGGAACCGAGCAGCTTCTGTCCGAGCGTGTCGAGTTCGTGCCGCAACACCCCATCGCCCGCCACGACCAGCATGGCGTCGGGGAGCTGGGCCACGGCCCGGATCCCGGCTTCGACCCGCTTGGAGGCGATCGCGGCGCTCACCATCAACACGATGGGCACATCGCCCGGCAGGTCGAAGGCGCAACGATCCCCGGGCCCGGGCACGAACCGATCGACGTCGACCCCGTTCGGGATCAACGTGGCCGTCCACAGGTGGGCGGTCTCCTCCAGGTACGTCGGGTTGGTGCACACCAGGCCATCGCACCCGAACCAGCGCCTCGCCATCGTCGATCGCCGCGGGCCAGTGTCCGTTCTCGGTCACGAACACGTGCCGCCGACCGAGGCCCCGAGCGCCAACGCTGAAAGGCGAAGTTCACGAACGGGTAGCTGCAGGCGACGCTGATGTCGAAGGACCGCCGGCGGTAGCGACGCAACAGGCCCGGGGTGAAGGTCAGTTCCTCCCACATCTCCGGGAACCGAAGCATCGGGATCGAGGGGTACCGCTCGAAACGCTCCCGCGGCACCAACCCGATCTGCTCGTAGCGGTACGGCTCACTCGGGCGGTGCGGCCCCGACCCGAACACGACGATCTCGTCGTCGGGGTTGCAGAGCGCCAGATTGCGGGCAATGGATTCCAGCGCCACCTCGGCACCGCGGTTCACCCGATGGATGCCCGGGAAGCGGAATGCGACTCTCATGTGGCCTGGCGCTCGAGTTCGGTCTGCCGGATCCGCCGAAGTGCCTCGGCGAGCGAGTAGCGGGGTGTCCAGCCGAGCACCTGCTTGGCGCTGCATTGGAGTACCGGAGCGGCCGGTACTGCGACTCCATCTTCGCCGGCATCGCGAACGCCGGAAGCTTGGCCTTGCCGCCATATCGCTTCCGGTTCACGGCGTCGGCCACATTGGTGACGAGCCGCACCAGCCGGAGCGGCACGGTGATCGTGCGGCCGATCCCTTCGAACCCCGCCGACCGCTGAGCTGCTTCGAACTCGGCGGGTCGGCAGGTCGTCGTCGACGATGTTGAGCGTCGTTCCGATCGCCTCGGGACGCTCGGCCGCGAGCACGATCGCCTCGGCGCAGTTCTCGACGTAGGTGAGCTTCTGGACCGTGGAGCGCCCGAATCCGAGCCAGAAGGACCCACCGACACGCAGCACGCCCGGCGTTCCACAGGTTGCCCGGTCCATAGATCGCTCCTGGTCGCACCACGGTGAGGTCGACACCGGCTTGCGCCGCGAAGTCGCGGACCATCTGTTCCTGGACCTGCTTGGTCTGCAGGTACTCGTCCCGGTCGAGCGGCCGGGCCTCGACCAGGCTGTCCTCGTCGAGCACGCTGCCGTCGGGAATCGCGCGGTAGTCGTACATCGAGAACGTACTGATGTGCACCAGGCGAGGGACCGGATGGTTCCCCAGCGCCTCGAGCAGCTGCTCGGTTCCGAGCACCGTGGCTGCGAACTGGGTGAAGAAGTCCCCACCGGGGATGGCGGCGAGGTGGACGACCGCATCGCACCCGTCGAGATCGTCGGCCCAATCGCCGGGGCGACGAAGGTCACCCCGGGAGAACGAGACCGATGGATGGCTGCCCCACGAGGGACGCTCGATCGAGGTGGCGGGCCGCACCATGGCCACGACCTCGTGCCCACGTGCGAGCGCAGCTTCCACCACCGCGGAGCCGACGAATCCGTTCGAGCCGGTGACGAACAGCCTCACGATTCCGGCACCTCCGCCAGCAGGGCATCGACGAACTCCATCGGGCGAACGAGTCCAGCCGGGCTGATGGGGCTCGGGCCCTCTCCTCGGACGGCGCCGTAGAACCGGTCGATCATGCGGGCCATGCCGTGATACGGCGTGTGCTGCACCACCTTGTTCCGCATCCCGCTCATGCTCGACCGCAGCGTCAGGCCGTTCTGGGCCTGGTTCGCGAGCGGTGAGAGCGGGCCGCGGGCACGGGAACCTCGGCGCGCAAGTACGGCTGGAACAGGTCGGTTTCGGCCATGCCCCGCGATCCACGCACGTGGAGCCGGAACCCCTCGGGCTGGAGCGACGACGAGAACCGCACTCGGAGCAACGCATCGCCCACCGTGCACGAACCGTCGAGGTCGTCGAAGCCGACCACCGGGTTGCCGCTGAGGTTGCGCCACCGAGCCGACACGCCGGCGATCTCGCCGTCGGGGACCATCTGCAGGACGGAATAGGCCATGTGAGGCAGGAAGTCGTGGATCGCTCCGCCTTTCATCCCGGCCGTCGGGCTCGGGATGTTCGGATCGCCGAACTTCCCACCGCTCGCGATGTCCAGGAGGATCCGGACCTCGGCTTCGAGCACGTCTCCGAGCTCCCCGGCTGCGACCATCTCCAGGATCCGGACCACGTCGTCGTTGAACCGGTAGTTCTGGCTCTCGATGACGAGCAGGTCCTGCGAGGCGGCCTCGTCGAGGATGAGGTGAAGGTCGACGAGCGACTCGGTGATCGGCTTCTCGCAGATCACGTGGGCCCCCGCCCGCAGGCATTGCAGGGCAAGGTCGCGATGGGTCCAGGGCGGTGTCAGGACGTGGACGACTTCGGGGTGCGCCTCGTCGAGCAACGCTTCGATGGTGGCGTAGTGGGCGCGGGCCCCGTACCGATCGGCGGCATAGGAGCGAGCCGCCCGGGACAGATCGACCACGCCGACCAGTTCGGCCCGGGGGTTCTCGGCCAATGCGGACAGGTGCTCTCGGGAGATCGCACCGCAGCCCACGACTGCAGCGGATCGGCGCGCTCACCGGCCTGGCTCCTCGGTCCGTCCTGGACATCGCGCCGTCATCACGGGCACGGACCGTATCCGAGAGCGCGTTCGATCCGTCGCGTCCGAACGGTGGTCAGGCGAACTGGGTCGCCGGGCTCACCCCGGGCTGGTCGGTCAGCGACCGGTCGAGGCGAGGAACTCCGCATCGTGGTCGGCCTGGGCCTTGAACAGCGCCGCCCACGCCACGGTGAACAGGATCGACTCCGAGATCAGGGTGCCGAGCACGGCTCCCTTCCACGACATCGCGGGGATCAACACGATGTACAGCGTGAGGCTCACGATCGCGCTCCCGACCAGGATCTTGGTTCGCAGAGCGTTGCGACGAGACCGAGCAACCCGTTCATCGGGAACGTCCCGATCCCACGAAGGGGGACGAGCGGGGCGAGCAGCCGGATCATGTTCTCGGTTCCCTCGAAGTCCGACCCGAACAGCTTCGGGACCAGCGGAGCGGCGAGAAACGCTCCGATACAGAACAGGATGGAGTACGCCGCGCCGAGCTTGGCGAACTTGGCGCTGCGAGCGACCTGATCGGTCCGGCCCTCCCCGGCGTCGAGGAAGTCGGTGTGCGTCGCGGCGGCGATGGCGGTCATCGGCATCAAGCCGAGCGAGACCATCCGGTAGGCGGCGGCGTACTGACCGGGGACCGCGTCGGTCGCCGAATGGCTGTTCTTCATGACGACCTGGTCGTAGCTGTTCTGTACCGAGATCGCGCTCAGCCCGACGGCGTAGACCGAACTCGACTTCACCTCGGCGAGGCCGAAACGGCCGGGGCGGAGCGGATGGTCGACGAGGACCTCGTGCCAACGGTGGATCAGGAACGCCAACACCGCATGCGCGGAGGCCTGCGACACCGCCAGCGGCACCAGCGAGAGGTGGCCGGCGGCGGCGAGGCCGAGCATGACGGCCCCTCGCGAGATCGTCACCATCATCCGGGTCTGCGCCGCGTATTTGAAACCGACCCTGGACTGAACGGTGGCGGTGGTGACCCCCGCAGCAGCGATGAGCACGAAGTCACCGCGATGAACAAGGTGGCGGCGATCACCGGAACGCCCTTGATGAGCAAGGAGGCCAGCACCGTCACCACGGCCCAGAGGCTGAGGCCGGCGACAGTGGTGTAGCCGAGGAACGCTCGCGAGACGTCTCGCGAGTCGTGGCGGCCCCGGACGATCTCGTCCATCACCGAGAGCCCGACGCCGCTCTGGATGAACGCCTGGAACGGAGCCATCAGCTGTAGGTGCCGGCGTAGGCACCGTAGACGGACCGCCCAGGCGCTTGGTGAGCAAGATCGCGGAGATCGTGGTGACGACCAGGATCGCCACCTGTTCCGAGGCCCCAAGCGCTGTCCCCCGCCGTCTTGGATTGGAGGGCGCGTCGGACCCTGGTCACATCTCGAGTTCCGTGGCAATCGCGGCGATGAGCGGGGGAAGTCCGTCTCGCAACGCGGTGGTCGGCTTCCAACCGAGCCGCTCGACGGCCACCGAGTTGTCGGGGCAACGCCGTGACGGATCGCCGGCTCGTTCGGGCGGGAGCGGGACGCACGATCTCGGAGTTCGACCCGGTGAGCTCGACCACGACCTCGGCCAGTTCGCGCATCGTGAACTCGTCGGGGTTCCCGATGTTGACCGGCGTCGTGATGTCGCTGTCGAGCAACGCCAACTGCCCGGCCACCTGATCGGCCACGTAGCAGAACGAACGGGTCTGTTCCCCGTCGCCGTACAACGTGATCGGATCGCCCTGGAGCGCTTGGACGACGAAGTTCGTGACGACCCGACCGTCATCGGCCTTCATCCGCGGGCCGTAGGTGTTGAAGATCCGAACGATCCGGATGTCGGCGCCGCGGCTGCGGTGGTACGCCATCGACAAGGCCTCGGAGAACCGCTTGGCCTCGTCGTAGCAGGACCGCGGACCGATGGAGTCCACATTGCCCCAGTAGGTCTCGGGTTGCGGGTGCACGAGCGGATCGCCGTAGACCTCCGACGTCGGCACGAGGAAGAACCGGGCGGACTGGGCAACGGCCAACTCGAGGCAGATTCCTGGTCCCGGTGGAACCCACCGACAAGATCTCGAGCGGAATTCGCAGGAAGTCCAACGGAGACGCCGGCGACGCCAGATCCATCACCGCATCGAACGAACCGAGGTCCGGCAGCGGCTCACACACATCGGCCTCGACGAACTCGAAACCATCCACACCGACCAGGCCCGCGAGGTTCGAGACACGTCCGGTCAACAAGTTGTCGACCGCCACCACCTCGTCGCCGCGAGCCACGAGGGCGTCACACATGTGAGAGCCGATGAAGCCGGCACCGCCGGCGACCAGAACGCGCATGGGTCAGCGACCAACCCCGGTGTAGGTGAACCCGAGCCGCAACGCGGCCGGCTTGTCCAACAGGTTCCGGGTGTCGACGATGTTCGCGGCCGCCATCTTGGACCGCACCTCGGCCAGATCGGCCCAGCGGAACTCGTCCCATTCCGTCAGCACCACCAGCGCCTGGGCCCCGTCACAGGCATCGAGCGCCGTTCCCGCGACCTCGACCGCCGGCAGCTGGGCCAGCGGCGCCTTGACGGTCGGGTCATAGGCGACGACCTTGCACCCCTCCGCCACCAACAACTCGATGATCGAGACCGCGGGCGACTCCCGCAGATCGTCGGTGTTCGCCTTGAACGTCAGCCCCCACGCCGCGATCTTCGCCCCGGCCAACTCTCCACCCACCGCGGCACGGATCTTGGAAACCATCCGGTCCCGCTGCTCGGAGTTCACCACCACCACGCCGTTCAAGAAGTTGAAGTCGTAGCCGTGGTCCTCGGCGATCCCGATCAACGCACGCGTGTCCTTCGGGAAGCACGAGCCGCCCCAGCCCGGGCCCGGCTTCAAGAACTCCTGCCCGATCCGATGGTCGTACCCGATGCCCAACACCACATCGTTCACATCTGCGCCCACGGCCTCGCACACTGCGGCCACCGCGTTCACGAACGAGATCTTCGTGGCCAAGAACGCGTTCGCGGCGTACTTGATCGTCTCCGCCGAGGCGGGATCCGTCACGATGAACGGCGCCGCCACCCCGAGATACAGCGACGCCACGCGCACCGCAGCCGCTTGGTCATCCGAACCCACGACCACGCGATCGGGCTTCAGGAAATCCTTCACCGCCGCGCCCTCACGCAAGAACTCCGGATTCGACACCACCTTGACATCCGGGCGTTTGCAGCACCCGTTCCACGACCTTCGTCGACCCGACGGGAACCGTCGACTTGTTGACCACGATCGAGTCCACCGGCAGCACCGATGCGATCTCGGCCGCCGCCGCCTCGAGATACGACAGATCGGCCCGACCGTCCTCGCCCTGAGGGGTCGGCACGCACAGGTACGCGAACTCGCAGTCCTTGGCGGCCTCGGCCGCACCCACCACGAACGTCAGCCGGCCCGAACGGATCCCATCCGCCACGATCTGGTCCAACCCAGGCTCGTAGATCGGCATCTCGCCCCGCTGCAACCGCTCGATCTTCCCCGGGTCGATGTCCGCGCACACCACGCGATGACCCAGATGGGCAAAACACGCACCTGTCGTCAGACCGACATAGCCGGTCCCAATGATCGCAACCCGCGAACCACTGCCGTTATCCATCGTGAGTCAGCTCCTTGTGACCAGGTCTCTCGCAGGGGAGGGAGGGGTCCGAGACCCGTCTATCTTGACCGACTGCAGGCTACGTAGCGCGACCGAGAACGGGGCCCATCGGCCCGTTCCGGTCAGCGCAAGCCGGCGACGGCGCGCCCAGGAGTTCGGCCAGCTCCGGAATGGTCTTTCGTTCGTCGTGGGCCGATTCGACCAGCCGCCGTGCCTCGGCCACCCAGCGCGTCCGCCGGTCCGGATCCGTGAGCAACTCCCGAAGCGCCACGACGAGCGCATCCGCTCGGGCCGGAGGGACGAGGACCCCGGTCTCGTAGGGGCGGACCAATTCCGAATGCCCCTGACCGCGGTCGCCACGACCGGCAAGCCACAGGCCATGGCTTCCATGATCGAGATCGGGATCCCCTCGGAGTAGGACGGAGGCGCGGAACACGTCGCTTGCGGCGAGGAGTTCGGCGACGGCGGAGGGAACGGCCCCGGTGAATCTGACCAGTTCGGTGAGCCCTCGATCCACGGATGGCCTGTTCCAGTCGGGGACGACTCGGGCCATCGCCGATGATTCGACCCGACCGCCAGACCTCGTCCCGAGCGCAAAGCTGGGCGGCCGCATCGATCAGCTCGAGTGTCCCTTCTCCGGCGACACCGAGCAGATCGCCGATGATCGGCGGCGAGGCGGCCTCCGGGTGAGGAGCGTACGGAAAGCGTTCCAATGCCAGCCCGCAGCGCACCACACGGATGTGCTCCCACGACGCAGGATCGCAACGCCGCTTGAGCTGCGAGGCGGTGACGTCGGCGATGGCCACGACGAAGGCGGCGTCGCCCACCTTTGGTTCGACCAGGGCCTCGCTCGGCTCGTCCAGCTGAACGGGCCGTGGACGGTGTAGCTGTAACTCCAGGTCCCGGGGCCGTGTACGTCGTTGCCGAAGCTCGCCACGAGCCAGGCCAACGTGGACGGGAGTTGAGCGAAGTGGGCGTGTACGTGGCGCACCCCTTGGCGATCGAAATGATCCCAGGCCACCAGGGCCTCGACGGTGTGGAACGACCGCCAGGTCAGCCGTTTGAGATCGACGCCACCGGTCGCCAGCGCGCTCGCTGGGCCAGACGAGCGACCGCTGGGGTGCCGGCGCACGAGGCCGGCCAACGGCGGCGATCTGCCCCTTCGGAACCGCCTTCAGGTACGTCGTGCGAGCGATCTCGAGGCGGCGCCGGGCAAGGCCGAGTCCTCCTCGCCGGGGCGGTTGATCGCCACCGGAACGATCTCGAACCCGAGGCCTTTCGAGCCCGGTGATCTCGTTGCTGACGAAGGTGGCTGACACCCGCGGATGATGGGTCAGCAGGTAACCGACCCGAGTCACTCCAGGGCCTCTCGCTCGCCGT
Organism: Ilumatobacteraceae bacterium; assembly: GCA_041394645.1. Taxonomy (GTDB): domain Bacteria; phylum Actinomycetota; class Acidimicrobiia; order Acidimicrobiales; family Ilumatobacteraceae; genus JAWKHV01. The sequence goes on along the minus strand of JAWKHV010000022.1, from coordinate 51,963 downwards.
TCGCCATCGCAGCGCCACGATCCGCATCAACATCATGATCGGGAGCCACGGCTACAGGAACACCGATTCCGAGATCCCGACCAGCAGGATCATCACGCCGAGCACCCAACTGAGCCGGGCCAGGTCGGAACCCTGCGAGGCCGCCCGCCACAACATCATCCAGGTCGAGACGAAGAAGAGCAGCCACAGACCGAACCCGATTGGCTGAACCTGATGTCGAGCAGGAAGCTTGAGCAAGCCCTCGTGGGCGTGGGTCGGAACGTGTCCGAGCCTGGCGTACGCCGCGTTCACCACGATCGACGGGGGCTGCCACGCTCCCTCCAGGCCATATCCCAACCATGGCCGGAGCCGGATGGCCCACGTGGCGAAGGACCAGATCTCGGTCCGGCCGCTGAAGGTGGTGTCCTTGCCGTACACACTCAGGATCTGGGGGAGGTACGTGACCCAGAAGTAGGCTTCACTGCCTGAGGATCGAGCCGAGCACCGTTTCGGGCCCGGCGATCACGGTCGGCGCGGTTGATGTTGCGGACGAGCCATTCGAACCCGAGCACCCCGAGGAGCGCGATCATCCCCGTCGCCGAGAGCGACAGGAGGACCAGCAGGGACCCGGTGATCATGGCGATCCGGCGACGGCGGGGCTGCCGGTCGAGCACGAGGGCCACCGCCACCACGAACGCCATGAACGGCGACATGCCGTTCTTGTGGACGAAGTAGCTGTGAACGGCGCGGCACCCGTTGTCGTCGACGAGCGTCGTTCCCGGCTGAGCACGAGTCCGGCGAGGTTGATCGCCATGTTCGTGTACTGCCGTAGAGCAACCCGGACCGAGCGAACGCCATCGGGAGCACGCTTCCGACGATCAGCAACAAGAGCAGGGGCGGCAGGTGTACTCCAGGACGAACAACGTCCTCCACGGGGCGTTGCTCCAGGCGTACGAGGCGGTGATCCAGGTCGTGAGCAGCAGGATCGGAACGCTGAGGCGAATCCTGCCCAGTTGGTACTTGTCGTACAACAGGATGGTCGCGCCGCCCAGCATCACCATGAGCAGCACCGGCATTCGGCCCGGTGGTCGGCAACGACCCGAACCCGCACACGATCACGCTCCCGACGAACCAGGCGCCGAGCGTGTCGGACAGTGGTCGTCGTGCCGTTCCGGACGGGCGCCCCAACACCGCGGTCATGTCGGGTGCTCGATTCGTCGTCCGAACGCACCGCCGAGCGCCATCCCGATCGCCGTGGCGAGAGGAGGAGGCGGTGTACACGAGTTCGGGCGAAGCGGCGAGACGCGATGCGGCGCACCGGGTGGACGAGCGCCAACGCGAACCGCTTGACGGCCCGCAGCAGGCCCCGACGCCGACCGAGACCCTCGATCCGTTCGCTGGTCACGTACATCGTGTTCCCGAACCAGAGCGCGGCGCGCAGGTAGTAGCGCTTGGTCAGTCGCGAACCCTCGGCGTCCTCGTAGACGATGGCATCGTGAGCGAACACCAACCGCAGGCCGGCGTCTTTGGCCTGGTGGTAGAAGACCACGTCCTCGCCCCCGAGCTTGCCGAGACCGGGATCGAACCGAACCTCAGGATGCTCCCGGAGGAACGAGCTGGCGATCATCGAGTTGTTGGTCTGCCCGTGGCTCGGCTCGGCGCCGTCGGACGGATACTCCTCGTCTCCGTGCTCGAGGAACGGGTGGTCACGTAGCCAGGACGGGGCGTCGGTGGGAGCGCGGCGAACGTGCGGCCCGGTGACGGCATCGGCGTCGAACGATCGAACGACCCGGAGGCTCTCGGCCAACCATTGCGGCGAGACCTCGCAGTCGTCGTCGGTCATCGCCACCCACTCGCCTCGCTCCGCCCCGGCTTCCAGGCCGAGATTGCGAGCGAGGGAGATGTTGCCGAGTCCGGACTGCCGATAGCCGACACCGAGCTCGAAGCGTTCGTCCCACGCCTCGGCGACCGACTTGGCTCGGCCGTCGGGATTGTCGTCGACGATGACGATGCCGACCGCCGCCTGGTCCGAGACGGCGTCGGCCGCGACGCGCAAGGTGCCGAGGAGGCGCTCGAGTTGCTCGTTGCGTCGAAAGGTGCAGGCGTACACGATGATCGACGTTCGCTTCGAGGTTGCCTCGTCCGTCACACGACCTCCCACGATCGATGATCGAACCTACCATCGGCCTCGCGAACCGGCGCCGCGCCACAGATGGGCCGCATGACTCGACCGTACAAGCGCAGGTGGGTTGAGTAACCTCGCTGCGGCCTGTCCGCCAACTACCCGCTGGGGGTTGCTCCGTGGAGCTCTCGTATCTGTTTTCCGCACTCCGCAAGCGGCCTTGGATCGTCGGGGTCGGTGCGGTGCTCGGTCTGCTGGATTCATGAGCGTGAGCGGGACCACGGCGGAGTACGAAGCGCAGGCGGTGCTGCTGATCCAGCCGTCGACGAACACTGCCGGCGGGACCGGCGTCGCCGATGCCAACCGGTACCTCCAGACCCAGCTCAGCGTGCTGAAGAGCGTCGACCTCGCCGAGTCCGTGGCCACCAAGCTCGGCGGCAAGTGGGACCGTGACCTGGTGACCGCCTCCATTCGGGTCGAGGAGCGGGTGGGAACCGACATCGTCGACGTCTACGCCAAGGATGTCGACGCTGCGGGCGCCCAGAATCTCGCCAATTCCTACGTGGAGCTCTACCAGAAGAACCTGGAGGACACGGCGAAGGATCTGAACCAGTCGAACCTCGACCAGATCGACGATCAACTCAACGATCTCGGCACCTACCTCCAACAGCTCGGGGCCGCCATCGCCACCGAGAAGGACGACTACGTCAACCAGTTCATCGCCGAGAGCATCCCGGGGTGCAGATCGTGCTGGACTTCGTTCCGCCGAAGGCGGCGGTGGCCCAGGTGAACTACGACACCCAGATCCAGCAGTACCAGCAGCTGCTCCAGAGCCGGGCCGACGCCGTGCTGCAGTCCCGGACACGCGTGGCCACCGAGATCGTGCAGCGAGCCGTGCTGCCGGAGCAGGCGACTGCGGCACCACGGATGTTGTTGACCGTCGCCGGTGGCGTCGTCGGCGCGCTGCTCGGGTTGCTCGCCACGGTGGTGGTCGCCCGGTTCAGCCAGAAGCTGATCGACGACCAGCAGACCAGCACCCTCCTCGGTCACGACGTCGTCGGCTCCATCGGCCGGACGCCGGCGTGCTGGCCGCCAGTCCGGCGGACATCCTGAATGCCTCCGGGTACTCCGGCTATCAGGTCATCGACGAACTCTGCGTGCGCGCCGAGGCGAACGCCCGGCGAGCCGGGTATGTCACCGTCGTCGTCGTCGGCACCGAGCAGGCGGCCGGCGCCACGACCATCGCTGCGGCGATGGCCGGTCGGTTCCGTCGAGATGGGCAACAGCGTGTTGCTCGTCGACGCCGACCCCGGCGAACGACGCTGTCGGAGACGTTCTCCGCCGCGGCGTCCGGGGGCATCCCGGCGATGCTCGCCCGGGCCGACGAGGACGAGGACTACCTCAGCGGGCGCCGGTCGTCGGACCGCTCACGCCTCAGCAGGAACCCACGGTGTCGACCACCCACTCCCATGTCTCACTGCTCGGCCGAGGCGACAAGACGGGGCAGCACACGCTGCGGCGCAGTGACGTCGAGATCCTGATCGAGCAGTCCTTGGTCGCCGCACCGATCGTCGTCTTCGACGCCGGGCGCCGTCCTCGATTCGGCCGCGACGGTCGAGCTGTGCCGACTCGCGGATGCCGTGGTGTTGGCCATCCTGACCCGCCGCCAGCGGATCAGCCAGCTTCGAGGTCGTCTCCCGGCAGCTCAGCTCGCCGTCAGGGTGAGCTGCTCCCGGTCACCACCGACGCCACGCCGCACCGCGACGTTCGGGGCGCCGACGTCGCCGCCGCCGCTGAACAGGTGTCGGTCCAGGTCCTCGACTGAGGTCACCCCACCCGGTCGCCGGACGGATCGACCGCCGCGGGTTGGTCCCCGTCGGCATCGAGCGGGCTCTCGACCTCGTCGAGGCGTTCGCCTCGCAGGGACCGGAGACTGAGCCGTCCCCGAACCCAACGAACCAACCCGACCGAGGTCTGCAGCTCGCGCGCCGAGCGGTCGGAGTCTGCCCACGCCGCCTCGGCGACACGATCGGACGGCGGTTCGTCGTCGAACACCGCTCGGGTCGCCAGCGCGGCCAGTTCCTCGAGGCTTCCGACGGCTCCACCGACGACGTCGCGGCTGCGTTCGACCAGCTCGCGATTGGTCAGTGAGGGCGAGGACTCGGCACCCAGGTCCACGGCGCGCTCGACACCGGTCAGGAAGGCGCCGGTCACTTGAGCGTCCACCCGTCCGACCTGCTGACGTCGACGCCGGCGATTCCGCTTCAGCATCAGGATCGAGATCGCGTAGGCGAGGGCGGCGAGCAGGAGCAGCACTCCGGCGATGCCCAAGCGAGCGGCGACCGACAACGAGCGGAGCCGGGCCGTGGCCACGGGCACCTGGCTCGTCGTGCTCTGTGCATCCTGCGCGGTGGTCGTGGGCGGCGGGACCACCCGCCGGGCGGCACCATCGGTGTTCTCCTGCTGAGCCGGGGCGTCTTCGGCGGCAAGCGTGCTCGGGATCGGGTCGAAGGCCACCCAACCGACGTCCTCGAACGCGATCTCGGGCCATGCGACGACGTCGGTGCTCCAACCCGTCGAACCGTCGGCGCCGACCGTCGGTGTCATCACGACGCCGACCGAGACCCGCGCCGGCAGGTCGACGAGTCGGGCGAGCAAGGCGTAGGTCGCCACGAACTGCTCGTCCCGACCTTGCTTGTTGGTCAGAAAGGTCCTCAGCTGAGCCCGACGATGTCCGGTCGGGGCACTCTCGACGTGGCGGAACCGGCCCACCTCGGCGAGGTAGTTCGCCAATCGAGTCGCCCGGTCGTAGGGGTTGTTGGTGTCTTGGGTGATCTCGGTGGCCAGCGACCGGAAGGTCTCGGCGTCCGCACCGAGCCCTTCCACGACGGGCGGGAGCTCGCTCAGGACGGCCTCGTCGACCGGAGTGATCCGCAGTTGTTCAGGGGTCCAGGTCGGCTGGGTGAGCGCCAACTCGTACTGATCGTCACGCGACAGCCGATCGTTCAGGCGGAGACCGGACCCGGTGGTGTCGATACGGAGATCCAACGAGCTCTCGATCGGGCGACCCGTGAACGGCGCCCAGGACTCCAGGTACGAGTCGATGTGGACCTGGTACTGGAGCAGCGAGCTGCGCGTGGGTCGCTCGCCGAGGGTGCTCCCGACCGACCGGAAGTCGTCGGAGGGCATCCACGCCTGGCCGTCGTAGCGGGTGAGGGCGACGAATCGCCACCGTTCGTCGGTCGCCACACGCGGCGAGACGTCGAACAGGGCCTCGCGCGGGCGGCTCCGAAACTCCTCGAGTCGGGCGAGCGGGCTGATCTCCTCGGCGATGGAGGCTGCCGTGTCCGAGCGATCTCGCAGGTCGAATCGGTCGCTGTCTCCGAACGGGGCGCCGACCGCCACCGGGAGCAGGGCGATGAGCGCAGCGACCGACACCACCAGCGCGTGCGAACCCCGCTCGGTCACGTTCGTCGCGTGCTGTCGATCGTTGGTCGCCAGCGAAGCCAGCCGGAGCACCAGCGCCGAACACGCGGTCATGAGGACCAGGAGCGGCAACGGCGCCGGGCCGCTGCGAGGGGCGAGCAGCAGCACCAGCAGCAGCAGCGACACCGGAGGACCGAGCAGCAGCGCTGCGTACCGGCGGGCCCAGGCCAGCTCGGCGACCAGTGCGGCAGTGGAGACGACGGCGAGCACGATGGCGGCCACGGACAGCGCATCGGACGGCGCCGGCCACTGGGCCGACACGATCTCGCTGATTCCCCGGAACGGGACCTGAACCAGCTCTTTGGAGAGATCGCCGTGCCGAGCGCGCATGGCAACAGCAGTCGCTCCGATGCAGAGCGCCACTTGCGGCGCCAAGCGCCCGAGCAGCCGAGTCGAGGGATTCACGATCGCCACGAGCCCGGCCAGCGCCGCCGGAACGATGGCGTAGATCGGCTGATAGGGAGCGTCGAAGACGCGACTCGTGATCGAGGCGACGGCAACCACGTTCAACGTGGCCGCGATCACGAGCAGGGTGCGCAGACGGCGGGTCACGACGCGCTCCGAATCCGCCGTCGCGGCGCCGGTTCGGTCGAGCGCCTCGCCGGCCGTCGGCCGTCGTACACCTGCACGAACTCCTCGGCGTTGCGCACGGCGATCGACGGAACCGGGATCGGGCGGAGCAGGTGGGGACGGTCCGACACCCGCACGACGAACACCATCGGCCGGAACAGGGTGCTGCTGCAGAAGTACGGGATGAGGGGGGAATTGGCCCCGGTGACGACGATCAGCTGGGCGGTCGTGCGCGGCCGCATGGCCGAACGCTGCGGGGCGACCGCACGATCGGACGACACCCGTTCGACCTTCGTGAACAACTCGAGGATCTCGAGCCGGCTGCGCACCGGCATCGGACGTCCCGCCGCGTTGGGATCCCGGGTTCGCACGACCACCTGCATCTGATTGTCGAGGCCCGCCATCGCCAAGCTGGCTGCGATCTCGACGCATTCCTCGAACTCGCCCTCGGTCCCGGCCTGGTCCAGGGTCTCGAGCAGCACGTGGCGCTCTCGCCGGCGGAGTTCGAGCAGATCTCGCACCACGAGCCGGTCCAAGCGAGCCGAGCTGGCCCAGTGGATTCGCCGCGGATCGTCACCTTCGGCATAGTCGCGAAGGGTCTGGAACTCGGCGAGTGGATCGTCGCTCAACGCCCGCATCGCCTGGGTCTGCAAGCGGTCCTCGAAGGACTCCGAAGCGTTCCGGAGCGGGTGGATCACCGGGTGGACCCACAGTTCGTCGAACAGCGGGTGATCGCTGCTGCGAACCGCGAGCGAGAACGGGTCACGACGCTCCTCGCGGATCGGGCCGACCTGGTGAACGCCGCGACGACGGACCACCGCCCGATACGTCACGGCGACGGTTCGCATCGCCTTGATGCCGCCGAGGTCGACACGCACCGGCTGGCCGACCACCGTGTCGATGATCCGCAACGGCGGCGTGGCGCGCTCGCTGGTCGCGGTCAGGGTGATCTCGGCGGAATCACCGCGCTGCACGTACGCCTGGGCCAGGCGCCGTTCGAGGACCACCGGCGAGGCGATCCGTGGAAGCCCGATTGCGATCGCGATCAGGCACAACGCCGCGAGGCCGAAGAACAACAGCTCTCGGTACCCGGTGAGCGCAGCCACGATCGCGAGGATCACGCTGCCGAGCGCCACCCCCAGCCCGGTGGAGGTCAGCGGGAGGTCGTCCCTCGTCATTCGTCGAGGCGCAGCCGGGGGACGTCGATGCCGTCGACGATCGTGTCGAGCACGTGCTCGGGAAGAATGCCGTCGAGCTCCGCCGCCGGGGTGACGGCGATGCGGTGGGCCAGGACCGGCGTGAGGAGGTCCTTGATGTCATCCGGGGTGACGAAGGCGCGGCCCTCCCCGATCGCCAGCGCTCGGGCGACGGCCAACAAGGTGATGGTGCCGCGAGTCGAGATTCCGAGACGCAGATCCGGGTGGGTCCGGCTCTTCATCACGATGTCCGCGACATACGAGCGCAGCGGTTCGCTGACCGTGACGGCCTTGATCCGCTCGAGCAGCCGGACGACCTGGTCGTCGCGCAGCACCGGCGTCAGCTCGACACGCTGCTGCGCCATCGGGGAGGCCATCACCTCCATCTCCGTCGCACGGTCGGCGTAGCCGATGCTGATGCGCATCGCGAACCGGTCGAGCTGGACCTCCGGCAGCGGGTAGGTGCCGTGGAAGTCCATCGGGTTCTGGGTGGCCACGACCATGAACGGGCGAGGGACGAGACGGCTCACGCCGTCCACCGTGACCTGGCGTTCCTCCATGACCTCGAGCAACGCCGCCTGGGTCTTGGGCGAGGCTCGGTTCACTTCGTCGGCCACGAGCACGTTGGCGAACGCCGGACCCTCGCGAAACACGAACTCGCCCTCGTTCGGGCGATAGATCGAGGTGCCGGTGATGTCGCTCGGGAGCAGGTCCGGGGTGAACTGGACGCGCTTGACCGACCCACCGACCGATTGCGCCATCGCTCGCGCCAGCGACGTCTTGCCGGTGCCCGGGAGGTCTTCGATGAGCAGGTGCCCCTCCGCCAGGAAGCAGGCAACGGCGAGTCGCACCGTCTCGGGCTTCCCTTTCAGAACCTGGGCCACGTTCTCCTGCAAGGCACGAGACATCTTGGTGGCGGTCGGTTGGCCGGCCGATCGGTCGGTGGTCGAATTCTGGGTCAACGGAGATACCTGGCGATGTAGTTGGAGCGGGCCACGCCGACCAGGAACGCTTCGACCGCCTGGGCGGTGGAACTGGTCGGCGGCAGCGTGGTCGTGGTGGTCGCGGCGACGGTCGTCGTGGTGCCGGCCAGTGTCGTGGTGGTGGACGCCAGCGTCGTCACAGTCGTCGGCGGCAGCGTGGTCGTGGTGGTCGGGGCGGTGGTGGCAGCCGGATCGGTCGTGGTCGTCGGTGGCAGCGTCGTCGTGGTCGGCGGCGGCACGGTGGTGGTGGGCGGCGGAAGGGTGGTCGGCGGCAGGGTCGTCGTCGTGACCGTCGTCGTGGTCGGCGGCGGCGCCACCGTAACGGTCACCGTGCCCGTGGCGGTCTCCTTGCTGCTGTCGCGCACGGTGTAGCTGAAGATCGCGACACCCTCGGCCAGCGGTGTCAGCCGGACGGTGCCGTTCTTGACCGTCGGCTCGCTGGTGTTCGACACCGCGTCCACGGAGACCAGGCTGAGCGAGTCACCGCATTCCGTGTCGGGGTCGCTGGCCGCCTTGAGCAGATCGGTGACGAGCATCTGCCACTGCTCGCCGGCAATGGCTCCCTTGCCGGCAGCGAACGAGGCCGCGCTCGGCGCGGAGTTCTCGACCGGTATCACCTCGACGGTCACCTTCGCTCGATCCCCGAGCCACGCCCAGGTCGGTCGCCAGTAGGTGAACGACGCCGGACCGCTCAGGCAGCGGTCGGCGGTGAACCGGACGTCTTTGATGTCGACGTTCTTCACCGTGAAGCCGGTGTCCGGGGACTTGTTCTGGAAGGCGTCGGTGAGGATCAGGTCATCGCCGTCGGGGTCGGAGTCGTTCGCGAGCACGGAGATCAGCACGGATCGCCCGGCCACCACCTTGGCGGTGTCGTTCCTCGCGACCGGATTCCGGTTCGGCTGTTCGATCTTCACCGAGCCGTCGTCGCGGCATCGAGCTCGCCGTCGCTGATCCGGTAGTTGATGGTCGCCGCGGTGGCGGCACCGTCCGGAGCGGTGTAGACGAGCTTGCCGCCGGACACCGCCACCGAGCCGGGGCTCGCACTGGGGGTTCCGATGATCGAGATGTTGTCGCCGTCCCGATCCGAGTCGTTGGCGAGGACGTCGATGGTGACCTTCTTGCCGGCGTCGACGGTCGCACTGTCGGGTTGGCGACCGGCGCCCGGTTGACGGTGATCGTGACCCTGGCATCGCTGCGAACACCGCAATCGTTGACGACCGAGTACTTGAACGTGAAGTTTCCGCCGGTCGAGCCCGTTGTAGGTGAACGAGCCGGCCGAGGCGTCGACGGTCAGCCCGGCCAGGCTGCTGGTGGTGAGCGTTCCGTCATGGGCGGAGTCGTTGTCGAAGAAGTTCTCCTTCAACGTCTGATTGCGTCCGACCGCGAAGTTGTCGTCGACCAGCTTCGGCGCCACGGCGTCGCACTTCGTGACGGTGACGGTGACGGTGCCGGGCGACGAGGCCTTTCCGGCCTCGTCGACCACGATGTACGAAGACCGCAGTGCCGGTGAAGTCGCCAGGGTCATAGCGGATCGAGGACGACGTCGCCCGGGCCGCGGTTCCGGCCGGGCCGGCGCCGTCGGTCGATCGCGGGACGCCGACGTCACCCACCGAGATCTGTCCGCCGTCCGGGTCGGAGTCGTTGCGGAGCACGTCGATGAGCACTGCGGTCGTGGCGCGCGTCGTCGCCGAGTCGTCGTTCGCGACCGGAGCGTTGTTGACCGGCGCGCTCACGACCACGCTGATCGTGGCGTTGGCCTTGCTGCCGGTCCCGTCCTTGATCGAGTACCCGATCGTGTAGTTCCCGGCCTTGCTGCCCGCAGTGATCCGGACCTTGTTGCCGGTGAGCGTCGCGGTGATGTCGGTCGTCGTCGGCGTGATCGAGGTGACCGACAACGCCGAGTTCGGGCCGTCAGGGTCCGAGTCGTTGGCCAGCGGCTCGAACCAGACCGACTCGTTCGCGCTCAATTTCACCAGGTCGTCCTTGGCGACGGGCTGGCTGGGGCCCGGCTGATCTGGACCACCACGGTGGCCGAGCGCGTCTGGCCGTCCGCGTCCTGGATCGTGTACTTGAACGAATCAGCCCGGCCCCGTCGGGCACGCCCTGCGGCGCGTCGTAGACGATCGTCCGACCGGAGATCGAGGCCGTGCCGGCCGTCGGGGGCTCGATCGACTTGATGGACAACGAGGTGCCGTCAGGGTCGACGTCGTTGGCGAGCACGTCGATGGTGACCCGCTTGCCGACCTGGACCTTGGCCTGGTCATCGGCCGCGATCGGAACGGCCTTCTCCTTGACGACCGGCTGGGAGTAGGTGACCAAGACCTTGGCCGACGCCGTGCGTCCGTTGGGATCCACGATCGTGTAACCGATCGTGTACGTCACCGGCTGGGTGTCGCTCGGCGGGCGCGCCGGCGGGGTGAAGACGATGATCCCGTTCTGGATGGTCGCCGTCCCGACCGACGTGGTGGAAGCCGCCGGACAGGGTGATCGGGAGCCCGTCGGGATGGGTGTCATTGGCGAGTACGTCGACGCTCACGGTGAGCCCGTACGTCGAGTTCACCACGTCGTCGTTGGCGACGGGACCGGAGTTGGTCGAGGTCAGCACCTGGACGAAGAGCCGACCGGTGGAGGTCTCGCCATCGGGATCGGCGATCGTGTACTCGAACTCGGCGATCTCGGGGAGCACGGAGAAGAACTCGACCGCGGACGGGGAGACGATCTTGGCCGTACCGACCTGGCCTGCTCGAACCGATCTGATGGCGATCAGGGTCAGCGGGTCGCCATCGGGGTCGAGGTCGTTGGCGAGCAGACTGATCAGTTTCGTGGTCTGGGTCGTGGCGGTCGAGTAGTCGTCCACCGCCACCGGGGGCCGGTTGTCCTGGGCCCGCGTCACGTTGACGGCGAGCGTTCCGGCCGAGGCCGCGTCCTGCTCGTCAACGGCGCGATAGGTGACCTCGACCAGTCCCTCGGGGGCGGCGGGGTCGGCGGTGACGGACAACTGGAAGTTGGCCAGCACCTGGACCGTGAGATAGTCGGCGCCCGTGCCGGCCAGATCGATGCTCGGGCCGAGGCGAAGGGCATCACCGTCGGGGTCCGAATCGTTGCCGAGCACGTTGACGGTCTGGGTCGTACCGGACTTCAGCGACAGGCGGTCCGGCACCGTGATCGGGGCCCGGTTCCGGCTCGCCGTGCCGACCTCGACGGTGACCGTGGCCGTGTCGGAGCCGCCGTACCCGTCGGCGACCTCGTAGTCGAAGGTCGAGGTACCGGTCTGATCGGCGATGAAGCTGATCTCACCCGACTCGGTCACTGCCGCGGTCCCGTTCGTCGGCGTCGACACGCGAGTGATGGTCAGTTGATCGCCTTCGGCGTCGGTGTCGTTGGCGAGGACCGGGATGACCGTGTCGACGCCCGGTACGACGTCGATCCGCGTGTCCAGATCGGCGGTCCGGGGTGGCCACACGTCGTCGAGGGCCACCGGCGCCGTGTTGACGTCGGCGGGTTTCACGGTGACGGTCACCGTGGCCGTGCCGCGCTTGCCACCAGGATCGACCACCGTGTACTCGAACTCCTGCGTGCCGCCATTCTCGCCGCTGCCTGGATCGAAGCGGATGGAGGAGTTGTCCACCACGATCGCCGAGCCGTCGCCGGGACCCCGAACGACGAGCTCCTCGTCCACGATCGCGAGTTGGTCGCCGTCGGGATCGGTGTCGTTGGCCAGGACGTCGATCTGCTTGGGCCGGGCCACACGAGTGACGACCTCGTCGTCCTGCGGGGTGGGAGCGCGGTTCTCCTTGTCGAGGTCATCGGCCTCCGACGCCGTCAGCTCGCCGGCCACGAGCGGACCGTCGCCTCCGGCACCGTCCGTGACCGGGCCGGCGAATCCGGAATCCGTGGCCAGGCCGTCGGCGGACAGCACCGCGGTCCGTTGGCTGAACTTGTCGAGCGGCACCAGCGAGGCCCGGTCGGCGGTGAGCGCGTAGCGGCTCCCGGGATCGTCGACCAGCAAGGGACCCGGTGTCCACTGCGAGGTCAGCAAGCGGCCCGATGGCTCCGGTCGATCGGCGACGGTGACGACACCGCTCTGCCACGAGGCCAACACGACCTCGGATCGGTCCGGCCATGCGACGACCAGATTCTCGTGGTTCGAGAACACCTGGGCGCCGCGAACGTCATCGAGCGGGGTGGCGAAGTGCACGGCGGCGGCCAACCCGCCCTTCGGGGTCATGCACCAGGCGTCGCTCGGGGTCACCAGGGCGACGCACTCGGCGCCGAGCGACGGCTGTTGCAGGGTTGCCGTCGTGAGGCCACCGGGGATCGGGTACGTCTCCGAGCGCGCCGGCCACCGCACGCGGCCGTTGTACCGATCGAGCACGACGGGGTCGTCGCCGATCGACGACAGCACCAGTTCGGCGGCGCCCTCGCCGAGCTTGGTCTGCGACGAGTTCGTCCCGGAACGAGAACAACGTCGCCCTCGGGGTGTCCATCAACCACAGCCGGCCGTCTGCGGTCCCGGTCCACTGGTCGAACCGCTGCCCGGTCTGGACGACGGCCGCACCGGAGATTCCCCCTCGGATTCGACCTTCGCGTACTGGCCCAGCGCGGCTTCGACCACGAAGGCATCGCGACCGGCCGCGACCAGGCTGGAGCGAGCGTCATCGGGTGCCGCAGAGCGGGAGCTCGGTGTCGAGCACCGTGCCGGCGACGCCGTCGATCGACGTCAACGTCCCGGTCGTGCGGTCCTGGAGCAGGACGAGTTCTCCGGTGTCCACGACATCGAACGCCGACCCCGGGTGGTTGACCGGCAACGCCAAGCTGGCCAGATCGCCGCCGACGGACGCCAGCACGATCTGATCCTTGGACTCACCCGACAGCCAGAAGCTGCCCGGCCGGCCGCGGATGTCGCGAGCATCGGAGGAGTTCCAGGCTGCGACGAGGGGGATTCCGCCCGCGACGGTGGCCGAGCAGACGACCCCGGCGACGAATCGCTGGCTGCGTTGATCGGCGGAGGATTGCCACCACCCCGAGATTCGTTTGATCAGCGTTCGGAACACGTTCCGCCTCCCACTGGGGACCATCCGTCGGCACGTGCACCAACCGGCTCACGCCGGCGCCGCCCGCGGTGCAACGTTCCGAGGAACGGTCAGAATCTAGCGGGCTCACGGGTTCCACAGCCGCCCGACCAGGATTCTCCGAATCGAACCGGACGTCTGATCAGAGTCTGGACCTCGCTGCACCTCGGGGTGCAGGACGGTGTACAGCCCCAGGCCGAGCGCGATCACGACGAACGGCGGAGCTGGAGTCGGAGCCGGTGAGCACGGGGTACAGGACGAAGCCGGACAGCAACGCCGTCCACAGCCACAGGATGAGCACGCTGCGGCGTTGCCCATGACCGAGGTTCATGAGCCGATGGTGGAGATGCCCTTGTCGGCGGTCGCGAGGCCATGGCCGGACGTCGCTCGCCGGATGACGGCGAACACCACGTCGAGCAGGGGCACCCCGAGGATCAACAACGGGATGAACAACGGCGCGAAGAAGAAGTAGGTCTGGCCGGTGAAGGCCTGGGTCGCCGGGTCGGCCCGGCCGCCGACCACCGAGGTCGAGACGGCCAAGAGGGCTCCGAGGAACAGCGCCCCGCTGTCACCCATGAAGATCTTGGCCGGGTTGAAGTTGTGGGGCAGGAACCCGAGGCACACCCCGGCGGTGATGATCGCGATCAGCGGGCCGAGGTTCGGTTCGAACAACAGGTTGAGATCGCCGAGGTGCTGGCCGTACAAGAAGAACGAGGTCGATCCGATGCACACGATCCCGGCCGCGAGCCCGTCGAGCCCGTCGACGAGATTGATCGCCGTGGTCATGACGAGCAGCCAGAGGACCGTCACGAGTGGCGACCAATCCGGCGACAGCACGAAGGTGTCGAGGAACGGAACCCGGAAGAACAGCATCGTGACGCCGAAGCCGGCCAGCAGGAGCCCGGCCAATACCGTTCCGGTCACCTTGGCGACCGCCGGGGCTCGACGATGTCGTCGACCAGGCCGACCAGGAAGACCAACGAGCAGGCCAGTACCACTCCGATCGGTTCGGAGTTGTTCCGGAACAGGTCGGCGAACCGGTCCATCGTCGCCGCCACGCCGAAGGCGACCAGGAACCCGGCGAACATCGCGATGCCGCCCACGTCCGGGGTCGGTCGGTCGTGGACCCGTCGCTCGTCGGGTTCCACCACCCACCCACGGTGCCGGGCCAACGCCGCGACGAACGGCGTCGTGACGAGGGTGACGACCGTCGCGACCGCTCCGATGAGCAGGTACCCCGAGATCGTCACCATGTGAGGAGTCTAGGAAGTCGCCGTCGAGGTCAGAGATCGGTCGAAGGGCTCAGTCGGCCTCGGCACAGAACTCGGCTTCGAGGGCCGTGATCTGGGCGACCCTCGTGGCATGCCGGCCGCCGTCGAACGGGGTCGTCACGAAGAGATGGACGATCTCCTCGGCCAGTCCGACCCCGACGATCCGGGCACCGATCGACAACACGTTGGCGTCGTTGTGGCTCCGGGCCATGCGAGCCGTGTAGAGGTCGTTGCACAACGCGGCGCGAACCCCACGGACCTTGTTGGCGGCCAGCTGCTCACCCTGGCCGCTGCCACCCATCACGATCCCGAACTCTGCGTCACCGTCGCGAACCGCCCGGCCGACCGCGGCGCAATACGGGGGGTAATCCGCTCGTTCCGGCGAATGAGTTCCCAGGTCGGAGACATCGTGTCCCGCCTCGGTCAACAGCGCGACGAGATGCTGTTTGAGGTCGAAGCCGGCGTGGTCGGATCCCAGGGCGATGCGCACCCGTTCGAGCATAGAGCGGCACCAACTCCCCCGGCCCGGTTCCGTTCGGACGGATCGGGATTCGTTCCCCGAGGGCTCTCGCCTCGAATCCGGTGTCTGGGCGGGCCTACCTTCGGGCGTCATGACCCTCGATCCCCGTCTTCCCGTCATCGTCGGAGTCGGGCAGGTGACGTGGCGGGCCGCCGGCCTCGACGACGCCCTCAGCCCCGTCGAGCTGATGACGGCCGCGACTCGCGCCGCCCTCCACGATGCGGGGATCGGTGCCGTGAGCGACGTGGACTCGATCCGAGTCGTGGAGCTCCTCAGCTGGCGTTACCGGGACCCGGCCCGATTCGTCGCCGATGCCCTCGGGCTGCGGACCCGAGAGACGGCGTTGACGACCGGAGGGGGCAACACCCCGCAGTCGCTGGTCAGTCGCACCGCTCGTGACATCGCCGCCGGAACCCACGACCTCGTGGTCCTGACCGGGTCCGAGGCGTGGCGGACCCGAATGCGGGCTCGCAAGCAGGGCGCGACCCTGCCCTGGCCGACGGTGCCGGAGGGGATCGAACCCGACGTGATGCTCGGCACCCCGTTGGAGATGAACCTGCCCGAGGAGCTCGCCCGGGGGATCGACCGGCCGATCCAGGTGTATCCGATGTTCGAGACCGCATTGCGGGCTGCGACCGGTCGGGCGCCCGACGCCCACCTCGTCCACATCTCCGAGCTGTGGGCGAGGTTCGCCGCGGTCGCGGCCGACAACCCGAACGCGTGGATCCGCGACGCGAGGTCGGCCGAACAGCTCCGGACCGTGTCGGCGTCGAACCGCATGATCGGCCTGCCGTACCCGAAGTCGCTGAACTCCAACAACGACGTCGATCAAGGCGCTGCGGTGGTCATGTGTTCGGTGGAGCGAGCACGATCGCTCGGTATCCCGCGCGATCGCTGGGTGTTCGTCCACTCCGGTGCCGATTGCCGAGAGCACACCTTCATCTCGCATCGGCAGGACTTCGCCGAGACACCGGCGATCCGCCTCGGGGGCAAGGCGGCCCTCGCCCTCGCCGGCCTCGGGATCGACGACGTCGCCCTGATCGATCTCTACTCGTGCTTCCCGTCCGCCGTACAGCTCGGTGCGCAGTCCTTGGGGCTCGACCTCGGCGGCCAGCTCACGAGAACCGGTGGGCTGACCTTCGCCGGCGGGCCCTGGAACAACTACGTCATGCACGCCATCGCGACGATGGTGAGCGATCTACGCGCCCAGCCCGACGAGTACGGGCTGGTGTGGGGCAACGGCGGCTACGTCACCAAGCACTCCTTCGGTATCTACTCCGCTCGCCCACCCGCCTCGGGCTTCCGTCACGCGGCGCCGCAGGACGAGATCGACGCCTTGCCCCGGCGTCGGTTGGCCCCGCCGACCGACGCAGCCGGGCCCGCGACGGTCGAGGCCTACACGGTGATGCACCGGCGCGACGGAGCGCCCGAGCGAGTGATCGCCGCCTGCCTCCTGTCCGACGGCCGCCGGGCGTGGGGGACCTCGGAGGACGGCGACGAAGCACGGCGTTGGTGCGACGGCGAGTGGGTCCACCGCACGGTCGAGCTCGCCCCGGACGGTACGGTCGCCGGATGAGCGAACGGCCAGCGATCATCCTCGACTGCGACCCCGGCCACGACGACGCCCTGGCGCTCGCCGTGGCCGCTCGATTCACCGAACTCGTCGGGGTCACGACGGTGTCCGGGAACGTGGGGATCGAATCGACCACCCGCAACGCACGCGTCGTGCTCGATCTCGTCGCACCCGAGGTCGACGTCCACCGCGGCGCGGCCCGACCGCTCATCGTCGAACCCTTCTTCGCCGAGTACGTCCACGGCGAGTCCGGGCTGGACGGCGCCGACCTCCCCGCACCGTCGCGGGCCCCGGCCAGCGACGACGCGGTCGCCTACCTCATCGAGACGTGCCGGCGGCGCGAAGGGCTCTGGCTCGTGCCCACCGGGCCGCTCACCAACATCGCGTTGGCACTGCGCCAGGCGCCGGATCTCGCCGAGCGCATCGCCGGGATCTCCCTGATGGGAGGCGGCTCGTTCGGGAACACCACGGCGGCGGCGGAGTTCAACTTCTTCTGCGATCCCCACGCCGCGGCGATCGTGATGGACTACGGCGGGCCGCTGATCATGGCCGGGCTCGATGTCACCCACCGGTTCCAGGCCACGCCGCCGAGGATCGAGCGCCTCCGCGCACTTCCCGGGCGGGTACCGCAGCTGTTCGCCGAACTGCTCACCTTCTTCTCCGGGACCTACGTCAGCCGCCACGATGTGATGGGCGGGGCGGCGATGCACGACGTGTGTGCGGTGCTGGCGATCACCCACCCCGAGTTGTTCACCGCCGATGAACGTCATGTCGCCGTCGAGACCGACGGGGCGATCACCCGAGGGATGAGTCTGATCGACGAACGCCGGCTCATCGATCGCCCGGCCTCGAACACCCGTGTGCTCCGCACGATCGACGCCGACGCGGCCTTCGAGCTCCTCGTCGAGTCGATGCCGACCGCCTGAGGCTCCGTCGGGAACGTCGTCCTGCCCTACGCTGCCGAGGTGCCCGACACCTTCCCCCGTCAGTACGCCCGCACCCAGCGGCTCACCCTCGGCGAGCCACGCACCGTCTCGATCGTGGCCGATGGAACCCAGGTGCTGTTCCTTCGGGCGGCGGACGGCAGCAACTCCGTGCACTCGTTGTGGAGCCTCGACCCCGAGTCCGGGGCCGAGCGGCTGGTCGCCGATCCGACGGCCCTCGCGGTCGAAGGCGAAGCCGACCTCCCCCCGCAGGAACGAGCGAGGCGGGAGCGGGCTCGTGAAGGCGGCGGCGGCATCGTGAGCTACGTGGTCGACGCGTCGGACGGCCGGGCCCTGTTCACCTTGGGCGGGCACCTCTTCTCGGTCGACCTCGCCCGCGGCGGGAACCCGTCGGATCGAGCTCGACGAGCCGGTGTTCGATCCTCGGCCCGCTCCGTCGGGGGGACGGATCAGCTTCGTGAGCGGCCGTGCCCTCCGGCTCGTCGAACCCGACGGCACGGTACGCACCTTGGCCGAAGACCCCGACGAGCGGGTGTCGTGGGAAGCGACAGACTTCGTCGCCGCCGAGGAGATGGGTCGCTCGCGTGGACATTGGTGGTCGCCGGACGGTCGCCACGTGGCGGCCTGCCGGGTCGACGAGACCGAGGTGCCGTCGTGGTGGATCGGCAATCCCGCTCGGCCCGACCAACCGGCGGTCGAGCACCGCTATCCCGCCGCTGGGTCGCGCAATCCCGACGTCCGGCTGTTCGTGCTCGGCGCGCTCGGCGGTCAGCCCGCCCTCGAGGTGTCCTGGGATCGGGTCAGGTACGAGTATCTCGCCGCGGTGTCGTGGCGAGCCAAGGGCCTGCTCCTCACCGTGCAGCGAGCGCGATCCAGCGCGAGGTGGTCGTGCTCGGTGTCGATCTCGAGACCGGGGCGGCGACACCGCTCTCGGTCGACACCGACGACCGTTGGAATCGAACTCGTGCCCGGCGTGCCCGGATTCCTCGGCGATGGCCGCCTCGTGACGGCCGCCGATCGCGGCGGCGCTCGACGTCTGCTCGTGGACGGACATCCCGTGTCGCCCGAGGGCTCCAGGTGCGCTCGGTGAGCAGCATCGAACGAGACTCGGTGGTCTTCGACGCCAACCCGATCGACGATCCGACCGTGATCCAGGTCTGGAGGTGGACGGTCGGCGGCGGCGCGGCACCGGTCGTGAGCGAGCCGGGCATGCACCACTCGGTCGCCGGCGGAGGCCGGATCGTGGTCCGGTCAGCGACGCTCGACGCCAACGGCTGGACGACCCGGGTACTCGACGGGCCGACGATCACCTCGATCGCCGAACCACCCCTCGTCGACGTGAACGTGCGGCTGCTGAGGCTCGGTCAGGAAAGGATCCCGACGGCGATCGTGCTGCCCCGGGACGGCGCCACCGACAAGCTCCCGGTGCTGCTGGATCCTTACGGCGGCCCCCACGCCCAGCGCGTGATCTCGGCTCGATCGGCCTACTACGCCTCCCAGTGGCTCGCGGATCAAGGGTTCGCCGTCGTCATCGCCGACGGGCGAGGCACGCCGGGACGAGGCACGGAGTGGGAGCGGGCTGTCTTCCACGACCTCGCCGGACCGGTGCTCGACGATCAGATCACGGCGTTGCATGCCGCGGCCGAGGTCGAACCCCGCCTCGACCTGTCCCGGGTCGGGATCCGCGGCTGGAGCTTCGGTGGCTACCTCGCCGCGCTCGCCGTGCTCCGCCGACCCGACGTGTTCCATGCCGCAGTCGCCGGAGCACCGGTCACCGAATGGCGGCTCTACGACACTCATTACACCGAGCGCTGCCTCGGTGATCCAGGCATCGATCCTGTGCCCTACGACCGCACGTCGCTGCTCGGGCTGCGTCCGGAGATCCAGCGCCCCATCCTCCTGATCCACGGACTCGCCGACGACAACGTCGTGGCCGCGCACACCCTGCAACTCTCCTCGGCGCTGCTCGCCGCGGGACACGCCCACGAAGTCCTCCCGCTGTCCGGGGTGACCCACATGACGCCTCAGGAAGTCGTGGCCGAGAACCTCCTGCTCGCCCAAGTGGCATTCCTCCGACGCACCCTGGCGTGATAGCAAGTCGGACATGCTCGAACTCCGAGAGATGTACCGAGGTGTCGCCGTCCATGCGACGGCCGACGAGGAGCACCTGGCGGCGTTGGAGTTGTTGCTGCTGGTGATGCTCGCCGACGGCCGGATCAGCGCCGATGAGCAGGACGCGATCGAGGAACTCTCCGACGAACTGGATTGGGACTCGCCGTCGTTGCCCTTCTCGACCGCCTTCGGGCGAGCGATGGCGACGGTGCGCGAGGCGCGGGTGGCCCCGGACGGGATCGAGCGGCTGCTCGACTCGATCGACGACCGCATCGCGAGCCGGGTCCTGCGGGCCGAACTGCTCGGAGCCTGTCGCGACGTGGCCGACTCGGACCACGAACGGTCGCCCGAGGAATCCGAACTCCTCGCGGTGATCGAGCAGCGGTTCCGCCCGGCCGGCTGACGCAACGGAGCCGGAGCGCTCCGCTCAGTTCGGGCGACGAGCCACGAGGATACGGTCACGATCAGCGAGATCGCTGCGGATCGACACGTCCACCAGACCGGCGAGACGCGCCGCGTCGACCGCGTCGGCACCTTGCCGGTGTCCGACCTCGGCGACGAGCCAGCCACCGGGCCGTAGCCATCGTGGCGCAGCCCCGAGGATGACGCGCAAGTCGTCGAAGCCGTCGGCTCCGGCGAACAGCGCTTCGGCCGGTTCCCACGCCGTCACGTCCTCGGCGACCT
This sequence comes from Ilumatobacteraceae bacterium, assembly GCA_041394645.1. Taxonomy (GTDB): domain Bacteria; phylum Actinomycetota; class Acidimicrobiia; order Acidimicrobiales; family Ilumatobacteraceae; genus JAWKHV01. The sequence continues at coordinate 31,451 of JAWKHV010000022.1, read as the reverse complement.
CGGGGTCGTCGAGGGCGATGTACGGCGGGTTCGTCGCCACGAGGTCGAGCCGTCCGGCGAGGACCTCGGGCAACGCCTCGAACCAGGAACCCGACGCGATCCTGACGTGGGCGGCGGCCCGTCCGATCCCGGCCAGGTTGGCGCGCGCCACGTCGAGGGCGTCGTCGGAACGATCGGTCAGCCAGATCTCGGCCGCACCGAGCGGGAGTTCGTGGGCGAGGCTGAGCCCGATCGCACCGGTCCCGGTGCCGAGGTCGGCGAGCACGAGTGGCCGGGGGAGATCGGCGAGCAGTTCCAACGCCACGTCCACGATGAGCTCCGTCTCCGGTCGAGGGATCAACACCCGTCGGTCCACCAGGAGATCGAGGTGTCGGAACGCCCAACTGCCGAGCACGTACTGGAGCGGCTCGCCGGTCAGCCGCCGGGCGACCAGTGCGTCGAGATGGGCGACCGCCCGCTCCCCCACCGGCTGATTGACCAGTGCCGTCCAGGCCGCTCCGCGGACGCCGGCGACCTCCTCGCAGATCCATCGCGCTTCGCGGCGATCCCCGCCGAGCCGATCCACGGTCTCGTCGAGCAGTGCGCCCCACGAGATGGTGTCGTCGTCGTTCATCGCGACGCTGGCGTCAACCGGCGCCGGCGGCCAGTTGCCGGGCGCGCTCGTCGGCCGAGAGCGCCTCGACCACCTCGTCGAGGTCGCCTGCGAGCACGTCGAACAGCTTGTAGATCGTGAAGCCGATCCGATGGTCGGTGACGCGGCTCTCCTTGAAGTTGTAGGTCCGGATCTTCTCCCCTCGGCCACCGCCGCCGATCTGGGCCCGGCGCTCGACCGACTGCTGGGCGGCCTGCTCCTCGTCGCGCAGCTTGAGCAGCCGGGCCCGCAGCACCTGCATGGCACGAGCCTTGTTCTGCAACTGGCTCCGTTCGTCCTGCATCGCCACGACCACACCGGTGGGCCGGTGCGTGATCCGCACCGCGGAGTCGGTCGTGTTGACCCCCTGCCCGCCCGGACCCGACGCGCGGTACACGTCGATGGTGAGATCGTTCGGGTCGATCTCGAACTCGACCTCCTCGGCTTCGGGAAGCACGAGCACGGTCGCCGAGGAGGTATGGATCCGCCCCTGGCTCTCGGTGACCGGCACCCGTTGCACCCGGTGCGGTCCGCCTTCGAACTTCAGATGCGACCAGGCGTCGTCGCCGTGGACGACGAAGGTCACCTGGTTGAGTCCGCCGAGATCGGAAACGTCGGTGGAGAGCTCCTCGACGGTCCACCCGTGGCGAGCCGCATACCCGCGGTACATCTCGTACAGATCGCGAGCGAACAGGTTCGCTTCCTCGCCGCCTTCGGCCCCGCGGATCTCGACGATCACCGCCTTGCCGTCGTTCGGATCCTTCGGCAGGAGCAACAGCTTCAGCTCTTCCTCCAACCGTTCGAGGTCGGCCGTCGCCCCGTCGAGTTCGTCGCGCAGCATCTGCCGTTCGTCGCCCGTCGCCTCGGCGAGCAGCTCGCGTGCGGTCTCGGCATCTTCTTGCGAGCGCCGGATCGCGGTGACGCACTCGATGATCGGACCGAGTTCCTTGTACCGCTTCGACGCCGTGCGCAGCCGTGATTGGTCGCCGATGACCTCGGGGTCAGACAGCTGCGCCTCGACCAACCGGAACTCGTCGACGAGATCGTTCAGGCGGGACAGCATCGGTTCGAGGCTAGGCGAGCGGCATCCTCGTCACACCGATCCGCCGGGCCAGTCGACGCCCTGAACGTTTGCCGGAGCGATCAACGCGGCGGCGAGGGCCCGGGTCACGCCGAGGGAGTCGCGGGCGGGAACGACGATGGCCAGTTCGCCGTCATCGTGGCCGAGCGCGGCCCGTGCGTCGGCCGCGAACGGGACCACGTCGAGGTCGACACCGACCGAGCAGACCACCACGAACTCCGAGCCGTCCGAACGCTTCGCCATCGCCACGCACGGCACGACGTCTTTGAGGTTGATGCGCACGACGGGAGGATCGACGGCACGGACGTGGTCGGCGCCGATGAGACCCGGTTCGGCCTGGAGCGCGCTGCGGAGCCGACGCTCGGCCCCGAGCCGGTTCAGGGGATGAGGAGCGGCGCCGCGCGCTCGATACGAGGCGACCTCCTCGACGATGCGCGCCAAGGAGTCCTCCGTCGGGACGTCCCCATGGATCATCTGGAACGCCTCGCGATCGTGGGCCCCGACACCGACCTCGAGCCGCTGGACGCCGGTGTGTGGATCGGTGACCGCTCGGCAGACCTCGAGCCCCGCCACCTCTCCGGTCAGCACTCCGAACTCGCGGTTGACGACCGCTCCGGCCGCGACGATCAGGGCGGCGAACTGCTCGTGTTCCGGCGCCACGTCCGACGACTCCGGGTACGACGCGGCAACGGCGGGCACGAGGTCGCGGCCCTCGATCCGCCACACGGTCGGCGGATCGGCGAAGCAGGCCGCCCGCCGCGCCAGGACGCCCGTGCCCGATTCGGCCACGACGTTCACTGCCGATGCACCCTGCTGGCGAGCCCAGGCGAGGGCGGGGCCGAGGGCCCGTTCGGGGTGCTCGTCGGCGAGCACCCAGGCGACGCCCTCGCGGACCAACGCTGCGCCGCCGGGCCATGCGGCCGGCTCGCTCGTGCCGCCATCCGTCTGGCCGCCACCGACTCGACCGTCGACCAACGCAGTGAGCTTCGCAGCGAGGAGCCGCTGACGTCGGCGAGCGTCGGAGGTCGTGTCGAGGTCGGCCATACCTCCGACGCTACCCGGCGTCGCTCGACCCGATCAGGCGAAGTACCCGACCACGTCGGCGATGACGTGCGCCGAGCCGAAGGCGTTGGCGAGCATGACCGCGCCGTCGCTTCCGAGCTTGGCGATCACCAGGTTCGCGACCGTGTCACCGGCGAGATAGTTGAGGCTGGAGACTTCGGGCGCCGCCTCGCCCGAGGGCCAGACGCTCAGGTATCCGCCGGTGTCCGGCTGGGTGACCGTCACGTTGAGCACGACCGCCGAGGCACCGTTCGTCGGTACGCCTCCCGCTCCGGCCACCTGCAGTCGCAACGGCGCGGTGCCGAATGCGGTGTTGACCGCAATGCCGTTGCGGCTGTCCAGGATCCGGCTCGGGCTGACGGCCACGTGACGTCCGGCGCCCGCGGAGGTGAAGCAGCCCACCACGTCGGCGATGACCTGTGTCGTTCCGAACTTGTTGAAGAGGGAGATCGCGCCACCCGCGCCGACCTTGGCGATCACGAGGTTCGGCACGGTCTGACCCGCCAGGAAGTTCAGGCTCGAAGCCTCGGGCCGTCCCTCCCCCGCCGGCCAGATCGTCAGGTAGCTCTCCTGGGTCGGACGATCGACGGTCACGTTGAGAACGACGGCATCGACGTCGGAGCCCGGCACGCCCCCCACGCCGGTCACCCGAACGTCGAGTGATCCATCGGGGCCGATCGGGTTCCCGGTCGAGCGAGTGTCGAGGATCCGTCGCGGGGACAGCGGGAGCAGCCGATCACCGCCGCTCGATCGGAAATACCCGACCACGTCGGCGATGAGATCGGACTCGCCGGATTCGTTCCAGACGTTGATCTTGCCGCCCATCCCCGGCTTCATGACGACCAGGTTCGGCACGGTCTTGCCGGGGACCCAGTTGAGGCTCGACGCGATGGGTCGCGCCTCCCCCTTGGGCCAGATGGTGAAGTAGCTCACACCCGTGGTCGAGGTCGCGGTCACGTTCAACACGACGGCCCCGACGCCGCTCGTCGGAACGCCGCCGACGCCGAGCACCGAGATCTCGGTCGTGGTGTTCGGCCCGTTGGGAGCGCGACGCCCACCGATGTTGTTGCGGGTGTCGGTCACCCGATACGGGCTCAGCGCCACGAACTCCCCGTTGATCGACGGCGGCGCCGCCGCTTCGGGCAGTTCCGGGCCGGGGCCGGTGCGGAACAGGCCGAGCTTCGAGTAGTTGCCGCCGAGCACGGCGGCCGAGTCCGCCGCCATCCAGGTGTCGAGCACCTCGGCATAGATCGAACGGAAGTCGACGGTGTGAGTCGTGATGTCCCACCGCTGTTTGTTCGCGAGCGTCGGCGCTGCGCCGTGCAGTCCGCCCTTCACCTGCTGGCCGATCAAGAAGGCGACCGAGCTTCCACCGTGGTCGGTTCCACCCGAGGCGTTGGCCCACGGCGTTCGCCCGAACTCGGAGATCACCAGAACCGTGGTGCGCGACCGGTAGGCATCATCGAGGTTGGTGAACAGCGAACGCAGACCGGCGTCGAATTCGGCCATGCGGGCCGGGTGCATTCCGGCCTGGTCGCTGTGGCTGTCGAAGTCACCCCATCCGATGTCGACGACGCGAACCCCGACGCCGGAGTTGATCAAACGCGCCGCCATCGACATCCGTCGGGCCAGCGGTCCGTTGTAGAGCTCGCGGCGCATGGGCGCGGTCCGCTGGATCACGGTCAACTGATCGCGCTCGGCCCCCGCGATGGCATCGTGCCAGACGCCGCGGCCGGCAGGACTGGCCGAGAAGCCGCGAACGGCTCGATAGAAGTCGAGATCCTTCTGGCGCGTTTCCATGCCGAAGTAGTCGGAATCGTCGTCGTCGTTCGACCCGACGGGAACCCCGGTGGCCTTGCGGGTCGCCCCGATCATGTGGAGCGGCACCGTCGTCCCGAGCGACACGGCGCGGAAGGCGTCACCCCCGACACCGTCGAGCCAGCGTCCCAGCCACCCCGTCGTCGGCGAGCCGCTGGCTCGTCCGTGCATCCAGATCGCTTGCGAGCTGAAGTGCGACAGGTCCTGACCCGGGTATCCGACCCCTTGGATCACGGCCACCTTTCCGTCGGCGTAGAGCTGGCGGAGGTAGCCGAGGTTCGGGTGGAGCCCGACGCTGCCGTTCACCGACAGCACCTGCTCGGGGGGAACGGCGAGGCCACCGCGGTAGCCGTAGTAGTTGGCGTCGGTGTACGGAACGAGGGTGTTGAGACCGTCGTTGCCGCCGTACATGAAGACCACGACGAGGACACCGTCGTGGTCGCCGATCGGACCCGCGGCCAACGCCGAGTCCAGTTCGCCGGGGATCAGACCCGGCAGGATGGATTCGACGCCCGAGAGCACGACGCCCCCGGCGACACCACCCGCGACACCACCGGCGACGGCCTGCAGGAAGCGCCGGCGGGACAGCCCCGACGGGTCATCGTCTCGACGGCTGAGCGCCTCGTAGGCGAGTCGGGCGTCGTCTCGTAGGTTCGCATCGTTTCGTGCGTTCATCGTCCGACCTCCACTCACGCCAGGTGCATCTCGGGAGCCAGCAGCAGCGCCAGCGTCATGAAGTACTTCTGCGCCCACCGCTCGGTACCCGCCCGGCTGGCGATCAGCCAGTCTCGGATGGCGGCGCGGGTCGGCGCCGACAGCGACAGATCGAACACCTCTGCGCCGTGGTCGATCGCTTGGTCGACCGACATGGTGTCGATGTCGGCCCGCCAGCCGTGGTTGTTCCCGAGCACCCACATCACGTTCCTCGCGAACTCCGTGCGCGCCTGGAAGGCGCTGGAGTTCACCCAGTACCCGTTGTGCTTCCAGCCCGAGACGTTCGGCGGATTGAAGGGCAGCTGTCCCATGTCCCGCAGGTGCCATTCGGGGTGCGCCTCCTCGGCCCGCAGCCCGGTGTGATGCATCGTTGCCACCACGAACTCGATCGGCGACCGCACGTGCCCTTGACGGGCGGCGGTGGAACGGAACTCGGGTCGGTTGAACAAGGTTCGGAGTGCGTCGCGGATGCTCCAGCCGGCCAGCAGCGACGTCGCGATGGCGGCGACGATCTCGTCGGACGGTTGCTCGTAGGCGAAGAACTCCCACAGCTTCTTGGCGATGAACTTCGCGCTGATGGTCCGCTTCGTGGCGCTGCCGAGTACCGCGGCGATGATGTCGGGCCCATCCCAGTTCTTGGTCGTGCCGAAGAAGGTCTTGACGCCGCTGTCGTGCTCCTCGGGCCGAAAGACGTACCGGAGGTCGTTCCAGGCGACGACCCCGTGCCCCGTCCAGGCCCGGGCCGCCGAGACCACGTCGTCCTCGGAATAGTTGCCCACGCCGAGCAGGTAGAGCTCGAGCAGCTCCCGGGCGAAGTTCTGGTTCGGCGACTCAGCGACGTTGTCGGAGTTGTCGAGATAGGCGAGCATCGCCGGCTCCACCGCCATCGCCTGCGCCAAGGTGGCGAAGTTGCCCAACGCATGCGCTCGATACAGGCGGTGCTGGGAGACGATCGCCGACACGTTGTAGACCTTGTCGAACGACGTCGTGAAGTGACCGTGCCAGAACAGCGTCATCTTCTCCACGATCGGCGTCGGGGTGCTCACACAGCGGTTCAGCCACCAATGGACGAGCGAGATGTAGCGCGGCCACCCCTGGTTCTGGTCCCAGGTGAACACCTCCCCCGGCAGATCCTCGCCGGGGGCTGCGCTGGTGTCGAGCACGGCGTCGACGGCCGCAGCCCAGCTCAGGCGGGACAATTGATCGATGCGCGCGCCGTCGGCGAAGAAGCCGCTCCGACGAAGCAGGTGTGCAATATCGGTGGGGTCGCTCGCCACGCGATCCGCCTTTCCTCTGGCCGCTGATCCGGCTGTGTGTCGATGCCTCAGCGTCCGCCCAGACCTGGACGGTAACCGTGGATCGACGACCGCGGGGCGCGGCATCGGCGGAACCACCCCGGCGAGCGAGCATTCTCGGACGCGACGAGGCCCCCGGGATCCCGGGGGCCTCGAGGTTCGATCGGACTACTGCGCGACGCCACCGGCGCCGCGGGATCAGCCCTTGTTCTTGCGGGAGCCGTAGCGGCGGTTGAACCGCTCGACTCGGCCACCGGTGTCCACCAGCTTCTGCTTGCCGGTGAAGAACGGGTGGCACTCGTTGCACAACTCGACGCTGAGATCTCCACCCTTGGTCGAACGAGTCGTGAAGGTGTTGCCGCAGCTGCACTTGACGTGCAAGTCGGTGTAGTTCGGGTGGATCTCGGTCTGCATCGCTACTACTCCCGGAGAGTCAGGACGGATCAGTGTATCGGCGCGTGGCGGGGTCACACCCTGGCGAACGTGGCCCGCCCGGGCAGGCTCCGTTGCTCGCGCCATCGGTCACATGCTGGGTTGCTTGGCGATCTCGGCGAGGAACTCGTCGTTGGTGCGGAAGGTCTTGAGTCGGTCGACGAGCAACTCGAGGCCAGGGGCGGCGTTGCCGTCGGCGGCCAGACCGGACAGGACCCGGCGCAGCTTCCAGACCATCTGGAGCTGCTTGCGGTCGAAGAGCAACTCCTCGTGGCGGGTGCTGGAGGCATCCACGTCGATGGCCGGGTAGACCCGGCGCTCGGCGAGCTTGCGGTCGAGCCGCAGCTCCATGTTGCCGGTGCCCTTGAACTCCTCGAAGATCGCATCGTCCATGCGGCTGTTCGTCTCGACGAGGGCGGTGGCCAGGATGGTCAGCGAGCCGCCCTCTTCGATGTTGCGGGCCGCACCGAAGAACTTCTTGGGCGGGTAGAGCGCTCCGGCATCGATACCGCCGGACATGATCCGGCCCGAGGCCGGGGCGGCCAGGTTGTAGGCCCGCGAGAGCCGGGTGATGCCGTCGAGGATGATCACGACGTCCTCGCCCCGCTCGACCAGGCGCTTGGCCTTTTCGATGACCAGCTCCGCGGTGTGGGTGTGCTCGTCGCTCGGGCGGTCGAAGGTCGAGGCGATGACCTCGCCCTTCACGGTGCGGCGCATGTCGGTCACTTCTTCGGGCCGCTCGTCGATGAGCAGCACGATCAGCTTGACCTCCGGGTTGTTGCGCTCGATCGCCGTGGCGATCGTCTTCATCACCGTGGTCTTTCCTGCCTTGGGTGGCGACACGATGATCCCGCGCTGGCCCTTTCCGATCGGGGCGACGAGGTCGATGATGCGCGCCGTCATGTCGCTCGGCTCGGCCGGGTTGGACAGGTGCAGCTTCTCGTCCGGGAACAGCGGCGTGAGATCCTCGAACCGGGGCCGGTTCTTGGACTGCTCGGGGCTCTGGCCGTTGACCATGAGCACCTCTTGCAGCGCCGGGTTCTTCTCCTTGCCCTGGGCAGGACGGATCACGCCGAGGACGAAGTCGCCCTTGCGGAGGCCGAACTGGCGGGTCTGCTTGACCGAGACGTAGGCATCGTCCCGGCTCGGCAGGTATCCGTTGGCCCGCAAGAACCCGTAGCCCTCGTCGCGCAGGTCGAGGTATCCCTCGACCCGGACCGGCTCGCGGCTCGGGGCCGGCTCGTCACGTTCGTCGCGCTCGGCGCGATCGTTGCGCTCGTTCGGGCGATCGTTGCGATCGTTGCGTTCCGTTCGCTCCGGGCGGTCACCTCGGTCGTCACCGTCGCGGTTGCGGCCGCGACGACGGCGACGCCGGCGGCTGCGGGACTCCCCGTCGCCGTCTCCCCCGTCACCCGATCCGTCGCCCTGCTCCGGAGCGTCGGTTCCCGGCGTCCGGGCCGGGCGATCGTTGGTCCCGGTCGACCGGCCGTCGCCGTTGGACGAGCGGCCGTCGCCGTTGGACGAGCGACCATCGGTGGCGGACCGACCATCGCCGGAGGACTGCGTGTCGCTCGCCGGTTCGGCACCGTCGCCGCCCTCGCGAAGGAGCGCGATCTCCCATTCGGCCAACGGCTCGCCGTCCGGCCCGAGCACGACCTCGTCGGCGACGGGCGCGCTGGGCGTCGACGGCGACGTCGGGGCCTGGCTCGACGAGTTCTCGGTCGGCGCCTCGGCGGCCGAGCGCTCGGCGTCGTCGAACAACGGCGCTTGGTCGGCGCGCTCCGACGGCTCCTTCGCCGTCGACTTGCGGCCGTTGGAACGGGCGGGTCGCGCTGCCGCGGGCTCCGCCTCGGTCGGGCCCGGTTCGGGCGCGGCATCGGAGCCGCCGGCCTGCTCGATGATCTTGCCGATGAGATCAGCCTTCTTGGCTCTCGACACCGACTTGATGCCGAGTGCCGTGGCGATCGCCATCAGCTGCTCACGGTCCTTTGCTTCGAGAACCGAGCGTTCCAGCATCTGCGCGCTCACGGATACCTACTTTCCCAGGGGGGAACGGGTCGACGGGTCGGGAGTCCGACCACCTGCTCGCACGAGTGCGCTCCAGGGTTGACCGTCGAGGGCAACAAGGGGATGGGTTCACCGCAGAACCGAGGGAGAAGCGGCGACGGCGGCTGACGAAGGAACCTTCGCAGCGACCAGCCCCACTGGTCAGCCGAGCGACTCGGCGGCGTTGCTCTGAATGAGCACGGCTCACCCTACAGATTTCCCCTGGTCCAAGCAACGCGAGACGTCACGAGCTTCGGGGCCGATCGTTCCGACGAGCTCACGGAGCGCCCCGACCCGACGCGGGCCCCGGGCGCCGAAGGTGAGGGGTACGTAAGAGTTCGGGAAACAGCATCTGACCCCGAGTTACCCTGATCTCGAGCCGGACGGAACCTGACGAGCGACTCGTGCGTCATTCCCCACGTGCTCGTGACTCCCGTGATCGTCTCGAACCGCACCATCACCGACGCGCCGGCCGCCGAGGCCTTCAGCGACCAGGTCGCCGCTCACCACCGGCGACTCGCTGGCTTCGCGTATCTGATGTGCGGTGATCGCACGATCGCCGAGGACCTCGTCGCCGAGGCCTACGCCCGCGTGTGGCCGAAGTACCGCCAGGGCAAGGTCGACGATCTGGGCGCGTATCTGCGTCGAACCATCGCCAATCTGGCCAACGGCCGGCGCCGCCGTCAGGTGATCGAGCGTCGCGAGGTCGAGCGGCGAACCGTCGATTGGCGGGTCTCGAGCGACCGAGATGTGGCAAACGACACCGACGAGGTCGGCGAGCACGATGCGTTGTGGGCCGCGATCTGGACGCTGCCGGTGGACCAGCGGGCCGTGATCGTGCTCCGCCATGTCGAGGATCGCTCCGAAGACGAGACGGCCGAGATCCTCGGGGTCCGGCCCGGCACCGTGAAGTCCGGCTCGCTCGGGTCTCGCCACCCTGCGGGAACGGCTCGACGAGCAGACATCGGGATCGACACCTGTCGAGCTCACCTCGCCGACGGAGCCGCAGCGATGAGCCTCGAGGATCGGATCCGTGACACCGGGCGCATGTCAGCTGGGCGACTACCAGCCCGACCCGCGACTTCCCGATCGGATCTCGGACCGGATCACCCACCGGACCCGTCAGCGGCGGCAACGGGCGGCCACCGGGCTCGGCGTGGGAGTCGTCGCCGTCCTGGGCGGGCTGGTTGCTCAGCATGGAGCACAGCCAGTCTGACCAGACGGCCTCCGGGTTCGGCGTCTTCGATCGGACCTCGACCGTCGACGTCGTGACCTCCACGGTCTCCATGGCGGTCACGACGATCTCGGGCTGGTCACGACCTCCCCGTCCGTGACCCGTTGGCCGAGTCATCCGGCGCGTCGATCCTGGACGGCACCGAGGCGGACCGGGTGCCGACAGTCCACCGACCACCGTCGCCGCCGTGGCGTCCTCTTCCTTGGTGACCACGACCACGACGGGCGCCGCCTCCACGCTCGTCGCAGATCTGGGTGGGCCTGATCTGCGGACGATGATCGCTGGGACGGAGCACTGTGTCGACCTGGCCACCGGGCGCACCGAAGTCGTCTCGGGGAGTTCGGTGTCGACCACAGTTCGACTCCCGACTCCATCGGGGGTGACCCGACGAGGTTGCTCCGACCACGACCAAGGGCTTGATCCCGGTCGAGGACACCCCGATCTCGGCCGGCGGATTCTCCTACCGGCTCGTCGGTGAAGTCGACGACTGCGGTGGCCGCGAGATGGAGGTGGCGGACGGGAGCGGCGTGACGATCGGGACCGGGCTCGAAGGGCGGTTCCGAGCCGCCGCCGTCACCGCCGACGGATCGATCGGGTTCGTGGACGTCGTGGACTGCAGCGACGGAGCGCCCGGGACGGCCCACGTCGCCCGATTCGAGCCGGCCGATCCGTCCATCCGCCGAGCCGCCGCCGACTGGACGGGTCTCCCGAACGAGATCTCGAGCAACGGCGAGTTCGCCGCGATGACGGACGGGCACCAGCTCACCATCGTGTCGGTCGAGTCGGGCGAGGTCATCTGGCAGGAACCAGGCTCCTGTTGGAGTTCGAGCTGGGATGACGCGATGGCGTCTAGAGCCGACGACCGCATCGCAGTGTTGATGTGGTGCACGGACTCCGCTTGGGTGGGCTCGGTGCCGTTGGACCCACCGGTGACCGACGAGAACCTGCTGCCCATCGCGCGCCCCGAGTCATCCGAGCTCGACGTCCTCGACGACACCACCGGGACCTGGATGTCGGTACACGACCCCGACACCCACCAGGTCTGGGTCCTCGGTCCGGACGGGCCAGGCCCCTTCACCGCTGGCGACGGTGTGGTGGGCCACGGAGCTCGCGACTGATTGACGGGAGCTCGCGACTGATTGACGGGTGCTCGCGACTGATTGACGGGTGCACGGCGAGCGATTGACCGGTGATCAGCGGGCCACGGACTCGACGAACCGTTGGACGGCGGCGAGGTCGTTGCCGAGGCGGTTCGTGCGTTCGGGCCGTTCGAACAGGTCAGTGAGGTGATCGGGGAGGCCGGGACGGACCCCGTGGCGCGCTGCACCGCATCCGGGAACTTGGCCGGATGAGCCGTCGCCGGCGAGACCATGGGCACGCCGGGGCGCGCCCAGCGGCGACCGGCGGCAATCCCGACCGCGGTGTGGGGATCGAGGAGCATCTCCGACGACGCGTACACGTCGCGGATCGTCGCGATGGTTGCCTCGTCGTCGTATCGCTCGCCCCGGAACACCCCGGCGAGGTGGCGCTCGTTCTGGTCCTGTTCGATGTCGAGCCGGCCCGAGGCCCGGAACCGGTCGAGCTGTTCGGAGGTCATCCCGCCGTCGCGACCGTTCATCTCGTAGAGGAGCCGCTCGAAGTTCGACGACACCTGGATGTCCATGCTGGGGCTGAGGGTGGGGATCACGTCGCGAGCGGTCATCGACCCGGTTTCGAGGAAACGGGTGAGGATGTCGTTGGAGTTCGACCCGATGACGAGCTGCTCGATCGGGCAGCCCATCTCCCGAGCGATCCATCCCGCGAGCACGTTCCCGAAGTTGCCGGTCGGCACGGAGAACGAGATGGGGCGAGTGGATGCGCCGAGCGCGTCGCAGGCCCAGACGTAGTAGACGACCTGGGCCATCACCCGCGCCCAGTTGATCGAGTTCACCGCCGACAACCGCATTCGCTCCCGGAACGGCGCGTCGTTGAACATCGCCTTCACGAGGTCCTGGCAGTCGTCGAAGGTTCCGTCGATGGCAACGGTGTGCACGTTCGGCGCATCGACCGTGGTCATCTGGCGCCGCTGGACGTCGCTGACGCGACCGTACGGGTACAGGATCACGATGTCGACGTTGTCGCATCGCTTCACGCCGTCGATCGCCGCCGAGCCGGTGTCACCGGAGGTGGCGCCGACGATCATCAACCGCTCGCTCCGTTGGGCGAGCACGTGATCGAACATCCGCCCGACGAGCTGCAGCGCGACGTCCTTGAACGCCAGCGTGGGTCCATGGAACAGCTCGAGCACCCACTCGTCCGGGCCGAGCTGGACCAGCGGTGTGGTCGCCGGGTGCCGAAACGTTCCGTACGCATCGCGACACATGGCGGCGAACGCATCGGCGTCGATCTCGCCGTCGACGAAGGGCGACATCACCGCAGCGGCGATGCTCGCGTAGTCGCCGCCGATCGGCCGTTCGGGCAGGGCGGGCCACGACTCCGGGACATACAGCCCGCCGTCGGTCGCGAGCCCGGCGAGCAGGACGTCGGCGAAGCCGAGTTCGGGTGCCCGACCCCGCGTCGACACGTACTTCATGCTCATCTCGCTGTCCTCATTTCCCGACGACGCGCAGCAGGCTGCCGACCTGTTTCACGACATCCAGTTCTCGGAGTTCTCGAACGGTTGCCTGCACCGCGGACTCCAGCGCCTCGTGGGTGATGAACACCAGCCGGGCGTCGTCACCGAGACCCTCCTGCTCCGCGGCGCGGATGCTCACGTCGTGACGGGTGAACACCCCGGTCACCCGGTGTAGGACTCCGGGGCGGTCGAGCACGTCGAGGCTCAGGAGGTACTCGGCGCTGGTCTCGTCGATCGCTTTGACGGCCGCCTTTCCGAGCGCACCCATCGAGCCGTGCGCACCGGCGACCAGATGGGCGGCGGCGTCGATGACGTCGCCGAGCACCGCGCTCGCGGTCGGCATGCCGCCCGCACCCCGGCCGTAGAACATCAGATCCCCGACTGCTGCGCCCTCCACGAACACGGCGTTGAAGCTGTCGCGGACACTCGCGAGCGGGTGGGTGTTGGGGACCATCGCCGGGTGGACGCGCACCGCCACCGCGCCACTGGCGTCCTGTTCGCAGATGGCGAGCAACTTCACGACGTACCCGAGGCGACGGGCGACGGCGATGTCGGCGGCCGTGATCCGGCTGATGCCCTCGTGGTACACGTCGCCCGCCACGACCTTGACGCCGAAGGCCACGCTGGCGATGATCGCGGCCTTGCGCCGGCGTCGTACCCTTCGACGTCGGCGGTCGGGTCCCGCTCGGCGTACCCGAGGCGCTGCGCCTCGAGAGGGCGTCGCCGTAGTCGGCGCCTTCCTCGGTCATCTTGGACAGGATGTAGTTGGTGGTCCCGTTCACGATGCCGAGCACCCGGGTGATCGGCTCCCCGCGCAGGCTCTCCCGCAACGGACGGATCAACGGGATGCCGCCCGCCACCGCGGCTTCGAACAACAGGTCGACCCCGGCCTCGTCGGCCGCGGCGTACAACTCGGCGCCCACGTTGGCGAGGAGTTCCTTGTTCCCGGTCACCACGGGCTTGCCGCGATCGAGGGCGGCGCGGATCAGTTCACGGGCCGGCTCGATCCCGCCGATCAGCTCGACGACGAGATCGATGTCGGGATCTTCGACGACCGAATGTGCGTCGCGGGTGAGGATGCCCTCGGGAATCTCGACGTCGCGGTCGCGCGAGATGTTGCGGACGGCGATCCGGGTGATGTCGAGCCGCAGACCGGTCCGGAACGCGATGGCGTCGGATTGCTGCGAGACGAGCTGATAGAGGGCTCCTCCGACGTTGCCGCAGCCCAGCAGTCCGATCCTGATCGCTCGCTCGTCACTCACGAGTGGAGCAGGGTAGTGATCGCGTGCGCTCCGGGCACGTCGGATTGACGACGGTCATCCCACGTCACACCGGACGAGGTCCTCGTAGGTCTCCCGCCGCACGACGAGCCTCGCCTCGCCATCGCGCACGAACACGACGGGCGGCCGGGTCACCTTGTTGTAGTTGGAGCCCATCGAGTGGCCGTAGGCGCCGGTCACGGGAACGGCCAGGACGTCACCGACCTCGAGCCCCGTGGGCAGCGCGGCGTCGAAGATGAGGACGTCCCCGCTCTCGCAGTGCTTGCCCACCACCCGGGCACGGTCGGGACGGTCGGCCCGAGGGGAACGTGGGAGGAACGCCTCGTAGCCGCTGCCGTACAGGACTGGCCGCGGGTTGTCGCTCATCCCGCCGTCCACGGCGACGTAGTCCCGCACGCCGGGGATGTGCTTGCGGGTTCCGACGCGGTACAGGGTCACCGCCGCGGTCGCTGCGATCGAACGACCCGGCTCGACGGAGACCCGTGAGGTGACGCCTGCGGCGGCTGCTGCATCGAGCAGGACCTTGCCCCACTGCGCGATCGTCGGCGCTTCCTCCCCCTCGACGTAGGCGACGCCGAGCCCTCCACCGAGCGTCAGCTCCGGCAGCCCGAGCGGGTTGGCGAAGGCCGCCATCACCTCGACGGCGCGAGCGAAGCTGTCGACGGCGAACACGTTCGATCCGATGTGGCAGTGGACCCCCACGAGGCGAACGGCGTCCGACGCCCGGGCTCGCTCGACCGCCGCGGCGGCCTGACCGTTGTTGAGGTTGAAGCCGAACTTGGAGTCGTCCTGGCCGGTGGCGATGTACTCGTGGGTGTGGGCATGGACCCCGGGGGTGATCCGCAGCTGCACCTTCACCGGCGGCAGCCCGTCGGCGTGGAGCGCCTCGATTCGATCGAGTTCCTCGAAGCTGTCGACGTTGATGTGCCGCACTCCGGCCGCCATCGCCATCCGCAACTCGGCCTGGCTCTTGTTGTTGCCGTGCAGGACGCAACGATCGGCCGGGACACCTGCGTTCAGGGCGACGAACAGTTCGCCGCCGGTGGCGACGTCCAGCAGCAGACCCTCCTCGTGGACGAGACGGGCCATCGCCGTGCAGAGGAAGGCCTTGGTGGCGTAGACGACGGAGTCGGCGCCGAAGGCTTCCACCGCTTCTCGGCATCGGGAGCGGAGATGCGCTTCGTCGTAGACGAAGACCGGGGTGCCGAACTCGTCGGCGAGGTCCAGCAGCGAGCAGCCTCCGATGCGGAGCGTGCCGTCGCCGTCGACGTCGGCGGTGTCGGGAAGGAGATGCCAGGGCAGAGGGGCCACGACGCCCGATCGTACCGAGCGGCCCGGCCCGGGCTCCGTCGCATTCGGAGGTTCATCGGCACGCTGTGCCCGGCCCGGATCTCACGGTGTGGGGACCGGAGCCGGCGCCGGCGGGCCCACGTACCGGGCAGAAGGGCGGATGATCTTCGTGTCGCGCGCCTGTTCGAGCACGTTCGCCGTCCATCCCACGACCCGGCTCACGGCGAAGGTCGGAGTGAACATCGAGCGGGGAATCCCACAGCGTTCCATCACGACTCCGGCGTAGTACTCGACGTTCGCATACAGCCCTCGTCCGGGCTTGGCCCGCTCCAATGCCGCCACGACCTCGTCCTCGATCCCCACTGCCCGGTCGACCAGCTCGCCTCCGAGCCCTTCGGCGACGGAGCGCAGCAGCTCCGAGCGTGGGTCCCTCGTGCGGTAGACCGCGTGACCGAACCCCATCAGCCGCCGTCCCGCCGCCAGTTCGTTCGCGACCCACGCCGCGGCGCGATCCGGCGTCCCGATGGCATCGAGGGCGTCGAGCGCCCGGCTCGGTGCTCCGCCGTGGAGGGGTCCCGCCAGGGCTCCGCACGCCGCCGTCAGCGCCAATGCCACGCTCGCCCCGGTGGACGCTACGACGCGCGACGTGAACGTCGAGGCGTTGAAGCCGTGGTCGATCGTCAGGATCAGATAGGTCTCCAGCGCCCGCACGTGGTCTGGTACGGGATCGGTTCCCGTGACCATCCACAGGTAGTTCGCTGCGTGCCCGAGTTCCTCACGAGGGGCGAGTGGCGGGAGCCCCTGGCGGTGCCGGTGCGCCGCCGCGAGGAAGGTGGGTGTCCAGGCCGCCAGGGCTCGAGCGGACGCGCGTCGTTCGTCCTCCGTGATGTCGAGCACCGGCCTCGACGAGGGCAGACTCCCAGCCGTTGCGAATGCCGCAGCCAGCCCGGCCAGCACCGTCTCGTCGCCTACTCGGCGGGCCACGAGGCGGGCCAGTTCCCCGATGCCGTCGGGCAACACCCGCAGCGTCGACGACTCCCGGCCGAACGTGGCCGACCCGTCTGCATCGGGGAGCGTTCCGTCGAGGAGCAGACACCAGACGTCCTCGAACGTGCGGTACCGGGCGAGCTCGGTGGCGTCGTACTGGCGGTAGTGGAAGAAGCCCTCCTCGCCGCGGACGTCTCCGAGCTCGGTGTCCGTCACGATCACTCCCTTCAGCCCACGGGGGACATCGAGAACCGACGAGTGCGCTGCTGCGGGATCCATGAGATCATGATCGACCTCGGATCAATGTTGATCAATCTTGATCGACGCAACGTTGATCACGGCAATGTCGAGAGATGTGCGTTGCTCGACCGGCCCGGCTCGCCGGTCCGGTTGGAAGGAGGCAGGAGACATGAGCCAGTGGCTGTCGACGAGCGAGGCTGCCCGGCGGCTCGGGGTGAAACCCGAGACCCTCTATGCCTACGTGAGCCGTGGGGTGATCCGCTCCTACCCGCAGCCGAACGGTCGGGGCAGCCGCTTCGAGCGCACCGAGGTGGAGGACGTGCTCGCCCGACGCCGTTCGAACCCGGGCGGAGCGCCGGAGACGGTCATCGCGACCGCCGTGACCCGCATCGGTGAGGACGGGGTCCGATACCGAGGCGTGGACGTGCTCGACCTGTTGCACGAGCCGTACAAGCGGTGGCCGAGTTGCTCTGGCAGTCCGATCGCCCGACGCTCCTGCAACGTGGCCAGCGTGTTCGCCCGCGCCGCTCGACGGTTCGACCGTGCGCCGGCTGGTGCGCTCGAAGCGAGCAGAACACGCTGATCCGGACCCACCTCGCGGCGTTCGCCGCCGACTCGAACATGGCGTGGGACGACCGCGACGCCTCGCTCGGGGCCGGGCGTCGACCGATCGCCGGTGCCGTCGACGTCCTGCCGAGAACGTCCCCGCAACCGATCGCGCTCGTGCTCGGCCGTCGTCGTCGGCCGGACGCCCTGGCGGCGCGGCTGGCGGTTCGCCTCGGCGCCGAGCGGGTCACGCCGGCAACGGTGCGAGCGGTCAACGCCGCCCTCGTCCTCCTCGCCGACCATGAGCTGGCGACGTCCACGTTCGCAGCCCGTCTCGCCGCGTCGACCCGAGCGACCGTTCCCGCGTGCGTCGCCGCCGGAGCAGCCTGCGACGGGCCGTTGCACGTCGGAGCGTCTCGGCACGTGATCGAACTGTTCCGATCGGCCGAGCTCGTCGGACCGGTGGAGGCGATCGAACAACGCCTCGCCGCCGCGGAGCACATCCCCGGGTTCGGCCACTCGATCTATCGCAAGGACCCTCGGTTCGAACCGCTGATGGACCTGGCGGAGCGTTGCGGCGCACCCAGGCGGAGCCTGCGCCTCGCCACGGCGGTCCTCGAAGCCGCCCGAGCGCGCCTGAGCGTCGAACCGAACGTCGACTTCGCGCTCGCCACCCTCACGGACGCCACCGGGATGGACGCCGATGCGGCGCAATGCATCTTCCTCGTGGCGCGCATGGCCGGCTGGATCGCTCACTCGCTCGAGGAGTACCGGAGCCTCCGCTGCGCTTCCGAGTGCGCGGCCTCGCCCTCGAGTGACGAGGGCGCCGCGGACTCACATCTGGTCGGGTGCCTCGATGCCGAGCAGCCCCAACCCCTGGGCCAGGGTTCGTGCGGTCAGGTCGCACAGGGCGAGCCGGGACTGTTTGGTCGCCTCGTCGTCGGCCTTGAGCACCGGGCAGGCCTCGTAGAACGAGGTGAAGGCCGACGCCAGATCGAACAGGTAGCCGCACAGCTTGTGGGGTTGGTACCCGTCCACGACGGCGTGGACGGCACCGTCGAATCCGAGCAACGAGGCGGCGAGCGCTCGTTCCTGCGGCGCGGCGAGGATCGGCGTCACCCCGGCGACGCTCGATGCGTCGATCCCGGCCCGACGGAAGATCGAGCGGATGCGCGCGTGGGCGTACTGCAGGTACGGCCCGGTGTTGCCGTCGAAGGAGAGCATCCGGTCCAGGTCGAACACGTAGTCCTTGATCCGGTCGTTGGACAGGTCCGAGTACTTGACCGCACCGATGCCGACGGTGCGCGCGACCGAGGCCTGCTCGGCCGAGGACAGATCGGGGTTCTTCTCCCCCACGACCTTGGCGGCCCGAGCGACGGCGTCGTCGAGCAGCTCGGCGAGCTTCGGCGTGTCACCCGAGCGGCTCCGGAGCCGCTTGCGGTCCGGGCCGAGGACGATCCCGAAGGCCACGTGGACCAACTAGGTGGTCGGCGGCACCCAGCCGGCGAGCTTGGCGACGGCGAAGACCATCTGGAAGTGCTGGGACTGGCCGGCGTCGACGACGTACAGGGCCAGGTCGGCCTTGGAACGCTCGACCCGATCGATCACACAGGCCAGATCGGAGGCGGCGTAGTTGAAGCCTCCGGTCGCCTTCTGGACGATCAGGGGCAGGGGGTCGCCGTCGCGGTTGGCGA
Organism: Ilumatobacteraceae bacterium; assembly: GCA_041394645.1. Lineage (GTDB taxonomy): Bacteria > Actinomycetota > Acidimicrobiia > Acidimicrobiales > Ilumatobacteraceae > JAWKHV01. The sequence continues at coordinate 12,487 of JAWKHV010000022.1, read as the reverse complement.
AGCCGGGCGGGAACACGACGTCGGCACCGTCGGACTTCACCAACAGACCCGAGGTGGCGAGGCGGTCGAGCACCTGCCCGAGCATCGGGTTGTAGGTGCTCTCCCCCACCAGATCGTCGTCGCTCAGCAGCACACCGAGTTGTTCGTAGGACCGATTGAAGTAGTTGGTGGAGAGCTTGACGAGCACCCGCCAGATCCGCAGCGTCTCCTCGTCGCCGCCCTGCAGCGCCACGACTCGCTGCCGCGACCGCTCCTGGAACTCCTCGCTGGCATCGAACTTCTGACGGGCCGCCTTGTAGAAGGTGTCCAGATCGTTGACCTCGAGCTCGCTGACCGCCGTGTCTTCGCCGAGGTCGAGGAGGTGCTCGATGAGCATGCCGAACGGTGTGCCCCAGTCACCGATGTGGTTCTCCTTGACGACGGTGTCACCCAGGAATTCGAAGGTGCGCACGAGGCAGTCGCCGATGATCGTGGAGCGGAGGTGGCCGACGTGCATCTCCTTGGCCACGTTCGGGGCCGAGTAGTCGATGACGACGGTGCGAGGCGACGGCGTCGGCCGGACTCCGAGGTGGTCGTCGGCGGCAGCCGCCGCCACCTGGGCCGCGAGGAACTCCTCGGTCAGGGTGAGGTTGAGGAAGCCGGGTCCGGCGATCTCCACCGCGGCGACGCCGGCCAGATCGGCGGCATCCACCACCGCCTGGGCGATCTCCCGCGGATTCTTGCCGAGCTGCTTGGCCAGGGCCAGGGCGCCGTTGGCCTGGGCATCGGCCCGGTCCGACGGCCGCACGACCGGATCGACCGGCGAGCCGGCCACCTTCTCGAACGCAGGAGCGAGCAGTTCTTCGAGCAACACCATCGGGTCGGCCATAACGGGGGGACACGCTACTTGCGGGAGCTGGGGTGATCCCGGTCGGTTCGGGGGTCGGTGGCCCCGACGGCCCATCGGACCTCGCAACGGGGTGGCTGTCCCACGGGCGTGCACACCCGCTAACCTCACTGCGCCCGCCCTCGTAGCTCAGGGGATAGAGCATCGGCCTCCGGAGCCGTGTGCGTAGGTTCGAATCCTACCGAGGGCGCACTGCACGAACCGGCCCTGACCAGCGGCAATCGCCCAGGTCGGGGCCGGTCTGGTTCTTCGGATGAGTTCCCGCGGGAACCGCCCGTTGACCGCCACTTTCCGCCCTCATTGGGAGAAGGTTGGGAGGAAATCGCTTCCGGACGCGCCCGAGCTCAGCCGACCGACCGGTCCGGGCGTCCCGCGGCGAAGGGCGTCGAGCGATCCGCGTCGATCCACGCGGCGAGATCGGCCACCGAACTTGTCCTCAGCAGACCCGAGGCAACGCTCGGGTACACAAGACGAGGCTCTAGCTCGTCGAGAGCGTCAAGCAGCGCGGTTCGTCGACGATGTGTGTCGACTTGCTCCAGCACCCGCTTCCACCGTTCCGTTGCACAGGACGACCCCGATGCTAGAACGGGCCCGTACGGATCGAGGTCGCCAACACCCCCGCCGTTGCCCAGGATCCGGCGTTCGGGGACGCTCTAGCGCTCCTCGGCGTTGAGCGGTAGGTGGTGCGGACAAAGGCGCCGGTGCTCGACTGCCTGTCGTCCCGCTGGATCTCAGGCGACGTCGAGGCAGGCGCGCAGCGCTCGCCGGATGATCTCGCTGCTGTTCGTGGCGTCGGTGACGCTGACCTCATCAGCGAGCGTCTCGATCTCGGCATCGGTCAGTGTCCTGCCTGACTTGGCGCGATACGTCTTGTCGGTCATGGGGAGCCCTCCTCCCCGGGCAGGAGTTCGTAGAACTGTCGGCGAAGCTGCATGGCATGAATGGCGAGCAACCGACCCTCGTCCAACACGAGCGCGATGACCTCGAGCTCGGCAGCGGTCGACGATCCACCTCACGGCACCCGACGCTGCCGTCGCAGCCGAGCTGCTCACTGAAGCGCGGAGCTCGTCGATCGACGAACCGTGGATCACGGACACCGCCGCCCGGGTCGGGATCCGAGACCCTGGTACGCCGATCGGACGAGGACCTGGCCGCCCTCCTCGAACAGCTCCGGTCCTACGAGCCGCCCGTGGCCACACCGAACCCATCGCTCGATGTCGGTATCGACTTCTGGTGATCGAGGCGTCAGCCGGCGGCCCGCATTCGGAAGCTGACCTCCAGATCAACCCCGAGGCTCCCGGCAATTCGGTTCAACGTGGTGAGCGTCGCCCCCACCGAACCCATTCGATGCGCGAGATCACGGCTTGCGTGGTGCCGGCGGCAGGGCGAGTTCCCGCTGGGAGAGGCCGGCCGCTTCCCGGGCCGCTCGCACCGACTCGCCGACGCCCTTCCGCCAACGACGCCGCTTCGTACGCGGCGTCGAAGGTTTCGCGCTGTTCCGCGGTCATGCCCGCCAGCTGCTCGTTCTTCAGTTCGCTTCATCTCGTATGCGCCACGGCCGCACGGCACCTCAGAAGATAGCCGCCGTAATCGCTCTATTTCTCGTTGATATTGCTCGTACATAGAGCGATACTGGGAAGGTGCGTGAAGCAGCCCCGCCGCTCCTCCCCGTCTTCCGGTCCCAGACCCAGGGGCAGTTGCTGGCGCTCATCCTCGGTGGAGCGGATCGGGCATGGACGATCGAAGAACTGGCCGACCGGACCGGGCGCCCGTACCAGACGATCACCGGCGAGATCCGCCGGCTTGAGGCAGCCGCGATCGTCACCATCGAGACCGTCGGACGGACCAAGCTCATCCGGGCCAACGCTGAGAGTCCCTATGTCGCGCCGCTCACCCAACTCGCCGTGATGTCCTTCGGTCCACCCGTCGTCATCGCCGAGGAGTTCGGCTCGGTCGAACGGATCGAGCACATCTACCTCTACGGCTCCTGGGCCGCCCGGCACGCCAGGCAGGCCGGCCCGCCACCGAACGACATCGACGTCCTCGTCGTCGGCCAACCCGATCGCGACGACATCTACGACGCCGCCCAGCGGGCCCAACAGCGCCTCGCCCGCGAGGTCAACGTGACCCTGCGCACCGCCCGTGCGTGGAGCACAGCCGATGACGTGCGCTCACGAGGCAGAGTGAAGGCGTCCCCGCTCCTGGAAGTTCCGTATCCTGCGAGCGATGGCGCGGTGGACCGAAGGAAGTGAGCTGATCGAAAGGCGTCTCGCCGAGGGTCAACTCCAAGCCGTCGTCCCCAACCCTGAAGGCGCCCTCAACCTGATCGCGCCAGCCGAGCGACACATCGAAAGCGCAGCACTGGCTGCGGCCGAAGATCGCGAAGGAGCCTTCGCCCTTGCGTACGACGCCGCCCGGAAGGCGGCCACGTCGCTGTTGATCCACCAAGGGATCCGGCCCACGTCTCGGGGCGGACATCTCGTCGTCGTCGCCGCGATGAACGCACAGTTCCCCGGCGTGACCGGCCTCAAATCACTCGACCGTCTCCGTCGGCGCCGGAACCAAGCCGAGTACCCCGAGCCGGAGAGCTACGACCCGATCGATCGAGCCGAGGTCGACGACGCCATCGCCGTCGCGACGGACTGCATCCTCGAGCGCCTGCCACCTCTTGGCCGACTCAGCCCTCGGGCCGTATTGACCGAAAGGTCGTCACTTCCGAGGCACGAGCCCGCTTCCGACCGACGATCGGGAGTCCCGCCCAGGGCGAGGTCGATCCGCTGGTTGGCGAGGGACTCGTCACCGTCGAGAGCCGTGCGAGCGCCTCGATCGCCGAGACACGCGCGCGCAGCGCCCACTCGTCCCACTGCTCGGGAAGCCACCGCTCGGCCCACAGATGGGCCCGGGCGGCGTCGGTTCGCGGCGCCCACGATGCCGGCTCACCGGTCGTCTCGTCGAAGGCCTCACCCGACTGCTGGGCGAGGAACAGACCCGAGCGAAAGCGATCCGCTTCGGGTCTGGTACGGAACGACCGGCTTCGCTGCCGGCCGCCGACAGCCCACCGGACGATCCAGGGCCGCTTCATCCGTTCGCCGGTCCGGCGCTGCACGCCAGAGACCGCGACGTCCGCCAGTGGCCGTCCACTACCCGCCGTCATTGGGAGGAACGTGGAGGAGACTACCGATTTCGGCGCCCCACAACGCTGTGAGCTGGTCGAATACCGGAACGATCACAGGCCTCCGGAGCCGTGTGCGTAGGTTCGAATCCTACCGAGGGCGCACCGCACGAACCGGCCCTGACCAGGCACACGCCCAGTTCAGGGCCGGTTTCGCTCATTCGCCGACGCCGCGTTCGCCGGACGGCAGCCGTTCGATCGGCGGAGGGCTCCAGGCTCCGCTCAGCACCTCGTGAGTCGGTAGATAGAGGCGCATCATCAGGTAGTGCGGACCCGGCGGGCTGGGCAGCCAGTTGGACGTGCCTGCGTCGGGCTGGTCGTGCTGAACGGCGATGGTGAGCCCACCGTCTTCGTCGGCCACCAGCCCCGGCGTACGGTCGCTGATCGAGAACCGATCGATCGGGTTGTCGACCATGAATCCGGAGTCGTCGTACATCGTGATCGACCAGAACGCCCGCACGGGCGGGAACTGGCCCGGCCGGAACCGGATGCGGTAGCGGCGAGTGCCCGTCAAGGATTCGCCGGCAGCGTCGACCCGTCCGACCGGGAACACCGCCTCCTCCGGCACCGCGACATAGATCTGGTCCTTCGCGACCGCGGCCCGCAGCAGATGGTCGCTTCCGAAGCGCGGTCCATCGAGATTCGTCGTCCACCCGCTCCTCTCCCGGCCCAGGCGGCGCGAAGCCCGCTCGACGACCATCGCGGCCGCCTCGATCCCCTCGGACGCCGCGGTCAGGACCTCCGCTGCGACAGCGGACCGATCGAATCCTCGATCGGTTGTGAGCCCGATCGACGCGAACTCGGCGATCAGTTCCGCCTCGTCGGGACGGACCCACCAGTCCTGCAACACTCGCCCGAGGAGACCGAGGAAGTCCGCACCCACGGCGGTGGGGCGGCCGGCAGGAAACGGTCGCTGCGGCGACACGCCGGGCACGGAGCCGTCGAGCAACGTCGTCTCGATCCCGTCCTGCAAGGCGTGCACCGAAGCGAGGTCCTCGCCCGGCTCGACGAGGACACGCCCGGCGATCAGCACATATCTCGTCGAGCACGGAATGGGCAGGGCACCATCGGGGACGTCCGGGGTCAGCCTGGCGTCGTGGAGCACGAGCGGCGGGAGTTGGCCGCCGTGGGTGCGGTGGCCGACCGATACGTCGGCGCTCGAGTCGGCCCGGTTGATCGACAGCGTGTAGTAGCGGCTGCGGAAGTCCGGGGTCGTGATGACGAACGGGCCGTCAGCGAGGTCGAACCATCCCGTCGAGTAGAGGGTGTCGTTGTTGGGGCCGACGCCTGATCGAAACGTGTGATCACAGAGCCTGCGAGCATGACCCAGCCGGTTGATCGGTCCACCGGGCGCGGTCGCCGGACGCGTCGCCCACGGATCCTCCGGGCGGGTCGCATAGGCCCGGATCCCTGCGGCGGCAACGAGTGGAAAGCCCCAGATGTACGCGCGCACGCCGAGCGTGTACGGATCGGCGCTCGGCCCCTGAAACAGTTCCTCGGTGGTCGTGGCACTCGACATCGGGCCGTTCATCGAGCCGCCTCCGCGTGCTCGAGCCGTCGGACCGGGGCCGGTGTCCAGGTTCCGTCGAGCACCTCGGCGTCGGGGCGCCAGGTTCGGATGGCGAGGAAGAACGGGCCAGCCGGCGCGGGCAGCCAGTTCCAGACGTCGTCGGGCTCCTCGTGCTGGATCGTGACCGTCCAGGACCCGTCGTCGGACGGGCCGGTCCCGGCGACGCCGGTCCCAATCTTGTAGCGACGCAGCGGATGGTCGTACACCTGGCCCGTCCGGACGTCATACAGCGTGAGCGACCACAGATCCCGCCCCGGCGGCCGGCGATCGAGATGGAGGCGATAGCTGGCTGACGCGCCATCGAGCTGCTCGCCCTGGGCGTCGACGAACGTGACGAAGGGCTTGTTCTCGGCGGCGACGTTGCCACCGAGCCCGAGGAAGTTCGTGACCGCCCGGCTGAGGGTGTCGAACCCGTAACGGCCGGGGTCGCTGCTGTTCCAGCCGGTGCCCGCCAGCGCGGTCCCACTCCGACGGCGAGTCCCGTCGACGATCGAGCGCCCCGCGATAGCCGGCGGCGAGGGCGCGCCGAAGTCCGTCGTCGAGTCGGTCGGCGTCGAATGGCTCCGCACCGCCGGGCCCGATGCCTCGGAACCGGAAGACGAGCCCCTCCTCCTGCACCGGGCTTCCGTTCTGCCGGAGCACGAAATCGAGAGCGGCGAAGAACGTCATCGCATCGGTGCGTACCGAGTCCGGATCAGCGGGAGGGAACTCGTCGACGGCTGTCGGGGGCGCTGACGGATGGATCGTCACCCGATCCTGCAGTAGGCGTGCACGGCGGACCAGTCGCGCTCGCTGTCGGCGAGCGACACCCGCATGAGGATCCACATCGCCGGCACGTCGACGGCTCGAACATCGTGGCGTGGGCCGTTTCCTCCGACCTCGGAGCGTCCCACCACCGGGGTGGAGCGATCAGGTAGTCGCCACCGTTCGCTCCCACGGTCCGGGCGCTGAGGTTGTAGGCATTGCCGTACGCGTCGAGCAGGTTGAGGGTGTAGTAGCGCTCACCCATCGGCGGGATCCGCACGAGTGCAGGCCCACCGGCCAGGTCCAGAAAGGCGTTCGAATAGAGGTTGTCGACCGTAGGTACTCGGAAGGCCTCGAACGACGGGTCGGCCGGCGCCCGCTGGTGATCGAAGATGAAGAAGCCCGTGTAGCGGGGGTGGGCCGCATCGACCGCTTGCACATACATCTCGCCGTATTGCAGGACCGCACCGAGTCCGTAGATCGTGGCATCGGTCGCAAGGACCTCCGCCCACCTCGTCGCAGCGTCGCCCGGCTCTGGCATCACCGGCGGCCGCATCGGCGGATCCCACTGCTCGACCCGGTCGAGGTCGTAGCTCTGGCGTCTCGGGATCTCGTTCATCAGCTGGCTGCATCCATCGGCTCAGTAGAACGCCGCGCCACCGTCGACGGAGATGCTCTGGCCGGTGATGCCCGCGCCGTCGTCCGAGGCAAGGAGCACGGCCATCGCTGCGAGTTCCTCGACGGTCACGCAGCAGCCGAGGGCCGTGCTCGGCGGTGTAGTGGGCAACGAGTCCTCGATCCCGCCGACCCCGAGCGCCTTGCCGGCCTTCTCGTACACCATGTCGGTCATCACCAGGCCGGGACAGATCGCGTTCACCGTGATGCCATTGCGGCCGACCTCACGGGCGGGCCGACTTCACGAACCCGGTGATGGCGTGCTTGTTCGCGGTGTACCCGGCGACGTTCGGCTTGCCGTGCTTGCACTTCGATCGACGACAGCGCGATCACCCGACCCGACCCTCGCGGGATCATGTGTCGCAAGGCCCGGACCGTCGCCCAGAACGTGGTTCAGGTTGAGATCGAGCTCGTACTGCCACTCGTCATCGGGCATGTCGAGCGATCGGCGCCGACTTGCCCGTCCCACCGGCGTTGCACACCATGATGTCGAGCTGGCCGAAACGCTCGATCGTGAAGTCGACGAGTCCCTCGACGACGGACGTTTCGGCCGCGCTGCCCGGATAGAAGGCGAGGCGGTCGCCGGCGTCGATCTCCTCGAGCGCCGCCCTGCCCTTGTCCGGCGAACGGCCGTTGATCACGACGCTCGCCCTTCGGCGAGGCTAGGCCTCGGCGATGGCTCGTCCGATGCTGCGAGTGCCGGCGGTGATGGCGGCGACGCGGCCGGCGAGACGGGTTCCGGGCGGGGTCATCTGTTCCTCCTGGGAGACGAATGGTTCGTCAGAGCACGCCGTGATCGGCGAGTCCGACGATGGCCCGACGGGCCATGGTCACGGCGAGTGGTCCGGATCGCTGGGCGTCGGAGGCCGCGACGAGCGGGATGCTGCACGCGACGAGAAAGCCGAACACCATCGAGGTGCGTAGCCGACGAGGATCTCGTCGAGGCCGACGTCCACTCCGGCCTCGCAGAGCGCTCGGCGGTACTCGTCGATCAGGTCGGCCTCGTGAGCGCGCCGGTCCTCGGCGGTGAGCGATTGGGACAAGAGGTAGGCGAGATCCCACGACGGCGGGCCGATCCCGGCGCCCTGCCAGTCGACGATCGTCACGACCGGGGCCGAGGGGTCGAACAACAGGTTGTCGGCGCGCAGATCGGAGTGCACGAGCGTGGCGGGCAACCCCGCGAGTTCGACCAGCGCGGCATCGATACGTTCTGCGAGCGAGTCGCCGAGCGCCACGACGGCGGGGACGAGGTCGGCCGGATCGAGCAGATCGCGCAACAGCGGCCAACCGGCCGCAGCGATGGCCGCGAGGTTCGAGCGGCGGGCCACCGAATCGAGTCGAGGCAGCCACTCGAGTTCGGCGAGCCGATCGGAGCGCCACCATCGAGCATGGAGCTTCGCGGTCTCGCGGATCACCAAACGAACTCGTTCCGGCCCGATGCCGAGGAGCTGGTCGACGCCCGGATCGGCCTCGACGGCGTCCTGCAAGAGCAGGAACTTGGCGGTCTCGGGGTCGTACCAGGCGCCGTACGTCCTCGGGACTCGGGCCGCCGTGACGGGAGCGATCTCGTCGTAGAACCGGAGCTCTCGGGCGTGGGACCCGCTGCGGCGGGCCGAGGCCAGACTTCCCTCACGATCGGCGGCGAACTTGGCGACCACCCGCTCGGGCCCAGGAGCGTGATCGTCGTACGTGGGCTCGACGATGACCAGATCTCCGAGCATCCCGCGGCCGACGCCGATCGTCGTCGTGGAGAACGTCCTCACCGGCGTCCCGAGCGCTGCACTGAGAAACGACGCAGTCAGCTGATCGGGAGCGGTCGGGAACGGCGGTGTGCCGATCACCGAGGCGGACCCTCGGGCTGCGAGCCGAGCAGCGTCGCTCGTTCCATTCGACGCCGGGCCGTCCCGAAGTCCTGCGTGGCGCAATGTTGGGTGTTGCGGTTGTCCCACATGGCGATCGAGCCCGGGCGCCAACGGAAGCGGACCTGCCGGGTCGGCAGATGGACCTCGTGCAGCAGCCGAACGAGCAGCGGACCCCCGACGTCGGGATCGATCTCGTCGATCCCGACCGTGAACGAGGCGTTCACGAACAGCGAGCGCCTGCCGCTGACCGGATGGATCCGTACCACCGGATGGTGCTGGTCCGGGAACTCCTCCAGCTTTCGCTCGAGCTCCTCGGAACTCAGTCGCCGACCGAAGCGGTGCCGCATCGAGTGGGTCGCCGTCAGGTGCTCGATCTGCGCTTTGGTGTCATCGTCGAGGCACTCGTAGGCGTCCTCCATGTCGGACCACAGCGTGTCGCCGCCGAACTCCGGAACGATGCAGGCGCGCAGGACCGAGCCGTCCGGCGGAGCGGCACGAAACGTCACGTCGGTGTGCCAGCGCTCGGCGTTGGACGGACCGGGACCGTGCGAATCGAGCACCACGAGCTCCTCGTGATCGCCATGGGGCAAGAACGGATGGACCTCCAGCTCGCCGAACTGGCGAGCGAACTCGAGGTGTTCCTCCGGCCCGGCGGATTGGTCCCGGAAGAACAGCACCTTCCAGTCCGTCCACGCCTCGTTGAGGTGTCCGAGGAGTTCGGGATCGAGCGGACCGACGGACACGCCTGACACCTCCGCACCGAGCACGCCGGTCAACGGAGCCAACGTGATCGGGCCGTACCGAGTCGGCATCATGCGCGTTCTCCTTCGGTCTCCGCGGCGGTGACGGTCGTCTCGGCCGAGACCGCTATGGCACGCAGTGCCTTCACGATCCCCTCGTGGCTCCCCGGCACGATGTGGCCCAACCAGTAGCGCTCGTTGAAGTAGCCCATCAACAGCACCCGGAGAAACGCGGTCGCCTCGACGACGTCGAACCCCGGAAGCTCCCCGGTCTCGATCCCGAGTTCGGCCATGTGCCGGAACGCCGGTTCGGAGATCTCGACTCGTCGCTGGAGCAAGTGGCTGAGTTCCGGGTGCAGCTTGGCCACGGTCGGAAGGGTGGCGAGAAAAGGACTGGCGTGGTCGGGTCGGGGGCCACCCCGACCCCGCATCACGACATCGACCGCCTCGGACAATCGGTCGCACTGCTCGACGGCACGCTGGATCCCGAGCCAGACGAGCGGTGCGGTGTCCTCGAACACCCGCAGGTACAAGGCTTCCTTGCCGTCGAAGTAGTGGTAGACGGCGGACGGGGCGATACCGGCGTCGGCCGCGATCGCGCTCAGCGATGTCGACGCGTAGCCCCGCTCCGCGAAATGGCGGCGGGCGGTGTCGACGAGCAGCTGACGCGTCTCGTCACTGTTGCCGCCCCGCGGGCGTCCTCGCCTCGGCGCTGCCTGCTTCGGATTCCGCGCCTTCCCTGTCGTCATATCGAGAGCACCTGCCCGCCTCCTCCTGCGTCCTGCCAGCTAGAGCGCGGCGTTCGAGGAGCCTGATGAGGCCGTTGGCGCGAGGTGGAGGGCGAGGACGATCGTGTAGGCGAACATCACGCCGATGTCGAAGTTGTTCTTGGCGGTGATGAGCCGGAGTCCGAGCCTGCGCTTGGCCGACAGGATCTCGGCGAACACGACCGACAGCAGCGAGAAGATGGCTGCCAGCCGAAGGGCGCCGAAGACCGGCGCCAGGATGCCGGGGAGCACGACCTTGGTGAACTTCTCGATCTCGCTGGCGCCCATGGAATCGACGACGAAGTCGAGGTCCGGGTCGATGAGTCCGATCGCAGCCTGGGTCGGGATCTGGACGATGAAGAACACCACGATCGCGGCCAGGACGATCTTGGACTGCTCACCGACACCGAACCACAGCAGGAAGATCGGGGCCAGCGCGATCTTCGGGAGCGCATTGGCGAAGGTGAGGAACGGGCTGAACACCTTGCCGACCCTCAGGTAGCGGCCCATCAGCAGCCCGATGAACAGCCCCGCGCTACCGCCGATCACGAGGCCGACGATCGCCTCCCGCAGCGTGACGATGAGGTCCTCCCAGAACAGTTTGGTCCGCACGATGGCGAACATGCCGTCCCACACCTCTCGGGGAGTGGCGGAGAAGATCCGGTTCACGTACTCGCGTTCCACGACCACCTGCCACAGCAGCAGGATCAGCGCAGCGACGATCAGTCGGGCGAGCTGAACGCGAGGTCGAGCCGCTGATCAGGCGCTTGCCCCGGCCGGCGATCGGCGGGAGCGTCGACATGTCGAATCGCGGCGGGCGCTCCGCCCGCACTCCGGTGTCGAGATCGTGCAGTTCCTGGGCCGTGATCGGCCGGTCGACGGCCGCACCGGTCTTCGTGGCGGCGGCCCGGTCGGTCGCCGGGGCCTCAGACGAGCTCATCACGCAACTCCCTCCAGATCTGGTGTTCGATGTCGCGGAACCGGGCGTCGAAGCGCAGTTCGTCGATGTGTCGGGGCCGGGGCAGTTCGACGAGCGTGTCGGACTTGATGGTCCCGGGACGGGCACTGATGACGATGACCCGATCGGCGAGCAGCACGGCCTCTTCCAGATCGTGGGTCACGAAGATGACCGTCTTGCCCGCCGCCTGCCACAGTTCGAGGAACTCCATCTGGACGAGCAGACGAGTCTGGGCGTCCAACGCGCCGAACGGTTCGTCCATCAGCCAGAGGTCGGGGTCGATCGCAAGGGTGCGGGCGATCGCCACTCGCTGCCGCATCCCTTGGGACAGCTGGGACGGGAACTTGTCGGCGAAGTTGAGGAGCCCGACCCGGTCGAGCAGCTCACCCGCTCGCTGGCGCCGCTCGCGCTTCGGCACGCCCCGCAGTTCGAGGGCGAGCTCCACGTTCTTTCGCGCCGTGCGCCACGGAGCGAGGGCCGACCGAGCGAGCATGTACCCGATGTCCTTGCTCGGACCGTTGACCGGTTTGCCGTGGCGTTGGACGGTGCCGACGGTCGGCTTGAGCATCCCGGCCAGCATGTTGAGGATCGTCGTCTTGCCGCACCCGCTCGGGCCGACGACGGCGACGAACTGGCCGGCCGGGATCGTCAAGCTGACCGAGTCGAGAGCGAGGACTCGGTCGCCCTCGGTCGCTCCGCCGAAGACCAGGCTGACGTCGGTCAGCTGGACGGCGGGCGCTTCGAGCGGCCCGCTCGCTGGGGCCGGGTTCGATTCCGTGAGCGTCATCAGTGGTCTCTCATTCGTCAGGCTCGGGCGATGTCTCGGTCCGACCGGCGCCGGTTGGGCACGCCGGGGTCATCCTCGTGCCGGAGGACGAGGGGTGGCTCGTCCTCCGGCCCAAGGGGGGAGGGACCGTCTCAGTCGACGGTGACCGTGAAATCGGCGGTGGTCAACAACTTGGGCGACTTGCCGATCTCGTTGACCCACGCCGCCGCCCGATCGAGCGCTGCGGTGTCGAACGCTCCGGTGGCGGAGAAGTACTTCGCGTTGGCGTCCAACATCGCCGCGGCCAGTTCGGGGTCGAGGCTCATCGACGTTCCCATGATCTCGAT
>JAWKHV010000021.1:0-108266 GCA_041394645.1 Ilumatobacteraceae bacterium | reverse complement strand
GGCCTTTTTCGACCGGATTCTCAGCTGGCGCCAAGACTCGACCAGTACCGTTCCGGCCGTGTTCGCCCTGTTCGACATCCAACAGTGGCTCGAGCAGGGCGGGCTGCTGATCCTCGCAGCCATCGTCTTCGCCGAGTCCGGTCTCTTCGTCGGGTTCTTCCTGCCCGGCGATTCGCTCCTCTTCATCGCCGGGTTCCTGGCGTCGGGAGCGGGCGGCCACCGGCTCCCGGCCATCCCGTGGGTGATGCTCACCGCTGTCGTCGCCGCCATCGTCGGCGACCAGGTCGGCTACCTCTTCGGCCGCCGGGTGGGGCCGTCGCTGTTCGATCGGCCCAAGTCCCGGTTGTTCAATCCGGCCAACGTCCGCAAGGCCCACGACTTCCTCGACACGTACGGCCCCAAGACCATCGTGCTGGCTCGCTTCGTCCCGATCGTGCGCACCTTCGCGCCGATCGTCGCCGGCGTCGGCAAGATGCACTACCGGACCTTCATCACCTTCAACGTGCTCGGCGGGCTGATGTGGGGCGCCGGCGTCACGCTGCTCGGGTACTTCCTCGGTGAGATCGACGCGGTCAAGCACAACCTCGAACTCGCCATCCTCGCCGTGGTGGCGATCTCGTTGCTGCCGATGGCGGTCGAGTTGCTCAAGCACCGCCGCCAGGCCGCCGTCGCCGACTGAGCCCCGCTCGGCGCGCCACTAGGGTCGGGCCGATGGGGATCAACGTCGACACCGTGTTCGTGAACGGACGGTTCCGGACCTTCGCCTCCGACCGACCCGAGGCGACCACCGTCGCCGTGCTCGGCGGGCGCATCGTCGCCGTCGGCGATGCCGAGCTCGTGGATCAGGTCGTACCGGCCCGGACCGTCGATCTCCAGGGCCGCACCGCCGTTCCCGGGTTCAACGACGCCCACAACCACATGCTCACCTTCGGGCTGTGGCTCGACGACCTCCCGTTGGGCTCCGCCCACGTCTCGTCCGTGGCGGACATCTGCGCCGCGGTGGCGCGCCGGGCCGCGACCACCCCGGTCGGGGATTGGATCATCGGCCGGGGCTACGACCAGAACAAGCTCGCCGAACGCCGCCACCCGACGGCGGCCGAGCTCGACGCGGTGGCGCCGGGCCACAAGGTCTGGCTCCAACACACCAGCGCACACATGTGCACCGTGAACTCGATGGTGCTCGCCGAGATCGGCCACCTTCCGGTCCCCGACGGTGGACGGGTCGAGGTCGGTGCCGACGGCCGTCCCAACGGTTTGATCCTCGAGCAGGCCCAACGGCTCGTCAGCGCGCTGGTGTACCCGACCTCGGTGGAGCGGATGGTCTCGGCGATCGCCCGCGCGAGCGAGCACTACGCCGCCGAAGGACTGACCTCGGCCACCGAGGCCGGGGTCGGCGGCGGCTTCCTGGCCCAGAGCGCGCTCGAGATCCGAGCCTGGCAGGAGGCCCGGCGACGGGGGCTGCTCAAGCAACGCATCAACCTGCTGATCGCGACCGAGGCCCTCCATCAGCTCGAACACCACGAGGACGACGGCGACGCGTTCGCCCTCGACGGCGGCATCCACTCCGGGTTCGGCGACGAGTGGCTCCGGATCGGCGGGACCAAGCTGTTCTCCGACGGCTCGCTGATCGGCCGGACGGCGGCGATGTTCGAGCCGTTCGAGCCCGACGGTGACGCCGAATGTGGGTGTGGGTTCTTCCAGACCAAACCCGAGCTGTTGCGTCAGCGGATCATCGCCGCTCACCGTTCCGGATGGCAGGTCTGCACCCACGCGATCGGCGACCGGGCGGTCAAGACCGTGCTCGACGCCTACGCCGAGGCGCAGCGGACGTTTCCCCGTCCGGACCCCCGCCACCGGATCGAGCACTGCGGGGTGATCGCCGAGGACCTGCTCGACGAGGAAGGCCCTCGGCGTGATCCCCGTCCCCCAGGGCCGGTTCATCTCCGAGATCGGCGACGGGATGAAGCGGGCGCTCGGCGCGCACCGAACCCCCGACGCGTACCGCCAGCGGTCGTTCCTCGAGCGGGGCATCCCGTTGCCGGGCTCGTCCGATCGTCCGGTCGTCGCCGGAGCACCGCTGCTCGGCATCCACGACATGGTCAACCAGAAGACGGCCACGGGTGAGCCGTTCGTGCCGGCCGAAGCGCTGACCGTCGGTCAGGCCCTCAGCGCCTATTCCGCCGGGTCCGCCTTCGCCAGCTTCGAGGAACGGCGCAAGGGACACCTCGCTCCCGGGATGCTCGCCGACTTCACGGTGCTCGGCGCCGATCCGGGGATGATCGATCGGGACGGACTGGGCGAGACCGCCGTGCTGGCCACCGTCGTCGGCGGCGACTTCAGCCACGGAGGCGACGCGTTCGTCGGGCGGTGAGCCCAGCCAACGTGACCCGGCGGACGAGCCCGGCCCAGCAAGGGCGGGTCATCGATCGGAAGTTTCGGTCGAGCTGTCCATCTCCGGCCCGGCCGAACGTCGAACCGATGTCACCTCGCCCACCACTCGAAAGGTCGTGACCATGAAGTACCTGATCCTGCTCTACGCCGCCCCCGACGCCCGCCCCGTGCCGGGCACCCCCGAGTCCGCCGCCGAGCACCAAGCGTGGATGACCTACACGATGGACATGATCCAGGCCGGCGTGCACCGGGGCGGCGACGCCCTCCACGGCATCGAGACGGCCACGACGATCCGCGAGGTCGGCGGAAGCCTCGCCAGCACCGACGGTCCGTTCGCCGAGACCAAGGAGACGCTCGGCGGCTACTACCTGATCGACGTCCCCGACCTGGACACCGCGCTCGAGTGGGCGGGCAGGGCACCGATCGTGAAGTACGGCGCCGCCGAGGTTCGCCCGCTGATGGTCTTCGACGACATCCCGAGCACCGCCGGCGCATGACGCTCGGGATCGACCCGGCGGGCCCCACCGCGACGCGATCCGGCCCGCCGTGAATCCCGATCCCGTCGCCCAGATCTTCGCCGAGGAATGGCCCCGGCTGGTGGCCGTGCTCGTGCGAGATCTGGGCGACCTCGCCCTGGCGGAGGACGCCGCGCAGGACGCCTTCGTCGAAGCGGCCCGCCGCTGGGGGCCCGGATCGACTCCGGACCGCCCGGGGGCCTGGCTACTCACCACGGCTCGCCGCAAGGCGTTGGACGGGCTTCGCCGCCAACGACGTTTCGACGAGCGACTCCCCCGACTCGCGGCCCAGCTCTCACCGGAGCCAGCCGTCGACCACGTCGACGAGGCCGACCCGCGACAGCTCGGAGACGCCCAGCTGGCGCTGGTCTTCGGCTGCTGCCACCCCTCGCTCGCACCCGACGCCCAGGTGGCGCTCACGCTCCGCCACGTGTGCGGCCTCTCGACGGCGCAGATCGCCCGGGCCTTCCTCGTGCCCGAAGCGACGATGGCCAAGCGGCTCGTGCGAGCCAAGCACAAGATCACCGCAGCGCGGGTCCCGTTCTCCGTGCCCGAGCCCGAACACCGGCGCGATCGACTCGATGCCGTCCTCGGCGTGATCTATCTGGTGTTCACCGAAGGGCACACCGCCTCGGATTCGGCTCGCCTGATCCGCGGCGATCTGTGCGACGAGGCCCGCTGGCTCGCTTCGCTGATGACCGCCCTCCTCCCGACGAACCCGAGATCCGGCTCGGCGCTCCTCGCCTTCACCGATGCCCGCCGTGCGACGCGCGCCGACGATCACGGCGACCTCGTGCTGCTCGAGGACCAGGACCGGTCGCGATGGGACCGAGCGGCGATCGACCTCGGGCACCGGCAGCTCGAGCGCGCCTCGATCGAGCAGCGTACGGGCCCTACCAACCCAGGCTGCGATCGCCGCCGTTCATGCCTCGGCCCCGGCCTCGAGTGACACGCCATGGCCGCTCGTCGTCGATCTCTACCGTCGGCTCCACGAACTCCGGCCCACGCCGGTCGTCGCCCTCAACCACGCGATCGCCCTGGCGATGGCGGCCGGTCCCGAGGCGGGCTTGGCTGCCATGGCGAACCTGGGCGATGACCTCGACCGGTACTACTTCCCACGCGGCGCAGCGGATCTCCGCCGGGCTCGATCGGCCGACGAGGCGGTCGCGGCGTACATCGCGAGCGCTGGAACTGGTGGAGAACGCGGCCGAACGCCGATTCCTCACGATGCGCCTCGCGGGTATCACCTGAGCGTCACTGGCTCGACCAGTGCCGGCTCAACCAGTGCCGGCTCAACCAGTGCCGACGAAATCGATCAGTTGCTCGACGGCGCCGACGAGCGCCGGTTCGAGGTCGGCGTAGCTCGTGACCGTGCGGCGCAGGCGGGGCCAGAACCCGCCGAACGGCACGCCGAGCGCGCCGCAGATGCCTTGTTTCCATGGGACTCCCTTGAGGAACCTCCGGCCAGGCGCTGATCCCGACGGCCTTGGGGCGGATCCCCTGCCACACGTCGACGAACGGGTGCCCGGTCACCAGCACGTCGGGGTCTCGACCGTCGCCGCGATCCGCACTTTGATCCGTCCACCAGGTGGTCGACGAGCACCCCAGGCGGCGGGTGGGTCCCGGGCCGAACTCCGGTGACCGCCTCGGCGAGGTCGTCCGATCCGGTGGAGCGGTCGACGACGATGCCGAGATCGCGCAGATCGTCGCCCCAGACGTGTTCGACCAGCTCCGCATCGTGCTTGCCCTCGACCCAGATGCGTGGTGGCCCGAGCGACACCGCTGCAGGTGTCGCGGTGGCGATCGATCCGAGGCGGTGATCTGCCGGTGCGAGCGGCAGGTGCCGACCCGACAGGGTGACCGGCTTGCCCTCGAACAGGAATCCGCCCTCCTTCCACCGGAAGTGGCGGTGCTCGCCACCCCGGGCTCGCAGGGTCACGGCTTCGTGGCTGGTCCTGACCACGTCGCCGCAGAACCCGGACGCCCGGTCCTCGACGACGAGCCCGGTGACCGCCTCCACCGTCGGGAAGGTCGGCTTCCGGCGGGGGTCGAAGTCCTGGAGGATGTCGCGCTCGTACATGACGACCTCATTCTGTCGCCGCCCGGTCGACGCCGAGTGGACCACCCAGGCGCACCCGTCTCGGGAACCCGCCCGGTGCAGCTCAGGCCGCCGAGATGCCCTCGAACCGGTACCCCCGGCGGGGCACGGCGACGATGGCGTCGGCGCAGGCCCCGAGTCGCCGCCGGAGGCGGGCGACGGTCACCTCGACGACGTGGTCGTTGGCGGTCCGCGAGCCCCACACCTCGACCAGCAGCTGACGCTTGCTCAACAGGCTGCCCGGCGATGACGTGAGCGCGGCCAGCAAGCTCGCCTCGCGATCGCCGAGCTCGACCCGCTCGGTGTCGAGTTCCATGACGCTGCCGCGGAGCACGACCTCGTGGCCGGCGAAACGGAACCGTCGGGTGCGGGCGTCGAGCAATCGAGCCAGGCCCTCGACCATCGCCGGGATGCGGTACTTGGACGGGATCTCGACCCGGCGAACGCCACACCGTTCGGCGGCGGCCAGGCAGATGGGGCCGACGCACATCGGGATCACCCGCCCGTTCAAGGCGCTGCGCAGCAGCCGGTCCAGGTCGTACTCGGCGGCCATCATGAACAGGTTCTGCATCGCGGGGGCACTGGTGAAGGTGACGGCGTGCAGCGTGCCGTTCGCCGCCGCATCGATCAGCCGGAGCGCAGGCCGGATGTCGTCCGGCAGGGTCCATTCGTAGACGGGAACCGGGGTGATCTGGATGCCCGCCTGGCGCAGGGCGTCACCGAGCTCGAACTCGACCGGCGACGGCTGCTCGAGGACGACCCGGCCGGACTGCGAGAGGTCGTGGACGACCTGGGCGACGAGGTCCTCGACCGACCCGTCGATCCGGCGGACCGTGCTGATCCCCGCGTCGCGAAGCGCCCGCTCGGACGCAGCGGTTCCGGCGAAGACGATCGTCCCCGACAACGACTGCACCACCCCGTCGCCGACTCCCCAGACCTCGGCCGCCGCGAGCCAGGCCCGCAGCCCGAGCCCGGTCACCGCGATCACCCCGTCCGGCGGGCGCTCGACGATCGACTGTGTCACCATGCGAAGGCCGTCGTCGTGACCGAGGGGCAGGGTCCGCATCGTCGGCCCGTGGATCACACTGGACCCAAGCGCCGTCAGCGGTTCGATCTCGTCGGCCGCCCGTCGGTCCGCGGTCACGCCGATCGCGTAACCATCGAGCTGCGGGGACAACACGGCACCAAGCGTGAGGGACCTTCGTGTCGAGTGTGTTTCGTCACAGTGACACGCCGTGGGCCGTTGAGTTCACCTCTGAGCAGGGCTCGTCCGCCGGCGCCATCCGTGGGCGGTGAGGACGAGATCACACACGCTGCCGTCGGGAAACCTGAAGGGGGCCCGCAGCCCGAGATGGGCGACGGCGGGGCCCGGATCCCAGGGCGGGAGGACCGCGCCGGGGTGTCGGGTCCAGCGGTGGGTGCGGTGCGCCTGCAACTCGCTCAGCTCGAGGACACCGGCGACGAGTTCGACGTCGCCGTGAAGGACTCCGGGCTGTTCATAGCCCGCCACGATGTCGCGAGCCGGACCGGTCGCGTACCACTCCAGATCGCTCGACATCGGCGCAGGACGGCCGTAGGCGAGGCCGAGGGCGTCGTCGGGATCGTCGAGCTCGACGGCATGGCCCTCGTTGCCGACCGTCCACTGCTCGAAGGGATGCTCACAGGTGAACTGGGCCCACATCTCCGGCGGTTTGGCGATCATCGGGTCGGACCGTCTCGGGATCTCGTACTCGGTGAGGTGCAGGAGCGGGTGCCCTGGCCGGGCCAGTGCCCACCAGTACCAGGCCGATCGGGGCGCGATCAGCCGGTAGCCGGTGACCCCGGCGATCGAGCCGTCGGGGGCCCACCACGAGAACGTCCACTCCTCCTGGGTCGCCTCGGGAT
Organism: Ilumatobacteraceae bacterium; assembly: GCA_041394645.1. Lineage (GTDB taxonomy): Bacteria > Actinomycetota > Acidimicrobiia > Acidimicrobiales > Ilumatobacteraceae > JAWKHV01. The sequence continues at coordinate 101,378 of JAWKHV010000021.1, read as the reverse complement.
GGGCGCGATCGTCGCTGAGCGGATGGTCGGAGCCGACGCGCTTCCAGTGGGATGCACGATTTGCCAGACTACGAGACGTGTTGCGCTATCTGAGTCCGAGTGGATCGACGCCCTGTCCGCCCGTGGCCGCCGACGAGGGCCTGCGGTCCCTGGCCGAGACGGTCTCGATCGGATTGACCCAAGCGGTGACCGACGGTCCCGAGGGCGACGTGATCTACCACCTGCAGATCGGCGACGGAACGGCCGCGTTCGGCGCCGGGCCCGCCTACCCCGAAGACGTGCGCTTCGAGCAGAGCTGGGAGACGGCGGTGGGCGTGGCGACCGGCACGCTGAATGCAGAGCAGGCCTTCACCACCGGACAGATCCTGCTCACGGGCGACTCCCAGAAGCTGGTCGAGGCGATCCCGGTGTTCCAACAGCTCGACGCGGTCTTCGGGGAGATCGGCGCCGAGGTCGAGTACGCCTGACCGATGCCCGAGCTGCCCGAGGTCCAAGCGCACGCCGAGCGGCTGACCGCCGAGTTCGGCGGAGCGGTGTTGGAACGGTTCCGGCCGCTGAACTTCACCGCGTTGAAGACCGCGGTCCCGGCGCCCGATGCGGCGTACGGGCTCCCGCTGCGGGAGGTCGGCCGGCGCGGCAAGTACCTCCTGCTCCGCTTCGAGCCGGTCACCTTCGCCGTCCACCTCATGCAGGGCGGGAGGTTGAAGGACGATCCGAAGCAATCGGCCAAGCCCCGCGGCGGTCAGGCCCGGTTCGTGTTCGCCGACGGTCGGGCGCTGCTGTTGACCGAGGCCGGCACCGAGCGCCGGGCGGGCGTGTGGTGCCTGCCCGCCGACGCCGAGCTCACCAGTCCGCCGCTCGACGACCTCGGCCCGGAGGCCGATCAGGTCGACGCGACGGCGATGCGCGCCCTGTTCGCCGCGGAGTCGGTGCGGGTGCACGGATTCCTGCGGGACCAACGAAAGATCGCCGGTCTGGGGCGGCGCCTGGCGAACGAGGTGTGCCACCGGGCCAGGCTCTCGCCGTTCGCCACGACCGGCAAGCTGGCCAAGGACGCGACTGCAGCCGAGGCGATCGTCGCCGCGATCGCCGATGCAGTCTCCGACGGGCTCGCCTACGAGCGGACCCGACCGGACATGTCGTCCTCGGCCGACCGGCCCGGCGGGGTTCATCACCGGTCGGGCGAGGCGTGCGCGGTGTGCGGCGACACCATCCGCGCCGTGGAGTACTCGTCCTACGAGGTCGACTACTGCCCGACCTGCCAGACCGGTGGAAAGCTCCTCGCCGACAACACGACGAGTCGTTTCCTGAAGTAGCCGTCCCCGCTCACCGGTTGATCCCGCCGAGTCGATGAGGTCCAAGGGTTCGACCGCCAAGGTGCCGATGTCCGGCCCTGCCGGCTACGTCCGAGGGGCCGCGATTGCGGGACCAGCAGCGCAGGCTCGTGGGTGGGACGGGCGCCCGCCGCCCCACCCACGAGACGGTTCAGGACGCCGGGGGCGCCGGGACCACCGTGCCGTCGATCGTCAGCGATCCGCCGGCGACCGGGCCCTTCTGGAACCAGTCCGGCCCGTTCACACCACCGTCGACGATGTTCCCGTCGAACTCGGTGCCGGTGACGGTCATCGTCCCGGACGGCGAATTCCAGATGCCGCCGCCCTCATTGCTGGCGTAGCTCCGGCGCACCACGCTGTCCGCGATCGTGACCGTCCCGGTGCCCGTGAGGTGCAACGCACCACCGTTGCCGGGTCGCGGCCCGGTCCAGTTGCGGTCGAAGGTCGTGGACTCGATGACCGTCGTACCCGCATTGGCCTCCACGCCTCCACCGGCGCGAGCCGAGCCGTTCTGCACGATCTCGGTCCCGGAGATCTCCAGGTTCCCGCCGTTGTTCAGGACCCCACCGCCGGACCCTGACCCGTTCCACGCCGAGTTGTTCGACAGGACCGAGCCGGACACCGTCATGGTGCCGCCGTCGTTGAACAGTCCACCGCCGCCCTGATCGGCGTCGGTGCCGTCGGCTCCGTTGAACTCGATCGTCGTGCCGGTGATCGTCATCGTGCCGCCGGCGGAGTTCCAGAGCCCGCCGCCCTCGGCACCGGCCACGTTGCCGGCCACGAGGCTGTTGGCGACCTCGACCATCCCTGCGCCCGACAGGTGGAGCCCACCGCCGTTGCCGGGCTTGTGGGTCGCCCGGTTGGCGCGCAAGGTCACGTCGTCGAGGATCGTCGTTCCGGCGTTCGCCTCGATCCCGCCGCCGGCACGGGCCGTGCGGTTGGCCTCGATCGTGGTGCTCGACACCTCGAGCGTGCCGGCGTTGTTGAACAGCCCGCCACCGGAACCGGAACCGTTCGAGGCGGTGTTGCCGGAGACGGTCGAGTTCTCGACGACGAGGGTGCCGCCGTCGTTGAACAGTCCGCCACCGCCCTGATCGGGGTCGACGCCGTTGGCGCCGTTGCCGGAGATGTCGGAACCGGTGACGGTCATCGTGCCGCCGGCCGAGTTCCACAGCCCGCCGCCCTCGGCGGCCGCCACGTTGCCGACGACGATCGAATCGTCGACGATCACGGTGCCGGCACCGGTGAGGTGGAAGGCACCGCCGTTGCCGGGCGCCGAGCCGACCCAGTTGCCTTCGAGCCGGGAGCCGACGATGGTCGTCATGCCGGCATCGGCCTCGATCGCGCCGCCGGCGCGCGTCGCCTTGTTCATGGAGATCGTCGATCCGGACACGACGAGCTCGCCGCCGACGTTGACGATCGCGCCGCCGGATGCACCGGGACCCCAGACCTGATTGGCGTGGGCGTCGACCCCGTCGAGGCGCAGCATGCCGGCACTGCGGAACGCGCCACCGGACTCACCCGAGGAGGGAGCTCCGCCGAACACGGTCAGACCTTGGACGTGGAGCGACGCGCCGGCCGCGATGTCGAAGCCGCGGTCGCCGAGGGCACCGAGGTCGAGTACGGCTCCGGCCGCCATCACGACGACCTTGCCGGTGATGTCGAGATCGCCGGTCAACCCGGCGTCCTCGCCGCCTCCTCGAACCGTGAGCCGGTACGTGCCGGCCGGGAGCTCGACGTGGGCTTCGCCATCGGCCAGATTGGCCTCCTGGACCGCGGCGCGGAACGTGCACACGCCGGTGGCGTCGGCGCACACACCGTCACCCGGGTTGGCGTCGGCCGCGTCGCTCGAGGACGAGACCATGAACATCGCGGCCACGCCGGCGTCGGTGGTTTCCGGCGTCGACGTGTCGGTCGGTGGTGGGGCGGGCATGGCGGCGACGACGTCGGCGAAGGCGAGGGCCGGGGTCGCAGCGAGGGCTGCAGCAGCGAAGAGGTGGGTTCTGCGGGACATGAATCGCTCCGTTCGGTAGCGGTCGGATGTCCGTCTATGACCCGAGCGGTCGGCGCGTCACCGAATTCCTCTCGACTTCCTCAACTCGGTCCCGGTCGAGCACCGCGGCGAAGGGCCGGGTTCGCCACGCCGGTTGGCCGGGTACTGGGTCCGGATTGTTACGAGGAACTGAGTTCGAATGGCCCGATCCGAATCACAATCCGAATCATCGTGTGACACGAAGGTCTGACTGGTCATGAACGGAGCAACCACCGCGGTTCCTCTCGATGCCGCCGACCTCCGACGGGTCGTGGCACGAGCGCAGCAGCACGACCCCGATGCGTGGGAAGTGCTGTATCGCCATTGCCGCCCACGATTGCTCGACTATGCACGACGACGACTCCCCGATCTCCAGGCCGCCGAGGACGCCGTCAGCGACGGCGCTCGTTCGGTCGATGGAACGCATCGAGCAGTTTTCGTGGCGAGGGGCTGGCTTCGACGCCTGGATGTACGGAATCCTTCGCAACGTGGTGTTGGAGAGCTATCGGTCGAGCGGACGGTCGGCGCGGCTGGTGGAGCGCAGCGTCCGATGTCGTGGTCGCGGCGATGTCCGGCCATGGCGAGGCTCCGCCCGGAACCCGGATCGAGCAGGCGGACGAGATCGTTGCGGTGCGCGACGCGCTCGTCGCTGCCCGACGACGACCGGGAGATCCTCGAACTTCGGGTGGTCGGCCAGCTCAGCGCGGAGCAGGTCGGCGAAGTGATCGGCAAGCGTGCCGGCGCCGTGCGGATGTCGCAGTCGCGCCCTCGGCCGACTCGCGCTGCGCTCCTGGAGCGAGACCATGGCTGACGATCGCTTCGACGACCATCCGGACGCCGGTGGAACCGACGGCGACGTCGAGGACGTCGTGCTCGAGCGCCTCGCTGCCGCGCTGGACGAGCCCGTGCCGCCGATCGACCCCGCTCGGGTGGCGGCGATCCGCCAGGCCGCGCTGGCCCACCGGAGTTCGACCGGGCCCACCGAGGCCGGTCGAGCCGGACGGGCCAGCCGGCGCGTACCCGTCCCGACCCGCCGGATCTGGCTTCCGGCTGCTGCCGCGCTGGCGCTCCTTGCGGTCGGCGGGCTGATCGGCGGCGCTCGCCGGCCGCGACGATGGGCGTCCGGACGGTCCGGGTGCCGGCACGGTCGAGTACGCCGGCCCGATCGGGCAGGTCGGCGGGGGGACCGGTGAGCTCTCGGTCGTCGGGACCGGGATCGGCCGCGAGGTGCATCTCGAGACCGACACGCTCGAGATCCTTCCGACGGGCCAGTTCTACGAGGTGTGGTTCGTCGCCGAGGACGACCGCCCCGACGCCCCTCACCGGATCTCGGCGGGAACGTTCCATCCCGATTCGGCGGGACGCAGCGATGTCCGGCTGACCGCCGCGGTCGATCCGACCAAGTTCCCCGGGTCGAGGTCACCGCGGAGCCGGGCCCGAACGACCCCGCGCCGAACGGACCCGTCGTCATGGAGGTCGACCTGGGGACGTGAGCCGGGAGGTTCGCCTCAGCTGCGGCGGCTGGGCCTGGGGAGTCGGCCGAACCGGGCGAGCTTGTCGCCGTCGGTCGAGTCCACGCCGGGCACGGGGCTGAACAGCATCCGGGTCTCCATCCGGACGCCCGCCCCGGTGACCGCGGTGACGCCACGGGCGATTCGGCTGGCATCCCACAACAGCAGCGTTCGGGCTCGCTCACTCCGGTGTGCACGCCATCCATGATCGTGTCGCCCCCGCCGGACGAAACGGCCAGGGTGACGGCCAGGTTGACCGACGGGCCACCCCGCTCCGGTTCGACGCCTCGACCGTCGGACGCCATGCTGAGCACGAGCGCCCCCAGGGGATCCGCCGAGCGGAACATGACGAGTTCGCCCACGATCCCGCTGACGAAGCGCAGGAGGCCGGTCCACTCGTAGAAGGCGCGCAGGCCACCGTCGATCGGGAACACGTCGTAGGCGACGCACGAGTCGCCGGTCTCGGGCAGGTGGGCGAGGGGTGCGAGTTGCACGGCCTCGTCGCGCAGGACCTCGACCCCGTCGGCGTGGAAGAAGCCGGGGAACTCCACCCAGCCGTCACGTCGATACGCCGCCGAGGCGTCGTGCAACAGCTCGGCGTAGGCCGCCAGCAACGAGTCGTGGAGCGGATACCGCTCCGTCGCCACCAGATCCACGATGTGTGCCCATCCCACCACGGTGGGCAAGGTACCGGAGCGAGTGCCGCCCGTCAGCCGGTGGCGGACGAAACCAGCCGCTCGAACCGCAGTTCGGGCCCTACGGCCCACCGCCCCCGCCCGCGGCGGGGGCGAATACGCTGCGGTCCATGCCGATTCATCTCCGCGCCGAGCCCGGCGACTACGCACCTGCTGTCCTCTGCCCCGGCGATCCCCGCCGTGCCGCCTACATCGCGGAGACGTTCTTCGATCCCGGCGCCCGCCTCGTCAACGAGGAACGGGGGATGCTCGGGTACACCGGCACCTTCGAGGGCAAGCCGATCAGCGTGCAGTCGACCGGGATGGGCTGTCCGAGCGCCGGGATCGTGTTCGAGGAACTCGTCCAGCTCGGCGCCACCCGGCTGATCCGGGTCGGGACGTGCGGCGGGCTCCAGCCGGCGATGAAGATGGCCGACACCGTCATCGGGCTGTCGGCGAGCTGCGACGACGCCACGCCGCTGCGATACGCCGGCATGGAGGGCTGGGCGCCGTGCGCCACGTGGACCCTCGTCGCTGCGGCCGTCGCCGCCAGTGAGGCGACCGGCGCCACCGTGCACGTCGGGCCCATCGTGTCGAGCGGCCTGTTCTACGACCCGGACCCCACCACGTTCGCCCGGTGGAAGCGGCTCGGGCACCAAGGGGTCGAGATGGAGGCGGCGATGATGTACACCGTCGCCGCGGTCAAGGGCATCGAGGCCCTGGCCATGATGACCGTCTCGGATCTCCTGGCCGACAACGGCGAGAGCGTGCGGATCAGCGACGAGGAGTTGCGCAACGGCGTCGACTCGATGATGCGCGCCGCCTGCGCCGTCGCCGTGTCCTGAGTCGCCGTGTCCTGATCGGTTCGGCCAGTCGGGCGGGGACCCCACGTTCCCGCCCGACTCGCCGAGACCGGCTCGGCTCAGATCAGGCCGAGTTCCGGACGGCGTCGCGCTTCCTCGACCAGCTCGGCCGCCGAGGCGTCGATCTTGCCCCGCGAGAACTCGTCGATCCCGAGGCCCTGGACGATCTCGTACTTCCGTCCTTGCAGACGCACGGGAAGCTGGAGATGATGCCCTCCGGCACGCCGTAGCTGCCGTCGGACGGGATGCCCATCGACACCCAGTCGCCGTCGGGCGTGCCGAGGGTCCAGCTACGAATGTGGTCGATCGCCGCGTTGGCGGCCGACGCCGCGGAGGAAGCACCGCGGGCCTCGATGATCGCCGCACCCCGCTTGGCGACCGACGGGATGTAGCTGTTCTCGACCCAGTCGTGGTCGTTCACCTGGCCGTAGGCCGGGGAGCCGTTCACCTCGCAGTGGAACAGATCCGGGTACTGCGTCGTCGAGTGGTTGCCCCAGATCGTCATCTTCTTCACGTCGTTCACCGTGGCGCCGAGCTTGGCGGCGATCTGGGTGATGGCGCGGTTGTGGTCGAGGCGGGTCATCGCCGTGAAGCGGCCGGGATCGAGGTCCTTGGCGTTCTGCTGGGCGATGAGGGCGTTGGTGTTGGCCGGGTTGCCGACGACGAGGATCTTCACGTCCTTCTTGGCGCTGGCGCTGAGCGCCTCGCCCTGCGGCTTGAAGATGCCACCGTTGGCCGAGAGCAGGTCGCTGCGCTCCATGCCAGCCTTGCGGGGCATCGCCCCGACGAGCAACGCCACGTCCGCATCGCCGAACGCGACGTTGGCGTCGTCGGTGCAGACGATGTCGGTGAGCAACGGGAAGGCGCAGTCGTCGAGCTCCATCTTCACCCCGTCGAGGGCCTTGAGGGCCGGGGTGATCTCCAACAACTGGAGGATCACGGGGGTGTCCGGGCCGAGCATGGCCCCGGAAGCGATTCGGAACAGGAGGGAGTAGCCGATCTGGCCGGCCGCTCCGGTGACGGCAACACGCACGGGGGAAGTCATGGAACCGAGCGTAAACCCGTCACGACCTGCCGTCCCAACGCGCCGACGGCATGGTCGGACCAGGAACGCAGCGGCGGTCGGCGCGCACCGCCGCCGGCCGCCGCCGCATCCCTGCGATCACTCGCCGAGGGCGCAGTTCGTCATCAGCTCGATCACCTTGTCCTGGACGTCGGAGCTGACGTCGGGATCCGCCTTCGTGAGTTCCTTCAGCACGTTGCTGTCCTCGCCGTACTCGGCCGTGATCGCGCTGGCGACGCAGTCCGCCATCTCCTCGTCGAGCTCGGCCTCCTCGATGAGGGTCTTCTTGATGTCGGCCGCCGTCACGTCGCCACCGTCGTCTCCTCCTCCGCAGGCGCTCGCACCGAACGCCAGTCCCGCAACCATCAGTAGTGCTGCACATCGCTTCATGCCGCCACTGTCGCGAGCCCCCGTCAGCCGGATGTCAGCGGATCACTGCGGCACCGAGCAGCGCTGCAGTTCGGTCCGGTTGTTCGACCACCATCCGCCAGGTGAGCCGGATCACGCCGCCAGCCGCGGCGAGGGTGAGGTCCCGTTCCCGATCGCGCTCGAAGGCATCTCGTCCACCGTGGAACTCGAAACCGTCGGTCTCGACCACCGTCCGCTCACGATCGAGCGCGAAGTCGACCTCCAGACCTTCCAGCACCGCGTGATGACGGAAGTCGAGCCCGACCCTCCGGAGCAGACGTGCCGCCCGTACCTCGAGGACCGAGTCCGGCTCGACGACTCCCTCCGGCCACCGGCGAAGCACCCGTTGCAGGTCGCTCGCGCCGGGACAGCGCTGGCGGGCGTGAGCATCGGCCACCTCGCCGAGGCGGACCACCGATGCCAGTCGGGCCACGATCAGCGACTCCGTGGCCCGCTCGACGACCCCCTCGTCGCAGACCGCACCCAGGTCGACGAGCGCACGTTCGGGCGGCACCGACGGCACGCCGCCCACCGAGCGGTGTTCGAGGTCCAGCCGACAACGGGATCGCTGGAAGACGACCTGTCGAGACCGTCGATGGGCACCATCGGTGGTGCGCAGCACGTCCTCGCCCGGGACGGTCTCGATGCGGTGGAGTCGCAGCGCACTCCTTCGGCTCGCGAGCGAACCGTCTCCGCCGAGCAGGACCGCGGCGTAGGTCCGGCCGGTCGGAGACAACTCGCCGGGAAGTGCCGCGACGGCGGCGGTGTCCGAGAAGACCGGAATGAGCTCACCTCGCTCCAGCAGCCCGGACCATCTCCGGTTCGAGCACCCGAGCGCTCGTGCTTGCCGGCGCGAGATCACGCCGGCCTGTCGCAACGCCAACTCCTCGATCACCGAACCGAGGTGGGCCCGGCGGCGATCGAATCGGCACCGTGCTGCCGGTGCGGCGCGAAAAATCGCCGCAGTCGGAACGGCGATCCCGAGGCCAGAGACTCTGACCAGGGGTTCCGCTCGGTGTTGACCGGGCGGAACCGTCGACTGCGGCGATTTTTGGCAGACGTGTCAGTCGAGCAGTTCGACCACCTGGGCTGCGAGGGCTGCAGCGCCGGCTTCGGGCCGCAGTTCGAGTGCCGGATCGAGTGGCGCCTCGTACGGGTCGTCGACCCCGGTGAACCCGGTGATCTCCCCGGCCCGGGCCTTCGCGTACAGGCCCTTCGGGTCTCGGCGCTCGCACTCCTCGATCGGGGTGTTCACGAACACCTCGTGGAACTCGAGCCCTGCCTCGGCGTGGGCCGCCGCGATCCGGGCCCGGTCGGCCTCGTACGGGCTGATGATCGGGACGATCGCCACGATGCCGGCGTCCGCCATCAACTGAGCGACCGCACCGGCCCGGCGCACGTTCTCCGCCCGGTCGGCGGCAGTGAACCCGAGATCGGCGTTGAGGCCATGGCGCAGGTTGTCGCCGTCGAGCACCATGCACGGGCGACCCGCCTCGAGCAGGAGTCGCTCGACCTCGAACGCGATCGTCGACTTGCCCGACGCCGACAGCCCGGTGAGCCACAGCGTCGCGCCCTTGAGCCCGAGCCGGTCCCAGCGGCGCCTCTCGGCTGATCGAGCCGGCGTGCCAGGTGACGTTGGGCGACGAGTCGGGAACCTGCCCGCCCCCCGCTGGTGGGCGGGGATCAGCATGCCCGACGCCACGGTGTTGTTCGTCGCCTCGTCGATGAGGATGAACGACCCGGTCTGCCGGTTGCGCTTGTACTCGTCGTAGAAGATCGGGGCCACGGTGCGCAGCCGCACCCGGCCGATCTCGTTGAGGGTGAGCTCGGTCGCCGTTTCGTCACGGTGCAACGTCGACACGTCGAGCCGGTACTGGATCTCGGTGCCGGTCGCCTTGACCGTCTTGGTGCCGTGCTTCATGAGGAACCGGCGGCCGGGGGCGAAGCCGGAGGTCTCCGACATCCAGCAGATCGTGGCGTCGAGTTCCTGACCGGCGACCGGCCGGTTGTTGAGCCGGCAGATCATGTCGCCGCGAGAGATGTCGATCTCGTCGACCAGGGTGATCGTGCACGCCATCGGCGAGAAGGCCTCGGCCACCTCGCCGTCGTAGGTGTCGATCGACTTGATGCGCGAGGTTCGGCCCGACGGCAGCACCATGACCTCGTCGCCCGGCTTGAACACGCCGCCCATGACGGTGCCGGCGAAGCCGCGGTAGTCCGGGTACTCCTTGGACATCGGCCGGATCACGTACTGCACCGGGAACCGGGCATCGATCAGGTTGCGGTCCGAGGCGATGTGGACCTCTTCGAGGTGCGACAGCAGGGTTCCGCCGTCGTACCAGTCCATGTGCTCGTTTCTTGTTCACGATGTTGTCGCCGAGCAGCGCCGACATCGGGATGAAGGTGAGGTCGTGGACGTCGAGCTTGGCGGCGAACTCACGGAAGTCGGCCTTGATCTGCTCGAACACCTCCTGCGACCACTCGACGAGGTCCATCTTGTTGACGCACAGCACGAGGTGGGGGATGCCGAGCAACGCCGAGAGGAACGCGTGACGCCGGCTCTGCTCGAGCACGCCCTTGCGAGCGTCGATCAGGATCAGGGCGAGGTCGGCGGTCGAGGCGCCGGTCACCATGTTCCGGGTGTACTGCAGGTGACCCGGGGTGTCGGCGATGATGAACTTGCGCTTGGGGGTGGCGAAGTACCGGTAGGCGACGTCGATCGTGATGCCCTGTTCCCGCTCGGCCCGCAGACCGTCGGTGAGCAGGGCCAGGTTCGTGTACTCGTCGCCCCGGTCGGCGCTGGTGCGCTCGACGGCTTCGAGCTGATCCTCGAAGATCGACTTCGAGTCGTAGAGGAGCCGGCCGATGAGGGTCGACTTTCCGTCGTCGACGGATCCGGCGGTGGCGAAACGCAGCAACTCGCTCATCAGAAGTAGCCCTCCTTCTTCCGGTCTTCCATGCCGGCCTCGCTGATTCGATCGTCGGCGCGGGTCGCGCCTCGTTCGGTGATCCGGGTGGCGGCCACCTCGTCGATGACGGCCCACACGTCGGCGGCCGGGGAATCGACCGCGCCGGTGCACGACGCATCGCCGACGGTCCGGAACCGCACGACCTTGCGGAACGGCACCTCGCCCTCCATGACGGTGATGAACGGGGTGACGGCGAGGTACATGCCGTCGCGCCGATCACCTCACGCTCGTGGGCGTAGTAGATCGACGGGATGTCGATGTTCTCCTCGGCGATGTACTGCCAGATGTCGAGCTCGGTCCAGTTCGAGATCGGGAACACCCGCATGTTCTCGCCCTTGCGGACCCGGCAGTTGAACAGATTCCACAGCTCGGGACGCTGGTTCTTCGGGTCCCATTGACCGTGCTCGTCACGGAAGGAGAACACCCGCTCCTTGGCCCGGGCCTTCTCCTCGTCACGGCGCCCGCCACCGAACACGGCATCGAAGCGATTCTCGGTGATGCCCCGCAGCAATGCCGTCGTCTGCAGCCGGTTCCGGCTGGCCTTGGGCCCGGTCTCCTCGACCACTCGCCCGGCGTCGATGTCGTCCTGGACGCTCGACACGACGAGCTTGAGGCCCAGCTCGGCGACTCGCCGGTCCCGGTACTCGATGACCTCGGGGAAGTTGTGCCCGGTGTCGACGTGCATCACGGGGAACGGGATCTTGGCCGGGAAGAAGGCCTTCATCGCCAGGTGCAGCATGACGATGGAGTCCTTGCCGCCGGAGAACAGCAGCGCGGGCCGCTCGAACTCGGCGGCGACCTCCCGCATGATGTGGATCGATTCGGCTTCGAGCACCCGCAGGTGGGTCAGCTCGTAGCCACGGGTGGCGGTACTCATCGCGCTCCTTCGTGGGAAACGGAGGCCACGGCGATCGTTGCCGCGGCAGGGTTCGTCGAACGACGGGTGGACAGGACGTAGATCGCTGCGCCGGCGACCAGCACGAGCGCCATCACTGCGAGCACATTGGTGGACGCACCGAGGAGCTTCGTGGCCGAGAGCAACAGCAGGACCATGAGGACAGGACGGATGTGGGGCGACGTGGTGGTCGAAGAGATTCGCGCACCGGCGTACACGCCGGGGATCGCCCCCAGCAGTAGCCACCCGGCCAAGGCGAACTCGACCGACCCGAACAGCAGGTGGCCGAAGGTGGCGGCGGCGACCAACGGAATCGCCTGGGCGAGATCGGTCCCGACGAGGGTGCGGGTGTCCATCCGGGGATAGAGCAACATCAGCAGGACGATCATCAGCGAGCCGGCGCCGACCGAGGTCATTCCGACCATCAGCCCGCCAACGAGTCCGACGACCACGGTGGGGAGGACCTTGACGGCGGGGGTTGCTTCCAGCGCACCGGCCGCGGCAACCCGCCGAGCGGTGAGTCGCCCCTTCAAGGCGATGCCACCGACGGCGAGCAGGAGGGCGACGCCGAGCACCAGCTTGAGCCGGTGCTGCACCTCGACCGAATCGCCGAGGGCCTTGAGGATCAACACTCCGGCGAACGCGGCAGGCATCGAACCGAGGGAGAGCCACGCCACGAGACGCCGGTGGATCGTGCCTTCCTTGGCATGGACCGCAGATCCGACCGGCTTCATCACCAGGGAGGCGACGAGATCGCTCGACACCGCGGTCAGCGGGTCGATGCCGAAGACGAGCACGAGGATCGGGGTCATGAGCGCCCCGCCACCGATGCCGGTCAGTCCGACCATGAACCCGACACCGATGCCCGTCATGCTCAAGAACAATTCGTGCATCTCCGCACCGCCTCGATCTGTGTCCTACTGCTCGGCCGAGTCCGCCAACATGAGCCATTCGGTCAATTCGCCTAACTCGGTCAACTCCAGTGATGTGATGGAGTTGATGGCAAGACCTTACCGATCGGGGCGCGGTGAGGGAAGTGGGCGATTCGGCCCGGATCGAGGAGGCCCACCGGCCACGGACGACCTGGGCCGGGTCGCCGGCGATACGTCCCGCCGCTGGTCAGCGGTCGCCGGCGATGCGGCGCCAGATCGGCCGGGGCGCAGCTCGAAGGCCGGCGAACAACGGGCCGAGCACCTTCGGGACGTACACGATCCGGTCACCAGGGCGATCCAGCGCCTCGGCGATGGCGATGGCCACGTCCTCGGCGTCACTGGCGAACGGGGCCGGTTCGAGGCCATCGGTCATGCGCGTGCGGACGAACCCCGGACGAACCGTGATGACCCGCACGTCGGTCCCGACGAGGGCGTCGCCGAGCCCGGCCACGAAGGTGTCGAATCCCGCCTTGGCCGATCCATACAGGAAGTTCGACCTCCGGGCCCGGAGCCCAGCGACCGAGGACAGGGCCACGATGGTGCCACTCCCCTGCCGCTTCAGGTGATGGGCCGCTGCGAGCAAGGCGCTCGCAGGACCGGAGAAGTTGGCCTCGAACAAGGCGGTGGCGGCTTCGGGGCTGGCGTCGATCCCGGCACCGTGGCCGAGCGAGCCGACGGCACACAGCACGAGGTCGAGTCGGCCGAGCCGTTGAGTCGCTCGATCGAGCAGGAAGTCGTGGGACTCGATCTCTCGGGCGTCCCACGCCATCACGATCACCTCGTCGAGCGCGAGGGGCGACGCCTGCAACTCGACCTCGAGCCGCTCGGCGTTGCGGGCGGCGAGCACGACCCGCCGCAGTCCGCTCCCGGCCAGGTGGCGAACCGTCGCCAGTCCGATCTCGCTGGAGCCGCCGAGGACGAGGGCGGTCTCGGGCCGGGTCGGCTTCTGGTTCGAGCTCATGCGCCGCTGCCCCTCACGTCGGGGCCGACGCCACGTACTCGGCCGCCAGCTTGCGGACATGGGCCGGGAGCTTCCCGGTCACCAGTTGGGCCAGGGTGACCTGGTCGAAGACCGACCGGAGTGCGGAGCGAGTGGCCATCCACACTTCGACCAGGGCCTCGGCGGGTCCGGGGTACGAGAGCTCGCTGAGGCTGGAGTCGTGCACCGTCATCAGTGGACCTTCGAGGGCCCGGAGGATCTCGGCGAGGGTGATGTCGGCCGCCGGTCGGGCGCGAGGGCATAACCCCCATCGGTTCCCCGCTGGCTGCGAACGAGATGATCGGCCCGAAGCCCGCTGGAGGATCTCGAGGAGGAATTTGGCCGGGATCTCCTGGGCCGTGGCGATCTCTTCGGCGGTGATGCAGCGCGATCCGTCGGGTGATGCCGCGGCGAGCTGGGCCAGCGCACGCAGGGCATGAATCCGATCGAGCCGAGATTCGCACCAGCACAGTCAAGCAGAACCGGGTCGATCGACCCGGTTCGGCCGCGACCCGTGTGCGGACGACCACGTATAGCCTGCCGCACGAGCGGGATCGGCTCGGGCGGGTCGTTCCTCCATGATGGCGCCGGGCGACCGGCATCACCGGGAGCGTGAGAGATGAAGCTGTTCGCACAGGGGGCCACCCCATCGATCCCAGCCGCGGCGCTCGCTGTTCGCGCTGCTCGGCGTGCTCGCGATGATCACGGCGTCGATCGTGGCGTTGGGCGCCGCCATCGGCGTCCGCCGCGACCACCACCGCGAGCTATGTGCCGATCGCCCGGTCCGAGTGCTCGACACCCGCATCGGCCTCGGCGGCGTCCGGCTCGGCGCCAACGGCGAGGTCACCGTCAAGGTGGTGACCGCCGCCGTGGCCTCGGCCGCAGGAGTCGACGCGGCGTCGGTCACGGCGGTGGTGCTCAACGTCACCGCCGTCGATTCGGCCAAGGCCGGATTCGTCACGATCTACCCGGCCAACGAGTCTCGGCCGGACACCTCGGTGATCAACCCGGAGTTCGCCGGTCACACGATCGCCAACACCGTCACGGCGCGGGTGTCCCCGGACGGGTCGGTGAAGCTGTTCGACTTCGGCGGCGGGGATCTGCTGGTCGACGTCCAGGGCGTCTACGTGAGCGCGGCGACGGCCACGGCCGGAGCGGTACGTCTCGATGACCCCGACCCGTGTGCTCGACACCCGCCCCTCGTCGGGATTCGTGGCCAACGAGACCAGGACCGTCGATCTGCGCACCGCCGGCGTTCCGAGCGATGCCACCGCAGCGGTGATCAACCTGACCCGCCGCCGGCGCCAAGGGGAGCGGGTACTTCACGGTGTGGCCCGGCTCGGGCGGCGCACCGAACTCGTCCAACCTCAACGTGGTGAAGGACCTGACGATCGCCAACCAGGTGGTCACGGGCCTGAACGGCGGAACCTTCAAGATCTTCACCACCGCCGCCTCCGACGTCATCGTCGACGTCGCCGGCTACTTCACCGGGAGTTCCGCCGGCTCGTCCACCAACGGCTTGTTCGTGTCGCTGAGCCCGTTCCGTCTGCTCGACACCCGCGCCGCAGCCCCGATCTCGGCGTCGAGCCGGGCCAACACCGGGCTCGGATCGCTTCCCTCGTCGGGCGTGGCCGCCATCGTCGCCAACCTCACGATCACCAACACCGGTCGAGATGGCTTCGTCACCGCCTACGCAGCCAACACGGCCTTGCCGGAGACCTCGTCGGTCAACTCGGTTCGGGGCGGGCAGACCATCGCCAACCACATCACTCCGCCCGCATCGGCCTCGGGGGTCGGGCTGTACTCGAGCATCACGACCGATGCCATCGTCGACGTGGCCGGCTACTACCAGGGGACCGCGGTCGCCGAGACCGTTGCGCCGCCGAACAACGGACAACCGACGTCGCCGCCGACGACCGGCACCCATGCCTTTCTGATCGGGGACTCGTCCTTCTACGGCCGCTGGAACTCCTGTGAGCCGATCACCTACGTGGTGAACAGCTCGGCCGTTACGCCCACGCACCGGGCCCAACTCGTGTCGGCGATCGCCGAGATCAGCCAGGCGACGGGGTTGCACTTCATCGACGGTGGCGAGACCACGATCATGGACACCGAGCCGCCCGCCGGTGCCGACGCCATCATCACGTTCAACCCGAACGGGATCCCGGGCGGTGGGTCCAGCACGCTCGGCGTGGGCGGCGCCTACTACTGGCAGGACACCCGCGAGATGTTCGACGGGTACGTGATGGTTCGCGCCGACATCCCGCTCGGTGATCCGCTCGAGGAAGCACTCCTCCACGAACTCGCTCACATGGTGGGCCTCGGCCACGTGGAGGACTACTCCCAGATCATGTACCCCACCACCCACCAGCCGCCGTTCACCGCCTATCAGAACGGCGACCGCGAGGGCCTGTGGTGGGTGGGCTCGGCCCAGGGTTGCGTCGCCTCGGCCCGCTTCACGTCCTCCGGCACGGTCCCGAACTCGCCGGGCGGCGAGCGGCCGGTGGGGGTCGTGCGTGTCGTCGACTGACCGACGTCGCCGACCCCGGCCCGTTCGGTAGCTCGGGGCTCAGAAGCCGTCGGGGAACGGGACGAAGAAGTCCGGCGCCTCGTCCGGGGCGAAGGCGATGACGGCGGCGCGGGGACGGCGAACGAGCTCGGCATCGAGCGTGCTCAGCCGTTGCAGGGCGTCGTGGTCGATGCCGGGGACCTCGCTCGCCGAGAACACGATGAGCGGATCGTCCATGCCGAGCAGGAGGTCGGGTCGACCGGCGGCGAGGAGCTGACCGGAGATGGCTCGGGCCAGCCGGTCGTACTCGGCTTCGTCCTCGGTCGAGAACGGGCTGACCGAGGCAACGACCCGGGCGCCGTCCTCACCACGCAGGACCGAGTAGGCCCAGCTGCTGTCGGTCACGTACCAGATCTCGGCGGCTGCGCCCGGGTCCTCGAGTACCCGGCTCGATCCGGCGAGATAGCCGAGGGTGGGATCGACGCGAACGTCGACACCGGCATGATCGAGCGACCAGAGCACCACCGGGAAGACGGCATTCCAGCCGGCGTCGGCCTGGCGCAGCAGGATCGTCCCCGCCTCGCCCGAAGTCGGCCCGCCCGCTCCTGAGGTCGGGCCACCCACACCGGGATCGGTGGCCGCATCGGCCGGGACGGCATCGGCCGGGACGGCATCGGCAGCCACGACGGCATCGGCGGCGAGCTCGTTCCAGTGCCACGCCTTGCGGGTCGCGTGATCGGCGACGAGCACCTCGGCCGAGCACGCCAGCGCGGCGCACGTGACGAACCACGCCACCGTCGAGCGGGCCGAACAGACCCGGTCCCCGAAGGCCGGCGCCAAGGCGGCCCCGCCTGCGGCGGCGACGAAGATGGCGATCGGCGCCCGCCACACGACGAGGTAGTCGAACAGGAAGCCGCGCACCTGAGCCGTGGCCACGATGCCCGTCACGAACACCGAGGCGGCCAGCCCGACGAGCCGCACCGCAGACCGATCGCCGCGCCGCCACGCGGCCACCGCTCCCCCGGCGAGCAGACCGACCGGGACGAGCAGCCACCACGCGCTCGACGACGACGCCCCGAAGAAGCCGTCGAGCGCGTCACCGCCGAGCCAGGTGGCGTCCCACGAGACGTCGTGGGCGATCGTGCGTGCCGCCCGAGCCAGCCCGACCCGTCGGTCACCGTCGGCCGAGGACGTGAAGAAGCGAACGAGGGCGACGACGTTGCTCCGCCGATCCGACGCCGCGGCGAGCAAGAGATCGAGCACCCATGGCAGGACGAGCACCCCGATGGCGAGTGCGCCCCGGCGCACGACCGGCCGGGCGAGGGTCCGCCGGTCGAATCGCCACACTCGCCCCATCGCCATGGCCGCGAGGAGTGGCCCGCCTGCGAGCACCACGTACCCCACGTGGATCTGCACCGCCACCACCGCGAGCACGACGGCCCAGATCCCGGCGACGAGATCGCGTTCGGCCAGTCCCCAACACGCGAACAGCAGCGGGACGACGAGGGCGACGGCGAGGAGCGGCGTCCACGGATCGCCGAGCTGCCACGGCAGGAGTGCCACCCACGTCAACAGTTGGGCGAGCACCGCCACGCCCGCCCATCCACCGCCGACCGATCGTCGCGACGCCAACCACCACGCGAGGAGCAGCGGCGCGCCGTGCCAGACGAGCGCGCCGAGCATCAACCCCCACGTGGCCCGCCGGAGATCCAGTGGAACGGGACGAAGGCGTAGAACGCGATCGGCCCGGGATGGCTCCAGCCGTACCGGCTGTAGAAGCCGGTGAGCGGGAAGCTGCCGTGCGCGGTGTCGCGCACCGCCAGGGCGAACAGCGAGCTGTCACCGTCCAGGAGCGGCGTGCGGCCGAGGAACCGCACTGCGAGGAGGACGAGGGGGGCCAGGGCGAGGAGCAACGTCCGGCGGCGGTTCACCCCCGCGACCGTGAACGGCACCGCCACGCCTGGTTCAGGCGAGAGCGTCGATGAGCGGCGCGTAGGAGTCGAGCGCGGCGAGCACCTCGTCACGGGAGCCCTGCGGCAGGCCGAGCACGGCGCGGCTGATCCCGGCGTCGGCGAGCGAGCGGAGCTTGTCGGCGTCGGCCGGAGCGGCGAACATCCCGAGCTCCAGCGTCGACGGGTCCCGCCCGATGTCGGCGCACGCCTGATGCACCTGGGCGATGCCACCGGCGAGGTCGTAGCGGCCGGCGATCGGCATCCACCCGTCGCAGAACTCGGCGATGTCCTTGGCCGTGCGCGGCCCGGCCGAGCCCCCGAGCGTGACCGGAGGACCGCCCGGTTGGACGGGCTTGGGCCAGGACCAGCTGGAGGAGAACGAGACGTGCTCGCCGTCGTACGACGCCTCGTCCTCGGTCCACAACTGCTTCATCGCGAGGATCGATTCGCGCACCCGCGCCCGGCGATCCGTGAACTTCACGCCGTGGTGGGCGAGCTCTTCTTTGTTCCAGCCGTATCCGATGCCCAGCTCGAAACGCCCGTTGCTGATCCGGTCGACCGAGGCGACCTCCTTGGCGAGCACGATCGGGTCGCGCTGGGCGACGAGGCAGATCCCCGTGCCGAGGCGGATCCGCGACGTCGTGGCCGCGATCGCGGACAGGGCGGTGAACGGGTCGTAGGTGCGCCAGTAGAACTCGGGCAACGGCGGGGCGCCCGCCCGGCCGCCCCATGGGGTCTCGCGGCTCGTCGGGATGTGGGTGTGCTCCGGGAACCAGAGCGACTCGAACCCGAGGCCCTCGACGGCTCGACCGAGCTCGACCGGCTCGATGGTCTGGTCGGTCGGGAAGATCATCACACCGATGCGCATGGCGCGAGACCCTAGCCCTCGCTCCCGTTGCCGACGGCGCTGGCCGATCAGCCGGATCCGGTCGCACGCGCCGCTCTCGTCGCGCTGGGCCGCTCTGCTGGCGCGGCTCAATGGCCGATGACGACGGGGGCCGGGCGAGGGCGCTTGGTCATCATCACACCGCCGAGGATTCCGACCCCGGCGACCACGGCGCCGAAGGTGAAGACCGCGGCGAAGTCCGACGTTCCCCGGCCGTCACCCAGGACGGTGAACAAGGCCTGGATCCCGGTCAGCATGCCGATGTTCATCATGGTCGCCCCGATCCCGTTGGCGACGCCGAGGTCACCGGCATCGACCGCGGCGGCGACCGCAGTGGCGTGGGAGGGAGACGCCAGCCCCATGGCCACGCCGGACAGGATCAACCCGACGATCACGAGCAGCAGACTGGTCGCGCGAGCGGCGAACACCCACGTCACCATCGAGGCGACCATCAACACGGCGCCGGCGATGATCATCGGTCGCTCCCCTCGCGTCACGGCGAGGCGTCCACCGACGGGTGACAGCACGCTGTAGGCACCGGGACGGAACAACAGGATCAGGGCGATGGTGGCCACCGAGTAGCCGAACAACTCGTCGAGCAGGAGGGGCGAGATCACGAAGCTGCCCATGTAGGCGAACTGCCCGAGCGACTGGGCGATCAACGGCCCGGTGAAGTTCCGTCGCCGGAAGTACTCGAGCTTGAGCATCGGTGCCTCGACCCGACCTTCGATCACGATGAAGGCGGCAAGAGAGATGAGCGCCACGACGGCGATGAGGAGGGCGAGCCAGTCGGCGAACCCCGCCGCCTTGCCCCGCTCCATGTAGAGCAGGAGCCCGAGGGTGGCGAGGGCCAAGGTGGCCGCGCCGGCCCAGTCGATCGTCACCTCGCGGCGACGCTCCGACGGACGGATGATCCGCCAGGCGAACCAGAAGGCGATGCACGACAAGGGCGTGAGCACTGCGAAGACCGAGCGCCAACCGAACGCCTCGATGAGCGGGCCGCCGACGACGAGTCCGACGACGGGTGCGCCGGTCATCGCCGCTTGGAACCAGCCCATCGCCTCGGCCCGGCGCTCGAGCGGATACGCCTCCATGATGAGCGCCATCGCGTTCGGCATGGTGGCGGCGATCCCGATACCGACGACCATGCGGGCGGCGACGAAGGTGAGCGCGGTGGGAGCGATGAGGCACAGCGCCGTGCCACCGCTCAGGGTTGCGGCACCGACGAGGAAGATCTTGCGATGACCGTGAGCGTCGCCGAGCCGACCGAACACAGGGGTGCCGACGGCCATCATGAGGAAGAGGCCGGTCACCGACCAGCTCAGGAAGGATTCGCTGGTGTTCAACGCATCGGCCATCTCCGGCAGCGAGGCCGACACGATGGTCATCGACGAGGAGAAGGCCAGGATGGCGCCCAACACCGTGCGGAGCAGCCGTCGGGCGTAGACCGGATCCCAGTCCAACCCGCCCGGCTGGTCCGGCTCGCCCGCCGCCACGGGGCCGATCCGGCCCGAGTTGCCCGCCTCGACCCGGTGCGAGTCGGCGGACCCGAACGGGACGGCTCGGTCGCCAGCTCGGTCGGCGGCTCGGTCGTCGGTGTTGCGGGCCATCTCGTCGACCCTACGGAATCAGTGCCGGGCGAGCCGTACCCGCCGGGAAGTCGGGCGGCGGGCCCCGAGATGGGTCAGACGCTGGAACGGCCTCGTGCGCCGGTGAAGAAGCTCACGACGAAGAGTACGAGCGCCAGGATGAGGAGCCACTTCAACCCTTCGACGAAGAGACCGACCCCGCCGACGATGAGAGCGAGGATGATGAGGGCGATGACGAGTGCCATGGGGGTTCTCCTTGATGCAGGTAAGAACCAATGGGGTACCCGTCCACCGGAGACTGCAACCCCACCCATCCGGGCGACTGGATCCAGCCACGGTGCAACTCCCCAGGCTGCTGCGCTCCGCTACGACCGGAGGGCGCCGAGGGTGTCGGCCTTGACCGCGCCCCGATCGCCCATCTGCTGCTCCGATCCGATGGTGGTGTCCACGGCGGTCTGATGCTCGGTCTCGGCGTTGATCTCGGCGCCGAGCAGGACGATCACCGAGGTGAGCCACAGCCAGACGAGCAGCACCGCGACCGCGCCGAGCGACCCGTAGGTCTCGTTGTAGGAGGCGAAGTTGGCGACGTAGATCCGGAAGCCGAGTGTCACCACGACCCAGGCCAGGATGGCGAACAGCGAGCCGGTCGACACCCAACGCCAGCGGGGCGGCGTGCGATCCGGACCGATTCGGTAGAGGAACGAGAGCGCCAGCCCGAACGTCAGCGCGAGGCCCGGCCAGATCAGCACGTTCAACAGCTGGCGGGTTCCCACGTCGAGTCCGGCTCGATCGATCAGGCGCGGGAGCCACACCACGCTGAACGAGACGATCGCGATGAACACCACCGCACCGAAGGTCAGCGCGATCGAGATCGCCTTGCGCCGGAACCAGCTGCGCGCCTCGTGCTCGTCGTAGACGATGTTGATGGTGTTCATCAGCTGACCGATGGCGCCGGACGCCGACCACAGCGCGGCGACCAGACCGACGACGAAGCCGATCGACAGCGAGTTCGCCGACGCCGCGACGATCGCCTCGAGCTGGGTCGAGAGCACATCGCGTGCCGAGGCGGGAGGGCGCCGAAGAGGTCGTCGATCACGGTCGACGGGTCGGACCCTTGCGACACCAGCCCGAGGATCGACACCGTTGCGACGAGGGCCGGGAACAGCGAGAGGAAGGCGTAGAAGGCAACACCGGCGGCGGCCAGGCCGACGTGATCGGCTCCCCATTCGTCCTTCACCCGAACGGCGATGTCCGTCCAGCCGGCTCGGGGGATGCGCCACGGCCCGGTCGCCTCCCGGCCGCGGTCCACGCCCGCGTGCACGAGGTCGCCCTCCGGCAACATCGGAGCGGTCACGTCGACCACGCCCAGCTCCTCGAGATCACTGGTCGTCAGTCGGTCGGGCATGGCCGGGTCTATCCCCCATCGCCGGCGCTCAACCCCGCGCTCAACCCCTCGCTCGGCTCCGGGAGCGATCGTTCTGGGCGCGCTTCGTGACGGTGGCCGGGACCAGCCGCGGACAGAACGACGACGAGCCGCCGACCCAGGGCCTGCCACCGGTCGGGAGCCGGGTAGGCCGGCCGCCACACGACGACGACCGTTGCACGCACGAGGTCGATCGGTATGTTCCGGCGGCATGGTCGCCTCATGCGAGTTGGGCGCCATGGCCGATATCGCAGCCGAACACCATGGCGTCATCACTCGTCGCGTGGCTGCCGAACACGGAATCACCGCCGGACGGATCACCCGTCTGATCGGTCGCGGGCTGCTCGAGGAACCGGCGCCGGGGCTGATCTTCGTGCGGGGCAGTCCGCCCACGTTCGAGCGCAACGCGATGGCGGCCACGCTGCTGCTGCGGAACCGAGATCTCGGCGCCATGTCCGGACCGACCGCGGCCTGGATCCATCGCCTCGACGGGTTCGGTCGGGCACCCGCCGAGATCGAAGTGACCATCCGCAAGGGCCGCCGCATCGCGACCGGCCAACTCCCGATCGTCGTGCGGGTCACCCGGGACCTCCGTCCGGCTCACGACATCGTCAACGTGGACGGCGTGATCGTCACCAATCTCGCCCGCACGATCTGTGACCTCGCCGGTCGGTCGGGGCCGCCGCCGACAGATCTCCTCGACGCGCCGTGCCGTCCGACGGACCCGCAGTCCCGGCGGGCCCCATCGAGGCAGCGATGCGGACGTGGAGCTCGAACGGTGGATCGACGACTTCGAACGGCGCGCCATTCGCTGCTCTGGCTGGAACGGACGGCGGTGGCCTGCGTCGAAAAGGCCGGGCCGGGCCAGCCGCGGTGCTCGACGAGATCGAGCAACGACGGCTCCGTCGGGCGCGAGGCGGACGAGTGCGTGGCTCGTGGTTCCAGAAGCTGCTCGTGCTGTGTGCTCGTTCACCGGACCTGGGGAACTGGTCGAAGAGTTCGAACTCCACGATGCCGGCGGCCGATTCGTGGCCCGCTTCGACGCCGCGCTCCCGGCGGTGAAGGTCGCGCTCGAAGCCCACAGCCGAGCCCATCACCTCGGCGCTCGGCTGGAGACCCACGACGAAACCCGCGAGGCCGCCGTCACGGAGCTCGGCTGGTTGATCGAGTACGTCAGCTGGCGCCAAGTCACCCAACGCCCCGACGAGTTCCACGCCCATCTCCGTCGGGTCGTCGCCCAGCGTCGTGAACAGCTCGGCCTCGATCCCCCGCCGCCTGACTCCGGACCCGCCATCGCCCGCTCCCGCCATCGCCGGCACCCACCGTTCTGGCTGCGCTCGGCACACGCACCGGCACCAGACGCGCCCAGAACGGGCAGGCGCTCGGCCTCGAGTCGGTATTCAGGAAGCGTATACCTCACATAGCCAGAACGACCCTTCACCTTCCGGAAGCCCTTCCCTAGATTCGCAATGAATCGGTTCATGAATCGATTCCAAGACGTTTGGGGATGGGGGTGAATTTCCGATATGGCCGCACACAACGCGGGGCCGAACGCTGCTTTGACGGGCAGTGAGGCCAGCACGAGCCGAGGAACAGGGAGCGGAGCGCCGACGGATTCTGCGGTGCTCGAGCTTCGCTCGATCAGCAAGTCGTACCCCGGCGTCCGGGCCCTGGACCGCGTCGACCTGGACCTTCACGCCGGTGAGGTGCTCGCCCTCGTCGGAGAGAACGGCGCCGGCAAGTCGACCCTGATCAAGATCCTGTCGGGTGCCGCACAACCCGATTCCGGGGAAATTCTCATCGACGGCGAACCCGTTCGACTCCAAACACCGGCCGACGCCGACCGGCTCGGAATCGCCACGGTCTACCAAGAGTTCAACCTCTTTCCAGCCCTCACCGTCGCCGAGAACGTGATGTTCGGCCGCCTCCCCCGACGCCATGGCCTGCTCGATTGGAGCCAGACCCGCGATCGAGCGCAGGCCATTCTCGACCGGCTCGGCACCGACATCGATGCCTCCCGCCGGGTCGCCGACCTCAGCGTCGCCGAGCAACAGATGGTCGAGATCGCCAAGGCCCTCGTCCGCGAGGTGCGGGTCCTCATCCTCGACGAGCCCACCGCCGTCCTCGGCGGGCACGACGTCGAGCAGCTGACCGCGATGGTCGACCGGCTGCGCGAGAGCGGCGTCGGCGTCATCTTCGTCAGCCATCGCCTGGACGAGGTCTTCGATCTCGCCGACCGGTACGCGGTCCTGAAGGACGGTCAACCGGCCGGTCGAGGCGACGTGACCGACATCGACCACGACGGCCTCGTGGCGAAGATGGTCGGTCGGGAGATCTCCCACGAGCGTCAGGCGAGCAGCGCTCGCGGCGACGAGTTGCTTCGCGTCGAGGGCCTCACCCGCCACGGCGCCTTCCACGACGTGTCGTTCACCCTCCACGCCGGCGAGGTACTGGGCGTCGCCGGTCTGCGTGGTGCGGGGCGGACCGAGGTCGCCCGGGCCATCTTCGGCGCCGACCGGATCGACGCGGGCACCATCCACCTCTCCGGCGAGGCCGTCGACGTCAGCTCGCCCAGCGTCGCCATCCGGCGCGGGATCGGACTGGTCCCCGAGGAACGCAAGACCCAGGGGCTGCTCGTCAATCTGCCGACCCCGCCCAACGTGTCGCTCGCCCGTCACACCAAGCGCCGGGCGTTGATCGCTTCTCCGGCGGGCGAGCGGGCCACCGCCACCGAGTACGTCGAGCGGCTGCGCATTCGCGTGCCGAGGCTCGACCAGCCGACCGTTCAGCTCTCGGGCGGCAACCAGCAGAAGGTCGTGCTCGCCAAATGGCTCGAGGCCGGCGTCTCGGTGCTGATCCTCGACGAACCGACCCGGGGCATCGACATCGGCGCCAAGGCCGAGGTCTACGAGACGATCCGCGCCCTCTGTGCAGCGGGCATCGGTGTCCTCCTCATCTCCTCCGAGCTCCCCGAGTTGCTGACGCTCAGCGACCGCATCGCCGTGATGTGCCAGGGCGGCCTCGTCGCCGTACTCGACGGCGACACCGCAACCGAAGAACTCGTCATGTCTCACGCCGTAGGAGGCGTCCAATGCTGAAGAACCGCAGCCAGACCGCTGACGACACCACTCGTCGCGACGATCCCCGACCCCAGGCAGCTGCCGAGCGCGAGGGTCGCGCACCGACCGAGGAGCCCGCGGGCACGAAGCGCTCGAGATCGTTGGCCACGTGGCAGCTCGCGATCCTCCTCGCGATCGTCGTCGCCGTCGCCGTGGCCCTTCTCGCACCCGAGTTCTTCCAGTCACGCAACCTCGTCAACGTCTCGCGGCAGGCCTCGATCATCGGGGTCGTCGCCGTCGGCATGACGATCGTGATCCTCACCGGCGGCATCGACTTGTCGGTCGGGTCGACCCTGGCGCTGTCGACCGTCAGCGTCGCAGTCCTCGTCAACGGGGGCCTGCCGATGCCGCTCGCTCTCCCCGCCGCCGTTCTGGTCGGCGCGGCCGCAGGGCTCCTCAACGGACTCGGCGTCGCGTATCTGCGCATCCAACCGTTCGTGATGACGCTCGCCACGATGGTCGCGGTCCGCGGTGTCGCACTGAGGATCACCGACGGGGGGCCGCGCCTGTTCACCTCGGAGAGCCCGATCGTCGACTTCTTCGGCTCCGGCCGCACGCTCGGCATCCCTGGCCCGTTCATCGTCTTCGTGGTCGTGGCCGCCATCGGCTGGGTCGTCCTGAGGTACACCACCTTCGGCCGCTACATCTACGCCCTCGGCGGCAGCGCCGAGGCCGCTCGGCTCTCGGGCGTCCCGATCGCCTGGACGACCGTTCGCGCCTACGTCCTCTCCGGTGCGTTGGCGGGACTCGCTGGATTCATGACCGCAGCCCGGCTCTCGGTCGGCGACCCCAGCGGTGGGTCCCTCCTCGAGCTCGACGCAATCGCTGCAGTGGTCATCGGTGGCACCAGCCTCGCCGGCGGGGTCGGGGGCATGGTCGGCACGCTGCTCGGCGCCCTGCTCCTCGCGATCGTGTCCAACGTCATGAACCTGATGGGCGTCTCACCCTTCGACCAATACGTCGTCAAGGGCGCCCTGATCGTCTTCGCCGTGCTCGTCGGGGCCCAAGCCGCCCGCCGACGCGCCGTCGCCGGCCGCCGATCGAGCGGCTGAGCCGGCGAACGAGCGGCTGGGCCGGAGCCGTCCGGCCGCTCGACGAGATGGCCCACCGGCCTCGCGGCATCACCGCACCTCTCCATCACCGCACCTCTCCATCACCACACACCACGTCCAAAGGGGAACCGAACCATGACCACCACCCGCATCACCCGGACGGCGATCACGCTGATCGCCGCCATGGGCCTCGTCGCCGCCGGCTGCGGCAGCGACGGCGACTCGTCGACCGCTGCCTCCGACAGTTCCACCGCAACCTCGGCCGACCAAACCGTCGCCGAGTCCACGAACCCGGGAACACCGGTCGCCCCGAGCCCCTACTGCGACGAAGCGTGCCAGGACGCCCTCGCCCTGCAGGCCGACCCGGCATCGATCGAGTGCACCGTCGGGCTGTCGTGGAACACCGCCGGCCACCCGTTCGGCGCCACCTCGATCTCGCGCAGCGAGAGCTCGGCCGCAGCGATGTTCCCGAACATGACGCTCCTCACCGGCCACGGCGAGGGCGACTCGCTCAAGCAGACCGCACAGATCGAGGACTTGCTCGTGAAGGGCATCGACGTGCTCATCGTCTCGCCGACCGACGCCGCCGCGTTGGCCCCGGTCGTCAAGCGCGCCGCCGATGAAGGCGTCAAGATCATCGCCTCCGACCGCAACGTCGACACCGCGGTCGACAGCTACATCGGCGCCGACAACGTCCTGTCCGGGAAGGTCGCCGGCGAGCACATCGTCGACCTCCTCGGTGGCAGCGGCAAGGTCGCGGTGCTGCAGGGTGCGCTCGGGGCATCCCCGACGATCGACCGTCAGGCCGGCTTCCTCGAGGCGCTCGACGGCAGCGACATCGAGATCGTCGCCGATCAGACCGCGAACTACGACCGCGCCGAGGGCCTCCAGGTCATGGAGGACTACCTGCAGCGGTTCGGCAGCGGTGAGATCGACGCAGTCTTCGCTCACAACGACGAGATGGCGCTCGGAGCGATCCAGGCGATCGAAGAAGCCGGCCGCGCCGACGAGATCGCCGTGGTCGGAATCGACGGCCAGGAATCCGCGCTCGACGCGATCGAGAACGGCTCCTACGCAGCCACCGTCGTGTACCCGATCCCGGTCCCGGAGCACATCATCGCCGCCGCCAAGCTCTGCGCCGGCGAGCCGCTGCCCGAGCGCATCGTCACCAGCGCCACGCTCGTGACCCTCGACAACGTCGCCGACGTCCGGGGCACGACGTTCTGAGCGACGCGCCGACCAGCGCCTGATCTCCCCCAGCGGTCCGGGGAGTCCGCTCCCCGGACCGCAACCCCTCCCACCGACGAGTCGAACGTCACCCGACTCGACGTCCACCGACTCGACATCGACCACTCGAAACGATCCGACTCACAAGGAGCGAGAACCATGAACCGACTCGACGGCAAGGTCGCCCTCATCAGCGGCGGAGCGCGCGGCCAAGGCCGCGAGATCGCCGTGAAGTTCGCCAGCGAAGGCGCCGACATCATCATCTTCGACCTGTGCCACGATCTCGACACCGTGGCCTATCCGCTCGGCACCAAGGACGATCTCGCCGAGACCGCCCAACTCGTGGAGGCGCAGGGTCGTCGCTGCGTCTCGGCCGTCGCCGACGTGCGCGACCAGCACGAGATCGACGCCGTCGTGCGAGAGGGGATCGATCAGTTCGGCCACATCGACATCGCCATCTGCAATGCCGGCATCGTCGACTTCGCCCCGCTCTGGGAGATCACCGAGGAGCAGTGGTCCGACCAGGTCGACATCAACCTGAGCGGCGTCTGGCGCACCGCGAAAGCCGTTGCACCGCACATGATCGAGCGGCTCACCGGCGCCATGGTGTTCACGTCGTCGAACAACGGTGTCGAAGCCGGCCAGAACTACGCCCACTACATCGCCGCCAAGCACGGGGTCATCGGACTGATGCGCTCTGCAGCGCTGGAGCTCGGGCCCTACAACATCCGGGTGAACGCCGTGCTGCCCGGCCCGTGCGACACCATCATGAACAACAACCCGATCGGCTGGGCCCGAATCGGCGGCCGCCCCGACGCGACGCGCGACGACTACCTCGCGAGCGTCCGCAACTGGCAGCTGCTCCGGAACCGCACCGCGTTGAACCCCTCCGCGATCGCCAACGCCATGATCTGGCTGGTCTCGGACGAGTCGAGCGAGGTGACCGGCGTCGAGCTGCCGGTCGACGCCGGCCACCTCATCCTGCCGGGCATGAACCCGAGCCCGATCGTCGACGGCTGACGCTCGCCGTCCGGTCCGCACTCACCCACTCACCACCCAGGGAACCAACATGTCGAACCCCCGCCCCGTCATCTTCGACACCGACCCCGGCATCGGCGCCGGCCTCGACGCCGACGACCCGCTGGCGCTGATGCTGATCCTCGCCAGCCCCGAACTCGAGCTGCTCGGCGTGACGACCACCTACGGCAACGTCGAGGTCGCTCGCGCCACCGAGTCAGCGCTCCGAGTCCTCGAAGCGGCGCACCGCCCCGACGTCCGCGTCCACCAGGGTCTGTCACGAGCCATCGACGGATCGATCCACGCCGAGAGCCTCGAGCGGTACGAGCGCCATTCGCAACGGATCGGCGCGGTCGACCTCGACCGTGTCGAGCGGGAGCGGTCGTCCGAGCACGCCGTCGACTTCATCATTCGCAGTGTCCACGAGCGACCCGGCGAGATCACGTTGATCGCGGTGGGCCCGCTCTCCAACGTCGCCATGGCGCTCGTGAAGGACCCGTCGATCGCGTCCAAGGTCGACCAGATCACGATCATGGGCGGTGCGTTCGGTTTCGACACCGAGTTCGGACGCGGCAACGTCACACCGGTGGCCGAGTACAACATCTGGCACGACCCGCTCGCCGCCAAGGTGGTGTTCGAATCGGGGATCCCGCTCGTCGCCGTCGGGCTCGACGTCACCAACCCCAATCACGGCACGGTGATGCTCGAGGCACACCTGCAGGACCTGGTCGCCGACAAGTCCGAGTTCTCGGACTTCCTGTATCTGATCTGCCGCAACTTCATCGACGAACCTCGCTTCGACTGGGTCCGCGGTGGATGCATCCTCTACGACCCGGTCGCGGTGGCGTCGGTCATCGACCCGTCGCTCCTCACCATCCGCCACCTTCCGGTGCTCGTCGAGACCGGCGGCGCGTACGGGGCCGGTCAGACGATCCCGATCGTGCGTGCCGAGGGCACGAGCGACTACTCGATCGACATCGCTGTCGACGTCGACGGCGATCGCTTCGTCGAGCTGTTCCTCGACCGCATCGCTGCGCTCCGGAACACCACGAAGGAGGCCGTCTCATGACCGGTCATTCGACAGCCGACGCACCCCTCCGGGTCGGCGTCGCCGGCCTCGGACGGATCGGCGCCCTCCACGCCAGGAACCTGTTCGGGGAAGTGCCGTTCGCCCGACTCGTCGCAGTCGCCGACATCGACGGGGAGCGAGCCCGCCAAACGGGCGAGCGCTACGGCGTGGCCTGGACGACCGACCTCGATTCGTTCCTCGCCGATCAGGCGCTCGACGCGGTCGTCCTCGCGACGCCGACCGCGTCGCACCCCGACCACGTCGAGGCGGCCGCCCGGGCCGGCAAGGCGATCTTCTGCGAGAAGCCCCTCGGCCTCGACGAGCAACGCACGCGAGGTCCTCGCTGCGGTCGAGCACTCCGGCGTACCGCTCCAGGTGGGTCTGCACCGCCGCTTCGATCCCGACACCAGCGCCGCCCGCGACCTCGTCACCGGAGGCCGGATCGGAGCTCCGTACTACTTCCGCACGTCGTTGCGCGACATGACGCCCCAACCCCTCGAATACATCAAGGTGTCGGGCAGCTTCTTCGTCGATGTCAGCATCCACGACCTCGACCTGGCCCGCTGGCTCGTCGGCGAGATCGTCGAGGTCTCCGCCACCGGCAGCTCCGTGTCGAACCCGGCGTACGACGAGCTCGGCACGGTCGACCAGGCCGTCATCGTCGTCCGCTTCGAGAACGGAGCCCTCGGCGTGATCGACAACAGCCGCATCGCCGGCTACGGCTACGAGGCGTCGAGCGAGATCGTCGGCGCCGAGGCCACGCTGCGGATCGACCACTCCCAACGCACCAACCTCACCGTCCTGTCCGGCGAGAGTGCCCGGCGCGATCACGTCGTCGATTTCGTCGAACGGTTCCGCGACGCCTACCGGCTCGAGCTCGTCTCGTTCGTCGACGCGGTCCGAAACCGTCGCCCCGTCGCCGTCGATGGATGGGATGCGCTCGCGGCGTTCACCCTCGCCTCCGCGGCCGACCGGTCCTGGCGGTCGGGTGAGCCGGTCCGACTCGAGATCGACCGGGCCGGCGACCGCGTCGAGTACTCCGTGGGCCGTCGTATCGCTGAACTGATGAGCGACCGATGAGCCGCCCGCTGCGTGCGCTCGTCGTCGGCTACGGGTTCGCCGGCGGTTGGATCCACGACCCGCTGATTCGGGCGACCCCGGGGATCGAGATCGGCGGCATCGTGACCACCGATCCCGAACGTCGTGCCCTCGCCATGCAGCGGCACGGCGACGTCGAGTTCTTCGACGATGTCGACACGGCACTCGCGGCCGACGCCGACCTCGAAGTCGTGGTGCTCGCGGTCCCGAACCACCTTCACCTCGAGCTGGCGACGCGGGCGCTGCAACTGGGCCGTACCGTCGTCGTCGACAAGCCCGTCGCCCCGACCGCCGCCGAAGCCCGGGAGATCGCCGCCCACGCCGAACGATCCGACGGCACCTTGGCCGTGTTCCACAACCGGCGATGGGACGGTGACTTCCTGACCGTCGCCGACCTCGTCCGCAACGGCGACCTCGGAACGATCCGCCGGTTCGAATCGCGCTTCGACCGTTGGACACCCGATTCACCGCCCAACTGGCGCGACGGGGACGCGGTCGCGGGTGGCGGGGTCATGCTCGACCTCGGCAGCCACCTCGTCGACCAAGCCCTGCAGCTCCTCGGGCCCGCTCGCACCGTGTACGCCGAACTCGGGCGAAGCGACCCGCGCCGACAGTCCGACGACCACTTCTTCATCGCGCTCGGGCACGAGACCGGCGCCGTCTCGCACCTGTTCGGCGACGCCCTCGAAGGCAGCCCTGCGCTGCGGTTCCACGTCTCGGGGTCGAGCGGCGCCTACGTGAAGAACGGCAAGGACATCCAGGAGGAGCGGCTCCTCGCCGACGAACTCCCGGTGCCCGGCCACAGCGGCGTCGAACCCCGCGAGCGCTGGGGCGAGATCCGCCGCGGCGACGACGTGGAGCCGGTCACCACCCTGGCCGGTGACTGGACGCGCTTCTACGCCGGCCTCGTCGCCCACCTACGCGATGGCGCACCGCTGCCCGTCACCGTCCACGAGGCGATCGACGTCGCGACGGTCCTCGACGCGGCGCGCCGGAGCGCGCAGGAGCGAATGGTCGTGACGCTCGAGCTGTCGGACGCAGGGGTCCGGCCGTGAGGCGCAACGGCGTCGTCCACCCGGATCTGGCCCGCATCCTCGCCACGCTCGGCCACGGCGACATCGTCTGCGTCGCCGACGTCGGGCTGCCGATCCCGCAGGGAGTCGAGCGGGTCGACCTCGCCTACCGCCTCGGCGCTCCGCCGTTCGCCGACGTCCTCATCGCGATCGCTGACGAACTCGTGACCGAGCGGGTCACGATCGCCGGTGAGACGGCCCGTCGCTCGCCGGAGGTCGTGTCCATCGTCACCTCCACGTTCCCGCAACTGGACATCGAAACCGTCGACCATGAGGAACTGAAACGGCTCACCCGCGCGGCACGTGTCGTCGTGCGAACCGGTGAGACCACCCCGTACGCCAACGTCCTGCTCACCAGCGGCGTCCCGTTCTGACCCCGACCGAGGAGAACCGACGATGAAGTATTCCGTGGTGATCGAGCCACAAGAGGGCCAGACCTACGACGACATCTTCGCCGTGGCCCAGCGGGCCGAATCGCTCGGTTTCGATGGGTTCTACCGGAGCGATCACTATGCCTCGGTGTGGCGAGGCACCGAGCGAGGCTCGACCGATGCGTGGGCCACGTTGGCCGGGCTCGCTCGCGACACGAAACGGATCACGATCGGGACGATGGTGAGCCCGGCGACGTTCCGCTCGGCAGCGAACCTCTCAATGACGGCCGCAACCGTGGCCCAGATGGCCGGCGTCGTCGACGGCGCACCCCGGGTACACGTCGGGCTGGGCACCGGCTGGCTCGAGTCGGAGCACCGCATGTACGGCTTCCCGTTCGATGACGTCGCCACCCGCTTCCGTCGCCTCGAGGAGTACGCCCGGGTCATCCGCGGTCTCTGGGGCTCGAACGGGAGCACGTTCGACTTCGACGGTGAGTTCGAACACCTCCAGGGCGCGATCTTCCTGCCCGCGCCGGATCCCGCACCGCACGTCGTCGTCGGCGGCAACGGGCGGGTCAAGACGATCCGGCTCGCGGCGGAGTTCGCCGACGAGATGAACACACCGTGGGCGACTCCGGAGGATGTCGTCGAGCTCCGCGGCCTCCTCGATGCGGCATGCGGCCGGGTCGGACGGGCGCCGATCCCGTTGACCGTGACCGCGGCGTGTCTCGTCGGAACGACCGAAGCGGAGGTCGAGCGACGCTGCCGCGAGCTGCACGCGGACATCGGCTCCGGCGACTTCGACACGTGGATCGACGAACGGCGGAGCACCTGGGCGATCGGTACGCCCGACCAGGTCGCCAGGCACGTGAGCAATCTCGGCGCAGCAGGCGCCGCCGGCTTCACCTTCATGCATCTGCTGCCGCATGATCTCGACATGCTCGATCTCGTGGCGCACGAGGTCCTGCCCCGGATCGGGGCCGCATGATCCGGGCCCACACGGAACCAGGGGCGCATACGGAACCTGAAACTCGTACAGCACAGGGAGCTCGAGGCCATGTCGACGCTTCGTGACGTGGCGGCTCGGGCCGGGGTGTCGGTCGGCACGGTGTCGCGGGTCATCAACCGTGAACCCAACGTGGCTCCCGCCCTTCGCGAGCGGGTCGAGGCTGCGGTGCTCGAGCTCGACTATCAACGGAACATGCTGGGCCGGAATCTGCGCACCCGGCGGACCGGCGCGATCGGCGTGGTCGTTCCGGACATCACGGCGATCTTCTTCGCCGAGCTCGTGAAGGAGATCGAGCAGGTCGCCACCAGGGCCGGCTACTCCGTGCTGATCGGCAACTCCGCCAACTCGCAGCAGATCGAGGAGTTCTATCTGGCCAAGCTGGTCGAGAACGGCATCGACGGCATGATCCTGTCGTCGTCGACGGACCCCGGACGGCTGAGGATCCGGCCGGGAGCCGCCCTCGTTGCCGTCGACCGCGAGCTTCCCGGGTTCGATCTCGTCGCGTCCGACCACGCCGCGGGGGCGAGGGCCGTGGTGCAACGACTGGCGGACGTCGGCCACCGGCGAATCGCGTGCATCAGTGGCCCGCAGCTCATGCCGGTGTTCGAGCAGCGCCTCGCGGGCTACTCCGACGTCGCCGTGCCGCTGCTCGAGTGCGAGGGCATCGACCCCGCCTCGTACGTACGTGTCGAACCGCTCGACCAGATGCGAGGAATCGAACCGGCGACCGAGCTGCTCACCACCGAGCCCCGTCCGACGGCGATCTTCGCCGCCACCGACCAGCAGGCGATCGGTGTGCTGCGGGCCTGCGCCGACCTCGGCTTGCGCGTCCCCGAGGACGTGTCGGTGGCGGGGTTCGACGACATCGCCCTCGCCCAGCTCGTCAGTCCGCGGCTCACGACCGTCCGCCAGCCGATCGCCGAGATCGGCCGGCTCGCCGTCGAGCAACTCCTCGCCCGCATCGAATCCCCGGACATTCCGCCGCAGCGGCGCCTGCTGCCGGTGGACCTGTGCGAGCGCGAGTCCACGGCCCCACCGGCCCACACTCCGACATGACGAACCAGCCGATCCCTCCGTTGCTCGGTTCGGTCGACGCGGTGTTGTGGGATTTCGACGGCGTGATCGCCGACACCGAACCATGCCAGGCCCGTGCGTACGAAATCGTGCTCGCACGCCACGGCGTCGCCCTTCCGCCCGGCTGGTTCGAGGGGTTCGTCGGGACGACCGAGCGAACGATCTGGTCGGAGTTGGTCCGCCGCATGGACCCGGCAGCCGGGCCACTCGACGTCGACTCACTGATGCGCGAACGAGCCGAGGACTACCTCGCCTGTGCCGGCGAGCTCGACACCAGCTGGTTCGTCACGGCGGTCCTCGCGCTCGACACCGAACACCACATCGTGTCCGCCGGCAATCACGGCGCGATCGCCACGCTCCTGGACCGGTGGGGACTGCGGTCGCGGTTCGCGACGATCCGGGCGTCCGACAGCCCGACGACCCCGTTCGGCCAACCGAAGCAGGAACGGCTGCAGGCGACGCTCGTCGAGCTCGACCCGGGCACCTGCGCGGTCATCGAGGACAGCGCGGCCTACCTCGAGTTGGCGCGCGGACTGGGCGCCGTCACGGTGGGGGTCCAGCACGGGCTGAACGGGGCGCACCACGGGGTCGACTTCGTCGTCGACCACCGGCAGCCGAATCTCTGGATGGACGGCGATCGCTGATTCAGAGTTCGTCGGCCGTGGCGGTGATGGTGTCACGAAGCCACAGATGTGCCGGGTCGTGGTCGTGACGAGGGCTCCAGAACATGGTCTCGTCGACATCCGGGATCTCGATCGGCGGATCGAGCAGTGTGATCGGGGCGTGGTGACCGAACGCGATCACCCCTCGCTCCAGCACGAGCGCGACGAGATCGGTGCCGCGCAGCAGGAAGGGCACGAGCGCGAAGTTCTCCGTGGTGACGGAAGGCGTCCGGAGCAGCCCACGCTCCGCGAGCGCACGGTCGGCCAGGTTCGCCTCGCGCCGAGGCCCGAGCGTGTAGGCGAGGTACGGCAAGGCGCGGAACCGGCTGAGCGTCATCGGCCCACGGGCGGAGTTCGATTCCGACCAGACGATCGCTCGCCAACGATCGGTGAAGGCACACCGTGAGCTCCAGGAGCGGTCGGCCATCAGCGTGGAGGGCTCGATCACGAGATCGGCATCGCCACGGCGCAGGAGCGCAGGGGAATCACCGCGAGGCATCAGATGGAGGCGCACGTTCGGGGCTTCCTTGCGGACCCGCTCGATCACAAACGGCATCAACACGATCGTGGCGTAGTCCGAGCAACTGATCGAGAACTCGCGGTCGGAGGTCAACGGGTCGAAGTCGATTCCGCCGCGAACGGCGCGCTCGGCGAGCAGCAGGATCTCTCGGACCATCGGCACCAAGGACTCGGCGCGCGGCGTGAGCTGCATCTCGCGTCCGACGCGTACGAGGAGCGGGTCGTCGAACGTTCGGCGAAGGCGAGCGAGGGTCCGGCTGATCGTCGGTTGGCTGATGCCGAGGGCCTCGCCGGCGCGCGTGACGTTGCGTTCCCGGAGCAACGCATCGAGCGTCACCAGCAGGTTGAGGTCGACATCACCCAGCGCCACCCGCTCATTCTCATCCAGCCGCGCCCCGAAGTCCTCCCTCGCATCGCCGGCAGGCGGAGGGACGGGTTCTCCGCGCCTCCGCCATTCTGGGCGCGTCTCGTCACGGAAGCTGGCACCGCACGCACCCAGAACTGCGGCGCGCCGGGCGCAACCTCGGTACTGAACTCGGGGCGACGCAGCGGGGTTGCCCGGGTGCCACGCTGAGCGATCTATCCACCACACCGCGGCTAGGTTCTGGACATGCAGGAACGAGGAAGCTGGGTCGCGGACCGAACGTTCGTCGTTGCGATCGGCGTGAACGACGCCCCACTGTCGGGGCTGCCCTCCCTCGAGTTCGCCCACGCCGATGCCGAATCGGTGGCCTCGGAGTTCTGTGACTCGGTTCGTGGTGTGTCGAGCCGGGCCAACACCCAGTGTCTCGTCACGGAAGAAACCACCACGAGCGCACACGTGCTTCAGACCCTCGAAGCGGCGGCGCGGCGATGCGGACCTGACGACCTGCTCGTCATCTTCTTCGCCGGACACGGCGTGGTCGACCAGTGGTCGAAGGCCCTCTGCCTCGTTGCCGCCGACACGGTGATCGACGACCGCGGCCACGTCGACCCGGCGAGCGCGTTGGAGGTGCCCTCGCTGATCTCGCGGGTCCTCACCCCCTGCCGGGGCACCACGCTGTTGCTCCTCGACACGTGTTTCTCGGGCGGCTTCGACGTCCATGACGCCGAACAGCGAAAGCTGTGGCGGACCACCGAGATGATGTTCGACACCCACCTCGGGCCCGTCGAGCGGCAATACGCCATCTTGTCGTGCAAGGCGGATTCGGTCAGCCGCGAGGACCCATCGCTCGGCCACGGTCTGTTCACGCACCAACTCTTGCGAGCGATGCGGGGCGAGGCCGCCAACAAACGGGGCGAGGTCACAGCACTCAGCGCGTTCGCGTTCATCGACGAGGAGAACGAGCTCCAGCCGCCGGTCGACACCCACAGCGGGGTCAAGAGCAGAATCGTGATCAGCCGGCCCGGACCCGCCGCCCACCATCAGATCGGGGCCACGACGAGTTCCGAACGCGCTGCGGCGGCGGCGTGGTCGATCCGGTCGTTGTCGAACCCGCTCGACGCCGCCGGCCCCCTGATCGCCGAAATGGTCGCGGCCTGCGGCGCGGCTCGCGCCGGGCTTGCGGTGGGCGACCACGGCGAAGCCATCTCGAAGGTCATCCGAGATCTCGTGGGAGCTCGGTCGGTGCAACCGGTACACCTGCACCGGACGTCACGAGGACGGCCTGCATCGAAGCCGAGCAACCCCGCGCTGACCATCGATCGCGACCCGAGTGGCCTGCTCCCAGCACTCGTCGACCGCCTGAGCAGCGGCGGCTTCCGTGACGCCGACGGGTTCGTCGCCCGACGCGACGACGGCGACGCCGGCCTCATCGCCGTCCCCACCAAGTACCGAGGAACAGCGGACTTCGACGTTCTGCTGATCGATGGTCTCGAACCGACGAGTCGCTGGGCGACGGACCTCGGCGCCGGCGTGATCCAGCGCACCTACCGGCATCTGCAGCACACGTCGGCCGATCGATTCGACGAACGCAGCCTCGAGGCCGAACTCCTCGATCACCTCCGCGCGACCTACGGCCGCGTACCGGGCTCGCTCTACGAGCGTCGGTTCAGCTTGTTCCGCGACCAGGTCGGCCGCCAATCGTTCTGCTTTCAACCGATCGTCCACATCTCGGGAACGGTCGATCAGGTCTACATCGACAGTTGGGAGGCGCTCGCTCGCGATCCCGACGGGTCACACCCGGCGCGTCGCGCCCCGACGGGGTTGTTCAACGCCGCCGAACTCTGGGGGACCCGATTCCTCGTGGAGCTCGACAGCAGGCTGCTCGACAAGGCCCTCGCCGCCTACCGGGAGGCCAAGGAACGAGCGGAACCGGAACTCGCGCGACGGCCGATGCGACCGATTTCCGTGAACGTGTACCCGGAGTCGGTGTGCAACGACCACTACCTCGAGTCCGTGGCATCGGCGCTGCATCGCCACGAGGTCGGCGGCAGCCTCCTCGTCCTCGAGATCTCGGAGAAGCGATCGTTCGCGAGGCCCGAGCACCTCGACGTCAGCGTGAGCACGAACGCGTACTTCAGTGACCGTTTGACCCGATTCTCGCGAGAACTCCCCGGGGTGTCGTTCGCGATCGACGACTTCGGCGTCGGCCACGCCTCGTTGGACCGGCTGGCGCAGATGCGCCTGGCCCACGTGAAGGTGGACCGAGAAGTGCTCTTCCACGATCGCGCCGTGGACGAGTTGCGATTGGTGTCCTCGATCACCCGGGAGCTGACGAGGAGCGCCAACAAGGTCGTCGTCGAAGGGTACGACGGCCACTGCGAGCTGTCCCTCTCCGACGTGCTGTACGGGGGTCACGTCGAGTTCGTCCAAGGCTGGCTCTTCCCCATGGAGCGGCCGGTGCTCACGTCGCTGCCGGAGGACCTCCGCCACGAGGTCGCGGACTCCATCGGGAAGGCGTCCGACTACCGGCGCCGCGCCGCGGCGTCCTGACCCGAGCCGCCCGCCACCTGTGGTGTGAGCGCTGCCTCATCCGGTGTCCCGTCTGGAGGAATCGGTGGGGGTCGGCGGCGATCTCGGGACGCGATGGGCCATACGGTTCCTGTGCCAGGCGCTCGGGGCTCAATATCTTCGAGCCCATGGCGGACGAGATCGTACGGGTGCGTTGTGCGGCGCGCCCCGAACCGATGCGGATCCTCGAGCGCAGACTGAGCTGGTGGACCGAGCGGCTCGTCGACTCGTCCGAACCGCTGAAGTGGCACCTCACGGCCACGATCGACGGCACCGTGGAGGATGGGATCGAGGCCACCTGCCGAGCACTTCAGGCCCGTCATCGACCGCGAACGATCCAGATCCGGTGGGAACTGCTCGTCGACTCGCCCGACGGAGGGCAGGTCGGAGCGTTCGTCACGGGTCGACTGAAGCGCACCCCGATCCGCCGAGCACGACTCATCGTCTCGGGCACCGATCCGGCGTTCGCGTCCCGCCTGGCCGAGGAACTCAGCCACTCCCGCTGGCAGCTGCACGTCGTCCACACTCCCGGTCGTCCCGCTCAACACGGCCTCCGACTGCTCCCTCGCGGCCGGCTCGAGGGCGGTCACCCGAGTCTGCGTCGTGCGCAGATCTCCCCGGTAGCCGAACCGCTCGTGGTCCAGGAGCCCGCGGACGATCGTCCTGGTCAGCGACCACCTGGCCACCGAGGACCCGGACCCTGGACCTGGCGACGCACCCCGATGTCGGCGCGTTGAGTTGAGAGGTCGGCTCGTCCACCGTTCGCGGCTCCGGGTGGCGTGACAGCCACCTTCGTCCCCTCGGTAGCCTCACGCTGGTGACGACGACTCCATTCCGACCGATGCCCGAATCTTCGTGGCCGGTCATCGTGGACTGGTCGGCTCGGCGATCTTCGTCGGCTGGGCGCGGGCGGATTCAGCAACGTACTCACCGCATCGCGCGAGCAGCTCGACCTGCGCGACCAGGCGGCGGTGTCCTACTGGTTCAAGGCGCATCGACCGGACTACGTGTTCCTCGTGGCCGGCACCGTCGGCGGCATCATGGCCAACAGCACCCGGCCGGACGAGTTCATCTACGACAACATGATGATCCCACGGCACCGTCGTGGAGGCGTCCCGGCAGTTCGGCGTGACGAAGTTGCTGTACCTCGGCTCCTCCTGCATCTACCCTCGCCACGCCACCCAGCCGATCACCGAGAACGAGCTGCTCACCATCCCCGCTCGAACCGACCAACGAGCGTGCGCGATCGCCAAGATCTTCGGCATCAAACTGTATGACGTACCGGCGCCAGTACGGCTGCGACTTCATCGGCCATGCCGACGAACCTCTACGGCCCGAACGACAACTTCGATCTCACGAGCTCCACGTGCTCCCGCGCTCATCCGGAAGTTCCCACGACGCCAAGCTCGACGGAAGTCCCGAGGTCGAGATCTGGGGGACGGGTTCGCCGATGCGAGTTCCTCCACGTCGACGACCTGCGGACACGCCTGCGTGTTCCTCATGGAGCACTACTGCGCCGACGAGCACATCAACGTCGGCACCGGGGTCGACCTGTCCATCGCAGACCTCGCCCGGTTGGTCCGCAGCATCGTGAACTGATGCGAT
The DNA here is from genome assembly GCA_041394645.1 of Ilumatobacteraceae bacterium. GTDB lineage: Bacteria > Actinomycetota > Acidimicrobiia > Acidimicrobiales > Ilumatobacteraceae > JAWKHV01. The sequence goes on along the minus strand of JAWKHV010000021.1, from coordinate 61,532 downwards.
CCTTCGCTTCGACACCACCAAGCCCGACGGCATGCCTCGCAAGGTGCTCGACGTCACCAAGCTGCGGAACCTCGGTTGGTCGCCCCGGTACGACCTTCGGACGGGCATCCGGGAGACCTACCGGTGGTTCCTCGATCACACCGACGAGCTTCGCGGCGCCACCGTCCCGACTCATTGATCGCCGCGTTCGGCGCAAACAGGAGCGGCGCGATGCGGCACAGGTCGAAGTGCTCATTCGGCGTTCGGCCCTCGCTCGCGCCCTGGTCGGCGGGATAGAACGAGGACTGGCGCGCCGGACCGCGGTGCTCGACGTCGAATCGATCTGGTGAGGAGCGAAGGTGGCAGAATCGAGCCGAACCCGCTCGCCCGGGTTCGTGTCGCTCCGGGTCTGACGCACCTCGGCACGGCGCCCTCCGGAAACCGCCCGACCACGCGAACGAGTCCTCCGAGCAGGCCGCGCTGGTCAGCGCCGCAACGGCATTGGTCCGACGCTGCTCGTGAGGCCGAAGCAACGTGCGAGCGCCGTGCACAGGCGGTCCTGCGCCGCCTGCTCGACGTCGCTCAGGACATCGCCCGGATGGTTTCCGAACTCGACGAAGTCCGAAGCGAGCACCAGCGATCGGGCAACGCCACCACATCCGCCATCCGCGCCGCCGCCGTGAGCGGGCAGCGCCTCGCGCTGATCACGACCGCCGGCTTCGTGACCTGCAACGGGCGGTCGAGGGCACCCTCGGCGCGCTGGAGCAGGCCATGGCCGACGGACACGAGACCCCGGGCGCGTCACCGCCCACCGAACCGTGAGCGCCATCTCGGCTGCGATCGAGAACCAGCTTCGCACCATCGCACGAGGGCGTCGGGCGATGGCCACCGCCGAAGCCGACGGAAACCGGCTTCGCGCCACGCATTCGTCGTTGTCGATCCGGATCGACGACTCCGCCCGATCGTTGGAGTCGGCGACCGCTCAGACCGACGCCGTCCTCGCTCGGTTCCGAGCGGCGACAGGAACTGCAGCGGGCCCGCAGCGCGCACGACCTCCGGCTCGCCGGCTCGTCGCCTCCGAGGTTCCCTCGCTCGACCAGGATCAGGTCCCGAGCGACTCGACCGACCCTCGAAGCCGCCGGACCACCCGACGCTCGGCCGTGCGGCATCACTCGATACGGCCGCCCGGTCCACGGCGTCGGGGATCGCCGGGATCGTCGCACGGGTGATCGGTCGACACTCGTCGTGAATCAACAGTTCCCGCCTGACACCCTGCGACTGGTGGAGGCGCTCGGGCAGGCGATTCGGACCCCTCACCAGAACGAGGTCGCACGCCGCGGCCCGCCGTTCGGCAGGTGATGGACCATCTCACCGTCACGAGGCGATGCTGGACCGGGTCGGGCGGAAACCGAGCAACTCCACGCCCTCGTGCCGTCCCTCCACCGAGGTGGGTCGTCGATCGCATACCGTGGAACACATGTCCGCCGCCTGCGATCACCGATACCACGAGCGATGGATAGGCTTCGGCAGTTGATACTCGACTGACGGCGCGCTGGCGCTTCTGTTTACGTCTGCAGGTATTCGCGTTTGATCTCGGAGCTGCGACGAGCGCCCGCACGGGAGCGGACGCCGATCATCGCCGACTCGTCGCTCGATGCATCCGGTCGAACGCTGTTCGCCGTCGCACTTGCATCTTCGGGGACGGAATGAGCCATCTTGCCTGGTGACAGACCTGGTGAGCAGGTGACTCCGGTGGTCTACGCTGCGCGATGAAGTGCTCCAACGGGCGGAGCGTTCGCACAGGGTGGGACACGATCATGCGGCGTTGGCGACGCTTCTTGCTGATGATGTGCGCGATGGCGTTCGTTCCGTTGGCCACGAGTGCCAGCGCGACGGGCGAGACGCAGGTGACGATCTTCGACCAGATCGTCACCCACAAACCGAACTCGTACGCCCAACCGGCGATCTCCGTTCCGGCCGATTGGACCCAGCCGGTCGACTACAAGAACGGTCGTGCCTACCTCCGATTCGAGGTGCTCGAGAAGCCGTCGGATCTCGCACTGAAGGTGCAGTTCTGCCTGTGGCGCAACAGGTACACGCAGGAGATCTGTTCGCCGCTGAACGACTTCACCTCGACCGGCCTGTACTGGTTCGATCTCGGTGTTCCCGCCACCTGGTGGAAGTTGAACAAGGTCTGGGACTTCACCAGCCCGGCATTCCCGGGCCGTTTGATGATCAAGGACCCGGCGAGCGGCAAGCTGCTCATGACGGGGTCGTGTGGAGCGAACTGCTACACGGGAACCGAGAACCTCGCGGACCACACCCCCATCAAGATCAACGCGAGCATGGTCCTCGTCGCGAAGAACGCCACCTTGACCCCGCCGGCCAACTGGCAGGGATGCCCGACCAACTGGGCGGCAACGTGCGGGAACCTCGCCCCCATCGTGAACGCCGGTCCGGACCTGACCGCGTCTGCCGACGGGACTCCGATCGCACTCGAGGGTTCGGTGAGCGACGACGGACAGCCGGCGTCTCCCGGCGTGACGTCCGCGCAGTGGGCCGTCGTGTCCGGACCGGGTGCCGTCACGTTCGCCGACGCCACCTCCGCCACCACCACCGCCTCGTTCAATACCCCAGGGCGCTACGTGCTCGGGCTCACCGGGAACGACGGCGCGTTGAGCGTGACCGACACGGTCACCGTCGTCGCGCTTCCCGTCGGGGGTGGGGGCGACGTCCGACTCGTCGTCGGACTCCCGAAGTCACCGACGGTCCACGATCGCGCCATGAAGACCTGGCTCACCGAGGCTGGATTCACCGTGACGTTGACCGACGACAACGGGATCTCGAAAGCGGTGCTGGACGACGCCGATCTCGTGGTCATCAGTTCGACCGTCAGCCCCAGTCTGATCCCTGCCTGGATCGCCGCGGTCGATTCGCCGATCCTGTCCTCGGAGCCCTACATCGGGAAGAAGCTCGGGCTCGCCAACACCGGCATCGATCTCTCGGCCCAGAAGAAGATCAAGATCGTCGACCCGGACTCGCCGCTCGCAGCGGGCACCAACGGTTTGGTCCAGACCCAGATCTCCAACAGCGTGATCGGGGGCCTCAAAGGCGTCGATCCCGACGTCTCGATCGTTGCGACCGCGGCCACCAACGCAGCCGTCGCGACGATCGTCCACGCCGAAGCCGGGGATCCGCTCAACACCGGAGCAGCGCCGGCCGCACGGGTGGGCTTCTTCTTCGGCTACGACGCCCCGAACAAGACCAACGCGGTGGGGCGTCAGCTGTTCGACGCCGCGGTCAGCCTGCTGACGTACTCCCCACCCGCGCCGCCCGCTGCTCGCCCGTGGTGGGACACGGCGTGGCGCTACCGGGTCCCCGTCGAAGCAGCAACGGGTGCCTTCGCCCGTACCGATGACCTCGCCGAGGTCGACCTCGACCTCGCACCCGTGCTGGCCGGTGAGTCGCTCGATCCGTCGTCGCTTCGTGTCGTCGAGCTGGATGCCGATGGTGCCGTGCTCGCTGCCGACCTCCTTCCAGTTCGATCCCACGACTCCGGGCGCATCGTCGGGCCGCTTGACCATCGCGCTGGACGGGCTGACGCCAGCCGGTGTGACCCGCCGGTTCGACGTCTACTTCGACACTCCCGCGGCCGGGCACGCCCCCAGCGCGTTCGACGATCGGGTGTCGCTGACCACCGGCGGGGCAGATGAGGGACAGTCGGCGTACCTGATCGAAGCCGGAGGCACCTCGTGGTACTTCCAGGATGCAGCAGGCGGCTTCTCCAGCCTGCTGGATTCCACCGGCAACGACTGGATCTCCTACAGCACGGCTCCCGGCGCCACCGGTGAGTACCGCGGCATCCCGAACGCGGTCTACCCCGCCGGCCATTTCCATCCCGGGCGCACGAACGCAGTGAGCACGATCGTCGTGGACGGCCCGCTGCGCGCCGTCGTGGAGACGTCGACCATGGACGGCAACTGGACCGAACGGTGGGAGTTCCTCCCGACCTCGGCCCGGATGACCATGGTGCACGCACCGGCGTCGTACTGGTTCCTGTACGAGGGCACCCCCGGCGGCGCGATCGACTCGACGGACCGAGTCGTGCGGGCTGCGGGAGACGACCCGATCGGAGGGCTCTGGTCGACCGACCTCGCCGCTCCGGAGTGGACCGCGGTCACCGATGCGGCAGCCGGGCGATCCCTGCTCCTCGCCAGCCTGCAGGACGACACGTCGATCGACTCGTACCGGTTGATGGAGAACGCCATGACCGTGTTCGGGTTCGGGCGCAACAACACCACGCCGTTGCTCACCGGACAACGTCAGTTCGTCGTGCGCTTCCTGGAGACCACCGACACCAACGTCCTCCGGGCAACCGCACCCGGGGTGGCTCAGCCGATCGTCACGACCACGGCCGCCGGCGACGAGCGCCCGGCCGAGGGCTGAGCGCCACCAGTGAGGGGGCCCGGCGCGCCCCGGGCTCACTCCCGACCGACGAGAGCATCTCCTCGGCGCGGTGGTACCGCATCGCTTGGACGACGCGGCTGGGTCGGGTCCGGGGCTCGCGGTGGACACAGGTCGACGGCGGCCACTGACGGCTCGGGTGACGAGCGGACCGACGACGGTGCTCAGTCCGTCAGCGAGATGGTCTCCTCGGCGATGTCGACCCACCGACGTTCACCGGAGCGCCACCGGATCCCCGGGACACGCGCCGAGGGTGTCACCACGACCTCGTTGGTGGTGCGCGGGAGATCGAAGGAGACGATCACGTCCGCCGAATCACGCTGCTGGATGCGGACGTCGACGAGGACGGCGAGGCTGTCGCCGTCCTCCACGATCAGCCGGGGCTCCTGCCCCGTCTCCACCACCACGTTGGTCGCCGTGGCGGGGAGGTGCAGCGACACCACACCGATGTACTCCCCGGCGACCGCGTCGGTTCCGGGATACGGTCCCACGACGTACCGGGGGGCGGCGGTCGGCGCCTTGTTCACGACACGAGTGCTGACCGTGACCCGATGACCGAAGGTGTTCTCGGTCGGACCCGACGCGATCTCGGCGAACACCTCGCTCCAGTAGTCGAGCTTGTTCCCGCCGAGGTTCACCACGTCGAGGGCGATCGCTTGTTCGGGAAGGGAGCCGTCGACGCCCAGGTCATGCCAGAGCGGCCCGTGGTCTGGTGTCCACACCATCAGCCGGCGTCCACTCGCCGCCTGCGACGCCAGCGAGAGCAGCGAGGTCTCTTCCACCGTGTTGTCGATGGAGCGCAACGTCGCACCCGCCAGCGCGGCGAGCGCGTCACGACGCGCCAGCTTCTCGGCGCTCGACGTATCGAGGTCGTCCGCAGCAAACTCCACGTACTGCCCGTAGAGCACCTGCTCGAGCACCGTGTCCGCCGTGTACCTCTTGTCGTCGACGGTCACAGGACCCGTGAGCGCCATCAGTTCCTGGAGCAACACCGGGTCGACCGCGATCACACCATCCAGCTCCTCACCGGTGGATTGCTGCCACATCGCCAGCGCCACCGGGGCCGTCCATTCGAAGCGAGGCGTCGATCCCAGGATCTGCCACTCGGTGCTGTGACCGAGCGTCCGCCACACCGGGACCATCGGGTCGTCGAGGAGGTCCAGATCGACGGGGTGATCGTGCACCGTCCCGATCTGCACGTCGACGATCTCGCCGTCCATCGAATCCATCGTTCCGACCGAGAGGAACGAGCCCGAGCCGGCGCGCATCTCCGCGTTGTTCGCGACGAGCACGAGGAAGCGACGCTCTCCGGCCAACTCGTCGATGAGCCCCGCCGCGTTTCGTTCCAACGAATTGACCCGACCCTCCAGGTCGGCGAGGTCGGTTTCGAGTCGGTCACGGGCCGTCGCCAGCTTGGCGACCAAGCCGCTCGTCGGGCCGAGATCGACCGATGCGATCGTCGCCGAGGCGTCGGACATCGTCGTGTGCAGCAAGCGCAGGCGATCGATGCGCGAGCCGTTGCTGCTCATCGCCACGTCGACATCGTCGACCGCCCGCAGGCCGAGCGCGGCGAGTTCCTCCTCGGCCTCGGCCAGCGACTGTCCGGACCGGAGTTGGGTTCCCACCCACGGCACGTGCTTCGGGATCCACAACCATCTGCTGTCGAGCCGATCGGCGGCGTCGGCGAAGTCGGCGCCGGCGAGGTCGAGACCCGTCCGGTCGACCGAGCTCGGATCGAGGGCGTCGAACTGTCGCAACACGGCGGCCAGCCGGTCCCGGCCCGAGCGCGCCGAGTCCGACGCCGACAGCACCGCCCTCGACCCGAACGCCAGGGTGCAGACCACACCCAGCATCCCGACGGCGAGGACCAGCTGCACCGGTCGCTTCCACCATCGACGTCGTCCACCGACCGAGGACCTCATCGCCGGTCCTTCCGCTCGCACCATTCGCCCATTGCTGCACCGCGTCGCGCCGCGCGACGCATGAACGTCTCGAACCTCACCCGTACACCGCCTTGTCGACCACCAGTGTTGCGCAGCGTCGCGACCTCCGCCACCGGTCCAGGGCGCTCACCCATCGCAGTGAGTCGGCCACTGGTCGGGCAGCCGGTGGACTCAATCGAGGGCGGCAAACGCGCAGTGGGCCATTTGGCTGGGCGACAATTCGGCTCGGGTGGTATTCGATAGCATCCGTGCAGGTTGAGGCGGACGGCTGCCCTGTCGCCTGTCCCTTCTGAAGGAGTGAGTGCAAGCACGTGGACGTCGGAACGCTCATCAGAATCCTCATCCGGCGATGGTGGGTGGTGCTGCCGCTGCTCGGGCTGACGTTCGGGGGCGCGTTCTGGTTCTCGTCCAGCGTCGAGCCGGCCTACCAGACCAAGGCCGCCGTGCTGCTGATCGGCCCATCGATACAAGGCGGCCAGGAGATCAACCCGCTGGCCGAGGTGCCGCGCACGTTGAACACGACCGCAGTGGCGATCGCGCTGATCGTCAGCGACACCGAGGTGCGCGACGAGTTGAGCTCGCTCGGATTCGTTCCGACCTACACGATCACCGTCACCCCTGACACCCCGATCATCAACGTGACGGTGCGATCCGACAGTCCCGAAGGAGCCCTGGCGACCTTGGATTCGGTGGTCGACTTCATTCGGGTGAAGCTCGACAACGAGCAGAGCGAGTTCGGATCGCCGGAAGAGCAGTACATCCGCACGGCCCTGCTGCAACGCAGCAGCCGCGCCCAGGCGTTGTATGGCGCTCGAGATCGTGTGGTCCTGATCGTGCTCGGCCTCGGTGCGGCGCTCACCGCCGTGGTCGCCGTCGCCATCAACAGCCTGCTCGCCGAGCGTGAGCGCGACGATCAGCGCATTCTCGCCGAGCACATGACCACCCTGCTCCCACTGGACGACAACGATGCCCTGTCGCCGCTCAACGCAGCGCGAGACTCGGGGCCCCCACGTGGGCTCGTCGCGCTGTACGAATTCGGACAGGGAAGCGGTGACGTGATCGAGGACGTCTCCGGTGTGGGCGAACCGATGGATCTTCACGTCGTCCCACCGGAATCGGTGGTGTGGCACGACGACGGGCTCGAACTCGCCCCCGGCGCCCGGGTCTCGACCGCCGGGCCGGCCACCAAGCTCATCGACGCCGTCGGCGGACCCGATGGCAGCGGCGAGTACTCCATCGAGGCGTGGATCCTCCCTCGCACGACCCCCGACGACCGGGGCGGACCGTTGGTCGTGCTCGGAACGAAGTCCGGGGGGACTGCGATCCATCTCGCCGAATCCACCAACGGCATCTCGTCCGCATCGGGCGCTCGCGCCTACTTCTCCAAGACGCCCCACGAGTCGAACGGCCGCAACGGCGACCGGACCGATTCGCTGCCCACGCATGTGGTGCTCACCCGACGCGACGGCATGTCGCTGCTCTACGTCGACGGGGTCATGGTTCGGCGGGCGTCGTCCGACCAGCTCGATCCGTGGGACGGCGACTCGGTGCTGTCGATCGGCGGCGGGCTCACGGACGACGACGATGTGTGGAGCGGCCGGATCATCTCGATCGCCCTGTACGCCCGAGCACTCGAGTCGAGCGAGATCCTCGATCGCGTGGCCGTCGGTCACTGACCGGCGCCGGCAGCCTCGCTCAGCGGGTCAGCAGCCTGCGGATCGCGTCCCGATAGATCATCGCCTGGGCCTCCCAGCGGTAGGTCTGGTACGCCGCATAGCCCTCGTCGGAGAGCGACTGGAGCCGTTGCGGTGACTGCGCCAGTTCCACGAACGCCCGGGCCATGTCGACGTGATCGTCCGGCTCGACGTAGGTCACCTGGCCCTCGGTGAAGTACGCCGCGGTCGAGCGCAGCCTCGTCACGATGGTCGGGATTCCCAGCGCGAGGAACTCGTACATCTTGCCGGTCTGGACGACATGGGAGTACTCCGATGCCTTCTGGGCACTGACGCCGACGTGCGCCGTCATCAGGAGTTGACCGAGTTCCGGGAACGAGACGAACCCTGGATACTGCAACACGTCCTGGAGGCCCAGCTCGTCGACGAGTTGGAGCATCGTCGGCACGTAGTTGCCCCGCCCGGTGAACAGAATCCGCAGATTCGGGACCTCGGGGAGCGCGAGCGCCGCAGCACGCAAGATGATCTCGTGGCCCCAACGTTCCTCGATCGTGCCGTGGCAGGCGACCACGAAATGGTCGGGGTCCGACGGCGATCGGCCCGCGTCACCTGCAGCGGCTCGATCGGCATGGCGTTCACGATGGAGACGATCTTGTCCGGGTTCAGCCCGCGATCGACGTAGGTCTGCTTGTGCTCTTCCGACACGGCGAAGGCCAGGTTGCTGAAACGCACGGCGAGGTCGGTGACCATGTTCATCAACCGGCCGAGCTTCGCCGACCCGTACAGGGATTCGAACAGTTCGCCGGTGGGCTCCTTCAAGAAGACCACGACCTTGGCTCCGGTCAGCCGCGGGATGAGCGTGGCGAAGACCTGAGTGTCCGGGAGGGTGCTCACCTGGATCACCGACCAGCGGTGGCGGAGGTGCTTGGCGAGGAGCCACCCGGACCCGACACCGAACCACGCGAGGTACTCGTACAGATACGTGAGCTTCGATCCCCGTCGCTTCTTCATCTTCCGCGACGCACGTGGAAACCGTCGACCAACTCGTGGGTCGCGTCGCCCTCGTCCTTCAGGCACAGCACGTGCACCTCGAACCCCTCGGCGACGAGGGCGGTGGCTTCCCGGCGGGTCGGGAGGTCGAGCGGTTGGAACCGGACGATGCATGCACGACGAGATCGGTTGGCCACGGCACGGACAGTAGTCGGCGACCGGTTTCAACGGAGCGCGCGCCGGGGGCCACTCACGTGCACCAAAATGCGTCCGGATCGACCCGGGTCGAGTGACGAGCACAGGAGATGGCCATGGCGGACTCACCGCAGCGCCTTGCGGCAGAAGCAGATCGTGAGCTGGAGGAGGGACGACCGTGTGTGCGACCCCGGAGTGACCCTCGCGCACCCGGCGGCGCGCGTCGACGCGGACCGCTCGTCCTCGGGCCAGGAGCCCATCTCCGGAGCGGCTCGGTGATCTACACCGGAACCACGATCGGTTCGGGCCTCAACACCGGGCACAACGTCATCATCCGAGAGGAGTGCATGCTCGGTGACGACGTGCGATCTGGTCCAACACGGTGATCGATTACGGGTGCCACCTGGGGAACCGGGTCAAGATCCACAGCAACGGCTACATCGCACAGTTCACGTGGATCGGCGACGATGCCTTCATCGCTCCCGGAGTGAGCGTGGCGAACGACCTGTATCCCGGAAACGACGAATCGGCCCAGATCATGGCGGGACCCGTGATCGGCGCCGGCGCCCAGATCGGCGCAGGGGTCACCCTGCTCCCCGACGTTCGCATCGGCGAGGGTGCGATCATCGGGGCCGGCTCGGTCGTCGCCCGCGACGTACCCGCCGGTGCCGTCGCCTTCGGCAACCCTGCAGTCGTGCGCGGACGGGTGGCCGATCTGGCGCCGGTGGCCGGCCGGATGCGGCCGCACCCCTTGCGCCCTGACCCGCGCCCCTTGCGTCGCTGACCCGCACCACGTGCGTCGGGCGTCGAACCCGCCATCCGTCCCGCACCGGCCGTGCGGGGAGGGCTTCGCCGAGATCGGTGTAGGGTGACCCTTGGGTCGATCGACCCCTGCACGTCGGTGTGGGTTTCGATCGGCCATCCGGGCGGAACAACCTCGTGAGCTATCCGGCAGGCGCCGAGCGGTGCCATGGCATGTCTGGTGGATGGTTTGCATCGGCGGATCAGAGCGGCGTCCTTCGTTCTGCACCGTGGATCATTGAGTTCAGGGCGGTGTGGCCGATCTGTTCTCCACGAGGCGGTGGTCCGGAAGCGATCGGAAGGCTGGGTCCGATGAAGCGTGTGGTTCGATGGTTCTTGGCGGCGGGATTCGCTGCCGCACTGGTGGCCGATACGGCCGTCGTCGCCCACGCCGCGCCACCGGTTCCGACCGTCGAGCCCGCCCATCTGTTGTTCGTCGCCGGTCTGGCCAGCCCCGTTCCCGGGGGTGACATCGCCCTCGTCGATCGTCTGGAACAGTCCGGCTACGACGTCGAACTGGCCACCGTCGACTCCTTGGATACCGCCATCGACGAGTCCGTGGACCTGGTGCTGATCTCCACCTCGGTCACGCCGAATGCCGTGCCCGACACCGTTCACGATCTCGACGTACCGATCGTCACGTGGGAGGGGTACCTGTTCGACGAGCTCGGTCTGGCGTCGTCCGGTAGCCGTGGCGGCGAAGCGACGTCGAGCCGTTCGATCGCAGTCGTTGCCGAACATCCGGTGACCGCAGGACTGCCGCTCGGCGAAGTACAGATGACGGCGTCGCGCGAGCGCCTGTCCTTCGCCACCGTGGCTCCCGGCCACCCCGCGGTCCTCGCGACCACGCTGAACAACAGCGCCCGGGCGACGGTCGTGGCCGTCGATGCGGGCGCCGAGCTCCCGGACGGAACGGCCGCGATCGATCGACGGGTCGGCATCTTCCTGACGTATCGGTCCTCGCGAGTGCTCAATGCCGAGGGCTACCGCTTGTTCGACAACGCGGTGGCGTGGGCGGTGACGGGTCTCGGAGCCACGGCTCCCGACGACACCTCGACGACGGTGTCCTCGGTCGCCCCCTCCACGACGGCCACGACGACTCCACCGACCACCGTCGCTCCCGCAACGACGGCGGCGACGACGACGCTCGCCACGACGACGACCACCACCACGACCGCGGCAACGACCACCACGACTGCTGCGACGACGACCACGACGTTGCCTTCCACGACCACCACTGCGGCGACCACGACGACCACGACGCCGCCGTCCGGCACCGATGAGTTCGTGTGGCACGTCCTGCCGATCCGTTCGGCCGAGGAACGTGACGCCGGGATGATCGGCGGTGACGGCGAACAACACACCCGCAGCGCGGTCCGGTCCATCTCCAATCCTGACGTGATCTATCTGGCCCACGACCTCGGTCAGGTGTGGCGGAGTTCGGACAACGGGGCCACCTGGCACAAGACGGCCGGCATCGGCCTGTACGTCATGGGCGCGATGTCGATCGCCGTCGACCCGGTCGATTCGAACTCGGTGTTCTTGATCACGTCGAGCGCCTACAACCCGTGGCTCGACGATTTCCAGGGCATCTACCACAGCGCAGATGGCGGCGAGTCCTGGACCCGTGTGCTCGATGCCGTCCCCGATGCCGATCGCACCACCGCCTCGCCGTCCCGGGAGCACCAGGAGAACCTGCTGTTCGACCCGGCGTCGGTCGACAAGCTCGGGGCACGCACCTGGTACGCGACGATCGACAGCGATGCGGTCTACCGCTCCGTCGACCGGGGCAAGACCTGGGTGGCGATCACCGATGTCTCCGAACTCGGCGACGTGCACAACACGATCATCGACCGGCCCGGTCAACGACTGCTGCTCTCCTCGGCGAGCGGGCTCTACGCGGTCGACCTCAACACCGCCCGCCTGTCGCCGGTCGGGAACCTGACCGGGCGGCACATCGGTTGGGTCACCATCCCAGCGAGCAACCGCACGACCGTGTACGCCACGGTGCTGAACGACGGTCTCTACCGTGCCGAGGCCGCCAAGCTCGTCTTCGGCCGGATGCTCGCCTATCCGGCACGGTCCGTGTTCGTCCATCCCACCAACGCGTCACGCATCTACCTCACCGGTGACCTGGTGACCGCTCGCGTCTCGTCCAACGGCGGCCTGACGTGGGCGACGGCCACCGCCACCCCGCCGCTCGGGCTCGATCGCGACACGTCGTGGAAGCGGCGGATCCAGGGCATGCAGACCTTCGTGAGTCCGGATCCTCGCGACCCCGACGTCGCAGTGGCGGGAAGCCGGGCACAGCTGTGGCGCACCGCCAACTCCGGGCGCACCTGGACCAACAGCTCCGAACGGTTCACGGGATACAACTGGCGTCGCTTCTCCTCCTCGGCGTTCTTCGACCCCGACAACGCTGGCCGCGCCCTCTTCTTCCAGATGGACATCGGTATGGTGCGCACCGACGACGGGGGTTCGTCCTTCGTCCGATCGACGATCCCGGCGAGCCTGGTCCAAGACGGCACCCTCGACGGACGTGACATGTACTCGGGCGGGATCCAGCCGGGGAGCAACGGCAAGGTGATCGTTGCATCTGCAGGGATGATGAGCCGCACCGGCCTCGTTCGCTCCACCGACGGTGGGCAGACCTGGACGGTCGTCGACGCTGCCGATCGCATGAATCCCTTCGTGCGGTTCCACCCTGATCGCCCGTCGGTCGTCTATGCCGGGGATCGGGTCTCGCGAGACGGCGGCCGGAACTTCACCGTCGTCGCGGCGCTGGAGAGCGCCAAGGCCGAGATCGTCGGGTACTGCGAAGCGAACCCGGACGTGGTGTACGCGATCGACGTGAACGGCGCGGTTCGCAACATCCTGCGATCAGACGATGCCGGGGCGACCTGGCGTCAGTACGCACACACGATGTCGAGGTTGGCCGGGCTCGACCGGAAGCCGACCTTTGCGGTGAACCCAGCCGATTGCAACACCGTCTACTCGCTGATGTGGCGGGACCTGGCCAGCTTCAACGGTCGGTCGTGGCGTGGACTCGGCGTGCTCGAGGCCGCCGACACCCCGGTCACCGGCAACTTCGTCGAGTACGTCACCCTCGACCCCCAGCGCCCCGACGTGATGTACGCGACGATGAACGCTCCGGGCGGCGCGGCCGGTGCTTCGGTCGATGGACGCCGGTGAGACCTGGACCGACATCTCCGGCAATGTGCCGAGGCTCGGAACGATGGCTCCCGTCGTCCATCCGGTGACCGGGGAGCTCTTGCTCGGCTCGATCGCCGGCACGTGGGTCTTCCCGTCGCCCGACGGCGCAGCGGCCGACGGGTTCTACGCCCAAGCGGTCGACGCCGGCTCGTGACGCAACGTTCGTCGAGCATTGTTCTCACGGAAACCTCTGGCGACTCCCGCCCCAAAGTGGCCACGGAGCGCTCAATTCGCCGCTAGACGTGCCGAACTTGAGGAAACCTTGTAGGTCATTGGAACCTTCGTGACGTTTCGTGGGGGGCCGTTCGCCCCGTGTCGGTCGCCACTCATTGCGTGCACCGGTCACGGTTCGTAAGGTGCCCCCAGCAGCTCCGATCTTGAGATGGCGGGTCGGGCGACGGAAGCGGGCGACGGTTGGCGGTGCAGTTCCATGAGCCGATTTCGGCGAAGTGCAACGCCTCCTACCCCATCGGTGGAGGATCGATGAGCACTATCCCGTTCTTGGACCTGTCGTCGATGCACGATGAGGTGCGCGACGACCTGGATCTGGTCTGGAAACAGATCAGCACGTCGAATGCGTTCATCGGGGGCGCCGCGCTCGAGACGTTCGAAGCGAATTGGGCGAGCTACTGCGGCGCGACCCATGCGATCGGCGTCGCCAACGGCACCGATGCGCTCGAGCTGATCCTGGCGGCGGCCGGCATCGGAGCGGGCGACGAGGTGATCGCCCCGGCCAACACCTTCATCGCCACCGTGGAAGCGATCGTCAACGTCGGCGCTCGACCGGTGTTCGTGGACGTCGACCCGGTCACCGGCCTGATCACCGCCGACGGCATTCGGGCCGCAGCGACCGCGGCGACCGCAGCGGTGATGGTCGTCCACCTGTACGGCCAGACCCCTGACATGGAAGCGATCACTGCGGCCACGAGCGAGCTCGGGATCGCCCTGGTCGAAGATGCCGCCCAAGCCCACGGGGCCACGTGGGACGGCCGACGCGCCGGTTCCTTCGGTCTTGCAGCGGGATTCAGCTTCTACCCCGGCAAGAACCTCGGGGCGTTCGGCGACGGCGGGGCGATCACCACCAACGACGCCGCGCTGGCCTCGAAGATCCGTTCGCTCTCGGCGCACGGGCGATCCGAGACCTCCCGGTACGAGCACGTCCTGCAGGGACGAAACAGCCGCCTCGACGGGCTCCAGGCCGCGATCCTCGACGTCAAACTCGCCCAGCTCGATCGCTGGAACGACATGCGACGCCGAGCGCACGCCCGCTACGTCGAAGCACTCGACCCCGCCGCCCGTCCGTTCCTGACCGCTCCACGAGCGAGTGCGGTGCACCACCTCGAGGTCATCCGGGTGCCGGACCGCGACGGCCTGGGCGCAACGCTCACCGCCCAGGACATCGGCTGGGGCGTTCACTATCCGATCCCCTGCCATCGTCAGCCCGGATTCGGGGAGTACTCGGACGCTTCGGCACCGATCGTCGAGGCCGACGCCGACCAGCTCATCTCGCTCCCGATGTTCCCGCACCTGGACGAAGCGTCCATTGCTCGAGTCGCCGAGGTGGTGAACGCTCATGTCGCTCGCAGCTGACGACTCCACTCGCTCCGAGCTCACCCGGAGCTGGCAGCCGAGGCTGGTGGGGCCTCGGCCCATCGGCTCGATCCCTCGCCACGAGTTCGACGAACTCTGCTCGGCCGGCCCGCTGGACCGAGCGCTGACCCGGTTGCTCGACATCTCCGTCGCCGCAGCGGTACTCCTGCTCGCGTCGCCGGTCTTCGCGGTGGTCGGCCTACTCGTGAAATTCACGAGCCGGGGACCGATCATTTTCCGGCAGGATCGCATCGGTCGCTACGAACAAACGTTCACCATGCTCAAGTTTCGCACGATGCGGGTGAACAACGACGACAGTGAGCATCGCGCCTACGCCACCCGATTGCTGACGGACAAAGACGCGCCGGCCACCGACGACAAGGGGACCTTCAAGTTGACCGCGATCCGCGGATCACGACGGTGGGTCGGACGCTGCGTCGGTACAGCCTCGACGAGTTGCCGCAGATGTGGAACGTCTTGCGCGGCGACATGTCACTCGTGGGTCCGCGCCCGTCGCTGTACTGGGAAGTGGAGCTCTACTCCGAACAACATCGCATGCGGGCGGCGTCGCGACCGGGCTGCACCGGCATCTGGCAGGTCTCCGGACGCAGCTCGATCCCCATGCTCGAGATGCTGGCGATGGACGTCGAGTACGTCCAGTCGCGCAGCTTCCCGCGGAGATATCGACATCCTCATCAAGACGCCAAAAGTGTTGCTCGGGGCCGACGGAGCCCACTGACAATGCCCAAATGGCTACCGAAAGTACGCCTTCGGTAGAAAGCTTGTGGATGGCCGGTCACTTGGCTATCGCCTCGGAATGTTCTCCGCACTACGCTGAAATCGAATCGGGGAATCCCGGCGGAAAGCTAGGTGGGATCATGTACAGGCGAGGGGCATTGTTCTCCGTCGCGCTGACGATGTCAGCGCTGGTGGGGGTGGCGGCGGTTGCCGCCAACTCCACTCCGGATCAGGCAACGGTGGTGGTCGCGACGGGCGACTCCCCGGCGCCGTACACGGTGACGAGGTTGGGACGGATCCCCGGGGGCGGAGCCGCCACCGGGCTGAGCGTCCTCGACGACGGCCGAGTGGCGCTGGCCCGGCAGCTGGGGGTCATCTCGATCTTCGATCCGGCTGACGACACCTTCTCCAGCATCAGGACGACCGACATCGCCGTGCCCTCGACCGGACAGGTCGCCCAGGCCGGCGTCCTCGACATCACCTCCTTCGGTGACCGCATCTACGTCTCGTACCTGTGTTGGCGGGGGAGCCCGTGGTCGTCCACTGTGTCGACGAACTCGATCTCTCGGGGGCCAAGCTGCGCACCACGAGATGGGGCGACAACTTCACCCATGCCTTCACCCCCGGGAACCACAACGGCGGCGGCATCGCCACCGATGGCCAGTACCTGTACATCGGAACCGGTGACGACACCCAGAGCAGCAATCCCGGGCAGGACCCGAGCTCGCTCAAGGCGAAGATCGTTCGCATGCCGATCTCGACCCTCTCGCCGGTCGAGCTCGTGGCGCTCGGCATCCGTCAACCCTTCGGGTTGATCATGAACGGCAACGAGCTGATCGAGTTCGACGTCGGTCTCAACTCCTGGGAGGAGATCAACCGGTTCGTCCCTGATGCGGCGAACCCGCTGAACTTCGGATGGAAGACCGCCGGTGACGGCGATGCGACGGCGTGGCTCTGCTACCGCCACCCCGGGTCGACGGGCGCTCCGTGTGACGAGCCGTCGGTTCCGAGCGGCTACGCGATCATGGGCGGCGCCGTGGTCGACGGACACATCTGGTTCGCGGACCATCCGCTCGGTTGGGTGGGTCGAGTCCCACTCGATCGCAGTGGCCCGTTCGAGCAGATGCTCGCCACCAGTCTCTCGTACCCGACCAAACTGGCTGCTCATCCGAACGGCTCCAGCGTGTACGTCGTCGGGCGTGACGGCGATCTGTGGAGACTCGACGCTCCTCAGGATCCGAACACGACCACCACGACGTCGACGACTGCCTCGTCCTCGTCGTCCACGTCCACCACCACGACGACCACCGTGGCCACGACACCGGTGACCGGCGTGGCGCCGTCGATCGAGTTCGGCGACGAGACCGCGATGATGAACTTCCCGATCACCATCAACGACGTCGATGCCGATGCCGTGTCGGCTCGCTACAAGGTGGAGCTCGCTCACGCCGACGAAGCGAACAATGGTGAGCACGAGCATCCCGTGGTGCCCTGGACGGACTTCGATCCGGCCTGGGGGCCATCGTGCAGTGGGACGGCGCCGAGCCCCACGATCACGAGGACCTGAACATCTGGTGGCGGGTCTACGTCGAGTCCACCGATGCCGAGGGCAGCACCAGCTACGGTGCGGCGGGTGGAGATCCTCCCATCGCTGGAGCGCTCGGGTTCCGGAGAGGCCGGTTCCGGTACCTCGACGACGACGCCGGGATCGTCCACGACGTCGAGCACCTCGACGACGTCGAGCACCTCCACGACCTCGACGACCGTGGCGACCACCACCACGACTCCCGCCGGAACGCCCAAGATCGCGTTCGTGGTCGGCAAGGCGCCCGCCCTCGTGAGCGCAGACCTGCCCTTCCTCGATCGGATGCTCGCTGACGGGTACGACGTGACGGTGTACGACGACAACGAGGTCAGCGCGGCTGACCTCAACGACAAGGTCACCGTCATCTCGGAGCAGCGTCACGATCTCCGTGATGGAACCGATCGCCGCGGCGATGACCGGACCGGTCGTCAGCTGGGAACCCCACCTGTCGCAGGAGCTGGGGATCTCGACCGGCGCCAACTGGAAGGCGGGTGACCGCAAGCCGGGGACCGCCGACCTCGCGGTCACGGGCACCCATCCGGTGACCCTGGGCATCCCGGCCAAGGTCCGGATCTTCACCACGAACGGGCCGGAGTGGTCGACCGTCAACGCCGACGGCGTCGTCGGCACGGCGTTGGCCACCGTCTCGGGGAACGGCAACTTCGTGGCGGTCATCGCCACCGACGATCGAGTCGAGCTTCCGTTCGCCTACTCGTCGCAGTCCTCCCTCACCGAGTACGGCTGGCTCCTCTTCCAGAATGCGGTGGGCTGGGCCACCACTCGCTGACCCGAAGGTCACTCGAACCGACACGGGCCCCCACCGACTCCGGTGGGGGCCCGTTCGCGTCCGACGGCGGGCCTCGCTCGCCGCTGATCGGCGCTGGGAGCGCGGTTCGGTCGCGCTGCAGCGGCCGAGCGGTCCAGCGGTCCAGCGGTCGAGTGGTCCAGCGGCCGAGCGGTCGAGTGGTGCAGCGGTACCCACGGTGCGGGCACAGCGTTCGGTGCCCCGGCAGGCGGTCGGGATCATCGTGCCGGCTTCTCCCTGGCAGGTCTCACACGGGAGGTCTCACACGGGAACCTCTCGACGCGTCCCGATGTCCAATGCCTCGGTGGCCGACGGCCGCCTCGTTCGAGGGGCCAGGGTCGGGGTCCTCGGCCTCGGCCTCGGCCTCGGGGTTCCTGCAGCTGCGTGCCGTCGTTGGCTGCGATCCCGCCGGAGTGGGCGAGCCATCGACGCCGGCTCGGCTCGACCGCGACGAGGGTCTGGACGTCGAACGGGCGACCGCCGCCATGGGCCGCGCTTCCCTCACGACCGCGCTGCCCTCACGAACGCGCTTCCCTCACGACCGTGCGACCGACGCGCTGCGACGCGCGGCCCGCACCGACGGACGTTGCTCGCCGAGGCAGCCCACCTCGTCGCGAGCCCCCGGGAACGCGATGACGCCGGGCGGATCGCCCGGCGTCATCGTTCGTTCGAGTCGACCGAGTCGACGGTGGCGGGAGCTCAGTCAGCGCCGATGGTGTAGTTCTGGGTCACCTCGGCCGGCGTGAGGGCCTTGCCGTACACCGCCACGAGATGGAAGGTGCCGAGGAAGCCCCGGGCTCCGGAGGCATCGTTGCCCACCGCCAGCGGGTACGCCAGGTCCCAGTCGCCGAACGTGCCACTCGTCGTCTTCGAGGCGACTTCGACCCCGTTCACGTAGAGGCGGCTGGAGCCGTTCGCCTGGACCGAGAGCACGACGTGCTGCAGGGCAGTCGTGACCTTGGGGGTGTTGGCGAAGACGCGGTTGTTGTAGTCGGTGGTCGTCCAGATCCTCGACTCCCACACGTTCGTGGCGCCGGACGTGAAGAAGCCCTGACTCAGCACGGCGTCGCGGGTGTTCTGGCTGCTCGCGATCCCGACGAGGCGGCCCGGCGACGACGGGGACGCCGAGGTCGGTTGCACCCATGCCTCCAGCGTCAGCTCGTTGGATCCAGCGACACCCGTGACCGCATCGATGATCTTCTGCGCCGGCCCGGCCGAGGAGAGGATCGCCTCGGAGTTGATGGTCAGCGTGCCGGCGCCCCAGGTGACGTGACCGGGTGCGTTGATGGCCAGGTCGAGGGGTGTGCCGACCCCCGAGGTGTCGGTCGCCACGGCGCCCGAACCCTCGTCGAAGGTGTAGAGGGCGAGCAGCCCATCCGCGACACGCTGCGGCTCGGTCACCGTGACCGTCACCTCGTCCGACGCCGACAACGCGCCGTCGGTGGCCTCCAGGTGCAGCACGTAGGTGCCGACCGCACTGAAGCTGACCTGGGTGGAGGCGGCCGCAGGCGATGCGAAGGTCGCCGTTCCCGGGCCGGATACCTGGGTCCAGGCGATCGTCAGGGTGCCGGGCACCGACGGCAGTCCGTCATCGGTGGCGGTGCCGTCGATCGTCGGCGACGAGCCGATCTCGACCTCCGAGATCGGCGCCCGCCGAGACCACCGGCGCCGTGTTCAGACCGACGGTGATCTCGACCTCGTCGAACGCCGACAGCTCGCCATCGGTGGCGTCGAGGCGCAGCACGTAGGTGCCGGGCTGGTCGAAGCTGACGTCGCTCGCCGGCGACGAGGCTGCGACGAACGTTGCCGTTCCCGGGCCGGACACCTGCGACCACGTCGTGGTCACGGCGCCGGGCGTGACGGGCAGACCGTCATCGGTGGCCGTGCCCGCCAAGGTCAAGGGCAGCCCGACTTCGACCGCCGCGTCGGCTCCCGCCGACACCACCGGAGCGGCGTTGTCGATGACCGTGATCGTCACGTCGTCCGAGGAGGACAGCGATCCGTCGGTGGCGGTCAGGCGCAGCACGTAGGTACCGACGGCGTCGAACGTCGCCGTCGTGTCGACCGAGGTGGTCGAGCCGAACGTGACCGTGCCCGGTCCGGACACCATCGACCACGTGACGGTCACCGGCTGCGGGTTGCCGTCGTCGGTCACCGTTCCGTCCAGCGCCACCGCGTTCGGGCGGACGACCGTGGCGTCGGCGCCGGCCGAGGTCACGGGACGGGAGTTCCCCGCCGCTGCGGCCGGACCGGCGATGAAGTTGTCGTGTACCTCCGACGCCGTCAGTGCGGTGTCATAGACCGCCACGAGGTGATACGTACCGAGGAACGGACGACCCGTGGAGGCGTCGTTGCCGAGCGCCAACGGATAGCCCAGATCCCAATCACCGAACGTGCCGCTCGTGGTCTTGGTGCCGACGAGCACATCGTCCACGTAGAGCTGTGCTTCGCCGGTCGCCTTGACCGACAGCACCACGTGCTGCAGGTTCGTCGTGATCTTCGGGTTGGTGACCGAGATCTTGTTGTTGTAGTCGGCCGTGGTGAAGGCCCTGGCCTCCCACACGTTGGTGGCGCCGCCGGCGAAGAAGCCCTGCGACACGACCACGTCCCGAGCCGATTGGTTCGAGCCGATGGCGACGATCCGGCCTGGCGTCGAGGGTGAGGCCGACTTCGGCTTCACCCACGCTTCGACGGTGATCTCGTTGGTCCCCGCACCGCCGGTGACGGCGTTGAACACCTTCGCAGCCGGACCGGACGAGGCGATCACGGTCGCCGAGTTGATCGTCAGGGTGCCGGAGCCCCACGTGACGTTGCCGGGGTTGGCGATCGTCAGGTCGAGCGGTGCCCCGTTGCCGGACACGTCGGTGACCTTCGTGCCCGATCCCTCGTCGAAGGTGTACAGCGCCAACAGGCCGTCGGACACCCGGAGCAGCTGGGTGACCGTGACGGTCAGCTGATCGAGGCGGTCAACGCCCCATCGGTGGCCTCGAGCTGGAGGACATAGGTGCCCGGCTGGTCGAAGACGACCGTGGTCGTCGGCGAGGTCGCCGAGGCGAACGTGGCCGTGCCGGGGCCCGAGACCTTGGACCACGTCGCCGTGGTCGAGCCCGAGACCGAAGGCAGACCGTCGTCGTTCACCGAACCGGTGAGCGACAGCGGCTTGCCGATCTCGGCGGAGGCATCGGCGCCGGCCGAGACGACGGGGGCGACGTTGCTGCCGGCCGTGAGCGTGAGCTCGTCGGTCGTCGTCAGATCGCCGTCGGTCGCCTCCAGCTGCAAGACGTAGGTGCCCGGCGTGTCCACGGTGACGGTGGTGGTCGGATCGGCGGCATTGGCGAACGTCGCCGTGCCGGGTCCGGACACCTGGGTCCACGTGGAGGTGAGCGAGGCCGGCAGCGGCAGGCCGTCGTCGGTGGCGGTTCCCTCGAGCGGGAGTGCGACACCGACTTCGACTGCTGCGTCGGCACCGGCCGACACCACCGGAGCGCCGTTGGTGCTGACCGTGATCCGCACGTCGTCGGCCGAGGACCGAGCGCCGTCGTTGGCGAGGAGTCGAAGGACATAGATGCCAGGGGTCGTGATCTCCACCGTGGTATCGACCGAGGACGCCGAGGCGAAGGTCACGACTCCCGGGCCGGACACCTTGGACCACGTCGTGGTCACCGCACCCGGCACCAACGGCAGCCCGTCATCGGACACGGTGCCGTCGAGGGTCACCGTGCCGACCTCGACCGCCTGGTCCGGTCCGGCGTCGACCACCGGGGCGGCCTGACCGGACGTACCGTTCGGGCCGGCCTGGAAGTTGGCCTCGACCTCGGTGGCCGACAGCGCGGCCGAGTACACCGCGACCAGGTGATAGGTGCCGAGGAAACCTCGGCCTCCCGCCGCGTCGTTGCCGATCACGAGGGGGTACGCCAGATCCCAGTCACCGAACGTTCCGGAGGTGGACTTCCACGCCACCTGAACGCCGTTCACGTAGAGCCGGCTGGCCCCACTCGCCTCGACCGACAGAACGACGTGCTGCAGCGCAGTCGTCACCTTCGGCGTGTTGGCGAAGACCCGGTTGTTGTAGTCGGCGGTGGTGAACGCACGCGACTCCCACACGTTGGTCGCCCCTGAGGTGAAGAAGCCCTGGCTCACCACCGCGTTGCGTCCGGATTGGCTCGAGGCCAAGCCGACGATGCGGCCCGGCGACGAGGGTGACGCAGCCGTCGGCTGCACCCAGGCTTCCAAGGTGATCTCGTTGGAGCCGGTGACACCTTGTACCTCGTCGTACACCTTGGTCGCCGGACCGTTCGACGCAATGACCGTGGCGGTGTTCACCGTGAGCGAGCCAGGCGCCCACGACACGTTGGCCGGGTTGGCGATGGTCAGGTCCATCGGTGTGCCGTTGCCGGACACGTCGGTGACCTTCGAGCCGGAGCCCTCGTCGAACGTGTACAGGGCGACGAGGTTGTCGGAGACACGAAGTGCGTCGGTGACCTCGACCGTCAATTCGTCGGTGACGAGGTTCGCTCCACCGTCATCGGCCGTGAGCCGCAGGACGTAGGAACCGGCCGTGCTGAACACGACCTCGGTGTCGGCCGACGTCGGGTCGACGAAGGTGACCGTCCCCGGGCCGCTCACGACGGTCCAGGTCAGACCCACAGCACCGGGCACCGAGGGCAACCCGTCATCGGTGACCGTGGCGTCGAGGAACATCGGCTCCAACGCCGGGGTCGTGGTGTCCGCACCCGCGGACACCGTGGGCGGAACGTTCTGACCCGAGGTCACGGTCACGTCATCGGACGACGACAGCAGTCCGTCGGTCGCCGTGAGACGGAACACATAGGTGCCCGGGGCGCTCATGGAGACGTCGGAGTCGACTGCAGCCGGAGCGCTGAAGGTCACGATTCCCGGACCGCTGATCTTGGTCCACGAGACGGTGACCGAACCGCCCAACGGGTAGCCATCGTCGGACACCGAGCCATTGAGCGATGTCGGCGCCGGATATTCGGCGAAGCGATCCGGACCGGCGTCGATGAGCGGCGCCTGGTTGGCCACGACGTCGATCGTGACCTCGTCGGTCACCTCGAACTCGCTGTCGGAGCCGGTCAGACGCAAGACGTACTGGCCCGGCGTGTCGAACACCACCGTGGTGTCGGCGACCGACACCGAACCGAACGTGGCCGTACCGGGACCCGACACCTGAGACCAGGTGGTGGTCAACGCTCCGGGCGGATTCGGCAAGCCATCGTCGCTCAGGGTGGCGTCCAGTTGCAGGACCTCGCCATCGGCGGTGGATGCGTCGAAGCCCGCGAAGATGACCGGCATCTCGTTCCCGAGACTGCGCACGGTGACGTCATCGGCAAACTGCAGTTCACCATCATCGGCCGTGAGGCGAAGCACGTAGACGCCTGCGGCGCTGAAGTCGACGCTCGTCGACAGAGCGCCCGGGTCGCCGAACGTGGCCGTCCCCGGACCCGATACCTGCGACCACAGCGTGGTGACCGTGCCAGGCACCGTCGGCTGACCATCGTCGGCGACCACGCCGGTCACCACGGCAGTCGCCGGGCGCTGCACCGTGACGTCGGCACCGGCGTCGACCGACGGCGGCACATTGGTCCCACCGACGATCGTGTTTCCGTCGGGTCCGGAGTTGAAGTTCTTCACGACATCGGCCTCGTCGAGCGCCCGGTCGTACACCGCGACCAACTCGATCGTGCCGAGGAACGGACGGTTTCCGACAGCGTCGTTCCCGACGACGAGCGGGAGTGAAGGATCCCAGCCCGCCATCGTCCCGCCGGTCGATTGCGTCGAGGCGACCGCCCCGTTGACCCACATGGTCATCGTGCCGTTGGCGGCCCGCGTCAGGACCACATGCGTCAGCCCCGCGGTGACGGTGGTCGATCCACTCGTCATCGGGTTGTTGTACGACGAGGAAGTTCGCAGGCGCGACTCCCACTTCGTGCGGGGCTGGCTGGTCCAGAAGCCTTGACCCAACGCGACACTTCGCACGTTCTGATCCGTCCCGACCGAGACGACTCGTCCGGGAACCTCCGGGTTCGTCGAGGACGGGATGACCCAGGCCTCGATCGAGAGTTCATTCGTGGTGCCGGCGGCATCGGTGATCTCGAGCGCCGGCAGCGTGCTCTGCAACTTGGTCGGGCTGTTGATCACGATCGCACCCGGCTGCCAGGTGACGTTGGCCGGCTGATCGATCACCAGATCGAGCGGGTCGCTGCCCGCCGCGATGTCGCGAACGGTGGTGCCGCTGCCCTCATCGAAGGTGTAGAGGGACACGAGCCCGTCCGAGACACGCGACGACTCGCCGACACGAACGATCAGGAGATCGGACGAAGTTGCCGCACCGTCGCTCGCGGACAGGCGCAGCACGTAGGTCCCGGTCTGCCCGAAGCTGGCCGCGGTGTCGACGGCGTTCTTGTTGGTGAAGGTGACGATGCCGGGGCCGGACAACTTGGTCCACTCCACCGAGACGACACCCGGATTCAACGGCACGCCGTCGTCGGACACCGTGCCGTCCAGCACGGCCTGAGCGCTGACCGGAATCGTGATGTCGGGGCCCGCCGAGACGGTCGGCGGCTGGTTCGGCGGCGCCGGATTGGCCGTCACCACCACGTCATCGTGAGTGATCTTCTCGCCGTCGTCCGCCGTGAGGCGAAGGACATAGACGCCAGCGACCGACAAGGTGACATTGGTACTGCGCGCGGTCGAGTCCGAGAACTCGACCGGTCCGGGACTGGACACCACCGACCAGTACTGATCAAGCCGTTGCGGTACGGGCGACGGTCATCGACGACCGTACCCGTCATCTGGAACGGCAGCGGCAGGTCGATGATCTTGTCGGGGCCGGCATTGGCCACCGGAGCCTGGTTCCCGCCGACGATCCGGGGCCGTGCTGGAAGTGATCGCTCACCTGGCCCGGCGTGAGTGCCCGGGCGTAGATGGCCACGAGCTCGTATTCGCCGATCCACGCTCGTCCACCCCCGTACTCGTTGGCGAGCGTGAGGGCGAAGTTGGAGTCCCAGTTCGCCAGGGTTCCGGATGCGACCCCGGTCTGCACGAGGACGCCGTTGCGGTAGATCGCCACGTTGCCGTTCGAGGAACGGGTGTAGACGAGGTGCTGCATGTCGCTCGTGAGCGTGTTGGCCGTGACGACCGAGGGCGTCCCGTTGAGCGATTGGTCGGTCGTCCGGATGCGAGTCTCGATCCGGCGACCGGTCTCCGCCGTCGATTCGCCCTGACCGATCGTGAGATTTCGGGTGGACGAGCTGTCGGAGATCGACACGATTCGCGCCGGTCCGGATTGGGTGAGCGTGCTCGGGCGCACCCAGGCCTCGATCGTGACGGCGTTGGACGCCTTGACGGCGTCGGAGATCTTGGTCGCCGGTTCGTGCGAGGCGATCTCGGTGGGAGCGTTGATCGTCAACGAGTCACGGTTCCACGAGATCTTCGTGGTGTTCGCGATGTAGAGGTCGAGTGGATTCCCGGACAAGGACAGGTCATGGATGATGTCGCCGTCGGTGTCGGTGAAGTCGTAGAGCGCCACGAGATCGGTCGTGACCCTCGGCAGCACGGCATCGACCTGCACCAGGTCGGCGGATTCGTTGGCTCCGTCGGACGCAGCGAAGCGGAGCAGATACGTGCCCGGCGTCGCGAACGACACGCCGGTGATGGCCTGGCTCGGCGCGGTGAAGTTCGCCGTTCCCGGCCCGGACACCACCGACCACGAGTACGTCAGCGGGTTCGGCAGCCCATCGTCGGATGCCGTGCCGGTGAGCGTCAGGACCTGCTCGGTCGTGGCGCGTGCGTTCTCACCGGCATCGACGATCGGTGCGCCGATCGCCGGCAGGACCTCGACCTCGATCGTGTCGGAGTCGGTCACGGCACCGTCGTTGACGGTCACGCCGAGCACGTAGGTACCGGCAGCCGAGAACGATGCGGTCGGATTCAGCGCGCTGGCGTTGCTGAACGTGACCGTGCCCGGACCGCTCAACATCGACCAACTCGCCGTCAGCGTGCCGGGCACGCTCGGGAGTCCGTCGTCGCTCGCGGACGGCGAGAGCTGCAACGCGGCCGGCATGCGAACCGATGCGCTCGCTCCGGCGTCGACGGTCGGGCCCACGTTCGCGGCCGTCGTCCCGTCCTCGGGAACGATCGGCGACGCCGTGTTGAAGAAGTAGTCGATCGATCCGAGCACACCGACGGAGGGACCGTTGTCGTTGTGGCTGCCGGTGAACACCCCGACGCCCGTGACCACCATCGGACGGTCGAACACGACCCCGACGTGCCAGACGATCTTGTCGTCGCTCCAACTCACGGTGAAGGTGTTGCCCTCACGCTTCAGACGCATGTAGAAGTCGCCGGTCACCGGGATCTGGAAGTCTCCGAGCGGAGTCGCCTTACCGTTGACGAAACCGCCGACGAACATCCGTCGCTGCTGGTTGCGCCGGTGAGTCGGCCCGATGAAGCTGCGGAAGGTCTGCTGAACGATCAGGCCCTGCATCGTGTAGGTGCCGGTGAACACGGTGTCGAACCTGGCCTCTGATCTCGAAGTCGGTGTTGGGGCGCTGGATCACGCGAGGCGAGCAGTCGACCGTTGTAGAGGTCGTGCGACGGGCCGTGGCGGGAAGGGTAGCTGGAGGTGATCCGCCGACATCCGGACGTCGATGCCGCGTCGCAGGATCCTGGACGGTCCAGATGTTCAGGTTGGAGTACGCTGCTGCTAAGTCGTCGGACTGGAGGGGGTCGACTTGGTGAATCTGGATGTCGGAGGTCGATGCTGGCGTCGAGACCTCGCGGAATGACGATGGCCGACACGGTGGTGTCTGCATTCACCCAGAACGGACCCGAGTAGACCGGGGACGTCGAGTTCGGCGGGTGGTGCTGCCGATCGTAACGGATGGTGCCCGAGGCAGAGCTGGTGATGCCCACGAGTTATAGCGACGTGTAGACGCCGGACGCCGGCGTCACCACCGGGTTGATCTTCTGCTGATCGAACGATCTTGACGTCGCCGTTCGCCCTCGACGTGATGGGCAAGGATGATAAATACCGAGCCGCTCGTGAGATCGGTGAGCGGATGGAGGTCCGTGAGCGTCGTCGCCGTCTGCTCCGGCTCGCCTTCCTTCCAGACCTTCAGCGTGTAGCGGTGGCCGACACCGGTTTCGGTCTGCACGGCGAACTTGAACATGTAGGTCGTGTCGAACTCCAGATCGAAGTTCGGGTCGGCGACGCTGTTGAGGCCCTGGCCGTCGGAGATGACGAGTCGGTTGGAGCCGTTCTCCGAGAAGCGGTACCAGCCGAGCGCACCGAGCGGGGCGAAGCCCCAACGAGGTTGCGTTCCGTCGACGTCGTAGTGACCGGGCCAACGAAGGATGATGCCGACCGCAGGCCCGGACGACGGATACTCGAACCCGCCCGGGTCGATGCCGTGCAGGGTGATCGGAACCGTGACCTCGTAGTCGGTCCAGTCGATGTCACCGACGGCGAGCAGCCGGTCGTAGCCGATGTCGAGGTTCTTCACCGTGTCCCCGTCGATGGCCCACTGGCCGTCGACGACGTAGGCGATGTCCTCCACTTTCGACTGGACCAGTCGATCTGGTACGGCAGCGGCCACACTTGGCTCTGGTCGACGTTCACGTCGACCGACTGGCTCGTAGACGTTGCCGAAGCGGTCGACGATCGAGATCACGATGGTGTTCAGCCCACGGAACAGCTCGTGGTAGCCGGTCTCGACGTTGAAGTCACCCTCGCCGACGAGGCGACGATCGGTGGTACCTGAATGACAGCACTTGAGCTGACCCACCGTTCACGGTGTAGAAGGCGTGGTCGATTCCGTCGATGTCGACGGCGTTGCCCCGGATGTTGACCCAGCTGCGGCTGGCCGAGGAAACCGAAGGTCTGGATTCAGACCGCTGGAACAGCGAGATGAGCGTGTCGCCCAGCCCCGACGCCAAGGTCTGGAAGCTGTCGTCGGCGGACGTGGCGTTGTCCGGCCGGAGATCGGTGGCACGAATGGGTGAAGTGGATATGGGTGCTGGCAGTGAGGCCGGTGATGAGGCGCTCGTGCACGAAGTCCACCGAGGTGGGGCTGGTGCTCCCGAGTTCGCATCCGTTGGTCAGGCCGAAGTCGACCTGGCCCGATGCGAGGCGGTTGGTGCGCCACTTCTTGACGATGGTCTGGATCTTCGCCGGGGATGACCTCGATGTCGGAGATCTCCAGCGGCATCGTCATCGGGGATCCGTCTGGCACGATCGCCGCCGTGTTGAACACACGTAGTCGACCCGGCTGATGGGGCCCGACCCTGGCTCCTGCCGAAAGAAGCAAGCTGGTGCGTCGCCGGCCATGAGACCGGCGTGGGTGACGTGCAAGGCCTGGTGGAAGGAGCCGGCCACGGTCCAGGTGGTGCTGTCCGGGAGTACTCCAGATTCCAGTCGTCGCTGGTGCGCGCCATGCGCAACACTTCGGCGTCGCCGGGCACGTTGATCGCCCGACTCGGATCTGGCCGACGCCGTCTGGCACACTCGACGCGGAGATCTTGAGCACCTGTCCGGGAATCCGGGCCGACTCCAACACCCATGTCGAAGCGGAGGAAGTTCCAAGTCCTGGCTCGACGATGAGCCCTGGAATTGGTAAAGGCCATGCTCAGGTACCCGACCTGGATCGATAGTCCCGGTCGGGACCTCCTGGACGATTCCGGGCGAACAGCGCGCCGGTCCAGAGATCGTGGGTCGACTCTGCGGGATCCGGACCAGCTCGTTGCCGGACACGTGGATCTCGGCGGCATCGTCGATGTTCGGGATCCAGTCGTTCGGGAACGACTGACGAGCACGCCTCCGCCTCGGGGTCCGGGTCGAGGTGTTCGGATCGACGACCCGCTATCGCTCCGAGAGCTGACCCGACGAGAAGTCATCCGAGCTGAACGGCGTGGACGGCGAGGGAGTCACCGGTGCCTGGAGGACGCGGCAACGCCCGTACCGACGGCGTTGACCGCCTGGACGGACACGGTGTACTCCGTGCCGTTGGTCAGTCCGGTGATGATTGCCGCGTTCTCGGTGGCGGAAGCGTCGCCGCCGCTGCATCGGCGGGCGTGATCGACACGACGTAGTCGGTGATGAGGCTCCGCCGTGCTGCAGCACCGGGTCCCAGGTCACGTCGATCTGCTGGTCGCCGCGACCGCGGTCACCAAGGTCGGTGCGCCGGGGATCGTCGCCCCACCTTTGGCGCTCGACGTAGCCCTTGTTCACCGAGACGTCCTGGTACTTGCATGCGATTCAAGTCGACGCGGCGGCGAAGACCTTCGTGGCCGAGGAGACCGATCGGAACTTCGCCCGAACGTGGCGCAGGCGCGGTGTCGATCAAGCACGCCTACCGAAACCGAACACCGTCATCAACCTTCGAGGTGAGAGTACGAATCGAAGATATGGTCGTCCTGGTGATAACGATGGAACAGCTGACTTGTTGGTCGGCCCGTCGGCGAGACACCCACTCGTCGCCTGGAGCGTCCTCGCCACGCCCTGGCCGACGAAGTTGGACCCACCCGTGGAACGAACCACTGCGTCCGGCCATGTCGAGCGTGCCGCCCGGCGTGCCCTCGTACAGGAACCAGTACGCGCGCCAGCTTTGGTGATCGTGGCCGGCATGGTCGGGATAGATCTCCTCCACCGGATGAACCGGCCGTCGAGCGTCGATCGATGATGATGCGGAGCGGTCCGCGATCTCCACGACGCTTCGTGCGTCGGTGGCACCGCGCAGCGAACCCTCGGGAACACCGAGTTCGGAATGCCGCGAACGTTCCTCCGGCACCGAACGTCGCGTCGTCGTAGTTCAACCAGTCGTGTCCGAGCGAGTCGATGATGCTCGAGAACCCACCAGAGACCTTCTGGTAGTAGTAGGTCGCGTTCTGGGTGTCGATCCGGTAGCTCGACAGGCCCTCATCGGTGACGTTGTCGATCAGCGTGAGCAGGCTGGGCTGCTGCAGGGTGCCGACGCCGGCCTCAGCGTCTTGGCGAAGTACACAGTACCGGCGCGCCTGGGTCGGCGCTGTCAAGGCTGTTCTCGAGCGGGAAGACCACCTGACCGTCGGCGTTGGTCGTCGCGTTGTACGCGCTGACCCCTTCGAACTGGTACTGGATGTAGTCGTCGATGACGGCGCCGTTGGCATCCACCTCGACGATCCGCACCGAGTTGGGGCCGAACGTTCCGGCCTACGATTGGAGTCGCGATCTCGTGGTTGACGCCCACGCTGACGATGCTGTGATCGGTGCGAACGAACCCCGCCGCGTCACCGCAACTCGGTCGCGGTATGGCCATTTCGTGTCCCACCACGGCGACAGCAGGCGAGGTGCAGCGTTGCGCTGTTCGAGGTCACCGAGCCCTGGTGGTTGGTCAGACGCTGAATGTCGCACCGTCGTCGGTCGCGGTCACCAGGCCGGTGGTGTAGGTCGAGGCCGTCGCCCGGAATATCGATTCCGTTGCGCATCCACTGATACTCTGGGCGGCGGCGATCCGTCGGCCTCGACGCTGAAGGTCGCGGTCATGTTCGGTGCAGATTGCCGTCGGTGGGCTGGAGCTGCATCGTCGGCGGCGCCGGAGGCGGTAGCGTGGCAGAGATCTGCCCATCGGCCCCGGCTTCTCCACGAACTCCCCGAATCCGGTTCCGCGATACGAGAAGGAGATCTCGTTGGCGCCGGGGCCGATCTCCTCGAGGTTGATCGGCAGGATCGACAGCGCCCAATCGTCGTTGCCGAGCGGGTGGGTGCGTCGGGACTGGTAGCCGTTGAAGCTGATGTTCGAAGGCCCCAGTAGTTGCCCAACAAGTACGCCGCCGTGACGTCGTTCATGTTCGGCAGATCGATGGTGCGGACCGCCTCGTCCGGATACACCGTCGTGGTGCAAGACGAGGTCTTCGAAGTTCTCGATCCGATAGAGCTCTCGACGGCATAGCTGCGGCTGGATCTCGAACTCGGCCGAGATCCCTCCGCGGCCTCCCGGACGTTGCCGGTGTCGACGACACGGATCTTGAACGCCACGTTCTCCGGTTGGGAACGTACGGGAGGCTCCACGTCACCGAGTAGGAGACGTGGCGTCGGTCCCGACGTTGTTGATCAGCGTTCTGCGGCGAGTTCGAGGCCGCCCGGGTTGTAGTTCTTGACGGAACGTGGCCTTGCCACTCGTTGGTGATCCCGTCGGCGTCGACGTCGTAACCCTCGTACTGCCCGATGAAGTCGACATAGGCGACGTCCTGGATCGTCAGCGGCGGTGGCCGTGAACGTGAGGTTGTTGCTGTCGGCCACGAGCAGGCCGCCCACGGAAGGATCGAAGGTGCCGTTGTCGGCGACGACCGAGGTCAGCCCTGTCGGCGGCGTGACGTCGCTGCCTGACCGGGGAGCAACGGATGGGTCGGGTCCTGATAGATCCGGATCGCGGCGTCGGACGTGGACGAACAGCGACGAAGCGAATCGTGTTCGTGCCCTGGATCAGATCGCTCAGGGCGATGTCACTGACTCACGGGGTGCGCCTCAGTCGGCACTGGACGTCCGGCGTCGCGTAACGCCGGCGCTTGTTCAGCTTGAACTTGATCTTCGGGGTGGAGCGGTTCCGCCACAGGTCCAAGTAGATCTCGGCCTGAGCGCACTATAGAGAAATCGTCCGGGACTGAATCCCGACGTCCACGGCGCAATGGCCAAATTTGACACCAATAACCCTGGGCGCGAGGCGGCGAGTCGCATCCGCCCGGGAACCGGGCGTGAGGCACCCAATATTCCCTTGTAGGACCTCTACGGACGTCGCATGAGTCACGCCGACGCGGCCGGCGGAACTGTGGAATGGGCACGATGGAACGCCATCGCTGCCAAGGAGGAACGCCGAGACCACGAGGATCCATCGTTGTGACCTCTCGTGCGCTCGCTCGCGCCGTTCGTCCCTATGTGCACCAGCCTCCGATGTTGCCGATCCGCCGACATGCAGCGACCAACCTACCGATGCCCTCGGTCGTTTCCAGTCTAAATCCACCAAGATCGCGCTGAGCGCAGTCCAGAACGGCAAGTTTCGCCACTTTGTGTGGCGATAGAGCCGACGAGAGTGAGTCGGCAGGGTCTGGCGACGGGAGCAGCATCGACTCCGTGCCACGCTCGACATCCGGGGCCGGCCGGCCAACAACCCTCAACCCTCGACCTTCACTCGAGGCTGAGCGAGGCGGCGGGATCGGAGGCAACGGGGCACACTCGACGCTGGGTACAGCGAGGAATCGGCGACCTACGATTTCGCGACGAGTTGGTCGACCTTTTGTCTCGAGTGAGGTGCGGGAACCAGGCTTCGTCTCGGGGTAACCACCGTGGCGACACCAGCGTTGCGATGCGAAACGGCGGTTTCGGGACCCTCGCCTCCTCCACTGCAAAAGGAGCGCCTCGGGCGCTCGCGCAGGATCGCGCTGATCCGGAACTGCTCACGGTCCGCCGAAACCAGGGGGCATACTCGTGCTCGATGCGACTCCGGGCGATAGCCGTACTGGTTTGACGCTCGCCGTCGTGGGGCCAGCGATGTTCGGCCCGCCGACTCCGGCACGACTCAGGCGGCCAACTACTGCGAGCTGGCGCGCCGGCGATGGCGTGAACGGATCTTCGATGCCGACACGGTCGATCCGCGCGACCTCGACCAGCTGCGGACCGCCTTCGAGACGCTCGCCGCCCAGATGGGTGAACCGCCGGCGCCGCCTGAGCCAGATCCGCGACGAGATCCAGATCGCTCAGCGGGCGACCGAGGACCAGATGGCGGTGCTCGACGCCGCCGGCTACGAGCTCCAGGGATTGAGTTGAGCGACTCGACGAGTTCACCGCCATCTCCGAGCAACCCGAGGTCGTCGCCGCCCTGACGGCGATCGAGTCGTACGACAACGAAGTGTGCGGCGCGACCACGACCACCAGGCATGTTCCACCGACGCTCGCTTCCGCCGACCCGTGGCCGGCCTCGCTCGACCTGAGCGCGATCTGCCGCCGTTGATCTTCGGCGACGCAGAGCTCGGCCTGCGAGCTCGCGGACAAGATCGCGACCGGAGCGGTCGACCTGAACGAACTGGACCAGTTCCTCCAGCAGCGCAACGACGGGGTTCCGATGACTCGCGGCGACGATCCGAGCTGGACCTGTTGTGGGACGCCTGGCGCATCCGGGGACCTCGCGGCGCGACGGCTGTGGCAGGGCTCAGCACTGGGGAGCGAATGATGAGTCGTTCGGTTCGACCTGGGTGGGAGACCACCGAGGCGACCGAGGCAATGAGGCGCAGCGAGCGAAAACAGGTGAGTCAGAGCAAGGTCGATCAGGCCGAACAACAAGAACCAGCGGGGTGGGCCTGAGCGAGCGCCCCCAAGGACAAGCCGAGGTTCGACGGTCATGATGCAGCACCGTTTGACGGTCAAACACCGGCGCCAGCGATCGATCGCCGTGTTGATCGGTGTGGCCGCACTGGTCTTCATCGCCGCAGGATCGTGGTCTGGCGAGCGAACTCCTCCGAGAGACCAGCCAGGCGACGAGAACCTGACCGTGCCGTCAGGATTTCTGCGCTGAGCTGATCGCCGATGGTCTCGACGAGCCACGAGCGATCGCCCAGACGCCGGATGGTCACCTACGACTGGTCTCGCCGACGGGCTGGTCACGTCGATCGCCCTCGACGGCACGGACGAGGGACTGACGTCTGCGCCCGTCACCCGGCCGGGACGTCAAGGCCTGCTGGGCATGGCCGTGTCGGGCGACCCGTTCACCGACGGCAAGATCTTCTAGACTCACACTGTTATGACGACCGACGGAGCGGTGCTCCAGGTCCGAGCGTCACGCTGAGTTAATCGATGGATCCGACACCGACGGCCTGATCGTGCTGCCGCTCGAGATTCCCGGAGGCACGAACACGACCGTCTGCGCCACGGCGCGACATCATCCTCGGTCCGACGGGATGCTACATCGGCGTCGGCGACGACCTTGCACTGCGCCATAGGCTCAGGATGCGTCCTCACCCTTCGGCAAGATCCTGCGGATCACGACCGACGGCGGCATCCCGGAGACCAATCCGCTGAGCCGGATCAACACCGGTGCGGCTCGCCGTCTACGCCAGCGGGCTGCGGAACCCGATCGACCTCTCCGTCGATCGAAGCACCGGAGCGGTCTACGTGGTCGAGAGTGCGAACGGTTCGTATCAGGAAGTGAACCTGCCTCGAACCAGCCGCCAACTTCGGGTGGGCCCTCTACGAAGGACTCACGAACGCCGGCGGCTTCACCGATCCGATCATCAATCAGCTACGACGCCAACGCCAGGCCGGCCATCGGCTGTGGCATCTCCGCCGCGGCGCCCTACGCCGGCGGGACCACCAGCTTTCCTCCGACCTTCAGCGGCACGCTGTTCGTCGCCGACTCCTGCGCCGGTTGGATTCGGGCCTTCGACCCGCGATCCACCGGTGAGGGGACGGCGTTCGCCGACGTGCGCAACGTGGTGGACCTCATGGTCGACAACGACGGCTCGCTCGTGGTCCTCACTTCTCGCCCCGACGGGCATGGCTCGCTCTGGCGGATCGCCCGCGCCGACACCACCTCACCGCGCATCGTCGACCAGCCGCATGACCTCGACGGCATCGCGGTCGACGACGACACGGCGGTACCGACGTTCACCGGCGGCGACGAACTCCGACTCTCTGCCGTGGCGTCCGCCTCCGACTCGTCGTCGCTCGTCTATGCGTGGGAGCTCAACGGCGCAGTGATCGCCGGCGCCGACTCGCCGAACCTCGACACGACGATTCCCGAGGACGACGGCCGTTACGAGTATCGGCTCCGGGTCTCGAACTCCGTCGGAGAGGTGTTGTCCGACCCGTTCGTCGTCGAGCTCGGTGCCGAGGTCACCGGGCAGGACGAGAGTGGCCGGCTGGTCGACGGACTCCTCGCCGAGTGGGAGTTCGACGAACAGGGAACCACGATCGTCGACACGTCGGGGGTCGAACCCGCGCTCGATCTGACGGTCTCCGACCCCAACCTGGTGAAGTGGCTCGACGGCGGCGGGATCGTGCTCGACGAGCCAGTCCGGATCGGGACGGCCGGACCGGCGACGAAGATCATCGACGCCGTGCGCGCCACGAACGAGTTCTCGCTCGAGGTCTGGGTGAAGCCCGCCGAGGTCGAGCCGGAAGGTCCCGGTCGGATCGCGGGGCTCCTCGACAGCCGCAACGGCAACTCTCGCAACGTGGGGATCGGCCAGGGTTGGTGGCTCGACAAGGGCACGACGGACCGGTACGAGGCTCGACTCCAGACGAGCAGCAACTACAACAACCCGGTCTCCTCGGCCCGGGGCGAGACCGTTCCGGAACGGACCCATCTGGTGCTGACCCGGGCCAGCGATGGGTCGATCCGGCTGTACGTCAACGGGTCCATCGCGCTCGAGGAACGCAGCGAGGGCACGCTGTCCTGGCAGAGCAACATCCCGGTGATGATCGGCAACGACACCGACGGTCGTTTCCCGTTCCAGGGGACGATCTATCTCGTCGCCTTCTACGACCGTGCCCTCGCCCCGACCGACGTGAGCACCAACTACTTCGCCGGCTTGAGCCGCGACGAATGAGCGCCATGCACCGGCGGTTCTCGTGAGCACGATCGTCGACATCGACCCACCTCCGGACCGACGCCGGACGGTCGGTCAAACGGCGAGGCTCGCGGTTCCGATCGTCTACCTCGTCGCGCTCTACCTGGTCTCGCCCCGGTTCGCGCTGTCGGCCCTGCAGCTCACACTGGCTCAGCTCGTCGGGCTCGCCGCGCTCGTGCTGTGGATGTTGGATCGGCTGAGCAATCACAACGCCCGCATCCACTCCAGGGTGACTCGGGCGCTCGGTGTCGTGGTCGTCACCATGGCCGCGTCGTACGCCATCGGGCTGTCCCGGCCACTGCTCGCGCCACAGATCGAAGCGGCCGACCGATCGTTGGTTCGTCTGCTCTCGCTGGCGGGCGCCGCGCTGCTGATCGCAGGAGTCATTCGCCGGCGTTCCGACCTCGACCACTTCCTCGTGCTCCTGAGCGCAGGTGCGTTGGTCCTGGCGTCGGCCGCCGCCCTCCAGGCACTGGCCGGCGTCGACATCGCGCCGTGGTTCCGACCCCCGGGCTTTCTCGACCGAGGGATCAAGCAGACCGGCCTCGTCGAGCGGTTCGGGCTCACCCGAGCATCAGGTCTCGCCACGCACCCCATCGAACTCGGTACCACGCTCGCGGCCTTGTTGCCGATCACGCTGCACGTCGCCGCATTCGGCCGCACGCAGCGCCATCGGGGCCTGGCGTCGGCGGCCACTGCAATGGTGCTGCTGGCGCTGCTGCTCTCGATCTCCCGGTCGGCGTTCGTCGGCTTGTTCATCGCGCTCGTCGCCGTGGTGCCGTTCATGGAATCGACGAGGCGCTTCCGGTTGATGATCATGGCCGTCGTCGCCATCGGCTCGGCGTTCATGATCGTGCCGGAACGAGCGCAAGCCGGCTTCCAGCTCGTCGCGGACTGGCGGGGTGAATCCACCGACGGTGGCTCCAATCTGGAGGCACGGACCGAGGACTACACCCGGGTGCGAGAAGCGGTGCTGCTGCACCCGCTCGAGGGAACGGGCTTCGGGACCAACCTCTCGGCCGTCGGTCCGGTCGGAGTCACCGACAACCAGTACCTCGACCATCTGGTCGAGACCGGCATCATCGGCGTCTCGACATGGATCGCGCTCATGCTCACCTCGGTCTCGTCCATGCGACGCACGTCCGGCGGCGGACCACGGATCAATGCGCGCGATGACCTCGCCCAGGCCTCGCGGCCTCCGCCCTCGTCGCCACGGTGTCGTGGGGGGATGTTCGACGCCTTCGCATTTCGAGCTGAGTGTGTCGACCTTCTTCGTCGTGTTCGGCCTCGCCGCCGGGCTCGAACGGGTCATGTCGGTGAAACCCGACGTCCGGCGAGCAAACGAGACCACCCCGGTGGTTCGCCCAGCAGCACCACGGGGCGACCAGATGAGCATGCCGGACAGTCCTGCGCACGAAGGTGCTGGTCCCTCCCCGAGCGTCGAACCAGGTGCACCGATCGGCAAGGCGGTCGTCTCCGGCTCGCTGGGCGGCGCCACCTCCCAGGTGATCACCCAGATCCCTTACGTGAGTCGTTCAGGTCGTGTTGGCCAAGCTCCTCGTGCCGGCAGTTCGGAATCGTCACCTTCGGTGCCGTCGTCATCGCCTTCATGGACATCTTCTAAAAGGGGAAGCTCGGTACCGCCCCGGCGATCATCCAGGCCAAGAAGGTCGATGACGATCTGCTCTCGACGTTCTTCTTCACCAACGTGATGATGGGTGTGTTCCTCACCGGCGTGTTCGCCTGCGATCGCCCCTGGCTAAAATCGCCTCGAGGCGCCGGTGAGCCGTCCGCTTCCGGACTCATGATGGTCCTCGGTCTGCTGCTGTTGTGTCGTCGTTCTCCCAGGTGCATCACGGCCTCGTGCGGCGGCAGCTCTCCAAGTTCCGGAAAGCTGGCCCAGGTCGAGGATCACCATGGCCGTGGTGAGCAGCGTCATCTCCGTCGTCATGGCGGCGATGGGCTTCGGCGCCTGGTCCTCGTCGTCCGGCCAACTCGTCACGCGTGATCTCGGTCGTGCGGCTGTGGGTGGTCACCCGGTGGCGACCGTCGCGTCACTTCCGCCCGTCCGACCTTCGAGGCGTGGCCAACTTCAGCTTGAACCTCACCGTGTTCAACGTCTTCAACTTCCTCTTCCTCAACGCCGACAAGTTCCTCGTCGGCAGCTACCTCGGCGCCGCCGCCCTCGGGGTCTACGGGCTGGGCCAGCAGACGCTGATGTATCCCGTGCGCTCCGTCACGCGGAACATGACGACCGTGCTGTTCCCGACCTTCGCCCGCATCCAGGACGACAACGAACGGATCGGCCGGCACTATCTCTCGGCCTGCGGTGCGGTGGCCGCGCTCGCGTTCCCGGCGATGGCCGGCATTGCGATCATCGCCGACCCACTGGTGCGTGGCTTCCTGAACGAGCGCTGGCTCGACGCCATTCCGATCATGATGATCCTGGCTCGGTCGGGATGCTGCACGCCCTCCACTTCACGGTGGGGGCGCTCTAGCACGAAGGGGTCGGCGGACATCCACTCCTCAAATGGGGCGTCGGGTCGGGGATCTTCACCGTGGCCGCCTACATCGCCGGACTTCCTGGGGGCACGACCGGCGTGGCCGCCACCTACGCCATCGCCGTGGTCCTCATGACCTATCCTGCGTTCGCGATCCCGTTCCGGCTGATCGATCTCCTTCGGCAGGCTGATCCAGACCGTGCTCCCTACACGGTCGCCACCGCCGTCATGAGTGCGCTCGTCGTCGCCACCCGCATCGGCCTGGAGCAGGCGTCGGTCGGTCCGAAGTCCGTGGCCGCCGTGTGCGCCCTGGTCGGTGCGGTCGTGTACGTCGGCTGGATGTGGCGGGCCGCGCCCGCCGGCGCTCACCGATCTCGCCAAGGTCGTCACGAAGCGACGTGAAGTCCGGCCTCGAAGTACCGGTTCGCCAGCGCCAGCCTGGGGATCACCTCCGTGATGGGCTGCTGCCTGACCGAAGCCTGAGAAAGAACAGCTGACATGTTCACCCAGTCGGGCGAGCATGGCCGGAACGCTTCTGTGACATCGAGTTGTAACATTGTGGCGTTGTCGGTTGATGATGACCAGACGGAGCAGTGGGTCTACGACCGGCAAGTGTGCGGAACGGCGGATTCCGGGGCACCTGAGCGACATCGACCGGCGTGTTCGATCGAGTCGTGCCCCGAACGTGGTTGCGCATTCCCGAGCGGGCGGAAGAAGGAGCGACCACTGATGCCAAAAAAGCCAGGTCACACGAATGGGCCGACGATTTCGAATGCTCGCCTTGACGGTTGCGGGGTTGCTCTCGCTGGCGATGGTGCCGCTGAGCGCCGATGCCGCCGTCGCCCAACAGAAGTGGTTCGACGGCGCTGAAAGGCACACCAGCTCGTCGTATCCGCAGGTGCTGCCCACGCCTCGGCTGCAGGAAACACCTGGGGTCCGTACCAGAACGGCCACGTCTATGCCCGCGTCGAGATCAGCGGTAAGCCCAGCAGCTATGCGATGGGGCTCCAGATGTGTCTCTGGAAGCACGGCGCGAAGAAGTACCAGTACGAGGCCTGCTCGCTGACGCTGTACCCGTTCTCCAACGACGGCGTCATCTGGATGGACCTCGGAACGCCGACCAACGGGAAGAACTGGTGGACCAAGCCGCAGCCGAGCGGACCAAGTGGAGCCTGGGATTGGACCTTCGACGTCGGTCGCTTCATGATCAAGGACCTCAACCGTCCGAACAAGCTGATGCTCGTCAAGAGCTGCGGGGCCTACTGCTTCACTCCGCTGACGCCATCGACCAGCACGTCCCGTTCAATCTGGTTCGCGCCGAGATCTTCCTGGTCGCCCCGGGCAAGACGCGCTGGCTCCACGCCGGCGAACTGGAACGGCTTTGTCCAAGGCCTGGTCGCCGTCGTGCAGCGGCGCCACGACCACGACCACGACTGCCGCCACCACGACCACGACCGCGGCGACCACGACCACGGTCAAGACCACCACCACGACCGCAGCGCCCACGACAGCACGACGACGGCCGCCACCACGGTCAAGACCACCACCACGACCGCAGCGCCCCACCACCACCACGGCGACGACGGTGCCGGGTGGGGGTTCGGACGATGCGATGATCGCTGGCACCTCAGGCCCGCCCTCGGGTGATCAGGCTGCGCTCGCTGCCCACTGCAGAACTCGGGCTACAACGTGGTCGTCATCGACGACGATGCGTTGCCCGACAACGCCACCCTCGAGTCCTACGACGCCGTGGTGATCAGCTCGTCGGTCGTGCCGAACAAGATTCCTGCTCGCCTCGCGGACCTTGCGACCGGCATCGTCGACTCCGAGGCGTACACCGGGACCACGCTGAAACTGGCGACCTCGGGACGAGATGTCGGTGGCCAGAACTCGCTCGTCGTGACTCCCGGTCATCCGATCTCCGGCGATCTCGAGGGAACGACTCGGGTCGTGAGTTCCTCGTCGTTCGCCAGCTATGCGCCGGCGGCGTCGGCCGAGGTGGTGGCCACCTTGTCGAACGGTTCGGCCAGCGTGTTCTCGATCGAGCAAGGCGCGGCATTGACGTCCGGAACCGCTCCGGCCCGGCGCGTCGGGTTCTTCTTCAGCTATGACGCTCCCAAGGCGGCGAACTCCGCCGGTCTGGACCTGTTCGTGCGGGCCGTGCGCTGGGCGGCAGCAGGGACTCCCGCCGGCGGTGGCGGTGGTGGCGCCGGTGGTGGTGGCGGCGGGGTTCCCCCGACGCCATGTTCCGGCCCGGTCGTGCTCATCGCCGGCAACGACCGCCCACCGTCGGGAGATCGCCCGACCGCGGACCGTTTGACGAGCCTCGGGTACGACGTGATCGTCGTCGATGACGATCGCCTCACCGAAGCGTCGCTCGCCGGAGCTCAGCTCGTCGTCGTGTCGTCCTCGGTCGTGCCCGACAAGGTGCCGGCCTGGTTGCGGAACGTCGCGATCCCGATGCTCGCAACCGAGTCCTATGCCCAGGACGACCTCGGGCTGGCCGACAACGGCACCGACGTCGGCGGGCAGCGCAATCTCGTCGTGTCGTCGACTCACCCGATCGCAGCCGGCTTTGCCGGAACGGTGACCGTCGGTGGATCCGCGACGATCGCCGCGATGGTGCCCGCACCGGGAGCAGAGGTCATCGCGTCGCTCTCCGACGGCCGCGCCGCAGTCGTGGCGCTCGATCCCGGGGACGCTCTCCTCGGCGGCGGCGCCGCCCCGGCGCGGCGGGTCGGGTACTACTTCGGCTACGACACGCCCGGCGCCACCAACGCCGACGGCTGGCGGCTCTTCGACCAGTCGATCGCCTGGCTGACGGGACACTGACACTCGACGCGAAGCGGGGGCCGCTGGAACAGCGGCCCCCGCTTGCGTTACGGCGACTGCTCAGAGCTTGCGAAGCTTCGCGACCCCGTCTTGAGCACCTCGTTTGGTCGTTGCGCAGCAGCCCTCGGTTCGCAACGCACCGCTGGCGACCCCGGGAAGGCAACGGGCCCAGGCGCTCATCGGGGCCTCCACACAGGGCGGGCGAAATCGCGAGCCATGCTCCAATACGGGAACGACAGCTTTCCGAAGCGACCGTCTCGAACCAGCCGGCCCGGCGACGGACGTTCACGAACTGGCGGTCGAACGGCCGTCATGCTCCCGGTGGAGAAACAGTTCCTCAGGAACCTCGACGAAATAAGCATTTCACCTGCGAGGAAGTCAGGCGGTGTAGGACGGATCCAGAGCCGGTTCGACGCCAGTCGCGCTGGAACGAGGTCGGCCGTGCAGCGCGAGGCCGGAGTGGATCACCACCAGAGCGTCGGGTCGCTCGTGGAGCACATCGCTCGAGGTTCCGTGCAGCGCTCCCCAATGTTTGAACCTCGGCGTGCTCGTCGACGTCGACCACTCAGGTGAGCACGACCGACGCATCCGGGTCGTCGTGACACCTCCACGCAGCACGACGGGAACGTGGAAGCGTGGATGCTCTCGGCCGCAGAAGTACTCGCCGGTGGCGAGCTCAGACGACCAGTTGTAGTTGCGAGGCCGCGCCAGCGTTGATCTCGGCACGGTGGTACGAGACCCGCGGATCGGCCGCAGCATGGCGGCGAGCGATCGCTTCGGTGCCGTCGGTCGAGGCGTTGTCGCAGATGATCAGTTCCAGGTCCCCGAAGTCCTGTTCGCGGATCGACATGATCGCTTCGTCGAGAAATCTCTCGGCGTTGTACACCAGCATTCCGACACTGGCGCGAGGCACGGCGCAACAGTACCGGGAGGGCTCGGAGCAGGATCCGGTCACGCTGAGCGTTGGGCCAGTTAG
The DNA here is from genome assembly GCA_041394645.1 of Ilumatobacteraceae bacterium. GTDB lineage: Bacteria > Actinomycetota > Acidimicrobiia > Acidimicrobiales > Ilumatobacteraceae > JAWKHV01. The sequence goes on along the minus strand of JAWKHV010000021.1, from coordinate 19,631 downwards.
CTCCAGCTCCCCCGATCGGACCTCGCCACTAATCTGGCGACGTCGACTCCGGTGCACGAGTCGGCCTCTGTACAGACGATGGAACAGGGCGGGTTGTTGTGAGCGGACAAGTGGGACGGCGTGCGGGTTCGACGACCCGACCAGCGTTCGTGGTCTGGGGGTTGTATCAGGGGCGATCCGCAGATCTGGCCCGACTCCTCGATCACCGAGCTGATGGAGATCCGGTCAGATCCAGGCGCCGACGCTGGACGATTCCGGCACGCTACGTGGCGCAGATCATCACCACGGTCCGCCGGCTCGTCGCCAACAAGCCCAGCGCGGTGATCGTTGCCCAACCACCCGTGGTGCTGGCCGGGGTCGCGTTCGTCTACGCCAAAGCGGCGGATCCCGATGGTGCTCGACATCCACCACGAGCCCTTCGAGGAGCCTCGCTGGAGCTGGACACTCGGACCGACCGTCGCGCTCGCTCGCCGGAGCGCGCTCGCCGTGGTGACGAACCAGGCGCACGCCGATCTCCTCCGTGCTCGCGGGGTGACGAGCACGGTGCTTCACGATCCGCCGCACGACGCCGACGGGCGACGAGTCCGCATGGGTGCCGACGGCCACGTCATCGTTCCGGCGTGCTACGGCCCGGACGAGCCGATCGCCGAAGTGCTGCTGGCCGCGGCCTCCATGCCCGAGACCTCGTTCAAGATCACCGGACGGGTACCGGCCCGATTCGATCGCTGCGTTCCTCCCAACGTCGAGCTCACCGGCTACGTCCCGGCCGAGGAGTACATCTCCATGCTCGACGCTGCGGCCGTGGTGTGCTGTCTCACGGACAAGGAGAACACCATGCAACGGGGCGGCTACGAGGCGCTCGCGTATCACCGCCCGCTGGTCACGTCGGGCACCGCGGTGTTGCGGGAGTACTACGAGGACGCTGCGAAGTACTGCGAGCCCCACGACCCGGCATCCATCGCCGCAGCACTTCGCGAGGCGCTCGCCGAATCGACGGTGCTCGCGCCGCGCATGGCCGCGCTCCACGATCGTCGTGTGGCGGAGTACGAAGACCGCCTGGCGCCGTTGCGCGAGGCGCTGGGGCAGCGAACATGACGGGGAGCGTCGAGTGCCACCCGTCCGAGTCGACCCGCCTCGGGCCCATCGCGATCGTGATCGTGAGCTACAACACCCGTGACATGACGCTGTGCTGCCTCGAGTCGATCGATGCGGACCGAGGGGATCTCGACGTGCAGGTCATCGTCGTCGACAACGATTCGGCCGACGGTAGCTCGGAGGCGATCAAGGCGCAGTTCCCGAAGGTCACCGTCATCGACAGCGGGGCGAACCTCGGCTTCGCTCGGGCCGTCAACCTCGCGGTCGCCCAGACCGATCCCGGCGTCGACGTGTTGCTCCTCAACCCCGACGCCGTGCTGCACCCCGGGACGATTCGGGCGCTGGCCGAGGCGGCCCGGACGCATCCGGAACGGGGCCTGTTCGGCGGGCGGGTGCTCTTCCCGGACGGAACGGTGAACACCACGACGGCGCGACGGAGGCCGACGCTGTGGGCGCTCGTGTGTCATGCCTCGATGCTGACCACCGTTCTCCCGAGATTCCGAGCGACCGCGCCGTCGGCGTATGCATCCTGGGATCGAACGACCGACCGAGAGGTCGAGGTCCTCAGCGGGGCCCTGCTCTACATCACCCGCGCTGCGTGGGATCAGCTCGGCGGATTCGGCGATCACTACTTCCTGTACGGCGAGGACTCGGATCTGTGCCAACGGGCGACCAAGCTCGGGTACCAACCGTGGTTCGTGGCGGCGGCCGAGATCTCTCACGCGCAGGGATCGTCCTCGAAGGACAGCGCTCGCAAGATCATCCTCATGCGCACCGGCGAATGCACGATGCTGCACGATCATTGGTCGGGGCTCCGCCTTCGGATCGGATTGGCCTTGCTCCAAGGCGCGGCCGGCATGCGCGCCCTCGCGGCACGATGTGGCGGCTCGAGCGATGTGGACTGGGCCCAGGTCTGGTCCGAGCGTCGCGTGTGGGCGGCGGGGTTCTCCCGGTCGAGGAACTCGACGTGAGGCTGCCGGACTTCCTCGTGATCGGGGGATACAAGTGCGGTTCCACCTCGCTCCACGAGTATCTGCGCGCCCATCCCGACATCTTCGTTCCCGAGCGCAAGGAGCCGAACTACCTCGCGTTCGACGGAGCCGACCCGACGGGGCCGGAGACGCTGAATCCGGCCTGGGCGCGATCGGTTCAGACCTTGCCGGACTACGCCGCGTTGTTCGAATCCGCGCCGGCGAACGCGCTGCTCGGCGAGGTCTCTCCCGAGTACCTCACGCACCCGCTCGCAGCGGAGCGAATCGCTGCTCGCCTCCCCGACGTCAAACTGGTCGCGGTACTGCGTGATCCGGTTCGGCGAGCGTTCTCCGACTTCTGCATGAATCTGCGCGATGGGCGCGAGCCCGAGTCGGAATTCGCCGCGGCGCTCGACGACCAGGATCGGCGCGCCGCGGCCCACCAGGCCAACGGCTTCTACCTCTCGACGGGGTTCTACGGCGAACAGTTGCAGCGCTACTTCCGCCACTTCCCGGCCCACCAGATCCACGTGATGCTCGCCGAGGATCTGCGCAAGGATCGCGATGCGACCCTGCGAGCGCTGTACGGATTCCTCGGCGTTCGCGATGTCCCCAACGTGGTCGACGGCACGGAGCACAACCGGTCCGGTGTCCCGAGCAACCCCGCGGCCGCAGCCGCGTACCGCCTCCGCAACGGCGTCGGTCGACGGATCGGTCCGCTGGTTCCCACCAGCCTCAAGCGCCGGATCGACGACCTGCTCCAACGTGGGCTCGCGACGCCGGAGTTCCGAGCTGCGGACCAGGCTCGCCTGGCCGACGTCTATCGCGCTGACGTCGCGCCTCCTCCAGTCGATGATCGGCCGGGACCTCGCCGACTGGCTCGGCGGAGCGAGCACCACCGCGCACTCGACGAGACCGGGGACAGCGACCGATGAGTGGATCCGGCGCCCCGCTGCTCGTCACCGGGACCCATCGGTCCGGAACGACCTGGGTCGGTGCGATGCTCTGCTTGTCGGGTGAGGCGGTCTCGTTGCACGAGCCGACCAACCCCGGCAATCGCCACGCGTGGCTCCGTCACCTGGTCGACGGCCCGTACCGGGCGCTCGGCCCCGACTCCGGCGCAGCGCTCGACACAGCGACCCGGAGAATGCTCGAGTTCCGACCCCCTCGGCGAGCGTTGATCTCCACCGCACGCTCTCCCCGGGAAGTCGCAGCGTCACTTCGCGAGATCGGCCGCGCCGAGTTGTGGCGCGCTCGGCGGCCGCGTCTCATCATCAAAGATCCACTCGCCGCGTTCTCGACGGAGTGGTGGCACGACGCGTACGGCATCGAGCCCCTCATCCTCATCCGGCATCCAGCGGCCTTCGCCGGAAGCCTGAAGAAGCTCGGGTGGCAGTTCGACTTCGTCCACCTGGCGAACCAACCGCACCTCCTGAGCGGGCCGCTCGCGAGCATGGCATCGGAGATCGAAGCGGCAGCACGAACTCAGCCGGATCTGATCGGACAAGCGACGCTGCTCTGGCGCGCCGTCAATCGATCCCTGGTCGAACTCGCCGATCGGCGCGGCTGGGCGGTCCACCGGTACGAGGACCTCGCGTCCGAGCCCCTCGGGGCCTTCCATCGCCTCTACGACCAGTACGGGCTGCGCTGGGACGGATCGGTGGAGGCCGCCATCCGGTCCTACACCTCGTCGGAGAACGCCGGTGAAGTGTCCGTGGCGGACCGCCTCTCGATCCGCCGAGACAGTTCGACCGCGATGACGACCTGGACGAAACGGCTCGATGGGGCCGAGATCGATCGAGTCCGCCGCGAAACCGCCGAGATCTCGACCCGGTTCTACACCGAGAGCGATTGGGCCCTTCCGGCTCCCGAAACCGTTGATGAAGACGAGGTCGCGCAATGATCAGCGCCGTCATACCCGCGTACAACCGAGCGGAGTTGCTGGGGAGAGCCATCGAGAGCGCGCTCACGCAGACTCGCCCACCGGCGGAGATCATCGTGTCCGATGACGGTTCGACCGACAACACCGAGGAAGTCGCCTCGCGCTATCCGGTGACGTACGTTCGCCAAGCGAACCAAGGTGCATCAGAGGCGAGAAACTTCGGTGTTCGTCACGCGTCCCAACCGTGGATTGCGTTCCTCGACTCCGACGACTACTGGATGCCCGACCACCTCGAGCGGCTCGGCGCGGCATGCGATGCCACCGAAGGCTCGGCCCGGTTCTACTTCGACGATCTCGTCCGCGACGTCGGCGGTGTGCCGACCAGCCACTGGGAGCGTTGCGAGTTCTCCATCGAGGGCGACTGGAAGCTGGTCGACAATGCCGGTGATTGGGTGATGTTGCCCCGGCAGCCGTCGATGCTGCAGTGCAGCCTCATCGACCGGGAGTGGTACGAGCGCGAGGGAGGCCTGTGGAAACCACTCGGCATCCGACACGACAATCACATCTTCATGCGGCTCGGGCTGCGAGGGCCGGCATGCGCGGTGTCCGGAGTGGGCACGCGGATGACCGATGACGACGCCGCGGAGACCAGGGTGTTCGCCACCGGCCTGACGAACGGTCCGGGAAGTCACAAGTACGCGATCGAAACAGTGCTGATGTACGAAGACCTACTCCGTACGGTTCCCGAGGCGGCGCCCGAGCATCGAACGACGATGGTCCGGCGATTCAGCAACGGCAACTTCAAGATCGCACGGGCGGGGATCCGCGAACACCGGTGGGGTCTGGCGGCGAAGCACCTCGCGGCCGGCTGCTATCTCGACCCCCGGGGCAGCCTGGAGCGGGTCACGAATCGGGTACGGCGCCGCAACGACGAGGACGGATGATGCAGACCTCGATCGTGATCTCCTGGAGTGACCCGACCCTCGCTCGAGCGGAGCGTACGGCGGTGATCGCCGCGTCCATCGACGCACCCGTCGCCGTCGACGCCGATGCCCTGGATGCAGCGACCTCGGAAGCGACCGTGTACCGACTCCTCGACGATGCAGACCGGAGGACCTTCGCTCGCCTGGTGGTCGGTCGCGCCGTCGCCGCCATCTCCGTGGCGGCCACCGATCCTTCCCAGGTCCGCGTCGTCGGAGCCGGCCTCTTGGCGAACACGGTTCGGGCCATCGGTGCGTCGGGTGGTGCCGAAGCGACCGCGGTCATCGACACGACCGGCAGCGGGGTGTCGATCGTCGAATCCATCAAGGCGCTCGGGATCGACGGCCGCCTGGTGCTCGCAGCTTGGCCGCCCCACCCGGAATGGATCGCCGACTACTACGCGGATCTGCATCGCTCGCCGGTCGTCGTGACGGGCCCGGCCGCCGACCACGAGCTTGCTGCGGACGATCACCCTGGCGTCGAAACGGTGCTTCGCGTCCTCGCCGATGCGACCAGCGCCGGCGCCGGCGGGGTGGTCGTCGTCACGCCCTTGCCGTCGGCTGCTCGATGACCGCTCAGCCCTTGGTCACGGTGGCGGTCGCCGCCTTCGATGCCGGCCCGCTGCTCGTACCCTCGATCGAGAGCCTGCTCGCGCAGACCTACGCGACCATCGAGATCCGCCTCGTCGACGACGGATCGACGGACGGGAGCATCGAACTGCTCGAACGGTTCACCGACGACCGATTGATCATCGATCGTCAAGAGAATCGCGGCAAGGCGGCTGCGCTGAACCGGGTGCTCGACCTGGCGCTCGGCGAGTATCTGTTGATCCACGACGCCGACGACGTCAGCCATCCCGAACGGGTCGCGCGACTCGTCGACCACATGGAGCGCCACGAGGATCTGGCGGCGTGCTATTCGAATCACGATCTCGTCGTCGGTGATCGGGTCATCCCCGGACGGATCATCGGCAAGAGCCGAGCGGAATGTTCCTCGATCACCGAGCGGATGAAGGCCGTCGTCGACCCGACGGGCATGCGCTCGCATGTCGATGACCTGAGACATCAGTGTCTGACGAGGCGTTGAGAGTCGGGCAGGTGGCAACGATCACATGCTGCGTGTCGGTGGAGCGGTTCCCCGTCGAGGTGCTCGCGGACTGCTGTACCGCTATCGGTTCAACGAACTCGAACACCCATGCGGGAGCGGACCACGCCCGCCGGGTCCGAACGAACGAGTGGCTCGCAGAGGGTTGACGGCGGTTCGTGCCAAGGCGCACGAGCGGACGTGGGCTGGCTCCTTCGGTCGACGCTTCGGGCACTGCCATCGATGATTCCTGCGGCCGTCGTGTGCGATGCGGTGGCTGATCGCCGACACCGCACCGAGTCGACGCCCTTCGGGTGGCCGCGACAGCAGTCCGAGCCTTCGGTCTTCGTCGCGGATGCTCCGCCACTCGGATTCGTCCTTCCGAGGTTCGTCCTGGGCCGCATTCGTCCCGAACTTCGACGCAATTCACATCGGCAGCAACCTGTCACATCGCAGCAACCCGGCTCAGAGGCCCGATGAGTGCCGAGCGCCCCAAGACACGCTGCTGAGCTGCTGAACGAACGCGTGCATCGGGCGTGCTTGACGTCGTCGCCAACGAAGAACTGGTACCGAGATCGACGGCTGCGCTGACCGGTCGGCGCAAGCTCCGATCGGCGCATCGCCGTCATCTGACCGAACGGAATCGGACCGAATGGCAGCGTCGGTCGAAGTCGCCGGTAGGCCCTGGAGAGGTCACCAGGCCTACGGAGTACACGGCGATCAGCCCGGGCACCGAGCGCGGTACACGCGATAGCCAACACGTCGGTCTCTACTCCCTTCGGCCCGGCTACTTCGGCCGCCGGTTTCGGTCGTTGCCGTCGGGCCCGACGTGCGCGGATGTTCGCGCCGGCGACCTCGTCGCCGCTCGACAGGTCAACACCAGTTGTTGCAGACCGCATGCCCGACGACGTCGCCGTACTTCCGGAGCGGGGAGCGATCTGGTTACGGCGTCGACGATCGGAGCTTCGCCGTCATCAGTTCGTTCGGCATCCGTCAGGGCCGGACTGATCAGCGGTTCCGGTCGCAATGATCAGGCGCGGTACGGATCGGCGCATACGTAGCGCGCCAAAGGACGATGCCGGGGCAACTCGCACTGCGCTCATTGCGAGCATCGCTGAAACAGGCGGCGTGCCACTCGTCCGGAAACGTTCTGTACCCTCGACGAGCTTCCAGAGCTGGGTTGGATCCCCGAGATCGTGGTGGTCTCGACCGAGGACGCAAGCTCGGTCGAACTGGCCGTGGATCTGGTCGCCCCGGGGGGTCGGATCGTGCTGTTGGGTTCGCCCCGGTCGAAGCCGGCACGGGTTCCGGTCGATCGTCTGCGCGAGGCGCAGGTCGAACTGGCGGGAGCTCACATCAGCGGGCTCAATCGGCTCGCGGACGAGGACCGGGACGCAGTCATCCAACGCGCCGTTCGCGTGGTGACCGACCCGCAACAGCGCGACGGGTCGGTGACGACCGGATCGATCCGACGCGGTGTCTTCTACCGCAGTGGTCTCGACGACTGACGCTGCTCGGCGCGGCGTTCGAGTGGTCACGGCTGGACGAGCGCGAATTGCCTGACGAACGCGGGCGCTGGCGGCTTCCGAGATCAGGGTGGCCGGAACTGATCTGGACAGCGAGCCGTTGCCCGAGCCGGACCGACCGGCGTCGCATCGAGCAGCTCATCGCGAGGACGCCAATCGCTCGAGGTGGTGATCGCCTCTTCGCTCGTCGGGTGTGGCGAGATCGCGCTCCAGAACGCGCCGCTGATCGCTGCTGCTGCAGGAGCCCGCGTGTCGCCGCCTTCGATCCTGATCGATCGCTCGCCGACGACATCGCAGCGAAGTTCTCGGCGCAACCGGCGCTCCCGTCCTACGAGGCGCTGCCTGGAAATGAGCCGACATCGACGCCGTTCGTGATCGCCGTGCCCCATCACCTGCACGAACCGCTCACGGTCCAGCTCCTCGGCAGGCCGCGCGACAGGATCGCCCTGAAGCCACTGGCCCAGGATCTGGACTCGGCTGGTCGGATCATGCAGGCCATCGATCGCCTGCCTGGCTGGCGGTTGTGGTGGCTTCCTGCAACGGCCTTGACACACCGGTCGAGCGGGCCCGCGAACTCATCGGGCGCGGATCGGACGGGTCACCGGGTTCACTGGTCTTCTACCAGGACAAGCCACCGTGGTACTGGACTGTGGTTACTCGGGGCGATCGCGCTTCCGATTGCGCGCCGGCGACACGACTCAGGCCGGCGGTGGAGTACTCATCATGAACTCCTCCCACCACATCGATCTGCTGCTGCACCCGTCGAGGGCCTCGACCCGATCGACGCCATGGGGATGTCGACCCTCGACGGCGACCGAGAGGTGGAAGCAGGCATCATGGCCACGCTCCGCCTCTCCAACGGGGCCACCGGATCCATCGTCGCCAATTCCGAGGTGCGGGGAGCCAAGCGAACCGAGCTCAGGATCTGGGGCGACGAGGGCCATGTCGAGCTGTTGCCGACGCCTCGTGCGTACACCTCCGCTGCGCCGGGTCAGCCAGCGGCGTTGGCAGTCGTTGGGCGACGCCGACCCCGCTTCGACCTACCGGATGGCGATATTTCGAGCGCTTCGCGCCGCCCCTTCGCGGCGACGGTGCATTCCCGGCCCCGCCGCCGAGGCCACCGTGCCGTGATCCAAGCCATCTATCAATCAGTGAGGTCGGCACCAGCGTTCGCGGAACGCCGCTTCCGACCGAAACCACCCGAGACCCAGGAGCGACCCGATGAGCGGGTGCCGACTCCATTGTCCATGCTTCCTCCACTCGACGTCGGCCCGGTCGTCGTCGCGCTAAGGGGCAGCCCGCACGCGATCCTCGCTCGAAGCCTCCAGGTTGCCGGCGTCTTCATGGGCGCCGATCTCAAATTCGATGACGGACAGCTGGAGCTGGCACCGCCGGTTCGGGGTCCCGTTGATGAACAGCCAGTGGTTCCCGAACTGGCTCACACCCGCGTGACGCCGCGCTGACGAGTCTGTCGCTGAGAACGGCTCGCGTGACACCGCCGCTCACTTCGGGTCTTCCGCCGCCACCGACGTTCGGTGGGGCTGGAAAGGCTCGACGCTCTTCGTCACCGAGGTCTTGAGCACCACTTTTCCGAGCTCACGTTGATCCATCTGATCCGGGCATTGCCGACGTCGCCTTGAGCGAAGACGGCCTGTTGAACCTTCCCGGCTACTTCCTGGTGAAGCGGCGCGTGACCCCCGGGCGCTGGGCGTCGCGACCAAGCAGAAGTACCTGGAACGCGACGAGCCGCGACCGGTACCGGTTTCGCGCTCTCCTCGGCACCTCGGAGCCTCGAGGAATGGGAACGGCGTACGACTCGACGACGAGTCGATCCGGGCGAACCGGTATCTGTTCCAGATGAACTCGTGATGCGCAACGTCACCGCGGCAAGTGCTCGTTCGGTGACCGCCACCCGACCGGGCGCCCGAGCTGCGCTACGAGGAGTTGTGCACGGAGCCTGGTGCGACGATCGACAAAGTCGTCGTCACCTGGGGCTCACGAGTTCGCCACAACCGGCGTTCGTCACCCGAGAAGCTCGGGTCACGAGCATCCGGAAGTGGGAGCAGGGACAGATGGCATGCCCGATCGACGAGCGGACTTCGCACCGAGCGTGCGCACGGTCGTCCGCTCGACGAACTCGGCTACGTCGACCGATCCTGGTCGACCGATCCTGCCAGCGGATCCGGTATCCCGGGTCCATCGTTCCCGCCGGATGAGAACGGGCGGCCGCTTCGGCGGCCGCCCCGTTTCGCTTCGTGGACTTCGAGTCAGCTGGCGTGCAGCAGGCTGATCGTCGGGTCGGCTTCGGCGGGCAACACCTCGTCGAGGCTGACGGTCCGGTGCTCGCGCACGCGATCTGGGCCGCTTCGGAGCGTGGCGACCACGGCGATGTTCACTGCGTCCGTCCGCGTCGTCCTGGTCTGGATGCACTCGATGAAGTGCGAGTCCTCGGGCTGAACAGCGGTTCAGCATCCGCACGTAGGGCGGCTGATCCCGCCGTAGCGATACACACCGGCGGCAGGTGCAGCTCGGTGTCCTGCGTCGTGACACCCTTGACAGATGCGGATCGGCTTCCTTCGCTGGCCAGGTCGTTGTAGACCGCCATCTTGCGAGTTCCGGACCGCCGTGAGGCGGCGGACCTTGCAGGGTTCGAGCCAGCTCACGTGAACTCGAGCGCCTCACCTTGGGCCGGTCGTGAAGCCAGAGCAGCAGCAGATACGCGACGACGTCCTCGTGCTGGTCGCATAAAGGTCATGCCCTGGTAGGGACATCGTCGCTGTCATCAGACCAAAGCGACCGCAGCAGGAAGTTCATGATCGAGATGTCGTGCGGCGCCAGGTCCCAGACGACATTGATGTCGGTCTGATAGAGGCCCAGGTTCAACCGAGCGGCGTTGAAGTGGAGCAGATCACCCAGCTCACCTGCCTCGATGTAGTCCTGCAACGCACCGACTGCAGCATTGAACTCGAACGTGACCCTGACTATCACTGTGACTTCGAACTCTGACACCCAACCGGGCGCAACCGGGAGGGCGTCGGCCGTGGTCGTCGTAAACGGCTTCGACGAGCACGTGCTTGCCGGCCTGGATCGCCATCTCGGTGCGACGGAGCGTGTGGGTGCCAGCCGGCGTCGCGATCACCACGGCATCGATGTCGTCGAGCACGTCTTCGAGCCTAGCCGCGCCGATCGCACCCGGGAATCGCCGTGAACTCCTTGAGCCGCAGTTCTGACCATCCACCACGGTGACCTGAGCGACCTTGGCGATGCTCGACATCACTCGAACATGCTTCTTCGACCCCCAGTAGCCACACCCGACGACCGCTACTCGAATTCCGCCCACGATTTACTCCTCCAGACCGGCGGATGCACCGCCACCGTCGCTCGCTTGAAGCCCTCCGACCTCACCAAGCCATCGTCGGCTATCCGGAATAGAGACAATCATCGCAGTCGAACTGGTCGACGATCAAGCAAACTGAAGCCAATTCCGAGGTTGGGCCGAAGCTTGAATCAGGTTCGCGATCGGATGAATTCTGGGATGACTCCCGACAGTGACCGATCAAGCATTCAGCGTACCGATCCGGCTCGGAAGCGTCGGTGGCCATGGGGCGATTCAGCCCGCCTGATCCCCGGCTGGTGAGTGGGTCAGTGACACCCGGCGCCCTGCCGATCTCTCCCTGCGAGCATCCCACGCCGCCATGGTGGGGATGGGCACCTTCAAAGAACGATTCGAAACGGATTCAAATATTCGTAGGCCTCGACAAGCCATAGTTTTGTCTTGAGAACGTAATAACCTGCTATTTACGACCATACTGCCGAGTCGCCGCTTTCCGAACGATCCGGGCCGACCCTGTAGCCTGCCGCTCAGGCGCCGGAGCGACGCGAGCCGGCCTTGCAGGGAAGCGCCGAGCGAATTGGCCTCGTCGCGGCGCCGCCAGCGGCGTCGAGCAAGGCCGCTCACGAATCACGCCCCGCCGCGCATATGCACCGACTCGGCATGGTCGTACAACGCCTGCTTGCGCCGCGACCGCAGGCCGGCCGATGGCGTCGACGGCTTCAGTTTCGTCGAGCACCTCGGCCTGGGTGGCCAGCAACCTGGGCCAACCGGTCGCGGTCGCCAGAACGCGGCCGGCCAGAGAGCTCGGTTTCCTCGTCACGAACGACGACCGGCCCCACGCCATCGCCTCCCAGGCTTGATGCCGAGGGTTCCTGCGAGGTCGGCCACCACTTGGTTCTGCGCCAGGAGCCGGCCACCGGGTCTCGGCGGGCGTCCGCTCAAACATCGCTGTGGCCGCACGCGGGGCCCTCCACCGCGCCGCGCAGCATCTGCACCAGGTCGGTCGCGCGTCGCTGTGCTTGTTCGTATTGGGCTTCGAGCGCGGCGCCCAGTTCTCGCCCGCTGGCCTCGGCCAGCCAATGGCCACCCCCTGCGACACATCTCGGCCGTGATGAGAATGAGCGATTCGTAGGCTGCCATTGCGCAGGTAGTCGTCGCGGGCGACCGACAGGCGCTTCATCGGCCCGGCGAGCGTGTCGAGTCCATGGGCAACGCGCTTGGGCCCCGAGCACCGCCTCGTGTTCGTCGGCCAGCGACGCCACCTGCTCGAAGGCGACTGCATCAACTGAGTCCGAGAGTCTCCCGGTCAACTCGCGATGTGACCGGGCGCGTTCGTATTCCGTGATCGACAGCTCGAGCGCGAAGAGCGCCGAGCGGCGCGACCCGCTTCGCAGCCGATGCTTCTTCGTCCTACCCACCAGAGCAACGGCGTGGGAGCGAGCCGTGAGTGCCCGTCGCTCCTGTTCGGCCGCTCGCACGAGCTCCCTCGACAAGGTCTGCGCCAGGTGCTTCGCCCGGTCGCGCGCCGAGCGCACCTCTCCCTCCACCTCCGAGGACCGGGCCACGGTCTCGGCGAGCGAGCGCTGCTGGGCGGCGAGCGCCGAGCGAGCGTCGGTGACCTCCTTGACCAGACCCTGCAGCACCGGGTCGAGTCGGTCCAGCCGTGCCGCATCGGCGGAGAGCCCGTCGAGGTCCAGCGAGGTGACCCGCCGATCCCGGCGAACTCGCTCGTTCACCTGGGCCCGATGTTGTCTGGCGACCTCCATTGCCGTCACTGCGTACGCACACCAACGCTCGAGTTCCGATGCCAGTTCGTCGAGGTTGCCGAACGCGTCGGCACGGAACTCGTTCACGACGACCTCGGTACCCGTTCCGACAGCTGGGCAACCTCGTCGGCGAGGCGCCGGTCCGACGACTCGTCGCTTCCGTAGGGGCGAAACAGCGTCGTGCGCTGCCGATAGGCGTCGTAGGTCGCGGCGACCTCGGACTGACCTCGCTCGGAGGCCATCGTTGCGGCGACCGTGGAACGCACGAGGACGAAGGAGTCCTCCTCGGGCATGGGGAACACGACACGGTGCCTGATCTCGGCGGACAGCACGCGGTCCGGGAGGATGGCGCGCCAGGCCGCGACGGAGATCACGCTGACGAGGACGTGGACCCCGAACGTCGGGCCGTCGGCGAGCACGCGACGCAGTTTGGTCCCGAGCGGCGACTCGCGCACGCCGAGTTCGGTCGACAGCCGCCGGAGCGACTGGATCCGGTCAGGGTCGTGCAGCGCGAGCACGACCGACGGCTCGTCCTGGCCAGCCGCGGGCGTCATGTCTCGACGTCGGGAGATCTCGGCGAGGAGCTCGTCGAGGCGGCGCTCGAGGGTCTCGGCCTCGGCCGACACGATCGACGACGAGCTGCGTTCGAGTACCCGCATGACGTCGTGGAGATCGTCTGGTCCATCGATGCCACCGGAGGCGTCGATCACGATCGTTCTGATCGACTCGCGCTCGGGGGCCAGCGCCACGCTGGCCAGCGCGGCGGCGATCACGGATCGACGAGACGAGGCGCGATCGGCCACCACCACCAAGTTGTCGCTGGCCCGACGACGCAGGGTGACGATCTCCAACCCGCTCACGTTCAGCTGACGGCCGAGGAACAACGGTACGGGCCGCTCGGCCTCGGTCCACAGTGCATCACCGAGCCCGCCGTCGGACTGGGCGCCGAGCCCACGACTCCCGGTCGGGACCGGGTTCGGGCGCCTCCCCGCTCGCCAGGAGCCGCACGGCGGGATTCTCGGAGAATCGCGGAGCTGCGTCTCCGTCCAGCACGGGAGGGCCGGCGGGACATTCCCGGGCTCGTGCGTGGGCCGCGAAGTTGTTCGATCAGCCGATGCGGCGCGGCGTGAGCAGCGCCGCCTTGCCCGCCACATTGGCCGAGTCATCTCCTGCTCGGTCGTTGATGACGATCCGCCCGGCGCGATCACAATGGCTGGCGATGAGGCGGCGACCGGCCGCCCGAAGTCGGTCAACGGCGCGACCTCGGCCTGAGCGAGCTGCATGCCCAGTCGAAGATGCACGTTTCCGAACGTCTCGTTTCGATGCAGCATCGAGCCGGTGTCGAATCGCTGCGACGACAGCAGGAAGTGGATGCGCCGGCGCTGCGCCCCTGTTGGGAGAGCCGCAACAAGGCGGTGGAGGCCTGGCCTTCGCGATCGCCGTCGAAGAGCTGCTGGTACTCGTCGACGATCAGCAGAGCTCGGCTCATCGGGCCGTCCGGCGATCCAGCCCGGCGGTACTCCTGGAGGTCGACGACGCCGTGATCGACGAACACCGAGTTCCGTCGCGCCATCTCTGCCACCAGGTCGTCTGAGGACGCTGCGAGCGGTGGTCGGCGAGGTGCGGAGGGACTGACCCGAGCGTGCGGTAGATCGCGGCAGGGACGGAACTCCACCCGTACTTGCCGTCGATCAGGAACAGTTCCAGGTCGTCGGGCGAGTAGCGCACGGCGAGTGAACAGATCAGATTGTGGAGCAACGTCGACTTGCCGGCACCGGGCATCGCACCGAGGATCCCGTGCACGCACGACCGGAGTTGATCCGGATCATGACCGAACCAGACCCGTAGCGGCTCGCCCGCCCGCCGGCGTCCGACCGGGACGACGATGCGATCGTCGGCCGACTCCGTCCACCACTCCTCGGGCTTGCTCGGCGAGCTCCTCCCATCGAACCGGGCGATCGCGGCAGGGAGTTCGGACACCCGACGCAACACGGTCTCCTGGATCGCCGCAGCAGGGCGCTGTCCACGGCCCGCGCCTGACCAGGTTGGCGAACTTCAGCTCGGACCGCTCGACATCGAAGCCGAAGGCATCGCCGACTCGATGCTCCGGACGTCGGCCGGCGGCAGCCAGCGCTTCTCGCTCACGTGGACGACCGCGTAGACACCGGCCCGGGGACCGATCCTCGACAGCCGTTGGGCTGCTCGGCCGACTCCGTTTCTCCCACCCGCTGGGATAGTTGGCGACGAAGATGAACTGGTAGCTCTCCCCGAGCCGCATGTCCTCGGGCAACTCCTCGTAGCTGGAGTTCTCCGCATCCAGGTAGTTCGACACCATGCGCTGGACGTGGTCGTTCATGGCGTCCAAGTGGGACGCACGTTGCCGGTCACGAGTTGTGGCCTGCTCCAGATGTCGAGTCATCGGAAACTCGAACCCGAGCGACGGGCGAGCAGCAAGTGCGCCGCCTGGTGCGGCAGGCCGACGGCGACTCGCACGACCAACGATTGCAGCGCGGAGCGCCACGTCACGCTTGGCCTCGCCTCGGGAACAATGATGAACGATTTGCCCGAACCGATGAGTGGCACGACGCAGGGGACTTCGAGATCCTCATCGGTACGCGACTCGACGAACGATCCGACGCGAAAGTCGACCGTCGGGTCGTCTCGACCGGGTCGCCAGCTCACCCAGTTGGCCAAGCCCCACGAGGAGTGTTCGCTCCGGTCGCGTGGCGTCGATCTCGTGGATCGCAGCCAGATTGGCCCGCAGGCGATCCTCGATCGACCGATTCGCGGTCTCGGCCGCGCGCACCGCGGCATCGGCGGTGCCCGAGCCTGACCGCGCTGGCGGTTGACCTCGTCGACGGCAGCAACCAGCGACCGGTTGAGACGCTTGGCGTTGCCAAGGCCGGCGCCGGGCGAATCGCCAGCTGGATTCGATTCGCCGCCGCGGTCGATTCCCGCAACGGCTCAACAATTCCGTCAGCTCGGCGTCAGCAGTGAGGAACAGCTCAGGATCGCGGCGCAGATCACCCGTCCGCTGTGGTCGGTCCAGCTCCGGCTGGCCGTGAGGTTGGTCGAAGCGCGAACGGCGCCGACCGAGCCGTCGAGCCGGTTCCAGAGTTCGGCTCGGGCCCGGAACAGCCGCCACACGGCGAAGGCCGACTCGTGCGGCAGATCGATGACCCGACGATCGGCGACCGGTCGCGCCCACCTCGAACCGGTGTGATGTCGATCTCCGGTGGAAACATCGCGATCGGCACGTGAGCTCAGGGAGGGCGCCATCGAGGGGGTCGGCGAGCCGTACCTCGTCGGGTCGTGCGACCGGCGCGACCGGCTGCAGCGACCAGCGGTCCGGTGGGGGGCGGGAAACTGCCCGAGGAGAGGAGGTCGCGCTTCACGGTCACATCGACTCCTTCCCGTTGCTCAGTCGAGCCAGGACCCGGGCACGACGAGATGCACTCCTCGCACCGTTGGGTTGCTCATCTCACCGTCGATTCGCCGGTCGACGCACCAGTCGACGAGTCCCGGGCTGACCGGCGAGAACCTCACATGCATATCGAGCAGACCGTATGCCATCGCTCGCGGAACCGATATTGGGGCGCGAGGTTCCTTCTTCGCTCAATTCTTGGTCCAGAACGGTCACACAACGAGACGAATTGGAAACCCGGCGTCAGATTCCCAGAGGCTCGAGCGCATCGACGCCTACGCTGGGACCCATGAGCAGTTCGGGCCGCACGCCAGGTGGAACTCGATGACGGCACCGAGCGACGGGCGCTGGGTGAACCACGGGACCCTCCGGGAGGTGTATTCGAACTGGTGGGTCACCTTCACCGTCGACGACGTGGAGCGTCCGGACGGCTCGCACGTGGAGCACGAGGTGATCCGGGGGCCCAACGCGGCGGGGACCGTGGTTGCTGACGATGACCGCGGGATCCTCATGATCTGGCGCCACCGCTTCATGCCCGACGTCTGGGGCTGGGAGATTCCCGGTGGTTCGATCGACGCCGGTGAGGCACCGGCCACCGCGGCCGCCCGGGAGCTGCTCGAGGAGACCGGGTGGGACGCCACTGGCGAACTCGAGCACCTGAGCACCCATCATCCGTCGTGTGGCTTCGTGTCACAGCAGTTCCACCTGTTTCTCGCGCGAGGCGCCCGTCACGTCGGGCCGCCGACGGATCCGAACGAGGCGGCCAGGATCGAGTGGCGATCGTTCGAACAGGTCGCGGCGGACATTCGCACGGGCCTCGTGCTCGACGGGTTCTCCCTGCTCGGGCTGACCTTGGCGCTGGCGCGTCTCGGGCGCGCCGACCTGCTCGGCCCGGCTGATCCATCGGCCTGAGTCGGCGCCTCGAGGCCTCGATGCGTTGGGCCGACTGCACCATCGAACGTCGCGACGGTCGTCACTACGCTCGGTGGTCATGACGCGGTGCGATCGAAAGGACTCGTGTTGAAAGTAGGAATTCTTGCCGGGGGTGTCGGCAGTCGGTTGTCCGAAGAGACGACCGTGAAGCCCAAGCCCATGGTCGAAATCGGCGGACAGCCCATCCTGTGGCACATCATGCGGTACTACTACGAGTTCGGATTCAACGAGTTCGCGGTCGCCCTCGGGTACAAGGGTGAATACATCAAGCGATGGTTCTTCGATCAGGCCCACCTGGCGTCGAACCTGACGATCCGTGGTGGTGAGGTCGAGCAGCACTCGCCGCCGCCGCAGGATTGGACCGTTGATCTCATCGAGACCGGGAACAGCACCAACACCGGCGGCCGGATCAAGCGGCTCGCCGAGTACCTCGGGCCAGGAACCTTCATGCTCACGTGGGGCGACGGCGTCGCCGACGTCGATCTCGACAAGCTCCTCGAGTTCCACCGAGCCCACGGCAAGCTGGCAACGCTGACCGCGGTGCGTCCGGCGGCGCGCTTCGGACACCTCGAACTCGACGGCGACGCGATCACCGAGTTCTCCGAGAAGCCGCAAGCCGCCGAAGGCTGGATCAACGGCGCGTTCTTCGTCCTCGAGCCCGAGATCGTGGACTACATCGACGGCGACGACACCTTGTTCGAGCGGGAGCCGCTGATGCGGCTGGCCGCAGAGGGCCAACTGATGGCGTACAAGCACGACGGGTTCTGGGCGTGCATGGACACGCTTCGGGACAAGGTGATGCTCGAAGGACTCTGGGAGTCCGGCACGGCCCCATGGAGGAACTGGAAATGACCACGATTCAGGCCTGCCGCGGCTGCGGCAACACCGACCTCAAGACCTTCCTCGATCTCGGGGTGACGCCGCTCGCCGATGCGCTCATCACCGACGAGACGATCGATCGACACGAGGAGACGTTCCCCCTCGTGGTGGCGTTCTGCGACCAGTGTGCGCTGGTCCAGATCACCGAGGACGTCGAGCCGGAGAAGCTCTTCGTCGACAACTACCTCTACTTCTCGTCCTTCTCGGAGCACCTCTTGCGCCACAGCCGGGACCACGCGCTCGGCTTGATCGACAAGCAGGGGCTGGGTCAGGACTCGCTGGTGGTCGAGATCGCCAGCAACGACGGCTACTTGCTGAAGAACTTCGTCGAGGCGGGCGTCAAGGTGCTCGGGCTCGATCCCGCGCCGGACCAGTGCCAGGCCGCAAACGCGGCCGGCGTCGAGACGCGACCGGAGTTCTTCACGCTGGAGAACGCGCAGAAGCTGCGCTCCGAACTCGGTGCCGCCGACGTGATCATCGCCAACAACGTGATGGCCCACATCCCCCTGCCGAACGACTTCGTCGCCGGCATGGCCCATCTCCTCGCCGACGACGGAGTCATCACCGTCGAGAATCCGAGCGTCTGGGATCTCGTGGAGCGGTGCGCGTTCGACACCATCTACCACGAGCACTTCTTCTACCACTCGTGCCTCTCGGTCGACGCGCTGATGCGCCGGCACGGGCTGTTCCTCAACGATGTCGAGTTCTTCCCGGACCTCCATGGCGGCACCAATCGGTGGTGGATCGCCAAGCAAGAGGCACCGACACAGCGTCTCACCGACCGACTCGAGGCCGAGCGAGATGCGGGACTCGGAAGCTTCGAGTTCTTCGCCGGCTTCGGTCGCAGGGTCGACGATCTACGAAGCGATCTCCTCGCGATGTTGCGTGACCTCAAAGCGCAGGGCAAGACGATCGCGGCCTACGGCGCGGCAGCCAAGGGGTCCACGATGCTCAACGCGACCGGCATCACGACCGAGCTGGTCGACTACGTCGTCGACCGCAACGTCCACAAGCAGGGCCGGTACATGCCCGGGACGCACCAGCCGATCAAGGACCCGTCGATCCTCGTCGAGGATCCGCCGGACGTGTTGTTGCTCCTTGCTTGGAACTTCGCCGAGGAGATCATCGCCCAGCAACAGGACTACGCCGCGACTGGCGGCAAGTTCCTGGTGCCCGTCCCGAAGCCGGAGATCATCGGATGAGCTACGGCCGAACCGTCGACCGACCCGCCGAGACCGCCTGCCCCGCGTGTGGCGAGGACCAACTCACGGTGTTCTTCGAAGAGGACAGCGTTCCCACCAACAGCTGTCTGTTGATGGACGATCGAGACTCCGCGGCGGGATTCCCGCGAGGCCGGCTCGCCGTCGCGTTCTGCGATGCGTGTGGCTTCGTGACCAACACCGCATTCGAACAGGGCCGCGCCGAGTACTCCCAGCGCTACGAGGAGACGCAGGGGTTCTCGGGCAAGTTCATGGCATTCGCCAAGGAACTCGCCGAACGGTGGGTGAAGGACTACGACCTCACCAACCGGACGGTGCTCGAGATCGGGTGCGGCAAGGGCGAGTTCCTCATCGAGATGAAGAAGGCCGGCGCCGGCCACTGCATCGGCATCGACCCCGGTGTCCATCCCGAGCGCATCGATGATCCCGATGCGCAGGGAATCGAGTGGATCATCGACTTCTACGACGAGCGCTACTCACACCTCGACGCCGACGTGATCATCTGTCGCCACACCCTCGAACACATCCCGAACGTGT
>JAWKHV010000020.1:0-111582 GCA_041394645.1 Ilumatobacteraceae bacterium | reverse complement strand
CCGACTGGTTCGTGAGCGCCATCTGGAGCTCCACCTCGAAGTCGGCCGGGGTGCGAAGGCCCTTCACGATGAAGTCTGCCCCCACCTGGCGGGCGGCGTCGATCACCAACCCGGTGCAGGCCTCGACCCTGACCCCCGGGACGTGGGCCACGCTGGCGCGCACCAGATCGCAGCGTTCATCGATCGTGAACAACCCGCTCGGCTTGGACGGGTTGTGCATCGCGGCGACCACGACCGTTCCGAACAGCTCGGCCGCCTGCTCGACGACGTCGAGATGGCCGAGGTGCAGCGGATCGAAGCTCCCGGGAAAGAACGCCGTGCTCATGACCGCCCAACGGTACCCGACCTCGGACGCGAGCCCACGAGTTCGCTCAGTCGACCGCCCCGAGGAAGGTCACGTGGGTTCGCCCGTACCGCTTGGTGCGCTGGGCGTCCCATCCCGGGGTGGGCTCGATCGCCCGGTCGGCTTCGGCCACGACGAACGGGGCTCGGACCTCGCCGAGTAGGCCCGCCCAACCCTCGAACTGGTACGGCGGATCGGCGAGCACCAGGTCGACCGCAGGCATGCCACGCACCCAGGTCGCCGCATCGGCGGGCACGACGGTCGCCTGCGCCTCGAGCCCGAGATCGGCGAGGTTCCGGCGCAGCACGGCGATCGCCCGTCGATCCTTCTCCACGAACCAACAGTGCGCGGCTCCACGAGACAGGGCCTCGATCCCGAGTGCACCCGAGCCGGCGAACAGGTCGGCCACCTGCGCGTCGACGAGCAGATCGAGGCTGCCGAGGGCGTTGAACACCGCTTCGCGGACCCGGTCCGTCGTGGGGCGGGTCTCGGTCCCCTCGGGGGCTTCGATCCGGCGGCCACGCAACGTTCCGGCAACGATTCGCATCCAGCGAGGATACGGGAGGTGCACAGCCGGCCCTCGGGAGGCAGACTGACGGCGGACGTCGAACGAGAGGAGTTCCCATGCCGACTCCCGAAGCCACCATCGTCTGCGTCGACTGCGGAGGGACCTGCCATCTGCTCACTCCGCCCCGCGAGGACGGAGCCTGGCTGCCCGGCGACATCGTTGCCTACCGCTGCCGGGACTGCCTCGACCGGTGGGATCTCGAACTGCCCGACGAGGACGACGAGCGCGGCGACATCGCCGACTGACCCATCGCCTCCTCAGGCGTCGCTCCTGGTGGGGAACGGAAGACCTCGCCTCCTGGTGAGGAGCGGACCTTCAGCTCCGGAGGCGCTCGTACTCCGGGTGTTGGTCGAGAAAGGCCGCGACGTACCAGCACGACGGGACGACCGTGACGTCGCGTTCCATCAGATCGTCGAGCACCGCCTTCACGAGGACTGCGCCAGGCCACGGCCCTGCATCGACGGGTCGACCTCGGTGTGCGGTAGCTCGATCACCGAGCCGCCCTTCAGCTCCCGGTAGTCGGCCAGCCCCAGGAGTTCCTCACCCCGTCGCAACTCGTAGCGGGATCGTTCGGGACAGCGTTCGACTCGGGTTTCCACGGCGTCAGTCTGCCCCGGTGGCGGCGGCGAGAACCTGCGCGCATGCCCTCGACCGCCCGGCGCACGTGATCTGCAGCACCCGGGCCGTCCCAGACGGCGTCGTTGCAGACCTCCAGCGACCAGGCCCGTCGTAGCCCGCTGCCACGACCGCTCGGACGTAGCCGACCGCATCCATCTCGCCGGAACCGGGGGCGACGCGGTGGCGCAGACAGTCGTCGCGATAGTCCGGTTCGTCGGGCTGCAGCGGACCGTCGGACATCTGCACGGCCATCACCCGATGCCCAGGCAGGGCCGCCACGATCTCGCGGGACTCGCCCCGCCGCGCGCTCGAATGCCAGATGTCCAAGCAGAGACCACCGTTGGGCCGGTCGGCCGCCTCCACCACGGCCAGGGCGTCGGTGACCGCGTCTTCAGATCGGTGAACGGCAACGGCTCGATCCGACGACCAGCCCGTGATCTCGAGCGATCACACAATCGGGCGAACTGCTCGGCGGCTCGATCGAGGTCGGGTCCGGTCGGTCCGACCACCTGGAGGTAGCGGCTCTCGAAGCGATCCGCCACCCGCATCGCGAGGTCGACGAAGGCGCGCTGCCGGGCGCCGTCCTCGTCGTCGCCGTCGGCGAACGCCCGGATCACCTCGATGTCGGCGAAGACCAGACCGTGCCGGTCGAGCGCGCCGGCGAGCGCATCGAACGTGAGGCCGGCCTCCATCGCCGGGATCAGATCGCCGAGATACAACCCGACGCCCGCCGCACCGCCGCGCGCGACGACGCCCAGGCGATCTTCGAGCGGATGGTGGCGGGCCAGGGTGAAGTGATCGACGATCAGATCTGCAGGGCCGAGGGCGCGGGCGCTACGTTTTTGATCCACGGATCAATAATGGCAGCGCCACGCTGCCGCAGAGGAGTCGGGGACATCCATGGTCGGTCGTTTGGAAGGCAGGGTCGCCGTCGTCACCGGCGCGGCGAGCGGGCTCGGGCAGGGACGGCGCGCCGCTTCGTCGAGGAGGGCCCTGGTCGTCGTCTCCGACATCCAGGAGGAGGCCGGACGGGCCGTCGCCGAATCACTCGGGGACGCCGCGGTGTACGTGCGGACCGACGTGACCGACGAGGCTCAGGTCGCAGGCCGCCGTCGACCTCGCGGTGGCGACGTTCGGCCGGCTCGACGTGATGTTCAACAACGCCGGCATCGTCGGCGCCGTCGGCCCCATCTCCGAGACCAGTGGGACGTACTGGCGGTTCACGCCTGCTAGTTGCTCCTCGACTCGGTGTTCTACGGGACGAAGCACGCAGCTCGCGTCATGCAGCCCCAGGGCTCGGGTTCGATCATCAGCACCTCCAGCACCGCGGGCGTGATGGGCGGGCTCGGCCCCCACGCCTACACCGCGTGCAAGCACGCCGTGATCGGACTCACCAAGTCGACCGCCGCGGAGTTGTCCAGCTCCGGCATCCGGGTGAACGCCATCGCTCCGGGCAGCGTGGCCTCGGCACTCACGACCAACGTGATCACCGGGAACTTCGACGACCACGAGGCAGCCCGGGAGGCCCTGGCCCGGTCGAACCCGCTCGGCTTCCCACCCGAGCCGATCGACATCGCCAACGCCGCGCTGTACCTGGCATCGGACGAGTCCCGATTCGTCAGCGGCCACACGCTCGTCGTCGACGGCGGTCGCACCACCAACGGCGGATCGGGCCGGTTCGCCAACTCCGAGGCTCGCGTGATCGGACGTCAGGGCAGCTGATCGCGCCGCCACGGCACTCTCGTGTCCCGGTCGCAGCGGGATCGGCCGACGGTTGGACTCAATTCTGATCGAGCGATCAATATTCAAGTACGATGAAGGAACGGGGGCAGGCCGTGATTCACCCACAGCGGCACGGCCAGCTACAGCCACAGCCACGGTGCGTCGACGACGTGCTTCACGGACCCAGGGGGACCACGCCATGATCGCCATTGCCGGCTACCTCGATTTCGAGAGCGAGACCGCTCGGGATGCAGTCGTGCGGGCGTCTGCCGAGCTGCAGGCGGCGACTCGCTCGACCGAGCGAGGGTGCATCGCCTACGTGTTCGCTGCCGATCCCGTCGAGTCACAGCGGGTGCAGGTCTACGAGTTGTGGTCCGACGAGGCCTCGCTGCGGGCGCACTTCGAGAGCGAGTTGTACGTCTCGATGCGCTCGGTCCTGCGGAGCGAACAGCGAGTCGACACCTGCATCCGCAAGCATCGCATCGATCTGAGCCAACCGGTGTACGACGCGTCCGGGACGGCCCGTGCCGAGTTCTTCGTGTCGGCGGGAACCGAATGAGCGGTGCATCACCCGCGGTCGTATTCGATTTCGGAGGCGTGCTGATCAGCGCGATCTCGAGCAAGTTCCCGACGCTCGCCGCTCAACTCGACATCCCCCTCGAGGACACCGTCGAGCTGTTCCTCGGCCCGATGTTCGAGTCGGGCGATCATCCCTGGCACCGCTGCGAACGGGGCGAGCTCGCCGTGGCCGACCTCCAGCCCCTCGTCGCGGCGATCGCCAGCGAGCGAGGACTGACCCTGCGGGGCGACGAGATGGAGTTCCTCTTCCGCCCCATGTACGAGTACCACCAGAACGTGCTCGACCGGATTCGCAAGCTCCGGGCGGACGGCATCGCGACGGCGCTGCTCACGAACAGCGTGCGTGAGTACCGGCCGATCCTCGAATCGGAGTTGGACTTCGACGAGTTCTTCGACGTGGTGGTCGACTCGTCGGAGGTCGGGATGCGGAAGCCCGAACCGCGCATCTTCGAATTCACGGCTGCCGCGCTCGGGGTACCCCACGAAGCGGTGATCTACCTCGACGACTTCGCCGGGAACATCGCCGGCGCCGAACGAATGGGATGGACGACCATCCACGTGTCGGACCCCACCGCTGCACTGACCGAACTGGACCGCAAGCTCGCGCTCGCGGTCGGCGACACCGAGGAGGACTCGTGACCGAAGTGACCAACCGAACGGGGCTCCCCACCTCGTACCAGGAGTTGCTCGACTCCGACACCCATCCCGTGCCCGAGGTCCTGCGCCGCGTCTCCACGGCGAGCGGGCTCGGCACCAAGGATCTCTCGATCGACCGATACGTCGAGCGCGCCTACCACGAACGAGAGGTGGAGCGGCTCTGGAAGCGGGTCTGGCAGATGGTCTGTCGCGAGAGCATCTCCTCCCCGGCGACCACTACGTGTACGACATCGCAGGGATGTCGTTCCTGCTCGTACGGCAACCCGATGGCGAGATCAAGGCGTTTCCGAACGCCGCCTGCACCGCGGCCGGCAGCTGAAGGACTTCGGGGGTTGGTGCGACGAATTGCGCTGCCCGTACCACGGCTACACGTGGACGCTCGACGGCGCGCTCAAGTCGGTTCCGTCGCGATGGACTTCCCGCAGGTCTCCGACGAGGAGTTCCATCTCCCCGAACTCCCGGTCGGCCGATGGGGCGGATTCGTGTTCATCAACCCGGACCAGGACGCGGCGCCGTTCGAGGACTGGATCGCGGAGCTGGCCGAGCATTTCTCGATCTGGAAGTTCGAGGATCGCTACGTCGAGGTCCACGTGGCGAAGGTCATCGCCGCCAACTGGAAGGTCACCCAGGAGGCGTTCTGCGAGGCGTATCACGTCGCCGGCACTCCATCCTCAGGTGATGCCGTATCTCGCCGACGCCATCACCCAGGTGGACTGTTGGGGCAACATCTCTCGGGCCATCACCCCTGCCGGCTTGCCCAGCCCGCTGCTCGCCTGGGATCCCACCGAGGAAGACATGTTCCGGGCCATGTTCGACATCCGGGAGGGCGAGGACCTTCCCGTCCAGATCGAACCGGGCGAGACGATGCGCTCGGCGGGGGCGCGGATGGTGCGCGAGCGCTGGCGTCCGATCGTCGGTGACGAGATCGATCAGATGAGCGACGCCGAGGCGATGGACTCGATCGACTACACCATCTTCCCCAACTTCCATCCGTGGGCGCCTTCAACCGGATCGCCTACCGATTCCGGCCCAACGGCGACGACCATCGCAGCTCGATCATGGAGGTCATGTACCTGGCCCCGTTCTCGGGCGAGCGGCCCCCGCCGGCCGAGGTGCAGCACCTCGGAGTCGACGACTCGTGGACCGAGGCGCCACAGCTGGGCACGCTGGCCAAGGTGTTCGAGCAGGACACGTTCAACATGGCCAAGGTGCAGCGCGGCTGGAGACCACCTACAAGCCCGGCGTCACGCTCGGCGACTACCAGGAATCCAAGATCCGCTGGATCCACCAGCTCCTCGACGAATGGATCGGAGACGACGAATGAGCGGCATCTACCACCCGTTCTCTCGGGCGTACTACGTCCGCGACGACGACGGGAACGTGACCGTGACGGCGCCGGACGGCAGCACCGGCACGTTCGAGGCCAACGGGCGCTGGGTCCGCGGCGAGGTCCGGGCCGCCGACCCGCAGTTGTGCGGTTGGGTGGCTGGCGTCCGCTTCGTCCACCACCGCCTCGTCCAGAACGACTGACGCCGTCACGGGGACGGCGAGCGGCGGCCGCCGTCCATGGAGGCCCCGAACGCGCCGAGCGCGGCCCGGACCCCGGCTGAGGGTGGAGCCGCGCTCGCTGTCGTCAGTACGGCATGGTGCCGCCGTCGACGGGGAACAGGTTCCCGGTCATGTTGCGGGCGGCGTCGCTTCGCCATCAGCACCGCGACCGCGGCGACCTCTTCGACCTTGTTCGGCCGCTTGATCGCCGACTCTTCGCAGAACAGACCGATCATCTGCTCGATACGACTCGAGGCCCATCATCTTGGCCGACTCGGGCCCGGTCTCGCGCACGATGTCGGTCTCGATGATGCCGGGGGGATGGCGTTCACCGTGACGCCGGTCGTGCCGGTCTCGAGCGCCGCGGACTTCACGAGGCCGTTGACCGTGCGTTCGTCGCGGCATAGCCGGGATCCCGGGCTTGCCGAGCTTGCCCTCGACCGAGGAGGTGACGATGATCCGCCCTTCGCCTCGGGGAACCATGTGGTTCAGGCCCGGCGCATGCCCCAGAAGACATGGTTGAGGTTCCAGTCCATCTCCAGCGCCCACTCCTCGTCCGACATCAGCATGACCGGAGCGGTGTGCAGCACGCCGCCGGAGTTCAAGCAGCAGACGTCGAGCTTCCCGTACTTCTCGATGGTGAAGTCGATGAGGCCTTCCACCACGTCTTGTTTCGAGGCATCGCCCGCGAAGAACGCGACGTTGTCGCCGCCGCCCATCTCGGCCACGGCCTGCTGGCCCTTTTCTGCGTTGCGGCCGTTGACCACGACCTTGGCGCCTTCGGCGAGGAAGGCTTCTGCCATCGCTCGCCCGATGCTGCGCGTGCCACCCGTGATGCAGGCGACCTTGCCGTCAAGCTTTCCCATGGTTCGTTCTCCTGCTGCTCAGTAGGGCGAGGTGCCGCCGTCGATGGAAAGGAGCGAGCCCGTGATGCCGGCACCGGCCTCGGAGGCAAGGAGGACGGCGACGATGGCCACGTCCTCGACGGAGTTGAGGCGCTTGATCGCCGACTCCTGGGCGAAGGCGTCGAGGAGGCCTTCGTAGGTCAGACCCATCGCCTCGGCGGCGGGGGGTCCGAGTTCCTTCATCGTGTCGGTCTCGATGGCACCGGGGCACAACGCGTTGACGGTGATGCCCATCGTGCCGACCTCGCGCGCCAACGACTTCGCCAGCCCGTTGAGGGCGTGCTTGGCCACGACGTAGTGGGAGATGCTCGGCTTGCCGGCCTTGCCCTCGACCGAGGACATGAACATGATGCGGCCCCACTGCTGGGGGATCATGTACTTGAGCGCCCGACGGGACATCCAGAACGAGTGCCAGAAGTTCCAGACCAACGCCTCCTGCATGGCCTCGTCGGTCATCTCGGCGACCGGGGCGGCGTCGTTGGAGCCGCCGGCGTTCGGCACGATGATGTCGATTCGGCCGAACTTCTCCACCGTCTGATCGATCAGCGATTCACAGACGTCGCGCTGCATGACATCCCCGGCGATGAAGGCCACGGAGTCGCCGGCGTTCATCTCGGCGAGCGCCTGAGCGCCCTTGTCCGCGCTGCGCCCGCTGATCACCACCTTGGCGCCTTCGGCGACGAACGCCTCGGCGATCCCGCGGCCGATGCCCCGCGTCCCGCCGGTGATGCAGGCCACGCGGCCTTCGAGCGATCCCATCTATTCCCCCATCTCCGAGCCGCCCCAGCGGCTTCCGGTTGCGATGAACCCACGTAATATATCAATGAGCCAATTCGGCTGGAAGTTCGACCACATCGGGGCCGCCGCCATGCCATCCGCCGACCGGGCTGCCGACCCCACCGGCAGCACACGAGCCGACGTCGAAGCGATCGTCGCCACGACCATCGCGTACACGTGGGCGATCGACGAACACGACTGGGACCGGCTTCGCGACGTGTTCGACGCCGATTGCGTGGCTCAGCTCGGCAGCGAGTTGTCGGTCGGGATCGATGCGATCATCGCCCGCATCTCGCGGACCCTCGGCCCGCTCGACTGCAGCCAGCACCTGCTCGGGAACCACGAGGTCACCGTGGCGGGCGACGAGGCCCGTTCGCGCTGCTACTTCCAGGCCCAACACGTACGGGTCGGGGCCCCTGGCGGAGACCAGTTGCTGATCGCCGGACGGTACGTGGACGAGTGGCGGCGCACCCCGAAGGGCTGGCGGATCGCTCGCCGGGACCTGATCAGCATGTGGCGGTCCGGCAACCCTGCGGTGGTGCGGCCCGGTCCCAGCACGGCCTGAACGACGACCCTCGGCGGGCCCGGCGGCCCGTTGGTCAGGCCGAAGCCTTGCGCTTCGGGCGCTGCTTGGTGGGCTCGGAGATGAGTCCCCCGGACAGCAGCGCCTCGAAGGCGTCGATCGCCATCCGCTGCTGCGACGAATCGGCCGACAGGACCGACACGAACCCGACGAACAAGGCCCGCAGCAGTTGGTGGATGCCCCGCTCGTTCGCCGGCGAGATCTCACCGGTTGCTCGTCCGAGGGCGACGAGGTCCTCGAGCAGATTGCTGCCCTCGCCCGGACTGCTCACGTGCTCCCGAAGCTCCTCGTAGCGAGCCATGTCGATCCGGGACGAAGCCAGGAACGCGGCAAGGGACGGGTCGTGGCAGTTCTGGTCGTACGCGCTCTCGAGGACGGCGTGCAGGCGGCCCCGGAACGTGTCGGCGGTGCCCATCGCCGCCTGGAACGAGGCGTTCACCGACTCTTGGACCTGGTGGTACACGGCGAGGTACATCTCGAGCTTGGAGTCGAAGTAGTGGTACAGCGCGCCGGTGGTGATCCTGGCCTTGGCCGCCACGTCTTTGTTGGTGGTGACCCGTACCCGGACTCGGCGAAGATCTCGCGAGCGACGCGCAAGATCCGCTCGCGGGTCTCAGCGGAATTGACGCCGGCGGGCGACCGAGGCGGCGAGGACGGGAACTGCTCATGCGGGCTCGTGGGCTCCGGGCGGGGATACGGAACGGTAGGCGGTTGACCCTAGCCAGCCCGCTCAGAACTTTCCGCACCGACCCGATCAGGGCAGGGCGCCGACGGGGGTGAGGTCAGGGCACGATCCCGAGCGAGCGTGCCCGTGCGCCCTTGTCGTGGAAGTCGGCCTCGAACACGAGCAACCCGTTGTCGAAGCGGAGCGAGCTCATCACCTCGGTCTCCCAACGGCGGCCGAGGAACTCCTCGCCGTAGATCGTGGGGACCTGGACGGTGGCACTCATGACGTAATGGACAGCGACGGAGTCGTCGTTCAGCCAATGAGCATCGGGAGCGAGGGTGAGGTCGGACCACTTCGCCAGACCACGGGCGAAGAACGCCCGAATGGCCGGCCAGCCCTCGAAACGTCCCGACGCGACGTCCCACAACACGGCGTCGGGATGGATCAACGACTTCGGCGCGCCGGGATCACCGCTCGACCACGCCGCGAAGATGCGGTCGGCGAGTTCGATCCATTCGTGCGCCACGTCGTGCTCCCGGAGCCGTCCGATTCCGACGGCACGGTGCCGCGGACGGCGCCGATCCTATACTGTTCACGGTCTCAAGAAACCATGACGTCGAGTGCGGCGTCGCGACGCGACGGGGGGCCCGGATGGCCGAGGATTTCGAAGACGTGACCGTGTTCGGGCTGAGCGACGACCGGGAGGCGGAACTGGTGTCGAAGCAGACCGAGTGCGTCTTCATGTGGACCAACTCCGACGGTGACGCCGTCGGAGTCGTCATGAATTACGTGTTCCACGAAGGCAGCTTCTGGTTGACCGGCAGCGGTCAGCGCAAGCGGTTCGCCGCCCTGGCCAAGCGGCCACGAGCGAGCATCGCGATCACCAGCCGCGGCACCGACATCGGCACCAGCATGAGCCTGACCTACAAGGGCGACGTCAAGCTCACCGAGGACGACGACACCAAGGCGTGGTTCTACCCGGCCCTCGCGGCGCGGGTGCGGCCGGACAACGTCGAGCAGCAACGGGCCTTCGCCGACTTCCTCGATTCACCGCGCCGGATCATCATCGAGCTGATCCCCGAGAAGCGGATCGGGTTCGATTCGGCGAACATGTTCAAGGGCACCGGCGCCGGGGAGTCGCGCACCCACGTGTGACCGGCCGGGATCTGCGCCTCAGCGAGGAAGGCGCAGATCGGACGGCAACGGCGTGAACCCTTCGACGGCCATGCCGCTCGGCCCGCGGTACAGCCAATGCATGGTGCGATCGGCGAATCGCCAGGTCCCGTCCTCCTCGACGTACTCGTCGTCGTAGAAGGCGATCAGCAGGTTGGAGCCCTCGGGCTTGGCGATGTACTCCTGCACGTACCAGCGGCCGATCCATCGCCCATCGACCTCACGGCACTCACCGTTCAATGCGACCTGGATCACACCGACCGTCGGGGCGACCGCTCGCTTCCAGAGGGCGACGATCTCCTCGCGGCCGGTCGCCGATCGCCCGGGCGGCAGGGTCCAGGTCGCGTGCTCGCTCCACGTGTCGCGCAGCTGCTCCTCGTCGCCACGGCTGATCGCGTCGCAGTAGCGATGGGCCAGGGCCCGAATCGACGACTCGCTCATCGAGCGACCTCCTCTGGCGCTCGGCCAGTGTGCTCCGCCAACCGGCGGAGGAACGAATGGTGCAACGCCGTCCCGATGATGGCCATGTTCGGCGCCGGGTTGACCCGCCGCTCGTAGACGTCGAGACACGTCACGTTGGCACACGCCCCCTTGAAGAGGTTGAACGCCTCCCAGTACGCCCACCGGGCGGGCGCCGCCTCGACCCCGGCGACGTCGCGGAAGATGGCGTGCCAGGTCTCGACCGGCATGGTGCGCGATCCGCGCATCGCCGAACAGAACGACCAGTCCTCCATCGGATCGCCGAGGTGCGTGAACTCGAAATCGGTGATCGCTGCGACGCGTGCGTCGTGGATGAGGACGTTGCCGGGCCCGGCGTCGCCGTGCACGACGCCGAGGCGCTCGCAGGGCGGCGCGTAGCGGTGCAGCCAAGCCTCGGCTTCGTCCAGCAACGGGATCGGTTCTGCCGATGCGCTTCGGTAGACGCCGGCCCAGCGCGCGATCTGGGCCCGCGTCGCTGCCTTGGGGTCGGACTCGTCGACCGAGGTGAAGGGACTCCGCCGATCGCCAGTCCAGGCGATGGAGCGCGTCGAGGGTGCGCACGTATCGCTCGGCGACCTCCACGCTCATCTCGCGTTCGTCTCGGGCCGGGGTGGACTCCACGTGGTCCATGACGAAGAACGGTCGACCGATGACCTCGCCGGTCGGCTCGAGCCACCGCACACGAGCAACCGGGGCGCCGGCCCTGGCGAGCCCGGACATCACGCCGAACTCCTCGGCTCCGGACGTTCCGAACACCCCACCCTGCTCGGCGCGCATGACGAATCGGCCGGCCGTCGTCGCCACGGTGTACATCGCACGGCTGTGGCCGACGCTGATGCGCGTCATCGACTGGATCTCGACCGGTTTGCCGAGCTGCTTCGACAGATACTCGGCGAGCTGTGCGTCGAGGCTCACGACGGCATCCGCCCACGGAAGGCGTCGATGAGCGGCGCCTCGGCCGCCAGATCGGCGTCGAGATCGGCGAGGAGCAATGGGCGGAGTTCGGCGGCACACGCCCGGACGCGCTCGTCGCACATGGGGTCGACCGCGCCGACCAGGACCGCGCCGGCGACCGTCGAGGTCGAGGCGTCGGGAAGGCCGAGGATCGAACGGGCGTCGTGGGCGGCGAGCACCGTCTCCTGCGCCGCCTCCCGTCCGGCCGGTGTGGTCGAGTCCCGCTCGGCGTGCCATCGGGTCACCGCAGCGAGCTGGAGCACGGTGGCCCGGACATGCGGATCGTCGATCGTGGGAAGGACCGTGGAGAGCAAGACCTCCGCGGTGTTCCGAGCGACCGAGGCGTCGGAGGGAATCACGAGCCTCGCACCCGCTGCGCCAACGCCGCCTCGGCCTCGAAGTCCCACGTGGCGTTCCACGTGTGGTCGACCAGGGGCTCGGTCAGTTCGTGGAATCCCCGGTCGCGGAACCACTCGTAGGTCTGCTCGTGGCCGCCGACGAAGTCGAACGACGGGACCACACCGAGCCGGGTCGCCTTCGCGGTGTCGAGCACGGCGTGGTGGCGCACCGAGAACAGGTGACCGAACACGCGACCGGCCGACGCGAACTGCTCGTCGGTCACGTGGACGACGTCCGGGTCCTCACCGACGATCCGAGCCAGCTCCTCCACGTAGCGGCCCGAGGTGATGCCGTTGCCGGTCACGTTGACGACTTCCCCGAACGCCTCGGGATGCTGCGACAGGTGGACCATCGCCGAACAGAGGTCGTCGACGTGCCCGTACGACGTGGCCACCAACCCCTGGTTCGGCACGATGATCGGCCGATGCTGGAGGAGGCGCAGGAACATCGGCGCCTCCATGTCGTAGATGTTGTTGTCCGGGCCGTAGATCGCGGCCGGACGGACGATCGTCACCGGGAACCCGGTCCGCGCGTGCCGGGCGAGCATCGACGCCTCGCTCATCGCCTTGAACCCGCCGTAGCTCGTCGGTCCGTCGGTGTTCGTCGGAAGGTCCTCGGTCCACGGGAACCAGCCGTTGAGCGCTTGGTCGTAGGCCATGACCGAGCTGACGAAGACGTACGCGCCGACGTGGCCTTCGAGGAGGTCGAGCAGCCCGTCGATGTCGGAGCCGCCCGCCGCCATCACGAATCCCGAGACGTCGAACACGACATCCCAGTCCCGCCCGGCGAGCGCGGCCCGGAGCGACGCCACGTCGGTGCGATCGGCGGTCAAGCGCTCGACGCCGTCGGGGAACTCCACGGCGGTCACGCCCCGGTTCAGGACGGCGACGTGGTGCCCTGCCGACACCAGCAGCGAGACGAGACGTCGGCCGACGAAGACCGATCCTCCGAGGACGAGGGTGTTCATGTGGTCGCCTTCCTGATGCTCACGACGGCTGATCGAAGCCGGGGTACGGGCCGAGCACGACGCATTCCAGATGTCCCGTGCCAGTGTCGCTCGGATCGTCGAGGTTCGTGCATCGAGCCCACTGCTCGGCGTAGGCATCCGCGTGCAGCTTCATGATGCCCTTCGGCTCATGCACCCCGACCGGGCCGTCGAGTTCCCAGACCTCGCCCTCGTGGTGCAGTTCACCCCGATAGACGCCGCGTCCGAGCCCGTCGTCGAACCCGGCGAAGTACCCACCGCCCTGGAGATAGACGGGTTGGGAGATCGCCTCGACGAGATAGCGCTCGATCGTGCCGTCCTCGTTCGTGAACGCGAGCGTCGAACCGAGCGCTCGACGCACCGGCCGGCCCGACTCGTCGGTCGCCCACACGATCTCGTGTTCCACGGCGGTCCACGAAGAGGCGGGCCGTTCGTCGCCGTATGCGTACGTCACCCGGGTCTCGAACTTGGAGTACCCACCGGATGCCGGGCTGTGGAACTGCCAGAACAGGACCCGATCGCGCATCCGGAACACGCACCACTGCCGAACGCCTCTCGGGGCGGGCGGATCCGGGTCGGGCGCGATCGCCTTGGACCGGGGACCGCCGGTCTGGTTCCCGATCCCCCACGAGTGATCGCGGACACCCGACCACTCCTCGACCGCGATCGTGCGGTCGCCGATGGTCATCATGCCGTCGACCCGGCCGCACTGGTCGTAGTTGGAACGGTCCGCGTGCACGCGACCGTTGAGGATCGTGATGAGGCGCTCCTCGTTGTACGGCGGCGCCTCGCCCGTCCAGGTCAGGTCGAGTTCGATCCCGTAGTCGTTCGCGCCGACCACCACCCGGATGACGCGCAATGGTTCGACGATCTCGACCGACACGGGTCCGCAGACCAGCTCGTCGATCTGGGGCCGGAGCCGGCGGGACCATCGCATGTTGTGCTGCCGTCCCTCCACCGACGCCACCACGAAGGTGTCGAGGACGTCGTTGTTCGCGTACAGCCGGAACCCGATGAACACCGTCGCCGAGCCGTCCGGCGCGCCGGCCGTGAAGTAGTAGCCGTCGCTCCAGTGCGGGGAGCCGTCGACGACGACGTCGAAGGTTCCCCCCGCCTGATGGCGAGGCCACTCGTCGAGCTTGGTCAGTCGTGTACTCACGACCTCGGGGTGTCCTGACCGAGGCACATGCGGGCGCTCAGGCGACCATGCCGCCGGAGACCGTGAAGGTCTCGCCGTGACAGAAGGGCACCTCGTCGCTGAGGATCCAGGCCGCGGTGGAGGCGATCTCCTCGGGCGTGGTGTAGCGCCCCATCGGGGTCGCGCCCTCGATCCCGGCCTTGATGTCGGAGGCCGAGGCGCCCGACGCGGCGGCGATCGATTCCTCGAGCGACCGCATCATCCGGCTGTCGACGGCGCCGGGACAGAGGATGTTGACCCGGATGCCGGAGGCCGCGACCTCGAGCGCCAGCGACTTGGCCAACCCGATCACGGCGTGCTTGGAGGCGTTGTAGATCGACGTGGTGGGGCTGCCCTGCAGTCCGGCGACGGAGGCGGTGAAGAGGATGCCGCCCGGCTTGCCCGCTTCGAGGAAGTGGTTCACCGCTTCTTTGGCGGTGAGGAAGGCGCCGCGCACGTTGACGCCGAAGACATGCTCGTAGTCGTCGATGTCGAACGCCGCGATCGGCGCGGCCTTGCACTCGACCCCGGCATTGATGAAGGCCAGATCCATGCCCCCGAACCTCGATGCCGCCTCGACGCATGCTTTGGCGCCTTCGGGCGTCGACACGTCGGCGGCGACTGCGACGACCTTGTCGTCGTACTGCTCGGCGATGCCGTTGGCGGCGTCCTGGGTGAGGTCGGCGGCGATGACGTTGCAGCCTTCGGCGGCGAACCGCTTCACGGCCTCGGCGCCGATGTTGCCTGCCGCGCCCGTCACGAGGACGGTCTTGCCTGCGAGACCTTTGAGCATGTTCGATGACCCCCGTCGTCGTGTCCGTCTCCTGTCGCCGTCGGCGACTTACTTGAGACTGACTAGTGTTGCTGCCGGCAGAGCGTACCCGGGTACGGTCGGGCCGCCAAGACGTCCGATCACCCGCGCTCGCGGCGGGTCGGGCGGCTCGATCCCTCGTCCGAACGGAGACTCCCGTGTCGACCCCTCGCCCCTCCCGCCGCCCCTTCCGATTCGGTCTCCAGGCCTTCGAGGCGGCGAGTGCAGCGGACTGGAAGGCCACGGCGCGACGGGCCGAGGCGCTCGGCTACTCGACGCTGTTCACCTCGGACCACTACTTCGGCCCGGGCCGCATCGCCGACCGGACCGGACATCGCCCCGTCGATCTCGCGCCGCTCAGCGCGATGGCGATCGCCGCCGCTGCGACCGAGACCCTGAAGGTCGGATGCCGGGTGTTCGCCGCCGACTATCACCAGCCCGTCGTCCTCGCCAAGGAGACGGCCACGCTCGACTTCCTCACCGACGGCCGGGTCGAGGTCGGGATCGGCGCCGGGTGGGTGGCCGATGAGTACGAGGGCATGGGCATCGAAATGGATCGCCCGGGCGTGCGCATCGCGCGGATGGCCGAGACCGTCGGCCTCCTGCGGGCCCACTGGTCGGGCGAGGAACTCGACGTCTCGGGCGAACACGTCAACGTCTCCGGGTTCCGGGGCGTCCCGGCGCCGGTGTCCCCCGGCGGCCCGCCGATCATGATCGGTGGCGGCGCCCCGCGCGTCCTCCGGCTGGCCGGTCGGCTCGCCGACATCGTGAGCATCAACTTCAACAACGCCTCGGGGAAGCTCGGCGCACAGAGCGTTGCATCGTCCACGGCCGAGCGGACCCACGAGAAGCTGAGCTGGGTCCGCGAGGGCGCAGGTGACCGATTCGACGAGATCGAGCTCGAGACGGCCGCGTACTTCGTCGTGGTCACCGACCAACCCGGCCCGGCGCTCGGAGCGATGGCGGCCCGGTTCGGGGTCGAGCCCGAGGTGTTCGCCGACGTGCCCCACGCCTTCATCGGCACCGTCGAGCAGATCTGCGAGCAACTCGACCAGCGGCGCGAAGAGTTCGGCTTCAGCTACGTGACGATCGCCCAGCGCAACATGGAGGACTTCGCCCCGATCGTGGCGGCGATGAACGGCAAGTAAGACGGCGCCGTCCGCCGCCGCCGCCGACGCCGACGCCAGGGTCAGCGGAACCCGGCGACGCGATCCTCGGTGTCCGGGATCGGGTACCCGGTCCCCTCCTCGTACGACAGCCCGCCGGACAACCCGTGGTCCTGCGCCGCCCGGTAGAGGTCCTTGTAGGCGGCGAGGGAGCCCCGCGAGTTCTGGGTGATGGCGGCGCACAGCGCGGCCACCTCGGCGTCGAGGTTCGAGCGCGGCACGGCCTTGACCGCCATTCCCCACGCGGCGGCTTCGATCCCCGAGAAGTTCCGAGCGGTGTAGGACAGGTCTCGGGCACGAGTGATGCCGACCGCCTGCACGAGACGCTGGCTCATGCCCCAGGTCGGGCGCAGGCCGAACTTGGCGTGGGTGTCACCGAGCTTGGCCTCCTCGGCCACGACCATCAGATCGCAGGCCAGCGCCAGCTCGAGGGCTCCCGTGAAGCAGAACCCGTTGACCTTCGCCACGACGACCTTGGGGATGGTGGTGATCCGCTGGATCGCCGCGCGCGCCGGGAGATCCAGGAGGTCACCGACCGTCCCGTTGCTGATGAGTCGTTCGCCGAGCACCTTGAGATCGACGCCGGCGCTGAACGCTCGGCCCGCGCCGGTGAGCACGACGACGTGGACGGACTCGTCGACCGCGACGACATCGAGCGCGGTGCCGAGCTGTTCGAGCATCTCCGGCGTGATGGCGTTGAGCGCTTCGGGGCGGTTCAGCGTGATCGTGGCGACGCCATCGGCGAGGTCGACGAGCACCACAGGAGCGTGTTCCGACATGCGCTGCACCCTACGCCCGCCCGCCCGGAAGCTCCCCGCCCGCGCCCCGGTTCAGTTCTTGAAGAGGAACTCTTCGTCCTCGGCCGACATGAGCAGGGCGAGCTCGTCCCGAAGGACCGGATGATCGGTGAGGTCGGGGTCGGCGTCGATGATCTCCTCTGCGGTCCGGCGGGCCAGCTCGACCAGGGCCCGATCCCGGCGCAGCGAGGCCAGCTTCAGGTCGCTGCGCCCCTTCTGCGCGGTCGACATCAACGTGCCCTCGCCTCGCAGATCGAGGTCCACCTCCGCCAACTCGAACCCGTCGGTCGACGCCACCAGCGCCTCCACGCGCGGGTTCCCGTCCTCGCACTCCCCGGTCACGAGCCAGCACGTCGACGCGTGCGTCCCTCGACCGACGCGCCCCCTGAGCTGATGCAGCTGGGCGATCCCGAACCGGTCGGCGTCGAGGATCACCATGACCGTGGCGTTGGGAACGTCGACGCCAACCTCGATCACGGTGGTGGCGACGAGCACGTCGAGTTCGCGGCGACGGAACGCATCCATCACCTCGTCCTTCTCCTGGGACGGCAACCGGCCGTGGAGCAAGCCGATCCGCAATCCGTACAACTCACCACCGGAGAGCTCCTCGAACGTCTCCTCCGCCGACGCGACCTCCAACTTCTCGCTCTCGTCGATCAACGGGCACACGACATAGGCCTGGCGCCCGGAGGCGACCTCGTCACGAACCTGGGCCCACACCTCTGGACGCTCGGCTTCGCCGTTCGCCCACTTCGTCACGATCGGCGTCCTCCCGGGTGGAAGCTCGTCGAGGACGCTGACGTCGAGGTCGCCGTACACGGTCATCGCCGCGGTACGCGGGATCGGGGTCGCCGTCATCACGAGCACGTCGGGCACCGTGCCCGCCGCTCCGGCCTCGCCCTTGGCCCGCAGCGCCGCTCGTTGCTCGACACCGAAGCGGTGTTGTTCGTCGATCACGACCATGCCGAGGCTGCGATAGTCGACGCCTTCCTGGATCAGCGCATGGGTCCCGATGACGA
This sequence comes from Ilumatobacteraceae bacterium, assembly GCA_041394645.1. Taxonomy (GTDB): domain Bacteria; phylum Actinomycetota; class Acidimicrobiia; order Acidimicrobiales; family Ilumatobacteraceae; genus JAWKHV01. Next base: position 93,654 of record JAWKHV010000020.1, on the reverse strand, counting down.
GATCGACCGATCCGTCGGCCAACCCGGCCAGGATCCGGCGTCGCTCGGCCGCGCCGACCCGATTCGCGAGCAGCTCGACCCGGAGCGGTCGGCCCCCGAACAGATTCGCCTCGTCGGTCACGGTGAGCTCGGCAAGGAGCGCGCGCACGCCGGTCGCGTGCTGTTCCGCGAGCACCTCGGTCGGCGCCATCAAGGCGCCCTGGTGCCCGCCCTGGATGGCGACGAGCAACGCGGAGACCGCGACGACCGTCTTGCCTGCGCCGACGTCGCCCTGCAGGAGCCGGTGCATGGGGATCGGGCGAGCGAGGTCGGCGTCGATCTCGGCGATGACCCGTTGCTGCGCGCCGGTGAGGGGATACGGCAGCGCGGCGTGGAACCGACGAACCAGCTCGCCACCGAGCTCGTGGCGGATGCCGCGTGCATCTCGCTCGTAGGCCCGCTTGCGACCGACCAGCACCGTCTGCACCCGGAACAGTTCGTCGAAGGCGAGACGCTTGCGAGCCATCTCCTTGTGGGCCATCGACTCGGGAAGGTGGATGCCACGCAGCGCCGAGTCGCGATCGGCGAGGTCGAGACGATCGAGCATCGCCTCGCTCAGCGGATCGGCGATGCCGCGCGGCTCGCATCTGCGCAGCGCCTCCTCCACGAATCCAGCCATCTCCCAGGTGGTGAGCGAGACCTTCTCCGACTGCGGGTAGATCGGCACGATCCGCCCGGTGCGGTCACCGATCAGGTCGACGATCGGGTTCGTCATCTGGAGCCCGCCCCGATAGATCTCCGGCTTGCCGTACAGGGCGATGGTCATGTCCCGCTTGAGCTGCTTCTCGCGCCACGGTTGATTGAAGAACGTGATCGTCAGCCGGCCGGAGCCGTCGCCCACGGTGGCGGTGACCATGGTCCGCCGGTTGCGCGTGGTGCGCTTCTCGACCGTGCGAACCGAGACGATGACCAACGCCTCCACGCCAGGCACGAGGTCACGGACGCCCGCTTCGTTGGTACGGTCCACCCACCGCCGCGGGTAGTGCATCAGCAGGTCGAGCACGCTGGAGATGCCGAACGACTCGAGGGCGGCGAGCTTCCGGTCCCCGACCCCACGGATTCGATCGACGGTGATACGAGACAGTTCACCCAGTGTGATGGGACCCGGCACCCGCACGATGGTAACCAAGGGGGAATGCTGAGGAACCGAATGGAATCCAGCATTGCTCGGCGCACCCTCGCCGGCGCCGTGACCGCCGCTGCGCTGGTCGCGTGTTCGAGCGGCGTTCCCCGATCGGCAACGAACCCGGGCGTCGACCTCCCTGCCGGCGAGATCCGCCTCTACGGCTACGACCCGGATGGTCGCGCCCTCACCTACGACTCGTTCGTGGACCTGCAAACGAACGGTCATGGTCCTGAGTACGTCAACGACACCATCGTGGACCCGCTCGACCTCGAGGTCCGGGTCACGAACCCGATCGAGGAGGCGGCCAGCGGGGTGCGCCTCGACCGGCCCGGCGGACCCGCAGCGCTCACGGTCACCTGGCCGAGTGCGTCGGGCTACTCGACCGTCATTGTCGACCTGCCCGAGCCGGGCCGCTACTTCTGGAACCTCCTCCTCGCCCGCCAAGCGGTCGCCGACGCCGAGCGCTGGAACTCCGGGGCCCCGACCGGAACCGCCGAGTTCCAGGCCTGGAGCACCGTCCATGCTCGGGCGGCCGAGCTCCTGACGAACGCCGAGGCCCTCCGCCTCACCGACCCCGTTCGGGCCGCAGCCCTCGCCGACGACTCGTTCGATCTCGCGGTGGAGGCGTCGCTGCTCCCCCGCCATCAGCGGGACCGGTCCGCGGTCCAGGCCGGCGTCACCATCGACACTCGCGATGTGCCCTCCGACATCTGGGCCGGCATCGTGAACCTCGCCGGTGATCGTGAGCCGTGGGTTCGCATCGTGTTCGACGCCGACGAACCCGCAACGTCCTACGTACCCATGGTGCGCGCCGCCCACGACGCCGGGGTGCGGGTGCTCGGCCAGTTCCTCGATTCGTCGGAGATGACCTCGTTCCCCCTCGCCCAGTTCCAGGAGCGGGTCCGCACCTACGTCGCCACCCTGAGCGTCGAGGCGTGGGAGGTCGGCAACGAGATCAACGGCAGCTGGCTCGGCCCCGACGCGGCCGAGAAGTCCCGGTGGGCGGCGGACTACGTGAAGCGCAACACCGACGCCGTCACCGTGCTCACCCTCTACTGGCTGCTCGGGGAGGACGAACCGGAATGGTCGACGTTCAACTGGGTCCACACCAACGTCGACACCGCCTGGCGCGACGACCTCGACATGATCGCCCTGTCGACGTGGGTCGAGGAGCACCCGCTGGGCATCTCGTTCGATCGCGTCTTCGCCGCCCTTGCCCGGCAGTTCCCGAACCAGCAGCTCGTGGTCGGTGAGCTCGGGTACGGAAGTGCCGATCTCGAGCACGTCTGGTGGTGGGGCGACCCCGCCGACAAGCTCGGTGCCGGCCGCCTCGCCGTCGCCCACGACTACATGACCCTTGCGGCCGACCGCCCGTGGCTGCTCGGCGGCGGCTACTGGTGGTACTACGCCGAAGAAGCGTTCCCCGTGAACGACCTCTGGCACGCCCTCGCCGACACCTGAGCAGGGCGACAGACCCGGAGCAGGCCGAGGCCGTTCGCGCCTCGACAGCGTCTGGTGGTGGATCGTCTCATCGGTGAGAAGATCCACCACCAAACGAGTCACCACCGGACGGGCAGCCATCCCAGAGCGCCAACACGGACCGGCACGACGGCGCCGCAGCCGCGCCGATCTCGACTCAGGGTGCCGACGATTCCAGGGCCGCGACGAGGCGACGCGCCGCCTCGACCAGCTGCTCCGGGGTCAGGGACGCGAACGAGAGCCGGGCGCAGGAGTTCGAGGCACCGGAGGCATCGAACGCCTCGCCCGGCACGAACGCCACTCCTCGCTCGATGGCGGCCGTCAGCACCGCGGTCGCGTCGACGCCCGAGCCCAGATCGACCCAGGAGAACAGCCCGCCGTCGACCGGCCGGACGTCCAGGTGGCCGGACAACGCCTCGCGCAGCGCCTGTTCGCGAGCCGAGTACACGGCTCGCAGCGAGTCGAGGTGGGCGGCCATGAAGGTCTCGTCGCTCAGGCACTCGAGCACGATCCGCTGGCACCAGGTCGAGGTGTGGAGATCGGTCGCCTGCTTGGCGACGACCATTGCCTGCACGACGACGGACGGGCCGGTGCACCAGCCGACCCGCAACCCGGGTGCGAGGACCTTGGAGCTGGAGGCCAGTCGCAGCACGTGGTCGTGGCGCGGACCGAGTGCCGTCGACACCTCGCCCCGAAAGCGCAGCTGACCGTAGGGGTCGTCCTCGACGACGAGGAAGCCGTACCGCTCGGCCAGGCTGAGGAGTTCCACCCGCCGGGCCTCGGCGAGCACCACCCCGGTCGGGTTCTGGAACTCCGGAACGACGTACACGAGCTTCGGTCGCAGCCCGGCGCCGAGGGCCTCCCCGAGGAGGTCGGTCCGCAACCCGTCGTGATCGACCTCGATCCCCTCGACCCTCGCTCCGGCCGAGGAGAAGACCTGGAGGGCACCGAGATAGCCCGGCCGCTCGGCCACCACGACGTCGCCGGGATCGATCAGCACCCGGGCGACGAGATCCAGCGCCTGCTGCGATCCGGTGGTCACCAACGAGGAGGTCCCGGGCCGACCGTCGCGGGCCGAGATCCAGTCGAGGAACTCCGCCTCCCCGTCGGTGGCGCCGTACTGGAGCGCCCGCCGGCCGAGGGGCCCCGCAGCCTCCAGCGCGTCGACCGCCGCGCCGGCCAGGCGCTCCACCGGGAACAGCTCGCCGGCGGGCAGCCCGCCGGCGAGCGAGAGGATCTCGGGTCGGTCCACGAGCCGCAAGAGGTCGCGGACCGCGGAGGATCGTTGGCTCCGGGAGCGGGTCGACAGCCGCGATCGCCACGGGTCGGCGGGTTCGGTCGGTGTGGCCATCGACACATCCAACGGCGGTCCGGCCGAGCCATCCAGTGGGTGCTCATCCGATGACCCGCGGCCTCGGTTCACCGCGAAGTCACCCGCCGGGGCCTCCGAGCGGCGCCACGATGAGGTAGACAACGAGGCCATGACCCGCCCGTTGAGCCGATCTGGCCGAGTTCCTCCGGGTCCGACGGCAATCGGTGACCCCGGAGGATGTCGTGGGGCTGCCATGTGGCGAACGTCGACGCACCGCCGGCCTCCGACGGGAGGAGGTCGCGATGTTGGCCGGCGTCTCGGTCAGCTGGTACACCTGGCTGGAGCAGGGTCGGCCGATCAACGCCTCGCCCCAGGTGATCGAGGCGCTCGGGCGCGCCCCTCCGTCTCGACGCCGTCGAGCGAGAGCACCTCCTCCTCGCCGGGCACCCTCATCGCCGGCCGGTCGCACCCGGCACCGATCGGCCAGCGATGGCGATCGCCCTCCTGGTGGCCCCTCGAGCCGAGTCCGGCGTTCGTGCTCGGTCCACGCTGACGTCCTGGCCTGGAACCGGGCCCGAGGCTCGCCTCACCTGACCTTCGAGACCTTGGCGCCCGACGACCGCAACCTGGTCTGGGTGATGTTCGTCGAACCGCGGCGCGGGCCCTGAACGTCGAGTGGGAGTCCAGGCGAGACGGGTGCTGTCCCATTCCGCGCCGAGATCACGCCGATCCGGGACGACCCGGCCGTGGTCTCCTTTGTCGACCGGCTGCTCGCCGAGAGCGGAGAGTTCGCTGCCTGGTGGCCCCGACACACGACGTCGCCGTGCTCGAGGAGCACGAGCGGATCTTCCACCACCTCGACTGCCGCCACGCTGCGCTTCCGACCGAACAGCTCCGCCCGTCGGCGAACCCGGGACGCCTGGCCGTGGTCCACCCGCCTCGACGGCGACGAGTCCACCGCTCGGCTCTCGCCGCCTCCTGAGTGACCCGCCGCTCGGGCGTCTCGGCCGCACCGGAGCGGCCAGGTTGCCTCAGGTCATTCCGCCGAACAGGTACGGATAGAGCGGCTGCCCGCCCCGATGGACCTCGACCTCGACGTCCCTGCCGGTGCTCGCTAATTCACGCCGTGATCGCCGCAGTCGTCGCCGGTGTCGTCTCTGGCCCTCGACGATCGAGAGGATCTCGCGGCCGGCTTACAGTTCGGTCGAGCAGACCGGTCACGGCGTCGAGGAGCTCGCTCGCCACGCTGACGATGCCGTCGCCACGGACCAGACCGATCCAGTCGCCTTCGCTCACGGGTCCAGCGGGCGTCGCAGTGTCGCGAACCGCTCGGGTGACCTCGCCGGTGGCGACCGCCTCCTGCACGCCGCTTCCATCGAAGCCGCGCTTGGCCGCCGCGGCCGCCTCGGGGTCGTAGACGACCAGGCTGGCCAGGGCCTCGGGCATCGACCGGGTCGGCACGACCACGACCCGCTTGGGCGACAACGCATCGACCTGCTCGGCGACCGGGATGATGTTCTTGTTGTTCGGCAGGATGACGACCTGCTCCGCGTTGACGTGAGCGACGGCGTCGAGCAGTTCGGCCGTCGAGGGGTTCAGCGTCTGGCCACCGGTGACGATCCCCTGCACCCCGAGTTGCCAGAACAGCTCGCCGAGGCCGTCGCCGCTGCACACCGCCACCACGGCCGTGGTCACCGGGAGCAGACCGGCCGACGCCGGACCGTGGGCCGAGGGACCCGACTCGGGCGAGCGAGCCGATGGGGCCACGGTCGCACCCGGCGCCCCGCTCACCAGCGCCGCTTCCCGGTGGGCGTTCCCAATTCCTTCGAACAGGTCGGTGACCCGGATCTGGCGAGGGCGGCCGTCGACGTCGAGGGCGGCCTCGATCGCCGCGTCGATGTCGTTGGTGTGGACGTGGCAGTTCCGCCAGGCCGTCGCCGTCTACGACCACGATCGAGTCGTCGATCGCACCCTTGCGGGCCGACTTGAAGTCGCCGATCCGCTCGTCGACGAGATCGAGGAAGTACATGACCTCGTAACGCAGCTCGAGACGTCCCCGTCGCCCCGATGGGCGATGGCGTCGAACTGCCTGGTGCCCACGGCTCGACTCGTCGGTCTCTCCAGTCGGGAGCGGCACCCTTGTCGACCACGTGGAGGCGGCGTCGAGGAGCAGAGGAACCCGGCGCCCTTGGCGGTCGACCACCCCGGCGTCTTTCAGGACCGGAGTTGTTCGGGGGTATTGGCCAGCGCCTCCCGTCCTGCTGCGGGCCGCCGAGAGCACCTCGGCGGCGTGCCGCCGGTACCGGCCGCACCGAGGCTGCCCGCGCCGACTCGCGTAACCACGGTCAGGATCGTGCCTCGATCGGCTTCAGTACGGCCTGGTAGGCAGCACTGGCCGGCGGCGCGGAACGCTTCGGCGACCGCGGTGGGGCTGGCGTCACCCGCTTGGCGCAGCACCCCGGTGAGGCCTGCAGGATCTGGGACAGGATGACGCCGCTGTTGCCCCGGCCCCCATCAACGATCCGTGCTGATGGCGTGACAGGTCTTCCAACTCCTCGGCTGCGTCGGCCGAGAGCTCGGCCAGCGATCTGTCCAGCTCGGCGCATCAACTGCGCCGAGGGTCCGGCCATGTTCGTGCCGGTGTCGCCGTCCGGCACCGGGCACGTTCAGCCGGTTGATCCCCGCGGCGTACGCATCGCGCCCCGGAACGTGACGACGGTTTGTCGGAGCGCAGGGGCGGTCAGCCGTTCGAGCGTGGGCACGAGCTGGTATCGTAGTCAGGCGCATTCCGAGCGCCCGGCTCGGCCGCGAACTCGCGAGCATTCGCGAGATCGGGGTCGGACGGACGACCGGAAGGTATTCCACGCCGAAACCCACGTGTGGGTCATCGGTGGAACCGATCGAAACCATCAGATCTATCCTCGCCGCTGTGGCGTTTGGGCGGTTCGAGGACCTCTGCTACGGTGAGGTTGGTTCACGAACCCTGACGGAGCAGGTCAGGACCATCGGACCCCAGTCAACGAAGGATGCCTTTCCATGGCAGCAGTCTGTGAAATCTGCGGCAAGCACCCGTCCTGGGGTATGTCCGTCTCCCACTCGCACCGGCGCACCAAGCGCCGCTGGAACCCGAACATCCAGCGCATCCGCGCCCGGGTGAACGGTGGCACCAAGCGAGTCAGCGTCTGCACCGGCTGCATCAAGGCCGGCAAGGTCGTCAAGGCGTCCTCGGGCGCCGGGACGGCGAGCTGACCGATCGATCGACGTCTCCGGAGGGGCTCGTGCAAGGAATCGTCAAGGTTTATGACCCCGCCTCCGGCGAAGGTCTCGTCCTCACCGACACCGATCTCCGGGAGTTCGAACTCTCGGCGAACGCCCTCGACGGTTCGATCTTTCGCATGCTGCGTCAAGGCCAGCGTGTGATCTTCGACCTCGATTCCGACGGGCGCGCCACCGCGCTGCGGCTCGGAAGCGAAGCCGACATGGGCACGCCGGGTCACTGACCCGACGCGTCCGACCCCAGCCCGGTGGGGCGGCGTGGCCCCACCCTGAAACCCAGGGAGGCGTTGTCGCATGGCGTCGACGACCAGCAACGAACGACTGAAGCAGGGTCGAGGAATGGGCAGGCATCATGCAGCTCCGACTCGATCTACTGCGTGACGGAACCGCCGAGGAGTACGACCGCCTGGCCGGCGAGCTCGTCGCCGCCGGGACCTTCACCAAGCTGGACGAAGCCAAGCGGCCCAACAGCTACTGGGCCCACTCGGATCCGGGCGACGTCGCCAGGGTCGAGGATCGGACCTTCATCTGTGCTGAGAACGAGGCCGCGTCAGCCCGTATCAACAACTGGCGTGATCCCGCCGAGATGCGGAGACAGATGACCTCAAGCTCTACACCGGCGCCATGAAGGGCCGCACGACGACGTCGTGCCACGCCGAGGCCGCTCGGTTCGCCCATCGCCCACATCGGCGTCCAGCTCACCGACTCGGCCTACGTCGCCGTCTCGGATGCGGCTGATGACCTGGATGGCCAGCTGGCCTCGACGTCCTCGGTGACGGGGACTGGGTCCCGTGCCTGCACTCGGTCGGCGCTCCGCTCGTCGAGGGCGAGGCCGGACGTGGCGTGGCCGTGCTGGACAACAAAGTACATCGTCCACTTCCCCGCCACTCGCGTAGATCTGGTCCTATGGCTCGGGCTACGGCGGCAACGCCCTGCTCGGCAAGAAGTGCTTCGCCCTATGGATCGCCTCGGTCATGGCCCGCGACGACGGCTGGCTCGCCGAGCACATGCTCATCTTGAAGCTGACCTCGCCCCAGAACGAGACGAAGTACGTGGCGGCCGCCTTCCCCTCCGCGTGTGGCAAGACGAACCTGGCCATGCTCGTTCCGACCATCCCGGTTGACCGTGGAGACGGTCGGCGACGACATCTGCTGGATGTGAAGTTCGGCGACGACGGCCAGCTGTACGCCATCAACCCCGAGGCCGGCTTCGGCGTGGCCCCCGGTACCGGCGCCGACACCAACCCCAACGCGATGGAGTCGCTGTGGGGCAATGCGATCTTCACCAACACCGCCCTCACCGATGACGGTGACACCTGGTGGGAGGGCATGAGCGACGATCCGCCCGCTCGCGCCACCGACTGGCGGGGCAACCCCTGGACCCCCGAAGCCGAGACCCTGGCCGCCCACCCGAACGCTCGGTTCACGGCCTCGGCGGCCCAATGCCTCGATCGCTCCCGAGTGGGCATCTCTAAGGCGTGCCGATCTCGGCCAATCTTGTTCGGCGGCCGCCGCCGCACCACGGTGCCGTTGGTCAACCAGGCCTTTCGATTGGGAGCACGGCGTGTTCCTCGGGCGATCATGGCCTCCGAGACCACCGCGGCCCAGCAGGGCGCGGTCGGCAACCTGCGCTTGACCTGATGGCGATGCTGCCGTTCTGCGGCTACAACATGGGCGACTACTGGCCACTGGCTCGACATCGGCGCCAAGTCCGGGGCCAAGCTTCCCCAGATCTTCTTCGTCAACTGGTTCCGCCGCGACGAGGACGGCCGCTTCCTGTGGCCCGGGTACGGCGAGAACAGCCGGGTCCTCAAGTGGGTGTTCGAACGGGTGTCCGGAACGGCTGGGGCCAAGGAGACCGCCATTGGCTACCTCCCTGAGGACGGCGCCATCGACACCTCCGGGCTCGACGTCACCGACGACGACATGGCCACGCTCCTGACCGTCGATCGAGCCGGTTGGGAATCGGCGATCCCCCAGATCAAGGAGCATTTCGCCAAGTTCGGCGATCACCTGCCGGGCCAGCTGAACGAGCAGCTGTCCGGGCTCGAGCAGCGCCTGGCCAACGCCTGATCCGAGGACCGTCGGGTCCTTCGGACTCCGGTACCGACCACGGGCCGCCATCGCAAGTTGCGAGGCGGCCCGTGTCGCTTCCGACGGCGGGGGCCAGGCTCAGGCCTGGAGCATCGCTCGGATCCCGAGGCCCATCAGGAACAGGGCTCCCGAAGCCGTAGAGCAGGTAGGTCTTGCCCTTCAGGAAGGGATAGTTCCGGGTACGAGTAGATGATCCCGACCGAGATGATCGCCACGAACCCGTAGAACATGTGGAACTGGGGCGCGACGAGCTTGTGCCGCGCAGATCAGCACGACGCCCAGGATGACCTGGGACGAACACGGCGATCTCGACCAGGCCGATGAACCACCACAACGCTCGGGACCGGACCCGTGGCCACCGGTGAGCGGCCAGTTCACACCCCGGCCAGGCCGTTGCCGATGATGACGAACCACGCCCAGGAGCGGTGGATCTGGAGCTCGATCAGCGCGGTCATCGTGGAGCGATCATCGACCCGGACCCGTCAGGCCGGCCCCGTGCGAGGCCGTCACCGCCGCAGTACTGACCGCCGATGATCGAGGTGACCAGGCCGGCGTCGGACACATCGGTCAGTTCGACAGGCCGCCCTCGGCCGAGGTGGCGAAGACCGGACCGTACTCATCCTCGAAGAGGAGCAGTTCGGGATACGCACGAACTCCTCGGCGACGGAGCTGCCCAGACCGATCCCGGTGTCGGTGGTCAACCTCGGCCGCCGGGCTCGACGCGATGCTGTGCGGCGTCGGCAGGCGCGGTGATACAGGTACGAGGAACGATGTCGCCGGGGCGCCGTCGCCGGGATCGGTGAACATGACGCGTAGCGGCTCCCCAGGGCTGACGCCACGCACTCCGGGCGCCGGGGCACAGCCTGAACGGCGAGGTGCCTGAAGGCCACCCAGCCGGAGTCCTCGTTCGGCACCCCCAACTGGTTCGTGAGCTGGGTGATGCTCGACTCCGCTTTCCCCGCCCAGGACCACCAGCCCGAGACTGCGTCGGGACGTGGAGCACCAGCGGCCGGACCTCCGGAGCGGGCGCGCTGGTCGTGGGTTCGGCCTGGCTGGTCGAGGTCTCGACGGGCTCGCTCGTGGAGACCTCCGGGGCTCGCCGAGGTGGTCACCTCCGGCGGGGAGTCGGTCACGCTGGCGGGGGCCGTCGGAGCCGGCGCGGACGGCCCGTTCTTCGTCCGGTCCCGCCGTGCCACAGGCGAGGAGCAACACGACGGTCAGGAGGAACGGCAGGGCTCGGCGTACGGGATTCATCGGGCTCCATTGTCGCACCGGTCACCCGGAACACCGGCACGCTCCTCACCGGATGAGTGTGTCGGCCTCGTGGCCCCCTTCGATCAGGTCGAAGGAGGGCTTCCCGTCCGCCTCGCGCCCGACCTCCACGACGGTGATCGAGCAGTTGTCGAGGCTGCGGATCACGAGTCGGTCATCGTCGAGCGCCGCACCGATCACGGCGTTGATGGCGATGAAGTGGCTGGCGATCACCAGGTCGTGGCCTCGATCCCCCAGCTCGACGACCGTGGCCACGACCTGGTCGCGGTAGTCCTGATAGCGCGGATCGAGCATCGACCAGGTTCCGGCCATCGCTTGGCGCAGCCACCCGACGCGCTGCGAGACGTCGTAGCCGTCGGGAGACGGCAACTCGGCGACCGCGGGAACGACCGTTGCGACCCTCCCCCAACGACGTTCCAGGACGGCGATCGTCTCCCGGCATCGGGCCAGCGGGCTGGTCACCAGCCCGAATGGCCCCTGGTCGGCGAACCGCTCCCCCATCGCCTCGGCCTGACGCCGCCCGACCTCGTCCAGGGACGGGTCCGGCTGCTCCCAACCCGCCTCGGCCCGACCGTGGCGGACGAGGTGGAGCCGAGTCACCAGAACCAGCCCTCCACCGGGCCGGTGCCGGTCGCCGCGCCGCGCTCGATGTACCACTCGGTGCCGAAGGCCTGGAGGAACATCTCGTCGGGCATCTCGGCGAAGAACGAGGAGTCGGTCACCTGACTCCGGTGAGCGAGGACCGCTTCGCGCTTGAGCGCCACCCAGCGGCGGACGTCGACCGCCAGGGTGATCTCGGCCTCCGGGGTTCCCATCGGGTTGCCGTCGTCGGCGGGCCCGTCGGGATCGAACTCGTCGTCGGTCGGCGTGCCGGCTGCCTCCGCCGCCTGCTGGGCGGCGACCATCATCGTGCGCATCCGGTCGCGGTTGATCGTGGCTTCGAACACCTTCGGCGTCCCGGCCAGCTCTGCGGCGCGGTGGCCGACGTGGTGAACCTTGACGTGGTCCGGATGGCCGTAGTTCCCGTGCCAGTCGTACGTGGTCAGCACCTCGGCCGACTCCCGCCGGAGGATCTCGGCCAGCCGCTCGGCTGCCTCCTCGAGCGGAGCCTGGTGGAAGCAACCCGGGTTGGCGTTCTGTTCCCACCCGGTCATCCCGAATCCTCGTAGCCGAGCCATTCGACCTGATGGATCCCGAGCAACGTCGCCGACGCCTCGGTCTCGCGTCGACGGCGATCGACGAGACGCTCGCCCGGCTCGAGATCCTCCGGTGTCTCACCGAACTCTCCTCCGGTCGCGACGACGAGGACGACACGGTGTCCCTCGGATGCGGCACGGGCGATCGCGCCTCCCGTCGCGATCGCTTCGTCGTCGGGGTGGGCGTGGAAGCTGACGAGGGTGGCCATCCAGACAGTCAACGGCGGATTCGGGACGGTTTCACCTCATTTGACGGCGTTCGAGGCGAAGAGTTCGTCGATCCGTTCCGACGACAGCCCCAGCCCGGCGAGCACCTCCCGGGTGTCGGCGCCGGGCACCTTCGGCGGGCCCTGGATCTCGCCGGGGGTCCGGGAGAAGCGAGGGGCCGGCGCCGGCTGGGTCATGCCGAACTGCTCGACGAAGGTGGCGCGCTCGACGTTGTGGGGATGCTTGGCTGCATCCGACATCCGCAGCACCGGGGCGAAGCAGACGTCGGTGTGCTCCATGAGCTCACACCACTCGGCCTGGGTCTTGGACTTGAACACCTCCGTGAGGCGTTCCTTCAGCGGCTCCCACATCGACTTGTCCATCTGGCGCTGGAAGTCCGCATCGTCGGTGAGCCCGGTGAGACGGAGCAGCTCGGCGTAGAACTGCGGCTCGATCGAGCCGAGGGAGATGTACTCGCCGTCGGCGCACTCGTAGGTGTCGTAGAAATGGGCACCGGTGTCGAGGAGGTTCACGCTGCGCTGGGTCTCGTCGTACATGCCGGTCTGGCTGAAGGCCCAGAACATGGTCATGAGCGTGGCGGTGCCGTCCACCATGGCCGCGTCCACGACCTGGCCCTGTCCGCTCTTGGTCCGTTCGAGCAGGGGCCGCGACCACGCCGGGCGCGAGGAACATTCCGCCACCGCCGAAGTCTCCGACCATGTTCATCGGCAGCACGGGACGTTGCCCGGCGTTGCCGAAGTGGGCCAGCGCCCCGGCCAGGGCGATGTAGTTGATGTCGTGGCCGGCCGCAGCGGCGTAGGCCCGGTCTGACCCCACCCGGTCATCCGACCAGAACACCAGGCCCGGGTTCCGCGCCAGGCAGACGTCGGGACCGAGCCCGAGTCGCTCCATGACCCCGGGCCGGAACCCTTCGAGCAGGGCGTCGGCCGACTCGACCAGGGCGAGCAGGGTCTCGACCCCGTCGGGATGCTTCAGGTCGATCGCGATGCTGGTTCTGCCGCGCTGCAGGAGATCCTGGTTCGCTCTCCGCCCGGGCGGACGGCTTGGGAGCGTTCGACCCTGATGACCTCGGCGCCCAGATCGGACAGGAGCATCGCGGCGAACGGCCCCGGGCCGATGCCTGCCATCTCGATGATTCGGAAACCCTTCAGCGGACCACTCATGCCCCGATACTGGCCGACGGTCACCGCCGAGGAGCAGTCAGACGGTTCCGATCGGCCGGACCCGCTGCGGGGCGAACCCCTGCTGCATCGCTTCGACGAAGGCCGGGGCCGGCAGCGCCGGTGCGTAGCGCCAGCCCTGGTGGATGTGGCAGCCGAGTCCGGTGAGGAGCTCGGCCTGCTCGGTCGTTTCGATCCCCTCGGCCACGATGCCGAGCCCCAGGAGGTGTGCGAGCCCGACGAAGCCTTCGACCAGCGCTCGATCCCGCTGGCTCGTCGCCAGATCGGCCACGAAGCTGCGGTCCAGCTTCACGTGGTCGAGCGGCATCGTCTGCAGCAGGCTGAGCGGAGGCGTTGCCCGTCCCGAAGTCGTCGAGGGAGATCTGCGCCCCCAGCGCAGCGTCGAGCCGGGCCACCGCCACGTCGACGTCGTCGATGATGGCGGTCTCGGTCACCTCGAGGCAGAGCCGGTGGAGCGGTTCGGTGTTCAACAGCGTGGCCAGACGACCGAAGCGGCCCGACGGGCTGACGGGTCGCGGCGGCAGATTCATGCTCAACCGGAACTCGCTGCCCAGGACCCCGGAACGCTCCCACGCTCGAAGGTCGGCCAGACCGCGCTCGATCATCCGCTCCGAGAGCGAATCGATGAGACCGGTCTCCTCGGCCAAGGCGATGAACGCGCCGGCCGGGACGGCGCGGCCGTCGCGATGCCAGCGGCACAGGAGTTCGGCCCCGACCACCCGCCCGGTGGTCGCGTCGACGAGGGGCTGGTAGTACGGCTCGACATCGCTGCGGTCGATCGCTCGGCGCAGCAGTTGCTCGTCGCGCAACCGTGGCGCGATCTCGGCCGAGAGCCCGTCGTCGAACACCTCGATCCGGTTCCGGCCGTTGGTCTTGGCCTTCTGGAGCGCAACCCCGGCCGTTCGCAACAGCTCGAACGGGTCTCGACCGTGCTGAGGGCCGAGTGCCACACCGACGCTCGCGGTGATGACCGTGGGATCACCCCCGACGTCCATCGGGTGGGCGATGGCCTCGGCGACGGTGCGGGCTCGCCGCTCCACCGCGTCGGAGGCGTCGTCGACGTCCGGAGGCGGGAGCGGCAGGGCCAGTAGGAGTTCGTCACCGCCGAGCCGGCCCACGATCCCGTGGGCTCCTGCGGCCAGACGGAGACGACCGGCGATGGTGCGAAGCACGTCGTCGCCGGCGGAGTGGCCGAGCGCCTCGTTCACGTCTTGAACCGATCGAGGTCGGCCACCGCGACGAACACCGAGGCGTGCTGCGACATCAGCTCGCCCAGGGCCTCGACGAACCCGCGGCGATTGAACAGGTCGGTGAGCTCGTCGTGGCGGGTCTGGTACTCCAACCGCTCGTTGGCCACTTCGAGTTGCCGGCGCTGGCGTTGCTCGGCTTCCACGAAGGCCTGGTTCTCCAGCTCGGCGGAGATGAAGCTGATGGCCATGGTGCGGTTGCCGCGCTGCACGGCGACGTTGAGCACGGCGAAGCCGAGTCCGATCCCCACCAACTGACGCACCATCGGATCGCTCTGGCGACTGGCCCAGAGCAACACCGGCGAGAGCAAGGTCGTCTGGTACACGTGGAACCGGAGACGTTGGCCGGCGTTCGAGATGGCATTGACGCTCGCCGCCCCGATGACGAACGGAACCGAGAGCAGCCCGAGCTCCATGCCGCCCTCCGAGGTGGCAACGAGCCAAGGCAGCAACCCCCAGCCCAGACCCAGGACGCCGAGCGAACCGGCGATCACGATGTCGGGAGTGCGGGGGTGGACGGGCCAGCGCGCCGACCGAGCCGTCAGACCGATCGCGGCGACCGCAGTGCCCAGCAGGAGGAGCGCCAACCACGCGGCCCATGGCCGTTGGTCCAGGTGGTCACGGAAGAACCAGAGCGAGGTGAGGGCGAAGACGGGGTTGACCGGCAGGACCCCTCGGAGGGTGTGGTCGGCCCAACGGGTGCACCGATCGCGCACGCGGCGATCGGACCACGCCACTTCGATGGGGCTGTCTCGTTTCCACACGGGCCGACCGACGTCCTTCCACTGGTCACCCAGCGTTGAAGACCGTGGCGGGCCGATGTCAGGTCGTGGCCTGCTCCACGCGAAGGTCGTTGGACCCAATCGGGGTCTCGTCGGCCAGCCAGCAGGCGGCCTCGTGGTTCGGTCCGACGACGCGCAGGGAGGGATCGTCGGAGAGGCATTGCTCCACGGCCTGGGGGCAGCGGGCGGCGAAGGAGCAGCCCGGCGGCCGGCCGAGCAGCACCGGCGGAACCCCGGGGATGGCGGCCAGGCGTTGGTGGGACGGCCGGGCGATCCGAGGACCGGCGCCGAGGAGTGCTCGGGTGTACGGATGACTCGGGCGCTCGAAGACCGCATCGGTCGTCCCGTGTTCGACGATCCGCCCGCCGTACATCACCGCGACCTCGTCGGCCCGGCCCGCCACGACGCCGAGATCGTGAGTGATGAACAGCACCGCGACCCGCCGTTCCCGCTTGAGCTCGTCGAGCAGGTCGAGCAACTGGGCCTGGACCGTGACGTCGAGCGCGCTGGTGGGCTCATCGGCGATGAGGACATCGGGATCGCAGGAGAGCGCGATCGCGATCGCCACGCGCTGGCGGAGTCCACCGGACAACTCGTGGGGATAGGTCCGCAGGCGGCGCTCGGGATCCGGCACGCCGACCGCGCTCAACAGCTCGATCGCCTTCTTCCTCGCGAGGGCCCGATCGAGCCCGAGGTGGACGCGCATCGGCTCGGTCAGCTGGCGTCCGATCCGTTGGACCGGGTCGAGGCTCGTCATCGGATCCTGGAACACCATCGCGATCCGGCGGCCGCGCAGCTTGGTCAGCGACGCCTCGTCGAGCCGGCGCAGGTCGTTGCCGGCGAAGATGATCTTGCCCGGCGCCGCGGGATCGGTCGGATGGGTGACCAACCCGAGCACGCTGCGGGCCAGCATCGTCTTGCCGGAACCCGATTCCCCCACCAGGGCCGTCATCTTGCCCGGGGCGAGTTCGAGGGTGACCCCGTCGACGGCATGGACGTTCCCGAACGGGGTCCGGATCCAGGTGTGCAGATCCTCGATCGACAGCACCCGGCGAGGGCCGGGCACCGTGTCGTCGAGCTCGACGGTCTCCACCGCGACCTGGTCGGTCCCTTCGTCGGCGACCGCCTTGGGCGGGATGCCACCGAACAGGAACTTCATCTGCCAGCGCTCCGAGACGGCGCTGAAGGCCAGCACGGTGAACACGATGGCCGCGGCGGGCACGAGCGAGAGGTGCGGGGCGGAGTCGACCCGCTCCTGGCCGGCTGCGATCAGCTTCCCCCACGTCGTGTACTGCTCCGGCACCCCGAGCCCGAAGAACGACAGCGCCCCTTCGATCGCGACCACGATGCCCGCGGACAGCAAGGCGTAGCTGACGATCGGAACGGCGATGTTCGGCATCAGCTCGCGCCACATGACGCGCCGGTGTTTGGAGCCGAGCATCCGGGCCGCGAGCACGAAGTCGCGCTCTGCGAGCGGCAGGGTCGCGGCTCGGGTGACCCGGGCGAAGATCGGGATCGACAACACGCCGAGCGTGATCACCGTCGTCTTGAGGCTCTGACCGAAGATCAGCGTGGCGGCCGCGGCGGCGAGGAAGCCGGGAAAGGCGGCGAAGACGTCGAGCCCGATCACGATCGACCGGTCGAAGGTCCCGCGCAGGTAGCCGGCCACGAGCCCGATGATCGTGCCGCCCACCATGCCGATGATCGCCGCCAGGACGCCGACCAGCAGCGAGACCCGGGCCCGTCGATGAGCCGGATCATCATGTCGACGCCGCGGTTGTCGGTGCCGAGGAGATGGGGCCAGCCGGGCCCTGGCGGATCTGGCCCAACTGCTGCTTGCGGCTGAACGGGAGCGACGGACCGATGATGGCCATGGTGGTGATCAGCACCAGCCAGGCCAGGGCGAGGCCCCACCGAACCCGTAGCCCTGGAAGGCAACTTCAACCGCTTCGCTGACGCACTCCCGGCCAGCCGGACCCGGGGTCGAGCACCGTGAGCATGATGTCGACCAGCAGGTTGATCACCACGTAGAACACCCCCACGAGCAACACCGCGCCCTGCACCTTGACCACGTCCTGGGTCAGGATCGCCTCGGTCGTGAAGGCGCAGAAGCGGGCAGCGAGAACAGTCGCTCGACGATCGCTGCCCCACCGAGTAAGAAGGCGGTGTTCAGCCCGATCACCGAGATCAGCGTGAGGGAACTCGGCCGCAGCGATCGCCCGAGCAGCACCCGGCGCCGCGACAACCCCATCGCCCCGGGCGAAGGTGATGTGGTCGCTCCGCAAGGTCTGCATGAGATCGGTGCGCAGCACCGGTAGTAGATCCCCGACAACGGCACGGCGAGCGTCGCGACCGGCAACACCATGGCGTGGAAGGTTTCGGTCAGGCTCTCGCTGAGGCGTTGGTATTTGAACACCGGGAACCAGCCGAGTTTCTGGAGGCGAAGATCACGAGCAGGGCGATGCCGAGGGCGAACTGGGGCATGGCAGCGGCGAAGAGCGCGCCGTTCGACAAGAGACGATCCGCTCGTCCTCGTTCCCGACGGGCCGCGATCAGCACCGCCGGTACGGCGATCGCGATCGCCGCCAGCTGGACGAGGATGAGCAGCTCGGTCAGGTCACGACAACCCGCTCGCGCAAGGCGAGGGTGATGACCTCACCGGTCGGTACGAGACGCCGAGGTCGCCCTGGACGGCTCGGCCGAGCCGAAGATGACGTATCGGACCGGCAACGGGTCGTCGAGTTTGAGGTCCTGGCGCACGATGGCGATCGTCTCCGGCGTCGCCGACTGCCCGAGGATCGCCTGGGCGGGATCCCGGAAGCAGGTCGATGAAGACGTAGGTCACCACCGAGACCAGGAGGAGCACGGCGACGAGCGAGACCACCCGTCGCCACAGCCAGGCCCAGTTCATCGCCGCCGCCCGGACTCAGCCGGTGAACCCGGCGGTGCGGGTCGGGAAGTACACGCTGCTCCCGTAGCCGCCCACGTTGTCGTGAGCGAGCAGATAGATCGAGCCGTGGGCCCCGACGAGGAAGGGAACCTTCTCCCGGAACATCTGCTGGATCTGGTCGTAGAGCTCGTGGCGCTTGGCGTTGTCGGCCTCGGACCGGGCCGCTTCGGGCGGCGTCCATGTCCGGGTCACTGAACTTGCCGTAGTTGGGTAGGAGCCGGTCTGCAGGACGGTGAAGGTCATCGAGTCCGGATCGCCGAACGATCCGCCGATCCATCCCGCGGCGTCGAAGTCTCCACCGATGACCCGACCGACGTAGCTGCCGAGGTCGGCACGATCTCGATCTGGGCCTTGACCCGGCTTCGTTCGTCTCGCCGATGCCCGGTTGATGTCCTCGATCACCTGGTTGCCGGCCAGGACCAACAGCGTGAATTCGACCGGCTGGCCGTAGTCGGCGATGAAGGCCTTGGCCCGGTCCGGGTCGTAGCTGATCGGCTCGGTCGGCGCAGCCCACCATTCGCTGTCTTTCACCATCGGAGCGCGGAACGACGACCCGTCGTAGAGCGTAGTCCTTGTCGTAGGCCCCGGCGACGGCGTCGCGATCCACGGCATACACGAGTGCCTGGCGCACCCGAACGTCGTCGAACGGCGGCTTGGTCTGGTTCAAGATGGTGAATCCGTAGCCCGTCGAAGGCGGGCTGGAGACCGCGATGCCGTCGGCACGGGCGTTGTCCGCGGTTTCGTCGGTGATCGAGAGCATCGAGTCGAGTTCGCCGGCGTCGAAGGCGGCGACTCGGGCGGCCTCGATCGGCAGCTTGAACACGATCTCGTCGAGCGGTGCCGGATCACCCCAGAAGTCGGGGTTCTTGTCCAGCACGATCCGGTCGCCCGACACCCACTCGGTGAACTTGAACGGGCCGGTTCCGACCGGGCTGCGAGACAGCTGATCCTCGGGCACGTTCGGCGATGCCATCAAGGCGATTGGTGCCGGCCAGGATGTTGGGCAGTGCGTCCCGGGGCTGGCTGAGGGTCGATGCGGACCGACATCGGGTCGACGACCTCGATCCCGGTGATGAGCAGAGATGGACGGCGCGTTGTAGATCGAGGCCTTCTGGCGGTCGAGATTCCACTTCACCGCAGCGGCGTCGAGCGGTGCCGTCGTGGAAGGTGACCCCGTCGCGAACGGTCACGGTCCAGCTCATCCGGTCGTCGGCCTCAGTCAGGTCGCTGGCCAGGTGGGGCTTGGGCACCTGGACGACGAGATCGTCGTATCGCATCAAGGTGTCGTAGATGCCGTCGAACACCGAGCCGTTGGCCAGGCTGGAGACGTTGCCGGCCGGATCGAGCGACGGCGGTTCGCTGTCGAGTCCGACCGTCATCACGCCCCCGGCGACCACGTCGCCACCGACCGAGGACGCCACGGTGGTGTCGGCGGCGGCCGTCGAATCCGGGGCGGCTGCCTCGGTGGTCTCGGAGCCCCCTGACTCGGTCGCTGGCGCTGCCGTGGTCGCGGCGGCGGTCGTGGACGTGATTCCCTGCGACGAGCTCGAGCTCGAGCAGGCTGCTGTGAGCGACGCGAGAACCGTGAGGCCCCCGAGCACTCTCCCCCAACGTGTGCGCATGGATGAGACCCTAGTCACACTTTGCACGCCATCGTTCGATCGAGCGCGACCGCGACAACCTTTCTCGGCGGATTCCTCCGTACGGGTAGGTTGCTCCCCCGTGGTGCTGCATCTGCTTCCCGCCGACGACTGGAGCCGCTCCGCTGCAGCGGGCCTGTTGGAACCCGCGTCGTTGGCCACGGAAGGGTTCGTGCACTGCTGCGCCGACGACGACCAACTGCTCGCGGTGGCGAATCGCTTCTATCGGGACCTGCAAGGCCCGGTCCTCGCCGTGACCCTGGACGAATCCCGGTTCGAGGCGCCCGTCAGGTGGGAGGCGCCCGCCCATCCCGACGGGACTCCGGCGGCCGCGAACGAACCCCGCTTCCCCCATGTGTACGGGGCGATCCCGACCGCGGCCGCGATCGTGGTGCGCGAGCTGACCCGGGACCCCGACGGTTCCTATGCCGGGTTCACTCCAGGATCCGGCGCTTCTGCAGTTCGAACTCCTCCTGGGTGATGGTGCCGCGGTCGCGCAGCGCCTCGAGCCGTTCCAGCTGCGCGATCGGATCGATCATCGCCGGCGAGGCCGTGCGCATGCCTCCGAACTTGCGTTGCTCGTTGCCTTCCATCTGCTCGTGGATCAGCTTTTGCACCTGCTCCGGATGGCGGATGTCGGTGAAGCGCTGCTGACCGTCCTCGCCCCCGGACTCGATCAACAGGTCACCGGCACCGATCAGTCGTTCGAAGACGGACTGGCTGAAGTTGACGTTGTTGACCCGCTCGAGGGGGATCTCGATGCCGGACTTGCCGAGCACTCCCTGCCGGAAGATGAGCCGGTCGCTGGTGATGACGACGTTGGTGGTCGCCCATCGGGCGTAGGTGACTGCGGTCCAGATGATGGAACCGAGGATGAGCAGGAGGACCGCGACGGTGAGCACCTGCTTGCCGGTCGTCCCATCGTCCATCGTGGCGACGAGGATCCCGAGGATGATCGACCCCACGAGGAAGTCCACGAGTCCCACAAATACCACCAGTGCGGATGCAGATCGAGCGCCACGGTCTCGTAGGAGTTGAGCAGCTTCTTCGGTACGGCATAGCGACCATGACTGTAGGGCGTCCACCGGCTGTCCATTCCACCCACAAGTTGTCCACAGCCTGTGGGCTTCGCTGGGCCGACCGGGGCCACGCCGGGCATCGGCGTCCGCGCCGACCGGGCGGGCAGGCGAGCGGGCAGGCGGGCAGGCGGGCACGGTGTGACACCCTTCCGGTACCGTGCCCCTCGTGATCAGCGGAGGTGGAACCGGTCTCGCTCGAGGAGTTCTCCGGCGCGGCAGGCCTCGACCCCACCAACGTGAAGCGGTGGAGTGCTCCGAGCAACCGCTCGCCATCGTCGCCACCGCCGGGTCGGGCAAGACCTCGGTGCTCGTGCGGGCGGATCGCCCGCCGCGTGGCCAGCGGGGACGCCGACGAGCGGCACGTGGTGGCGCTCGCAGCCTTCTCGCGCCAGGCGGCCGCAGGGCTCAACCGCCGGCTGTTCCGACTCGGGGTGCGAGACGCCACGATCGGAACCTTCCACAGCGTGGCGTTCGGCCTGCTCCGACAGCGATGGGCCGATCTCGGCGTGCGGGGCGCTCGCTGCTGGTGAATCGCCGGGCGCTGCTCGAACAGGCGGTCTCGGCGACCGCCGACGGACGACGGGTGGGATTCCCGTCGAGGTCCTCGGCACCGAACCTCGACTGGCTCCGGGCCCGCAACCTGTCGATCGATGCCTATCCGGACGCGGCTCGCGCCGCGCGGCGGTCCCCTCGCGTCGGCGCCGCGCTCGTCGTCGAGACCGCCTCGCACTACCACACCCTCAAACGACGCCGCGGCGTGGTCGACTTCGACGATCTGCTCGAAGGAGTGCGAGAGGAACTCGAACGGGATCCGGACTTCGCCGCCCAGCTCCACTGGCGGTTCCGGCACTTCTTCGTCGACGAGTTCCAGGACGTCAACCCCCTGCAGCACGCCCTGCTCGAAGGTTGGCGGGGCGGCCGCAACGATCTGTGTCTCGTCGGTGATCCGCGTCAGGCGATCTACGGCTGGAACGGTGCGGAACCGACGCTGCTGGATCAGTCGATTCGACCTACCCGGGGGTTCGGATCATTCGCCTCGTCAACAACTACCGGTGTGCTCCATCGGTGGTGGAGGCAGCCGCGACCGTGCTGGGCCGATCGGGCGGCGACGACACCGTCACCGGTTCGGCCTCCGCTGGGCGGGATCCAGATCGAGGCCACCACGGATGAGGCCGGGCGAGGCCGCCACGATCGCCGCGTGGCTCCGGTCCCACCATCTCCCCGGGGTGCACTGGCGCTCGATGGCGGTGTTGGCTCGCACCAACCAACGCTCGAAGCGCTCGATGCGGCCTTGGCACAACAGGGCATTCCGGTGGCCTCGGCTCGAGCTGCGGACACCGACGACGACGCCGAGGTCGCTCGACTGCTCGGAACCGCTCGTCGACTCCCGAGCGCGGAACAGCTCGTCGCGTGGGGCCGTGATCTCGACGAGGTTGCCGACGACGCTCCCTCGACCCCGCCGCCCGTGCGCGGCGGGCTCGCTCGACGCCGGGTCGCGGCCGGCGTGCAGCGATTCGTCGGATCGTGCCTCGCGGCACGGGCGGCGGAGTTCGCCGAATGGTTCGAGGTGTCGGGCGGCGGCGTGACCAGGAGTCCACGGCCGGCGCGGTCGCGCTGTTGACGTTCCACGCAGCCAAGGGCCACTTGGTGGCGGTCCGGTCGCCATCGCCGGCGTCGAGGCGGGCCTCGTTCCGCACTCGACGGCTCGTACGCCGGAGGCCGCGGCCGAGGAGATCCGGCTCCTCTACGTCGCCATGGCCGCGAGCGAGCGACCATCTCCTGGTCACCTGGGCGGCCGAACGCGGCCGGCGGCCGGCCCGGCGCAGCGCACTGCTCGACGGCATCGTGTTACTCGACCCCCTTCGTCCCGGCTCCTCCGCCCCTCGTGTCCACCGAACGATGGCCGCCGAACGTCCGCAGGCGCTCGTGGTGCTGGAAGCATGGCGGGCGCGCCGCCACGCCGCTGGTGTGGCACCGGCGCGGTCCTGGACGATCCCACGCTCCATCGGATCGCGGCCGTCGCCCCGGCATCGATGACGGAGTTGTCCGCGATCCCAGGAATCTCCGGGCCTGCCCTTCGGCATCTCGGGCCTCGGCTGCTCGCGGCCCTGGAGGCCGGCGTCACGTGACGAGGTGATCCGCTGGCCGCGGTCGGCGCTGGGTCGCTCAGGGCGAGGTCGATCGGCGCTGGGTCGGTCGGCGCTGGGTCGGTCGGCCTGGATAATGTCGATGATGACCGGGGCGTGGTCGGACGGGCCCTTGCCCTTGCGGGCGTTGCGGTCGATCACGCAGAACTCGTGCGAGCCGAGACCGAGGCCGAGGTGAGCACGAGGTATCGATTCGCATGCCCCGCCCTTGGTGGAAGTCACCGGCCCGATAGTCCCACCACGAGAAGATCTTTCCTGCCGAGTGGTGCTGGCGGAAGACGTCCTCGAGCCCCCACTCGAACAGTTCGGCGAGGGCCCGCTCGCTCCGGTTCGCTCACGTGGGTCGCTCCGACCCAGACTTGCGGGTCGTAGACGTCGAGGTCCGTCGGCGATGTTGAAGTCGCCGGCCACCACGACGTCGTCGGAGGGTGCCGAGGTCGCCTCGACGTGGAAGCGCAAGCGGCCCATCCAATCGAGCTTGTAGCGGTAGTGGTCGTTGTCGAGCGAGCGCCCGTTCGGCACGTACACCGACGGACGAACCCCGCCGCACGAGGCGGTGATGATCCTGGCGTCCGGATCGGGCTCGATGCCGGGAGCGAAGTTAGCCGCGACGTCCGAGATGCCCCACTCGGGACAAGATGGCAACGCCGTTCCACTGACCCTGACCATGGTGCACGCTCTCGTACCCGAGGGCTTGGAACGACAGCGCCGGAAAGGCGTCGTCGGCGAGTTTAGTCTCCTGCAGGCACACGACATCGGGGTGGACGTCATGACCATTCCTCGGCGCTCGAGCCGGGCTTTCAGGGAGTTGACGTTCCAGGTGGCGAGGCGCACGGTGCTCGACCGTATCCGCTCGCCACCCGATCGCTGACGCCCGACCGGACCGGTCGGTCAGGTGGGCCGTGCGGCCGCCTTCTTTGGCCGTCGCCGCCTTCTTGGCCGGGGTGCCTTCTTGGCTGCGGTCTTCTTGGCGGGTGCCTGCTTGGCCGCGGTCTTCTTGGCCGCCGCCTTTCGCGGGTGCCTGCTTGGCCGCCGCCTTCGCCGCGGAGTGCCTGCTTGGCCGCCGCCTTCTTCGCAGGTGCCTGCTTGACGCGGTCTTCTTGGCCGCCGCCTTCATCGGCGGGTGCCTTCTTGGCCGTCGCCTTCTTCGCCGGCGCCGACTCAGCCCCGGCCGCCGAGTCGGCCGGGGCCTGGCTCGCGGCAGCCTTCTGGCCGGCGCTTTCTTGGCCGCCGCCGATTTGGGCACGGTCTTCGTGGCCCCGGCCTGCTTCGCCACCCTCTTGTTGGCCGCAGCCTTGGCCGGTTCCGATTCGGTCGCCGCCGCCTTGCTGGCCCGCGGTCTTCGCCGGTCTTCGCCGCGGTCTTCTTCGCCGCGGTCTTCTTCGCCGCCGCCTTGCTGTGCCGCGGTCTTCTTCGCTGCGGTCTTCTCGGCCGGCGCCGTGCCGGCAGGCGCCTCGTCGACCTGACCCGATGCCGACGTCGCCTCGGTATCGCCCCCGCCGGCCGACGCCGACGAACCTCGCCGGCCACCGGACCGACGACCGGACCGCTTGGTGCCCGTGGCGGCCGCACCGGCCTCGACGCGGCGGCCAATTCGGCGAGTTCCTCGTCATCGGTGACCGGAACCTCGGCGCGACCAGCGAGCGCGGGCACCACGAGATCGATGCCGCGTCGCGATGGATGGAACGCCGCCACGTGCAAGGTGACGACCTCGTTCAGCTTCATCTCGCGAGCGCTGCGCGGCGCAGGGTCGCCCATGAGGCGCAGCGGTACGTAGCCAGAGCGTCGCCGACCGTGACGTAGGCGCCGTGCGAGGCGTAGCTCTCGACGACGCACTCCACCACCGAGCCGACCGGATGATTCTCGACGAAGGCCAGGAACAGCAACAGCTCGTTCACCATCTGCGACTTGGTCGGGTTCTTGACGTGCGTGCTGGCGTGGCGGCCGCTGCCCGGGCGCGGGTCGGCTGCGGCGCTCTCGGACCCGGCCATCTCCGGCGTCGGCACGTCGGGAGCGGCGAGTTCGGCGTCGGCCCCGCTGACTAGCCCGGCGGCGCGGCGGCGGGGCCTTCGGAACCGGCATCGGCTGCGATGCGTCCTTGCTCGCCTTGGCGGGCGGGCGGCTCGACTCCTTGCCCCCGTCGCGTCGCCCGGGCCCGGTCTTGCGCTTGGCGTCGCGGGTGACCTTGCGGCTCAACGGACCCCGGACGGGCACCCGGTTGACGAACACCCACCCGACGTGGGGGACCGGCTTCCCGCCGATCAGGCGTCCGTCGTCGAACAACCACGGGTACTCGGCGTGGAACTCCTGGTACGAGTCATTCGAGATGATCGTCGCATGGACCTTGTCGGCGATCGCCAACACGAACGCGTCGCCACGACCGACGGCACCAGCCGGCGGTGCGACGATCTCGTTGTGTTCCACGGCGGCGTCGAACTCGGCCAGCTCCTTGGAGTCGATCCGATGCCCGAAGGTCGCGTCGACGACGACGGTGATCACGTCCTCGGGGTTCTCGTTCATGAAGGCCCCGACGGCCTCGATCAGCTGTTGGAGGCTCGGCATCGTGCGACCTTCGGTCGCCAGATTCGAGCCGTCGACCACGATGTGTCTCGGCATAACCTGGCCAGTCAACCACCTCGAACACCCGGAGTGCTGGCATCACTGCCCACAATCCGCGTCGACTGGGGCCATCGGACACCGGTTGCCTACAGTCGCCGTCGTGATCCGAGCCGTACTGTGGGACTTCGGAGGCGTCGTCCTCTCCAGTCCATTCGATGCCTTCAACCGCTACGAAGCCGAGCGGGGTCTGCCGCCGGACTTCATCCGCTCGGTCAACGCGACCAACCCTCACGAGAACGCCTGGGCGCGCCTCGAGCGCAACGAGCTCTCTCATGCCCAGTTCGACCAAGCCTTTCGGGACGAGGCGATCGCGCTCGGTCACGATGTGCCCGGGGCCGACGTGCTCGGCCTCCTCGCCGGCGACATCCGTCCCGAGATGGTCAACGCCCTGCGGCTGGTGAAGGACGCCGGGTACCGCATGGCCTGCCTCACCAACAACGTCTCGGGTGGGGACGGCACCGAAGGTGGATTCGGCGACGCCGACGACCGATCGTCCCGGATCGCGGAGATCATGAGCCTGTTCGACGAGGTGCTCGAATCGAGCAAGGTCGGCTGCCGGAAGCCCGAGGCCCGCTTCTACGAGTTGGCGTGCGAACGGCTCGCGGTCGAGCCGTCCGAGTGCGTGTTCCTCGACGATCTGGGCGTGAACCTGAAGCCGGCCGCGGCGATGGGCATGACGACCATCAAGGTGCTCTCGGCCGATCAGGCCCTGACCGATCTCGAAGCGGTGCTCGGGATGGGCCTGCGCAGCTGACCCTGCGCAGGCCGGTTGGCCAGGTGCCGGCTTCGCTCAGCGAGGAGCGAAGGTGGCGTCCATGAGGTCGGACAGTTCCTGGTCGTGGATCGTCTTGGACCCCGTCGCCGGGCTTCCCGACTCCACTCGGGCGACGTGCCAGAAGTCGTAGCCGAGCTCCTTGACCCGCCAGGAGCGGTGCTCGACGAAGTTCCACGGCCCCATGTTCTCCGGCTCCTCCTGGAGCCAGACGACCTCGCGGGCGTTCGGGTACCGGCGCAGCACCTCGAGCATCTGCTCGTACGGGAACGGATACAACTGCTCCACGCGCACCACGGCGACCGGGGCGTTGCGAGCGTCCCGCTCGCTCATCGCATCCCAGCAGACCTTGCCGGAGCAGAACACCACACGCGTGATCGTCGAGCGATCCGCGACGTTCGGGTCGTCGAGGACTTCTTCGAAGTGACCCCGAGTGAGATCGTCGACCGCCGAGCGGCTCTCCTTCATCCGCAGCGGTGCCTTGGGCGTGAAGATCACGAGCGGGCGGCGCACCTGCCGCTTCATCTGGCGGCGGAGCAGATGGAAGTACTGCGCAGCCGTCGTCGCGTTGGCGACCTGGATGTTGTCCTCGGCGCACAGCGTCATGAAGCGCTCGATCCTGGCGCTGGAGTGCTCCGGCCCCTGACCCTCGTAGCCGTGGGGAAGCAGCATGACCACCCCACACGTGGTGCCCCACTTGTCCTCGGCCGCGACCAGGTACTGATCGATGATGATCTGGGCGCCGTTCATGAAGTCGCCGAACTGGGCCTCCCACAGCACCAGCGTGTCCTGGTTCTGGGAGGCGTAGCCGTACTCGTAGCCGAGCGCGGCGTACTCGGACAGCAGCGAGTCGTACACCCAGAACCGGGCGTCGCCCTCCGCGATCTCGGCGAGCGGGATCCAAGGCGTCCCGGTCTCGTAGTCCACCAACGCCGCGTGGCGCTGGGAGAAGGTGCCGCGACGGCTGTCCTCGCCGGCGAGCCGGACCGGGGTTCCCTCGGCGAGCAGCGAACCGAACGCCAGCGCTTCCGCCGTCGCCCATTCCAACTGGCCCTGCTCGTGGTAGAGCTTCGCCCGGTTGTCGAACTGGCGAGCCAGTTTCGGATGCGGCGTGAACCCTTCCGGGTAGGACGTCAGGTGGTCGAAGACGGCGTCGAGCGTCGGCCGGTCGACACCGGTCTCGACGTGGGGCAACACACCCTGGGGCTTGGGCGGGCGAGCCACCTTGACCGGCGCGGGGGCGTGGGCACGTGTCTCGTCCAATGCCACCTGCAGCTTGTGCTGGAAGTCCTCCAGCGCCTGCTCGGCCTCGGCCAGCGACAAGGCCCCGCGGCGCACCAACGCCTCGACGTAGAGCTTGCGGACCGGGCGACGCTCGGCGATCGCTTTGTACATGAGCGGCTGGGGTAGCTCGGGTCGTCGCCTTCGTTGTGGCCGTGGCGGCGGTAGCAGACCAGGTCGATGACGACGTCTTTGTGGAATCGCTCGCGATATTCGAAGGCCAGCTGGGCCACCCGGACGCAGGCCCCTGGATCGTCGCCGTTGACGTGGAAGATCGGGGCCTGCACGGTCTTGGCCACGTCCGAGCAGTACAGCGAGGAGCGGGCATATTCGGGAGCGGTGGTGAACCCGATCTGGTTGTTGATGATCAGGTGGATGGTGCCGCCCACTCGGTACCCGGTGATGTCGCTCATGCCGAGGCACTCGGCCACGACACCCTGACCGGCGAAGGCCGCGTCTCCGTGGATGAGCAGGGGCAGGACGGGATACGAACCAGGCGGATCGATGCGGTCCTGGCGGGCCCGAGCCATACCGAGCACGATCGGATCGACGGTCTCGAGGTGGCTCGGGTTCGGGGCGAGCTCGACTCGGATGTCGTGGCCGGAGGGGCTCTCGTACTTGCCCGTGGCGCCGAGGTGATACTTCACGTCGCCGGACCCCTGGACCGAGGTCGGGTCGACGTAGCCCTCGAACTCCCGGAAGATCTGGTCGTAGCTCTTGCCGACGATGTTGGCGAGCACGTTGAGCCGACCACGGTGCGCCATGCCGAGCACCGCGGAGTCGTGGCCCTTGTCGGCGGCCGCCGACAGGATCGTGTCGAGCACCGGGATCGCCGACTCGGCGCCTTCGAGTCCGAAGCGCTTGGTCCCGACGTACTTGGTGGCGAGGAACTTCTCGAAGGCCTCGGCGGCGTTGAGCCGCTCGAGCAGCCGGCGCACCTCCTCGCCCTGGAGCTTGAACGGTGCGCCCTCGAGCTTGGACTGCACCCACCGCTGCTCCTCGGTGTTCTGGATGTGCATGTACTCGACGCCGATCGTGCGGCAGTACGCGTCGCGCAGCACTCCGAGCAGATCGCCGAGCCGCATCCGCTGGGTGCCGGCGAGGCCGTCGGTGAGGAACTCGCGCTCCAGATCCCAGATGGTGAGGCCGTAGGTGGCGGGGTCGAGCTCCTCGGCCATCGTCGGCTCTTTCCACTGCAGCGGATCGAGATCGGCGATGAGATGGCCGCGGGCCCGGTGGGTCCGGATGAGCGTGGCGACCTGCATCTGCTTGTGCAGCATCGCCTCCTCACGGGACAGCGAGGTCGAATCCTGGCGCCAGGCCACGGCCTCGTAGGGCACCTGGAGGGCGCGGAACACCTCGTCGTAGAACCCGTGCTGCCCGAGGAGCAGTTCGTGGATCCGCTTCAGGAACAATCCCGATTCGGCACCCTGGATGATGCGGTGGTCGTAGGTGCTCGTGACGGTGACGACCTTCGAGACGCCCATCTCGGCCAGGGCGCGGGGATCGGCGCCCTGGAACTCGGCGGGATAGTCGATCGAGCCGACGCCGACGATGACGCCTTGGCCGGGCATGAGCCGGGGCACCGACTGGACCGTGCCGATCGTGCCGGGGTTCGTGAGCGTGATGGTGGCGCCCTGGAAATCCTGGATCGTCAGCTTGTTGGACTTCACCTTGCGGACGAGCTCCTCGTATGCCACGAGGAACGACGCGAAGTCGAGGGTGTCGGCGTCACGCAGGACCGGCACGACCAGCGTTCGGCTGCCGTCGGCCTTGGCCACGTCGACGGCGAGACCCATCGACACGTGTTCGTTGCGGATGATGCGCGGCTTGCCGTCCGGCCCTTCCACGTAGGTGTTGTTCAGCGACGGGGTCGCCTCGGAGATGGCACGAATGATCGCCCAACCAATGAGGTGGGTGAAGCTCACCT
The DNA here is from genome assembly GCA_041394645.1 of Ilumatobacteraceae bacterium. GTDB lineage: Bacteria > Actinomycetota > Acidimicrobiia > Acidimicrobiales > Ilumatobacteraceae > JAWKHV01. Next base: position 64,005 of record JAWKHV010000020.1, on the reverse strand, counting down.
TCGACCCACCGGCACGCGACTGATAGCCGTTGATGACCTTGCGGTTGACCTCGAGCAATCGAGCCGGAACGTTCCGGAAGCTCGTCGCGGTCGGAACCGTGAGGCTCTTTTCCATGTTGGCGACGATCGCCGCACTGGCGCCGCGGATCGGCTCGCTCGGATCCTCCTCGACCGCGCCCGCCGCAGGGGCGGTCGCCGGCGCGGCGGCAGCCGGAGCCGGGGGCGCGGGCTGGGGAGCGCCGGTCTGGGCCGGGTCGTGCCCGGCGATGGGGCGCGAGGTCCGGCGCAGCAGCGGGTGCAGCCGGGGCCGGGGTCACTCCTGCCCGTCGGTAGTCGGCGAAGAATTCTCGCCATGTCTCGTTGACCGACTGCGGATCGTCCCGGAATTGCTCGTACATCTCGTCGACGAGCCAGGCGTTCGCCACGAACTGCTCACGTTCCTCTGCCATCGTCAACCGACTGTACTGGCCGGGAGTGGGGCTACGCCCCTACGACGTGCCCCGACGCCAGGCGCCGGGCGAACCCGGCCGGCGAAGAAGTACGCAGGTGAGCGGCGTCGGGCAAATTCGCGTCACCCGGCGGTGTGTGACCGGATGCATCGTCGGGACCCCTGCGTCGACGGGTACGAACCGACGGCGCCCTCCCGTAGCGTCGAAACCATGACGCGCTCGTGGATCCGGCCCGCCCTCGCCTTGCCGCTCGCGCTCGCCGCGACCCTCGGCGCCTGCGGCGGCTCGACGCCCGCTCCTCCCGAGGACGCCGACCACCGGTCTACGCCCTCGACTCCTCCAGTTGGACAGTCCGAGTACACCGTCGCCGCCGGCGAGGTCACCGTGGCGTACGCCAACCGGGGCAGCATCAACCACACCCTGCTCATCCTCCAGCCCGACGAACAGGAAGTCGGCGAGAAGCTCACCATCGGCGCCAAGCAACGGGCTCGACGCACCTACGACCTCGCGCCGGGCACCTACACGCTGTTCTGCGACATCCCGGGCCACTCGAACATGAAGGCCACCCTGACCGTCACTGGGTAGGCGGCCCTACAGCCGGTCAGCGGGTCAGCGGTACACGACCTCGGTGAGGAGCAGGAACAGTGCGAGCAGGCCGAACGAGGCCAGCACCGGGTTCCGAACGCCGGGCCCGTCGTACAGGCGGTTGAGCCCTCGGTTCGGTTCGAACTTCCACGGCGCCACGCCGAGGCAGTTCGCCTCCAGCACGCCGATCAGCAGCATCGTCGCCCTCACCACAGACCCTTTGTCGGCCGACGTGAGGTCGAATGCTGCAACGGCCCGTGGGTCTTGTACACCATGAAGAAGATCGCCGACGGAGAACACCACGTTCTGGCGGGAGGCGACGAAGGCCCGGCGAGCAGCGACGGGCCTCCGATCCGGATCGGCCCTGTCCAGGCGGGCCGCGTGCATCGGCGAGCACCGTCTTTTGCGCCCGCCAGATCACGCCCCACACGTTGAGCACCATCACGATGCCGAGGAACATCCCGGTGGAGATGGCCAGGCCGGTGCTCTCGCCGAACTGCTCGTTGAAGTAGCCGTCCGCAGCGAGGAGGATCAGCATCCCGGTGATGAAGGTCGCGAACGCCGCCCAGCGGAACCACCACAGCGTTCGGCGAGCGATCCCGGTGAGGAGGAGATTGCGCGTCCGTTCGTCACGGGGGTCTCGCTCCAGGTCGTCGAGCGCCGGGGCCTGGACGAAGTTGAACCAGTAGAGGAGCTCGATCCAGACCACCGCGTCGACGATGTGCGCCGTGCGGAACGCGGTATTGGCCAGGCCGCCGCGACAGGGATCCCGTCGATGGCGAGCAGTTGCATCGAGCGCATGGTGACGTCCGGAAACGATCGTGAGCGGAGATCCGGCGCTTCGGCACGGCCCACCGGACGGCACGTAGCGTCGGCCGACGTCATGGCGCACGACCATCTACACCTGCTACAAGCCTGCTCGGCACTACCCGCCGGACTGCACCGTGTTGGAGAACATCTCGCTCTCCTTCTTCCCCGGCGCAAAGATCGGCGTCATCGGGTCCAACGGCGCCGGGAAATCGAGCCTGCTCAAGATCATGGCCGGGCTCGACGACGGCTATCAGGAGAAGCCCGCCTGACCCTTGGCTTCAGCGTCGGCTATCTCGCCCAGGAGCCGCAACTCGATCCGACCAAGGACGTTCGCGGCAACGATGGACGGCGTGGCGGCCGTTCAGTCCCTGATCGACCGGTACAACGAGGTCATGGGGATGTGGGGCGGACCCCGACGCCGACTACGAGAAGGTCGGCGCCCTCCAGGCCGAACCGAGGACAAGACCGCCAGCGCGGACGCGGAGTCTCGACCGCAACGTGATCGCCATGGACGCGCTGCGCTGCCCGCCCGACGACGCCGACGTCACGAAGCTGTCCGGTGGTGAGCGCCGTCGGGTCGCTGTGCCGGCTGTTGCTCGCTCGTTCGACCTGCTCCTGCTCGACGAGCCGACCATCCACCCGACGCCGAGAGCGTCGACTGGTTGGAGCGCTTCCTCCAGGAGTATTCGGCACCGTCGTCGCCATCACCCACGACCGGTACTTCCTCGACAACGCCGCCCAGTGGATCCTCGAACTCGACCGCGGTCGGGGCTTCCCTTCGAGGGCAACTACACCAGCTGGTTGGAAAGCAGAAGCAGGAACGCCTCGCCCGCAGGAGAAGACGGCGTCGGCCCGCCAGCGGACCCTGAACGAGCCGGAATGGGTGCGATGGCCCCCAAGGCTCGCCAGGCAAAGGGCAAGGCTCGCTCTGGCTGCGTACGACAAGCTGCAGGCCGAGGCCGAAGCCAGCCGCGAGGACACCGGCAAGCTGGAGATCATCATTCCGGCGGGGCCCCGGCTCGGCGACACCGTCATCGAGGTGAACCACCTGAACAAGGGGGTTCGGGGATCGGCCCTCGTCGAAGACCTGTCGTTCTCGCTGCCCCTGGCCGGAATCGTCGGGATCATCGGACCGAACGGCGCTGGCAAGACGACGCTGTTCAAGATGCTCGCCGGCCAGGAACAGCCCGACGCCGGGCTCGATCACGATCGGCGACACGGTCCAGTTGTCCTACGTGGATCAGGGACGTGACACCCTCGACTCGGAAGCGACCGTCTACGAGGAGATCACCGGCGGGGTCGACCACCTGCGGGTCGGCAACCGTGAGATCCATGGCCGCGCCTACGTGGCGAGCTTCATGTTCAAGGGCGCCGATCAGCAAAAGAAGGTCGGCGACCTCTCCGGTGGCGAGCGCAACCGAGTCCACTCTGGCGTAGGCTGCTTCAAGAGTGGGGGCAACGTCTTGCTGCTCGACGAGCCCACCAACGACCTCGATGTCGACACGCTCCGAGCGCTCGAGGACGCGCTTGAGTCGTTCCTCGGCTGCGCCGTGGTCATCAGCCATGACCGGTGGTTCCTGGACCGGATCGCTACCCACGTTCTCGCCTTCGAAGGCGACTCACAGGTCCGGTGGTTCGAGGGCAACTTCAGCGAGTACGAGGCGTGGCGTCACAAGGAGTTCGGCTCGGCCGCCGATCAACCCCACCGCATCAAGTACAAACGCCTGAGCCGCTGACCGCCTGCGGCCGTGGCGGCCGTGGACGGAGCGGAGACGACGACCTCCCGCCGGACCGCAGCCAGCGTGGTGCGGGCGAGGGTCGGGCGCCAACCGGCGAAGGCGGTGGCGTCGAGGGTCGCTGTCCACGCGCCGCAGTGCAGGGTGCTCGCACCCGCGATGCCAGGGCTTGGGCTTCGAGGCGAAGTGGATGACCCACGGCCGCTCGACGCGAGTTGGCGGCGAGCCAATCGCCGGGCCGGAGCCCGCTCGTCGGTCGGCGGCGCGGCGAACCACGCCGAATGGGCGTTCCAGCGAGCGTCGAGCACCCGGACGTCGGGGACCGCGAGGCAGTTCAAGCAGGTCTCATCGGCGAACGGGTAGCGGCCGGGGCGCTGGCGAGCCCAAGGCCGAACTCGAACACGTCGGACGATCGCCATCGGTCGAGATCGGCGAGGACGCACCCTGGGTGTTGACGCATGGATCATCGGGCGCCAGGCCCATCTCACGCCAGGGCAGATGGTCGACGTCAGGCATCCCCGCTCGGCGGAGGGGTCGGCACCGCGCCGAAGAGGTGCTCACTCAGCGCAGGTCGAACAGCTGGACCGAGATCGTGCCGCACGAGCAGGTCGCAGTCGAGCAGGATCGCCTGCGACGCGCCCGGGCAGCTCGGAGGCGGCGGCGAGCGAGGCGAACGTTGCGGGCGGATACGGCGACCCGGCAGCCGCACGGAGTGCCTCCGGTCGGCGCGAGGTCGGGCCGAGCACGGACCGTCAAGTTCGATGTTCGGGCAGCGAGGCGAGGAGGTGCCCGAGGTTCGCTGGGCGGATTCCGGCGTCGAGGATCCTGACGTCGAGCGTGCGATCGGGGCGAGCGTCATGACCGCGGAGCGCAACGTCATGGCACATCCGACCACCACGTGATCGTCGAGCGCGACTCACCACCGTCACCTGATCCGGTTGTCGCGCCATGGGCCGCCCTGCCTTCCGGGGTACTCGCCTCGCGCATTGGCCACGAAGAGTAGCGAAACCGTCGACGTGCCGAAGTGGGACGTTCGGCCCTCGCCCGCCAGAATGGCATGGTGCCCCTGGAAGTTCGTCCGCCTCGGCTCCGGTCTGGTCTTCGTCGCCGGAATCGCAGGGATGATCGTCAGTTCGATCAACGGCAACAACAACGGCTGGGTGATCACCTTCGGGATCTGCACCGCCATCGCCAGCGTGGTGTTGCTCTCGTCGTCTGCCGTGGTGAACGCCGGATCACGGCGGCTCGACGTGTTCGAGGAAGCCGACGCCGGGCCCGAAGTTCGAAGCGCGCGCATCGGTCGATCTGGTGGCTGCCGGGGCCGACGAGGTCGAGGTCCGGCGACCTCGTTCGCGACGTGGCGCGGTCGGCGCGGCGTCCGTGATGCTCGAGGACGACCATCGCCTGGTGGCGCCACCGAGGCTGGCGCTCCTCCTCGAGCTCCGACGGTCGATGGAAGGCCGCCACCATCGTTGGGACGTGATGGATCAGGGCGACGTCGCAGCCCACCGCTTCCTCATGGGGTTGCTCGGCGAGCAACGTCCGGGCGATGCGGTGCTCTCCGAAGAGGGGGTCGACGATCGGCGACGCCTCCAGTGCGACCGGGTGTGGATCGTGGATCCGCTGGACGGGACGAACGAGTACGGCGAACCCGGGCGACCAGACTGGGCCGTACACGTGGCGCTGTGGGAACGGGGCGAGCTCACCGCCGGCGCGGTCGCCCTCCCCGCGATGGGGGTCACGTTCTCGACCGATCCCGCTCCGGCATTGCCGCCGGTGACGCGCGATCGGCCCCGTCTGGTGACGTCTCGCTATCGGGCCCCGTACGCCGCGGTCGCGATCGCACACGCGCTCGGATGCGACGCCATCCGGGTCGGCTCGGCCGGCGCCAAAGCGATGATGGTCGTCCTCGGCGAGGGCGACATCTACGTGCACGACGGCGGGATGTACCAGTGGGACAGCGCCGCACCCGCTGCAGTGGCGGCCGCCGCGGGGCTGCACGTCTCCCGGCTCGACGGCTCCCCGTTGGTCTACAACCAACCCGACCCGTGGCTTCCCGACTTCATGGTCTGCCGGCCCGAACTCGCCGACGACGTGCTCCGGGCGCTCTGGGGCTGACCCGGCCGACTCCTCGGTCCCGGCGTCAGTGGGCGACGCCGGTGCGGGCGCGACGCACGACCATCGTGTCGGCGGCGTCGACGTCCTTCACGAAGAACCAGGACCACGCCGCTCCGACGAACGCGAAGGCGGCAGCGACCAAGAAGGCGACGTGATAGCCGGTCAATGCGCGCTCGACGTCCGCCGTCGGCCGGCCGAGCGGCATGTAGCTGGCCAGCACCGTCGACAGCGCCGCGACACCGAGCGAGACCGCCATCTGTCGCTGGGTCGAATAGATCGACGACGCCCGGCCGTTGTCCTTCGGCGCGATCCGCGCGTACGAGGCCGCCTGCATCGGGACGAACGCGAAGCCCATGCCGAGGCCACGCACGAAGATGAGGATCCGGATGGTCCACAGGCTGGTGGTCAGGTCGAACGTGGCGAACGAAGCGATCAGGAGGGCAGCCCATGCCAGCCCTCCGGCCATCAGCCGGCGCGGCCCGATCCTGGGGTAGAGGCGGCCGGCGATCTGCGACGCGAACATGATGCCGAAGGCCTGCGGGAAGGTCGTGAGGCCCGAGTGCAGCGCGCCGTAGCCGCGCAAGGTCTGCAGGTAGAGCGGGATCACGAACACCGGGCCGAGAAAGCTGGCCGTCGAGAACGCGCCACCAGGTTGCAGGCGCGGAACAGGCGATCTCCGAGCAGGCGAAGGTCGAGCATCGGGTCCGGCGTCCGCAGCTCCCACTACACGAGCGCGGCGAAGGCGGCGAAACCCACCGATCCGGTACCGAGGACCACCCTCGACGTCCAGCCAGAGCTCGGCGCTTCGCTCAACGCGTAGATCGATCAGCGCCAGCCCTGCCCGAGAGCGCAACCCGGGGACGTCGAGCCGTCCTGCTGTCGGCTCTCGGTGCTCGCGAAGGAACAGGATCCCGAACGCGAACACGACGATGCCGACGGGCAGGTTGACCAAGAAGATCCACCGCCAGCCGATGTGGGTGACGATCAGGCCCCCGATGACGGGCCCGGACGCCGGGGCGGCGAGGGTCGGGATCATGAGGAACATCGCGGCTCGGGCCCGCTCGGCTGGCGGGAAGGCACGAAACAACATGGCCGTCCCAACCGGGGTGAGCATGCCGCCACCGACCCCTTGGAAGATCCGGAACGCGATCAGCTGACCGATCGACTGCGCCGCGCCGCACAACGCAGAACCACCGATGAACAACACCAGGGCGATCAGGAAGATCCGCTTGGTGCCGAGCCGGTCTCCGAGCCACCCGCTGACCGGGATCCAGACCGCGAGGCTCAGCGTGTAGCCCAGCACCACCCACTCGACCGCCTCGGTCCGAAAGTCGGTCGCCAGCTTCGGCAGGGCGACGTTGACGATCGAGGTGTCGAGGATGTCGAGGAACAGCGCTGAGCTGAACACCGCGACGATCCACTTGTACTCGACCACACGGCCGAGGACCCGGACGCGGTCATCGGTGGCCACCCCCCGGCGGATCGGGCATCGGAGTGTGACCGGCGAGGGATGTCGGTGAGGACATCCGCAGGAAGGTAGACCTCGCCCCCGGCGAAGCCTTCACCGTGCAACGGCGGCTGCTCACGGCGCGCCGACGGCGGCTCAGCCCGGCGTTCTGATCACCGCGACTCAGGTCGGGGGTTCGATCACCGTGACGAGGCCAGGAGCCGTCGACCCGGATCCACGCCCCGTCCGGGATGCGCTTGGTGGCCCCGGTGGCAGAGATCACGCACGGGATCCCGAGCTCGCGACTGACGATGATGGCGTGGCTGAGCGGGGCCCCGACGTCGACCACCACCGCCCCGGCCGGCACGAACAGCGGTGTCCACGACGGATCGGTGATCGGAGCGACGAGGATGTCGCCGGGCTCGAGTGCGCTCGGATCGTTGCTGTCGAGCACGACGCGCGCCTGCCCTCCACGGCGCCACTGCAGCCGGGCATGCCGGCCAGGGTGTCCCCAGGTCCAAGGAGCTCGTAGCGAACGTCGGACCGCTTCGCCCAGGTGTCCGGCGAATCGGGATCGCCGACGAACACGAACGGCGGGTCGAGTTCCTCCAGCCGGTGGTAGGCCTGGCGCCGGGATTGATCTCGTCGCGAAGCACGGAGAGGTCCTCCAGGTGCTCCGTACTCGTCGATCGTGACGAACCCGAAGTCCTCGATCTCTTGGAAGATGCCTCGCTCGACCAAGCGGGCACGGAGCTCCCGCATGGCCAACCGCATCTCGTGGATCGCCCGGATGTTGTTGGTCTTGCTTCGTTCACGGCCGGGCAACCAGGCCGCGGAACTGGCGATGGCGGCGGCCAGCTGGCCTGCGTCGCCGGATCACGCGACCGTCTCGAGCAGTTCGGCCGAGGCCGCTTTCGCTCGGCCGCCCGAGCTGCATGCTGGGCGGCTGGGGCCATCGAGTCCGGCGCGGCGCGCATGCGGTCGATCGCCGAGTGGGCCAGCGCGGGCGGGTGCCCCAGGTCGGCGACCGGCTCTCCCATTCGTTCGGGCCTCGCGAACCGAACTCGGCGAGGAACGTCTCGAAGCCGGCCTCGAACTCCGCCGAGTCCGCCGGAAGCCGCGACAGCTCCCACAGGGCCACCGACGGGACGGCGGAATCGACGTCGCCGATGCCGGCGATGATCGGCAGGACGAGATCCGGGCGACCGACCGCGCTCGCCACCGCCGAGATGATCCCGACCGGCACCGTCGCCATGTAGGTCGTCAGGATGTGCTGGCAGAACAGCTTCTGGTGCACGGGCACGATCGAGGTGTAGCGCTCGAGCAGTTGGCGATCGCTCAGATCGCGCAGCGAGGGCCGGTTCTTGGCCAGTTCGACCGTCTCGGACCGGTGCTCGGTCAGCTCGAGCAGATCCTCGACGTCGGTGACCGACAGGGCCCAGCCGAACGTGGCACCGATCGCGGCCTCGGCGGCATCGCTGCGGTCCCCGGGCCGAGCCTCGTAGGGCGGGATGCCGGGCTGAGCGCCGAAGAACTGGGCGTCCATGTCCTGCCACGACAGCCCGGGAGCGCGCTCGCCGAACAGCCGGATCAACGACGCATTGAGGTAGCAGTATCCACCGACCACACCCAGCTGGCAGAACTCGTCGGCGGGAAACTCCGACAACTCGAAGGCTCCCATGCGCTCCCACGCCTGCCGCCAGCCCACCTCGGCCGGCCACAGGGCGCTGGTGGAGGTGAGCGGCGTGACCGGATCCGGGAACACCTCCCCGACGTTGGCTCGCGTGTAGATCGGAAAGCGATCGGACAACGCGGTGTCGGTGACGTAATAGCGGTCGGCCATGGTGTCCCCAGATCGAACGTCGATCCCCCGATCGACGGGAGCGGTCCCCCCGCTCGGCCCGGGCGGGCGGTGTCCGCGCCAGACGCCCGTGACGATAGTCACGCCGAGCGGCGCGCGACACAGTCCGTGTCACGACGGGTCCCGAGGATCTTCGAGTGCCGCTACGCATCCCCGAGCGATCGGTGCGAGCCCTGGCCCATGACCGACCTCGGCACTCCCACCGACCTCACGTGGGGCGCATTCTCACGTTCGGCACCGTGGGTGCCTCGATCGCTCGTCGATCTCCTGGCTCGGAGGAATGAGGTTCTCCGAGCCGAGACCCGAGCGGAGATCCCGTCGCTCACCGAGCCGTCCCGGGTACCGCCGGGGGCTCGAGTCGTCCGGGTCGTCGGGCGGCTCGCCGTCGCATTGGCGCCCTGGTACACACGCAAGAAGCTCGGGCGGTTCCGGGCCGACGGGGCGAGCACCGCGGACATCTCACGCCGACTACGGATCGCGGCGATCGATCTCGGCTCGACCTACATCAAGCTCGGCCAGATCATCTCCTCGGGCGAGGGCCTGTTCCCCGAGTCCCTGGTCAACGAGTTCAAGCTGTGTCGGGACCGAGTGCCGCCCGAGCCCTGGGACGAGGTCCGTGCCGTGGTCGAGGCCGAGTTCGGTGGTCCGCTCCACGAGAAGTTCGCCTGGTTCGACCGTGAACCGCATCGCGGCGGCCTCGATCGCCCAGGTGCGTCGCGGCTCGCCTCGTGACGGGCGAGGACGTGGTGGTCAAGGTGCAACGGCCTTCGAGTCGCCCGCCTGGTCCACGAGGATCTCGGGTGATGGCGTGGTTGGCGCCCCATCTCGTCGGCCGGATCCCGTGGCCGCTCGCCAACCCCTGCCCTCGTCGAGCTGTTCGCCGAGACGATCGTGGAGGAGCTGGACTTCCGGCTCGAGGCCGCCAACATGCTCGACGTCGCCTCGGTGCTGACCGAGCTGGGCCAGACCGGCTACGTCATCCCGCGACCCCACCCGCGCCTCGTGACCCGCCGGGTGCTGGTGATGGAGCGCTTGTCCGGGTTCAACTTCGACGACGTGGCCGGCATGCAGGACGCCGGGATCGACACCGAGGACGTGGTCCGGACCGGGATGATCGCCTTCATGGAGGGAGCCATGATCCATGGCATCTTCCACGGCGACCTCCACGGCGGGAACCTGTTCGTGATGGAGGACGGCCGCACGGCGCTCCTCGACTTCGGGATCGTCGGTCGGCTCACGACCCCGAGGCGGCTCGCGTTCCTCCGGCTGATGCTCGGTTCGACCACGAACGACGTGAAGGGACAGGTCGCTGCGCTGCGGGACCTCGGAGCGCTGCCCGCCGACACCGATCTCGACGCCGTCATCCGCGACCTCCGCCTGGACCAACCCGTGGTCGACCCGACGACGCTGTCGGGCGACGAGATGGTCAAAGAGGTGCAGCGGGTGGTCAAGGCCTTGCTCGGCTACGGGGCACGGATGCCCAAGGAGCTGATGCTGTACGTGAAGAACCTGATGTTCCTCGACGGCGCCATCGCCCGCTTGGCCCCGGACCTCGACCTGCTGGCCGAGATCGCTCACATCTCGATGCAGTTCGCGGCCAAACACGGCGAGCGGCTCGGCAAGGAACTCGGGTTCGACACCGGCGGGTTCCAGGTCGATCTGGACGGCGTGAAGGCCGGCTTCGGCCTCGACCCCTCGGTCGAACGGCTGACCTACCGCGATCTCCAGCAGCGCCGGGAGCTGATCAACAAGCGGATGCGGGACCACCGCCCCCGCCGCTGATCCGCGTTTGGTCGCGCCGGTCCCCGTGATCACGGCGGCAGCGACCAAACGCGGAGTACGGTCGGAGGCCGCATGAGACTCGTCATCGCCCGATGCTCGGTCGACTACTCCGGCCGGCTCGACGCCCACCTCCCCGAAGCGAACCGACTGATCATGGTCAAGGCCGACGGCTGCGTGGCGATCCATGCCGACGGCGGGGCCTACAAGCCGTTGAACTGGATGAACGCACCGAACACCCTCGTCGAGAGCGACGGCGTGTGGACGGTGACCAATCCCAAGGGCGAGCAGCTCACGATCACCCTGCACGAGGTCCTCGCCGACGTGGCCCACGAGCTGGGAACCGACCCCGGCCTGGTGAAGGACGGGGTCGAGGCCCATCTCCAGGAGTTGCTGGCGGCCGCCCCCACGCCATCGAGGACGGCTTGACGCTGGTGCGCCGCGAGTATCCGACCGCCATCGGCCCGATCGACCTGGTGTGTCGCGGCGCGTCCGGTCAGGTGGTCGCCATCGAGGTCAAGCGCCGAGGCGAGATCGATGGGGTCGAGCAGCTGGCTCGGTACATCGAGCGGTTGCACCTGGACTCCACCCTGGGCCAGGTGCGCGGGATGTTCGTCGCCCAACGGTGAAACCCCAGGCCCGCGCGCTCGCGGAGTCCCGGGGTTTCGGATGGGTCGAGGTCGATTACGACGAGCTTCGCGGGTTGCGGCCCGACGACCTCCGCCTGTTCTGACACCGTTTGGTCGCGGCGCCCACCGTCAGGTGGGCGTCCGCGACCAAACGCTGAACGCTGGGTCAGGTGAAGCGGCAGAGGCCCTGGTCGATGACGGTGCGGTCGCCGACCGAGGTCGTGAAGACGGCTTCCCCGTCGCCGGTGCGCCAGATCTTGATGGTCAGGAGCTCGCCCGGGAGCACCGGCGAGGCGAACCGCCCCTCCATGTGGCCGAACCGAGCCGCCTCGCCGTCGCACAACGAGTGCAGCAAGGCCCGCCCCGTGAAGCCGTAGGTGCACAGGCCGTGGAGGATCGGGCGGTCGAAGCCACCCATCGCCGCGAACGAGGGGTCGGAGTGCAACGGGTTGCGGTCACCCGAGAGCCGGTAGACGAGGGCCTGATCCGGCGACGTCTGGGAGTCGACGACGTGATCCGGATCGCGCTCGGGTGGCACGTTCTGGGGTCCGCTCGGCCCTCGATCGCCGCCCCAGCCTCCTTCGCCACGGATGAACGCGGCCGAGGTGGTCGAGTAGAGCGGAGTGCCGTCGGGGGATGTGGCCGTCCCTTCCATCACGACCACGGCCGCCTTCCCCTTGTCGTACATGGCAACGACCTTCGAGGTCACGACGGCCTCGCCGTCGGGGTCGAGGGGCCGGTGCAGGGTCACGCTCTGCGAGCCGTGCACCAACATCGCCGGGTTGAACGTGCCGATCTTGGAGAACGCGCCACCCCCACCGCCGAGCACGACCGGGAACGTCGGCAGCACCTGCTGGGCGACGTCCTTGGTGTTCTCGGTGGTGTAGGCGAGCTCTCCGGTCCCGGCGCCCACGCCGACGGCATAGAGCAGGGCGTCTTTCGACGTCCACGAGATCGGGGTCGGTTCGGTCGTCGAGCCGACCGCATCAGGGTTGAGCGGCATGATGCCTCCTCACAGGTTCAAGGACTGGTTGGTTGAGCGCTCGTTGGACCAGCGCGTGCTGTCGGGGCCGGTGCACCCGGGGGTCACTTGGCCGGGAGTTGTGGCCAGGAACCGGGCTTGCCGTCCATGCCCGAGTTCCGACGAGCGGCCGCCAGGAGCTCGTCGACGACCGGGCCGATCTCGCTGGGGTCCTCCACCGGGGCGTGCTGCGGTCCTCGGACCCAGCCTTCGGCCACCGCGAGCACCTGTCCGGAGGCCTCGAAGACCCTCCCGGTCACGTGCTTGGACTCCGGGGACGCCAACCAGGTCACGATGGGGGCGATCCATCGGGGCGAGCGCATCTCGCGCTCCTCGTCGGTCTCGGGCGCCGGCCCGAGCCCTTCGGTCATACGGGTCAGGGCGACCGGACCGACCGCGTTGACCGTGACGCCGTACCGGGACAGCTCGATGGCGGCGATGTTGGTGAACGCCGCGATGCCGGCCTTCGCTGCGCCGTAGTTGGTCTGACCGGGGTTGCCGTAGATGCCCGACACCGAGGTGGTGTTGATGATCCGACCGTCGACCGGCTTGCCGGCCTTCGACTGCTCCCGCCAGTACGCCGCCGCCCACCGGCTGGGGGCGAAGGTGCCCTTCAGGTGGACGTTGATGACGGCGTCCCACTCCGCCTCGGTCATGTTGACGAGGACCCGATCCCGCAGGATGCCGGCGTTGTTGACGACCACGTGGAGATCGCCGAACGCTTCGATCGCCGAGTTCACCAGGCGCTGGGCCCCTTCCCAGTCGGCGACGCTGTCGCCGTTCGAGATGGCCTCGCCGCCCATGCCCTTGATCTCCTCGACGACCTGCTCTGCCGGGGAGAGGTCTCCCCCGGTGCCGTCGACGTTGCCGCCGAGGTCGTTCACCACGACCTTGGCGCCCTGGCTGGCCAGGCTCAACGCGTGCTCCCGACCGATCCCTCGGCCGGCTCCCGTCACGATGGCCACCCGGCCGTCGCAGATCCCCATGTCTGGTCTCCTCCCGCATCGGGCCACGGCGACCCGAGTCACGTATGGCGCGGATCATAAGGTGGCGCGGTGTGCACCGACGATCCGTCCGTCACCGACTGTGACCACCCGCCGGCGGGGTGGACCCGGCGTTCCCTGCTCGCTGCGGCCGCAGGCACGCTCGTCGCCGGGCGGTCGCTGACCGGATCCGGACGCGCCGTCGCCCTGCCCGGCAAAGGCGGGTTCGGTGATGCCGGGCGTCGATCCGGTCGAGGTGCTCCCGGGCCGGCTCGCCATCCTGCCCCGCGACGCATGGGGCCCCGACCTTCCCCTCGCGCCGAGCACGCATCGGAGGACGTCCGCTTCCTGCTCGTCCACCACACGGCATCCGCGAACACCTACCCGAGCGGCGGGGCCCGATCCGTCATCCGGAGCACGTACGCGTTCCAGACAGGCCCGGCCAAGGGGTGGCCCGACGTCTGCTACCACTTCTTCGTCGACCACGACGGCGTGATCTGGGAGGGTCGGGCCGGTTCCCTCGCCGGCCCGGTCGTCGCCGACGCGACCGGGGGCAACCAGGGGTTCGCCCAATTGGTGTGCCTCATCGGCGACTTCACCTCCACCGTGCCGACGGCCGCCGCGCTCGACTCGCTCACCGGGGTGCTGGCCTGGCTCGCCGACCGCTACTCCGTGCCGACCGAACCGGGCGTGCTGGTGCCGTTCGTCGCGGCTCCCAGCGATGGCCCGCCGGAACGACCGTGATGACCGAAGGGGTCCGTCCCCACCGGTCGATGTCCTACACGGCCTGCCCCGGCGACGCCTTCGCGCCCTTCGTCGAGTCCGAGCTGATGGCGCGGGTCGCCCAACGCCGGCGGGACTGGGCCGACGTGCTCGATCCAGATCCTCCGCTCCGTGCCACACGAGGTGAGCTGCACGCCCGGAATGGCTGAGGGCAACGCAGCGACAACGGGTGCCGCGTAGCCTGGCGACCATGCCGGAACCCGCCGAGTCGACCCCGATCATCGAGCCGGCCGTTCGCACCGACGGCTCGGGAACGTCGGCGGAGATCGCCGACGTCCTCGTGGTCGGGGCCGGGCCCGCCGGCACCGCAGCGGCGATCGCGGCCTGCCGCGACGGTCGGTCCGTCGTCATGGTCGACAAGGCGACCTTCCCCGGGACAAGTGCTGCGGGGACGGGCTGACGACGGGCGCGCTCCGGCTGCTGGAGGACCTCGGATTCGACCCGGGCTCGGTCCAGTCGTGGACTCCGGTCGACGCGGCCTACGTCCGGTCCCCTCGGGACGTGAGGTGCGGTTCCCCATGGGGGACGAGGGCCTCTCGCCGCGGTCACCCCCCGGGCAGAACTCGACGCCGCTCGTGGAACTGGCCCGCAAGGAGGGCGCCACCATCCACGAGGGCACGCCGTGCGGCGCGCCGATCTCTCGGATCCGGACATCGCCGCGGTCGAGGTGGACGGGCTCGGCACGATCAGGGCCCGGATGGTCATCGCCGCCGACGGGATGTGGTCGCCGGTCCGCAAGGCGCTGGGACTGACCGAACCCGGGTACCTGGGCGAGTGGCACGCCTTCGCCAGTACGTCTCGAACGTGTCGGGACCGGCCCGCGACCGTCTCTACGTCTGGTTCGAGCCCGACCTGCTCCCGGGCTACGCCTGGTCGTTCCCGCTGCCCGACGGACGGGTCAACTTCGGCTTCGGCGTCGAACGGGACGAGGTCCGCAAGATCCAGGACATGAAGGGGATCTGGCCGGATCTGTTCCACCGTCCCCACATCCGTGACGCGCTGGGCCCGGACGCCACGCCCGAGGCGCGGCATCTCGCATGGCCCATTCCCGGTCGGATCGACCGCGCCGTGCTGAGTCACGGCCGGGTGCTGTTCGTCGGCGACGCCGTGTGTGCCGGGGACCCGTTGACCGGCGAAGGAATCGGCCAGGCCCTGCTCACCGGCAAACTCGCCGCGGCGGCGATCGCGACCGGAGGTCTGGATCGACCCGAGGCGATCCGCGGGGCGTATCGAGCTCGCATCGAGCACTACTTCTTCGCCGACCAGCGGATGTCGCTGTGGTTGATGAAGGCGCTCCGTCACGAATGGGGCGCTCGCGGATCGGTCCGAGTCGCCGGCCTCACGGACTGGACTCGGCGGAACTTCGGCCGGTGGCTCTTCGAGGACGAGCCTCGCGGCGTGATCCTCACGCCGAAGCGGTGGCACCGGAACTTCCTGAGCCGGCCCGGCGCCTTCCGGTGAGGGGCGGTCCGGGTCGACGCTCCTAATCTCGGCCCGATGAAGACGCGCCTGACCGAGCTGTTGGACATCGAGCATCCGGTGATGCTCGCCGGCATGGGCGGGGTCTCGTACCACCGGCTCGTCGCCGCGGTATCCGACGCCGGAGGTATCGGCACGTTCGGAGCGGCGTCGATGGAGCGAGGGCGCCTCGCCCGCGAGATCGAACAGCTCAAGGAGATCAGCGATCAACCCTTCGGCGTCGATCTGCTGACCGCGCTTCCCGGCCAGCTCGAAGCGGACGTGCAGACGATCATCGACGGCGGAGCGCGGATCTTCGTGGCTGGGCTCGGTGTGCCGCGCGAGATCATCGATCAGCTCCACGACAAGAACATCCTGGTCGGGTCGATGTGCGGCAAGGTCCGCCACGCCATCGCTGCGGTGGAGAGCGGATGCGACTTCGTGATCGCCCAGGGCACCGAGGGTGGGGGCCACACGGGGACCGTTGCCACGATGGCCCTCGTCCCGCAGGTCGTCGATGCGGTCGGCGAGCGGGTGCCAGTGGTCGCGGCCGGTGGCATCTTCGACGGTCGCGGCCTGGCCGCCAGCCTCTCGCTCGGGGCCGACGGCATCTGGGTCGGCACCCGGTTCATCGCCACCCCCGAGGCCCACACCGGGCAGGGCTACAAAGAGACGCTCGTCGGGCTGCCCGAGGATGGGACCGTCATCAGCCGTGCGTACACCGGCAAGACCTGTCGCGTGGTGCGGACCGGTTGGACCAATCACTTCGACGAGCATCCCGAGGAGCTCCAGAAGTTCCCCGAGCAGGCCATGGCCGCGGGTCGCGCCGGCGTCACCATGCTCGGCGTCGGTGAGGACACCGTGCTCGACACCGACAAGGACTTCATGCCGGCCGGGCAGGGCGCGGGCGGCATCCGATCGCTCGAGCCGGCGGGCGACATCGTCCGATCGATGGTGGCCGAGGCCGAACGGATGATCGAGACCATCTCCCGCATGACGCGCTGATCCCCGAGCGATCCGAACGGATGATCGAGACCATTCCGCATGACGTGCTGATCCCCGAGCGATCCGAACGGATGATCGAGACCATCTCCCGCATGACGTGCTGAGCACCGACGATCCGACACGGTGGCGGGATCCACGACGAATCGGCACAATGGCGCGGTGAGCATCGCCGAGTCCGCACTCCCCCACGTCGCCGAGGTTCGGGCGTCATCCATCGTCGAGTCGCTGTCCGACTACATCCGCATCCCCTGTGTCTCGCGGGCCTACGAGCCCGCGGGCCGAGCTCGGCCACATCGACCGGGCGCTCGAGCACATCGCGGCCTGGTGCCGCCGGCGCGACGTCGCCGGGCTGACCGTCGAGCGAATCGATCGTGACGGGCTCACCCCGCTGCTGCTGATGGAGGTCCCGGCGTTCGGTGCCGGAGCCAGGAGCGGGACGGTGCTGCTCTACGGGCATCTCGACAAGCAACCGGAGATGAGGGTTGGTTCGAAGGCTTCGGCCCGTGGACCCGCGCCTGGTCGATGGTCGGCTCTACGGTCGAGGCGGAGGCGACGACGGCTACGCCGCCTATGCGACGCTGGCCGCTTCGAAGCCGCCCAGCGCCGGTGGCTCACCCATCGCGCCGTCATCGTCATCGAGGCGAGCGAGGAGAGCGGTTCGATCGACCTGCCCGCCTCATTCTCGAGGCGCTCGCGACTGCATCGGTGCACCTGAGCTCGTCATCTGCCTGGATGGCGGCAGCCCGACTACGGCCGGCTCTGGGTGACCTCGCGTGCCGCGCGGACTGGTCGGGATGACCGGCGCCGATGTCCTCGGCGAAGGGGTGCACAGTGGCGAGGCGAGCTGTGGCGTGGTGCCCTCGTCGTTTGCAAGGTGCTGCCAGTTGTTAACCGGATCGAGGACAGCCACGGGACGGGTCCTCGTGCCGGAGGCTACGCCCGATTCCCGAAGGTCGCTGCCGAGGCTGCCGCCGTGGGCGCCGAGTTCCCGGATGCGGCCGGCGGCGGTGGCGATTCGCCGGAAGGACCCGGCCGATGCACGACGACCCGACCGAGCAGCTGATCGCCCGCACCGCCGCCGACCGTCAGCTACGTCGGGATCGACGGCCTGCCCCCGACGGGCAGGGCCGGCAACGTGCTGCGCCCGTCGACCTCGATCCGACTCTCGTTCCGGCTGCTGCCGACCTGCGACAGCGCCGCCGCCCTCGCCGCCATCGAGCGCACCCACTGCCGATCCGCCCTCCGGGGCCCAGGGTGATCTCCACACCGAACGCGCCGGACGGGTGAACGCTCGGGAGTTCGCCCCCTGGCTCACGGACGTGCCGTCGATGCGTCGCACGCCGCGCGGGGAGCGGCCGGTCACTACGCAGAGGGCGGCTCGATCCCGTTCATGGATTGCTCGGCGAGCAGTTCCCGGAGGCACAGATCGTGGTCACCGGCGTGCTCGGTCCGGGCAGCAACGCTCATGGACTGAACGAGTTCGTCGACCTTGGCGACGGCGGAACGGGTGACGGGCGCGATGGCGCTCGTGCTCGACGCCCACGGCACCCGCTGATCGCGAGCACTCCTCCGTGCTCGCCATGCTGCGGTCCAACCGCGACATCCGATCCCTCTTCTTCGCCCAGGTCGTCAAGTTCGGTGGCGACTGGTTCGCCTACGTCGCTTTCGTCGGGCTGATCCAGGACGTCTCGGACTCGGCCTTGCTCGTGTCGGCGGTGTACGCCGCCCAGACCCTGCCGGCGTTCTTCTCCTCGGCGATCGCCGGCGCCGCAGCCGACCGATACGACCGACGCCGATCATCATGACCGTCTCCGGCGTCCAGGCGGTCGCCGCGGCCGGGCTGTTGCTCGTCCATTCCGCGGGAGCCTCTCTGGTTCGGGTTCGTGTGCCCGTCGACGATCTCGGCGCTGCGCCTCTGTTCCGCCGGCGGCCCAGGCGGGGTGCCGAACCTCGCCCGGGACCCCGAGGATGAAGCTGGCCAGCATGCTGTTCGCCTGCTGTGGGGGGCGATGCCGCCATCGGCGCCGCCGCCGGTGGGGTGTTCACCGCAGCGTTCGGGCGCGCGACATGCACCTTCGTCGCCAACGCTGCCAGCTTCGGCCTCGCCGTGCTCGCTGCGGTGTCGATGATCCGGCGGCCGATGCAGCTCGCCCGGGCCGAGCACGACGGTCCGCTCCGCTGATGCAGCCGCTGGCCGACATGGGCGAAGCGTTCCGGAGCGCCAAGCAGGACCCGGTGATCCTGGCCCTCATCGGGTCGAAGTTCACCTTCGCCGTGGGTTCCGGAATCGTCGCGGTGCTCGCGGTCATGGCCAAGCGGACGTTCCACGCCGGTGACGACGGGGTCGGGCCTCGCTCGGCGCGCGAGAGTCGGTGTCGCGCTCGGTCCGCTCATCGGGGCCCGGCTCGTCGGGCCCAAGGTCAGTCGCCTCCTGCTGCTCTGCGGGACGGCCGGTGCGCTGTGGGGCGTGCTACCTCGCCCTGAGCGTGAGTCTCGACCTTGGCCGTTTCGGGCCCTGGTCGTCCTGATCGGGCACTGGCGGCGGCGCCCAATGGATGCTGTCCACCTACGGCCTGCAGCGGCAGGTCCCCGACGATCCGCGGCCGGGTCCTCGCCGGCGATTCGGCGCTGGTCATGGTCACGCTCACGCTCTCGAATCTCGCCGCCGGTGCGACTGTCGGGCTCGTGGGTCCCCGGGGTGCGGTGGCCACGTTCGCCCTGATCGGTCTGGCTGCTGGCTCCACGTACCTCGTGCTGACGCGGCGGTTGAGAGTCTCGTTAGAACCTGCTTCCCGTCGCGCTTCCTGACCACATCGGGTCGGCACACTGGGGCGGCGTAGCACCACGCCTGGAGGAGGGCCTGCCCCGTGACGTCGACCGACTACCACGCCGCTGCATCCGTCGAGGACGTCCTGAACGAGGTCAGTCGGGTGGTCGTGGGTCAGCACCGCGGTGGAACGGATGGTGGTCTGCCTCCCTGCCCGCGGCCATTGCCTGCTCGAGAGCGTGCCGGGCCTCGCGGCGACCCTCTCGGTGGAGACGCTGTCCCGGGCCGTCGGCGGCTCGTTCGCCCGAGTCCAGTTCACGCCCGATCTGCTGCCCTCCGACATCACCGGCACCCGGGTCTATCGCGGCTCCAGCGAGCGGTTCGACGTCGAACTCGGCCCGATCTTCGTGAACTTCCTCCTCGCCGATGAGATCAACCGCCCCGCCAAGGTCCAGTCGGCCCTGCTCGAGGTCATGGCCGAGCACCAGGTCACGATCGGCGGCATCACTCCATCGGGTCCTGAGCCGTTCCTCGTCATGGCGACCCAGAACCTGATCGAGTCCGAGGGCGTCTACCAGCTCCCTGACGCCCAACGCGACCGCTTCTTGATGAAGGTCGTGCTCGACTACCCCAGCCACCACGAGGAGATGGCGATCGTCGACCGGATGACGGTACATTCGCTCGAGGCGCGACGGTCATGACCCCGAACAGCTCCAGGCGCCCAGGCCCGTACCGATGCGGTGACGGTCGATCCCTCCGTCGTTCGATACGCGGTCGATCTGGTCCACGCCACTCGCAACCCCGGCGCCCATCAGCTCGCCGATCTCGAGCCGTACCTCGCCGTCGGTGTCTCGCCCCGAGCGTCGATCGGTCTGGTCCGGGCGGCGAAAGCGCTCGCCATCGTGCGGGGTCGCACCTACGCCACCCCACAGGACGTCTACGAGATCGCCCCGGAGGTGTTCGCCACCGCCTCGGCCTGGAGCTACGAGGCGCTCGCCCGCGACATCGGGGTCGAGGTCGTGCAGCGCATCCTGACCACCGTGCCCGCCGCATACGTCACGCCGCCGAGCCAGACCAGCTCCACGAGCCAGCAGGCCTCGGCCCCGCAACCCCAGACCTGGCACGCCCCGAGCGGCAACGGTTCGTCGGCGTGAGCAACCCCCTGCCGCCGCCGACGGCGATCGCCCACGCGGGCCCGCCGGACGAGCAACTCGCCGAGACCCTCCGCCGGCTCGAGCTCGTCATCACCCGGAAGCTCGACGGGATCCTCCACGGCCAACATCAAGGGCCTTACGCCGGGGCACGGCAGCGAGCACGGGGAGAGCCGGCCCTACCTGGTAGGCGACGACATTCGCCGGATCGACTGGAACGTCACGGCGCGAACACGCGAGCTCCACGTCCGGGAGCTCATCGCCGATCACGACCTCGAGGCCTGGCTGGTCGTCGACGCGCCGCCCTCGATGTCGTTCGGCACCGACGCCAGCGAGAAGCGCCTGGTGGCGCTGGTGCGGCCGCTGCCGTCGGGTTCCTCACCGCTCACCTCAGAACAAGGCGGGTGCCGTAGGCACCGGTTGCCGGACGCTCGCCTACCCACCCGAGCGCGGCCGGACCGGCTGCGCAGCATCCTCACCGGGATCGGTCAGCTGCCGGGCACCGGCCGCACGGACCTCGGTGCGCTGATCCAAGCACGTCAACGGTCGGGCCCGGCGCCGCGGGTTCGTCAGCGTCGTGTCGGACTTCCTCGTACCGGTGGACTCGTGGATGGGCAGCCTTCGGCGTTGGCGCTGCGCCAGGAGGTGTTGTGCATCGAGATCGTCGATCGCCGCGAGCTCGAACTCCCGCTGGTCGGCACGATCGATCTCCAGACCCTGCGACCGGCCGGATCCGCACCGTGCGCGCCACCAAGGACGTGCGGGACCGGTACGCCGCCGCCGCTCGCGACCAGCGGAACGGGATCGAAGCCGCGGTTCGCGCCACCGGGGCCGAGCACGTTCGGCTCTCGACCGACGGGCTGTGGCTCGAGACCCTCATCCGCTACGTCCATCGCCGCCGCCATCTCGCCAACCGGCGCTATACCCCGGCGGGAGCGGCTCGATGAGTTGGCAGTTCTTCCATCCCGGTCGAGCAGTTGCTCCTCATCCCGGCGGGCCTCGTCGTGGCGGCGGTGCCGGTGTCGCCCAGCGACGCAAGCGCGCGGTCAGCTTCACCAACCTCGACCTGCTCGATCTGATCGCACCGGAAGCGTCCGGGTTGCGGCGTCACGGTCACCGGGCTGTTCGTGCTTGGCTTCGTCGTCGGGGTGCTGCCATCGCCCAGCCGTACCACGAGGAGGACGTGGCCCAAGAGCGCCTTGATCATCATGCTCGACCTCGACGTGTCGCTGTCGATGATGGCCGAGGACGTCTCGCCCAGCCGGCTCGATGCGGCCAAGGAGCAGGCCATCGGGGTGCTTCAGGGAAGAGGTCGATCCTCGATCGGCTTGATCAGCTTCTCCCAGAGCGTGAAGGCGCGGGTGCCACCGACCCAGGATCGCCCGGATCGACGCCATCGACTCGTTCGAGCTTCGAGGAGGGCACCGCGATCGGTGACGCGACGTGCAGGCCACGGACGTGATCGTCTCCGAACTCGGGGACCCCAAGGCCGACCCGGCCCCGCTGGGCGAGACGCCACCGGCGGCGATCGTGATCCTCACCGACGGCGAGACCATCGAGGGCCTGACCACCGGTCCGCAGGGCGTTGAGGTCGCCGCCGCGCATGGCGCCGGTCTACGGCATCGTGTTCGGACTCCGGAGGGATCATCACGATCGACGATCCGGCCACCGGCGAGCTGTACACCCAAGCGGTTCCGGTCAAGTACGAGAGCTCCAACAGGCGGCGGAGATCACCGGCGGGCGGTTCACGCAGCCGAGGACCAGAACAACTCGGCGACGTGCTGGCCGACATCGAGGCCCAGCTCGAACCAGCTGGAGGTGCCCGAGCCGGAGCGGGTCGAACTGGACCGTGCGCTATCTGGCCGTTGCCCTCCTGCTCCTCGCGAGCGGCGCTTCGTGGCCGGGCAAGCGTTGCTGGGCGGATTCACTGACCACCTGACCCACCCACGTCGCAGCACGTCGGAGCAAGTCGGAGCAAGGAGAAGAGGACACCCGTCGAGCTGGGTAGGGTCCGCCGGATGGACGCCCCCGCCCTCCGCCTCACCGAGGTCACCAAGGTGTTCGACGGCGCGGCTCGCCCGGCGGTCGACCGCATCTCGATGAGCGTCGACGCCGGCGAGCCGTACGTCGTGGACCCCTCCGGCTGCGGGAAGACCACGACGTTGCGAATGATCAACCGGCTCGTCGAGCCGACGTCGGGTCGGATCGACGTGTTCGGCGAACCGAACGACGCCCTGCCGGCCCACGAGCTGCGGCGACGAATCGGCTACGTGATCCAGCAGGTGGGCCTGTTCCCGCACCGCACCATCGAGGGAAACATCTCGACGGTGCCGGAGCTCCTCGGCTGGGACCGGGCCCGCATCCGGGAGCGGGTTCGCGAGCTGGTCGACCTGGTCGGGCTGGATCCGGAGTTGCTCCGGCGATATCCACCGCAGCTCTCGGGGGGGCAGCAACAGCGCGTCGGTGTCGCCCGGGCCCTGGCCGCCGATCCTCCGCTCCTGCTGATGGACGAGCCCTACAGCGCGGTGGACCCGCTCGTCAGGGAGCGGCTCCAGGACGAGCTCCTCGCCCTCCAGCAGCGCCTCGGCACCACCATCGTCGTCGTCACCCACGATCTGGACGAGGCGATCAAGCTCGGCCGCCACGTCGCGGTCTTCGGCGCCGGAGGGGTGCTCGAGCAGTACGCCACCCCCGACGAGGCCAAGCCCGCCGGCCAGCCCGTTCGTCGAGGCCTTCCTCGGTCGCGTGAGACCGCTGCGCCGCCTCGGGCTGTCGATCGGCGAGCTCGTCGCCGGCTCCGGTTCGGCTCCGGCCTGGCTCCGGCTCCGGCTCCGGCTCCGACGATACGGTCAGCGGCACGACTCGTGGTGAGGCGGGATCAGGACGTGCTCGAGCTCGAGGCC
Organism: Ilumatobacteraceae bacterium; assembly: GCA_041394645.1. Classification (GTDB taxonomy): domain Bacteria; phylum Actinomycetota; class Acidimicrobiia; order Acidimicrobiales; family Ilumatobacteraceae; genus JAWKHV01. Next base: position 40,520 of record JAWKHV010000020.1, on the reverse strand, counting down.
GACGCCCCGGCACGCGCCGCGTTGGACCCGTTGCTCCGCACGCCGGGCGCGATGATCTGCGTCCGGCGACGGCGACGGCCGTCTGCGGTCCGTCACCCTCGACGCCTTCCGGGACGCCCTGCGATGAGGCCGATGCGGTCCGGTCCGGACTCGTTCATCTGGTGAAGTTGATCGCCGACCGACGACGTCCGGACTCGCACCGTCGAGCACGTCCAGCTCACCGTGGTGGCGCTCGCCGTCGGTTCGTGGATCTCCGCCCTGCTCTCGCTGGTGATCCTGCGGCATCGCCGCACGTATGGCCCGATCGCCGGCTTCGCCTCGATGCTCTACACCATTCCGAGCCCGGCGCTGCTCGGGCTGTTTCGTGCCGTTCACCGCCTGGGTTCGTGACGGCGGAGATCGCACTCGTCAGCTACACGATCCTGGTGTTCGTGCGAACACGTCGCCGGCTTCGACTGGTGCCGCCGGCGGCGCGACGCCGCCGAAGCGATGGGTTACACGCCCGCTCAACGACTTTGAAGGTCGAGCTTCCCTGGCGCTGCCGGGCATCGTCGCCGGATTCCGATCGCCCGGTCACGATCGTTGGCCTGGTCACGATCACGGCGATCGTCGGCAACGGCGGCTACGGCGCCTTCATCAACGATGGTCTGTCCTGTCGGTTCAGCACCCCGATCGTGCTCGGTGCCGGTCTCTCGATCCTGCTCGCCGTGATCCTGGACGTCACGTTCGCCTTGATCGGACGAGGTCTCCAGCCCTGGCGACGACGGTCGATCGTGGCGGAGGTGATCCCGGATGAGCGTCCGGTGACGCCATCGCCTTCCTGACCGATGGCGCGAACTGGAGCGGGCGCCGGGGCATCCTCGCCTACGGGCGCGCCCATTTGTGGATCTCGGTCGTGGCCACCTGCGATGGCGGCCGCGATCGCCGTACCCCCCTGCGGTCTTCGCCCATACATCAGTTATCACGCTGAGCCAGCCACAGACGATAACGCCTGTAACATCGCCGAGCCGGATCCCAGCCTGTTCGCCGCCATCGCCCAGCCCAGGCGCCCGTCCGTATCTGGTCGGACTTCAGACCGGTCTCAGTCGACGGCGGCGCCGCCGCCAACATCCGCCGATCTTCAACCGAACGCCCGTCACCAGCTGCACTGGCCGGGAACACCCGGAATACCGCCGGCCGACGCGCCAGGGATCGCGTGCAATGTCACTTCAGGTGTTCATCAGTCGAGTGCCCTGACGTGCCGCCTTCGTCACTGGCCTAGGGTCATGACAGTGTGATCGTCGCCACGGCGACCCCTGGGAGCGCCGGCATGAGGCCTGGAATCTGTTCATCGCTGGTTTCGCTCATGGCCAAGGGCTGACCTGAGGTCCTCGCCGGGCGCTGCGTTTCGTCACCGTGCTGGCCCTAATAAGACAAAGACCGGCCGAAGCCGGCACCATGGCATCGACTTCCGGGCAATGTAGACCTTCCTCGGCGGAAGACTGCACAAATGCGCATGACCAATTCGCCTGCTGGCGGCTGCACCCTGATTGCCGCAGGCAGTAACGACTCGAACTGATAAAAGCGTTCTTCCGACTCTGCCCGGACTCAACTGCCGAGAACTTTGCGAGGCTTCCTGATTTAATCGAAGCGATCGTCATCGGTTCCAGGATTAAGAGATGCCAGGTTGGGCCTGTATTCCGCGTCGTTGCTCATAGCTGACGGATCAGTAGTCGATTACCAGGCGGTCGGCGGTTACCGAGACGTGATGCGTTCAACGCTCTCGACAGCGGGGACGTCGACCTTCACCTCGAGTACGCCAGTCAGCTCGAATTCTGGAATCGACAGGCTTATCGTTGATCGTCCCACACTGGACGCGAGACGATGAACCACAGTTTTCGGCCCGCTGACATTAAGGGCCCATAGTTGCCAGGAAACCGTCCGACGCCGGACTCGAACGCTTCCTTCTTCGCTGCCCCAGAGACGTCAATAAACCATACGCAATTCCCGCCAGGGCGACCTGACCGAGGACATGCGCTTCCTCGGCGGCCTGCCCCGACTGTCCTGTGAGAATCGTCAGGTCGGTTTTTTGGCCTGCCTGGTACGGGACTGATCGGTCGAAGAACTTCGGCCCTGCTTGATGGCGTATGGCCCGTGCTCTACCCGTGGCGGCGCTGAGGGCAGCGACTGGATGGGCCAGCTGTTCTCGACCACGGTGATCGCGCGAGAAGGCCAGTCCTGGAGATTGTCGAAAGGCGTCACGCAACGCCGACAACGCTGTGCCGGTCTTCAGCTGAGTGAGCTGAACGACGCCTACGGCGTGAACTGACCGATCTGCCGACCAGATCAGCCTGGGCGTTTCGATGATACACCGCGAGCTGAACTGAAACCCAATTCAGCAGTACGGCTTGGAGAAGCGCGATTACGCCGCCGACGTTAGCTCACGACTGGCTTGATCTAGTACGGGTTCCTGTTTCCTCCGTCAGAAGGTCCTGAAACGCCGGCACCGACGGATATGCCTCACCCCCGTCGAGGTGGGCGGCCCAGTCGTCGTTCGAGCGGCGCCGCAGATTACAGTGAGTCGCACAAGGGAGTCGTATCAGCCGAGAGAGTTCGGTGAAGCGTCTGACGAATATCTTGACCGGATCGCCACGACCGGGCCACGCTTATGGCGTGACGCCGGCTTCTCTTGTAGGCCGCCAGCGCCTTTCACGTAGTCGGGGACCGACCAGGTTGGTCTGACCATCTGGCGGGCAACTGCGGTCATGGCCAGCCCTTCTGCCTGACAGGCATAGGTCTCGGATTCTTGACCAAGCCGGTCCAGACGCAGCTGCACTTTCGCGGATCGCCAGTAGAAGTTTTTATCTCGGTGCGCCTACGCCGCCGACATGGTAGAGCGTAGCTGGGGCTGGCCTGACTGGAGGTGATCGCTCAGTTGCCGGTCGTTGATGAGGTCCTCGTGAAGATGACCATGCTCTCCGGCCGAGATCTGGAGCGACCGAGCGCTGGTCCTGATGGGCGAGGCTCTTCTTCAGTCGTTGCCCATACGGTGGCTTTCGGGTCAGAAGATCGAGTTACGTCGGCCTTCTTCGCGGTCGCGGCTGGCCGTGCTCAGCCCCATCAGCGACGCCGCAAAGATCGGGATTTCAGCGGTGGACCAGATGGCTGATAGCTGAGCGGTTGTTCACCGCGTTCCTTGGCCTCGGGTAACGGCACCGAACCGTCTTGGTTCTTGATATTACTTCGACCTTCGCGGCGCCAGGTCATCCGGGTGATGTCGATGTACTCTTCGGATCTGGACCATCGGCGCTTCGCATGGCACGTGCCACGGAATCTCGATGACTCAGCGGCTTCCTGAGATGCCGAGGGCTTCAGGATACGAAACCATAGCCGCTTCAGCATAGTCGAGTCCGGCTGCGTAATAATGCCATTGGCGCCGGTGCGGGAGCACGTTCAGGATCCTGCCGCTGGATTCTGACTTTGCTTCGGTCTTGGCCGTTAGCGGTATCCGACTACCACCGCGTCGTAAAGGCTGCGCGCCTTCGCGACCACATACTCAATGTCCAGGTCATGGCTTTCCAGGTCAACACTTGCTCAATTCGTGGCTGAAATTTCGACCACCAATACATCGATAGCCACCCGAGTTTCTCTGTTGTTAACCACAAAACGGTCGTTCAGTTGTCGCCAACGGGGACGAGGCCGACGAGATGAAGAATTTCCCACGCAGCCCGGTCTGACCCAGGACTCAGCTCTTGCTGCCAGCGTCATGAGGCTCCCGAGCGGAACCACAGTTGGGTTTGAGGTGATATAGCGGAATCTCACCTTCCGCCTGAACCGCCTGACCACCAGTTTTATAATTGCCGAGCACGAGGAAGAACTCCGGCGGGACCGAGTTCGATCCGGCCGTGCTGCCAGTAGTGCCGGATAATGGAGCTGACGGAATCTGAGCTGACGGCGATCGCTTTCGGCTTATCCATCGCTGGCTGGCAACAGACCGCCAGGACTTTCGCGCCATGCGCGATCTCACGCGGAGCAGTGGCCGCCGCCGGCTTGTCCCAGGCTCCAGCCTGGTTTCGGCGTGAGTTTCGCGAATGTCGGCCTGGTGAGCTGGTCACGAACGGGCGGCGCCGCGCTTCGGGCCGCAGCTCTGCCGCTCTCCGGTTTGGTGATCACCCCAATGTCGAGGTTCACCTCGAGGACCACTGCCGTCGAACGCCGTCATGACGGGGCGAATGACGTCCATCAACTCAGCCTTGCAGTGGCAGCGGTCGACTGCTGATCAGCAGGCAGGAAGAAGGAGCTGTCATCTCGACCGGTCCAGTCGGTCCTCATTTCGGCGAAGCAGCAGGCGGCGCAGTCTTGCTCTCGGCGCCGGCCAGGCTTGAAGGACACGGCGGTGACCGCCTGGGCCCGGTCCGGGCTGGATAACCTGATAACGACGGCAACAGCAACGCGAGTCAGCCTCAATTGCTGGAAGGCCACGAATTCATATCAAACAGCCTGGAGCACCGCTTCAGCGTGCTTCAGCCGAGATCGAGCTTCGTCAAGTCAGCAAGGGCACGCATTCTCGAAGCGGCACGGCGTACCAGCAACGCACTTCTTGATTAATCACCCGTGCTTTCCGTCCAGCACGTCCCGGTGGCCTCAGGGGTCGATCGCTGTGCGCTTCTACGCGCCGCATCGGCGCAAGATGTGCCGTTCTTCTCAGCGCACGGTCTGAAGCTGAACTTGAGGCTGTAACGGCCGTGGCGGAGGCGCCTGCCGCCCGGGGCCACTTTCGCCGCTGGTGGCTGACGCAGGTGGGTACGGCGAGGCCTTCAAAGCCGGGACTCGGGCACGACACGGGCAGCCATTGCCGCTTACACCGGCGACGCCGGACGAGAGGCGCTGGGTCGTACTCAGCCCAGCATCGCAGTCAGTCCGTAGGGAACCTGCTGGCGGCCTCGCAGCGTAGCTTATCCTGAGCTGTCCGGGGATCAGCCTGTCGCGACAGCGGGCATAACGACTGTCGCGATAACGAGTCTGAGGGTCTGAGGCCGCCGAGGTCCGAGCCTGGGCCAGCCTCACGGCACCACCACGCCGCGCTGTTGGTCTTCGGGATGCGAGCGATGCACATCTGGGATCGGCTCATCGCTGCACCGGAAGGCGCGCCGCGATCTGAGAGCCAGCCCCACGATCCATCCGGCCGCACCTGACGCCGATCGGCACCGGTCATCCTGCGCATGGGAACAATCAGCCGTCCACGCTCTGCCCACTCACCGTCCCCGTCCTCTGTCACCGCTGCCAACGATGCCGTCGCCGCCTGACCCACGACAAAAGCGAGCTGGCGTGTTCAGCGAGCTGAGCAACTGCTCGGCGACACGCCCTATCGTTCGGTGTGGTTCCGGCCGGCCGACCACGACCTGCACGCCCAGTTCCCGGACCGGCTGGCGGAGCTGCTGGACGCTGCCACCAACGAGGAGTTCTTCCGATGACCACTGCACGAGTGCTCACCCTGATGGGCTCGGGCGAGACGGCCCCGACGATGATCAAGAGATCACCGGTCCGCCAGTCGAGAGTCGACAACCGATCACGGCGCTGCTCGACACGCCCTACGGATTCCAGGAGAACGCGCCGGAGCTCGCACAGCGAGCGGTCGACTACTTCCGTCGCAGCGTCGGCACCGAGATCGAGGTCGTCAGTCAGCACTGGTAGAACCGATCCGGTGGCCCTGGGACGGGGCTGGCCAAAACGATGCCGCGACACAGCTCTTTACGGGCCCACTGTCGATACTGTTTGCGGAGGGATCGGAGGCGAGCGCGCCGCCGTAGTGCACAACATGCTGCACGGCGCGCGAACACCGCCATCGCCAAAGTTGCGCCACCTGGCCATCACGCGTTAGGGTGCGTACTGGCGATCTCGACGGCGGCGCGGGCGCCGATCCCAGCACTCATCGTCGACGGGTCGACCTGTCGCCGACAGTTCGACTTCAGGCCGCGGCAGATCCAGACGGGACACGAACGCCGAGGCAGCACCACAACGGCTTCCGCCACTCTGGATGCTGGGCGCCGCGCCGGAATGGTCCTGACGCCACCCACACCATCGATCGACGGTATCATCGAGTTCGTCGACCACGCTGACCGCTACGTGGTCGGCAACGGCCGGTTGACGCTGCCAGGTCACCGGCGCCAGAGCGAGACCCATCCGAGCGGAACGGTGCTCCCGCTGGACGAGTTGCTGCGCACGGCCAGGCGGGTAGGACCTCGCTGCTCCAGTCTGCGGCCAGCTGGGCCTGAGGCCGGCGAGCTGACGCTTGGGTGCGAGCACGCTGACGACCTCATGCTCGGACAGGCCGAGGTGTTGTGGACCGGTTCCAGGCCGCGCCGCCGCCGGCGACACGTCCGACGTGCCGGGCGGCTGCGCTGAGCGAGACCGCACTGGTCGACTGGTCCGCCGACACCCTGCAGTTCGACGAGGCGGATCGAGCCCGCTCGCTGTTGCGTCAGATGATCGCCCTCGCCGACACTGCATCGAAGGGGGTCGTTCCCCGGCGCGACCACGTCGCACCGTTCGTCGAGCAGCTCCTCGCCCTGCGGGCCTCCTGCGCGCCGAGAAGCGATTCGACATCGCCGATGCGGTGCGCGACGGACTCGTGGCGGCCGGGATCGAGGTTCGCGACACCGCCGACGGCGTGGAGTGGGACGCCGAGTGACCCGGCCCGCGGCGCCGCCCGCGAGGTGACGTGGATCGCCGTCAGGCGAAGTTGGGCCGACGCTTCTCCAGGAACGCCGCCATTCCCTCCTGGGCGTCGGCCGTCGTGGCAGCAGCGGACATCAGCTCGATGGCGTACTCGTAGGCCTTCGACTGTTCCAGATCGATCTGGGCGTAGAACCCGTGCTTCCCGAGCGCCTTCGACGAGGCGCTCCCTCGGGTCACCCGGCGCACGAAGTCGGCCGTCGCGGCCACCAGCTGGTCGTCGGCGACGACGTGGTTCACGAGGCCCCACTCCGCCGCGGTCACCGCGTCGATCGGATCACCGGTCATCGCCAGCTCCAGCGCCCGCTTGCGGCCGACGTTGCGGGCCACCGCCACCAACGGCGTGTGGCAGAACAGGCCGCCCTTGCCGCCCGGCACGGCGAACGTGGCGCTCTCCCCGGCCACGGCGAGGTCGCAGGTGGCGACGAGCTGGCACCCGGCTGCGGTCGCGAGGGCGTGGACCCGTGCGATCACCGGCTGCGGCACCGACTGGATCGTGTCCATCATCTCGGTGCACGTGCGGAACACCGAACGGATCTCGAGCAGGTCGGCGCCGTGCATGTCGCCGAAGTTGTGGCCGGCGGAGAACACCGGCCGTCGGCGGCGAGCACGATCGTTATCGCGCTGGTCGCCGCGACCGCCTCGAACGTCGGGTGATCGCGGTCATCATGTCGAGTGACAATGCGTTGCGCTTGGCGGCGTGATCGAGGGTGATAGCGGTCACCGTCCTCGGTTTCGACTCGTGCTCAGTTCGGCGGACATGCGGCCATGTTCTCACCGCACACGCCTAAGGTTGTATCTCGTGCGTCTCCGAATCGTCGTCCTGCTCTCCTCAGCGCGCCATCGGGCTGCCGATCACGCGATTCCCGCCTGCGTCGCCGGCCGCCGCCGCCGCCACGACCTCGGTACGTCGCTCCCCGAGCCCCATGCGCCTCTTCGACAACCGCACCACCGAGCATGCCGACGGCGTCGCCAACGTCGCGGTGACCGGCGCTGCCCGCCCCGGCGTGGGCGCTCACCGCCGTGGTCATCAACCTCACGGTCGTGGGTCCGGTCGCGCCGGCTACTTCACGGCTTGGCCCCATGAGCACCGCGTCGAATGCGTCCAACCTCAACATCGACGACCAGGCCTCGTTGCTCCGAGGCGCTTCGCAGTGCCCAACCTCGTGACCGTGCCGGTCGGCTCCGACGGCACGATCGACGTACGCGCCGGCCGGCGGTTTCGTGGATTGCCGACATGCTCGGCTACCATCGCCCGCCGTCCGCCACCGCCGGTCGGCTCCAGGCGCTGCCGGCGCCGCAGCGCGTCCTCGACACGCGATCGCCGGATTCGGATGCTGCAGCCCGGGGAGACCCGAACGGTCACCGTGGCGAGCGCGGCCGGCGCCTCGGCGGTGGCGCTCAACGTGACGACCATCGTTGCTCGATGGGTACTGGACCGTGCCCGCCGGTGCCCCGCGCCGAACGTTCAACCTGAACTCGACCGGGTCAAGCACGTGTCGGCCAATCAGGTCATCGTCCCGGTCGACGGCTCCGGTTCGTTCCAGGTCTTCAGCAGCGGCGGTGGCCACCTGATCATCGACGTGGTCGGGTCGTTCACCGGTTCCACCGCACCCGACTCCACCGACGGCCTGTTCGTGCCGCTCGCCTCACCGACCCGCTTCGCGGACACCCGGGTCGGGTCGCTCAACCCGCTCGGGGGCACCACCAACGCCCAGCCGCGCTGGAGCGTGGAGGTCCCCGTCACGTCCAACCCGGCGATCGGCCGATCCGACGTCGCCGCGGTCGTGATGAACGTGACCTCGCTCGACAACCTCAACGGCGGCTACGTCAGCGTCACGCCGGCCGGATCCAATCCGCCCGACGACGAGCCGTGCGACCTCGACCTCGCCAACTCAACCGACCGGGGCAGACCCGGCGAATCACACCATCGTCTCGGTCATGGCCGGGGCTTCGACGTCTTCTTGGAACAGGGCAACGCATCGTCGACCTCGCCGGCTACTACCTCGGCGCCGCAAGGCCCTCGGCGCGCCGGCCAATGCCAACCAGGTTCCCGCCGGCTGTCTCGGCTTGCGACGACTGCAGGGCCCGATCACGATCGGCACCGACCCGACCCTGGTCTCGGTCCTGCAGCGCCGGTTGCTCGACCTCGGATTCTGGGTCAGCGGCACCGACGGCGTCTATGGCCTCACGACGACCCAGGCCGTGATGGCCTTCCAGTTCTGGAGCGGGCCCCGGCCAACGGGCGTGCCGACGCCGCCACGGCAGCCAAGCTGAACACCACCGGCTGCCGGCCGACCACGACTCACTCGGGCGACCTGTGGAGGTGAACCTCTCCAAGCAGCTCGTGCTCGGTCCGCAACGGCGCGGTCCAGTGGGTCTTCCACGCTCCACCGGCAACGGCAAGAACTACGACGAAGAACAAGGCGACCCCGGCGCACGCGAGATCGGCGTGGCCATCACGCGACCGGTTCAAGGTACCGCGGTGGACCAACCCCGGTACGAGGGTTGTCTGCTCGGCACGCTGTACCGGCCTCGGTTCTTCTCCGGCGGATCGCCGTCCACGGCGCCGGCAACGTCCCGAACTATCCGGCCTCGCACGGCTGCGTCCGAGTCGTGAACCCCGTGATGGACTTCGTGTGGGCGAACAACTTGATGCCGATGGGCGGTCGGGCTGTCGCTCACAACTGACGAACCCGCTCAGCTGACGGACCGCTCACCACTGACGAAACGGTGTCGACGGTCAGGAGCGGGGCGAGAATCCGAGTTCGAACGAGCGGACGGCGCGGGCGAAGATGTTCGCCTCGATGTCGGGCTCGCTCCGCACCGCCAGTCCGGTGACCCGCCTCGACAGGGCGCCGAAGACGGCCTGCAGCGTGGTGCGGGCCTGGTTCATGCCGATGCAGAGATGCGGACCGAACCCGAACGCGACGTGGGGATTCGGCGAGCGGCGGATGTCGAACGAGAACGGATCGGCGAACACCGCCTCGTCCCGGTTGGCCGAGGGGTACAGCAGGAGCAACCGGTCACCGCGATGGATGGCTTGGCCGCCGACCTCGGTGTGCTGCGTCGCCCGGCGGAACATCTGGTTGAGGGGGGTCACCCAGCGGATCACCTCCTCGACGGCGCCGGGGACCAGACCGGGCTCGGCCGCCATCGCCTCCCACTGGTCGGGATGGTCGGCAAAGACCCGCAGCCCGTGACCGATGGCGGTGCGCGTGGTCTCTGCCCCGCCTGCAATGAACAGACCCAACTCGTGCACGATGCTCTGCGGAGCGAGCGGTTCACCGTCGATCGTCGCGTGGATCCACGTCGTGATGAGATCGTCGGCGGGATGAGCGATCCGCTCGGCGGCGACCTCGCCGAGGGCAGTGGCGAACTCGGTGTTGGCGTCGACGAACTCGACGAAGGTCCGCCCGTCGCGCTCGCGCATGTCGACTCTCATCAGGCGCTCGCTCCAACTCATCACGTCCGCCCAGCGGTCCTCGGGAAACCCGAGGAGCCGGCACGTCAGCCGGGCCGACAGCTGACCGGCGAGCGCCGACACGACCTCCATGTGTCCCGCCGGTACCACCGCATCGAGCAGTTCGTCGACCAGTTCGGCCACCTCGCCCGCCCGCTGAGCGACCGATACGCGCGAGAACCGGTCGCTCACCAGGGACCGCTGCCGACGATGCTGTGGCTCGTCGCGAGCGATCATGTTCGCCTCCTCGGGCGCCCAGATGGCCCGGTATCCCTGGGCGGAGGAGAACACCGTCGATCGCCGTTCGACGTCCATGACATCGGCATGTCGAGTGATCGCCCACAGCCCGTTGCGGTGATCCCGGTACACCGGTTCGTTCGCTCGCATCCACGCCCAGATCTCGTGAGGGTTCCTGCGGTAGAGCTCCGGATCGAGGAGGTCGACGACGATCCGGTCGGGCGAGGTGGCGCTCATGGTGCCACCCTGGCACCGCACGACCAGCACCGGTGAAGTCGGAGGCGGTCGTCCCGCGATGACGCCCGCGTTGCGCCGAGACGTTCCCTCCCCGTGGCCCATCACCCGGTCCGTGGGAGCGCGACCGTTCGGCGCGGCGGCAGCAGAGATTCACGGAGTATTTCCTCCGTTATTTCTTTCGATTTGTCGAGGAGTCCTGCTCATCGTGAGCAACGATGGGCCCATGACTCAGTTGCCCCATCGAGCTTCGACGCGCCTTCGGACTCGACTCGCCGTCAGCGCGCTCACGGTCGCGATCGTCGGGGCCCTGCTCGCCCTCCCCGGCGGCGCTGGGGCCGATCGGCGCAGTCCGAGTCCCACGACGACCAGCGTCGCCGGTGCCAACCCCACGACCCCTCGGTCGACCGCCCCCGCCGACGCCCTCGAGCGGGGCGCCAAGGTCGAGGGTCCCTGTTCACCGAGGCGGGCCTGGTGGCGTTCGTGGATCACGGTCCGTAACGACACGCCCGGCAACATCACCGTGTATCGCGTCGACTCGAAGTGTCGGCTGATGTCCCCGGTCACGGTCAAAGCGCGGCGTTCGACCGTCGTCGGCGGGACGGCCGGCGAGCGGTACGTCGTGGCCGACACCTCGGGCCTCCGCCTCGCCGACTTCACCGCCAAGACACTGATCCAGTTCGTGAAGGTGTCAACGCCCGCTCCTGCGACGACGACGAGCACCACCACGACGAACCCCACCACGACGAACCCCGCCACGACGAACCCCGCCACGACCACCTCCACGACGGTCGCGACGACCACGTCCGGCCCGGCCACGACCACGCCGACCAACGCCGCGGCCACGACCACCCCGGCCACCACGACCACCCCGGCCACCACGACCACCCCGGCCACCACGACCACGGCGCCTCCGGCGGGAGCCGCCGGAGGCGTCCTCGTGCTCTACGACACCACGGGCGGATTCCCCGGCGCCGGCGAGACGTCGGCCGCCATCGCCGCCACCATGGGCGGCCATTTCGGAACGGTCACCACCAAGCCGATCGTGAACTACGTCGCCGGCGATCTGGGGCGCTTCGATCAGACGATCTACATCGGGACGACCTACGACGAACCGCTGCCGCAGGCATTCCTCTCCGACGCCGCCAACCCGGCCAAGCCGCTCACCTGGGCCAACTACAACATCTGGCAGTTGTTCAACAGCGACCCGACCTTCACCGCCGACTTCGGGTGGACCCCCGGGGCGTTCGACTACACGCCGGTCAGCGCGGTGCGGTATCGCGGCATCGACCTTCCCCGCGACGCGGCGGATCAGGCCGGCCTGATCGCGGTCACGATCGCCGATCCGGCCAAGGCCACCACCCCGGCCCTGTCGGTGACGACGACCAACACCACGGCTCCGTGGGCCGTTCGGTCGGGCAACCTCACCTACATCGTCGAGAACCCGTTCGCCTACCTCAGCGAGGGCAACCGCTATCTCGCCTTCGCCGACCTCATCGCCCCGGCCGGCACGCCGGTGCGGAATCGGGCCTTGGTCCGCCTCGAGGACGTCAACCCCAGCTACGGCGCGTTCGAGATCGACAACCTCAAGGCGATGGGCGACTACCTGAACTCCCGAGGCGTACCGTTCACGATCGCCGTGATCCCCGAGTACCGGGATCCGGACAACGTGCTCGGCCTCGGCACCCTGATCAAGCTCCAGTCCAATCAGCCCCTCGTCGATGCCTTGACCTACCTGCGCGACGTCGACGGCGCCACGCTGATCATGCACGGCTACACCCACCAGCTCGACAACGTCGCCAACCCGACCAACAAGGTCACCGCGATCGACTACGAGTTCGTGGCCGCCGCTGCGGGCCCGACGATCATCGGACCGGTGATCGGCGACTCGACGGCGTGGGCACTCGGGCGCTTCGACGCCGGCCTGGCCAACTTCGCCGCCGCCGGACTCGGCCGACCGACCATCTTCGAGTTTCCGCACTACGCGGCCTCGGTCACCGACTACGCCGCCTCGGCCCAACGTTTCTCGGCTCGCTACGAGCGCATCACCTATTTCCAGGGGTCGCTCGGTGGCACCGAGAACTACGGCAATTTCAACGCCGGCGTCACGCCGTACGTCGGGACCGATGTCTGGGGGGTCAAGATCATCCCCGAGAACCTCGGATACGTGATCACGGGCATCCGGAGCCCGGCCGACATCGTCGCCGACGCCGGTCGCATGAAGGCGGTGCGGGACTCGGTCGCCTCGTTCTTCTACCACCCGTACCTCGGAGTGGCCGGCCTGCAGACCGTCGTCGAAGGGATGCAGCGCCAGGGTTGGACCTTCGTGGCTCCCACCTCACTGTGAGCCACGCGAGACCCCGAATGCGCTGACTCGGGTCCGCCCGCGAGCCGGGCTCGGCCCGGCGGCGGGCCGCACGGCCCAATCTTCTGAGTGACCGGACAAACGCTTTGAGTAGCGAATAGCGTGCCGATGTCGCCGACTCAGAGGGAACGTCAACGAGCCGTGGAACGTAGACCCGCATCATCGTAGCCGCCCCCGTCGGCGGAGCGCCGGTGTGGATGGGCGCCTCGTGCCAGCCGCCGAACCCGGGGGGCGGGCTCGGCCTGCACTTGAGCCCTCCATCGACGGCGTCCGGGCGTTGTGCGTGGTCGCCGTGGTCGTGTATCACCTGCCTGCGCCATGGCTTCCCGGCGGGTTCCTCGCGGTGTCGAGCTTCTTCACCCTCTCCGGATTCCTGATCACGCGCCTGCTCCTTCGGGAGCTGGCCGCGACCGGACGACTCCGGCTCGGCCGCTTCGCCCTGCGTCGGCTCCGGCGACTCAGCCCGGCCGCCCTCCTCGCCGCCCTCGGCATCGTCGTGGCCTGGGCCGCCACGCGGCGGCCGCTCGAGGCCGGTGACCTCCCGGCCTGGTCACCTACGTCTCCAACTGGTGGTTCCTGCACCAGGGCCACGGCTACGGGCAGCTGTTCCGGGTCGCCTCGCCGGTTCAGCACTACTGGTCGCTCGCGGTCGAGGAGCAGTTCTACCTCGTCTTCCCGCTCATCGCCTGGCTGCTGTTCCGCCTGGCCTGGCGGCGGATCCTCCTCGTCGGCCTGGCGATCAGCGGCTTGGCCGTCGGTGCGTTCGTACTGTCCGGCCACGTCGACCCGACCTTCGCCTACTACGCCACACCGACTCGCGCCGGGGAGATCCTGGTCGGGTCGGCGCTGGCCGCCTTCCTGGAGGTCCGAGCGATCGCGCGCGTGGTGCGTCGCATCGCGATCAGCCCGGTCGGCTGGATACAAGGCGGCCTGGCGCTCGGCGCCTTGCTCGCCATCTGGAGTCACGCGGAGCTCTCGAGTCCGTCGTTGTTCCCGTGGATCGCGGCGGCCAACGCCGGCGCCACCGCCCTGGTCGTCGTGGAGTTGGTGTACGGCGTCGGCATCCGCCGCTGTTTCGCCATCAGGGCGTTCACCTCCCTCGGCCGGGTCAGCTACGGGGTCACCTCGTGCATTGGCCGCTGTACCTCTCGCTCCAGCCCGAGCTCGACAGCCAACCGTCGGGGGTGCTGCTCGCCGCCGTGCTGAGTTCCAGCGTGGGCTTGGCGTCCATCGCCTACTGGTTGGTCGAGGAGCCGGTCCGCACCGGGAGACGCTGGCGTCGCGCCTGGTTCCCCGCCATTGCCGTCTCGCTCGCCGCCGCTGCACTGGCCACGAACGCCTTCGCCGTCGAACGACCGGCCGCGGCGGTGTTCGACGCCGCCGCCGCCGCCGAAGCCCGGACCCGGCTGCTCGAGACCGGTCCGAGCGTCGACACCATGGGGTCGTTGGCCACCACGACATCCTCGAGCGCCGTGGCACCCTCCGCCGCCGTGCCACCTTCCACCGCCGTTGCCACCCTCCGCCGCCGTGACGTCGCCCGATCCGGCGCCGTCGTCCAGCGAGGCCAGCGCGACCAGCCGCCCACCGACGAGCACGAGCACGACGAGCGTCGCGCCGCCGTTGCACCGAGTCCTCTTCATCGGGGACTCCACCAGTTGGACCCTGTCGCTCGGGGTGATCGAGGCCATGGCGGTCGACGGCGTGGAGGTCTCGGCCTTTCCCGCGGCCGGGTGCGGCGTGGGCGGCGCCACTCCGGTGAAGTATCTCAACCTCCCGGCCGGGGTGAGCGAGGCCTGCGCGACGTGGGTCGCCGAGCTCCCGGCGGTCCTCGCCAACTTCGACCCCGAGGTCGTGCTCGTCACCGGCGGGTTGGCCGACCTCTCGAGCGCCAGCTCCCCGACGGGACCTGGGCCCACATCGGTGAACCCGCCTTCGACGAATGGCTGCTCGAGCAGATGAACGCCATGGCGACCCTGGTGACGGGGAGCGGGGCCCGGTTGGCCTGGGCCACGCATCCACACGTCGCCGTGGAGCCGAACCCGCTGTTCACCGGCCAGCCACCGTTCGCCGAGAACGATCCTGGACGGGCCGACCGCTACAACGAACTCATCGAACAGACCGCGGCCTCGCGAGACGACATCCACGTCGTCCACTTCGCCGAGTTCCTCCAGGCCCGGCCGGGGGGTGAGTTCGCCGACGGACTGCGCACCGATGGAATCCACCTCGACACCCGCCTGTTCCCCGATGTCGTGGCGTTCCTCGTCGGCGAGCTCGAGGCCGCGGCAGGCCACTGAGTCGGACGATTCGTCGATCCGACAGACTTTGGGAATTCGTACAAACACCCTGCGCGAGCGTCCTTGAACTTTGGCCGGCTCGGCCGATCCATGACGTGTCCGGCGTCCGCAGCCCGGACGTGGTTCCCCAGGGAGGCGAGGCGTACACCATGGTCAATGACGTCGACGAAGTCGTCACCGAGTTCCTCGTCGAGAGCTACGAGAACCTGGATCGCCTCGACCAGGATCTGGTCAAGCTCGAAGACGACCCCAAACAGCACGGCACGCTCGCCAGCGTGTTCCGCACGATCCACACGATCAAGGGCACGTGCGGCTTTCTCGGCTACACGAAGCTGGAGAAGGTCGCTCACGTCGGTGAGAACCTGCTGAGCCGGTTGCGCGACGGCACGCTCGATCTGGACGAGCCCAAGATGAAGCGCGCTGTTGACGATGGTGGACGCAGTCCGAGATGCTCGGGGCCATCGAGTCGACCGGCGCCGACGGCGATGACGAGTACCCGGCGCTCATCGAGCTGCTGACCTCGCTCCAGAACGCCGACGCCCCGGCACCTCGGACACCTCCGACCGACCGGCGCCCGAGGCCGATCAGGCACCTCAGGTCGCGACGGACCCGGCCGAGGACGGACCGACCGGGTCCGCCGAGGCGACGCCCGAGACTGCGTCGGCGCCGTCGAACGAGGTCGCCGAGACCGACGACTCGGCCGACGACGACGTCGACGACCCGGACCCGACGCCCGGCCCCTCGGAACGCTGATGGTCGAGAATGGTTCGGCCACCGCCGAGCAGGTCGGCATCGCATTGGCCGAGCAGGCGCTCGGTGACCATCGCAAGCTGGGCGAGATCCTCGTCGAGCACGGATCGGTCAGCCCGGACAAGGTCGACGAGGTCGTCAAGCGCCAGAGCGGCGAGCACCGAACCAGCCTCGCCGAGAGCACGATCCGAGTCGACGTCGACGTCCTCGATCGGCTGATGAACCTCGTCGGCGAACTCGTGCTTGCTCGCAACAACATCCCGCAGCACCAGGGCAACGCCGAGCCGGCGCTGCTCGCAGCGTCCCAGCGTCTCGACCTCGTGACGGGCGAGCTCCAGGAAAGCGTGATGAAGACCCGCATGCAGCCGATCGGCTCGGTGTGGTCCAAGTTCCCCCGCGTCGTTCGCGACCTCGCCACGTCGTGCCACAAGCAGGTCCGGATGGAGACCGAGGGCGAGGAGACCGAACTCGACAAGACGATCATCGAGGCGATCAAGGATCCGTTGACCCACGTCGTGCGCAACGCGGTCGATCATGGCATCGAGTTGCCCGACGTCCGGATCGCCGCCGGCAAGCCCGCCGGGGAACCCTCAAGATGCGGGCCCACCACGAGCAGCCAGGTCATCGTCGAGATCATCGACGACGGCGCGGGATCAACGTCGAGCGAGTCAAGGCCAAGGCGGTCGAACGAGGGCTGATCACGACCGGCCAAGCCGACGCGATGAGCGATCGCGAGGCCTGGCACCTGATCTTCCTCCCGGGCTTCTCCACGGCCGCTCAGGTCACCAACGTCTCCGGCCGGGGCGTCGGCATGGACGTCGTGAAGACCAACGTCGAAAAGATCGGCGGTACGGTCGAGGTGGTCAGCGAACTCGGACAGGGCACCACCCTGCGGGTCCGCATCCCGCTCACCCTCGCCATCGTCCCGGCGCTCCTGGTCAACTGCGGCGGCGACCGCTACGCCATCCCACAGCGGGAAGTACTCGAGCTGGTCCGCGTGGACGGCGAGAAGGCCCGCACGGCGGTCGAGTTGCTCCACGACGCACCGGTCTACCGGTTGCGGGGCAATCTCCTGCCGCTCGTCAACCTCCGCGAGGTCATGGCGCTCCCCGGCAGGGACGAGAACGATGCGTTGACGATCGCAGTGCTGTCGGCGGACGGCCAGCAGTTCGGGCTCGTGGTCGATGGGGTCGTTGCCACCGAGGAGATCGTGGTCAAGCCGCTCGGCCGAATGCTCCGCTCGGTGCCGATCTTCTCCGGCGCCACCATCATGGGCGACGGGCGGGTTGCGCTCATCCTCGACGTGGCGGGAATCGCCCGGGTCTCGTCGTCGGTGTCGTCGGCTCGGACCGAGAGCGACGGCGGCGGCGCCCGTGAGCGGTCCGCCGACATCGTCGACCGGGTGCCGCTGCTGATCGTCGCCACCGGCGAGGACACTCGAGTGGCCATCCCGCTCGCGGACGTCGCCCGCCTGGAGGAGATCCCGGTCGACACGATCGAGCAGACCCGGGGGCGAGAGGTCGTCCAGTACCGGGGCGAGATCATGCCGCTGGTCCGGGTGTCCGAACTCGTCGGAACCTACGGCGACTCGCCCGTCGGCGAGCACGTCACGGCCGTGGTACACGCCTACAAGGGACGCCAGGTCGGCATCGTCGTCGACCGCATCGTCGACATCGTCGACACCGAGCTCCCGCAACATCGCGATTCGGTCACCACGACGCTCGTCGTCGCCGACCGTGTCACCGAACTCCTCGACGTCACCCAGGCCATGGCCGGAGTCGTCGGCTCCCTCTTCGATGACCTGGTGGAGGTCTGATTCCCATGACGATGTTGACGTCGACCCGGAGCCTGCACCTTCTGGCTCGCCGGCCACTGCTATGGCGTGGACGTGCTGGACGTGCAGGAAGTGTCATGGTGCACGAGCTCACGCCCGTGCCCCAGGCCCCCCACGTGGTGCAGGGCCTGATGAACCTGCGCGGCCTCATCCTCACGGCGATCGACCTGCGCCGCCGGATGGAGCTTCCCGACCGGGAAGCGAGCGACACCACGGCCAGCATCGTGGTGCGCGCCGACGACGGGCCAGTCAGCCTGCTCGTGGACCGCATCGGCGATGTCGTCGACGTCGGTCCGGAGAGCTTCGAACCGGCGCCCGACGCCGCACCCGGCAGCGTGATGGAGTTCATCACCGGGGCCTACAAACTCGAGGACGTCCTGCTCCTCGAACTCGATACCAAGCGAGTGATCGCCGACCCGACCGCCCTCGCGGGATGAGGAGGAGCAACCGATGCGAGCCCTAGTTGTGGACGATTCGCGCGCCGTGCGCATGATGCTCAAGCGCATGCTTGCCGAGCTCGGATTCGACGAGTGCGAGGCCGGCCACGGCGGTGAGGCCCTCGAGCGCCTCACCGAGATCGACCAGCCCGACGTGATGCTCGTCGACTGGAACATGCCGGTGATGAACGGGCTGGAGCTGATTCGCGCCGTGCGCAGCAACGCCGAGCACCGCGACATCCCGATCGTCATGGTCACCACGGAGACCGAGATCGAACAGGTCGTTCGGGCACTCGCCGCCGGAGCGAGCGAGTACGTGATGAAGCCGTTCACCAAGGACGTCATCCTCGACAAGCTCGACCTGCTGGGAATCATGCCCCGTACCTGAGGCCCTCCCGGGCAGAGAGGAACGCCCCGTGCGCGCCACCATCAGCAAGAAAATCGCGGGAATCGCAGGACTGGGACTGGTACTCCTGGCCGGAGTCACGACGTCCAACCTCCTCGCTGCTCGCAGCCAGCAGCAATCGCTCCAACGGCTGGAGCAGGCCACCACCGTCGTGGCCGAGGCAACGTTGATCGACATGTACCACGACGGCATCCGTGCCGCCGTGCTCGATCTCTCTCTCGCTCGAACCTCGATGAGTTCTCCAGAGGTCATCGCCACCAAGGCCCAGGACGTCACGGACGCCGCCGACGCGATGCTCGGCTCGTTGGACACCGTGATCTCGCAGCATTTCGACCCCGAGGTCGACACCGCTGGGGATGCCGTCCGGCCACAGGTCATCGCCTACACGAACCTGGCCTCGGGGTTCGCCGAGGCCGCGCTCGCCCACGAGTTCGTCCCGGGCTTCATGGTCGAATTCGAGCAGCAGTTCGAGACGTTGGAGGCGAGCTTCCTGCGGTCAGCGAGGCAGTCGAGCCGCGGTCGCGGCGAGGTGGAACGGGCAGACGCAATCTCCCGGCGGAGCCTGGCGATCTCGTTGGTGTCGTTCGCGGTCGCCGCACTCGTGTTGGAAGCGGCGTCGGTGGTGCTCGGTCGCCGGATCGTTGGACCGCTCAAGACCATGATGGCGGTCGTCGGTCGACTCGCTGTC
This sequence comes from Ilumatobacteraceae bacterium, assembly GCA_041394645.1. Classification (GTDB taxonomy): domain Bacteria; phylum Actinomycetota; class Acidimicrobiia; order Acidimicrobiales; family Ilumatobacteraceae; genus JAWKHV01. The sequence goes on along the minus strand of JAWKHV010000020.1, from coordinate 21,098 downwards.
GGCGATCTCTCCGGCCGTGTCGGCCTCGCGCCGAACGACGAAATCGGCGAGATGGGCGTAGCGCTCGACGAGGCGCTCGAGCAGTTGGGCTCCACCCTGCACGTCGTGGGCGAGCACGCCTCGACGCTCGCCGGCACCTCCGTGGAGCCTCCTCGGTCGCCCAGCAACTCGCAGGCGCCGCCTCCGAGACCTCGCATCAAGCTCGATTCGTGTCGGAGGGCGCCGGCCAGGTGTCGGAGAGCGTCTCCGCGCGCGGCGAGTGGCGCAGGCGAGATGGCGACGTCGATCCAGTCGATCTCCCAGACCGCGCAGCACGCGGTCGGTGTGGCGACCTCGGCGGCGGCGATGGCTCGTACGACCAACGAGACGGTGGCCCAGTTGGGTGCGTCGTCGGCCGAGATCGGTTCGGTGGTGGCCACGATCACCTCGATCGCCGAGCAGACCAACCTGTTGGCGTTGAACGCGACGATCGAGGCCGCTCGGGCCGGTGAGGCCGGCAAGGGGTTCGCGGTGGTGGCCCAGGAGGTCAAGGAGTTGTCGCGGGCCACGGCCGACGCGACGGCGGACATCGCGGGGCGGATCACGGCGATCCAGACCGATGCCGAGGCTGCGGTCGAGGCGATCAATCAGATCACCGAGATCATCGCCCAGATCTCCGAGACCCAGGCCACCATCGCCGCAGCGGTCGAGGAACAGACCGCGACGACCGATCAGATGAGCCGGTCGATCACGGACGCCTCCTTGGGCTCCAGCGAGATCGCCACCAACATCGACAGCATGGCCCGCACGGCGGAGGAAGTCTCCGCCAGCGTGGAACAGACCAGGCTGACGGCAGACCAGCTCTCGGCACTGGCCGGCGAGCTCCGATCCCTCGTCGGCGGGTTCCAGCGATGAGGCCGAACATGGAACGTGACTCATGAGTCGAATTCGAGTACTCGTCGTCGACGATTCCGTCGTCGTGCGGAGGCTGGTGACCGATGTGCTGTCGGAGGACCCCGAGATCGAGATCATCGGGACCGCGAACAACGGTCGTGTCGGGGTGGACAAGGTCGAGGAACTCAAGCCCGACCTCGTGACCCTCGACATCGAGATGCCCGAGATGAACGGCCTCGAGGCGCTCCAGGCGATCCGCAAGCGTCATCCGCGCCTCCCGATCATCATGTTCTCGACGTTGACCCAGAACGGGGCTTCGTCGACGCTGGACGCCCTGGCGCTCGGTGCGTCGGACTATGTGACCAAGCCGGCCAACGTCGGCAGCATCACCCAGGGGATGCAAGCACTCCGCGAGCAGCTGACCCCGAAGATCCACGCCTTGTGCAAGCGCGGCGCTCTGGTCGCCCCGATCCGGCCGGTGACCACGCTCCGGTCGCGGATCGTCCCGACCTCGGCCAAGGCCCCGATCGAACGACTCGCCGAGCATCGCGATCGGACACGATTCACGATCGCGTCGCCGTCGGCCCGCGATCGCACCGCACGCACGACCACCGGCGTCAGCTCGAGCACTGCCGTGCCTCCGCCGACGCGCCCCGGCTCCCGTAGCGGACGCGTCGATCTCGTCGTGATCGGTTCCTCGACCGGTGGCCCCAACGCGCTGGCCACGGTGTTCGCTGCGCTGCCGCGCGACCTCGGCGTCCCGATCCTGATCACGCAGCACATGCCGCCCATGTTCACGACGCTGTTCGCGGAGCGGCTCTCCAAGATCAACACCATCCCGGTCGCCGAGGCCACCGACGGGATGATCGTGAAGCCGAACCACGCTTACCTCGCCCCTGGTGATCACCACATGCTCCTGGAAGGCGGGCCGGCGAGCCCTCGGCTCCGGCTGACCCAAGACGCCCCGGTCAACTCGTGCCGTCCCGCGGTCGACCCGATGTTCCGGAGCGCCATCAAGCACTACGGCGGCAATCTGCTCTCGGTCATCCTGACCGGCATGGGCTCGGACGGGCTCGACGGATGCCGGGCCGTCGTCGAGGCCGGTGGGCAGGTCCTCACCCAGGACGAGCAGTCCTCGGTGGTGTGGGGCATGCCGGGACACGTCACCCAGGCCGGTCTCGCCGACGCCGTACTCCCTCTGGAGCGCATCGGTGCCGAGATCGCACAACGAGTCAGCAAGGGACGCCTGACCGGCGCCGGCGCCGCCAGGAGGATCGGATGACCGACATCAGCCAGAACGACTTCCTGCACGTGAAGAAGCTCGTCATGGAGCGAGCTGCCATCGTGCTGGAGGCGGGCAAGGAATACCTCGTCGCCTCTCGGCTCAACACCCTGGCCCAGAGATCGGAGTCCCCAGCCACGTCGAGTTGATCGCCAGGCTCCGCTCCCATCCAGATCCCAAGCTGGTCCAGCAGGTCGTCGAAGCGATGACGACGAACGAGACGTCGTTCTACCGGGACACCAAGCCCTTCGAGGTCCTGCGAACCCACATCCTGCCCGAGCTGATCTCCAAGCGACAGCAGGCAAAGACCCTCACCGTGTGGTGCGGCGCCTGCTCGACCGGGCAGGAGCCGTACACGATCTGGATGGTGATGAAGGATCACTTCCCCGAGCTCGCCCACTGGCGGGTCAAGATCATCGGGACCGACATCTCCACCGACGTGCTCGCCAAGGCCAAGAGCGGCAAGTACACCCAACTCGAGGTCAACCGGGGTATCCCGACCCCGATCCTCGTCAAGCATTTCGAGCGGGAAGGTCCGTTCTGGAAGATCCATCAGGACGCCCACCGGATCGTCGAGTTCCGCGAGCTGAACCTCATCGGGCAATGGCCCTCCATGCCGCGACCCGACATCGTCTTTCTCCGCAACGTGATGATCTATTTCGACATCGCGACCCGCAAGCAGATCCTGGGCCGGATCGCCCAGTTGATGGCTCCTGACGGCTTCTTGTTCCTCGGCGCCGGCGAGACCACGCTCAACATCGATCCGTCGTACCAGCGAGTCGAACTCGACCGCTCGGGATGTTTCCGGCTCGGCACCCCGCCGTCGCCCGGCACAAGGAAGGAGGACTCGTGGACCCCACGAGCGAAGACATCAACACTCTGACGGTACAGGTGTGGGAATCCGTGCTCGGCCTCCCCTTGGAGCAAGACGCCCCGGATCCCGACGTCAAGGATCTCCAGGTGACGAGCTGTGTGCACATCACCGGCGGCTGGGAAGGCTCGGTGCTCGTTCGGTGCACCCGCGAGCTCGCCCACACCATCACCGGATCGATGTTCGACATGGATCCGTCCGAAGCGACGACCGACGAGATCGCCGACGCGATCGGCGAGATCGCCAACATGATCGGCGGCAACGTCAAGTCGCTCGTCCCCGGCCCGTCCCAACTGTCGCTGCCCTGGGTTGCCGACGGCGGCGAGCTCACCTTCCTCGACAGTGAGCCGTGCGCCTTCTCCAACTTCGTGGCCAGTTCCCAACCCCTGCTGATCAGCGTGCTTCGGCGCGCCCCCGGATCCCCCATCCCGAACCTCGGAGCATCCTGATGAAGATCCTCATCGTCGACGACAGCAAGGCCATGCGAATGATCGTGCGGCGCACCCTGCGACAGGCAGGCTTCGAAGACCACGATGTCGATGAAGCCGAGAACGGTCGCGAAGGGCTGAGCAAGGTCGAGTCCTACCAACCCGACCTCGTCCTCTCCGACTGGAACATGCCGGAACTCAACGGAATCGACTTCCTCCGCAACCTGCGCGCCGCCGGCAACCAGGTGAAGTTCGGCTTCGTCACCTCCGAGGGAACCGCAGAGATGCGTGAAATGGCGGCCTCCAACGGCGCCAAGTTCCTCATCGCCAAGCCGTTCGACGGCGACACGTTCCGCGAAGTGCTTGCGCCTCACCTGTCATGAGTGACAACGGCGGGATGCCGATCAGGTTGCCCGATGCCAACGGATTGAGTTCGGCGATCAGCAGCCTGCTCGGTGTCTCCACCTTCGTCACCAAAGCTCAGGCCCCACTGTTGTTCACGGTCGCGAATCGACGCGCCTATGCCGCGCTGTACGTGACGGCGGAGGGGTTCTGCTCTGCGGTCGTGGCCTTCGACCTGAAGCTCGCCGCAGGTAGCCGGGGCGATCGTCGAGTATCCCGTGGAGACGGTCGAGGAATGGATCAAGAGCGGCAAGCTCAGCGATGACGGCCCCGAGAACCTTCAAGAGGTGCTCAACGTCCTGGCGTCCAACTTCAACGACTCCAACTCCTGGTCGGCACATCAAGCTCTGGGGCATGCTCGAGCCGGGGCAACCGGTCCCCAAACGCACGGTGCTCCTGTTCACAAAGGCGATGCGGGCAGACTTCGACGTCGAGGTCGACGGCTACTCCAAGGGCAAGCTCGCGGTCTTCTCGGCGCCATAACGTTTGCGCTCCTCGTTTCGGTTCGCTGCCCTGCTGCTCGCCGGCGTCTCGGTGGGTTTCGCTTTCGCGCCGGGCGCGGGCGGCATCTACGGTCGGGCCGGTGATGCTGAGCACGAACGGCTGGAACTTCGCCGACATCTGGGAGACCTGCGCCGAGTTGCTCCTCGATGCCCCGGCGACGACATCGGGACACCGCGCTGACGTGGGCGAGTTCGACCGGCGCGCCAACGGGGTCGCTGCGACCCTGCTCGGGCGAGGCATTGCGGCCGAGGACAAGATCTCGATCTACCTCTTACAACTCGAGCGAGTACCTGAGTCGGTCTGCGGCGTTCAAGATCGGGATGGTCCCGGTCAACACGAACCACGCGGGTGCAGCCGACCGACGACGAGCTGGTGTACCTCTGGGGACAACCTGACACCGTTGCGGTCGTGTTCCACGGCGAGTTCGGGTCGAGCGATGTGCCGCGGTTCGCTCGCGCGTCCCCAAGGTGACGACCTGGCTCTGGGCCGACGACGGCCACGGGCCCCGCCCCGACTGGGCGGTCGACTACCGCGCTGCGGCGGCGGCGGAACGGATCGGGTGCAGGCTCCGTGGGGACGCAGCGGTGACGACCTGCTCTTCATCTACACCGGCGGCACGACCGGCATGCCCAAGGGCGTCATGTGGCGACAGGCCGATCTGTTCGGCTCGCTCGACGCTGCCGTCAAGCACCCGTTGCCCGAGCGACCCGACCCCGAGTCACTCGCCGCTCGGCTGACCAAGCCCGGCCCGCGCAATCTCCCGGCCGCCCCGCTGATGCACGGCACCGGACTCTTCAACGCCATGAGCAACCTGATGATCGGCGGCTCGGTCACGACGCCACCGGCCGGCGCTTCGACGTCGTCGAGTTGCTCGACACCATCGAGGCGCAGCGGATCAACTCGATGTCGATCGTCGGCGATGCGTTCGCCGATCCTTCGAGCCCTCGACGCCGAACCGGAGCGGTGGGACCTGTCGAGCCTGCGGGTCGTGATCTCGAGCGGTGTGATGTGGAGCGCCGAGACCAAGGCCGGGCTCCTGCGCCACAACGACCGTCTCATCATGATCGACAGCCTCGGATCATCGGAGGCGATCTCGATGGCCAGCAACCGGACGCCCTCGGCCGGCGCCGAGACCAAGACGCGCGTTCCAACCTCGGTCCGAATGCCCGGGTGCTCACCGAGGACGGCCGCGCGTCGTTCCCGGCAGCGGCGAGCGAGACGGGTTGCGCTGCGGTGGCTACACCCTGGTCGGGTACTACAAGGATCCGAGAAGTCCGCCGCGACGTTCCCGGTACGGACGGGATCCGGTACTCCATCCCGGGCGACTGGGCCGAGGTCGACGCCGACGGCACTGCGCTTGCTCGGTCGCGGAAGCCAGTGCATCAATACCGGCGGGGAGAAGGTCTACCCCGAGGAGGTCGAGGAGATCCTCAAGCCCATCCGAGCGTGCACGACGCCGCCGTCGTCGGGGTCCCCGACGAGCGCTTCGAGAAGCGATCACCGCGCTGGTCGAGCTGCAGCCGGGCGCCACGGCTTCGACGAGCGGGCGGTCATCGACCACGTGAAGCAGCACCTCGCGATACAAGGCGCCGAAGGGTGTTCGAGCTGGCGAGCGCGAACCGGGCCAACAACGGCAAAGCTCGATTACCGGGCGCTGAAGTCGACGGCGGTCGAGCGCTCGGTCTGACCGAGCCCCATCTGGCCCAGCCGGCTCGATACGCTCGCCCGCTATGCCCGATGACCCTCGATCGTCTCGCCCGCCCGGCTCCTCGAGACAGAGACCCGTTCAGCCCATCGATCGCCATCCCCGCTCGGCGGAAGCTTCGCCGGCACGGCGCGGACGAATCTGCTCGGCGGGGTTCCGATGCCGGATGACGCGGTGGCCCGGGGCCTTTCCCGAGCTCTTCTTCGCCGAGGCCGCCGGAGCCAGATTCGTCGATGTCGACGGACACGAGTACGTAGACCTCGCTCCGGGGACACCGGCGATGACCGACACGCACTTCAGGTCGCCGAGGCGCTCGATCGTCAGGCGCGACAAGCGGCATCACCACCATGCTCCCGACCGAGGACGCTGCGGGTCGCCGGCGAGTTGGCGCCGGTTCGGTCTGCCGATCTGGCAGCTGGCGATGACGGCGACCGACGCCAACCGTTTCAGGCCTGGTTCGGGCGCTCACGGGTCGGGCGCTTAATCGTCGTGATGGATTGGTGCTACCACGGCACGGTCGACGAGACGCTCGCCGTGTTGTACCCCGATGGCCGCACGGTGTCGCGCATCCGAGCGTTAGGGCCGCCCGTCGATGTGGCATCGACGACGATCTCGGTTCCGTTCAACGATCTGTCGGCGCTCGAACGAGCGCTGGAGACCGGCGACGTGGCTGCGGTGCTCATGAGCCGGCGTTGACCAACATCGGCATCGCTGCCGGATGACGGATATCTGGCCGGGGTTCGCGCAGCTCACCTTCGCCGCTTCGACACCCTGCTGGTGATGGACGAGACCCGGCACGATCTGCGTCGGTCCGGGCGGCGCGACGGCCGCCTGGGGACTCGAACCCGACCTGCTCGTGGTGGGCAAGATCGGCGGCGGGATGCCCGCCGCGCAGCATATGGCATGATCGACGCGGTCGCGGCGCGGCTCGAGGCATCGATCACTTCGGCCGCCGTCGACGTGAGCGGCGTCGGTGGGACCTTTGACCGGGAACGCACTCGCGGCGTGCAGCGATGCGAGCAACGCTGTCCAGCGCCCTGCGACCAGAGAGTGACTTCGCCCATTCCATCGGCCTCGCCTCGCTGGGCCGAGGGGTCGCCGGGCGTACGAGGCGGTCGGGCTGGACTGGCACGTCCAACAGCTCGGGCGCGCCGAGTACTGGTTCTCTCACCCACCCCGGAACGGAGCCGACGCCGCCGCAGCCGGCGACGAGGAGCTCGAACGATTCATGCACCTCTGGGCCCTGAATCGCGGGATCCTTGCCGACGCCGTTCCACAACATGGCCCTGTTCTCACCGTTCCACCGCGACACCGATGTCGAGCGGCACGACGAGGTGTTCGCCACCGCCTGCGAGGCGCTCGTCGGTCGTCGATGAACCCCGCCTGAATCACGCCGGAACCACCGATCGAGCAGCAGCGAAAAGTGAACTCCCGGGCCGTGCATCCCCGGGGAGTTCGGTCCGACTCACGGCCGCCGTGCACGGCCGTTTGAGACACGGTCAGCGTCGGAAGGTGCCGACGAGCTCGGAGTCGAGACGCCAGGTGCGACAGCTCGGTGGCCGTCTGCCGGGTCTGGTGGACACCGGCGGAGACTTCCTGCGCGGTGCGGGCCATCTCGCCGAGGTTGCCGGCGATCTCGCCCGAGCCGCTCGAGGCCTCGGAGATCGAACGGTTCATCTCGTTGGTCGTCGCGGTCTGTTCCTCGACCGCTGCGGCGATGGTGCTCTGGGTCTCGGAGATCTGGGCGATGATCTCGGTGATCTGATTGATCGCCTCGACCGCAGCCTCGGCATCGGTCTGGATCGCCGTGATCCGCCCCGCGATGTCCGCCGTCGCGCCGGCCGTGGCCCGCGACAACTCCTTGACCTCCTGAGCCACCACCGCAATCCCCCTTGCCGGCCTCACCGGCCCGGGCGGCCTCGATCGTCGCGCTCAACGCCAACAGGTTGGTCTGCTCGGCGATCGAGGTGATCGTGGCCACCACCGAACCGATCTCGGCCGACGACGCCAACTGGGCCACCGTCTCATTGGTCGTACGAGCCATCGCCGCCGCCGAGGTCGCCACCCCGACGGCGTGCTGCGCGGTCTGGGAGATGTCGTGGATCGATGCGGCCATTTCGTCGGCCCCACCGGCGACGGTCCGGACGCTTTCCGACACGTGGTCGGCGGCACCGGCGACGTACCTGGCCTGATGGGAGGCCTCCTCGGCAGCACCGGGCTGGCTGGGTCGACACCGCAGAGAGCTGGGTCGAGGAGGTGGCGACTGCTCGCACTCGCTTCGATGTGTCCCATGGTGGACGACAGGCGCTCGAAGGAATCGTTCAGCGAACGGGAGACCGCTCCCAACTCGTCGTCGTTCACGATGTCGAGTCGAGCGCTCAAGTCGCCGTTGCCGAGTCGTTCGGCCGCCTCGGCGATGGCGAAGGGGACGGGTCACCGATCGATGGACGAGGACCGCAATCGCGCTCAGCAGGATCAGTACGGCGACCGAGACGGCGACGGCCACGTTGCGGCCGGCGTCCTCGGTCGAGTGAACGTGGTCGATCTTGACTGGCGACCGCGCCGTCGATCGCCCCCGGGACCGAGGGCAGGCTCTCGACGAGCGCATCGAACGCGACGACGAAGTCCGTCTCCGCGGTGGTCACGTCGCCGCCGGACTCGACCGCGATCACCCCCCTCGGCGGCCGAGCGGTACGCGGCGACCTCACCTTCGACCGAGGTCGCGGCGGCCGTGACGGACTCCGACACCCGCTGTCGCGGACCGTGAGGAGCGCGGCCTCGAGGTGGTCGAGGTCCTCGCGCACTCGGGAACCGGCCTCGGTTCGACCGGCAGCATCTTCGGCGTTGGATCACGCGGTACACGTCGCCGTAGGTGGCGTCGTGGAACATGTCGGCCAGCGTCGCCTGCTCGATCACCGCCGGTGCCTCGGCCAGCAGTTCTGCGCTGGTCCCCAGATCCGAGATCGCGAGGATGCCTGCTCCGGTCGCGACTGCGACGCCCAGGATTCCCACGCCGGCCAAGACGCCGATCCGTTGAGAGACCTTCAGTGCCATGTCCACTCCGTGTCTGAGCCGTACGAAGCACCCCATCGGAGTGCACGAATTCGGGACTCCTGGTCGTCGCATTGGTTCGAAACTCAAGGAACCTGAGGCGAGGACCTGCGAGTAGGTCGTAGCGACTCCAGGCCGATGCCACGGACCGAAGCGTTCCTCTGCAACACTTCAACGGACCGACATCGGCGATGACGATCGAAGGAGCAGCACCATGGTCGACTTCGAGGACCCGGGAATCCCGCCCGCACCGGCAGCCCCACAACGCCGGGGCGTCCCGGTGTCGCTGATCGCGTTCGCCGTCGTGGCCGCCATCGCCGTGGTGTTCGTCCTCCAGAACCGATCGCGCGCCGAGATCGATTGCCCTTCGAGGTCAACGCTCGGATCTGGCGGGCGATCGCCGTCGCCATGGTGCTCGGTGCCCTGCTCGACCGGCTGTTCCAGATCTGGTGGCGTCGCTGGCGTTCGGGCCGCTGACCGCCTCGATCGCCGATCCTTCCGACACCCCTCCCCTAGCATCGTGGTCGTGACGACCGACGAACCCCGCTTCCGTGTTCCCACGAGCCTCTCGCCGTCACGCGTGGAGTCGTTCACGAACTGTCCCCTCCAATTCCGATTCGCGAGCATCGAGAAACTGCCCGAACCGCCGTCGATCGCCGCCGTGCGGGGCTCGTTCGTCCATCTCGTGCTGCAGTTGCTCTTCAGCGAGTTCCCAATCGGAGAACGGCACCTGTCGAATCAGCCTGGACCGCGCTCGACCTCGCCGTCGAACAGTTCGCGCATTTGGACGACGAGTTCGTGGAACTGGCCCTCTGAAGACGACGATCTCGATCGCTTCCGATCCGACGCTCAAAGCTCGTCGAGCGCTACTTCACCGTCGAGGATCCGAACGCCGTCGATGCCATCGGGAATGGAGCTCCGACTCGAAGCCGACCTCGGCGGGCTGCGAGTGCGGGTATCATCGACCGGCTCGATCGCGACCCCGACGGCGGCCTGATCGCTACCGACTACAAGACCGGGCGAGCACCGATGCGCGACCGCGAGCAGCAACGCCTCGGAGGCGTGAACTTCTACGTGGATGTGCGAGCAAGTGTTCGGCGTCCGGCCGTCGCGGGTGCGGCTGATGTATCCTCGGCTCCGGCGAGATCATCGAGGCCGTCCCGTCGAGCCAATCGATCAACTATCTGGCCCAGCGCACCACTGCGGTGTTCAAGGCGGTCGAACGCGCCTGGTCTGCGGCGAGTCTGCGCTGCGGGTGTCCAGGCTGTGCGACTACTGCGCCTTCATGGCGCGGTGTCCAGCCCACGGAAACGAAGCGCCGGACGCCGGGGTCGCGGTGACGCTGGCGGCACGGTGAGCGGTCCGTTCGCCCGGTGGCTGGAGCATCCGGCCATCGCGACACTCGACGCCTGGGGTGACGAGCTGCTCGAGCCGTGGCGGGCGAGGCCGGAGATCGGCCGGATCTTTCCACCTCGCGAGCGAACTCGGCGACTGGTCGCTCGTGTGGCATCTCGTGGGTGGATTCCGGGGGCTGCGCAGCGCTCGCCACGCTGCCGAGGCCTTCGAGCTGTCCGCGCTTCTTGGGGGTGGAGTCACTCCTGGTCAATCAGGGACTCAAGCGGCTGTTCCGCCGGGATCGACCCACCACCACCGGCGACGACCGGTACCGGGTCCGCCAGCCCAGCACGAGCAGTTTTCCGAGTGGCCACGCCAGCGCGGCGTTCTTCGCCGCTCGGCTGCTCACGCGCCGGAGTCCGGCATCCTGGGCCCCTGGTACGGACTCGCGATGATCGTGGCGCTGTCGCGGCCCTTCGTCCGCATCCATCACGCCGGACGTCCTGGCCGGCGCCGCGGTCGGCACGGCGGCCGCCCTTACACGCCCTCCCGGCGCTGCGTCCGTTCGAGGAGAGTTCTCTGGCTGACGCGAACCCCCGAGCTGAGCGTGCCACGCTAGGGCCATGAGCGACGCCCCGGTTCGAGCACCGAATGTCCGATTCCGAGGCGTTGATGTGGCGCTTGGAACACGACCCCCGGCTGTCGTCCACGTTCGGGAACCTCACCATCCTGGAAGGCCGGCTCGACGTCGAACGGCTCCGCCGCCGTCTCGCCCACGCGGCGCTGGTCGTCCCACGCCTGCGCCAACGGGTCGTGCAGGCGCCCGGCGGTTTCGGCCCGCCGAGGTGGGTCGAAGACGTCGAGTTCGACCTCGACCGCCACGTCCGACACATCTCGCTCCCGAGCCGATCGTCGATGCAGGCCCTGTACGACCTGGCATCGATGCTGACCGCCGATCCCCTCGACCGTCACCGTCCGCTGTGGCAGTTCGTCGTGATCGACGGGTTGCCGAGGGGTCGCTCGGCCCTGCTCGAGAAGCTCCACCACACGATCGCCGACGGGGAAGCCGCGTTGGCGCTCGCCATGCACTTCATGGATCTGGCCGCCGATCGCGCCTGATCCGGCGCCGCCCGACCCTGCCGATCTCCGCGCGGGCGAGGATCCCGGAGAACCCACCGCCGGTGACGAGCTGCGGGATCTGATCGTCGCGACCATGCGCACCCCGTTCGAGCTGGCCAAGTCGATGGCCGGGATGCTCGGCGAGCCCGCCCAGCCGACGCCGGGGAGCACCGTCGGTCTGGTCCGCGACGCCCTGGCCCAACTCGGCGACGCCGAACCAGCACGGTCCCCGCTGTGGGGCCAGCGCTCGTCACGCCGCAAGCTCGTCCCGCTCCGGGCCCCCATCGGACCCGTCCAGGCCGCGGCTCGGGCCAAGGGGGCACGGTGAACACCGCGATCCTCGCCGCAGTATCGGAGGCCGCAGCGCGCTATCACGACGAGCTCGGCGCGTCGGTCGACCACCTTCGGGCATCGATGGCGGTCAGCACCCGCACGGCACAGTCGGGCAACAACGCCTTCACCCTGGCCCGGTTCTTGGTACCGACCGGTCCGATGGCGATCGAGGACCGCTTCGCGCCCTCCTCGAACTCACCGCATCGGCACGCGCCGAAGCCACGGGGCTCGTCGCTCGACACGCTGGCGTCGCTCACCCACGGCATCCCGGCGATGCTCCTCGCTCGCATCGGCCGGATGCAGGCCCAGACGGTCGACTTCGCCACCTCGAACGTGCGCGGCACCCCCTTCCCCTCTACATCGCCGGAGCCAAGGTGCTGGAGAACTACCCGCTCGGCCCGCTCATGGGGGTCGGTTCAACCTCACGTTGCTCTCCTACAACGGAAGCCTCGACTTCGGGCTCCACGTCGACCCGGTCGCCGTGGCCGAACCCGACCGGCTCCGCACCCATCTGGAGCGCGCCCTGCGGGATCTGGTCCGAGCCGCTGGTACCACGCCCGATTGAGTACCGTCAGCCGCGTGCAGATCGAGAACGCAGCCATCGTCGTCACCGGAGCCGCCGGCGGGATCGGTCGGGCGCTCGCCCGAGAGTTCCACCACCGAGGGGCCCGTCGCGTCGTCGTCGCCGACCTCGACGGCCAAGGAGCCGAGGCGGTCGCCGCCGAACTGGACGCCAAGCGGCCCGGTTCCGCATTCGGTCTCGGCGTCGACATCAGCTCAGAGGCAGGCAACGTCGAATTGATCCGCAGCGCCCGGGACGTCTGCGACGGAACGATCGACCTGTTCTTCGCCAACGCCGGTGTCGGGCTCGGGACCGACCCCATCACCGCGACCGAGGAGGACTGGGACGTCTCGTTCCGGGTCAACATTCACGCCCACCGGTGGGCAGCCAAGGAGTTGCTCCCGGACTGGCTCGAACGCGGCAGCGGGTACTTCGCCGTGACGGCCTCGGCCGCCGGATTGCTGACCCAGATCGGTTCGGCGCCCTACTCGGTGACCAAGCACGCCGCAGTCGCCTTCGCCGAATGGCTGGCGATCACCTACGGAGGCAACGGCCTCGGCGTGAGCTGCCTCTGCCCGATGGGGGTCAACACCAACATGCTGAACCCCCCCGGGGCCGAAGGCGGTATCGACTCCGCCGCCGGGGACGTGGTCAAGGCGGCCGGACAGGTCCTGGAGCCCGAGGACGTCGCCGTCGTCACCATCGACGCCATCGAGGCCCGACGATTCCTGGTGCTGCCGCACACGGAGGTCAAGACGTTCTTCGAACGCAAGGCCGCCGACCACGACCGTTGGATCGCGGGGATGCAGCGACTCCAGGAACGGGTACGTTCGCACGGGTGACCTTGGCCTCCCGCATCCGATCGTCCTCGATCGTCCTCGTTCTCGTCGCCCTCGCCGGTCTGCTCGTCGCGGCACCGGGCGCCGGGGCCCAGGAGAAGTCCTTCACCTTGGTGAGCCTGACCGTGGAGGCCACGGTCGGCTCGGATGCCGCCATGGACGTCGTCGAGCAGGTCACCTACGACTTCTCGGGGGGACCCTTCACCATCGGTGTCCGGTCCTTCCTGCGTGAGGACCGAAGCCGGATCGAGGCCTTCGAGGCGTTCGAGAACGGGCAGTCGTTGCTCGTGGATCCGCCGTCGCAGACCCCGACCGGCGAATGGGAGTGGCACTTCGCCACGCCAGCCACCAACGAGGTGAGAACCTTCGAGCTCCACTACCGAGTGCCGCGGGCGGTGCAGGTGGGCACCGACGTCGGTGACCTGTACTGGATGTTCCTCGGCGAGGACCACTCCGGCGTCGGTTCGGTCCGCATCGACATCTCGGTTCCCGGCCAGATCGCCCCGGCCTCCCTCGACACCCCGGACACCGACACCTCGGTCCTTCGGGCCTGGGGCCACGGCCCTCGCCAGGGTGTGGTCGGCTTGGCCCCAGCAGCGTGACCCTGCAGGTCGACGGGGTACCGGCCGGTCGGTTCGTGGAGGCTCGGGTCGCGATCCCACGCGACGCCTTCGATGTCGATGCGTCGGCGGGAGCGCTGCTCCCCGGCATCCTCGCCGAGGAGGGTGCCGCCATCGATGCCACACTGGCCGAGGACCGCGGTCGCGCCGTGGATCCCCCGCCGTCCCGATTGCGCAGCTGCTCGGGCCGTTCCGGGGCCCTGGCCGGCCTGCTCGGCGCGGCGTTCTTGTGGTTCCGACACGGACGGGAACTGGCGCCCGATCCGCTCGTCGGCGAGTACTGGCGCGAACCGCTCGACGAACCACCCGTGGTGGCGCTGGCCAACATGAAGCGTTCATCGCCGGACCTGGGGACGTCCATCGCAGCCACGGTGATCGACCTCGCTCAGCGCGGCCACCTCACGATCGAGGAGCGCAAGATCGAACGGTTCGGGCCGGACAAGGTCGAGCTAAGGCTGACTCGAACCGGCAAACAGGACACCGAACTCGAGGCGTTCGAGCAACGACTGCTCTCCTACGTGTTCTCCTCGGGCCCGACCACCACGGTGGACGAGATCACCGAGCGGGCCTCGCGCGACCAGTCGGGGGCGAATTCCTTCGCGTCCGGCTTCCAGCGCGACATCAGCACCGCGGTGAAGGCCCGCCACTACGAGCAAGGGATCCGATCCGGGATCGGCAAGATCGCAATCCTCGGTGGGGCCATCGCCCTGTTCGGCCTCGTCGGGCTCATCCTCGGGAGCGCGCTCGGCATCGTTGGCTTCGCCGGGGCCATCGCCGCGGTCGGCATCGCAGGCGTGGGGCTGCGGAACCGGACCCAGGCCGGAGCGGACGAGGCCGCCAAGGCCAAGGGACTGAAGAAGTACATCGAGGACTTCTCGAATCTGTCCGAGGCGCCGGCTGGCCACCTGATCCTGTGGGAGCGATTCCTGGTCTACGCCGTGGCCTTCGGCGTGTCTCGCGAGTTGCTGAAGGGGCTGGCCACCCGGCTGCCATCGGTGCTCAACGACCCGTCGTACGGCGCCTGGTACGTGGGGCTGGACCGGCAGCGACGGTTCGATTCGATCGAGCGGTTCCCGAACTCGTTCGGCAAGGCGACCGCGTCGGCCGTGGCCCCGTCCAAGAGCGGCTCGGGCGGAGGATTCTCGAGCTCCGGCGGAGGCGGCGGCGGAGGCGGCGGAGGCTTCGGAGCCCGGTAGGGACGAGCGCACGAGCACGGTAGCGAGCTGGTCGAATCCCGCTCGTAGGGTCGTGGCCCATGGGAGTGCGCCTCGAACCGTCGGATGAGTTCATGCACGAGCTCGGTCCGGAACCGAACTTCAACGAGTCGATGTACGTCAACGTGTTCGACCCGTCGCTCGGCGTCGGCGGTTGGTTCCGGATGGGCAACCGGGCCAACGAGGGCCAGGCCGAGATGACCGTGTGCCTCTACCTTCCCGATGGTCGGGTCGGGTTCATGTTCAAGCGGCCCGAGATCTCTCACAACGACGCCCTCGATGCCGGCGGGATGACCTGGACGATGGTCACCCCGTTCGAGGAGCTCCGGTTGTCGTACCGGGGCAAGGTGCTCGTCCTCGACGATCCCAAGCAGATGGCCGACCCGAAGCGGGCCTTCACCGAGAACCCGTATGAGGCGTGCGAGATCGATCTCACCTTCACCGGGCAGGGGCGGGCCTCGATGTTCGGGGGCGAACCCGACACCCCGCACGAGACCCCCGGGGAAGAATTCGCCAAAGGCCACTACGAACAGTTGGTGGCCGGCCGAGGCAGCATCGTCGTCGGCGAACATCGCTACGAGGTCGAGGGGTTCGGGCTGCGCGACCATTCCTGGGGTCCTCGGTACTGGCAGGCTCCCTGGTACTACCGCTGGCTCACCGCCAACTTCGGCGCCGACCTCGGGTTCATGGCCAGCCGAGTCGCCAAGCAGGAGGGGCCGGGAACCCGCGGCGGGTTCGTCTGGGAGGATGGCCGGATCCATCTGTGCGATCACGTCGAGGTCAGCACGGTGTTCAGCGAGGGCGACCGCTACCACGAGCAGGTCGAGGGCCTGCTGCGCTCCAGTCGATCGGGCAAGGAATGGCGCTTTCGGGGCGAGGTGATGCAGCTCGTTCCGCTCCGAAACCGGCGCACCGATCCCGACGGCAACGAGCTGCTGACCCGCATCTCCGAAGGCATGACCCGTTGGACCTTGCTCGACGGCAGCAGTGACGACGCCATCGGGTACGGCCTGTCGGAATACCTCGACCAGATCATCGACGGGTCACCGGTGGGTCTGGCCGAATGACCACCGGAGCGTTCGTGGCCGGAGGCTGAGCCTCACGCGCCCAGAGGCGACCGGTAGGGTCGCCCGGTGCGTCTCCGCCTGCTGCTCGTCGCGGGGTGGGCCTTCGTCGCGACGAGCATCCCCACCTCGGCCGTCGCGTCCGCCGCGCCGGTCGGTCGGCTCGACGACCCGGTCCTACTCGCCGTGACCGAGGCCTCCGACGGTGCGGTCGTCGAGCCGGCGGGCAGGCGCGGGATCGGGCTCGCCGCCGTGCCCGGTGACGACGGCACCGTCAGTGTCGAACTGGCGATCCCCGACGCCGGCGCCGAGCGAACGACGCAGGCTGCCGTGGAGGCGCACCGAGGCCGAGTGACCGGTGTCGCCGCCGGTTCCTGGCTCCAGGCCGAGGTTCCGGTGGACGAGTTGGAGATGCTCGCAGCCGAACCGGGAGTCGGCTACCTGCGCGCCACTCGCGCCGTCTCGGCCCGGCCGACCGGCCGGCCCATCACCTCGGCGCCGGCCGCGCCGATCGGCTCGGCTGCGGCCACGCTGACCGCGGAGGCGGTCGCCTCGACGGGCGCGGCGGCCTGGCATGCCGACGGGGTGACCGGCGCCGGCGTGCGCATCGGCATCATCGACTACTTCAACGCGACGAAGTGGGACGCCGCCGTGGCCGCCGGCGACCTGCCGGTCCCGGCCGGGACGTTCTGCCGCGACTCGGTGGGCGATGGATACGACGAATGCCCAGGCGGCTCGGTGTTCCTCGGCGACGACGTCGAGGAAGGTCACGGCAATGCGGTCGCCGAGATCATCCACGACCTGGCCCCCGACGCCGAGCTCTACCTCGCCCGCGGGGTGTCGCTCAACGATCTGTACCTGGTCATCGACATGTTCGTGGCCAACGGGGTCCACCTCGTGAACCGATCCCTCGGCGCGCCGCTCGACGGTCCCGGGACGGGACGGTCCCCTCGACGCCCTCGCCGACTACGCCGTGGAACGAGGCATCACGTTCATCAACGCGGCCGGCAACGACGGGTACGCCCAGTACTGGCGGGGCCCATGGCGCGACGACGATCGCGACGGGTGGCTCGAGTTCGCGCCTGGTGACGAACGCCTCGACGTCGATGTCAGCGGAACCGGCGGCTACCTGGACATCCTCGGGTTCCGGTGGAGCGATTGGGGCGCGCCCCAGACACGAACCGACTACGACGTCTTCATCTACGAAGGCGACGAGCTCGCCTACCCGGTCGACGGGACGCCGGACCAGCGGGCCGGCGCCAACCCGATCGAGCTGGCCGGAGTGAGCGGGACCGGCGCCAACATCAACATCCGGGTCAAGCTGCGGGCCGTGGGGGGCGGAACGGTCGACGACGTCCTGGAGCTGCTGACCTACGCCGGCGATCTGGAGTACTGGCAGGCCGCCGGGTCCGCCACGAACGGCATCGTGGACAGTGCGAACCGGGGCGTGCTCGCGGTCGGGGCGATCGACCCCGTCGGCAGCGAATCGATCGCCGACTACAGCTCGCGAGGCCCGACCAACGACGGGCGCATCAAGCCCGACGTGGCGGCGGATTCCGGCCTGAGCACCTCGGTGTACGGCAGCGCCGGGTTTCGCGGCACGAGCGCAGCGGCCCCGGTGGTCACCGGGATCGCCGCGTTGTTCCTCGACGCCGGGCTGGCAGCGTCGCCCCAGGGCCTGGCCGCCCTGGTGAAGAACACGACCACCTCGTTCGGTCCACCGGGCCCGGACAACGACTCCGGATGGGGACGAGCGATCGCCGGACCTCCTCCGACCACGTTCGGCGCGCTCGACGCAACGGCATCCCGATTCACCGCCGTCGCTCCGCAACGGATCTTCGACTCTCGCACGTGGAACGTCGACGCCAACCTGCCCGAGTCGATCGTTCGCTTCGACGTCGGGAGCGACGTTCCGACCGACGCGACCGCGGTTGCGCTCAACGTCACGGTCGCAGCCGCAGCGACCGAGTCCTACGTCCAGGTGTTCCCGACCGGGCTGGCGCCGGTCGACGCGTTCTCGAGCCTGAACCTGTCGCGCTCGGGCCAGGATCGGGCCAATTTCGTGATCTCGCCGCTCGACTCGACCACCGGCCACCCCACGTTGTCCGCCTATCTCCCGAGCGGCGGCCATCTGATCGTCGACCTGCTCGGCTACTTCTCCCCGACCACCGCCACCCGGGCCGGTCGGCTGGCGCCGCTCACCCCGATCCGAGTGCTCGACACCCGCCAGTCGTCGGCGACCGCCCCGACCTCGTGCCGGCCGGCTGGACCACACCGACCCGCAGCGGGTGACTCGCTCGACGTCGTGGTCCCACCCTCGACCGGGATCGACCCGTCCACGTCGAGCGCAGTCGTCGTCACGGTCACTGCGACCGACGCTGCGGCTCCGGGATACGTGACGACCGGCGTGGGCGGCGCTCCGGTGGCGGAGACCTCGACACTCAACCTGTCGACCGGGGAAACCGTGGCCAACACGGCGATCGTGCCGCTCGCTGCGAACGGGACGATCCGGCTCTTCACCTCCGGTGGTGCCCATCTGATCGTCGACGTCGCCGGTTCGATCACCTCGGCAACGGCGCCGTCGTCGACCTCGGGTCGCTTCGTGCCGATCACGCCCAACCGGGTCTCCGACAGCCGAGCCACGGTCCCGTTCCGTGCCGGTGAGCAGCGAGCGGTGGCGGCGGGCGGCCAGGCGACGATCCCGACCAGCGGCGTGGCGGCGCTGTCCGCCAACCTCACCGCCATCCAACCCGGCGAGCCGGCGGGTTCCTGCAGGTCTGGCCGGGCGGCGTCGCGACCCTCCCGACCAACTCCAACGTCAACTGGACGGTGGCGGGTGAGACGGTCGCCGCCGGTGGCGTGCTGCCGAGCTCGAACGCCGGAGCGATCCAGATCCGGGCGTCGTCTCCCGTTCACGTCGCCCTCGACGTGAACGGGTACTTCACCCGCTGATCCCGACCCGCCGGGCCGTCAACCTCACCTGCTCACCCAGGCGTCGATCAGCTTGCGGGCGATCGAGATGCCCGGCGGGATCATCGGCAGCTGGTCACGGCGGTACCACTGGGCATCGAGGATCTCGACCGGGTCGCAGACGAGTTCGCCCGAGGCGTGTTCGGCGGTGAAGCCGAGCATCAGCGAGTGCGGGAACGGCCACGGCTGTGAGCCGGCATACGTCACGTCGGAGATCTCGATGCCGACTTCCTCTCGTACCTCGCGATGGACGGCTTGTTCCAGACTCTCGCCCGGCTCCACGAAGCCGGCGAGACACGAGTACATCGGAACGGGGAACTGCGCACCTCGGGCGAGCAAGGCCTCCTCCCCGTCGTGGCGGGTGATGAGGGTGATGATCGCCGGCGCGAGCCGGGGATAGGCGAGCAGTCCGCACGACGGACAGGTCATCGACCGGTCGTTGCCGGAGAGTTCGGTCGGGGTCCCGCATCGTCCGCAGAAGCGATGGGTGCGGGCCCACTCCACGATCTGGACCGCTCGCCCGGCGATCGCCCAGTCGGTGTCGTCGACTCGCCCGTAGAGGCGGCGCAGGTCGAGCGCGGCGCCGTCGGCCGGGTCCACCGCGGGCGGGACGTCGACGGCCCACAGCGCGTCCGTGCCGCGATGGCCGAGATAGTGCACCGCCCAGGCTGCATCGAGCGGTTCGTCGATCTCCCACACCGCGGTGCCGATCACGTGGAGGTAGCGACCTCGACGAGGGTCGAGATCCGCGGGCGGGACGTGATGCGGCACGAACTCGGTCATGGCGGGAGTCTTGCCGCTCGATCCCCCGATGGGAGGCACCCAGCCGCGGCGTCCTAGGGTTGCCGCATGACCAATGTCGTGATCGTCGATGCCGTCCGGACCCCCGTTGGCCGCCGCAACGGTGGGCTGTCGACCGAGCACCCCGCCACCATCCTCGGAACCGTTCAGAAGGCGCTGATCGAGCGGACGGGCATCGATCCGGCGCTCGTCGGGCAGGTCGTGTCCGGTTGCGTGAGCCAGGTCGGTGAGCAGTCGTTCAACATCGGCCGCACCGCGTGGCTCGCCGCGGGGCTCCCGCAGTCGACGGCGTGCACCACCATCGACACCCAGTGCGGCTCCTCGCAGCAGGCCACCAACCTGGCCTACTCACTCATCGCGTCGGGTGTGGTCGACGTGGCGATGGCGTGCGGTGTCGAGACGATGAGCCGCATCCCGATCGGCATGAACTCGAACAAGAAGCTCGGCCTCGGCGTGCCGATCCCGCAGCCCTACTTCGAGCAGTACGAGATGACGTCGCAGTTCGAGGGCGCCGAGCGGATCGCCGAGCACTGGGGCATCAGCCGGGAGGACACCGATCGCTTCGGATTCGAGTCCCAGGCACGCGGCGCCCGCGCCTGGGCGGAGGATCGCTTCGCGGGACAGATCGTTCCGATCACCGCCCCCGACGTCGACGAGGAGGGCAATCCGACCGGTTCGACCCACACCGTCACTCGCGACGAAGGACTGCGGGAGACCACGCTCGAGAAGCTCGCCACCCTCAAGCCGGTCGCCCGGGAGAACGGGGTGCACACCGCCGGCAACTCGTCCCAGATCTCCGACGGTGCCGGTGCCGTGTTGATGATGAGCGAGGAGCGCGCCGCGGAACTCGGGCTCACCCCCCGGGCCCGGATCGTCGATTCCTGCCTGGTCGGCGTGGACCCGGTGTTCATGCTGACCGGACCGATCGACGCCACCCAGCGGATGCTCGAGCGGACCGGCCTGTCGATCGACGACATCGACACCTTCGAGATCAACGAGGCGTTCGCCTCGGTCGTGCTCGCGTGGGCCAAGGAGGTCGGCGCCGATCTCGACAAGACCAACCCCAACGGTGGCGCCATCGCCCTCGGCCACCCGCTCGGCGGGACCGGTGCGGTGCTGCTGACC